>NZ_JBSKBQ010000001.1:0-1102500 GCF_053714375.1 Mesorhizobium sp. ArgA1
GTTCCGTCGTTCGCGATGAAGTGGCGGACCCTCACCCACCCCCAACCATATCTTCTCTATGCAATTGCGGTGCCAAAATAACTGACCCCATTTGGGTCACCAAAGGCCGCCGGTCGAAGAAGCCTGCCGCTCCATTCACGGCAGCGGCAGGCGCAGTTGGCCCGGGGCGTTGGAGACCCGGCGCAGAACCAACCTTTAGAGTCCGCTGTTGTTCCAGCCTGTTCCGCGCTTCAGACCTTTGCGCCATGGTTAACGACCTTTGGCTGGCCGCTCTGTAAGTCGCATCACAGTGCCTCGGGATTCGACAGTCCGCCTACAGATACAGCACTATTACAGCCCGTGTGGGGATAAGGGGAGATTACAAAATGTCATTTCCAGACGGCAATGTCGCCGAAGGCCCCGGCTTCAACGTGTTCTGCGTCAAGGCTGGCCAACTGTCGACGCCGGCCATCGGCGTTCTGCCCGGCATCACCCGGCGAACCGTGTTCGATCTTTGCGCCGAAGCCGGCCTTGCCGCCGCCCCGGCTGATGTCAGCGTCGCCGCGCTGAAGGGAGCCGATGAAGTCTTCATCACCTCCACAGCCGGCGGCATCATGCCGGTGACGGTGATCGACGGCGCTCCTGTCGCCGACGGTAAGATAGGCGCGATCACCAGTCGGCTGATGGCGCGCTACGGCAAAAGCATGACGACCCGGCCTGGGCGATCCCGGTGCGCTATCCCTGACCAACCGAGCCTGTTGCTTAACCGGCAGCCTCAAAAAGAATCTCCCTCGCCTCTGGAAAATCGCGGGATGCACCGTATATGGCACAAACGGAGAAGCCTCCGTTTCCATCCCCAATTCACGGCCCGCATGGGCAAGGATTCAACATCATGACATCAAAGGTTTGGTTCATCACCGGATCGTCGAAGGGTTTTGGCCGCGTCTGGGCCGAGGCAGCGCTCGCTCGTGGCGACCGTGTCGCCGCGACCGCGCGTGACGCCGGCACCCTCGCCGATCTCGTCGCCGAATATGGCGACAACATCGCCGCAATAAAGCTCGACGTCACCGACAAGAAGGCCGTCAATGCAGCAATCGCCGAGGCGCACAAGCGTTTTGGCCGGCTCGACGTCGTCATCAACAATGCCGGCTATGGCCATTTCGGCGCCATCGAGGAAGTCAGTGAACAGGAAGCCCGCGACCAGATCGAGACCAATGTCTTCGGCGCGCTCTGGGTCACCCAGGCCGCGTTGCCGATCATGCGGTCGCAGCGCTCGGGCCACATAATCCAGATCTCGTCGATCGGCGGCGTCAACGCTTTTGCCTCGCTCGGCCTCTACCACGCCTCGAAATGGGCGCTCGAAGCCTTCAGCCAGTCGCTTAGCCTGGAAGTTGCCGAGTTCGGCATCCACGTCACGCTGGTCGAGCCGGGCGGCTTCTCCACCGACTGGTCCGGCGCCTCGGCCAAGGTCTCCAAGCCGATCGAGGCCTACGCACCTGCCCGTGCCGCAATGGCCGAGCGCCGAAGCCGCGCCGTGGCCGGTGACCCCGAGGCCACCGGACCGGCGATGCTCGAAATCGTCGATGCCGCGGAGCCGCCGCTGCGCGTGTTCTTCGGCGACGGCGGCCTGCCAATGATCAAGCAGGAATACGCCAACCGCATCGCGCTTTGGGAAAAGTGGGACCACGTTTCGGTCGAAGCGCAGGGCGCGAAGAAGAACCGCAAGGCAGCTTGAACGCGTCTAGCGCAATTCCAGGAAAAGTGTGTAACGGTTTTCCGTCCGGAATTGCGCAAAACCAAAGAATTTAGATCGGGCTGCGTCGCCTTGGCGGCGCAGCTCCTGCCCTCAGCGATACTTAGGCCCGATAAATCCACTGCTCGGGCACGCGCACCGAAATCTCGTCCCCTGTAGTAATACATCCCGGTTTCTCGACCCAGGCAACCAGGCCGCGCAGCCGCTTCGCCGCCTTGGGGAAGGCCAGCGCGCCGGCCTCGCGATCGGCCATCCCGGCATTTTCGGCAATCGAACGTCCGGCAAGGCGGCACGGTCCGTTCTGCGCATCGACCTTGATCGTCACCCCATCCCTGAAGAACAACAGCGTGCCTGACGGCAGCATCGACAGATGCGGCACGCCTTCCATCAGCAGATTGGCGCCGATCCATTCCGGCTTGATTTCGGCGAGGCCCATCCGTTCGGCGACGATGGCGAGTTCGTCCGCCGCCACGATCGATATCTGCCTTTCGTTGCGCATTTCGGTGCCACGCAGATACCAGGGTTCGCGCCCGCCGGAACGGCGCGTGGCGCCGGCGTGGAAGTCGCCGTCGATACCGTCGAAACCGAGCCGCAACTCTTCCACCAGGCGCGTCTGGAAATGATCTGACGGCGCGACGTAGAGCGCCGCCACTTTGGCGGAAAGCTTCTTGGCAGGAATGATTTCGACCGGCCTCTCAGCCTCGGGGAAGAGATCCGGCGTGGCGTTCTGTCTCTGAATCATGCCCGTGGTTTTGCCTCTCGAGCGGCAAGGCCGCAAGAGCGGTCTCGGCCAAAGCGCGCAGCTCTTCCACCGAAGCGCCGTCCCGCGCCTGGATCGACATGCCGTTCATGGTGCCGGCCAGGTATTTGGCGAAACCCTCGACGGAAATTCCTTCCGGCAAGTCACCTTTTGCCTTGCCCTGCGCCAGCCGTCCCGCGATCGCCGCTTCGCTCGCCTTGCGATAGGTCTTGAGCTCATCGGCAATGGCCTGCGCCTGCGGCGAGGCTGCCAGCGCGCCGCTGACGAACAGGCAGCCGCCGGGCTTGCCTGGCCTGGAATAGGCCTCCGCCGCCCCGAGCAGCAACCGCCGGATCGCCTCCCCCGTCGAAACCGGGGCGCTCAGCGCTTCCAGCGCAAAGCCGATCTCGGTCTGGTGGTAGCGCTCAAGCGCCTTGCGGAACAAAGTCTCCTTGTCGGTGAAGGCGTTGTAGATCTGCGGCGGCGTCAGCCCCATCGCCGCGCGCAGCATGGTGAGCGACGTCGCCTCATAGCCATGCTCCCAGAACAGATGCATCGCCGCATCCAGTGCCCGGTCGGGGTCGAAGGCGCGTGGCCGACCGCCGCGCGGCTTTTCCAAATTATCCATAGCGATCGGTACGAAACCTATTGACTCAGCTTCTCCGCATAACGTAACAATCGATACGAAACATGGCAAGCAGCAACTGCAGCGCCATGCGATACCAGGAGAGGAGAGAAAAATGCCCATCACCGTGACCGCGCCGCAAGGCGTACTGACACCGGCGGGAGAGCGCGAAATCCTGCCGCGTCTCAGCGCCGCCCTCATCGAAGCCTCAGGCACCACCGGCAATGCGTTCTTCGCTGAGATTGTCGGTGGCACGGTCCACATCCTTCCGCCGCACCACATCTACGCCGGCGGCGCCAATCGACCTGTCGTCATGGTCGAGTTGAAACTGCCCAACATCGGGCTTTCGTCTGTCGATGCCCGCAAGGCCTTCATTGCCGCTGCCGCCGCTGCAGTTGCCGAGCTCTGCGTGCCCGGTCACAGGCCCGAAAACACCTGGATCAACATCGTCAACGCGCCCGACGGCGGCTGGGGTATCGGCGACAGGCAGTATACGGGTGAATCCCTCATCGCTGCCGCTACTGCGGCGGCGCAGTGATACGGCAAACGCCATCGAACACGAACGAACCGATGCGGCTCTCCCCTTCGCTGTTCTTCACCACCAATTGCGAACCGGCACTGGCCTTCTACGAACAATGCGGTCTTGGCCGGGCAACCATCCTGCTGCGCTGGGGTGGCAACAGCATGCCGGTGCGCACCGAAGCCATGCGCGGAAAGGTGCTGCACGCGCGCTTCGAAGGTCCGGGCGCGCTGTTTCACGCCTCCGACAATGATGATGCGGAGCCGATGAAAGGCTCCGCTTTAATGCTGGAGTTCGACGACCCGGCCAAAATGCGCGAGCTTTTCGACCGCATGGCCGCCGGCGGCCGGATCACCGTGCCTTTGGCGCGGCAATATTGGGGAACCAGTTTCGGCATGCTGGTCGACGCCTTTGGCGTGCAGTGGATGTTTTCCGGCCAATGAGCGCGGATCACGATCTTCTTACCTGAAAAAGGGAACCAGTTGCGCATTGCGCCGCAATGCCGCCGTGCTGCACCGGCTTCATGATGAAACAAGTCTGTGGAGATCTCCCATGCGTCCCGGGACGGCAATCACATTGCTCTGGCTGATCTGGGTCGTGTCCTGGTTTCTAGCCGCCTTCTGGTCCGACCCGGCGCAAAAGCGCGCCGGCATCCAGGCGGAGCTGCGCTATCGCGCTTTGTGGTTGCTCGGCGCGGTGCTGTTGTTCATTCCCGCGCATGGCTATGCCGGCCGGCTGAGGTTCTGGTTTCCGACCCTTGCCGAAGCGTGGATCTGCGCGGGGCTCATCGCCATTGGCCTTTTGTTCGCCTGGTGGGCGCGGCTTCATCTCGGCCGTCTCTGGTCGGCTTCGGTGACGGCCAAGGCCGAACATCGTGTCGTCGATACCGGCCCCTACGGAATGGTCCGCCATCCAATCTATACCGGACTGCTCTTGGCGATCCTGGCCACCATGGCGGCCAAAGGCACGGTCTGGGGCATCGCCGGCGCGGCCTTTCTCACCATCGGCATCGTCGTCAAGGCAAGGCTTGAGGAGCGCTTTCTGCGCGGCGAACTGGGTAGCGCCTATGACGATTATACTCGACGGGTGCCGATGCTGGTACCGTTCGCGCCAGCTTGATTACAACATCCGCAACAGCGCGCCACCAATCGAATACCCGGCGCCAAACGCGCACAGCACGCCGAAATCGCCAGGCTTCATGTCAGCGTGGTTTTCCGACAGCGCGATGATGGCGCCGGCGCCGGCGGTGTTGCCGAGCCGCTCCAGCACCATTGGCGCACGGTCGTGGTCGACCTCATGCCCGAAAGCCAGCTTCAGGATCATGGCGTTCATCCGCGCATTGGCCTGATGCAGCCAGAAGCGCCGGACGGCTTGCGGCGTCAGCCCGTGCTCGGCCAGGAACTCGACAATGAATTTGTGGCCGGCGACGGTGACTTCCTTGAACACCTTGTTGCCGACCTGTTTGATCAGATTGCCCTCGAGGTTGATCATGTAGGGATCGTCCTGGGCGGTGCGGGTGTGGTAGCCCAGATTGGTGCGGATATTGTTCGACATCTGCGTCCATGTGCGCGTGTCCAGCACCTCGAAGCGCCCCGGCCGCTTCTCGCCCTTGGCCAAACCCTCGACCACCATTGCCACGGACGCGTCGCCGAAGATGAAATGCGTCTGCCGGTCGCGGAAATTGAGATGACCGGTGATGATCTCCGGGGTAACTACCAGCACCCGCTTGTGCGCGCCCGTGCGCACCAGATTGACCGCGATGTGCAGAGCGGCGGCCGCCGACGAACAACCAAGGCCCATGTCGAAACCGGCGCCCTTGGTGCCCAGCGCCTCCTGCATTTCGATGGCGATTGCCGGATAGGGCCGCTGCTGGTGCGAGGCCGAGCAGATCACCATGTCGATGTCGGACGGCTTCAGGCCGGCATGGTCGAGCGCCTTTTTCGCCGAGGCGACGCCGAACTCGGCCTGCAGCGACAGCGCATCGTCGGGCCGCGCCGGGATGCGCGGCGCCATCCGGGTCGGATCGAGAATGCCTTCCCGCTCGATGACATGACGGGTCTGGACGCCCGAGGCGTGCACGATGAAGGCGCTGTCGGATTTCTGCAGCAGCGGCTCGCCCGAAACCTCGCGTCGCGCATTCTCAGCATCGACCCAGGCATTGAAGCTGGCGACCAGTTCTTCATTGGTGATCTTGGCTTCAGGGATTTCAACGCCGATGCCGCTGATGATGACGCGATGCATATCCAGTCCGTCCATGCGCAGGCGTTGTCGTTCTCATGTGGGCGACGAAAAGGCTTGGCGCAACACTTTTCTCACCCGGCCGGTTTACGCCGGCTTAAGCCATGGCATTGGCGGCGTTCGCCAAAGTATTAACTGGCCCGCTTGGCGACGATGAAGATGCGGGGGAAGCGCAGCAGCACCTTGCCGTTCGCGGTCTTCGGATAGGCCTGTTTTATCTTGGCGGTGTAGCTGCCGAGGAAAATCTTGCGCTCGTCCGTGTCCAGCGGATCGAGAAAGGGCTTCAACCCGGTCGACTTCACCCATTCGACGATCGCCTCGGCGTCATCAAGCGGATGATTGTAGGCCGTATGCCAGATATCCACCCGGTCGGAGAGCGGCGACAACAGATCATAGTAGAACGATGCTGGCGGCAATGGTCCGCGCGCAGCCCCCGCCATCTTGGCAGTGAACGGCATCTCGGCCGCGGTCTTGCGCATCAGCTGATGCGAGGGTTCAAGCAGATTGTCGGGCATCTGGACAGCCAGCGCGCCGCCGGGCGCGAGAAAGCCCATCAGCCGCTGGAAGACAGCCGGATGGGTGGGCAGCCACTGGAACACCGCATTGGCGAAGATGACGTTGACCGGCTCGGCCGGCTGCCATGTCGAGGCATCCGCAAGGTCGAAGTTGACGCTGGGCAGGCGCGCCCGCGCCTTTTCGATCATGTCGGGCGAAGTGTCGAAGCCACTGACCTCGGCATCCGGCCAGCGCTCGACCAGCAACTCGGTCGAGTTGCCCGGCCCGCAGCCGATGTCGACCACCCGGCGCGGGAAATCCACCGGCACCTGCGCGACGAGATCACGCGCCGGGCGCGTGCGCTCATCCTCGAACTTCAGATATTGGGCGGCGGACCAATCAGCCATTTGAGCTCCTCATATCGCTTTGAGAACCCGCCGCCCGCTGTATCCCTTACCGCGTCAGACGCTTGTGGGTCATGCGGTGAGGCGCCGCTGCTTCCGCACCCAGGCGCCGCAGCTTGTCCTTCTCATATTCCTCGAAATTGCCTTCGAACCATTCGACATGCGCGTCGCCCTCGAAGGCCAGCATGTGGGTGGCCATGCGGTCGAGGAACATGCGGTCGTGGCTGATGATGACAGCGCAGCCGGCATAGGCTTCGAGCGCGTCTTCCAGCGCGCCCAGCGTTTCGGTGTCGAGGTCGTTGGTCGGTTCGTCGAGCAGCAGCACATTGCCGCCACCCTTCAGCATCTTGGCCAAATGCACGCGGTTGCGCTGGCCGCCCGACAGATTGCCGACCTTCTGCTGCTGGTCGCCGCCACGGAAGTTGAAGGACGAGCAATAGGCGCGGCTGTTGACCTCGTGCTTGCCGAGCTTGATGATCTCAGCGCCGCCTGAAATCTCTTCCCACACCGTCTTGTTCCCATCGAGCGCGTCGCGGCTCTGGTCGACATAGCCGAGTTTGACCGTCTCGCCGATGCGCACCGTTCCCGCATCCGGCTTTTCCTGGCCGGTAAAGGTCTTGAACAGCGTCGTCTTGCCGGCGCCGTTCGGGCCGATGACGCCGACAATGCCGCCGGGCGGCAGCCTGAACGACAGGTTCTCGATCAGAAGCTCGTCGCCAAAGCCCTTGTTGAGCCCCTCGACCTCGATGACGACATTGCCGAGACGCTCGCTCGACGGGATGACGATCTGCGTGTCGGTCGGCTTGCGGTTCTGCGACTGCTCGACCAATTCCTCGTACGCTTTGATACGCGCCTTGGACTTGGTCTGGCGTGCCTTGGGCGAGGACTGGATCCACTCGCGCTCACGCCAGATCGACTTCTGGCGGGCGTCGTCCTCGCGGCCTTCCTGGATCAGGCGCTTGGCCTTGGCGTCGAGATATTTGGTGTAGTTGCCCTCGTAAGGAATGCCGCGGCCGCGATCGAGTTCGAGGATCCAGCCGGTGACATTGTCGAGGAAGTAGCGGTCGTGGGTGATGATCAGCACCGAGCCAGGATAGTCGCGAAGGTGCTTTTCCAGCCACGCCGTCGTCTCGGCGTCGAGATGGTTGGTCGGTTCGTCGAGCAGTAGAAGGTCGGGCTGGCGCAGCAGCAGCTGGCAAAGCGCGACGCGGCGGCGCTCGCCGCCCGACAGGTTGGTCACTTCGGAATCGCCTGGCGGGCACTGCAGCGCGTCCATCGCCATCTCGACCTGCTGTTCGAGATCCCACAGGTTCAACCGGTCCATCTCATCCTGGAGCTTGCCGGACTCGTCCGCCGTCTCGTCGGAATAGTTCATCATCAGTTCGTTGTAGCGCTCGATGATGGCGGTCTTCCGGGCGACGCCTTCCATGACGTTTTCCATCACGGTCTTGTTCGGGTCGAGATGCGGCTCCTGCGCGAGATAGCCGACAGTAGCACCCTCGGCCAGCCAGGCCTCGCCCTGGAACTCCTTGTCGAGCCCGGCCATGATGCGCAGGATGGTCGACTTACCCGAGCCGTTAGGCCCGAGAATGCCGATCTTGGCATCCGGATAGAATGACAGATGAACGTTATCGAGCACCTTCTTGGTGCCATAGGCCTTGGACAGGCCGGACATGTGATAGATGAACTGGCGAGCCACGCGCGCTTTCCCTGACAGTTGACCGAAAATGTCGGATTGAATGGAGGTTGGGCGCTATGTAGGCGATGCCGGGCCGAACGGCAATCGCTTTTGCCATTTCAAGCCGGGCGTACACCGCACGTTAAGTTTTCCGCCGGTCGCAGGGCGCGCTGAAATCGCCGGTTAACTCTTCAGCGTCAAAACAGGATCGATCGCAGGCCGCGCGGACACTCACACCGCGGACGCGGCATAAGCGGCTGAAGCACTGGCGCCTATTGGCTCCGCTTGCGCTGCTGCAACGCGCCGACCGCAACCGAAACGCCCATCACTGCGATCGCCAGCCATTTCAGCGTGGTGATGATCGGACCGGCATCGATATCGTACGCGATGAACAGCAGGATGCCCGGCACCAGCAGGCCGCACATGACCAGCATGATGCGGTTGACCTGCCAGGACACTTTCGCCGCCAGCGCATCGTCGCCGGCCTCGGTGACAAGGCCGGCGCGCATGTCCTTGGAGGCCATGAGCGCGCTGGACAGGCGCATTGAGATTGGCAGGCCAAGTCCGATGATGAGGAAAGCGCATGCCGCCAGCAGAGCTGAGAATTTCAGCGCGCTGGTCTCGGCCGGCACTGGAAACAAGAGGGTTGCCAGCGGCAGGAAGACACAGACGATGCCGAGCGCGGCGATGGCGATGAAGATCGCGGCATTGACCCAGGTGAACAGTTGGTAGCGGCCTGCCCCGATCGGCGCGGCGAGCACGCGCATGCGCGCCCACTCGGCATCGGTATAGGAAAAGCCCGGCCATTCCATGCGGCCGTCCTGAATTGCGATCATTCCCCTGGCCCAGAAAGCCAGCCGCGCCAGTGCGCCCGATGTCATGCCGCTCATCGCCACCCCCGCGAATGAAATGCGTCCTTATCACCGCGTCGCTGCGAGGCGACAGACGGAAATCCTACTGGAACCCGGCCGCATCGACCGAGCCCTTCGGGCAGCCGGCCTTGGTCGTCGGCGCCGAGGCGAGCATCAGATTGCCCAGCGAACTGTCGGGGCCGATCGGGCCGGTCAGGCCGAGCGTGAGCTCGCCGATCAGCCGCCTGCCGCTTGACGGATCGACCAGGCAGGACACGCGCACCCGCGCGCCGGCCCCGGCGCCGAAGGCGCTGTCGAAGGCGTTGCGGATCTGGTCCGAGGTCAGCTGCTTGCCCACATTCTTGGTGAAAAGCTCGCGCACCGGCGAGGCATTCACCGCCCGCATCAGGTTCAACGCCTCGGCAAAATACTCCTGCTGGCTCTTGCCGTAGCAGGTGCCGTGCTTGATCCACTCATGCCGTTCGAGCTTCGACGCCGTGCCCGGCATCACCTGGTCGAGCTCGGCGCGCGTGTTGGCATCGAGATCGACCGGCGGCAGGTCTGCCCAATGAGCCGGATTGTCATTGGCCTTGTCGCTCGCCGGCACCTGGCAATAGAAATTGCCGTTCGGCTGCGGCCACAGACCGTGCAAGGTGAAATGCGACGCGTCGAAACCGCCCGCCGTCTGCGCCTGGCATTCGGGCTTGCTCGACTTGGTTTCGCAGAAGGCCGGCTGCCAGCTCAGCGCAAAGACATATTCAGGCTTTCCCGAAGCCGCAGGTTTGCCCTGATCGGCTGGTGCGGCCGGCTGGGCCGACGCGCTGCCGCCGGTGACATGGCCACAGCTGATCTTGACCCAGCGACGCTCCGGATCGGCGCCGGGAACGCGGATGAGGTAATGCGTCGGCGTATCCTTGTTGCCGGCCAGGAGGTCGTAGCTCTGTCCGGCCGTTGTCGAAACATTGCCCGGGTTCTTGCCGCTCTTGATCGCCTGCGTTGCCGGACATGCGGCATCGGCTACGAAGGAGCCGCTCATCTTCACGTCGGCTCGCGCCATGCCCGCGCCGGCCAGCGCAACAAACACCGCAGCCACTATTGCCGATATCCGCATTCCAGCACTCCTAGCGTGTCATAGCGCAAGCTAGAAACGTGCGACATGTCAGAATTACGATTTCTTTCGCCGGCCGCAAAAAACAATGTCCACAAGGTGCGGCTTGGCGCTTCCCGACCTCCCCTTGACGTCGCTCCCGCCGTCGCCCAACAGTCGCTGAGGGAGCGAGACATGGCATTTGACAAGCGGACGACGCTGGCCTCACCGACCGGGGCGGCGCTCAACCTTTACGTGAAGCACGCCGCGGGCAGCCCGCGCGCGGTCGTCCAGATCAACCACGGCCTGGCCGAGCATGCCGCGCGCTATGCCCGCTTCGCCGATTACCTGTCGCCGAGAGGCTTTCATGTCTACGTCCACGACCATCGCGGCCACGGCGCGACCAAGGCGCCCGATGCCCCGCTGGGCAGGTTCGCCGGCACAGGCGGCCCTGCCAAGGTGATCGCAGATATCGACGCAGTGCACGATTTGATCGCAAAGGAGCAGCCCGGCCTGCCGGTCATCCTGTTCGGCCATTCGATGGGCGCATCGGTGGCGCTCAATTACCTCCTGGCGCACTCGCCACGGGTGCACGCCGCCGCGATCTGGAACGGCAATTTCTCGCAAGGTCTGCTTGGTCAGCTTGCGCTAGCCATCCTGGCTTATGAGCGATTCAGGCTAGGCTCCGACGTCCCCTCGCGCATCTTGCCCCGGCTGACCTTCCAGGCCTGGGGCAAGGCGGTGCCCAACCACAAGACGCTGTTCGACTGGCTGTCGCGCGACGAAGCGGAAGTGGCCAAATACATCGCCGATCCGCTATGCGGCTGGGACGCCTCGATCTCGATGTGGCGCGATGTCGTGGAGATGGCGCAGAACGGCGGCAAGGATTCCGGCTTTGCCGGCATAAGGCGCGATCTTCCTGTCAGCATCGTCGGCGGCGAGAAGGACCCCGCTTCCGACTATGGCAAGGGCATTGACCATCTCGCCAAACGCATGCGTGCAATGGACTTTTCGAATCTGGTTTCAAAGGTTTACGCCGACACACGCCACGAAAGCCTGAACGAAGTGAACCGCGACCTCATTATGGACGATTTCGCCGCCTGGGCCGACGGCATCCTGAAGGGATGAAAGCTTGGCCCAGCGCAAGGCCCGTGACAGCGGCATCCCGGATTGATAGAGGCTGCGGTTCCGACCCGTTTCTGGTGATTTATGGCTGAACCTCCGCTGAAAGGCGTCCGCGTCGTCGAACTTGCCCGCATCTTGGCCGGCCCATGGGCAGGACAATTGCTGGCCGATCTCGGCGCCGATGTCATCAAGGTCGAGAGCCCCGATGGCGGCGACGACACCCGCAAATGGGGCCCGCCCTTCGTCATGAGTCATGACGGCGAAAACCTGTCGGCCGCCTATTACCATTCCTGCAATCGCGGCAAGCGTTCCATCGCGGTTGATTTCTCGACGCCCGAAGGAGCGGAGACAGTGCGCCGGCTGGTCGCCACGGCCGACGTACTGATCGAAAACTTCAAGCTCGGCGGCCTGAAGAAGTATGGCCTTGACTTCGAGAGCCTGAAGGCGATCAACCCGCGCCTTGTCTATTGCTCGATCACCGGCTTCGGTCAGGACGGGCCCTATGCGCCACGCGCGGGCTATGATTTCATCATCCAGGCCATGGCCGGCATGATGTCGATCACCGGCGAGGCCGGACGCGAGCCGCAAAAGGCCGGCGTTGCCATCTCGGACATTTTCACCGGCCTCTATTCGGTGATCGCCATCCAGGCAGCGCTTCGCCATGCCGAAAAGACCGGCGAAGGCCAGCATATCGACATGGCGCTGTTCGACACCCAGATCTCGGCGCTCGGCAACCAGAACCTCAACTACCTCGTCTCCGGCAAGTCGCCGGTGCAGATGGGCAATGCGCATATGAACATCGCCCCTTATGAGGTCGTGCCGGTCAGGGACGGCCACATCATCCTGGCGGTCGGCAATGACGGCCAGTTCGGCAAATTCTGTGCCGCTGTTGGTCTCGACCATCTCCCAGCGAATCCCGATTTCGCCACCAACCCGGCCCGTGTCGCCAACCGGGCGAAATTGCGCGAGCATATGATCGAAACGTTGAAGAACTGGGATCGCGATCCGCTGCTGGCGAAGCTCGAAGCGGCAAGCGTGCCGGCGAGCCCGATCAACAATATCGGCCAGATGTTTGCCGATCCGCAGACCATCGCGCGCGGCATGCGCCTCGACCTTGACGACGGCCACGGCAATCGTCTGCCGTCGGTGCGCGCGCCGATGGTGATGTCCGGCACGCCGCTGGTCTATGAGCGCCCCTCGCCGCGCCTTGGCGAACACACCGAAGAAATCCTTGCCGAACTGGAGAGATCAGCGAAATGAAGACCGGCGGACAACTGATCGTCGACGCGCTGGAAGCGAACGGCACCGATCGCATCTTTTGCGTGCCGGGCGAATCCTATCTCGCGGTGCTTGACGCGCTGCATGACTCGCCGATCCGTACCATCGTCTGCCGCCAGGAAGGCGGTGCTGCGATGATGGCCGATTGCCAGGGGCGGCTGACCGGCAAGCCCGGCATCTGTTTCGTCACCCGCGGCCCCGGCGCCACCAACGCATCGGCCGGCATTCACATCGCTATGCAGGATTCGGTCCCCGTGATCCTGTTCATCGGTCAGGTCGCCAGCCACGCCAAGGAGCGCGAGGCGTTCCAGGAGGTGGATTACAAGCGGTTCTTCGGCGACATCGCCAAATGGGTGGTCGAGATCGATGATGCCGCGCGCATCCCCGAATTCGTCACCCGAGCCTTTGCGGTGGCAACCTCAGGCCGTCCCGGTCCCGTCGTCATCTCGCTGCCCGAGGACATGCTGACCAGCGTCGTCGAAGCGCCCGCGGCCTTGCCGCACACACCTGTCGAAACCCGCCCCGGCGAAGCCGAACTCGACGCGCTGGAGAAACTGCTCGGCAAAGCCAGGCGTCCTTTCGTCATCCTGGGCGGCACTCGCTGGGACGAGGAAGCAGTGGCACGCATGCGTGCGATCGCCGAAGCCTGGTCGCTGCCGGTCGGCTGTTCCTTCCGCCGCCAGATGCTGTTCGATCATCTCCACCCGAACTATGCCGGCGATGTCGGCATCGGCATCAACCCGAAGCTGGCGACGGCGATCGGGCAGGCCGACCTGATGCTGCTGATCGGCGGCCGCATGGGCGAGATGCCCTCTTCCGACTACACGCTGCTGAAGAGCCCCTATCCCGACCAGACGCTGGTGCATGTCCATGCCGATGCCGGTGAACTCGGCCGCGTCTACCGGCCGACGCTGGCAATCAATGCTTCACCATCTGCCTTCGTCGAAGCCTTTGCCAAGCGCAAGCCGGCCTCCGCGCCAGCCTGGGCCGATGAGACAGCCAAGTTGCACGCGGCCTATCTCGACTGGTCGACGCCGCCGGAAAGCGGCCCTGGCCCGGTCCAGATGGGACCGATCATGAATTACCTGGAAAAGATGCTGCCCGACGACGCCATTCTGACCAACGGCGCCGGCAACTACGCCACCTGGGTCCATCGCTTCCACCGCTTCCGCCGCTTTGCCACGCAAGGCGCGCCGACCTCCGGCTCGATGGGCTACGGCACCCCGGCCGCGGTCGCGGCCAAGACTCTCTATCCGGACCGCACCGTGATCGCCTTTGCCGGAGACGGCTGCTTCCTGATGAACGGCCAGGAATTTGCGACCGCCGTCCAGTATGACCTGCCGATCATCGTCATCGTCGTCAACAACGGCATTTACGGCACCATAAGGATGCATCAGGAGCGCGACTATCCCGGCCGCGTCGTCGCCACAGATCTGAAGAACCCCGACTTTGCCGCCCTTGCCCGCGCCTATGGCGGCCATGGCGAGACCGTGGAGAAGACGACCGATTTCGCGCCCGCCTTCGAACGCGCGCGGGCCAGCGGCAAGCCGGCGATCGTCGAGATCAGGCTCGACCCCGAGGCGATCACGCCGACAAGGACGATGACGCAGATCCGCGACAAGGCCTGACGAAAAAGGGGCGGCCGACCGCCCCTTTTGTCGGCCTGGTTACGCTACTTCACAGCTTCGATCTGGCCGCGGATTTCGCCGTCCTTGTTGGCGGCGGTGTGGACGTTAACGTAGTATTTGCCGGCCTCCAGATGGGCAGCCTGCGCGTCGGTCAACGACTCCGAACCCTTGATCGGGCTCTTGAGCTTCTTGAACGGGATCACAGGCCCGGCATTTTCGCCCATCGCGGCCGGGCCGTGAATGTGGGCGGCCGTCGCAGGCCCGCTGAGGTCGGAATATTTGACGTTCCAGCTGAGCTTCTTCTTGGCGGTGTCGAAGGTGAATGTTGCGGTCCCCTTGCCCTTGGTGGTGACAGGTGGGTTCTGCTGACCGCCATCGAGAGTCGCCTTGTACTTCACAACATCGGCCATGGCCGGCGATGCGAGCAGGAAGGCGGTCGAAACGGCGAGCGCCGAAAGCATCGGCAACGATAGGATGCGCATGAAGAACCTCCGTTGATTGCAGCATCCCGTACGGCTCCCCGGCGCACGGATGCTTCCCTGCAACGGCTGAACGAGGCAATGTATCCCGGCACACGCAGATGTTACCGGCCGGATGAAAAGGGGACGGTCCACCCGCCTCCTTTTGACTTTCCGTTAAGCCAACAATCAGGCGCCGGCCAGCGCCTGCGTCAGGTCGGCGATCAAATCGTCCGGGTGCTCGACGCCGATGGACAGCCTGACCGTGGTCTCCAGCACGCCGATGCGTTGGCGCACGTCGAAGGGGATGCCGGAATGGGTCATCGCCGCCGGGTGGCTGGCGAGTGATTCCGTGCCGCCGAGGCTCACCGCCAGTTTAAAGATCTGCAGCCCGTTGAGAAAGGCAAAGGCCGCCTTTTCTCCACCTTTGATGTCGAAGGAGAAGGTCGAGCCGGCGCCGCTGCACTGTGCCTTGTAGGCGCGGCCGGCGGCTGTGTCCTGGCCGACGAACGGCAGGTAATGCACCTTCTCGACCTTGGCATGATCACGCAGGAATTCGGCGACCAGGCGAGCATTGTCGTTGGCGCGCTCCATGCGGATCGACAGCGTCTCCAGCGAGCGGCCGAGCATCCAGCAGGAATGCGGGTCGAGCTGCGTGCCGATGGCGCCCCGCAGCGCCTTGATCGGCTTGGTCACCGCCTTGCTGCCCATGGCTGCACCGGCGATCAGGTCGGAATGGCCGCCGACATATTTGGTCAGCGAATAGACCGAGACATCAGCGCCATGCTCGATCGGCCGCTGGAACACCGGGCCGAGCAGCGTGTTGTCGCAGATGATGATCGGCGTCGACCCTTGGCTAGAGCCTATTTCGTCGGCGATCTTCCTGATCAGCGCGATGTCGACCAGGCTGTTGGTCGGATTTGACGGGGTTTCGATAAGGATAACCGAGACGCGCCCCTTCGCTACGGCAGCATCGGCAGCCGCCCGCATCGCCTTCTCGTCGACGCCATCGGCAAAGCCGACAGCGCCGATGCCGAAGCCGGACAGCGTGCGCGTCAAAAGCGTCTCGGTGCCGCCGTAAAGCGGCTGCGAATGCAAGATGACATCGCCCGGACGGGCATAGGCAAGCAGCGTGGTGGCGATCGCCGACATGCCCGACGAAAACAGGATGCAGGCGTCGGTTCCCTCATAGACCGCCAGCCGGTCCTCGACGATCTCTGAGTTGGGATGGTTGAAGCGCGAATAGACCAGACCGGACGCCCTGCCGCTCGGCGGCTCCTTGCGGCCGGAGGTGTAGTCGAAGAAATCGCGCCCCTCTTCCGCCGACTTGAACACGAAGGTCGAGGTCAGGAACACCGGCGGCTTGACGGCGCCTTCCGACAGCTGCGGATCGAAGCCATAGCTCAGCATCAGCGTCTCGGGATGGAGCTTGTGGTTGCCGATGTGGGTTTTCGATGGGCGCGGCGCGGTCATGGTTTTTCCTGCGTTCTGGAGGAGCCTCGCGGGGCAATTTATGCGATCCCCATCGCGCAGTCCTTGCTATTTTCGGCTTCACATGAATGCATGTGAGCAACAAATTGCCGAGAGACGATAAAAGTGCAGCAGAAGATAGCCGATGATTTTGACCTTAAAATCCTGCGCGAACTGCAGGCCGACGCCCGCATCACCAACAACGAGCTTGCCGAACGCATCGGCCTGTCGCCTTCGCCTTGCCTGAGGCGGGTGCGGCGGCTGGAGGAAGCCGGCATTATCAGAGGGTACACGACACTGGTCGATCCGGCCGCCTTCGGCTGGAACATGGTCGCCATCGCCACCGTCCGGCTCAGCCGCCAGAACGAGGACGAGATCGTCATGTTCGAGGACGCTATCCGCGGCTGGGAAGAGGTGCTGGAATGCCACCTCGTCACCGGGTCGCGCGACTATGTGCTGAAGGTGGTGACCGGCAGCCTCGAACAGTACGAGCGCTTCATCAAGGAAAAGATCGCGCGGCTGAAATGCGTCGCCTCGATCGAAACCAGCTTCGTCATGAACACCATAAAGGAACGGCGCCTTTGACACTTGGTCGAAGGCGCCGCTCTCGAGTTCGAAATTATCGAACCAGGCTATTTGATCGCCTTGTCGGTGATCGCCGTTGTGTAGGCGCCTTCCGGCGCCTTGGTGATGATCTTCTGGTCGAGCAGCGCCTTGGCGGTGCGCTCATAGGTCGCCGGATCGAGCTTGCCGTCGGCATTGTCGATCAGCTTGGCGACTTCGCTCATCATCCGCTTCTGGTGGTTCTCGTCCTGGCCGCCGGCGTCCATGACGATGCCTGCGGCCTCGTCATTGTTGTCGACGGCGTATTTCCAGCCCTTCATCGAGGCGCGCACGAAACGCACCATCTTGTCTTCGAAGGCCGGGTCCTTGAGCTTATCTTCCGAGGCATAGAGCCCGTCCTCGAGCAGGTCGTTGCCCATCGCCGAGTAGTTGAACACGGTCAGCTGTTCCGGCTTGTAGCCGGCGTCGATCAGCTGCCAGTACTCGTTGTAGGTCATGACCGAAATGCAGTCGGCCTGCTTCTGGATCAGCGGCTGCACGTCGAAGCTCTGCTTCAGAACGGTGACGCCGTCCGGCCCCCCCTCGGTCTTCAGGCCAAGCTTGTTCATCCAGGCGTAGAACGGATATTCGTTGCCGAAAAACCAGACGCCGAGCGTATGGCCCTTGAAGTCGGCTTCGGTCTTGATCGGGCCATCCTTCGGGCAGACCAACTCCATACCCGCCTTCTTGAACGGCTGGGCAATGTTGACCAGCGGCACGCCCTTTTCGCGGGCGGCCAGCGCGCCGCCCATCCAGTCGACGATGACATCGGCACCGCCGCCGGCAATCACCTGCTCCGGTGCAATGTCGGGACCGCCCGGCTTGATGTCGACGTCGAGGCCTTCGGCCTCATAGAAACCCTTGGCCTTGGCGACATAATAGCCGGCAAACTGGGCCTGCGTGACCCATTTCAGCTGCAACGTCACCTTGTCGGCGGCCATGGCCTGGAACGCGGCCAGCGACATCGCGCCGGCGAGAACAGGAATGATCAGTCTTTTCATGTTTTTACCCTCTGAAGTTAACACCCAAACCCACCGCCCTATCCACCACGGACAGAGGGATGCCAAAACGTGACAGCTCTCTCGATGAGAGCGACCACGCCATAAAAGACCGAACCCGCCAGTGCTGCAACTGCGATTTCGGCCCAGACCATGTCGATGTTCATCCGCCCGACCTCGGTCGAGATGCGGAAGCCCATGCCGACGACCGGAGTGCCGAAGAATTCGGCGACGATGGCGCCGATCAGCGCCAGTGTCGAATTGATCTTCAGCGCGTTGAAGATGAAGGGCGCCGCTGCCGGCAGCCTGAGCTTCAACAGCGTCGGCCAATAGCCTGACGCATAGGTGCGCATCAGGTCGCGCTCCATATGGCCCGAGGCGGCAAGGCCGGCGACCGTGTTCACCAGCATCGGGAAGAAGGTCATGATGATGACCACCGCCGCCTTGGACGGCCAGTCGAAGCCGAACCACATCACCATGATCGGCGCCACGCCGATGATCGGCAGCGCCGAGACCATGTTGCCGATCGGCAAAAGCCCGCGGCGCAGGAACGGCACGCGATCGGCCGCAATCGCTACCAGAAAACCCGCGCCGCTGCCGACGACATAGCCGAAGATCACCGCCTTGAAGATGGTCTGGCGGACATCGGCGCCGAGCACCGGCAGTGAACTGGCGATGCGCGCGCCGATGGCACTTGGCGGCGGCAAAAGGATGAAGGGGATGCCGGCCCCGCGCGTCACCGCTTCCCAGATGATCAGGATCCAGGCACCGAAGATCGCCGGGATGATCAGGCGCAGCGCCATTCGGGCCCCTTTTGCCATCGGGCGCAGCCCCGACAGCACCGCCACGCAGCGCCAGGCAAGCAGCCAGGCAGCCGTGAGCAGCAGGAAATACGGCGCCAATGCCGTGCCTTCGAAACCGGTAATGCCCGAGATCAGCATCCAGGCGACGAGATGGGCGCCGACAAACAGCACCACGGCCTCCGCCAGCGACGAAATCCTGAGCATCGAGATCAGCCCCGCCAGCAACGCCAGGCCGATCATCGGGGTTTTTATTCCGAAATAAGGGTAGTCGAAGCTGGCCATTGGATTTGCAAGGGCTGCCGCTTCCGGCTTCGACATCGCGCCGAGTGCCAGAGCGACAAGACACAGGAGAATGGCCAGCATCGCTTGCCAGGATGGCTTCAGCAAGTTCATGCCGGCCTCCCGCCCATTGCGCGGTCGACGAGGCGCCCGGCTATGCCGACCACCATGACCAGTAGCGCCGCCACCACCGAGCCGGCAACCAGCGCGGACCATATGTCGATGGACTGGCTGTAATAGGCGCCGGCGAGCAGTTTGGCGCCGATACCGGCGACGGCACCGGTCGGCAGCTCGCCGACAATGGCGCCCACCAGGCTCGCCGCCACCGCCACCTTCATCGAGGTGAACAGGAACGGCACCGAGGCCGGCACGCGGAGCTTCCAGAAGGTCTGCGAGACACTGGCATTGTAGGTATGCATCAGGTCAAGATGCATAAGTTCGGGCGAGCGCAGGCCTTTCACCATGCCCACCGTCACGGGGAAGAACGACAGATAGGTCGAGATCATCGCCTTCGGGATCAGGCCGCTGATGCCGATTGCCCCCAGCACGACGATGATCATCGGCGCCACCGCCAGGATCGGGATGGTCTGCGAGGCGATGATCCACGGCATCAGGCTGCGGTCGAGCGTCGCCACA
Source organism: Mesorhizobium sp. ArgA1 (assembly GCF_053714375.1). Classification (NCBI taxonomy): domain Bacteria; kingdom Pseudomonadati; phylum Pseudomonadota; class Alphaproteobacteria; order Hyphomicrobiales; family Phyllobacteriaceae; genus Mesorhizobium; species Mesorhizobium sp. ArgA1. Next base: position 19,648 of record NZ_JBSKBQ010000001.1, read on the forward strand.
TGGACGATGCCAACCGCAATGATGATGCCTAACGCGGTGCCGAAGGCAAAGCCGAGCAGCGTCGACGACAGCGTCACCCAGGCGTTGTAGACGAGGCTGCGGGTCGAGGTGATGGGCCGCAGAAACGTGTTCTCGAAGAAATTGACCGCCACCTGGTGCGGCGCCGGCAGCGTCGGCTTCGGTTGCGACAGCGTCTTGCCGATGAATTCGACGGTGCCGGGGGTTTCGTTGGCACGGGTGTCGAGATCGCGCTGGAAAGGCGCGTTGAGGATGGCGGCGAAGATGTACCAGAGCACGATCAATCCAGCGAGGATCGATGTCACCGGAACAAGCTTGTCGCGGAAGCTGTCCATCTAGCGCACCGCCTCAATCTTCATAGCTGTGCCCCGCGTGCAGACCATCGCGGACGCGCGCTGCGATCGCCAGGAATTCCGGCGTCTCGCGGATGTGAAGCGGCCGCTCTCTGGGCAGCGTCGATTCGATGACATCGGTGACGCGGCCCGGGCGTGGCGACATGACGACGATGCGCGTCGAAAGATAAACGGCCTCGGGAATGGAGTGGGTGACGAAGCAGATGGTCTTGTTGGTGCGTCCCCACAATTCCAGCAATTGCTTATTGAGGTGATCGCGCACGATCTCGTCCAGCGCTCCGAACGGCTCGTCCATCAAAAGCAGGTCGGCGTCGAAGGCGAGAGCGCGAGCGATCGAGGCGCGCTGCTGCATGCCGCCGGAAAGCTGCCAGGGGTATTTCTTCTCGAATCCCGAGAGGTTGACGAGTTCCATCGTGCGCTTGATGCGCTCGGCCTGCTCGGCCTTGGAGAGGCCGATGATCTCCAGCGGCAGCGCCACATTGCGCTCGATGGTGCGCCACGGGAAAAGGGCGGCTGCTTGGAAGACATAGCCATAGGCGCGTTTCTCGCGCGCCTGTTCCGGCGTCATGCCGTTGACCGAGATGGTGCCCGAAGTCGGCTTCTCCAGATCGGCGATGACGCGCAGCAAGGTGGTCTTGCCGCAGCCGGACGGGCCGATGAAGGAGACGAATTCACCCTTGCCGATGGTGAGGTCGACATTGGAGAGCGCCTGTACTGGACCGTCATTGGTCTGGAAGGTGAGGCCGAGTTTGCTTGCCGAAACAACGGCTGGCGAGGTTCCCGTCATTGGCTGCAGCCTGCCTCTCGCAGCCTCTGGCGCGCAGGATGAAATGCCGTTGCATTTGCGTTGATGTTGTTTTCCACTCGTCCAATCCCAATCAATCGACGCCCGGAGCCTTGCCGATGTCGCCCAAACCCACCTGTCACCTTATCCGTCCTCAAAGCACTTATGAAGGCAAGCAGGGATTGACCTATTTCGCCGGCATCGCCGCCGAGTCGGTCGGTTCTTCCGGAATCTGCATGCATGTGCTCACCATGCCGCCCGGCGCCCGCGCCAAGGCGCATCTGCATGAAAGCCATGAGACGGCGATCTATGTGCTCTCCGGCGAGGTCCACACCTGGTATGGCGACCGCCTCGAACACCACATCGTCGTCAAGGCCGGCGACCTCTTCTACATCCCTGCCGGCGTGCCGCATCTGCCGGCCAACCTGAGCAACGCACCCTCTTCGGCCGTCATCGCCCGCACCGATCCCAACGAACAGGAAAGCGTCGTCCTGCTGCCGGAACTGGATGCGCTGGTCGCCTAATCCGAAGGGGTAGGCACTCGCCGTCATTTGCACCGCGAGACTTCGCCCATCACATTGCCGTCCTCGTCTGTGATCGTCAGCGTCTTTGCGTTCTTGGCGCTGCGCTTGATGGTGAACTTGGTCGGCTCCTGTCCGTCTTCGCCTTCTGCCTCACATGTTGCCGTCGCCACCAGCGAACCGTCGGCCTGCACCTGCTTCTGCGTGAACGTGCTGGCACTGGCGGCGGTGACCAATGCCTCGTCGGTCAAAAGCAGCATCTGATCGGCGGCGACTTCCTGGCCGTTTCGGTTGATGCAGCCATATTTGTCACCATAGGGCTTCGACAGGTCGATGCCCGCCGCCGAAGCCTGACCGGCCAGAACGACAAGCATCGCAACAGACAGACCAAAACCACCCATGCTCATTCCCCCACACCCAACGTCACGAACACGGTTGCAACGGCCCCATTTCTTCAAGGCCCGGAATGGTCACGAAGAAACCATCCTCGCCCTTGTTGGTGACCATAATGGTTTCAGCCGTCGTCCCCGCCTCACCTTCGGCGGAACAGGTCGCACCAAGCGATTGCGTACCCGAAGCCGACGTCAATTGCTGCGCGAACCGGCAGCCGCTGCCATAGGTCTCGATGCCCTCCGCGGTCAGCACGATATAGTCGTCGCGGTCCTGATAACCGGCCTTTGCAAAGGCACAGCCGGCGTCGTTGCCCCAGGAGCCGAGCAGCCTGTCGGCCGCGGTTGCGGGACCGGCGATGACGATCGCCACGACCAGTGAGATGAGCGCTGCGGAGCTCCGCAACCTCAAACCCCTGTCGCCGGAATGCCGGTGCGTTCCACCTTGCGCGGCGCGGTAATGTCCTTCCAAGTCGACAGCGCCCGATTGACGGCCGCATTCGGCTCGCGGGCGACGAACTCGCCATGGCCGGGCCTAGCCTTGATCTCCGCTTCCTCGATCAACAATTCGCCACGCGAAAACACGAAGCGTGGCGTTCCGGTCACCTCGAACCCTTCGAAAACATTGTAGTCGATGACTGACTGCTGCTTCTTGGCAGTGATCTTCTTCTTGCGCTTCGGGTCCCACACCACGATGTCGGCATCGGCGCCTTCGACGATGGCGCCCTTCTTCGGATACATGTTGAGGATCTTGGCGATGTTGGTCGAGGTCACCGCGACGAACTCGTTCATCGTCAGCCGTCCAGTGTTGACGCCTCTCGTCCACAGCACCGGCATACGATCTTCGAGCCCGCCGGTGCCGTTCGGAATCTTGGTGAAATCGCCGACGCCGTTACGCTTCTGCTTGGTGGTGAAGGCGCAGTGGTCGGTCGCCACCACCTGCAGCGATCCCGCCTGCAGGCCGGCCCACAGCGAATCCTGATGCAACTTGTTGCGGAAGGGCGGGCTCATCACGCGGCGCGCCGCATGGTCCCAGTCCTTGTCGAAATACTCGCTCTCGTCCAGCGTCAGATGCTGGATCAGCGGCTCGCCGAACACGCGCATGCCCTTTTGCCGCGCCCGGCGGATGGCCTCGTGGCTCTGCTCGCACGAGACATGCACCACATAGAGCGGTACGCCGGCCATGTCGGCGATCATGATGGCGCGGTTGGTCGCCTCGCCCTCCACTTCCGGCGGACGCGAATAGGCGTGGCCCTCGGGGCCGTTGTTGCCGGCGGCGAGCAGCTTTTGCGAAAGCGCTGCAACCACATCGCCGTTCTCGGCATGGACCAGCGGCAGTGCGCCGAGATCGGCGCAGCGCTGGAACGACGCATACATCTCGTCGTCGTCGACCATCAGCGCGCCCTTGTAGGCCATGAAATGCTTGAACGAGGTGATGCCCTTGTCGACGACCGTGGCCATCTCGTCGAACACCTGCTTGCCCCACCAGGTGATCGCCATGTGGAAAGAATAGTCGCAGGACGCCCCCGAGGTCTTGTTGTCCCACATCTGCAAGGCTTCGAGCAGCGATTGCTGCGGCGCCGGCAGGCAGAAATCAACCACCATCGTCGTGCCGCCCGAAAGTGCGGCGCGCGTGCCGGACTCGAAATCGTCGGCCGAATACGTGCCCATGAACGGCATTTCGAGATGGGTGTGCGGATCGATGCCGCCCGGCATGATGTAGCAGCCGGTGGCGTCGAACTCATGGTCGCCATGCAGGTTGGAGCCGATGGCGACGATCTTGCCATGCTGCACCAGCACATCGGCCTTCCACGTGCGGTCGGCGGTGACAATGGTGCCATTTCGGATGACTTTGGTCATTTTTCTTGCTTCCCCTGTAAATTTGCGCTGGTAGGCCTAGGCTTTCTTCGACCTCGCGTCCTGACTGTTCCAAGCCTCCCACGCGGACTCAAATTGTGGCCGGTGCTTCCCAATGTCCGAAACGGTTTGGTCAAGCGACCGCAAGATCCCGTCAAGCTCCACCCACAAATGCTGGTTCTCCATCCAGAACTCCTGCGGAATCTTGAGGCAGCTCATGAGCAGATCGCCGTCGTAGAACGTCACCCCTATCAGCGGGTTTTCAATCAGGATGGAAATTGCTTTCGGAACCACATATTCCAGTCCGAACCCCTGGCTGACCAGAAGCCTCACCTGCTCCCTGGTGAGATCCCGCAACGGCGTTGCCAAGGCAATGCTGGCCCGTTCGACTAGAGATGTTGGATATGGCGGCTGATCCGCCTTCCAGCCCAACAAGACGTTGAGCGTCCGGTCCTCGTCGAGATTGCGTCGCGGTTTCACGCCACGATCCCCGCAGTTTCCACCACCGCGTGGAACAGCACGTCGGCGCCGGCGCCGGCCCATTCCTTGGTGATTTCCTCGGCCTCGTTGTGTGACAACCCGTCGACGCAGGGGCACATCACCATGGCGGTCGGCGCGACGCGGTTAATCCAGCAGGCGTCATGGCCGGCGCCCGAGACGATGTTGCGATGCGTGTAGCCGAGGCGTTCGGCGGCATCGCGGATTGCCTTGACGCAGTTCTTGTCGAAGGTGACCGGATCGAAATGGCCGACTTGCTCGATCTGATACTTGATATCGAGCGCATCGCAGATCGTGTCGATGCCTTCGCGGATGCGGGCATCCATGGCGTCGAGGACTTCCTTTTCCGGCGAACGGATGTCGATGGTGAAGACGGTGCGACCGGCGATGATGTTGCGCGAGTTCGGGTAGGCCTCCATGTGGCCGACAGCGCCGACGGCATCGGGCTGGTAGTCCATGGCGATCTCGTGCACCAGTTCGATCACCCGGGCCATGCCGAGCCCGGCATTGCGGCGCTTGGGCATCGGCGTCGAGCCGGTATGCGCTTCCTTGCCGGTCAGCGTCACCTGCAGCCATTTCAGCCCCTGGCCATGGGTGACGACACCGATGTCGATGCCCTCGTCCTCGAGGATCGGACCCTGTTCGATGTGCAACTCGAAGAAGGCGTGAATCTTGCGCTCGCCGACCTTCTCCGTGCCCTTCCAGCCGATGCGCTCCAGTTCTTCGCCGAATTTCTTCCCGTTCTTGTCCGTGTGCTCGTAGACTTCGGCCTGGTCGAGCACGCCCGCAAACACGCCGGACGCCATCATCGCCGGAGCAAAGCGCGCGCCTTCCTCGTTCGTCCAGTTGGTGACCACGATCGGATGTTTGGTCTTGATGCCGAGATCGTTGAGCGAGCGCACGACTTCCAGGCCGCCGAGAACACCGAGCACGCCGTCATACTTGCCGCCGGTCGGCTGCGTATCGAGGTGGCTGCCGACATAGACCGGCGGCAGGCTGGGATCGGCGCCTTCCCTGCGGGCAAACATGGTGCCCATTTCATCGAGGCCCATTTCGAGCCCGGCGGCCTCGCACCAGCGCTTGAACAGATGCCGGCCCTCGCCGTCCTCGTCGGTCACGGTCTGGCGATTGTTGCCGCCGGCAATGCCGGGGCCGATCTTCGCCATCTCCATGATGGAATCCCACAAACGGTCTGAATTGATTCGCAGATTCTCGCCGGGTGCGGCCATGCACAGTCCTTCCATTTCATGTTCTGGGCGGGTGGCGGTTCCCATCGCCACCCGTCCAGACAAAAAAGCCAGCTTAGTCTATCGCCCTCAGCACTTCACGCACATGGTCGATCAATTCGTTGATCTGGCCCTTGGTGATGATCAGCGGCGGCGACAGCGCGATGATGTCGCCGGTGGTGCGGATCAGGGCGCCGCGCTCGAACGCCTTGACGAAGGCCGAGAAGGCCCGCTTGGTCGGGCTGCCGGGGATCGGCGCCAGTTCGATCGCGCCGATCAGGCCGATGTTCCTGATGTCGATGACATGCGGCTCGCCCTTCAGCGAATGCAACGCATCTTCCCAGTAAGGCGCGAGTTCCTCGCCACGGGTGAGCAGGCCTTCTTCCTTGTAGGTGTCGAGCGTGCCGAGCGCCGCCGCACACGCGATCGGATTGCCCGAATAGGTGTAGCCGTGGAAGAACTCGATCATGTGCTCGGGGCCGGTCATGAAGGCGTCGTGGATTTCCTTCTTGACGAACACCGCACCCATCGGGATGACGCCGTTGGAAACGCCCTTGGCGGTGGTCATGATGTCGGGTGTGACGCCGAAATAGTCGGCGGCGAACGGCGCACCGAGGCGGCCGAACCCGGTGATGACCTCGTCGAAGATCAGCAGGATGCCGTGCTTGGTGCAGATTTCGCGCAGCTTCTGCAGATAGCCCTTCGGCGGCAGGATGACGCCGGTTGAACCGGCGACCGGCTCGACGATGACGGCGGCGATTGTCGAGGCGTCATGCAGCGTAACGATGCGCTCCAGCTCGTTGGCAAGCTCCGCGCCATATTCCGGCACGCCTTTGGAGAAGGCGTTCTTCTCCGGCAGATGCGTATGCGGCATATGGTCGACGCCGCCGAGCAGCGTGCCGAACATCTTGCGGTTGCTGACGATGCCGCCCACCGAAATGCCGCCGAAATTGACGCCGTGATAGCCGCGCTCGCGGCCGATCAGGCGGGTGCGCGCGCCCTCGCCCCGCACGCGGTGATAGGCGATGGCCATCTTCAGCGCTGTATCGACCGATTCCGAACCGGAATTGGTGAAGAAGACATGGTCCATGCCCTTGGGCGCGATATCGACCAGGCGGTTGGCCAGCTCGAACACGATCGGGTGGCCCATCTGGAAGGCCGGCGCATAGTCGAGCTCGGCCGCCTGGTGCTGGATCGCCTCGGTGATCTTGGGACGGCAATGGCCGGCATTGACGCACCACAGGCCGGCGGTGCCGTCGAGCACCTTGCGGCCATCGCTGGTCGTGTAGTGCATGTCCTTGGCGGACACGAACATGCGTGGCGCCTGTTTGAACTGCCGGTTTGCCGTGAACGGCATCCAGAATGCGCTGAGATCGTTCGGCGTGACTTTCAGCCGGTTGGACATGACCAAGACTTCCCCTTGTAACCTGTTTCGGTGCGCTAACGCTTGGTCGTTCCAACACTTGGTCTTTGCGACGTTTTCATGCTACGCAAATTTTGACCGATTGGACAAACGTTAGCACCGCCCTGTCGGCGGTCAAGGGATTACTAGCGGAAATGCGGCCTCCGAAGTGCGCTCCACGGCTCAGGGAAAAACTGGTCCAGAGAATTGGTCCAGATGACCCGCGCGACCAGGGCTTGGCCTTATGACCGACGCCATCGAAGGCTCCGCCCCCCGCCGCACCCGCATCCAGCAGGAAAAGCGCGAACTGATCCTGGAAGCGGCGCTCGAGGTCTTCTCCACCAACGGCTTTCGCGGCTCGACCATCGACCAGATCGCCGAAGCCGCGGGGATGTCGAAGCCGAACCTGCTCTATTATTTCCGCCGCAAGGAAGACATTCACGAGACGCTGATGGAGCGGCTGCTGGCGACCTGGCTGGCGCCGCTGCGCGAACTCGACGACATCGGCGATCCCTTGACCGAGCTGCGGAGCTACATTCGGCGCAAGCTTGAAATGGCGCGCGATTTTCCCAGGGAGAGCCGGCTGTTCGCCAACGAGATCCTGCAAGGCGCGCCGCGCATCATGCCACTTTTGGAAGGCGAGCTGAAAACGCTGGTTGACGAGAAGGCCAATGTCATCAAGGGCTGGATGCGCGCCGGCAAGATCGCCCGCACCGATCCCTGGCACCTGATCTTCTCGATCTGGGCGACGACGCAGCATTACGCCGATTTCGACGTCCAGGTCCGTGCCGTGCTCGGCCCCGACCGCGGCGGCGACGGCCGCTTCGAGGACGCGGCGCGCTTTCTCGAACAGCTGTTTATCGACGGATTGAAGCCGAAGGGCTAAGGCGCTAGCAGCTCAGGCGCTGCGCAGTTCCTGCGGCTGCGCCTTCAGCAGGTCTTCCAGCTTCGCAACTGAATTCTGCTCGGCGAGCGGCGTGTAGACGATCAGTTTCATGTCCGAGCCGTCGTCGATCGACAGGCTCATATGCTCGAACGCCATGGAGCCTGCGATCGGATGGCGCAGATACTTCTTGCCGGACAGACGATGCACCACGTCGCGTTGCGGCCACCATTCCCGGAATTCCGGGCTTGAGCGCATCATCAGCGCGATCAGCCGCTCGAAATCCGGATCGCCGGTATATTTCGCGCTTTCGGCTCGAAACGCGGCAAGGGTTGCACGCGCCACCCGTTCCCAGTCGACCAGCAGGTGGCGCCGGTGCGGATCGGTGAAAACACCATGGATGATGTTGCGGGCATCGCCCTCCAGCAGGCCGTAATCGCCAAAGATGGCGACGGCTCCTGCATTCCAGGCCAGCACATCCCAGCGCGGCCCGACAATATAGGCCGGCTGCAGGACCAGGCTCTGCAGCATGTGCAGCAAAGGGCCTTCGACCTTGACCGGGGTAATGTGCCGCCGCTCCGGCTGCTGGCGGCCGGCCAGCGTGAACAAATGCCGCTTCTCGGCGGCGTCGAGCCGCAAGGCCTCGCTAAGCGCCGTCAGCACCTCCACGGACGGTCGCACATCCCTGCCCTGTTCCAGCCAGGTGTACCAGGTGGTGCCGACGCCGGCGATCATCGCCACCTCTTCGCGTCTCAGGCCGGGCGTGCGTCGCCTGGCGCCGGCAGCAATGCCTGTGGCCGAAGGCGAAAGCCTTTCGCGGCGCGAACGCAGGAAGGCACCGAGCTCGCGCCGGCGGCTGTCTTCAGGCGAAGGTGCGGAAGCATCCATGAGGCTCAATATAGCAGTATCGATACCAGGATAAAGTTTGAACTGTTTGCGGCGCGCAAAGCGCCCCATCTTGGCATCCAGAGCGAAAATGGAGGCTCCCAATATGGACGTGAAAGACAAGACAATCCTCATCACCGGCTCGACCGACGGCGTCGGCCGCGTCGTCGCGCAAAGGCTGGGCGGAGCCGGCGCCCGCGTGCTGGTGCATGGCCGCGACGCGGCGCGCGGCAAGGCAACCGTCGCCGAAATCGAAGCCGCCGGCGGCAAGGCCGAGTTTCTCGCCGCCGACCTCGCTTCGCTGGCCGAGGTTCACCGCCTTGCCGAAGCCGTGCGTGCCAGCACCGAGCGGCTCGATATCCTCATCAACAATGCCGGCATCGGCACCGCCGGCGCCAAGCGGCAGCTCAGCGCCGATGGGTTCGAACTGCGCTTTGCCGTCAACTATCTCGCCGGCTTCGTGCTGACATCGGAACTGTTGCCGTTGCTCGAGGCGAGTTCGCCGGCGCGCATCGTCAATGTCGCCTCGGCCGGCCAGCAGGCGCTCGATTTCAGCGATGTCATGCTGAGCCATGGCTATGACGGCGTGCGCGCCTATTGCCAGAGCAAGCTGGCGCAGATCCTGTTCACCATCGATCTGGCAGATCAGTTGAAAGGCAGCGGCGTCACCGTCAACGCCCTGCATCCGGCGAGTTACATGAATACCACCATGGTCCGAGAGGCCGGCGTGACACCTTGGAGTTCGGTCGAGACCGGTGCCGAGGCCATTCTCAACCTTGCGACATCGCCCGCGCTGGAGGGCCGCAGCGGCCTCTATTTCGACGGCCAAAAAGAATCCCGCGCCGACGGGCAAGCCTATGACGCGAAGGCACGGCAGCAACTGCGAGCTCTAAGCCTCGACCTCGTCGGACAGGCCTCGCCAACATCGAAGGAACAGCATTCATGACCAGTAAGATCGAACACACCGTCATCATCGGCGGCTCATCCGGCATCGGGCTGGCGACGGCGCGCAAGCTGCTTGGTCCGGGCATGAAGGTGACCATCACCGGACGAAACCAGGACAAGCTGAACAGCGCCTGGAAGAGCCTTGGCGGCGCCGTCGGCAAGGCGGCCTTCGATGCTTCGAAGCCGGACGAAGTCCGCCAATTCTTTGGCGAGCTCGGACCCTTCGATCACCTCGTCCTGGCAGCCAGTGGCGGCAAAGGACTTGGCCCATTCGAAACTCTTGACCTTGCCGACATCGCCGGCGGTGTGGACGAGAAAGTCCGGCCGCAATTATCCTGCTTGCAGGCAGCCCTGCCGACGCTCGACAGAACGGGATCGGTCACCTTCATATCGGCGGTGTCGGCACAATTGTCGGCACCCGGCGTCGCCGGCATCGCCGCCGTCAACGGCATGCTGCTGACCGTGGTGCCGATCCTTGCCGTCGAGCTGAAGCCGCTGCGCGTCAACGTCGTGGCGCCCGGCGTCATCGACACGCCATGGTGGGATTTTCTGCCCAACGACCAGCGGCAGGCGATATTCCGCGAATATGCCGGCAAGACCCCTGTCGGCAGGATCGGCCACGCCGAAGATGTCGCCGGCGCAATCGCCTTCCTTGTCTCCAACGGTTTCATGACCGGCCAGGTGCTGACCTGCGACGGGGGCCTGCGCTACGCAGCCTGAACAATGAGGGCGCGCGGACCTTTCATCCGCGCGCAGCGCGTCCGATCAGGCTGCTTTGGCAGCCGGCATCGGGTGAATGGCGTGGAAGGGGATGCAGAGCCGGTTCCAGGTGTTGATCATGCCGATCGCAACGGACAGCTTGACCAGTTCCTCTTCCGAGAAATGCGCGAGCGTGCGGGCATAGAGTTCGTCAGACACGTCATTGTTGGCGATCAGGGTCGTGGCCTCGGTCCAGGCAAAGGCGGCACGTTCGCGCTCGGAAAACAGCGGCGATTCCTTCCAGGCCGAAACCAGATAGAGCCGTGTCTCGGTCTCGCCGTCGCCGCGCGCCTCGCGGCTGTGCATCTCGACGCAGTATGAGCAGCCATTGATCTGCGACGCCCTGAGCTTGACCAGATGCAGCAGGCCCACCTCAAGCCCGCATTCGTCGACCGCCTTGTTGAGCGCCGACACCGCCTTCATGATCTCGGGCGCCTTGGCGAAGAATTGCAGTCTCTGTTTCATCATCTTTCCTTTCACATCTGTCTGGTGGGTTGGATTTCGCTTGGTCTAAGCGGATTTCTGCGGCCGCTGATGGCGCGCTACAAAGGCACAGCTGACGGCAATCGAACGCGGATCGCCTTCGGCTTCATAATCAGCCACGATGTCGGACAACCGGGTTTCCGCCAGAGCCGCGCGATAGGCGCGCTCGGCCTTCAGCATCGCGGCATTGATGCCGCAGGGCTTCACATAGGCCGAAGCATCGATCTTGACCGGACCGCGCTGGCGGATCTCGCCGCAGCGGAAAGCAGGCTCACGGCCTTCGATGGCCAGCACAATGTCGAGCAGCGTGATGCGCTCGGCCGGCCGCGCCAGCCGGTAGCCGCCCGACGGCCCCGGCACCGATTCCAGGATGCGTGCCGCCGTGAGCTGGTTGAGATTCTTCAAGAGATAGCTCGGCGACAGCCCGAAGCACTCCGCGAGCGCCGCGCCCGGCATCGTGCTGTTGCCGTCGACGCTGGCCAGCGTCGCCGCGCAGTGGATAGCCGCCTCAACGCCCTCGCCCAGTTTCATCGTGCCATCTCCAATTCATGGATTTCTTTTATCGTGGATATTTTTTATCTGCAATAGGAAAATACAGAAATTCGCGAGTTCGCGATGGCTTTACAGGACTTGGGTTCCTCGCCCCCGTGAAGCGGGGGAGAGGTGGCCCGGCGAAGCCGGGACGGAGAGGGGGACGCCCTCTGCGAAGTCAGAATCTATTAGGGATGCGCGCGAACAGGGTAGAAGGCGAAACCGTGGGCAACTCTCAGTCGTCCGAAGGCCCCTCTCCGTCCCGGCTTCGCCGGGCCACCTCTCCCCACTTCGTGGGGCGAGGAACCCAAGCTTATTCCGCGGCCACCTTCGCCATCGGGTTGTTGGGATGCGTCGTCCAGTTGGCGTAGACCGGCGATACCGGCTTGCCGGTGCGCTGGTCCATCACGCCGGCGGCCAGCGGTTCCATGGTGATGCAGTTCTCCACCGGGCAGACATTGACGCACAGATTGCAGCCGACGCATTCGGCCTCGATGACCTCAAAGTGCCTGACGCCGTCGACCATGTTGGTGATGGCCTGGTGCGAAGTGTCCTCGCAGGCGATGTGGCAGCGGCCGCATTTGATGCAGGCGTCCTGGTCGATATGCGCCTTGGCGACATAGTTGAGGTTGAGATACTGCCAGTCGGTGACGTTGGGCGTGGCGCGGCCGATAATGTCGTCGAGCGAAACATGGCCCTTCTCGTCCATCCAGTTTTCCAGGCCGGCAATCATCTCCTGCACGATCTTGAAGCCGTAAGTCATCGCCGCGGTGCACACCTGCACATTGCCGGCGCCGAGCGCCATGAATTCGGCCGCGTCGCGCCAGGTGGTGATGCCGCCAATGCCGGAGATCGGCAGGCCTTGGGTTTCGGCATCGCGTGCAATCTCGGCCACCATGTTCATGGCGATCGGCTTCACCGCCGGGCCGCAATAGCCGCCATGCGAACCCTTGCCGTCGATGGTCGGCTGCGGCGCGAAACTGTCGAGATCGACGCCGGTGATCGAGTTGATGGTGTTGATCAGCGATACCGCGTCGGTACCGCCGGCAAGGGCGGCGCGTGCCGGCTTGCGCACATCGGTGATATTGGGCGTCAGCTTGGTGATGACAGGCATGCGGGTGTTCTGCTTGCACCAGCGCACCACCATTTCGATATATTCCGGCACCTGGCCGACCGCCGCGCCCATGCCGCGTTCGGACATGCCGTGCGGGCAGCCGAAATTGAGCTCGATGCCATCGGCTTCGGTCTCCTCGACCACCGGCAGGATCGCCTTCCAGGCGTCCTCGACGCAAGGCACCATCAGCGAGACGACGATGGCGCGGTCGGGCCAATCCTTCTTGACCTGCTTGATCTCGCGCAGATTGACCTGCAGGTCGCGGTCGGTGATGAGCTCGATATTGTTGAGGCCGAGCAGGCGGCGGTCCGCGCCCCAGATCGCGCCGTAGCGCGGGCCGTTGACGTTGACCACCGGCGGGCCTTCCTCGCCCAGCGTCTTCCAGACCACACCGCCCCAGCCCGCCTTGAAGGCGCGGATGACATTGTAGGCCTTGTCGGTCGGCGGCGCCGAGGCCAGCCAGAACGGATTGGGCGATTTGATGCCGACGAAATTGTTGCGGATGTCAGCCATGACAGGTCCCTTTCAACCGAGACGAAGGAGTAATTCGACGGGTGCAAGAATGCCGCCTTCAAGCGCGGCGGTGAGATTGGCGATCTTGGTCCGCGCGTTCTCGCCCATGATAAGATTGACGCCGGGCGGCGGTTTTTTGCCTTCCGCCTGCGCCGCAGCCATGCGCGCTCGTATCGTGGCGAAGAATTCGATGGCAAAGGCGCCGCGTGGGCGCTCGGCGGCTACGGAGAACCCTGCAGCCGCGGCAGCCGAGCGATAGTCGTCGGGCGTGGCGACGAACGACATGCTTTCATCCGATGCCCATGGCAGCGGATAGGTCAGCGTGCCCGACTTCAGCCGCATCACATCGTAGACGGCAAAGACGCCGCCCGGCTTGAGCACACGCGCCACCTCGCTCATCAGCTTTTTCTTGTCGGGCAGATTCATGCCGACATGCAGGATCATGGCCGTGTCAAAGCTTTTGTTGCTGAACGGCATGTCCAGCGCGCTGCCCTGCACGAACCGGACTTTGTCGGCCATTCCCACCCGCTTCGACAGGCTGGTCGCGATGTCGACATAGCTTTGCGTCAGATCAATGCCGGTGACATCGGCGCCGGCATTGTTGGCGGCAAAGCGGGCTGGGCCACCCACGCCGGAACCAATGTCGAGCAACCTGGCCCCCGGCTTCAACCCCATCTGGCCGATGAGTTCCCGGGTGGCAGCGATACCGCCAATGTGGAATTCGTCGACCGCTTCGAGATCGCCGGCGCGCAGATCGGCAATGTCCACGCCGGTATCGGCGAGCACGGCAAGAATGTGCTGCTCAAGACCCGATACGTCGTAGTGACGGGCGATGCCCGATTCCACCGAGGCCATGATCTCTATCCCTGCGTCAGACTCCTGTTGATGCTCTCAGCCGCATCGCGGCCTTGTGCCACGGCCGAAACCGTCAGGTCGTCACCGCCAAAGATGCAATCACCGCCGGCCCAGACATTGGCGAGCGAGGTGCGCCCTTCGGCGTCGACCTTGATGCGGCCGGCTTCCAGTTCGATCGCAGCGCCGCTGCCGTTGAGGGCGGCCGGCACAAAGCTCTGGCCGATCGCCTTGAACACCTGGTCGGCGACGAGCGTCAGCCGCTCGCCGGTACCGGCGAGCTTGTCGCCGTTCATGGCCGTGTATTCGAGCTCGATGCCCGACACTTTGCCGGCCTCAGTGATGACCCGCTTCGGCTGCAGCCAGTGGCGGATGGTGACGCCATTGGCGGCGGCCAGATCCTGCTCGAACTCAGAAGCGTTCATGTGCTCCTGGCCACGCCGGTAGCAGATCGTCACTTCCTCCGCGCCCAGAAGCTTCGACTGAACCGCCGCGTCGATGGCCGTCATGCCGCCGCCGATAACAACGACGCGCCGGCCGACCGGCAGGCTGGAGAGATCACTGGCCTGACGCAGTTCGGCGATGAACTCGACCGCATTGGTGACGCCGTCGGCATCCTCGCCATCAGCACGCAGCGCATTGACGCCGCCAAGCCCCATGCCGAGGAAGACGGCATCGTAATTCCGGATCAGGTCCGACAGCTGGTAGTCGCGCCCGAGCGCCTTGCCGTTCTGGATGTCGATGCCGCCGACAGCGGTGACGTAGTCGACCTCGGCCTGGGCAAAATTGTCGATGCTCTTGTAGGCGGCGATGCCGTATTCGTTGAGGCCGCCGGCCTTCGGGCGGGCTTCGAGAATGGTCACCTCGTGGCCGTGGCGGGCAAGCCGGTGGGCGGCGGCAAGGCCGGCCGGTCCTGCGCCGACGACGGCGACCGACTTGCCGGTCGATGCCGCGCGCGGATAAAATTGCTTGTGCTCGGCCATGGCGATATCGGTGGCGTAGCGCTGCAGGCGGCCGATCTGCACCGGCTTGCCTTCCGCCACCTCGCGCACACAGACCTCTTCGCACAGCGTCTCGGTCGGGCAGACGCGGGCGCACATGCCGCCCAGAATGTTCTGGTCGAAGATCGTCTTGGCCGAACCGATCGGGTTGCCGGTCGAGATCTGGCGGATGAACAGCGGAATGTCGATCGAGGTCGGGCATGCGTTCATGCACGGCGCGTCGTAGCAGAAATAGCAGCGGTCGGATTCGACCAGCGCCTCGTGATGATCGAGCGGCGGATGCAGGTCGGAAAAATTCTCAGCATACTGGTCGGCCGGGAGCCGTCCGCCGGCAATACCGTCCTTGAACTGGCCTTCTGGCATCGTCAGTTCCCCATGTTTTCGTTTTGGGGGAAGGCTAGCACGTTTTATTTTTTTATCAATTGGTCAATTTTCGCCGCAAGCCTCTGAAAACCTTCAATAGTAACATGATTTTTTTACTCATGTTATGCCTCTATGGCGCGGCCGAAAAGCCGGAGCCTGGAGCGCCACCATGGATGGACCTGATCTCATCGGCGACCAATTGCTGCAGCCGCCACAGATTGCGGTCGCGAATGCCGAATTCCTCGAGGTGACTGACGGTGTTGTAGAGATATTCCGCACCCGAGCCGACATGCCCGCAGGCCCTCGCCAGTACCCGCGCCACCGTGTCCAGCGGCTGCCCGAGCGACGTCCCCCTGCCCCTCACCCCGACCCAGAAGCCGAGCGCCCGCACCACCCCTTGCGCCGTGCGCACCGGAACCCACCGGACCGAGCTGACACTCTCATGGTCGTCGATCTCGCGCCGCAACAGTCTTTCGATCTGCTGCGGCTTGTCGCCTTCAGGCAGACGGTAGATGACGCCATCGCATCGGCCACCGCGTTCGAGCGCCATCATCAGCCCCGGCTGCGCGACGCTGCCGCGCCAGCGCACCATGTCGAGGCAAAACGAGCGATGCCAGCCGAACGCCGTGGCGCGCTGGCGCTCAACGGATTCGAAAGCCGGCTTCCAGATCAGCGAGCCATAGGCGAACACCCACAGCGGCCCCGCATCGGCTTCGTCGGAGAGCTGCAAGGCAAGCGTGCGGAAGTCCTCGTCGGTGAGCTGGGTCCAGCTGCCGTCGGGGCCGGGATCGACCTCCTCGCGATGGCACAGTGACACAAGCTCAGGCGTGAGTGACATACGGCGCATGAAACGACTACCCCTCGTTCGCCCAAGGAAAGTCGAAAACCGCCGCGCGTGCAAGCCGCCGGGTGGGGCGAAGTGCGGAACGATGTGTCAACGCAGCCGTTGAATTTTCTGCGGTTCGCTGTCGGGTGCGCGTCACTGAAATCGTCCTATGATGGATCGGACAATCATCGATGCATGAAGGTGAGGAGACCAAAATGCCAAAATCCCCAATGCCCTTCTTCTGGTACGAGCTGATGACCACCGACCTCGATGCGGCGCAAGCGTTCTACACAACCATCGTCGGCTGGCGGGCCGAGCCCTTCGACAAGGCGCCCGGCATGCCGCGCTACATCGTGGTGAACTCCGCCGAGCGTGGCGTCGGCGGGCTGATGACCATGCCCGAGGACGCCGCCAAAATGGGCATGAAGCCGGCCTGGCTCGGCTATATCCACACCAGGGATGCAGATGCCTCGACCAAGGCGCTGAAGGCCGCCGGCGGGGCCGTCCACCGCGAACCCGACGACATTCCCGGCGTCGGCCGTTTCTCCGTCGTCGCCGATCCGCAAGGCGCTGTCTTCATGTTCCTGCAGCCCAATGGGCCCGATCAGCCCGTCCTGCCGTCTACCACACCCGGCCATGTCGGCTGGCATGAGCTCTATGCAGCGGACCGGCAGAAGGCCTTCGATTTCTATTCCAGCCAGTTCGGCTGGTCCGATGCCGGCAGCATGGACATCGGCGAGATGGGCATCTATCAGACCTTCTCTGCCGGCCCTGAATCGGGCGGCGGCATCATGAACAAGCCGCAGCAGCTTCCGGTGCCGGTGTGGCTGTTCTATTTCAATGTCGACGCCATCGACGCCGCCGCCAAGCGCGTCACCGACAATGGCGGCAAGATCGTCATGGGTCCGATACCGGTGCCGACCGGCCAGTGGATCGCTCAGTTCACCGATCCGCAAGGCGCCTATTTCGCCCTCATTTCGCCGGAACGCTGATCCGGCTGACAGGCATGAACCGAACGGTTCTCATCGCGCCGCCCGGTGCGATGAGAGAGGACGTCACTCCGGCGCCAGCACCGCCACCTTGATGCTCTGGCCCTTGGCGCCACTGATCTGGATCGACGCCAGCCCCGCCGGCAGCTTGAAACGCACGCTCTTGCGGATGCCGGGGCAGGTTTTGACGCCACTAAAGCCTGCGGACTTGATTGCATGGTCGCCCTGGATGACGTCGATCCAGGCTTCGCCGGAGAGGCTTATCTGCAGCTCGCCTTCAGGCGGTACGGTCACACTTGCTGTCGCGCCGAACGTCCCTGTTGCGGGCGCGCGTTCCGGAGGCAAGGTGAAGGCGACCTCGTCCACCGCTTCCAGCGTGAAGTCGACCGCATGGCCGACCGTCAGGGCAGCGCCCGACTGCGCGGCTGGCGCTGCTGCAAACAGTGTCTGCTCTCGCGTAACTGGCCATTTGAAGGCATCGCAGCCGGCTTCCTGGGCCATGGCGACGCTGGTGCCTGCAAGGATTGTGAAGAGGCTGATGGCGAATGTTTTCATGATGCGAGAACCACTCGGTTGGAATACCGCCATCCTTACAACCTTAAGGATACAAATACAACCCATGCGCGAAAAATATTTATCCCAAAATTGAGAAACGTCACCATCACCGATTGTTGATGACAGGCCCTGGGAAGTGAATGGTCCGCGGTCGGACGATCATTTATGGGCGATCTGGGTGTAATTGGAGTTTTAGATGAAGCTTTTTGACGGTCTCGCCAGATTTCAGCCGCAGGCACTCGGAATTCTGCGCATCATCACGGCCCTGCAGTTCATCGAGCATGGCTCGCAGAAGCTGTTCAATTTCCCGGTCAGCGCCGAGCCTCACGCTCTTGATGGGCTGACGACGACGGCAGGCATTCTGGAATTCGCCGGCGGCATCCTGCTGGCGCTGGGGCTGTTAACCCGACCCGTTGCCTTCCTGCTGGCCGGCGAGATGGCCATCGCCTATTTCATGGCGCACTTCCCGCGCGACTTCTTCCCAGTCAACAATGGTGGCGACTTGGCGATCTCCTTCTGCTTCATCTTCCTTTATCTGGCGTTTGCCGGCGCCGGCGCTTTCGCGCTCGACAACCGCCGCAACGCCTGACAAGGGGCGGGATAGGGGTTTCCCTTCACCCCCTCATCCGCTCGAAATTCGCATCGAACAGCGGCGCGGCCTGCATGCGCGCCGCATGGCGTTTGCCCAAAAGTTCGATCTCGAAGCCGTCGCTCTCATCAGCGATCTCCTTCGGCACATAGCCCAGGGCGACGGATTTTTTCGGATAGTGCGCGTAGCCGCCTGACGTCACCCAGCCGCGCACCGCGCCGCCGAACCAGATCGGCTCGTCGCCGATGACATCGGCATCGTCTGCCTCGAGAATGAAGGTTCGCAGCCTGAGCTTGCCGCCATGCTTGCGCTCGGCAAGCGCGCCGGCCTTGCCGATGAAATCCGCCTCCTTGCCATAGGCGACGAAACGGTCGAGCCCGGCCTCCAGCGGCCCGTAGATCGGCCGGTATTCGCGCGCCCATGAGCCGTAATTTTTCTCCAGCCTAAGCGCATTGAGCGCGCGCGAGCCGAACAGGCCGATGCCGAATTCCTCGCCCGCCGCCGTCAGCGCCTGGAAGGCGGCGCGCTGATATTCCGGCGCCACCCAGATCTCGTAGCCGAGGTCGCCGGTGTAGCTGACGCGGCCAACCAGGCACGGCGCCATGCCGATATCCATTTTGGCGACGGCCATGAACGGAAACGCGCAATTGGAGACATCCACGCGGCTGACCTTCGCCAGCACCGCCCGCGCCTTAGGCCCGGCGATCGCCAGGCCGGTGAGTTTTTGCCCCAGCGCCGCGATCCGGACCGAGCCGTCCTTGGGTAGATGCGCCTCGAACCAGCGCATGTGATATTGCTCGGCGACACCCGAGCCGGCGATGAACCATTCGCCCTCGCCGATGTTGGCAAGGGTAAAATCGCCGATAAGCTTGCCGTCCTCCTTCAGCATCGGCGCCAGCGTCATCCGGCCAGGTTTCGGCAGCTTGCAGGCAAAGATACGATCGAGCCAAGCGGCTGCCCCCTCGCCGGTCACCTTGTATTTGGCGAAGTTCGAAATCTCAGCGAGGCCGACGCCTTCACGGACGGTCGCAACTTCCTTCGCGACATGGGTGAAGTCGCTCGAGCGCCGCCACGAAAACTCGTCCTTGACACCCTCAGGCGCATACCAGAGCGGCACCTCCAGCCCATAGGACACGCCCCATTGCGCGCCCTCGGCCGACAACAAATCGTAGATCGGCGTCGTCTTCAGCTGCCGTCCGGCGAGCAGTTCCTCATTGGGGAAGCGGATCGAGAAACGGCGCGAATAATTCTCGCGCACCTTGGCGTTCGTATAGGCCATCGTCGCCCAGTCGCCATAGCGCGCGACATCCATGGCCCAGATGTCGGCGCCGGGATCGCCTTCGATCATCCAGTTGGACAGCGCCAGTCCAACGCCGCCGCCCTGGCTGAAGCCGGCCATGACGCCGCAGGCGACCCAGAAACCCGGCAGCCCGCGCACCGGCCCGACCAGCGGATTGCCGTCGGGGGCGAAGGTGAAGGGTCCGTTGATGATCTGCTTGATGCCGGTCCTCTCGAAGGCCGGGAAATGCCGAAAGCCGACCTCGAGCGACGGCGCGATCCGGTCGATGTCGGGCTCCAGCAATTCATGGCCGAAATTCCACGGTGTGGAGAACTCGGACCAGACCTTGTTGGCCTTCTCGTAGGTGCCCATCAGCATGCCGCCGCGCTCCTGGCGCAGGTACAGCTCGCCGTCGAAATCGACGGCATGAATGATCTCGGTGCCGGTCTTGGCGTTCCACGCCGCGACCTCGGGCATGTCCTCGGTGATCAGGTACATGTGCTCCATGGCCAGCACCGGCAGTTCCAGCCCGACCATGCGGCCGACCTCGCGCGCCCACAGGCCACCGGCATTGACGACATGCTCGGCAACCACCTCGCCCTTGTTGGTGATGACGCGCCACATCCCGTCGGGCCGCCGCACAATGTCCTCCACCTTGGTGAAGCGCTCGACCTCGGCGCCGAGCTTGCGCGCGGCCTTGGCATAGGCGTGGGTCACACCCGAGGGATCGAGGTGGCCGTCCTCCTTGTTGCGGACGGCGCCGACGAATTGTTTGGGGTCGAGCAGCGGCATCAGTCCGGCCGCCTCATTGGCCGAGATTTCCTCGAGGTCGATGCCGAGATAACGCCCCTTGGCAACGACGCCGCGCAGCCAGTCGAGCCGCGCCTCGGTGGCCGCCAGAAGCACGCCGCCGGTCAGGTGCACCCCGGTCGCCTGACCCGAAAGCTCCTCGATCTCCTTGTAGAGCGAGATCGTGTATTTCTGCAGCTTGGCGACGTTGGGGTCGCCATTGATGGTGTGCATGCCGCCGGCCGCATGCCAGGTCGAGCCGGAAGTCAGCTCGTCGCGCTCCAGAAGCACGACGTCGGTCCAGCCATGGCGTGCCAGATGGAACAGAACCGAGCATCCGACGACGCCACCGCCAATGACCACCACCTTTGCATGCGATTTCATGGATTTTTCTCTGATATCAGTGAGTTGTATGGATGAGATGAATCAGGACGGGAAGCATCACGGCTCGCCCAGCCCGATCGCTTCCTTGCGCCTGGCCATGTACGCCTCCAGCGCCTCGCGCACGGCTATGTCCATCAACGGCTCGACATAGTCTTCCAGCGCCTTCTTCCACAGCCGCGTCGCGCGCGCCGTCGTGTCGAGGCCACCGGCTTCCTGCCATGCCTCGTAGTTCTGCCAGTTGGACAGGATCGGCTGGTAGAAGGCGGTGGCATAGCGTTCCAGTGTGTGCGGCTCGCCGAAGAAGTGGCCACCTGTGGGCACCGCGCCAAGCGCCTCGACCGCCAGCTCCGCCTCGTCGACGACGATCGGGCGCAGAAACTCCATCATGTGCTGGATCATCTCGACATCGATGATGAGCTTTTCGAACGACGCCGTCAGCCCGCCCTCCTGCCAGCCGGCGGCGTGGTAGACGAGATTGCCGTGGCCCAGCACCGTGCCCCACAGCGCCATCAACGTCTCATAGGCGCCTTGCGCGTCCGCCGCATTCGAGGCCGACCCCGGCGTCGTGCGGTAGGGCAGAGAATAGCGCCGCGCCAATTGCCCTGAGGCAATGTTGGCCTTGGTGTTCTCCGGCGTGCCGAAGGCCGGCGCGCCCGACTTCATGTCAACATTGGAGGTGAAGGCGCCGTACATCACCGGTGCGCCGGGGCGCACCAGCTGCGTCAGCACCACGCCGAACAGCGCCTCGGCATTCTGCTGCGCCAATGCGCCTGCCAGCGTCACCGGGCTCATCGCGCCCATCAGCGTGAACGGCGTCACCGCCACTGACTGGCCGAACTCGGCCATGGTCATCAAGCCTTCGGCCATCATCTCGTCGAAGCGGCGCGGCGAGTTGACCGAGATGATCGTGGCAATGCCGGGATCATCGCGCATCTCGTCCAGCGTCAGCCCCCGCGCGATCGCCATCATCTCGATGCCGTCCAGCGCCCGGCCCCGGCCGATCGCCGAGACATGGAAGGATTTGTCGGTCAGCGTCAGATTGGTGAAATAGGTGTCCATATGCCTGGTGTTGGCCGGCAGATCCACAGGCGCGCAGACCTGGTTGCCCAGCATGTGAATGCAGTTGAAATGCTGCGCCAGCCGGGTGAGATCGGCATAGTCGCGCAGATTGCCGGCACGGCGGCCACGCTCCATGTCGTGCACATTGGGCGGCCCGGCGACGAGGGTGAAATTGATCGTATTGCCGCCCAGATGAATGGCGTTTGCCGGATTGCGCGGGGTAAGCGTATAGCTCGCCCGCGTGGTCCTCAGCGCCTCGGCAACAAGGCCCCTGTCGATGCGGACATTCGCCGTCGCATGGTCGACCGTGGCGCCAGCTCTTTCGAACAGCGACAGCGCCCGCTGAGACATCACCTCGATGCCGAAATTCTCCAGAATGTGCATCGAAGCCTGGTGGATGGCCTCGATCTGGTCAGCCGACAGCATTGCCATCGGCGGATAGGGATTGGTCACCCGCCTCAGCGGCAGTTGCGGAATAGCCGACGGCCCCCTGTTGCTGGTTCGCTCTGCGCCGCGCTTGCGTCTTGGTTCGTTCATGCCTGGCATCAGAGCGCCGGCATCGGCGCGCGGCTGTCAGGAATCCGCCCTTCACGGGCGTGATTTTAGCCAAGGCGGCATTTTCGTATTTGAATGAAGACAAAAGCGACGCAAAAAGTCGGAATAGTGGCGCCAACTCGAGCCAGCGCAACCGAGCCGGCAGGACGTTAAGAAAGGCCGCAAGATTCCCTTTATGATTTCGGCCTATTCGTCTTCCCCATGCGTAGGTCGAGTTTTAGTAAAATTGTAGCGGTTGGTGTGCTCCTGGCTCTCTCGGCCTGCGCCACGCCGCCAAACCATATCAACAATGTCTGCGCCGTCTTCGACCAGAATGACGGCTGGTTCGACAACTGGCAGGCGGCGGCCGAGCGCGCCTCGCAGAAATACGGCATCCCGGTTCCGGTGCTGATGGCGACGGTGCGCAAGGAGTCCGGCTTCAAGAGCAACGCCAGGCCGCCACGCACCAAGCTGCTCGGCTTCATTCCGTGGAAGCATGTCTCCTCGGCCACCGGTTTTTCGCAGGCACTCGACGGCACCTGGTCGCAATATCAGAGCGAAACCGGCAGCTGGGGGGCGCGGCGGACAAAATTCGCCGATGCCGTCGATTTCGTCGGCTGGTATCATTCCAAGACCGCCGACACCTTCGGCGTCGCCCGCAACGACACCTACAATCTCTATCTCGCCTACTATCTCGGCTGGACCGCCTATGGCCGCGGCAATCGCGGCGACGCCGGTGTGCAGGGCTATGCGCGGGCGACCGAAAAGATGGCCCGCGACTATGATGCGCAGTTACGGCAATGCGAAAACTAGCACCCTTCCCGGTCTAGTGCCGCCTTGTCGTATCTTTCGGCTTTTTGAGGCCGGTTTCGGAAGCCTCGTCGACTACTTTGTTGCGACGGGCTCGCATCCCAGCCTGGCCCTGCTCCACGGCCTCGCCGATCTCGTCCGCTTCCGCGCTCGACGATTTGCCACGCGGCCGGTTGGGCGCTGTTCCTGTCGAACCCGGCCCGCTGCCATGCGGTGCGTCTTCCGGCACGCCCTCATGCGCGGCATGCTCCTTGTCGAACTTGATCACCTGATCCATCTTGGCCAGCACATCGTCAGACAGCCAGCACAGGCTCATATGGCCGTCGCCAAGATTCTTCACCGGCGGCACCTTGGTCTCGCACAGATTGTCCGGCACCAGCTTCTTGTAGCCGCAGCGCGTCTGGAACGGGCAGCCGGTCGGCGGATTCATCGCCGACGGAATGTCGCCCTCGAGCACGATGTGCTTCTTCACCACGCTGGTGTCGGCGATCGGGATCGCTGACAGCAACGCCTCGGTATAGGGATGGTAGGGAGGCGAGAAGATCTGGTCGGTCGTGCCTTGCTCGACGATGTAGCCGAGATACATGACGACGACGCGGTCGGCGATGTAGCGTACCACCGACAAATCGTGGCTGATGAACAGCATCGTCGTCTTGTTCTTGCGCTGGATGTCCATCAACAGTTCGGTCACCGCCGCCTGCACCGAGACGTCGAGCGCCGAAACCGGCTCGTCGGCCACCACCACCTTGGCATCGCCGGCAAAGGCGCGCGCCACACCGATGCGCTGCTTCTGTCCGCCCGACAGCTGGCGCGGCTTGCGGGTCTCGAAGGCTCTCGGCAGCTTCACCAGGTCGAGCAGCTCAAGCATCCGCTTGCGGCGTTCGGCCACCGTCTTGCCGACATTGAATTTTTCCAGCGTGCGGATGATCTGCGAGCCGACCGAGTGGCTGGGGTTCAGCGTATCGAACGGGTTCTGGAACACCATCTGGATCGACGACACCGTATCGACGCTGCGCTTCTCGATGCCGGTCGACTGGATCTCCTTGTTGCCGAGCGTCACGCTGCCGGAGCTCGCCGTCTCCAGCCCGAGCAACACCTTGGCCAGCGTCGACTTTCCGCAGCCGGATTCGCCGACGATGGCAACCGTCTCGGATTCACGCGCCTCGAACGAGATCGTCTCGTTGGCCTTGACGACACGGCCCTCGCTCGAGCCGAACACCTCGCTGCCGCCGACCTTGTAGTATTTCTTGAGGTCCTGGATCTTGAGCACCGGCGCACCGGGCTCGACCTTGTCATTGACCTTCTTGGCGCCGGGCGGCAGCGCCTCCCAGTCGATCTCGTTGAAGCGCACGCAGCGCGAGAAATGGCCTTCGTGGCCCGCCACCTCGATCATCGGGATTTCGGCGGCGTTGCAGACGCCCTCGACGAAATGGTGGCACCTCGGGCCGAAATTGCAGCCCTTGGGCCGCTCATGCGGCAACGGCAACTGGCCGGGAATGGCGATCAGCGGCCGCGAATTCTTGTCGGCGCCGGGCAGCGGGATCGAGCGGAACAGCCCTTGCGTATAGGGATGACGCATGCGGTCGAAGACGTCCTTGATCTTGCCGGTCTCGACCGCTTCGCCCGAATACATCACGGTGATGCGGTCGCAGGTTTCGAGGATCAGGCCGAGATTGTGCGACACGAAGATCATCGAGGTGCCGAACTTTTCGCCCAGCCCCCTGACCAGTTCGACGATGCCCGCCTCCACCGTCACGTCGAGCGCCGTGGTAGGCTCGTCGAGCAAAAGCAGCGCCGGCTTCGACAGCAGCGCCATGGCGATGACGATGCGCTGCTGCTGGCCACCGGAAAGCTGGTGCGGATAGGAGCGCATCATGCGCTCGGGATCCGGCAGCTTTACAGCGCGCACCATTTCGAGCGCCCTTTTGTACGCCTCCTCCTTCGACACCTTGTCGTGGATCAGCGGCACTTCCATCAATTGCTGGCCGACCTTCATCGCCGGATTGAGGCTGGCCATCGGCTCCTGGTAGATCATGGCGATCTTGTTGCCGCGAATGGCGCGCAGCTCTTCGTCGGAGAGCTCGCCCATGTCCTTGCCCTGGAACTTGATCTTGCCGCCGACGATCTTTCCGATGTTGGAGAGGTCGCGCATGATGCCGAGCGACACCGTCGACTTGCCGCAGCCGGATTCACCGACGATGCCCATCGCTTCGCCGGGCATTACCGTGCAGGAAAAATCCATGACGGCAGGAATCTCGCCCTTGCGGGTGAAAAAGGAGATCGACAGGTTCTCGATCTCGATGATCGGTTCTCCGGGATTTCGAACTGCCTCATTCATGGGTCGCTCCAATCCTTGGTTTTTTCTCTGAGCATGATCTTTTCCGAAAACCGGGTGCCATTTGTCGGGATCATGCTCTGCGGGCCGAGCCCGCAGATCAGTCTTTCATCGATTGCTCGCGCAGCGAGTCGGCGAGCAGGTTCAGCCCCAGCACGAACGACATCAGCGCGATCGTCGGCGGCAACGCCGGATGGATGAAGGAGCGCAGCAGGCGGCTGGCGTCCTTGATCGCGGTGCCCCAGTCCGGGCTCTCCGGCGCCAGGCCGAGACCGAAGTACCCCAGCGTGCCGAGCAGGATCGTGGTGTAGCCGATGCGCAGGCAGGCATCGACGATCAGCGGTCCGCGCGCATTGGGCAGGATCTCCCACAGCATGATGTACCAGGGTGATTCACCGCGCGTCTGCGCTGCCGCCACATAGTCGCGCGTCTTGATGTCCATCACCAGGCCGCGCACGATGCGGAACACGCCGGGGCTGGAGGCGAACACCACCGCCACGAAGATGTTGAGCTGGTTGGGATCGATGTGGATGACCCTGAACGGATCGGCATCGAAGACCAGGCCGGCATAGACCCACCCGCCGATGACCAGCGTCAGCCCCATGAGAATGTAGAGCCGGTCCGGCCGGTTCTTGTAGCGGGTCCAGAACAGCACGGAAAAGAAGATGATCGGAAACAGGAAGAACAACCCGGCCATCGCATAGGGGATAGGCGTGTCCATGATGCCCGGCGTCACCAAGAGATAGAACAGCAGGATCACCGGGAAGGCCAGAACCAGATTGGCCAGGAACGACAGAACGGTGTCGATCCTGCCGCCATAATAACCGGCTGGCAGGCCGAGCGTAATGCCGACCATCAGCGCGAACCCCGTCGCCGCCGGTGCGATGATCAGCACGATCTGGCTGCCATAGACCATGCGTGAGAAGACATCGCGGGCGAGCTTGTCGCCGCCGAAATAGTAGATGAGCTTCGATACCGGCTCGATCGCGCCCGGCAGTGCGTCCTTCATGATCGGCACCTGGGAGAGCGGATCGAAGGGCGCGACGGTCGCTGCGAAGATCGCCGTGAACAGCCAGAACAGGCAGATGCCGACACCGACAATGCCGACGCCGCTGTCGAACAGCTGGCCATAGAGGCCGAGGCGTTTCTTATAGGCGAAGCTCGCCCCCATCACCAGGGCAAGCCCCAGCCAGACCGGCCAGAAACGGGCAATCACGCCCAGTATGATACTGAAGGCACCGATATATTCGACCTGCATCCGCTCAGCCCCCTATTGCACTCTGATACGCGGATTGAGGAACGCGTAGCCGACATCCGAAATGAGCTGGGTGATGAGGACGATGAACACCGAGACCAGCGAACAGCCAAGCAGGAGATCGATGTCGTTGTTGCCCGCCGCCTCGACCAGCGTGTAGCCAAAGCCCTGATAGCGGAACATCACCTCGACGATGACGACGCCGGTGAGTAGCCAGGGAAACTGCAGCATGATGACCGTGAACGGCGCGATCAGCGCATTGCGTAGGGCGTGCTTGATAACGACGCTGCCGAAGGACAGTCCCTTCAGCCGGGCGGTGCGTATGTATTGCTGCGTCATCACCTCGACCATCGAGGCGCGGGTCATGCGGGCGATGTAACCGATGCCGTAGATCGCCAGCGTCATCACCGGCAGCGTGAAATTGTAGAAAGTGATGCCCTGGCTTGCCGAGGCGGCCGAACCGTTCAACCAGCCGAGCCACGAGGCGAAGATGACGGTGAAGATGACGCCCGACACATATTCAGGCGTAGCCGTCGACGCGATCGAGGCGACGGAAAGCGTCCGGTCCGTTCGCGAGCCCTCGCGCATGCCCGCAAGGATGCCGACCAGCAGCGAAATCGGCACCATCACCGCGAGCACACAGAGCATCAGGATGCCGGTGGCGCCGAGTGCCGGAAAAAGCTTGGAGGCGACGGATGCCTTGAACTTGGTCGAGCAGCCGAAATCGCCCTCGATGATGCCGGAGAATTTCGGCTCCAGCGGATCGTTGCAAAAGGAAAAGCGCTGCGCCGGCTTGCCTGTCGCGGGATCGGTCACCGGTTGCTTGGGCAGGATGCCCAGCCATTGGCCGTAGCGCACGAAGAAGTTCTGCCGATACCCGTGTTCGGCCAGCCAGCTTTCGAGCTGATCGGCGGATGTATGCATTTCGGTCTGGCTGATCGCCAGCTTCTTCAGATTGGGGTCGAGATTGATCAGGAAGAAGACGACCATCGTCAGGCACAGCATCGTCAATGCCATGGTGCCGAGACGCCGGATTACGAAAGAAAGCATGGCGGTCCCCTGCCCGTCTGGTTGGGGTTGGAGCCAGCGTGGACAACCAGCTTTGCCGTTACCGGCAGAGTTGGCCGTCAAACAGGCCCTCGGATGCGATCAACCCTGTTTTATTGCACGATCCCTCGCGAAGAGTCCGCAACTTTTTTGCTGCGCCGGCTCCAGGTTCTGGATCATGCGAGGAGTGATGGGGAGGGCGGCGAAGCGCCCTCCCGATCGGTCCGATCAAGCCTGGTCGAGCCAGATCTTGCCGTAGTCGCGTTCGTAGGTCGGATGCATCTTGTAGTTTTGCACCGCCTTGACCGAGTGGCTGTAGAGCTTGCGCCAGTAGGGCTGGATGATGATGCCGGAATCCTGCAGCGTCTGCTCGATGTCCTTCATCATTTCCTTGCGCTTGACAGCGTCGGCGACCGAAAGCGCGGCGTTGAGCTTGGTGTCCCAGTCGGGATTCGACCAGGCACACTCGTTCCAGGCTTCGCCGGTGCGGTAGGCCAAAGCCAGAACCTGGACGCCGAGCGGGCGCATGTTCCAGTTGGTCATCGACAGCGGATACTTCGTCCAATCGTTCCAGAACGTCGATCCCGGCAGCACCGTGCGCTTCACCTTGATGCCCGCGTCGCGTAGCTGCGCGGCGATGGCATCACCGGTGTTCTTGTGCCAGTCCTCGTCGACGGTGATCAGTTCATGCTCGAAGTCGGCCTGGCCGGCTTCCGCCATCAGCGCCTTGGCTTTGGCCGGATCGCGCGCGATCTTCGGCAGTTCGAAATATTCCGGATGGATCGCGCAGACATGGTGGTTTTCTGCGACGGTGCCGGCATTGCCGTAGCCAAGCTGCAGGACGACGGCGTTGTCGACGCCGAGCTGCAGGGCCTGACGGACCTTCTGGTTGTCGTAAGGCTTGTTGGTGACGTTGGTGCGGCAGACGATGGTCGCCGCGGTCACTACCTCGGACTTCACCAGATCCATCCCGTCGAGAATCGACACATAGTCGGCCGAGGTCTCGAAATTGGTGTGGACTTCGCCGGCTTCGAAGGCGCTGACCATGGCCGCTGGATCCGTGCCGTAGTCGATGAACTCGATGCCGTCCAGGAAGACCTCGCCGTCCCACCACTTGTTGTCTTCGCGAC
Organism: Mesorhizobium sp. ArgA1; assembly: GCF_053714375.1. Lineage (NCBI taxonomy): Bacteria > Pseudomonadati > Pseudomonadota > Alphaproteobacteria > Hyphomicrobiales > Phyllobacteriaceae > Mesorhizobium > Mesorhizobium sp. ArgA1. The sequence continues at coordinate 48,606 of NZ_JBSKBQ010000001.1, forward strand.
GCTTGTAGACCACCTTCTGGCCGACATCGTAGGACACCAGTTCGAATGGACCTGTGCCGATCGGGCAGGCTTTGAAGTCGCCGCCCTTCTCGTCGAAGCTTTTGTGGACGATGAGAGCAACATAGTCGCAAATGCCGGGAATGATCGAGATGTCGGGCTTTGTCAGCGAGAGCTTGACGGTCATGTCGTCGACTTTGGTCACCGCGCCTTCACGCAGCTTGCCGGTTTTATCGTCGAACAATGTGCCAAGACGGCCAGGCATGGAATTGCCTTCGGCGGCCTTCTCGCCCCAACGATTGAAATTGAACAACACGTCGTCGGCGGTAAATGCATCGCCGTTGTGCCAGGTTACGCCCTTGCGCACATGCAGCGTGTACTCAGTGGCGTCGTCGTTGACTTCCCAGCTCTCCAGAAGATAGGGGCGGAATGTGTATTCGGTGGTGTACTTGACCAGCGGCTCGAGCGCCTGGCGCTCGGCATTGGCGATTTCCGACCAGTCGGACTTGCGCGGATCCTTGGGATCCTTGATCCACTGGGCAACCTTCAGAATGCCACCTTTCTTGCCTTGAACCTCTTCGGCCTTGGCCGGCGTCGGCTCTACCAGGCCGAGCATGCCATAGGCCATCGCCGTGGACGCGCCAAAGACGCTGGCCAGAGCGAGGAATTCGCGGCGATCGACCTTGCCTGCCTTGGCCTCTTCGGCCATCGCCAGGATATGATCGGGAACGCGATCGCCATTACTCTTGTAAATTGTCATGACTTAACTCCCATTGTTGGCTTTCCGCCTTTTAACATTCCGCATCCAGGCCGCGATGTCAAAGACGGCATGGATTGGGAACATGTTGGCGAATGTGCAACTTTGAAAGGGGAGCGGTTCGCGCGATAACGACAGTCTTGGCGCAAATTTGCTACTGCCTGACGGATTCCTCAGGAATCTCGTTTCGTCGATGAAACGAGACATCGACTCAAGCTTGGCCAGTTCCACCGGTGGGCCCAGAGTCCGGCCGAAGGATCAATACTCCTTCTCGTAGAAAATGCCGCCCTTGGCTTCGCCGCCATCGTTGGCCTCGCCGCGCAGCTTGACGCCGCGCCCGACATTGAGGTCGATCGTCGCCTTGCCCGATCCCGGCTTGTCGCCCTTCTGGATCGTGACATAGGTGCGGTCGTTGAGGTATTTGCCCGCCGACACGGCGGTACCGCCCTGATCGTCCGTAGTCACATCCAGGTCGTCGACGCCGATTGCACTGCGCAGGTTTTCAAGCAGCGAGGTCGAGCCGCCGACGCCGGCCAGCTGCCCGGCAGCCTCAGCCAACTGGGCGATCTGCAGCGGCGACAGGTTCGACATAGAGCGGCCGAAGATCAGTTGCGCCAGCACTTCGTCCTCCGGCAGCGCAGGCACGGAGGAGAAGGTGAATTTCGGATTGGTCGCCTCGCCCGATACCACGATGGTCACCGTGGTGCTCGTCGTTGTCGAGGTCGCGGTCAAATTGAGATAGGGCACCAGCGAGCCGGAAAAACCGACCGTGCCCTCGGTGAAGGTCAGCCGCTTGCCGAGGATCGACAGCCGCCCGCGCTGCAGGGTGAAGGTGCCGACCGCTTGCGGCGAAGCCGCGGGGCCGGTCAGCCTCAGCGAACCGCCGAGTTCGGCGTCGACACCCCTGCCCTGGACGAAGATCTGGTTCGGCGCATTGACGGTGACATCGAGATTGAGGCCGCTGCCGCCACTGCCGGTGGCCGCTACCGGCCGCAAGGCCTTGTCCTGCGCCCGCACGCTGGCCGGCGCGTTCTTGTGCTTGACGCCGAGCGCCGCCAGCGATCCCGGCAGTTTTTCCGGAACGGTAATGACCGTCTTGGCCAAGTTGACGGTACCCGAAATCACCGGCGCCGAGGTCAGCGGCCCCTTGATGGTCAGGTCGCCGCCGAGATTGGCCGTGACCACGCGTCCATCGGTATAGCGGCCGTCGACCAGCTTGATCGACAGGTCGGCGGGGAAGCCTTGCGCCGGATTGATGCCGACCGTCCCTGAGGCCGACAGGCTGCCGCGTGTCGACAGCGTGCCGGTCAGGCGGTTGATCCTGGCGACGCCGTTGCCGATCGAAACATCGGCGGCAATGTCATTGACGGCAAGGCCCGAGCGCGCGTCGACGAGGCGGGCGCCTGAGGTGCTGACCGTGCCGCCGATCACGGGCGATGTCGCCGGGCCGCGCACCTGGACATTGACGTTGGCAGTGCCACTCAGCGACAGGCCTTGCGCGGCAAGCTTGGCGGCGAGGAACGAGAAAGGCACCTTGCCGTTGAAGTCGAGCACCAGCGCCGGCGTGCCCGCTGTGGTCACCGTGCCGCCACCCTTGAGCCCAAGCCCGGCGCCGTCGCTGATGTCCGCGTTGAAGGTGAGTTTCTTGCCAGCGAACGTTCCCGACGAGGAAATGTTCATACCGCCGAGGCCGGCACCGCGGGTCTGCGATGTCTGCACCCCGCCGGCGTCGATGTCGAAGGCAACGGCAGGATTGGCCGGCGCGCCGGTCACCTTGACTGTTCCGGAAATCGACCCGGCGGCCTGGAGGCCCGGCGAGAAACTGTTGGCCAGCGAAGCCGGCACCTTGGCCAGTGCGGCATTGATGTCGAGCGCCTGCCCGACCTTGCCGGTCACCGTCGCCGTGCCGCCGCCGAGATTGAGCACCAGCTTGTCCAGCGTCGTCGTGCCATTGGCGATGCTGACGGTCGAGGCCTGCGCGATAGCAGCCTTGATGCCTTGGACGGTTGCCTGGCCTGACGCAAGTTCAATGGTGGTGGTGCCGCCTGCCACCCTCACCCGGCCCGCAGCCTTCGCCGGAATGCCCTTGACGGTGGCGCCGCCGGAAAAGCCGGTCCAGTCGTCGTCGCGCTTGAGGTCGACATCGATGCCGCTGATAGCGGTGCCGCCGGAGATGACGCTGTCGGCGCGAATTTTGCCTGAGATGACCGGTGCGGCGAGATAGTTGGCAATCAGCGCATCGACCGACACCGTCTTCGCCTGGAGGTCGCCGCGCGTGATCGAAGCGGTCGAAGCCTTGACGGCGACGTTGGCACCGTCCGCGGTCTTGGAGAAGGCGATGGTGCCGCGCATATCGCCCTCGGCTTTTTCCAGCGCCAGCGCTGCCAGCGGTCCGATATCGGGCAGGTCGAGCGCGATGGTGCCGACCGGCACGAAGGCCTCGTCGAGCGCGAGATCGCCGGAAATCCTGTTCTTGCCGAGCGACAGCAGCAGGCCGTTGATGGCGCTCTTGCCGTCGGCGGTCGCCAGCACCGCACTGCCTTGCAGCGCCTGCCCCGCGACATTGCCGGTCAGTTGCACATTGGCCGCCGGATTGGCGGCATCGGCCTTGCCGGTGGCCGTCAGCTTCAGCCCGGTGATTTCGCGTTCCGCCACCAGCAGCCGGTCGCTGTTGACGGTCAGCGACAGGTCCGGCGCCCTCATCGGGCCCTGCGCATTGAGCGCGAAGCGAAGCGCGCCCTTGGCGTCCTTCGACAGCAGCGAGATGTCCGATAGCGCGCCCTTGATATCGGCGCTGAGCTTGTTGTCGGCGAGGCCGGCCTGGCCGTCGGCGGTCAGCGCGCCTGACACCAGTTTGACCGGATTGGCGCTGACATTGCCTTTGTCATCCCGCTTCAGCGTAGCGCTGAGCTGCGTCCGCTCGGCCAGCACGCTGCGCACTGCCGCCGGCAACGCCGATGACAGTGCATCGGCGTTGAGGTTGAGGTCGATAGCGCCGTCGGCGAAGGAGACGCGGCCATTGAAGGCGCTGACCAATGCATCGCCCTGTACCGAGCCATTGTCGATGGTGATTGCATCCGCCGCCAGGCTGCCGGCGACCTTGGCGGTGATCTTGCCGGCAATCAGCGGTGCGATGGTTGGATTGTCCAGACCGACCTTTTCCGCCGTCACCGTGCCCGAAATCGGGCCGGTTCGGCTTTTTACATCGAACGCATCGGAGTGCAGCGCCAGCGCGATGCCTTCAACCTTGGTGAAATTCGTCGCCACCGACGGCAACACCGCCGAGATGTCGAGCTTCGCCTGCGCGGCCTGCCCCGCCGCCTTCACCGACAGTGCTTGCACTTCAAGCTTGATAGGACTCTCGGTGCTGCCAAGCGTCAGCGGCAGGCTTGGGCCGGACGATGTCAGGTCGAGCACGAAATCGCTGGCACCGTTCGGGTTGAGGGTGCCGGCCGCCTTGCCGGAGATTTTTTCGCCACTGAGCGTCGCCTGGTCCAGCACCACGCCACCTGCCGTGGAATAACTGCCGGCCGCATCGAGGTCGAGCGGCCCGAGCCCCGCCTGGCGGGTCTGGCTGGTTTCGGCGCCGGCCAGTTTTGCCTTGAAGCGGATGTCGGGATTTGCCGATGGCCCGGTGATTTGCGCCGTGCCGTCGAGCGTGCCCGCCGCAGCGAGGCCTGGCGAGAAATCGTTGGCGAGCGCCGCCGGCAGCGCCGAGAAATTTGCCGCCAGATCGAGCGTCTGCCCTGCCGTGCCCGAAAGCGTCACTGAGCCGCCGCCCAGATCGACCACCAGTCTTTGAATGGTGGTGACGCCATCGGCGATCGTCAGGCTGGACGGCTCGGTGATCGCCGCCTTGATGCCGCGCACCGTCGCCTCGCCGGACGCGATCTCGACGCTGGTCGTGCCGCCGGCGATCTTCGCCCGCCCTGCAGCAGTCGCCGGGATGCCGGCGATGGTGGCGCCGCCGGTAAAATTGGTCCAGTCGCCGTCGCGCTTGAGGTCGACGCCGATGCCGCTGATCTCTGTTGTTCCAGAGGTCACGCTGTCGGCCTTGATCGTCCCGGAGATCGCCGGGCTGTTGAGATAGTTGGCGATCAGCGCGCTGACGGTGATTGCCTTGGCCGCCACATTGCCGCGCGATATCGACACGCTTGCCGCATTGATGGTGACGGTGGGCGCCTCGCCGTCCTTGGCGAAGACCACGGTGCCGCCGATATCGCCGGCCGCCGTCTGCCCGGCCAGCGATGCCAGCGGCGCGATGTCGGGAGCGGCGATCGTCAACGTGCCCAGCGGCAGGAAATGATCGTCGAGCGCGAGGTCGCCCGACACCTTGTTGTCGCCCAGCGCCACGCTGAGCCCATTGATCGAGCGCTTGCCATCGCTGGTCACCAGCGCTGCCTTGATGGCAAGCGGCTGCTCCTCGACCGAGCCGGTCAGCGACACATCTGCGGCCGGGCTGACAATGTCCGCCTTGCCCGATGCGGTCAGCTTGATGTCCTTGACCGTACGCCCCGACGCCGTCAGGCTTGGGCTGTCAGCCGAAACCGAAAAGTCCGGCGCGTTGCGCGCGCCGCTCGCCGTCAGTGCGAAATCGACGCCACCGGCTACCGGCACGCCAACCAGCGGCGACAGCACCGAGACGTCTCCGAGCTTGCCCTTGATATCGGCCTGGATGTCGCTGCCTTGCGCGCTTGCGGTACCGCTGGCGCTGAGCGAACCGGAGGTGAGTTCGATCGAATTGGCGGCAAACGAGCCCTGCGGATCGCGGGTGGCGGTCGCCGAGAACTTCACCCGCTCGCCAAGCAGCGAACTGATCTGCGGCGGCAGCGCCGTCGACACCGCATCGGCATTCATCTTCAGCGTCATGGCGAGGTCGGCCAGCGTCACCTTGGCCGTCAGCCCGGCATTGAGCGCATCTGAGCGCAGCGTGCCTTCATCGAGCGAGATTTCATCCTTGCTGATCGTACCGGCAAGAGAGGCGGTCAGCTTGCCGGTGATCAGCGGCGCCAGCGTCGCCACGTCGGTCTTCAGGCCGGCCGCCGCCAGCGACACGCTGACCGGGCCGCTGCGGTTCTCGATGTCAAAGCCATCGGAATGGATCTGCGCATCGAGATTGTTCACCTGAGAGCCGCCCGCCACCACCGAAACGAGTGAAGCGCTGGCGTCGACCATCGGCGCCTTGCCATCGCCGAAGGCGCGCGCGGTGACATTGTTGATGGCCACCATGATCGGCTGCGCCGGGCTGCCGACATTGACGGTGACCGGCTCACCCTTGGAAGCGAGTTCCACCGAAAGGTCGCTGGCGCCCTTCGGATCGACCATGCCTGAGGCGGTGCCGTGGACAGCGTCGCTCTCGATCGCGGCGCGCTCGATGTCGACGCCGCCGGCCGTGGTCGCGGTCCCGGCGAGGTCGAAGCTGGTCTTGCCGGCAAACAGCGACTTGAACCGTTCCGGCAGAAAGCCTTCGAACGAACCATCGCCCTTGGCCTCTATCCGGTTACCCTTGTCGGTCAGCTGATGACGGCCGGTGAGTTGGGTGACGATCTGGCCATCGACCATGAAAGTGCCGACGCCGCTCCAGTTGGCCAGCGGCCCGGTGCCGGAGACAACAATGTTGACCGGCGGCGCGCCGGGCAGCTTGAGCAGATTGGCGATGATGCCGTCCGCAGGTTCGGATGCCTTGAGATCGAGGTCGAGTTTGTTGTCGGCAGGCGCGAAATGGATGTTGGCGTCGACATTGCCTTGCTTGCCGTCATGGCGGGTAACGTTGAGCACCGTCTCGATCGCCAGCGGCGAGGCATCGACCTTGGCCGATCCCTTGGCGGCGAGCTCGGCAATGCCGCTGCCGGCAAGTTGTTGGCCGAGAGCGATCTGCGGCAGATCGATCGCTCTGATATCGAGCGAAACCGGCAGGCCGGCCGACCCGGTCTTGCTGGGCTCGGTGCTCGCCACCGGCAGCCGCGCCAGTTCGATGCGCTCGGCGGCGATCCGGTCAGCGCTGAAATTCTTCGACAGCAATGCCAAGGGCGACCAGTCGACGGCCACCTTTCGCGCCACCAACCAGGCGCCTTCACGGTCTTCCAGAACGACATGATCCACCGTCAGCGCGCCGGACCAGATGCCGTCAATGCCGCTGACCGTGACCTTGCTGTCCCCCGATGAGGCCATAGTCGAAATGATGCCGGCGAGGTTTTCACGACCGCGCTCGGTCTTGGTCAGCACGACGAGCGCGCCTATGGCCGCCGCCAGCACGATCAGCAGCGTGTAAAGAAAGAGGCGAAGGATGCGTTTGACTATCTTCATCGTCAGAACGCCTGTCCGATGCCGGCATAAATGCCGAAACGCGGGTCGCCACGATCGCGGTTGAGCGGCAGGGCGGCATCGATGCGCAGCGGCCCGAACGGGGTAATATAGCGCAGACCGACGCCGGCGCCGACCTTCACGTCGGAAAAGTCCGGCGTCGATTTGGTCGACACGGTGCCGGCATCAACGAACGGGACGACGCCGATCGTATCGGTGATCGCGATGCGCATCTCGACCGATGTCTCGAAGAAGGAAAGCCCGCCGATCGGCTGATTATCGATATCCTTGGGGCCGATCCCCTGATAGGCGTAGCCGCGCACCGAGCCGCCGCCGCCGGAATAGAAGCGCCGGTCGGCCGGAACATGTTCGAGGCTGGTGCCGACGATCGAACCCAGGGCGACGCGTTCGGCAAGCACGAATTTCGACGCCGTGTCGAGCGACTGATAGGCCGACCCCTCGCCCTTCAGCTTGAGGAAGGCGGCGCCGCTCATAATGTCGTAGCTCGGCTCGGCATAGGCCAGCACCCTGAAGCCGCTGGTCGGATTGAGCCGGTTGTCGCGGTTGTCATAGACATATTGCAGCGGAATGCTGGCGATCAGGTATTTGTGCTTGCCGAAAGCGTCGGTGATCCTGGAATAGTCGAGCGCGATTTCAGCCGAAACCGTCTGCTTCTTGTCGATCTCATAGGACAGGCCGGTGCTGCCCTTGACGGAGAAATGGTCGTAGGCGTCGGGATGTTCGAGCACTGTCTTGAGGCTGGCGATGAATTTTGAGGCCGGCCCGACGACACCCGGCTTTTCGAACATGATGCCGGCATTGTAGTTGAGCTCGCTCAAATCATTGCTGCCGATGCCGCTTATCTTGCCGTCGATGCGCAGCTTTTCGGCTCGGCCGAACAGATTGCGGTGGCCCCAATAGCCTTCGAGGCCGAGCCCCTCGGTGTTGGAGAAGGTGCCGCCGACGCCGAAATAGCGCGGCTTGCGCTCGCTGACCTGGACGCCGATCGGGATGTTGCCGTCGGCGTCGAGAGCGTCGGCTTCCTTCAGCGTGACACTATTGAACACCTCCAGCCCGAGCAGCCGATCACGGGCGTCGTCGATCTCATCAGGCGAATATTGCCGGCCGCGTTTCAGCCCGGTCATGTATTCGGTGAACTCGCGATCGACCTTCTCGGTCCCCTCGACGGTGGTGTCGCCATAGCCGGCTACCGGCCCTGCAGCCACCGTCAGCGTCACGTCGAGCGTCGAGGTGTCGTGCTGGGCGACGACCTGCCGGTCGGTGATCCGGGCAAGCGGCCGCCCCTCCTGCTTCAGCGCCCGCACGATCAGCGCCTCGGCCTTGAGCACGGCGCCGGACCCGGCATCGCCGCCCGCAATCAGGCCGAAATCGGCGCTCGCCAGCCCGGCGGCATCGCCTTCCAGCCTAATGTTGCCGAGGGTGAATTTCGGCCCGCTGGCGATGCTGATCACCACCGGAATCGGCTGCGGACCGGCAAATTCGGCGTCCGGCGGCAGATCGTCGAGCGCCTTGCCCTGGATGGTGATGGTGACGACGCCTTCATAGCGGGCATCCGAATAGAGGGCGGCGACCAGCTGCTCGCGGTCGCTGCGCGCCTTGGCCAAAAGGCCGAGCGAACCGGAAACCGGGCGCTCCTCGTCGGCTTTCAGCGTGGAGGCGTTTTCGAGCTTCTTGACCAGGTCCTTGTCGGCATCCGGCGCCTCGATGCTGACGGAGTAGCGCAGCGGGTCGACAATATCGGCGTCCTCATCGTTCGATGAGCCCCACAATTTGATGCCGAAGATCTCGAAGGCGGCCGCCGACCCTGATTCCAAGACAAGCACGGTCAAGCACGCCAACGCCAAAAGCAGCGCGCGCGAAAGCACGCGCTGTGGCGCGCCTCCCCCTGACATGTGCCTTTCATACGCCGGCATTAAGACAACCTAGATGACAAAACTAAAATTGGAATGAAGTTTTGAAGTGCTCGTAAAGGGGCCACAATCCAATTGTCTGAAATAGGCAGGGCTTGGAATTCACACCTTCTGCGTTGCCGCAAGAAAGCGTGATCCCTTTCCCTGTGGATGAAACATCTCACATACTGGCCATCGGCCGGCATGGGAACCCGTTGGCAGGCGTTAACCTGTCCGTCCTCGTGTTGACAAGCTTGACTGAAGCTTGAACATGCCGCGGACGTAAGCAGTGTCTGGAGGGTGTTATGGCAATGCGCGCGGCTCGTGGTCTGTCTATCCTGATCCTTCTCTTTTTCGCCTGGGGGGCAGTCGCGCAAGCGGCCGAAGCCCGCCGGGTTGTGACCTCAAACAATTCCGACTATTTCGGCTTCGATCTCAGATCGGACCAGAATGTCAGCCTCGATCAGTGCAAGACCACATGCCTTGGCGACCCCGCCTGCCGCGCCTTCACCTACAATAACAAGGCCAAGTGGTGCTTCCTCAAATCCGACTACAACCAGCTGAAACCGTTCAGCGGCGCTATCGCGGGCAAGGTCGTCAATGTCGATGGCGACCCCGATATCGGCGCCCCGCCGGAACTCGCCTTCTTCCCCAACTGGATGGCCGACCAGGCCCAGCAATATCGCAACAAGCTGACCGATCCGGCCTATGACAAGCCGACCGATGGGCTGGAAGCGCTCCGCGCCGCGGCCGAACAGGCCGCACTGACCGGCGACCATGCCCAGGCCATGAACAAATATGAGGCTGCCGTTTCGGTCCTGCCCGATGACGCCCAGCTGTGGCTCGGCCTGGCCCGCGAAACGCTTGCCCAGCAGCCGGCTAATGGCAGCTCGGGAGCTTATAATTTGCCGGTCAAGGGTACGTCCGCAGCCTTCAATGCCTACAAATTGCTGCGCACCACCAAGACCCGCGCCGAGGTGCTGGCGCTGCTCGGCAACGGCCTCGACCGCCGCGATCTCTACCGTCCGGCCCTGCAGGCCTATGAGGCGAGCCTTGCTCTGGTCAGCTCGCCGGCGGTCAAGGCCGAATATGAGGACCTCAAGGCCCGCAAGGGCTTCCGCGTCATCGATCACTCGGTCGATGCCGATACCAGCGCGCCGCGCATTTGCGCGCAGTTTTCCGAGGAACTGGTCAAGACCGGCGTCGATTACGCCCAGTTCGTCACTGTCGACAACCAGCCGCCCAAGGGCGTCGAAGCCAAGGACAAGCAGGTCTGCGTCGAAGGTCTGGAGCATGGCCAGCATTACGAAGTAACCTTCCGCGCCGGCCTGCCGGCGGCGATCGGCGAAGTGACTGCCGCCCCGGTTGTGCTGTCGATCTATGTCCAGGATCGCGCACCGTCCGCCCGCTTCACCGGCGACAGCTTCGTGCTGCCGGCCGGCGCCCGCCGCGGTATTCCGGTCGTCACCGTCAACATGACCGCCGCGCAGATGAAGCTCTACCGCATCGGCGATCGTTCGCTGGCGCAGCTTCTGTCCGGCTACCAGTTCCTGAAGCAGCTCGACGGCTACGACATCTCAAGCATTTCCGACCAGATGGGCGAGCCTGTCTGGGAGGGCCAGCTCGACATCGCCAACGACCTCAACAAGGACGTCACGACGTCGTTCCCGGTCGACGAGGCCTTGCCGCAGCGCAAGCCCGGCGTCTACGTGCTGACCGCGGAACCGGTCAACGAGAATGATGACGACAATTACAATTCGCTTGCCACCCAGTGGTTCGTCGTCTCCGACATCGGCCTTTCGACCTATACCGGCCAGGACGGGCTGAATGTGTTCACCCGCTCACTCGGCACCGCCAAGCCGATCGCAGGCGCGGAACTGACGCTGCTGGCCAGGAACAATGAAATCCTCGGCACCGCGACGTCGGATGCCGAAGGCCACGCCGTCTTCAACCCAGGCCTGACACGCGGCGACGGCGGCATGGTGCCGGCCGTGTTGATGGCCAAGCAGGGCGACAACGACTTCGTCTTCCTCGACATGGGCCGCGCCGGCTTCGATCTTTCCGATCGCGGCGTCTCCGGACGTGCCGCACCTGGTGCGCTCGATGTCTATGCCTGGACCGAACGCGGCATCTACCGCGCAGGCGAGGACGTGCATGTTGCAGCCCTTGCCCGCGACGGCGCCTCCAAGGCGGTCGAGAACCTGCCGCTGACCTTCATCTTCACCCGTCCCGACGGCGTCGAGAACCGCCGCATTGTCGCCGACGGCGTGTCGGCCGGCGGCTATGCCGTCGACCTGCCGCTCGAAGCCAATGCCATGCGCGGCACCTGGACGGTGTCGATCTACACCGATCCCGAGCAGGCCGCCGTTTCCAGCCAGATGTTCCTGGTCGAAGACTTCGTGCCGGATCGCATCGAATTCGACATGAAGTCCGACAAGCAGGAGATCGCACAGGGCGAAACCGCCAACATCGACATTGACGGCCGCTTCCTCTATGGCGCGCCAGCTGCCGGTCTGGCGCTCGAAGGCGAACTGACGCTGTCGACAGCTCGCGACTGGGACCGTTTCGCCGGCTATTCGTTCGGCCTCGCCGACGAGCAGTCGGCCGAGCCCTCGGTCACGCCCTTCACCGGTCTTCCGGTGGTCGGTGACGACGGCAAGGCGACCTTCCCGGTCAGCGTCGACCAGCTGCCCGCGACCACCAAGCTGGTCGACGCCAAGGTCACGGTCCGCATGCGCGAAACCGGCGGTCGTGCCATCGAGCGCTCGCTCAACATCGGCATTCGCCCGCAAGGCCGCATGATCGGCATCCGTCCGGACTTTGCCGACAATGAGGTGCCACAGGGCGGCACCGCCAAATTCAGCCTGATCGCGGTCGATCCCGACGGCAAGCGCGAGACGCTGAAAGGCGCGCAATGGTCGCTGGTCAAGGTCGAACGCAATTACCAGTGGTACCGCAACAACAACTCCTGGAACTACGAACCGGTGACCTTCACCAAATCTATCGCCAACGGCCAGGTCGATCTCAGCGCCGATGCCGAGGCGACCGTGACGATGCCGGTCGACTGGGGCCAGTACCGGCTCGAGATCGAGACTGCCGATCCCGAGGGTCCGGCGACCAGCTATGAGTTCGACGCCGGCTGGTATGTCTCCTCGACTTCCACCGAAACGCCTGATGGCCTCGAGATCGCCCTCGACAAGGATGACTACGCCGCCGGCGAAGTGGCCAAGCTGAAAGTGTCGCCGCATTTTGCCGGCGAACTGCTGGTCACCATCGGCGCCGACAAGCTGCTCAAGACCGTCACCGCAACCGTACCCGCCGGTGGCAGCACGGTCGACATCCCGGTCGGCGACGACTGGGGCGCGGGCGCTTACATCACCGCAACCCTGTTCCGGCCCGGCGACGCGCAGGAAACCCGCATGCCGGCCCGCGCCATCGGCGTGAAATGGCTGACGGTCGATCCGGGTTCGAAAAAGCTCGCCGTCACGCTCACGCCGCCGGAAAAGACGATGCCGCGCCAGCAGCTGTCGATCCCCGTTTCGGTGGCCGGCGCTGCACCCGGCAGCAATGCCTATGTCACGGTCGCTGCCGTCGATGTCGGCATCCTGAACCTTACCAACTACAAGGCGCCGGATCCGGAGGATTGGTATTTCGGCCAGCGCATGCTGGGGCTTGAAGTCCGCGATATCTATGGCCGCCTGATCGACGGTTCGCTCGGCACCACCGGCAAGCTCAGGACCGGCGGCGACGGCGCCGCAATGCAGACGCAAGGCAGTCCGCCGACCGAAAAGCTGGTCGCCTTCTTCTCCGGCCCGATCCAGCTCGACGCCGACGGCAAGGCAAGGGTCGACTTCGACATTCCGCAGTTCAACGGCACCGTGCGCGTCATGGCCGTCGCCTGGACCAAAGATGCCGTCGGCCATTCCTCGACAGACGTCATCGTGCGTGATCCGGTGGTGATCACCGCCGGCCTGCCGCGCTTCCTGGCGCCTGGCGACAATGCCGTCATGCGGCTCGACGTCGCCGACACTGACGGCCCGGAGGGAGACTATGCCCTGTCGATCGACACCACGGGCGACCTCTCGACCGGCGACAAGCCGCTGCCCGAAAAGCTGACGCTGGCCAAGGGCAAGCGCCAGACGCTGACGGTGCCGCTGATCGCCAGGACGGCCGGCAACGCTTCACTGACCATCAAGCTCGCCCATGGCGACGGCACCTCCGTCGAGCAGACGCTCTATGTGCCGGTGCGTCCGGCGCAATTGCCGGTCACCACTCGGCTGGTGGTCGACCTCAAGGGCAATGGCGGTTCGCTGCGCGTCGACAAGGAACTGCTCGCGGCAAGCCTGCTCGACGGCGCCTCGGTCAGCGTCGGCGTTTCGCAAGCAGCCGCCTTCGACGTGCCGTCGCTGCTGATGACGCTCGACCGCTACCCCTATGGTTGCGCCGAGCAGACCACCAGCCGCGCCATGCCCCTGCTCTACGTCAACGATCTGGCGTCATCCGTCGGCATGCAAAGCGATCCCGATCTGCACGACCGCGTCCAGGCCGCCATCTACAAGGTACTGAGCTACCAGGCTTCCGCCGGCAGCTTCGGCCTGTGGGGTCCGGGCTCGGGCGATCTGTGGCTCGATTCCTATGTCACCGACTTCCTGACCCGGGCGCGCGAGCAGAACTACGACGTGCCGGCGCTCGCGATGAGCCAGGCGCTGAGCAATCTGCAGAACTCGGTCGGCTACGACCAGGACGTCCAGGACCGCGGCAGCGAAATTGCCTACGCGCTCTATGTTCTGGCCCGCAACAAGAAGGCCTCGGTCGGCGATCTGCGCTACTACGCTGACACCAAGCTCGAAGCCTTCTCGAGCCCGATGGCCGTCGCCCAGTTGGCGGCGAGCCTGGCGCTCTACGGCGATGCGCAGCGTTCGGAAGCCACCTTCCAGACGGCGCTGCAACTGGCCAAGTCGACCACCGACTATGATTACTACCGGTCCGACTACGGCTCGCGGCTGCGTGATGGCGCCGCGATCCTGGCGCTCGCCGCCGAATCGAAGCCGGTGCCGACCATCGTGCCGGAGTTGATCCGGCTGGTGGCGAGGGAACGCGCCGATGCCCGCTGGACCAGCACGCAGGACGAGTCCTGGATGCTGCTGGCGGCCCGGGCGCTGAAGTCGGGCAACGACTCGATCAAGCTGTCGGTCAACGGCGCGCCGCATGCCGGTGGGTACTCCACCCAGCTCAGCGGCACCGATATATCCGACAGCCCGCTGACCATCGCCAACACCGGCTCGGCGCCGCTGCAGGCGGTCGTCACAACGGTCGCCTCGCCGGTCGAGCCGCTGCCGGCCGGCGGTGACGGCTTCACCATCGATCGCACCTACTACAAGCTCGATGGCACCGAGGCCAACGTCACCGAGGCGACGCAGAACGAACGCTATGTGGTCGTGCTCAAGATCTATGAGCAGAACCGCTGGCCATCTCGCCTGCTGATCACCGACCTGTTGCCGGCCGGTTTCGAGATCGACAATCCGGGCCTGGTTTCCAGCGCCCAGCTGTCGAACTTCACCTGGCTGGCGCAGACCGACGCTGCCCATCTCGAATTCCGCGACGACCGTTTCGTCGCGGCATTCAACCCCAATGACGGCGACGGCGACCGCAACATCATGCTGGCCTACGTCGTACGCGCGGTGACGCCGGGCACCTATGCTCATCCGGCAGCCACGGTGGAGGACATGTACCGGCCGCAATACTCGGCCCGCACCGCCACCGGCATGATGGAGATCAAGGCGCCGTAGGGCGCCTTGGCGAAGATGAGCGCGCCGACGGCAGTGATAGCCTCCTTCTCCCCGTCACGACACGGGGAGGTGAGGAATGGTCCGCGCAGCGGACGAAAAGCCAATTGCTTGGCTTTTCGAATGACGAACGCCCGAAGGGCCGTCGGCCCGGCAGGCGGATGAGGGGCACCACCATGCTCTCCAGAAAATTTCTCCGTCGAACAGGCATCGCCGTGGCTTCCCTCGCGGGCTTTGCGGCAATCGCTGCTGCTTCTCTCTGGGAACTCGACCGCGCCTTCCCGCCGCCGCTGCCCGAAAAACTCACCGTCTCCACCGAAGTCCAGGATCGCGACGGCCAGCTGTTGCGCGCCTTCGCCACACCGGACGGCTACTGGCGGCTCGACACAAGGCTCGACCAGGTCGACAAGCAGTTCGTCGACATGCTGGTCACCTATGAAGACAAACGCTTCTGGGACCATGATGGCGTCGACGTGCTGGCGCTGGCACGCGCCGCCGGCCAGTTCGTCACCAACGGCCATATCGTCTCAGGCGGCTCGACACTGTCGATGCAACTCGCCCGGCTGATCGAGCCGCGCGAAAGCCGCAACCTCGGCTCCAAGGTCAAGCAGATGCTGCGCGCCATCCAGATCGAACGGCGTCTGTCCAAGCAGGAGATCCTTGAGCGCTATCTGACGCTGGCGCCGTATGGCGGCAATCTCGAAGGCGTGCGCGCCGCCTCGCTCGCCTATTTCGGCAAGGAACCTAAGCGGCTCACCGTTTCGGAAGCCGCCCTGCTGGTTGCACTCCCGCAATTGCCGGAAAAGCGCCGGCCCGACCGGAATCTCGGCATCGCGCATGCCGCCCGCGACCGCGTGCTGAACCGGATGGTTTCATCAGGCCTGCTTGGCGAGCGCGAGGCCGCGCGCGCCGCCCTGGACGATGTCTCGGGCCTGCGCCGCAAACTGCCGGCGCTGGCGCCGCACGCCGCCTATGCCATGCTGCCCAAGGCCGTGCCCGGCAAGCCGCTGCAGCTGACCATCCGTAAAAGCGTCCAGCAAGGGCTGGAACAGGTGGCCCGCGATGCCGCCATCAAGCTCGGCCCTCGCCTTTCCGTCGCCATGGTCATGGCCGATGCCCGCACTGGCGACATTCTGGGCGAAGTGGGCTCGGCCGACTTCTTCGATGTCAGCCGCTCCGGCTGGATCGATATGACCAAGATCGTGCGCTCGCCCGGTTCGACGCTGAAGCCGTTCATCTATGGCCTCGCCTTCGAGCAGGGTCTGGTGGCGCAGGAAATGCTGATCGAGGACAGTCCCGTCGATTTCGGCGGCTACCGGCCGAAGAATTTCGACATGGGCTATCAGGGCGATGTTTCGATCCGCCAGGCGCTGCAGCTGTCGCTCAATGTGCCGGCGATTCGTGTGCTTGATTCTGTCGGCCCGGCACGGCTGATGGCGCGCTTCCGCCAGGCCGGCGTCAGTCCCGTGCTGCCGGTCAACGAGGCGCCGGGCCTCGCCATCGGCCTCGGCGGCGTTGGCGTGACGCTGCGCGATCTCGTCCAGCTCTATACCGGGCTCGCCAATGGCGGCAAGGCGAACACGCTGCACGACGGCACCGAGCCGGCCAATGCCGAACGCACCACCGCCACCATTCTCGACGCCCAGGCGAACTGGCAGATCACCGACATATTGTCAGGCGTCAAGCCGCCCGAAGGCGCCTTGCAGCGCGGCATCGCCTACAAGACCGGGACGTCCTACGGCTATCGCGATGCGTGGTCGGTCGGCTTCGATGGCCGCTACGTGCTGGGCGTATGGGTCGGCCGCGCCGATGCCGGCGCGGTGCCCGGCTTGTCCGGCTATGTCTCGGCCGCGCCCATCCTGTTCGAGGGCTTCGTCCGCTCAGGCCTCGCCACGGTTCCGCTGCCCGGGCAGCCGGCCGGCGTTGTCAAGGCGAAGCGGGAGGATCTGCCGGTGACACTGGCGCGTTTCGGCGCCGGCGCCGACGGGTTGGTGCAGGCAACCCAGACCGAGCCGGCGCCAACGATCATATTCCCGCCCAACGGCGCCCGCGTCGATCTCGCCACCAACTCCGCCGAGGCCTCACCGCTGGTGCTCAAGCTGCAGGGCGGCCGCGCGCCATTCCGCTGGCTCGCCAACGGCAAGCCGCTCGTCGGCATCGACCGCCGCCGCACCGCCACCTGGCTGCCCGACGGCGCCGGCTATTCGACGCTGACGGTCATCGATGCCGTGGGCCGTGCGGCCAGCGTGAAGGTGTTCGTTGAATAGAGTGCGGCAGGCGATTCAAAGCATTGGACTTTGCGTCCTGCAGCTAGTCGTCTTCGTTCTCCCCGCCTCCGCCGACCCCCTGCCCGCCGGATTTGTTCGCCTAGCCGATGTCGATCCATCGATCCGCCAGGACATCCGCTATGCCGGCCTGGAAAATTTCCTACATCACAAGGCCGACGGCTATGACGCACCGGTCTGCATCCTCACCCGGCAAGCGGCGGAAGCGCTGTCCGGCGTGCAAAGGGCACTCGCCGCCGAGGGCCTGACTCTGGTCGTCTTCGACTGCTACCGACCGGCGCGCGCCGTCGCCGACATGGGCAAGTGGACCAGAGAAGGCGGACCACCCGATCCGCAATGGTATCCCCAGGTCAAGCGCGGCGACCTGATCGCCAAGGGCTATATCGGCGAACTGTCCACTCATTCACGCGGCTCGACCGTCGATGTCGCCATCGCCCGCAGCGACGGCACGAGCAATTCATTCGCCACTTGCGGTGCGACCGGCGCCGGGACCCTCGATTTCGGCACCAGCTTCGACTGCTTCGACCCGGCAAGCGAAACCGCCCACCGCCCGCTGGCACCAGAGGCGGCGGCAAACCGCAAAAGACTGCTCGATGCCATGCGCGCCGGCGGCTTCAAGAATTATGCGCGCGAGTGGTGGCACTACACGCTGGCGAACGAGCCGTTCCCAAAGCAGCGCTTCGACTTCTCCGTCACTGCGAAGTGAAGCCACCCAAAATGCTCCGACGAATCTCCACCGTAGCGGCCTTGCCTCCGCGCGGCCCGCTTCTAAATAGCGCCCCACCGGCCTGGAGGCGGCTTGGGCTAATATGAGGAAAATGTTTCCCCTGAGCGCGCAATATCGGCGATAATTTGCTTCAGAGGGCCAAAAAAGGCAACGTTGAATGCATCTAATTTCTATCAATTCGATAGAGTTCAGCCGTCATCAACGGAGGCGGAAATGACCAACCCTCATTTCAAGAAACTGCTCGGCGCACTGGTCGCCACATCTGTCCAGTTCGGCACGCTCGGTTTCGCGTTTGCCGATACCACCATTCTCAACGTGTCCTACGACCCGACACGCGAACTCTACAAGGCCTATGACGAGGCCTTCGCCGCCCACTGGAAGGCCGAGACCGGCGAAACCGTGACCATCCAGCAATCGCATGGCGGATCGGGTGCCCAGGCCCGCGCCGTGATCGATGGCCTCGACGCCGATGTGGTCACGCTGGCGCTCGAAGGCGACATCAACGCCATCGTCAACAAGTCGAAGAAGATCAATCCGGACTGGCGCAAAAAGTTCGAGAACAATTCGGCGCCCTACACGTCGACCATCATCTTCCTGGTCCGCAAGGGTAACCCTAAGGGGATCCATGACTGGAGCGATCTGGTCAAGGACGGCATCCAGGTGATCACGCCGAACCCGAAAACATCGGGCGGCGCGCGCTGGAACTACCTCGCCGCCTGGGCCTACGCCAGCGCCAACGACGGCGGCGACGAAGCCAAGACCAAGGAATTCGTCGGCAAGCTCTACGCCAATGCTCCGGTGCTCGACACCGGCGCGCGTGGCTCCACCGTCACCTTCGCGCAAAAGGGTCTCGGCGACGTGCTGATCGGCTGGGAAAACGACGCCTATCTGGCACTCAATGAATTCGGCGCCGACAATTTCGAGATCGTCTACCCCCCGACCTCGATCCTGGCCGAGCCGCCGGTCGCCGTGGTCGATGCCAATGTCGATGCCAAGGGTACGCGCAAGGTCGCCGAAGCCTACCTCGGCTGGCTCTATTCCAAGGAAGCTCAGACCATCATCGCCAAGAACCACTATCGTCCGGCCAAGCCCGAACTGGTGGATCCGGCGGATGTTCCGAAGACGCCGGAAATCAAGCTGATCTCCATCGACGATCCGCTTTTCGGCGGTTGGAAGAAGGCACAGCCTTATCATTTCGGCGATGGTGGTATATTCGACCAGATCTACAAGCCGGCCCAATGAGCTAAGACCCGCGAGTTAAGATCAGGACGACATGACCACAGCACCCGCCAAGGCGGGGTGGCGATTCAGGCAGCCGAGCGTCATTCCGGGTTTCGGATTGACGCTCGGCTTCTCGCTTGCCTACCTCACGCTCATCATTCTCATCCCCTTGTCGGGGCTCATCTGGCGTTCGGCTGCCCTCGGCTGGGCCGATTTCCTTGCAATCGCCACCGATCGCCGGACCCTCAACGCGCTTGAAATCAGCTTCGGAACCGCTTTTGTCGCTGCTGCCGTAAACGTCGTATTCGGCACGCTCGTTGCGTGGGTGCTGGTGCGCTACCGCTTCCCGGGCCGCCGCATCGTCGATGCCATGGTCGACCTGCCCTTCGCACTGCCCACAGCGGTCGCCGGCATTGCGCTCACCACCCTTTACGCGCCCAATGGCTGGATCGGCTCTCTTCTGGCGCCGCTCGGCATCAAGGTCGCCTATACCCCGCTCGGCATCGTCGTGGCGCTGGTCTTCATCGGCCTGCCTTTCGTCGTGCGCACGGTGCAGCCGATCATGGAGGAGATCGACAAGGAGGTGGAGGAGGCCGCCGCCACGCTTGGCGCCAACCGTTTCCAGATCATCACCCGCATCCTTTTCCCGGGCCTGGCGCCTGCCATCGTGACCGGCTTTTCGCTCGCTTTCGCGCGCGGCGTCGGAGAATACGGCTCGGTCATCTTCATCGCCGGCAACCTGCCCTACAAGTCGGAGATCGCGCCGCTTCTGATCGTCATCCGGCTGGAGGAGTATAATTACCCCGCAGCGACTGCGATCGCGGCGATCATGCTTCTGCTGTCGTTCCTGATGCTCCTGATCGTCAATCTCGCGCAGTCATGGAGTCGCAAACGCTATGGCTGATCCCGAAATCAAATCCTACGAGCCGCATCACGAGAGCCAGTCGGCGGCGGTGACCGAGAGCCTGCCGGTGCGGCTGCTGCTGATGGCGGTGGCCTTCGCCTTCCTCGCGATCTTTGTGCTCCTGCCGCTGATCATCGTCTTCCACGAAGCGCTGGCCAAAGGCGTGGGCGCTTACTCGGAAGCGCTGTCCAATCCCGACACACGCTCGGCAATCCGGCTGACGCTGCTGGTGGCGGCCATCGCCGTGCCGCTCAACGTCGTCTTCGGGATTTCGGCCGCCTGGGCGATCGCCAAGTTCGAGTTCAAGGGGAAGGCGTTTCTCACCACCCTGATCGACCTGCCCTTCTCGGTCTCGCCGGTCATCTCCGGCCTGGTCTATGTCCTGCTGTTCGGCGCGCAAGGGCTGCTTGGCGGCTGGCTGAAGGAGCACGGCATCCAGATTTTGTTCGCCGTGCCCGGCATCGTGCTCGCCACCGTCTTCGTCACCTTCCCCTTCGTGGCCCGCGAACTGATCCCGCTGATGCAGGAACAGGGCAATGGCGATGAGGAGGCCGCGCTCTCGCTCGGCGCTAATGGCTGGCAGACCTTCTGGTATGTGACGCTGCCCAACGTCAAATGGGGATTGCTCTACGGCGTGCTTCTGTGCAACGCACGCTCAATGGGCGAATTCGGCGCGGTTTCGGTCGTGTCCGGCCACATACGCGGGCTGACCAACACCATGCCGTTGCATGTCGAAATCCTCTACAACGAGTACAACGCCGTTGGCGCTTTTGCCGTCGCTTCGCTGCTTGCCGGCCTGGCACTGGTGACGCTGGTCTTGAAAACACTTCTCGAGATGCGCTACGGCGCCGAGATCGCCGCGACACGCGGGCATTGATTGAGGGATTTGCATGGAAGTTCGCGTTGCCAACGTGCGCAAGGAGTTTGACCGGTTTCCGGCCCTCCATGACGTATCGCTTGACATCAAGTCGGGTGAGCTGATCGCGCTGCTGGGGCCGTCCGGCTCCGGCAAGACGACGCTGCTGAGGCTGATCGCCGGGCTGGAGCGGCCGACGCTTGGAAAGATCTTCTTCGGCGACGAGGATGCCTCGCAGAAGTCGATCCAGGATCGCAATGTCGGCTTCGTCTTCCAGCACTATGCGCTGTTCCGGCACATGACGGTCGCCGCCAATATCGGCTTCGGGCTGAAGGTCCGGCATGGACCGTCGCGGCCGCCGGCAGCCGAAATCCGCCGCCGCGCCTCGGAGCTGCTTGACCTCGTCCAGCTTTCCGGCTTGGAAAAGCGCTACCCGGCGCAGCTTTCGGGCGGTCAGCGGCAGCGCGTGGCGCTGGCGCGCGCCATGGCGATCGAGCCCAAGGTGCTTCTGCTCGATGAGCCGTTCGGCGCGCTCGACGCGCAGGTGCGGCGCGAACTCCGCCGCTGGCTGCGCGAGATCCACGACCGCACCGGCCACACCACCGTCTTCGTCACCCACGACCAGGAAGAGGCGCTCGAGCTTGCCGACCGCGTCGTGGTGATGAGCCAGGGCCGCATCGAGCAGGTCGGTTCGGCCGATGAGATTTACGACACGCCGAACTCCCCCTTCGTCTACTCCTTCATCGGTGAATCGAGCTCGCTTCCGGTCAAGGTCGAAAATGGCGAGATCTGGCTTGCCGACCGTCCGATCGGCGTGTCGGCCCCGCATGCGCCAGAGGGCGATGCGACGTTGTACTTCCGTCCGCACGATATCGAACTGCTCGACGGCTGCAGCGGCTGCATCGCCGGCACGGTCGCCGCCAGCCGTCGCGTCGCCGGCACCAGGCGCGTCGAACTCGAAATCGGCGGCGAACGCCAGCGGGTCGAGATCGAACTACCCGTCGACCATCCGGCGGCGCAGAAGAGCCGGGTAGCGTTCAGACCGAGGCGCTGGAAGCTTTTCCCGGCGGCATAGACGTCATCCATCAACGGGCCGAAGCGATTCAACTTGGAAGGAAATCCTACCAACCGGCTGTTTCGGCAATACTATTTCTCACCACTGGACGGCAGGCCGCGTCTGCATGTCTGGTCGCGCTGGACGTGGTCCTATTATGTTGGCGCATTATATCGATGCATTCGAACCGGCATTCCCAAGGAGTCCCTTTTCATGAAGCGATTTTTGCTCAAGCTTGCCACCGCCGCCGGCCTGGTCCTCGCATCCTCCCAGGCATGGTCGGCCGACAAATTGCTCAACGCTTCCTACGATGTCGGCCGCGAACTGTTCGTGCAGGTGAACAAGGCTTTCATCGCCGGCCATCCCGGCGTCAGCATCGACCAGTCGCATGCCGGCACCTCGGCGCAGGCGCGCGCCATTGCCGAAGGCCTTGGCGCCGATGTCGTCACCTTCAACCAGGTCACCGACATCGACTTCCTGGTCAAGAAAGGCCTCGTCTCCGCCGACTGGCAGAAGGATTTTCCCGACAACGCCTCGCCCTTCTATTCCTTGCCTTCATTCCTCGTCCGCGCGGGCAATCCCAAGCACATCAAGGACTGGAATGACCTCGTGCGCGACGACGTGCAGGTGATCTTCCCCAATCCGAAAACCTCGGGCAATGCGCGCTACACCTATCTGGCGGCGACCGCCTACGCCAAAGAGGCCTTCAAGGGCGACGACACCAAAGTGAAGGAGTTTGTCACCAAGCTGTTCAACAACGTGCCGATCTTCGACACCGGCGGCCGCGCTGCCACCACCACCTTCGTGCAGCGCGAGATCGGCGACGTGCTGATCACCTTCGAGTCCGAGACGCGCGGCATCCGCAAGGAGTATGGCGACGACAAGTTCGAACAGGTCACCCCTACCGTCAGCCTGCTCGCCGAATTCCCGGTGGCTATTGTCGACAAGGTCGCCGACGAGCATGGCAGCCGTGACCTCGCCAAGAGCTATCTTGACTTCCTCTACACACCGGAGGGTCAGACCATCGCCGCCGAAAATGGCCTGCGCGCCCGCAACACTGAAATCGCCGCCAAATACAAGGCCGATTTCCCCGATGTCCGCCTGCTGACGGTGGAAGACGTCTTCGGCGGCTGGGACAAGGTGCAGAAGGAACACTTCGCCGCCGGCGGCCTGCTCGACCAGATCTACGGCAGCCGCTGATATCAGCAGCGTCCGGACTGAAAACTGAACAAGAAAGCCGGCTCTTTGCCGGCTTTTTTAGTTTGGCACAGACAAACTGCTTCCCCGAACGATCAGCGCTATCCGTGAAAAACGTTACAAAGAATCAACGCCTTTGTGCCTAACCTCTCAACCGGGCGGCTTGTTCTACGCGAAACCCGGTTGTTCAGGCGAAACGTCATGATTTGCACACAAACAACCGCCAGATGCGGGTGGTTGGGGTTTTCATGAACTGAATCGGGCATGCTTACCAAAAAAGGCAAATACGGCCTCAAGGCCCTCGTGCATCTTTCCGGCCTGCCGGTCGGCCAGCTTGCATTCGTCAACGACATTGCTGTCGCCAACAACATCCCGAAGAAATTCCTTGACGCCATTCTGGGTGAGTTGCGCAATGCCGGCTTCGTCCAGAGCCGCAAGGGCAAGGAAGGCGGCTATCGCCTCGCCAGGCCGGCTTCCGAGATCAAGATCGGCCATGTCGTACGCGTGCTCGACGGGCCGCTGGCGCCGATCCCTTGCGCCAGCCGGACGCAATACCAGCGCTGCGAGGATTGCGACGAGGCGACCTGCCAGGTCCGGCACATGATGCTGGAGGTGCGCCAGGCCATCGCCGAGGTGCTGGATAACAGAAGCCTCGCCGCCATGCGTGATGCCGACAATGACGATTTTCCGGTCGAACTGACGTCGCAGATCTAATCAATTCCAGGAAAAGTGTGAAGCGGTTTTCCGTCCGGAATTGCGTAAAAACAAAGAGATAGATCTGATCTCTCTCAGACCAGACCGAGCCTGCCGGCCAGGCCGACCCGCTGGATCTTGCCGGTCGGACCCTTGGGTATCTCCTGCAGAAACAGGATGTGGCGCGGCACCTTGAACTCGACGATGCGGCTGCGCGCAAAATCGCGGATCTGCTCGGCATCGGCGGTAGCGCCCTCGGCCAGCACGATGGCAGCACCCACCTCCTCGCCGAGCATGGCGTGCGGCACGGCGAAGGTCACCGCCTGCGCCACCAGCGGATGATCGAGCAGCACATTGTCGACCTCAAGCGGCGATATCTTCTCGCCGCCGCGATTGATGATCTCCTTCAGCCGCCCGGTGATCTTGAGGTCGCCAACCTCATCGATCAGGCCCTGGTCGCCGGTGCGGAACCAGCCATCGGTGAAGGCAGCTTCATTGGCCGCCGGATTGTTGAGATAGCCATCATGGATGTTGGCGCCGCGCACAGCGATCTCGCCCTTCTGGCCCGCCGGCAGGATTGCCCCCTTGTCGTCGAGGATCGTCACCTCGGGACCGGCAGGCAGGCCGACCGAGCCCGGCTTGCGGCGCGCCGGCGGCAGCCCGTTCGACGTCATCTGGTGCGCCGCCTCGGTCATGCCATAGGCCTCGACCACCGGACAGCCGAAGACGCGCTCGAGGTCGCGGAACACAGTATCGGGAAGCGCTGCCGAAGACGATCGGATGAAGCGCAGCCGCGCTGCCGCAATCGTCTCGCCATTGCGCGCGGCGCGCGCCAGGATCGCCTGATGCATGGTCGGCACCGCGCTGTACCAGGTCGGCCGGAAGTCGGTGAGCCAGCCATAGAATTTGAGCGGGTTGAAGCCTGGCGTGCAGACAACGGCGCCGCCGACTGCCAGTTGTGCGCTGAGCGCCGCCATCAGCCCGTGAATGTGGAACAGCGGCATCACGTTGAGACAGATATCGTTTCCCGAAAGCGCCAGCGTGCGGGCGATGTTGGCCATCGATGCCTTGAGATTGCGTTGCCGCAAGCCGACGATCTTCGGCCGCGCCGTGGTTCCCGATGTGTGCAGGACCAGCGCGAAATCGTCGGGTCCGTTGAGCTGCGCGTCGCCGACGCCGGCAAGCTGGGCGTTGCCCGAAAGCACAAACTCGCCAGTTCTCGCACCTTCAGGCACGACGACATCGAGCACGGCAATGCCGAGCCCCTTTGCGGCGTTGCGCGCGGCCTCGCCCATCCCTTGTCCGCACAGCAGAAGCTCCACGTCGAGATCGCCGAGATAAAAGCGAAATTCGTCTTCGCCGTAAGCTGGATTGAGCGGCGCCGCCGTCGCCAGCGCCGAGACCGCCAGGAAACACGTCGCCATTTCCGGGCCGTTGGGCAAGACGATGCCGACAGCCGTGCCCCGGCGAACGCCGCGCCTGGCGAGATCGCCGCAGAGTTGGTCGACAAGATTGGCGAGCCCGGCAAAGCTGAGCGGAGTCCGGTCCGGCGCCATCAGCGCCACCGCAGCCGGCTGCCAAGGCGCCAGTTGCGGAAGTGCTCCCGATAGGGCCTGTTTCAAGCTCGAACCCTGAATGCCGTTCACCGTGGGCTGCCGGCGCCGATTGCGCGCCTGTGGCAGACGCAGTAAAGCGATTTTAGGACGCGCGCAAGAACAGGTGGACACCGATCGGATGAGGCTGCCGTGGCTGGGAAAATCCCGGAAAGCCGATCGGACACCATCGTCCGCCGTCATCTACCACACGGAAATCATTGCCGACGTGCTGGTGCCCGAACGCGCCGAGCATGTGCGCTTCTTCAGCCGCAAGGTGGTTCGCCCCGGCAAGTTGCGTACCTTCAACAACAGGGATCTTCGCGAGTGCCTTCTGGCCGCCTTCTATCTCGGCGTCGCGGCAGTGCTGCCGGTCGGTTGGTGGGCCGCGATCTGCAGCCGCGTATCGGGGCTGCGCCTCAAGCGCCATATCCGCAAGGATTTCGTGCGCTACGCCGCCGCGACGCGAGCGGTGCTCGGCAACGGCATCGATGCACAAAAACAGTTCAGGGCCCTGCTCTACGCCAACCATCGCCGGCGTCTGCTGCTTGCCGTGCATCTCGTCGGCCGCCGCTGGTCACCCGACATCCGGCTGGAGGGCCTGGAAGGCCTGCAAGCGGCGCTGAAGCGCGGCCACGGCGCTATCATCTGGTGCGATCAATTCACGGCCCAAACCATTATCGGCAAGCGCGCGCTCCATGAAGCCGGCATCGAGGCGCACCAGCTCAGCGTCAGCGCTCACGGCATATCCGACTCGACCTTCGGCCTGCGCTTCCTGAACCCGCCGATGGTCCGGGTCGAGAATCGTTTCCTGAAAGGCCGGATCGTGTTCGATCGCAGCGACGCCTACCAGGTCACCGCCCGGATCCAGAAGATCCTTGGCAACAACGGCGTCGTGCTGGTGACCAACACCGTGCATGCCGGCTCGACATTCGCCGAAGTCGGCATTGGCGAAAGCGGCTGGACCCACCTCGCCTCGGCGCCGACGAATTTTGCCGCCAGAGGCAAGGCGGCGCTGTTTTCCATGTCGACTTTCGAGACCGACCCATTCCGCCAATACCGTGCTGTCCTGAGCCCCGAACTGGTGCCGGCACCGGCGAGAACCGGTGAGCCTACGACCAGAGCCGGCGCCAAGAATATGGCGTTGCAGGCCGAGTACATCCTGCTCAAGCGCGACCGCCTGCTGGAGGCGCTGAAACTCTATCCAGAGCAAATGATGGTCTGGTCCGGCCACGACCGGTTCACCGAACGGCCGGAAAGCGCCTTGCCCGATGACGGTGGTTCATGATTTTGCGCCGGCCAGCAGGCTGGCAACGGCGGTGACGATGCCGGCCACAGGAAGTGTGGCATCGACCGTCAACGCCTGCTCGTCGGCGCCAGGTGGCTCAAGGATGGCGAACTGGCTTTCGACCAGGCTGGCCGGCATGAAATGCCCCTTGCGCTTGGCGACGCGCCGCTTGGCGGTGGCGGGATCGATCTTCAGATAAACGAAAACGATGTCCCGGCGGAAGCCACGCAGCCGATCGCGGTAGCTGCGCTTCAGGGCCGAACAGGCGGCGACCACGCTTTGGCCGCTGCCGGCCAGGTCCGCGATCTGCTCGCCAATGGCATTGAGCCAGCCTTCGCGAAGCTGATCGGTGAGCGGCTCGCCGCCCGCCATGCGCGCGACGTTTTCGGGCGGGTGCAGCCTGTCGCCTTCGACAAAGACGGCCCCTTCCGCCGCTGCCAGCGCCTTGCCGACGGCCGACTTACCGCAGCCGGCGACGCCCATCACTACAATGGCCCGAGGCACCGGGCCGGGAGCGCCCATTGGCGCTTTTGCCGTCTTTTCGTCCACGGTCAGCGGCTTGCCGGCGCGCGGCCGTAGAGCAGGAGCATGGCGACGATGACAACACCGTAGATAATCTGCCGCCCCGCCTCCGGCATCTGCATGACCGAAAGAATGGACTGCAGGAGCGTGATCAGGATGACGCCGGCGACGGTGCCGAGATAGGAACCGCGACCGCCGAGGATCGAGGTGCCGCCCAGTACCACGGCGGCGATCGACGGCAGGAGATAGGCGTCGCCCATCGACTGCGCCGCCTTGGAAGCATAGCCGGCGAGAAGCACGCCGCCAAAGGCCGATAGGCCACCCGATATGGCGAAGGCGATCATCACCACGCGTCTTGTGTCGACGCCGGAGAGATAGGCGGCACGCTCGCGGTTGCCGATGCCGTAGACTGTGCGGCCGAAGCTGGTGCGGGTCAGTACGAACACCATCGCAGCACCGATCAGCGCCCAGATGATGACGGCGTTGGGCACGCCCGGAATGGTATAACCTGTCGCGAGATAACGCATGGCGCCGGTGGCCGAATCCTGTGGCGAGAAGCCACCTGTATAGACGACCATGAGCCCTTGCGCGACGGCGTTGGTGGCGAGTGTGATGATCATCGAGGGGATGCGCAGATAGGCGACGCCGATGCCGTTGACGATGCCGATCATGATGCCGCAGAAGATGCCGAACGGGATGGCAAGCGCCACGCCGACCGGGCCGTAGGCCGCAGCCGCGGCCGCCATCATGGCGCCGACCGCCACCGACCACGGCACCGACAGATCGATCTGGCCAAGCAGGATGACCAGCATCATGCCTGTGGCGATGACCCCGAGGAACGACGCCACCTTGAGCTGCTGCAACAGGTATTCCGGCGACAGGAAGCTGCGCGAATAGAGGCTGCCGAGAAACAGCAAGAGCACGATGCAGGCAAAGGCGGTGACAACTGCCGGATCGGCGCGGCGGATGAATTTCGGCATGCGGCCGGCGATGCCCCCGATGGTCGTCTCACTCACAGGAACCACTCCAGCCGGTTGCGGACCCGAAACAGGGCGAAGGCGCCGAGGCTGACCGCAATCAGCAGGACAACGCCCTGGAACAGCGGCTGCCACAGCGGGTCGAAATCGAAGACGAACAGCAGGTCGCCGATGGTGCGGAAGGCGAGCGCGCCGAAGATGGCGCCGATGGCACTGCCCTTGCCGCCGAACAGCGAGACCCCGCCCAGCACCACGGCGGCGATCGAAAACAGCGTATAGGCGTTGCCGCTGGCATAGGCGGCATCGCCCGTATAGGTGAAGAAGGTCAGGAACAGCCCGCCGATCGCCGCCAGCAGCCCGGCAAGCGCGTAGGCGGCGAACTTGCCGCGCCGGATCGGCACACCTGACATGTAGGCCGCCGTCTCGGAGGAGCCCGCTGCGTAGGCGGCACGGCCCAGCACCGAACGGCTGAATGGCACCCAGACGATCAGCACTACGGCGAACAGCGTGACCAGGCTCGCCGGCACGATGCCGAAGAGGCGCCCGGTGAGCGCATCGGCCAGATCCTCATTGACCGAGCCGCCCGGAAACGGCCTAAGCAGCAGTGCGATGCCGAAATAGACGGCACCCGTGGCGATGGTGGCCACGATCGGCTGCAGTCGGCCGTAGATGACGATGGCGCCGTTGATCGCGCCGCACAGCAGCCCGGTGCCGAGCACGGCGACGACGCCGAAGGCGGTCTCGAGGCCGGTGCCGATGACCAGCCAGGAGGCCAGGCAATTGGTCAGCGTAAAGATCATGCCGACGGAAAGGTCGATGCCGGCGGTGATCACCACCAGCGTCTGCGCCATGGCGACGAAGGCGAGCAGCACGCCCTTGTTGGAGGCCGTTTGCACGACATTGGCGGTAAATCCCGCCGGATGGTTCGCGGTGTAGATCGCGAACATGACGATGAAGATGGCGAACGCCAGCAGCGTTCCGCGTTGTTCGGCAAGCCAGTAGCGCCAATCCTTCACGCGTCCGCTCCATGCCTAGGGGTGGCGTCGCCGCCATGGATGTTGAGCGCGCTGGCGATCAGCGCCCGTTCGGTGATCTCGGCGCCGACCAGCTCTCGCTTGACCGCGCCGTCATAGAGCACCAACACCCGGTCGCAGCAGCCGATCAGCTCATCATAGTCGGTCGAGTAGAACAGGATCGCTGCACCCGCGTCCGCAAGCTTGCGCATCAGTTGATACAGCTCCTGCTTGGTGCCGACATCGATGCCGCGCGTCGGATCGTTGAGCAGGATGATGCGTGGTTGCCGCATTAGCCATTTGGCGATGACGACCTTCTGCTGGTTGCCACCCGACAGCGCGCCGACCGGAATGTCGAGGCCGGCGGTCTTGATCGCCAGCAGCCCGACCATGTCGTCGATCAGCCGCTGTTCGGCGGCGCGGTCGATGATGCCGGCTTTCGACAGCCGGTCGAGGGCGGCGAAGGAGAGGTTCTCGCGCACCGTCATCGGCAGCATCAGGCCTTCGGTCTTGCGATCTTCCGGGATCAGCGCCATGCCGACCCTGTTGTCGCGCGCCGCTGCCGGGCTGGCGATCGAAACCGGCTTGCCGTCGATAAGGATCTGGCCGCCGAGGCCGCGCAGCACACCGAAAAAGGCAAGCAGCAATTCGCGCTGGCCTTGCCCGTCCAGCCCGCCGAGACCGACGACTTCGCCAGCCCTGACGCTGAGCGAGATGTCGTCCAGCCGGTCCGTCCAGGATAGCTTGCGCGCCTCAAGAACCGGAGGGGCGGTGTCGAGCACCCGCGCCGGCTTCGGCGGAAAGATGTGGCTGTATTCACGGCCGATCATCAGCTCGACAACTTCATTGTCGCTCTTGGTGCCTGCCGCATAGGAAGCGACGGTGCGACCGTTGCGAAACACCGTGCACTGGTCGGCGAGTTCGGCGATCTCGTTCATCCGGTGCGAGATGTAGAGCAGCGCCAGCCCTTCCTCACGCAGCCGCTTCAGGACCGAAAAGATCTTGGCGACATCGGCGGCAGCCAGCGCCGACGTTGCCTCGTCGAGGATCAGAATGCGCGGCTTCCTGGCCAACGCCTTGGCGATCTCGACCATCTGCCTTCTTGAAAGGGGAAGATCCTTGACCAGCGCCAGCGGATGGATGTCGGCCGCACCCGCGCGTGCCAGCGCCTCTTCGGCAATGCGGCGCTGCGCCTTGCGGTCGATCATGCCGAACCGTGTCGGCGGATCGGAAATGACGATGTTGTCGGCGACGCTGAGCTCGGGGACCAGCGACAGTTCCTGGAAGATGCAGACGATGCCGGCCTGGTTGGCCGCGGCCGGCGAGGCAAAGCTGACCTCACGCCCGTCCAGCGTCATCGTGCCCTCGTCGGGCGCCACCACGCCGGCCATGACCTTGATTAGCGTCGATTTGCCGGCGCCGTTTTCGCCGAGGATGCCGTGGATGCTGCCCGATGTGACCGAAAGTTCGGCCTTCTCCAGCGCACGGACGCCGCCATAGCGCTTGGAAATGCCTTCCATGCGAAAGAGTGGAACTGCACCGTCCATCAGCCCTCCGGGGCAGTTTTATGGATTGAGATGGCAAGCGGTTCGGCGCCGCGGAGCATCCCGCGGCGCCGATTGTGCAGCCTATTGGTCGGCCTTGGTCTGGCCCATGATTTCCTGCGCGGTGAAATTGATGCCGCAGGTAGGGAAGGAATTGCCGACGAAGAAATTGTCGGACTGGTCAGGGAAGTAGTCCTGGCCTTCCTTGAAGTTCGGATCCTCGACGATGGCGAGCGGCAGCTTGACCGATTGCGGTACGACCTGACCCTCAAGCGCGGCAATCGCCGTCTTGATGGCGACCGCCACCTGGGCAGGGCCAGTGCCGGCCGAGGAGCACTTCAGGCCGTCTGCCGCGTGCGCCGCGCAGAACTTGCGGAAACCGTTCTCGGTTTCGCCGCCGAACGGCACGAACGCGTGCTTGGCGTCGATCATCGCCTGAACGATGCCTGTGTCGCCGCCCTGGCCGGTGATGCCGACGAACGGTCCATTGGTGGCGATCGCGTCAGCCGTGACCTTCTGCGCTGTCGGATCATCCCACTTGCCGGCGACTTCGGTGACGTCCCATTTCTTGCCCGAGGCGTCGAAGACCTCATGGATGCCGTTGTGGCGGTCGGTATCGACCGACGTACCGGCAACGCCGCGCACTTCAAGTATCTTGCCGCCATCCGGTATATGGTTGATTAGCCATTTGGCCCACAGTTCGCCAAGACCCTTCTGGTCCACGTTGACGTTGATGGCGTCCTTGGTGTCGAGGATGTTGTCGAAGGCGACCAGTACGACACCGGCTTCCTTGGCGCGCTTGATGACCGGCCCGAAGGCGGTCGGATTCTGCGCGTTGACGACGATGGCGTCAAAACCGGAATCGATGAAGTTATTGATCGCCGAGATTTGCGCCGGCACATCCTCGCCGGTCGATACGACCTTGAATTCTTTCAACTTTGCCGCGACGTCCTTCTGCGCAGCATAGGCCTTGGCCGTCTGGATCATCTGGATGCGCCAGGTGTTGGCGATATAGCCGTTGGCGAGCGCGATGCGGTATGGGCCTTCCTTCTTGGGGAATTTGAAGAACTGTGTATCGGCCGCCCACGGCGCGAAGCAGTCGGGCTCGGCCGCTGGTCCCTTGACGACTTCAGGTTCGGCCATCGCCGACGAACTCAACATGACGAATGCAGTGGCGGCAACGATGCCGCCAACGAATGACTTGATCATCGATATTCCTCCCGTTTGCAGTTCTGTTTGATGCTGCTGCTTGATGCTGTTTGTCGTGGTGATTTTCCACGTCCGGCGACGGCTCCGCAGCCTTACCGGTGGCACGTCTCAAGGGCCCGATGCCGGCCCGATCCCCTCCCCCTCGCCGCCTCACGGGCGAGAAATGAAACCTAGCATATTATACATAATAAACAAGATGAGCTGTTGCTTATGTATAATAAACAGGCTTGGCTCCCTCCACCAAAGTGCCTGCCTGTCAAAAATGGTAGCGCTACCATGACGTTGTGTAAAGCACCATTTGCTGAAGGCTCGAAAGCATTTTCAGCGTGCCGTGCTCAAGCGCGGCTTGAGCTCGAAACCAAGGTCGACGACCCGCTGCTCGGGCCTTCGCCCAGCGATCGCCGCCAGCGCCATGGCAACGGATCGACGTCCGATTTCATAGCGAGGAGTGCGGATGCTGGTGAGCGGCGGGAACGCCGCCTGCATCATCTCAAGATCGTTGAAGCCGACAATGCCGATTGTCTTCGGCACGTCGAGTGCGGCGCTATGGCATTCGAACAGAACGCCGAGCGCGATATCGTCATTGTTGCAGAAGACGCCGTCGAGCGCCGGCATCTTGGCCAGCGCATCGCGAAGCAGCTCGCGGCCGAGCGTCACGCTGGACAACAGCGGTGTGGTGGTGATCAGCCGTGGATCGAACAGGCTGGCCTTCTCCATTGCCGCGCGATAGCCGGCAAGGCGCCGCTGCGAGCGCGGATCCATGCGCGCGCCGATGAAGCCGATCCGCCGGTAACCCGCCTCGATCAAATGCTCGGTCGCTGTCCTGCCGCCGTCGAAATGCGAGAAGCCGACCAGCATGTCGACCGGGTCGGGCCCGGTCTCCATCACCTGCACCACCGGACAGCCGGCGCTCTCCAGCAGTTTTCGCGAGGTCGGCGTCTGGTCGATGCCGGCCACGATCAGCGCCGCCGGGCGCTGCGGGGCAAACACCTGCAGCAGGCGCTCCTCCTCGAGGCCGGAATAATGGGTGTTGCCGAGTTGGACGCGGAACGGGCCGTCCGACAGGCTGTCATAGATGCCGCGCACCACTTCGGCGAAGACGTTGTTGGTCAGCGACGGCACAAGCACACCGAACACATCGGCACGCGCCGAGGCCAGCGCTCGCGCATTGGGATCCGGGACATAGCCGAGCTCGTCGACGGCGGCCAGGATCTGGCGGCGCAGATCCTGGCTGACGCGGTCGGGTTCGCGCAGCGCCCGCGACACGGTGATGGCGCCGACGCCGGCCTTGCGCGCAACATCGGAGATCGTCGGGCGGCCGCCGCCGCGGCGCGAGCGTGGCTTGGTCATGGCCCTGCCCCTTGCGTCGCGCGCGATTGCGGCTTCGTCGTCTCTGTCGCCATGTTTGTCCGGCTTCCCAACTGCGCCATGCCCGCTTGGCGTTGCGCAGCACCTGACGATTGTCAAGCCAACGATGGGTTGCGGCCGCCGGCTGACGTCCTCAGGCCGTAACCATGGCCGGGCGCCCTGCTCTCCACATCAGCAAAAGGATGGCCGCCACGTTGACCAGGTTCCACGCGATGCCGTTGAGGAACGCTGCCGCGTAGGAGCCAGTCAGGTCGTAGATCCAGCCCGACATCCAGCCACCGATCGCCATGCCGAAGATGGTCGCCATCATGACGATGCCGATACGCTGGCCGGCCTCCCTGGCCGGCAAATATTCGCGCACGATGATGGCATAGCAAGGCACGATGCCGCCTTGCGACAGGCCGAACACCAGCGACACGACATAGAGCGAGGCGAGCCCGTCGAACGGGATGTAAAACAAAAGCGACAGGCATTGCAGCACGGAACCGATAAGCAGGGTTTTCACGCCGCCGATGCGGTCGGCGACAAAGCCGGAGGCGAGCCGGCTGACGACGCCTGCCGCCATCATGATCGACAGCATGTCGGCGCCATGGGCGATGCCGTAACCAAGATCCATGCAATAGGCGACGATGTGCACCTGCGGCATCGACATTGCCACGCAGCAGCCTAAACCCGCGACGACCAGCAACACCTGAAGCGCCGCCGGCGAGATTGAAATCGGCTGCACAGGCCGGCTTCCGTACGAGCCTGCCGCCGCCGCGTCGGGAGCGCCGCGCCGCAGCAAAAGCACCAGCGGTATCATGGTGAGCAGACAAAAGATGCCGATGGCAGCATAGGTAAAGCGCCAGCCTTCCGCCTTGATCAGTGTCGGCATGATGGTTGGCCACAGCGCTCCGGCGAGATAGTTGCCCGCAGCCGCAGCCGTGACGGCGACGCCGCGCCGACGGTTGAACCAATGCGAAATGTCGGCGATCAACGGTCCAAAGATCACCGATGAGCCAAGGCCGATCAGCACCCCCTGGGCAAGGGTGAATTGCAGGATCGACGTCGATGCCGCCGCGAGCAGCAGTCCGGCGGCGAGTGCCACCGAGGAGATCAGCGCCGGGATCCAATAGCCCATGCGGTCGATTGCGCGGCCAACCAGCACATTGCCGGCGGCAAAGCCCACCATGGTGGCGGTGTAGGGCATCGATGCCGCCGCGCGGTCAACGCCGAACTCCGCCTGCACGGCCGGCAGCACCACCACGACGGCCCACATGCCGACAGCGCCGATCGTCGCCAGCAGCATCGAGATGGCAAGCCGCATCCAGGCATAGGAGCTGTCGATGCCGGGGGGGCTCGCCTGATTGGCGACGATTGGGGTCAAGGCGTTTCCTGTCTGGGGTTCCGGGAGTCGACCACGCTGGCGCCACTATCGGCACATTCGCAGCGACGGGCAGCGCCACAGCGCTCCGATCCGTGGCTCCAGCGCCAGGCGATTTTTTTCGGGAACCGGCAACACCGTGCCGAGTTTTCGACGGGAAGGAGTTTGCCATGACCGCGAAGAAAAAATGGTCCGCCGACGTGACCGAACACAGCGATGCGATGGACCTCGAGGCGCACATCTTCGAAGCCGACGATGCCAAAAAGATCGCGGCGTCGCTCAAGCGTTCGGCCGAACACAGCGACCGCCGCAAAGCCGAGCCCTTCCAGTCAGCCATGTCGATGCTCAATTTCTACATCAACCGTGCCGGCAGGAACCTGCCGCAGGAGCGCCGGAAAGTGCTCGAGGACGCCAAGGACGAACTGCGCGCTGCCTTCGGCCGGCCGGAACGGATCCGGATTGGCTCTGCCAAATTCGCTTGAACTGGACCTAGTGACAGGTCCTCTTTCCCTCCAGTTTGCAGCCTCGGCATTGCGTTCCCCCAAGCCTGCAAAGCAGCGGCATGACGGTCAAGATCGGCATCAATCCCATCACCTGGAGCAATGACGATGTTCCCGAACTCGGCGGCGACACGCCGCTCGAGACCTGCCTGTCGGAAACCAGGCAGGCGGGCTATCGCGGCACCGAGCTCGGCGGCAAATTCCCCAGGCGAAGCGACGAGCTTGGACCGATCCTGTCTTCCTACGGGCTGGAGCTCATTTCCGGCTGGTATGATGGCCGCATACTGGACCGAACGGTCGACGAGGAATTCGCCGCCATCACCCCGCATCTGACGCTGCTGCGCGACCTCGGCGCCAAGGTCGTCGTCTATGCCGACACGTCGCGCGGCCGCCATGACGGCATCTTCGCGCCGATCTCGCAGCGCCCTCGTCTCGCCGATGGCGAATGGGCAGCCTATGGCGAGAAGCTGACCGAGCTCGCCGACCGCATGGCCGTCTTCGGCGTTGGCATGGCTTTCCATCACCATATGGGCACCATCGTCGAGACCGACGACGAGGTCGGCAGGCTGATGGCAACGACAGGAAAAAGCGTCGGCCTGCTGTTCGACACCGGCCATTGCCTGTTTTCGGGCGGCGACCCGGCCTCTCTGTTGCACCGGCATCTCGACCGCATCGTGCATTTCCACTGCAAGGACGTCCGCGCGGCCGTGCTCGAAAAGGCTCGGCATGAAGACATGAGTTTCATGGCGGCGGTGATGGAAGGGATCTTTACCGTGCCCGGCGACGGGTCCGTCGACTTCCTGGCATTGCTGAAGCCTCTCGCAAAGCGCGGCTTCGAAGGCTGGATCGTCGTCGAGGCCGAACAGGACCCGACCAAGGCAAACCCCTTGACCTATGCCACGAAGGGTTACGCTTCGCTTCTCGCCACGGCCCGCAAGGCCGGGTTCGAGGTAGCGACACGAGACTTGGCCTGACCACCGCCGAGGGGGGGCTGGTGGTTGGCCGGTTGGGCGCGCGCCTCGGTAGGGGTAGCGACGCGAAAGCGCCCGGCGATCCGCGCCGCCATCCTCCCCTGGCGGCGCGGATCGCATAATTCGGCTTGGGGAGGTCGGACTTCCCAAGGAGTTTCCAGCTTGAGGCTGGCGGCAAGCCGTGCCTTGATGCAGGTGGAGGAGCGACATGGCATTCGAGGCGGCACTCGGCATGGAACGGCTTTGCACCATCCGTGAGATTGCGCAAAAGGCGGAACTCGGCGCGGCCACCGTGCATCGCGCGCTGAAGAACAGCCGCGAAGTCCGTGCCGAAACCAGGCGGCTGGTGCTCGAGACCGTCTGCCTGCTCAACGAAGAAAAGATCGCCCGCGCAGCCAGGTTCGTCGGAGACTAGCTTGGCCGACCACATGCGCCTTTCCCTCGACATCATGTCGGTCGACCGCGCCTCGGACGAGCCGATGCACCGGCAGATATACGGTGCCTTGCGGCGTTTCATTCTGGACGGCCAGATCCAGCAGAACACGTTGCTGCCATCGACCCGCTCGCTGGCCGAGGATCTGAAGGTCGGCCGCAACACGGTGATTGCCGCTTACGACCAGCTGCTCGCCGAAGGTTTTATCGAGGCGCGCGCCGGGTCCGGCACCTGGGTGGCGCCGATCCAGCAGAAACGCCCGCCGGCCTCGCTTCGCGCCGGTCTCGCCGCTCCGCAAAAACTGTCCCGGCGCGGCCAGACCATCGTCAACGGCCCGCAGCCGCCGCGCAACGCCGGCGTCATCAACTTCCACCCCGGCGTACCCGAGACCGCGTCCTTCCCTTTCACCATCTGGTCGAGCTTGCTCACGCGCAATGCGCGCAGCCGCGACGAAAACCTGCTGGGATATCTCTCCTTTGCCGGCCATCCCGGCCTGCGCCAGGCCATCGCCTCGACCATCAGCCTGTCGCGCGGCATCAACTGCACCGCCGACCAGGTCATCGTCGTTACCGGCGCGCAGGCAGCGCTCGATCTCGCCTCGCGCGTGCTGATGGACGAGGGCGATCATGTCTGGATGGAGGAGCCCGGCTATCTCGGCGCCAAGAGCGCCTTCCTCGCCAGCGGCGCCAGGCTCGCGCCGTTAAAGGTCAACCGGCATGGCTGGTACCTATCCGATCCCAATCTGCCGCCGCCGCGGCTGATCTATGTGACGCCGTCCTGCCAGTGGCCGTTCGGCACCATCATGCGCATCGAGGAGCGGCTGCAGCTGCTCGACATCGCCGAACGCCACGGCGCCTGGATCGTCGAGGACGATTATGACGGTGAATACCGTTTTCGCGGCCGGCCGGTGCCGGCTTTGCGCGGCCTCGATCACGCCGACCGCGTCGTCTATATCGGCTCCTTCGGCAAGACGCTGATCCCGGCGCTACGCATCGGCTACCTCATCGTGCCGCGCGAATTGTCGGTGCCCTTCGATCGCGCCGTCTCGATCACCGGCCAGTTCGCGCCGCTGATCCTGCAGGCAACGGTCAACGACTTCATCACGCAGGGCTATTTCGCCACGCATCTGAAGCGCATGCGCCGGCTCTACGCGCGCCGGCAGGCGAATTTCGTCAAGCTGTGCCAGGAGCATCTGGCCGAATGGCTGGCGGTGACCGAGAACGATTCCGGCATGCAGTTGCTGGCCAGTTTCACCAGGCCCTACAAGGACAGCGACGTCGTCGCCGCCGCCGTCAAGGAAGGGCTCGACGTGCAGGGCATCTCGATCAACTACCACTCCGGCGAGCCGGAGCACGGCCTGCTGCTCGGCTATGCCGCGATGGACGAGCGCCAGATTCTGCGCGCAGTGCTGGCGCTGCGTGCCGCCTTCATGCGGCTGGACCGGCAGTAGGCCGGGCCCAGCCGGCGTGCCTCAATTCACACTGTCGAATTTCTGCAGATCGACGGGGGCGGCCTTGCGCACCTCGACATCGTCCAGCGAGACGTGTTCAAGCGCTACTCGCGCGGCCGCGTCGATGTTGTGTGTCATGTCGTCGATCTCGGCATCGCTGTGTGCCGGGTTCATCGCCACCATCACCGTGCGGTTGAGGATATCGAGCGAACCTTTGCCGAGATCGTCGGCATAGGTCAGCCGCAAGCCCTTGTTTTCCGGCAGCGTGTAAGGATTGAGCGCCGGATGGTGTGCGCCCTCATGCATCAGCACCTGGTCCCACTGGGTGAAATTGTGGCGGCCCGTCTTGCCGGCAATGACGCTCGGAATGGTCTTGGAGAAAGTCTGCGCCGCCTGTTCGCTGGGCAGCAGATACATCACCTGCGCCGCGCAATCGTCGTCCGGGCTGTTCATCGGCGACGGCGTCAGGCCTAGATTGCCGAGATGGCGCGTGCCGGCCAGTACCTTCTTCTTCTCCGCCCGCATCGCCTCGATGATGCCGTCGAGACGATCGAGCTGGACATTGAGCATCGCCCCCATAAGTTCCGAAGCGCGCGCGCCGATGCCGGCGAACGGCTTGATGCTGTCATTGCGGCCCTGCCAGTAGAAATGGCAGGGATCGATGGCGCAGCGCGCACGCTCCGCCACCTTCGGATCGCTGGTGGCGATGCCGCCGCCTTCGCCCGAGGTCATGTTCTTGAAGTAGTTGAAGGAGTAGGCGCCGGCATGGCCGATGGAGCCAAGCTTCTTGCCCTCATAGCCGCCGCCAATGCCCTGGCAGACGTCCTCCAGAACCAGCAGGCCGTGCTTCTTGGCGATGTCCATGATGGCATTCATGTTGCAGGCGGCGCCCCACATGTGCACCGGGATGACCGCCTTGGTGCGCGGGCCGATGGCGTCGCGCAGCGCTACCGGATCGATGGTCAGGCTTTCGTCGATATCGACGATGACCGGAATGGCGCCGACTGACAGCACGGCCGTAGCGGTCGCCATGTAGGTGTGCGCCGGCACCAGCACTTCGTCGCCAGGCCCGATGCCTAGCCCGATCAGGCCGGCGGCGAGCCCATAGGTGCCGCTGGCGGCAAGCGCAAAGTGCTCGACACCGAGATGCCTGGCGTAGCGCGCCTCGAAGCGGTCGCACTCGCTGTTGTCGCCATAGCGAAACAGTGCGCCGGAACGGATCACCCTGGCAATGGCTTCGATCTCTTCTTCGCCGGCGGTGTACATGACAGCTCTCCACTTGATGGTGGCACAGGTCTACGCTTGCCGGCGCGGTTTGAAAGAACCACTCCGCCGCGATCGAACCAAGCCATCCCGGCCTTTGGTAAAATCGTACCCATCCGAATTCGCTGAAGTGGCCCTGTTGGAACAACCAGTTTGGGCGTTCCATCGCGTCCAGTTGGGCAAACGGTCGGTTCCATGCAGGACGGGACATACTTTGGAAGACCCTCGCGAGCGGCATGCCGGATAGGCGGTGCCCGTTCATGAATGCCCCTGCCGCTTCCAGACGACAGATCGTGCTGCATGAAGACGATGTCGGCATGTGCCACGGCGCCAACAGCGCCTTCCTCGAACTGACCGGATTGGGCGCCTGCAGCTCCGGCGCGGTGATGGTGCCCTGTCCGTGGTTCCCGGAGATGGCCGAGGCGGCGGCGGCAGACCCCGCCCTCGATCTCGGCGTCCACCTGACGCTGAACAGCGAAAAAACGCACTACAAATGGCGGCCGCTGACGTCCCCCTCGCGCGCCGCCGGCCTGACCGACGAGTTCGGCTATTTCTGGCCCGATGTCGCAACCACCCGCCGCAAGGCAGCACCTCAGGCGGTCGAGACCGAACTGCGCGCCCAGATCGACACCGCCTACCGCGCCGGCATCGACGTCACCCATCTCGATGCGCATATGGGCGCGGCCCTATCGCCCGAGTTTTGCGACATCTACATCAGGCTCGGCCTGGAATATCGCCTGCCGGTGCTGTTAACCAAAACGCTTTCGGCCTATTCACCCAACGACAATCTGGTCGGCGTCACCGAAGCGGCGTTCCAGCGCGGCGTTGCCGAGGCCCGCGCCAAAGGCTTTGTCATCTTCGACGCCGCTATCCAGACGACCTGGGGCCGTCCGCGTTCGAAGCCGATAGAGCCGGCCTACAAGGTATTGGTCGAAGGCGTGCGTGAAGGCCTGACCTTCTTTTGTCTGCACTTCAACGCGCCGGGCGAACTCGAGCTGATCGAGCCGCGCTCCGCCTATATCCGCACCGAGGAGTATGAACTGTTCCGCGACCAGGCTTTTCGCAACTGGCTCGGCGCGCAGGACATCGACACGATCGGCATGAAGCCGTTGCGCGAGGATCTGCGCGCGCGGCTCGGAGCATCGACACCGGCAAAGGCCCGCAAAGCGGCCACCCGGTCAGCGCTGTAAGCCGAACCGTCGGCTTGCGGCGCAAAGAGGGAATTGGAACTGCAACGACAATGGGAGAATGACATGAAGACCGTTCTGAAACTGGCGCTCGGCGCGCTCGTCTCGGCAAGCATGATGGCAGGCATTGCCCATGCGGCCGGGCTGAAAGACCCGAAGGATGTCCGCATCACCTTCGTGGTGCATGGCTCTGCCTCCGACCCCTACTGGTCGGTGGTCAAGCGCGGCGTCGACGATGCGGCCGCACTGACCGGCGCCAAGGTCGAATACTACGCGCCGCAAGTGTTCGACGTGGTCGAGCAGGCGCGTCTGCTCGACGCTGCCATCGCCACCAATCCCGACGGCATCGCCGTCTCCATTGCCGACGCCAATGCGCTCGGCAAATCCGTCAAGGCGGGTCTTGCCGCCAACATCCCGATGGTGGTTCTCGATTCCGGCGAGAAGGAAGGCGCCGAACTCGGCACCACGCTCTATGTAGGCACCGTCTCCGAATATGATTCCGGCAAGAAGGCCGGCGAGCGACTGGCCAAGGACGGCACGCTCAAGGTCGTCTGCATCAACCATGAGGTCGGCAATGTCAGCCTCGACCAGCGCTGCCAGGGTTTGAATGACGGGTTGAAGCCTTCAGGCGGCGGCACCGAAGTGCTGACCGTGTCACCGGATCCGGCCGACATCCAGCGCCGCACCGAGGCCTATCTGTCGGCCCATCCCGACACCCAGGCCGTGTTCGCGCTCGGCGCCACCGCGGCCAATCCGCTGATCCCGTTCTTCCGCCAGAAGGAACTGTTCGGCAAGATCAAGCTCTACACTTTCGACATCAGCCCCGAGGTCCTGGACTCGGTGGTCGCCGGCGAAATGGGCTTCGGCATGGACGCCCAGCAATATCTGATGGGTTACCTGCCGGTGATCTATCTGGTCGAGCACGCAACGCACGGCTTCTGGCCGCAGAACAATGCCTATACCGGCCCGCTGTTCATCGATACGCCCGACAAGGCCAAGGCGATCCTGGCTCTGGCCAAGGACGGCATCCGCTAAGGCCTGAACGATCTCTGCAGGGAAGGCCCAGTGGCGCTTTCCCTGCAGTTATCGACGTTGCGAATTGAGCGATTGGGGAGCCTAATGGCTGTCGTGGAAGACAAGGCGATACCTTCGGAAGCACCCGCCAAAGACCGCTTCGGCATGACGTCGAAGCGCGCCGCCGGCGCCGATGAGCGGCTGGCCAAAACCGGCCGGCTGACGCAATGGCTGCGCCGACCCGAAGCGGGCGCCGCCGGTGGCCTGATCGCCACAATCGTCATCTTCGCGGTGCTGCCCGGTGCGTCGAACCTTTATTCGCTGCAGGGGTCGATGACCTTCCTGACCCTGGCGGCGGAGCTCGGCATTATTGCCACCGCCGCCGCTTTGCTCATCATCGCCGGCGAGTTCGATCTCTCCGTCGGCTCGATGGTCGGTTTCGCCGGCGTCGTCATCGGGCTCACGGTGAAATACTGGGGCCTGCCGCTGTGGGGCGGCATCGCCTGCGCCTTCGCGGTCGCCATCCTCACCGGCTACCTCAACGGCCTGATCGTGGTGAAGACCCGCCTGCCCTCCTTCATCGTCACCCTGGCCTCGCTCTACATCCTGCGCGGCCTGTCGATCGGCATCACCCGCGCCGTCACCGGCCGCACGCAGATCCCCTATATCCTCGACGGTGCGCCGGACCCGGCTACATCAGGCCTGTTCAACGGCCATATCCTGACCGGCTTCTTCCACTGGATGGGCACGCAGGGCTGGATCGCCACCCGCAGCGACGGCATTCCCTTCGTCGTCGGCATTCCGATGTCGATCGTCTGGTGGCTCGGCCTGACCGCGCTTGCCGGCTACGTCCTCACGCAGACCAAATACGGCAACTGGATTTTTGCGACCGGTGGCGATCTCAACGCCGCCCGCAATGTCGGCGTGCCGGTCGACCGGGTGAAGATCGCACTGTTCATCTACACCGCCTGTGCGGCGACCTTGCTTGCCACCATCCAGGTGATGGAGGCCGGCTCTGCCGACACCACGCGTGGCCTGCTCAAGGAGTTCGAGGCCATCATTG
This sequence comes from Mesorhizobium sp. ArgA1, assembly GCF_053714375.1. Lineage (NCBI taxonomy): Bacteria > Pseudomonadati > Pseudomonadota > Alphaproteobacteria > Hyphomicrobiales > Phyllobacteriaceae > Mesorhizobium > Mesorhizobium sp. ArgA1. The sequence goes on from NZ_JBSKBQ010000001.1 coordinate 91,053, forward strand.
CCGCGGTCATCGGCGGCGTGCTGCTCACCGGCGGCTACGGCACCGTCTATGGCGTGCTGTTCGGCGCGCTGATCTTCGGCCTGGTGCAGATGGGCATCTTCTACACCGGCATCGACACCGACTGGTTCAAGGTCTTCCTCGGCATCGTCATCCTGATGGCCGTGCTGGTCAACAACTACATTCGCCTCAAGGCGCTCGGACGCGGAGGCGGCAAATGACCAATCCGGCCCAAAACATCCAGCCGGCCCATACCGTCCAGCCAGCCATGGAATTGCGCGGCGTCTCCGTCAATTTCGGCTCTGTGCGCGCGCTGCAGGACATCGACATCAAGGTCTATCCCGGCGAGGTCCACTGCCTGCTCGGCGACAACGGCGCCGGCAAGTCGACGCTGATCAAGGTGCTGTCGGGCGTGCACCGGCCGACCAAGGGCGAGATCTTCGTCGACGGCAAGCCGGTCGCCTTCCGCAGCCCGCGCGACGCGCAGGACCTCGGTGTCGCCACCGTGTTCCAGGACCTCGGCATGATCTCGCTGATGTCGATCACCCGCAATTTCTTCCTCGGCCGCGAGCCGACGAAGAGCAGCCTGCCCTTCTCGCGCATCGACAAGGACCGCGCCAACACCATTGCGCGTCAGGCGATGGCCGATATCGGCATCGACGTGCGCGACCCGACGCAGGCCGTTGGTACGCTATCCGGCGGCGAGCGCCAGTCGGTGGCGATCGCGCGCGCCGTGCATTTCGGCGCCAAGGTGCTGATCCTCGACGAACCGACCTCGGCGCTCGGCGTGCATCAGGCGGCGATGGTGCTGAAATTCATCATCGAGGCGCGCATGCGCGGACTGGCCGTCATCTTCATCAGCCACAACATCCACCACGCCTACCCCGTCGGCGACACTTTCACCTTGCTCAACCGCGGCCGCAACCGCGGCACCTACGCCAAGTCGGATATTTCCCGCGACGAGGTGATTTCGATCATGTCGGGCGGCGAGGATTTGAAGGCGGTGGAAGCCGAGATCGCCGGGCTCTTGGCGCAGATCGGCAATCGGCCATCGGCGTCGCCGTGACGTTTCAGACCATCAAGAGAGATATTGCATGAGCCGGATACGGGTCGGCGTCATCGGCGCCGGCATGATTTCGCAGGTCGAACATATTCCGAACCTGTTGCGGCTCGGCGATCTGTTCGAACTGGTCGGCGTTGCCGACCCGTCGAAAATCTCGCGCCAGTTCGTCACAGATATCCACGGCATCGCCAATTTCGAAACGCCGGAGCAGCTGTTCGACCAGAAGCTCGACGCCGTCGTCATCGGCTCCCCCGACCCGCTGCATCACGAGCAGGTGCTGGCGGCTCTCGAGCGTGGCCTGCATGTCTTCTGCGAAAAGCCGCTCTGCTATTCACCGAAGGAGATCGCCGAGATCGTCGCTGCGCGCGATAAGGCGGGCAAGGTCATGCAGGTAGGCTACATGAAGCGCTTCGATCCGAGCTACCGGCTGGCGCTGGCCTCGCTGCCCGGCACCGCGAAGACGCTGCGTTCCGTCTCGGTCGAGGTCAACGATCCCGACGCTTGGCCGTTCATCGCACACCAACACTACAAGCGCGGCAGCGATACTCCCAAGGAGCTGATTGCCGCCGCTCAAGCCAGGCAGAAGAAACAGGTCGAGCACGCCATTGGCCTGCCCCTGATCGAGCTTGCTTTCCGTGGATTTACCGGCGCTTACAGCTCCGCATTGATTCACGATGTCAATGCCGTGCACGGCCTGCTCGACGCGCTCGGCGTGCCAGATGGCGAGGTTGTCGGCGCGCAGATCTTCGCCAATGGCGACGGCGGCCAGGGCGCGGTGAAGCTGCTCGATGGCCAGGCACTGTGGACCATGACGCATCTGACGGTGCCGAAACTTGCCGACTACAAGGAGCGCATCACGCTGTTCTTCGACGATGCCAGCCTCGAGCTCGAATTCCCCTCGCCCTGGCTCAACCATCATCCGACCCGGCTGACGGTGAAAACATCGGACGGCCACACACTCTCGACGAAGGATTTGCGCGCCGGCTACGGCGAAGCGTTCGTCGAGGAACTGCGCGGCTTCTGGGGTGCGATCGTCAGTGGCAATGAAGTGGTCAACCGCCCCGAGCACGCCGCCCGCGACCAGGCTTTGCTGATAGCGCTCACCAAGCAGCATTTGGCAGGATAGCCTTCGGGGCCCTGCTTCTATCTTGAATTGATGACGCCGTCGGTGTTGGCGAGCAGCTTGCGCACCGCGCTGCGGGCAGCTTCCGGCCGCTGCAGACGGATGGCCTTCTCGATCGCCTCATGCAGCTGCTGGGCGTGCGCCAGATCGTCGAGCTCGCGCGTCGTGTAGGTGAACAGATGATCGAAGGCGGATTCGATCAGCACGCCGAGCGGCACCAGAAGATCGTTGCCCGACGCCCGCAATATTGCGAGATGGAAGCGCGTATCGGCGCGCGTGCGTTCCTGCAGGCTCGTCGCCTCGCCCATCTCGCGGCAGGCCTGGCTGATCTCGGCCATCTGCTCGTCGGTACGCCGCATGGCGGCGAAGGCGGTCGCTTCCGGCTCGATGATGTGGCGGAATTCCTGCACCGTTTTCAGGAACACTTCGCGGTCGGGCGAGGTCGCGTACCAGGCGAGCACATCGCGGTCGAGCAGGTTCCAGCGTTCCCTGGGTTCGACCCAACTGCCGATCTTGGGGCGCGACGCCAAAAGGCTTTTCGCCATCAGCATCTTGATTGCTTCGCGCACCGCCGAGCGGCTGACGTTGAAGGTCTCGGACCATTTGGCTTCATTGGGCAGGATGGTGCCCGGCGGATAGTCGCCACGCACGATCCTCAGCCCGATTTCGCTGGCCAGCGAGGCATGCACGCTGGAGCCGGGCACCCGGGTTGCGTCGGCCCGACGAAGCGCCGCCGGGCGCTCGGCGGACGCCGCCTTGTCGGGCTTGTTTCCCTTATTCGGCTTTCCGTCCCTCATGCATCCACAAAGTCCGGATTTCGAAGGCTGTCAAGCGGTGCCGGCCACGCCGGCGGCAAAGCCTGGGGCTGTGCACAGATCAGCTTACAACCTCGCCCCGGACAGCCCTATTTGACGTATTTGCGCCAGCTGTGCTCGGGACGGAAGCCAAGCATGTCCCGGGCCTTGCGGTTGGACAGCAGCGTCTCATATTCGCCGAGCTTCGTCTTGACCGGCACATCGGGGTAGAACCGCTTCAACAGTTCAGCCGTCGGCAGGTCGGATGAGGTGTCGTCATTGGCGGCGTTGAACACCTGGAAGCCGAGCCCGTCCTTTTCGACGGCGCGCAGTGTGATCTGGCCGAGATCCCGGGCATCGACATAGCTCCAGGCGATACGCTTGCGGAAACCCGGATCGGCGAACCATTTCGGAAACAGGGAATATTCGTGCGGCTCGATGACGTTGCCGATGCGCAAGGCGTAGATGTCGGTGCCGTTGCGCTGCGCAAAGGCGCGCGCCGTGTGTTCGTTGACGACCTTGGAGAGCGCGTAGCTGTCCATCGGATCGACGTCATACTCTTCGTCGAGCGGGAAATATTTGGGATCGCGCGGCTCGTTGGCGAACACCACGCCATACGTCGTCTCGCTGGAGGCAATCACCACCTTCTTGATGCCGAGCTTCACCGCCGCTTCGATGACATTGTAGGTGCCCACCGCATTGATGCGGAACACCTCATTGTCGGTCGTGATCATGATGCGCGGGATGGCGGCGAAATGCACCACCGCGTCGACCGGCTGCGGCCGTAGCGACGGGTCGAACTCGTGCAGACCCATATAGCTCGACAGCGCGTTGAACACCTGGCCGCTGTCGGTGATGTCGGTGATCAGCGTGCGCACCTTGGGATTGTCGAGCGGCTTGGTGTCGATGTTGAGCACCTGGCAACCCTGCTCGACCAGATACTGCACGACATGGCGCCCGGCCTTGCCGCTGCCGCCGGTGAACATGATCCGCTTCGTCATTTTCGCCTCCAATGCCTAGGATTTCTGTGTATTGTCAGACAATATAGCGTTTCGCAACCACCCTCGCCCGCAAAACGGCGGCGCCAGATATCAATCATTGCAAACAGGACGACACGACATGAATACGACCGCCGCGCGCGAAAAGATCGGCTTCATCGGGCTTGGCCTGATGGGGCACGGCATCGCCAAGAACATCGTCGACAAGGGCTACGGCCTGACCTTCCTCGGCCGCAAGAACCGCAAGCCGGCAGACGACCTGCTTGGCCGCGGCGCCAAGGAGGCGGCAACCTCTCGCGATGTTGCAGCGGTGTCCGATATCGTCTTCATCTGCGTCACCGGCTCGCGCGAGGTCGAAGCCATCATCCGCAGCCCCGGCGGCCTCAAGGAGGGCCTCAAAAAGGGCTCCGTCGTCGTCGACTGCTCGACCTCCGATCCGGTCTCGACCGTGGCGCTGGCGGCGGAACTGAAAGAGATCGGCGTCGACTTTGTCGATGCCCCGCTCAGCCGTACACCGAAGGAAGCCTGGGAAGGCACGCTCGACGCCATGGTCGGCGCGCCCGACGCGCTCTTTGCCCGCGTGAAGCCGGTGATCGAAACCTGGGCCGGGCGCATCGTCCACATCGGCGACACCGGCGACGGCCACCGCATGAAACTGCTCAACAACTTCATTTCACTGGGCTACGCCGCTATCTATTCCGAAGCGCTGGCGCTGGCCGAGAAGGTCGGCATCTCGCCGCCGCGTTTCGACAGCGTCATCCGCAACGGTCGCATGGATTGCGGCTTCTACCAGACCTTCATGCGCTGGACCCTGGAAGGCGACCGCGACGCGCACAAATTCACAATCGCCAATGCCTTCAAGGACCTGACCTATCTGGAATCGATGGCGGGTGCTGCCGGCATCGCCAACCCGCTCGGCAATGCCACAAAGAATTCCTTTGCCGGCGCCCATGCCACAGGCCCGGCCGAACAGTTCGTGCCGATGCTGGCGACCCATATCGCCAAGGTGAACGGCGTCGACCTGATGCCGATGAAGGACGGCAAGAAGCAGACGATCTGAGCTCAGCGATACGCGCCCCGCGCAGGCCTCACTCCTGGCTGCCGTCTGAAATCACCGCCGCGACCGCTCGACAACCTCGTCGGTGTTGGCAAGCAGCCTGTGGACCGCGTTGCGGGCGGCGGCCGGGCGTTTGAGGCGAACGTTCTTTTCGATCGCCTCATGCAGGGACTGCGCCCGCCGCTGGTCGCTGTGCTCGCGCGTGACGAAGACGAACAGGTGGTCGAGCGCCGATTCTATCAGCACGCCGAGCGGCACCAGGAGATCGTTACCCGAAGCCCGCAATATTGCGAGATGGAAGCGCGTGTCGGCACGGATGCGCTGCTGCAGGCTCGTCGCCTCGCCCATCTCGCGGCAGGCCTGGCTGATCTCGGCCATCTGCTCCTCGGTGCGCCGGATTGCGGCAAAGGCGCTGGCTTCCGGCTCGATGATGTGGCGGAACTCCTGTACGGTGCGCAGGAAGGCCTCCCGGTCCGGTCCGGCCGCATACCAGGCCAGCACATCGCGGTCGAGCAGGTTCCAGCGCTCCCTGGGCTCGACCCAGCTGCCGATCTTGGGGCGCGACGCCAAAAGGCTTTTGGCCATCAGCATCTTGATTGCTTCGCGCACAGCCGAGCGGCTGACGTTGAAAATCTCGGACCATTTGGCTTCATTGGGCAGGATGGAGCCCGGCGGATAGTCGCCGCGCACGATCCGAAGCCCGATTTCGCTGGCCAGAGAGGCGTGCACGCTGGAGCCGGGGTTCCACGCCATATCCGGCCGTCGAACGGCCGTTGCGGGCGGGCTGACCGGCGCTTGCGCCCTGGCGGGTCGCTTTCTGGATGTGTCGTCCGGCATCTTGTTCCGGCATCGGCAATATGTCGCTGGGAAATCGTCCGGAATTGTCCGTGCCCGGCATCTCTTCGCCGAAAACCAACCTTCGTCGAAGCAAAGGCGCATGGGCCCGTCAAAGCCGGAGCTAGCCGCCCCGACAATGCTGCCTGTCCTTGTCCCTGAGGGATGTGACGGGGCGCCCACAAAGGACGCCCCGGTATTGCCGAAATTACTTCTGGATGCAGGTGTCGACCGTATCCTTGGTGCATTCGTCGAGGCCGGTGAACACCGGATCGTCGACCTTCTTGCCTTCGATCAGATCGATCATCACCGACGGCGCCTTGTAGCCCATTTCGAACGGCCGCTGGCCGACCAGCGCGGTCACCAGCCCATCCTTGGCGATCGCCACTTCGTCGCCGATCGTGTCGGCGGCGCCGATGACGAAATCGTTGCTGGCGATGCGGTCCTTAAGCGGCCCGAACAGGTCGCGATAGGGCTGCGGCGCGCCGAACAGCGGCCAGCCGCCCATGATGCCGAACGCGTCGAGCTTGGGGTTGGCGGCGAGGATGTCGGTCATCGCCTGCACGCCCTTGGCGCCGTCGTCATTGGTGAACACCGGGCATCCCGCGACTTCTGTCCAGCCGCCTTCGCCGGCAAGTGCCGCGAGGCCTTCCTTGCCCGACAGCGCGTCACGCATGCCTTGCGCGCGGCGCAGGATGTTGTCGGCCGCCGGATTGCCTTCGATGGTGCAGATCGTGCCGCCGTTCGGCTTGCCCTTCTTGATGTACTCGCCGATCTTGTGACCCATCAGATAGTTGTCGGTGCCGAGATAGGTCTTGCGCAGCGCCGCATCTTCCTTGGCGAGGTCCGCGTCGAGCGTCATGATCGGGATCGTCGGATTGGCGGTCTTGATCGTCTGCGCGATCAGCGGCGCGTTGGACGGCGAAATCGCCATTGCCACCGTATCGGCCTTGCTCAGCATGTCCTGGACGATTTGCGCCTCGCCGGCCTCGTCGGAAGTCGACGCCGGGCCGGTGTAGAAGCATTCATATTCCGAGCTGGCGTTTTCCTTGTTCCACTTCTCGCAGCCCTGGTGGATGGCCTCGAAGAACGGATTGTCGAGACCTTTCACCACGATGACGAGCTGCTTCTTGGCCAGAGCCGGCCCGGCGCCCAGCGCCATGGCGGCGACGGCAGCGAGCAAAAGTGTTTTCCTCATGTCAGTCCTCCCTTTGCAAACAAACGGACACGGCGTGCCCGCCACACAGACCAACCCGGATGCGGCGGACCGAGGATCGTCATGCGAGCGCTCGTGTGGCCAGGCCGGATCGATAAGCATTTTCAATTCGGTCAGTGAGGTTCGAATGGAACCTGCAACGACCGCACACCCCTGCTGACCCGCCCGGCAAGCCGGCGCGGGGTCGGCTGGATGCCCTCCAGCACACAGCTAATATCGGCTCGCGGCCAACGTCAATCCTATTTGTCCTACAAAACTGATTTTTAGATTCCAGCGGCACAAACCATTCGATATAAGCTGCTTTCTTATTCGTCTGACAATTGACGACCGCACAGGCTTTGCGTAAATGCCGGTTATCGCTGCCTCTGGGAGGACGTTGAGATAGCGAAGGCTGAGGCAAACGACCGGCGGCCAAAACATGGGAGGCAAAGTCTGGTGGCGGTTCTCGAACTCACCAACATTTCGAAGCATTTCGGCGCCATCCAGGCGGTCAACGATGTCTCGTTGGCGATCGAGCCGGGACAGGTCGTCGGCCTGATGGGCGATAACGGCGCCGGCAAGTCGACGCTGGTCAAGATGATCGCCGGCAATTTCCACCCGAGCCACGGGATCATGCGGCTGGAAGACAAGGAACTGATCCTGCACAAGCCGGCGGATGCGCGCCAGCACGGCATCGAGATCGTTCACCAGGACCTGGCGCTGTGCAACAATCTCACCGCTGCCGCCAATGTCTATCTCGGCCGCGAGCTGCGCCGGGGCGTCGGACCGTTCCGCGTCCTCGACTACGCCGCCATGTACAAGCGAGCCGGCCAGCTTTTCGCTCAGCTGAAATCGGAAACGCGGCCCCGCGACCTCGTCAAGCAGATGTCGGGCGGCCAGCGCCAGGCGGTGGCGATCGCCCGCACCATGCTGTCGCAGGCCAAGATCGTGCTGATGGACGAGCCGACGGCGGCTATTTCGGTCAGGCAGGTGGCCGAGGTGCTCAATCTGATCCGCCATCTGCGCGATCAGGGCATCGCAGTCGTGCTGATCAGCCACCGCATGCCCGACGTCTTCGACGTGGCCGATCGCGTCATCGTCATGCGGCGCGGCCGGAAGGTCGCCGACAAGACCATCGCTTCAAGTTCGCCCGAGGAAGTCACCGGGCTGATCACCGGAGCCATCGAGCAAGTGGCATGAGCATGATGCAGTCAACCACGCCGGCGCACTTGGCCATCGGCAGGAGAGGTCGATAATGGCAGTCACCCTTGACCAGACGATCGCGCAGAAACAGCACACTTTTCTGTCGCGCATGTTCTCCAACCAGACCTTCTGGGTGGTGATCGCCGTCATCCTTGCCTGCATCTTCCTGTCGTTTGCCACCGACGCCTTCGCCACCTCGAAGAACCTTTACAACATCACCCGCAACATCACCTTCGTTGCCATCATCGCGCTGGGCATGACCTTCGTCATCATCACCGGCGGCATCGACCTGTCGGTCGGCTCGGTGCTGTGTCTGTCGTCCATGGTGCTGGCCGTCACCATGCATGCCGGCTATTCGATCGAGATCGGCATCCTCGCCTCGATTGCGACCGCGCTCGCCATCGGCGCTTTCAACGGCGTGCTGATCGCCTATCTCGGCTTTCCACCCTTCGTGGTGACGCTGGGCATGCTGTCGATCGCGCGCAGCCTGGCCATGGTCGCTTCCAACAACACCGTGGTCTTCCAGTTCGGCCCCGACCACGACAAGCTCTTGGCACTGGGCGGCGGCGCCTGGGTGTTCGGCATCGCCAATCCCGTGCTCTACATGATCATTTTGGCGCTGATCACCGGCTTCACCTTGCGCTGGACCAAGTTCGGCCGGCACATCTTCGCCATCGGCGGCAATGAGCATGCGGCGACGCTGACCGGCGTTCCGGTACGCCAGATCAAGGTCGCCGTCTACATGATCTCGGCGCTCTCGGCAGGCATTGCCGGCATCATACAGACCGGCTGGCTCGGCGCCGTCACCACCAACCTCGGCAACGGCATGGAACTGCAGGTGATCGCCGCTACCGTCATCGGCGGCGCGGACCTCGCCGGCGGCGTCGGCACCGCCTTCGGCGCGATTGTCGGCGCTGCGCTCATCGAGGTGATCCGCAACAGCCTGGGTCTGCTCGGCATCAACGCCTTCTGGCAAGGTGTCTTCATCGGCGGCGCCATCCTGCTCGCGGTGTTGTTCGACCGCATCCGCAACTTCAGGCGCAACGACTAAAACCTTTCGCTGGAAACCATTGCTTTGACGTCGAAATCCCTGTTCAGCCTTGGCGGGCGGCTGGCACTCATCACGGGCTCCAGCCAGGGCATTGGCCTGGCGCTGGCGCGCGGCCTTGCCGAACATGGCGCAGGCGTCGTGCTCAACGGCCGCGAGGCGGACAAAGTCGCCAATGCTGTCGCCGGCTTGCGCGATGCCGGCTTCAAGGCGCATGCCTCGACCTTCGACGTGACGGATTTTCGCGCGGTGGATGCTGATGTCGCCCGTATCGAGGCCGAGATCGGTCCCATCGACATCCTGATCAACAATGCCGGCGTGCAGTTCCGCGCCCCGCTCGAGGATTTTCCCGAGGAGCAGTGGGAGCGGCTGTTCAAGACCAATGTCTCCGGTGCCTTCCATGTCGGCAAGGCGGTGGCTCGTCACATGATCGCGCGGGGCAAGGGCAAGATCATCAACATCGGCTCGGTACAGAGCGAACTCGCCCGGCCCAACATCGCCCCCTATACCGCAACCAAAGGCGCGATCCGCAACCTGACCAAGGGCATGTGCACCGACTGGGCGAAACATGGCCTGCAGGTCAATGCGATTGCGCCCGGCTATTTCCGCACCGAGATGAACCAGGCCCTGGTCGACAATGCCGAATTCTCCGCCTGGCTGGAAAAGCGCACGCCGGCCGGCCGCTGGGGCACTGTCGACGAACTGATCGGCGCCGCCGTCTTCCTGGCGTCGGACGCATCGTCCTTCGTCAACGGCCACACTCTTTATGTCGACGGCGGCATGACGGCTTCGGTTTGAAGTTCCACTTCCCTTCCCCCTTGTGGGAGAAGGAGAAACCAGCGTCAGCGCTATTCTCTTTTCTACCTATCGCTCAGTCTGAAAATCGGCCGGCATGGATCAGCATCGGCGCCCATCCAAACCCCCATACCTTGACGCGAACCTAAACTCAGCCGCACAATCGCCAATGCAGGCGAAGGGAGGCCAGTCGTCTGCGGGAGGATAAACCCATGACGGACGCGATCAGGCTCTATTGGGGCCGGTTCGGACATGTTTCTGTCCTGAATGTCGCCAGCGACTTCGTCACCCATGCGCATGTCGAGGCCCATATCATCATTTGGCTGGAAGGCACGGCCGGCGAAATGACCATCGGCCGCGAGACGGTGGCCTTGGGTCCCGGCACCGCGGCAGGGATCAACTCTTTCCAGCCGCATAGCCATATCCTGTCGCAGAATGGCAGGCCGGGTCTGTTCCTCGCCTTCTACATCGATCCCGACTGGGCTCACCGGCGCCGCGACCTGCCTTCGTCGGCGCCGCTGTTTGCGCAGGCCGCGATCACGCTCGAACCCTGGTTGCACCAGGCAGCCGCCAATCTGCTCGATCATCTGAACGACAATGAAAGCGTCGACGACATCGCCAATTACGAGATCGAGCGCTTCATCGACTCCGTGCTCGACGCCGCCGACGCTTCGGCGCCGCAAGAGGCGCGCATCCGCATCAACACCATGCAGGATTTCCGTGTCCGCAAGGCGATCCAGCTGATGAAGGCCAATGTCTGTGAGCGCATTTCGTTCGATGACGTCGCCCGCAGCGTCGGCCTGTCGCGGCCGCATTTCTTTGCGCTGTTCAAGGAACAGACGAATTTGACGCCCAACGTGTACTGGAACACGCTGCGCATGGAGGAAGCCGTGCGGCAATTGCAATGGTCGCAGGAACCGCTGATCTCGGTCGCCTGCAATCTCGGCTTCACCACCCAAGGCAATTTCTCGCGCTTCTTCCGCGATCATGTCGGTGTGCCGCCGACGCTTTACCGCGAGGCGGCGCGGGCGATGGCCTAGGCGATCTGCTCGTTTTTCAGACTCCTTGATAGGGCCGCAAGACCCATTGATAAGTGCCGCGCTGGCCGCCGCCCTACCCTTGAATGCAAATTTGATTGCAAGGGAACGAGCCCATGGTTGATGTCACCATATCCAGCGTCATCGACGCGCCGGTCGAAAAGGTCTGGGCGCGTATACGCGACTTCAACGGCCTCCCAGGCTGGCACCCACGCATGGTGGAGAGCCATATCGAGGACGGCAAGGACGCCGGCACCATAGGCTGCGTGCGCAATTTCGAGCTCGCCAGCGGCGCGCGTATCCGTGAAGAACTGCTCGACTTTTCCGATGAGAATTTCCTCGTCAGCTACTCCATCTTGGAGACGCCGCAGCCGCTGACCAATCACAAGGCGACGCTGCAATTGCGCCGGGTGACCGACGGCGACCGCACCTATGCCGAATGGACCGCCAGTTTCGACGCCGCGCCCGAAGAGGCCGACAAGATCGCCGCGGGCATGGGCGCCAACGTCTTCCAGGGCGGCTTCAACGCGCTGAAGAGCCATTTCGCTGGCCAGAGCTGAGCCAAGGAGCCCGCCATGGCGCTTGCCCTCCAGGCAGTCCCGACAGTGAAGGACGCCAACGCAGCCCTGAAGGCCGCCGGGACGCGCTATCTCGGTGGCGGCACGCTGGTGATACGCGCTGCCAATGAAGGCGATGTCTCCATCACCGGCCTTGTCCGTTCCGCCGATCCGGCCCTGTCCGGCATCACTGTATCGGGCGGCACGGCCCGCATCGGCGCTTCGGTGACGATGGCGGCGATCGCCCGCCATCCGGACCTCGGCGACATTGCCAAAGCCGCGCGCGCCGTTGGCGGCCCGGCGATCCGCAACATGGCCACCGTCGGCGGCAATCTATTTGCGCCCGCGCCCTATGGCGACTTCACTGTCGCCCTGCTGGCGCTCGACGCCACCATTGGCACCGATGATGGGGAATTATCTTTGGAGGATTTTCTGGCCAAGCGGGACGACAGACGCGCCATCGTTACGTCAGTGAGCTTCGCGCTTCCAAAGGATGGCAGCTTCCGCTTCCTGAAGATATCGCGGGTCAAGCCGAAGGGCGTCTCGGTCCTCGTCATCGCAGCGATGCTCGAACAGGCCGCCGACGGCACACTGTCGTCAGCGCGGATTGCGCTGGGCTGCATGGCAGACCGGCCGATGCGCGCCCGCGCAGCGGAAAAGGCGCTGATCGGCAGGAAACTTGACCAGGACGGCATCGCGGCGGCGCTTGCCGTCGCGGGCGAAGGCACCTCGCCCATCACCGATCCGATCGCCAGCGCCTGGTATCGCACTGAGGTCCTGCCGGTCCATCTCGGCCGGTTGCTGCTCGCATAGTCACAAGGGGGGCGCGCGTCTGCCCCTCGGGGCAGGCGCGCAAGGGAGGAAACATGGCAAAGGTCCCGGTCCAGTTCACGCTCAACGGCTCCGAAAAGGCCGAATTCGTCGAGAGCGGCACGACGCTGCTGCATGCGCTCCGTGACAAGATCGGCGACACATCGCCCAAAGGCGGTTGCCATCAGGGCACCTGCGGCGCCTGCTCGGTGATCATCGACGGTGAGTTGCGGCTCTCCTGCCTGACCTTGGCCGAAACCTGCGGCGGCGCTGACATCCGCACCACATCAGGCCTCGCTGAAGCCGGCGTTCTGCATCCGCTGCAGCGCGCCTTCCTCGACGCCTTCGCCACGCAATGCGGTTTCTGCACGCCGGGTATGATCATGGCGGCCAAGGTGCTGCTTGACCACACGCCCAACCCCAGCCGCCAGGACGTGGTCGAGGCGCTGTCCGGCAACATCTGCCGCTGCACCGGCTACGAACCGATCATCCAGGCGGTGCTGACCGCCGCGCGCGCAAATTCGCAGAACGCCGCCTGAGGGAGCAGAAGAATGGAATTGCGCAAAAACTATTTCGCCGATCAGCGCAAGGACGGCCTGCACGAGATCGGCCAGGGGCGGCCACGGCTGGATTCGCCGGGCCATGTCACGGGGAAAACCGCCTATTTCGCCGACCGCAATTTTCCTGACATGCTGCACCTGAAGATGGTGCGCAGCCCGCATCACCACGCCCGGATCCGCTCGATCGACACGTCGGTGGCGGAGAAGCATCCGGGCGTGGTGAAAGTCCTCACCGCCAAGGATGTGCCGCACAATGTCTACACCATACTGATCCTGATCCAGATCGGGCCTGAGGACGAGACGGTGCTGGCCGATGGCAAGGTGCGCTGGAAGGGCGAGGCCGTGGTGGCGGTGCTAGCCGAAACGGAGCGCGCGGCGCAAGAGGCCGCAGCGAAGGTCAAGGTCGACTATGAGGTGCTGCCGGCCGTCTTCGACATGGAGGAAGCGCTGAAGCCGGGGGCGCCGCTGGTCAACGAATATCACGGCCAGAACTATTATCTCTATGACAGCGGCGAATGCCGCAAGGTGCGCTTCGGCGATGTCGAGGAAGGTTTTGCCGGGGCCGACCATATCCTCGAACAGAGCTACCAATCCTCGCCGATCGAGCATGCGCCGACCGAGACCACGGGCTGCGTCGTAGTGCCTGAAGGCAATGACCGTTTGACCTGCTACACCAACACGCAGGCGATGTTCTTCACCCTCGACAACGCCTCGATCATCCTGCAAATGCCGGGCTCCAAACTGCACTTCGTCGGCGGCACGGTCGGCGGCGGCTTTGGCGGCAAGGTCGACGTGATCGTCGAGCCGATCGCCATTCTCGGCGCCAAGCTCACCGGGCGTCCTGTCTCGTTCATCTACAGCCGCGAGGAGGAGATGCAGATTTCCTCACCGCGCGCGGCCGAAAAAGTCGTCATCAAGGACGGCGTTATGAAAGACGGCCGCATCGTCGCGCGCAAGGTGACGGGGTATACCGATGCCGGCGCCTATTCGCGCCATTCGCCCTATGGCGCGCAGAAGGGCGCCGCGCACTATCCCGGGCCATACACGATCCCGAACGTCTGGATCGACACCTATTGCGTCTACACCAACCGCACGCCCTCCTCGGCCATGCGCGGCTTCGGCGTCACCATCGGCGATTTTGCGCTGGAGGTGCAGATGGACAAGCTGGCCCGGCTGATCGGCATGGATCCGCTCGAATTCCGCTTCATCAACGCCTACCGCGATGGCGACATGAAGGCGCATCGCCAGCCGACCGAGGGGGCAGCCCTGATCGAATGCATGCAGGAGGCCTCGCGCGCCGCCGACTGGCCGGTGGCGGAGAAATACATGGCGATGTCCTCCTACAAGACGGGAGCTTGAGATGGCGATCCGGCGCGGGCGCGGCGTCGCCGCGATCAACTATCCCACGGGCATGAATCTCGGCGGCGACCCGACGCAGGCGCTGGTGCATTCGACCCCGACCGGCAATTTCATGGTGACGCTGTCATCCGTCGATCTCGGCCAGGGCCTGAAGCAGATCATGGCGCAGATCTGCGCAGAGACCATCGGGGTGCCGACCGACCGCGTCACCATCGACACAGCCGATACCGACACCGGCCCGCACTGCATGGGCACCTTCGCCTCGCGAGGCACCCACCGCGCCGGCAATGCCGTCATTCAGGCGGCCAAGGAAGCCCGCCAGGTGATGCTGGAAGTGGCCGCCGAGGAGTTGGAGGTGAACGCCTCCGACCTCGAGACCGACGGCCAGGGCAACATACTGGTCAAGGGAGCACCGCAAAAATCGATCTCGATCTTCGATGTCGCGCTGTCGGCGCATTTCAAGCGCGGCCGGTCGATCTCCGGGCGCGGCATGTTCCTGATCCCGCGCTCCTATCCTGAGAAAGAGACCGGGGCGATGAAGCCGTCGACCTGCTACGCCCATGCCTGCACGGTGGCCGAGGTCGAGGTCGATGACGAGACCGGCGAAGTAACGGTGCTGACGGTCAAGAACATCTTCGAGATCGGCCGCGCGCTGAACCCGAAGATGGTCGAGCAGCAACTGGTCGGCGGCTCGTGGATGGGTATCTCCCATGCGCTCTACGAGACGACAGAGCCCTACTATCCCCATCGCGACCATGGCGGCACCGACTTCAACCAGTACCTGATGCCGGGACCCGGTGATCTCGCCCAAACCGAGATCATCGTGCTGGAGCGTCCATCGGCGGATGGCCCCTATGGCGCCAAGGGACCGGGCGAGATGTGCGCCAACCCGCAAATACCCGCCGTTGCCAATGCCGTCTTCGACGCCGTCGGCGTCCGCATCGACACGCTGCCGATCACGCCGGAGCGCATTCTGCGCGCGCTCAAGGCGCAAGCGCCCGGCTGAGGACGCGATGATTGAAGCAAGCGCCGAGCAGCTCGCAGCCTCACCCGAGGCGATTGCCGATCGCCTCGCCGCTTCGCGCTATCTGGCGGATGAAAGCCTGGCCACCGCGATCTTCCTGGCCATCCGCTTGGGCAAGCCGCTGCTGCTCGAAGGCGCGCCGGGCGTCGGCAAGACGGAAGCGGCCAAGGCAATCGCCGAATTGCTCGGCCGCGATCTGGTGCGGCTCCAATGCTATGAAGGCATCGACGCCGCGCATGCGCTCTACGAATGGAACTACCAGCGCCAGCTGCTCGCCATCCGCCATGCCGGTGAGCACGAAATCGACATCTATGACGATCGTTTCCTGATCGCCCGACCGCTGCTGCAGGTGCTGCGGGCGCCTCGGCAGCGCGTGCTGCTGGTCGACGAGATCGACCGTTCCGATCATGAATTCGAAGCCTTGCTGCTCGAATTTCTCTCCGATTTCCAGATCAGCATTCCCGAACGTGGCACCATTCGCGCTGAAGCGCAGCCCATCGTCATTCTGACCTCAAACCGCACCCGCGAACTGGCCGAAGCGCTGCGCCGGCGCTGCGTCTATCATTGGATCGGCTATCCCGATGCCGAGCGCGAGGCCGCCATCATCATGCTGCGCGCCGGCGATGTCGCGGAGGCAACGGCTCGAGCCGTAGCGGCTGCCGTGCAGACCATCCGTGCCCGCCCACTCGCGAAGCCGCCCGGCATCGCCGAAGCGGTGGAGTGGGCCAATGCCGCGACCATCCTAGAGAAGGGCGGCAGCCCGTGGCCGGAAGCCTTCCGCCGCGCCATCGGTGTGCTGATCAAGGACGAGGAGGATCTGGCCGAGATTGCGCCGGAGCTTGGCCGGATTGTCGAGGAGGCGCTGGGGTGAGCCGGGACCTGGGTGACCCCTTCGCCCCGTTTACGGGAAGAAGGTGCCCTGAAGGGGCGGATGAGGGGCAGCGCCAACCTTCAATGTCGGCGTCGCCCCTCACCTGCCTATCGGCATCCTCTGCCCGTAAACGTGGAGAGGAGAGCTTTCCCCGCGCCGCCGCGCCCTTCCTGGATTTCGCACGCTTGCTGCGCGGCCACGCGTTCGCCATCTCCCCCGAACAAGTCTCCAGCTTCATGCAAGCCGTAACCCTGCTCGGCCCACGCTCCATGAACGACATCCGCGAGGCGGCTCTTGCGACGCTCGCGCCTCCACCCGACCGCCGCAATGAATTCGAAGCGCATTTCCGCAGCCACTTCCATGGCAATGGCCAACCTTCCGTCGAAGGCGAAGAAGACGAGGAAACACGCATCAAGGACGATGGCGGCAGGCGCGAGGAAGAGAACCGGGCCACACGCCAGGAAAAAGGCGGCGAGCTGTCGTCGGCCAACGAACAACTGAGCACCCGCGATTTCCAGCGCGACGACGATGACCTCGGTTCCTTTCGCCGCAAGCTCTCGTCCGCCTTGCCCGCCCGCCGCTCCTTCCGCACCGTGCGCACCCATTCGCGCGGTAAGCTCGACCTACGTCGTTCGCTCAGCGAAATCGTCAGCGCCGATGGCGATATCCCCTCGCCGCAGCTTCGCCGCCGACAGACGGTGCCACGCAAGCTGCTGATGCTCATCGATATCTCCGGCTCGATGAAATTGCACACCGCCGATTATCTCAAGCTCGCGCATTCAGTGGTGCAAGGCGCGGATCGCGCCGAAATCTTCACCTTCGGCACGCGGCTCACCAGCATCACCTCGGCGCTGCGCATTCGCGACCGCGACCAGGCGTTGGCGCGCGCTGCGGCCCAGGTCGACGACTGGGATGGCGGCACCCGCATGGGACCGACCTTGCTCGCATTCTTGTCCGTGCCACGGTTCTCCGCCTTTGCGCGCGGTGCCGCAATCGTCATCCTTTCGGACGCGCTGGAGCGCGGCGATCATGGCGCCTTGGTAACAGCGATGCGCCGGCTGAGCGCCCGCGCCTTCCGGCTGTCGCTTGCCACACCGCTGGCCGGCGATCCACGTTTCCACCCTGAAACAGCAGCACTCAAAGGCATCCTGCCTGACCTCGACGATCTCATCGACGGCTCGTCGCTCAGGAGTCTGACCGATTTCATCCTGTCGCTCGCCCGCCCCGCCCCGGCGGCTTCGACAATCTGGAAAAGAGTATCGTGATGCAGAAAGCCATCGACGCGCATTTTCACATCTGGCGCCAGCAGGATCAGCCCTGGCTGGTCGGGCCGATGGTGCCGCGCATCTTCGGCCCTTACGAGCCGATCCGCCGCGACTATCCGATCGGGGAATTCCTCGAGGACCAGAAAGGCTCGGGCGTCGAAAAGGCGGTCTATGTCCAGACCAACTGGGCCAGGGAAGATTTCGAAAAGGAAGTCGCCTTCCTGCAGAAGACCGCTGACGAAACTGGCTGGCCGCATGCCATTGTCGGTTATGCCGACATGACAGTGGACGACGTCCGCCACCAGATCGACCGGCTGATGAAATACAAACTGCTGCGCGGCGTGCGCATGCAACTGCACTGGCACGAGACGCCGGCTTTCCGCTTCGCCGCCTCGGCCGATCAGGTCATCGACCCGAAGGTTCGCGCCAATGTCGCTCGGCTGAAGGGCTACGGCCTGTCCTTCGACCTGCAGCTTTTCCCCGCCCAGATGAAGGACGGGCTGACGCTGGTCGGCGAGAACCCTGAAACCAATTTCGTCCTCACCCATGCCGGCATGCTGACCGGCACGGATGAGCAAACCACCGAGGCTTGGAAAGCCGGCCTGCGCACGCTCTCGGCAGTGCCGAACTTCTACGCCAAACTCTCAGGCCTGGGCACTTTCGTCCACCGCAACGACCCGGATCTGATAGCCTACATCGTCGACAATGCGATCGACATTTTAGGCGCAGAGCATTTGATGTTCGGCTCGAACTTTCCGATCGAGAAGCTCTGGACCAGCCACGCCGAACTCATCAAGGCGCACCGCGCTGCGGTGGCCAAGCACGGCGCGGCGGCTGAGGCGGATATCTTCTGGAACACGGCAGAGAAGGTGTATCGGCCGGTGTAGTTGCGCCCCTGCCTTCTCCCCTTCTCGTGGGAGAAGAGTAGTGCCGCCGCCTCTATTTCACATCGAATTGCGGATCGACCGGGATCTGCATTGCCGTCACCAGATGGTTGGTCTGGCCGGCGAGCCCGATGATCGACATCAGTTCGCCGTGCTGCGCATCGGTCATGCCTTTGGCGCGTGCCGCGGCCGTGTGCGAATGGACGCAGTATGAGCAGCCATTGGCAGTCGACACGGCGATGTAGATCATTTCCTTGGTCAGTGGATCGATGGCGCTTTCGGTGGCCATCACCACCTTTACCTGTTCCCATGTCCGTTTCAGCAACACCGGATCATTGGCCAGCCCGCGCCAGAAATTGTTGACGAAATCGGATTTGCGCGTCGCACGGATATCGTCGAAGACGGCTTTGACCACCGGGATTGTCTCCACCTCATCATCGCCGAGAAGTCTTGTGGTGGCCATGGCATTCCCTTTCGTTCGCCGCTCGATTGAATCAGATGTTGAGCAATTCCGGCTAAGCATCCCGAATGATTCATATACGGCCCGCTGGAAGCAATGCTCTAAGTCAATTGCTCGATGCGTGGCCGGAAACCTCCGCGCCCGCTGCCTGCGGTAGCGCGAGGAACCGCAACGCCGCGACCAGCCCGATGGCACCGATCACCAGGAAGGCGATGCGAAAATCGACGAGGTCGAGCGCCAGCCGGTCCCTGGCGATCTGCGACAGGTTGAGGATCGCCGCCGCGACCGCGACGCCGAACAGCATCGATATCTGTTGAAGCATGGAGGACAGCGTTGCCGCCGAGCTGCGCTGCACAGCGTCGATATCGGCGAAGGCCAGCGTGTTCAGCGCCGTGAACTGCATCGAACGCGACAGGCCGGCGACAAGCATCAGCGCCACCACCAGAGCCTGCGGTGTGTCAGGGGAGATCGCGGCGCAGGCAATGATAGCGACCGAGGCGATCAGGCCGTTGACGACCATCACTGTGCGGAACCCGAAACGCCGCAGCGTCGGCGTCGTCACCGTCTTCATGCCGAGATTGCCGAGGAAATAGGCCAGGATCATCAAGCCTGCATCGACAGAGCTGAGACCGAAGCCAACCTGGAACAGCAGCGGCAACAGGAACGGCGTGGCGTTGATCGCCACGCGAAAAATCGTCCCGGCGGCAAGCGTGGAGATGGCGAAGGTCTGCACCCTGAACGCACTGAGATCGAGCAGCGGATGCGGCGCGCGCCGGAGATGCCGCACCGCCAGCCAGCCGATGACGATACCCGCCGCAATCAGCAGCACCGTCGGCAAGGCGCCGCCCTCCGGATGCGCGATGCGTTCCAGGCCGTAGAGCAGCAGCGCGAGCCCCAGCGATGTCAGGAAAAATCCCGGCCAGTCCAGTGGCTTGGGATCGGCCTCGCGGTCACCCGGAATGAAGCGCGCAACCAGCGCCAGCCCGATCAGCCCGAGCGGGATATTGATGAAGAAATTCCATTGCCAGGAGAGATAGGTGGTGATGAAGCCGCCAAGCACCGGCCCGACGACAGGCGCAAACAGCGCCGGCCAGGTGATCAGCGCCGTGGCATTGAGCAATTCCGACTTCGGCGCATTGCGCAGCACAAGAATGCGGCCGACCGGCGTCATCAGCGCGCTGCCAAGGCCTTGCACGACGCGGGCGGCAACGAATTGGGCAAGGCTCTGCGAAAAGCCGCAGGCAAGCGAGGCAAGCGTGAAAAGCACAATCGCCAACAGGAAAATGTTGCGCGCGCCAAAACGGTCGGCGAGCCAGCCCGACAGCGGCACGAACACCGCCATGGTCAGCATATAGGCGGTGATGCCGATGCTCATCGCCACCGCCGGCACGCCGAAGGATTCTCCCATCTGCGGCAGCGAGGTCGAGATGATCGTCGAATCCAAGAGCTGCATGAAAAACGCGATGGCGACGATCAGCGCCACGCGCCGCGCATTGCTGGCGGTTGCGGCCGAGGCCTCGGTGTCGGGAACGGCAGTCATGACGAACCGCGTTGAACAGCATATGGCTGGCCCAGTCCAGAGCCTAGCCAACAAACTTCCGTGTCGGCGCGCAGCCTGCTATGGGATGGGCGGGGTGATGGAGGGAGCGCGCGCATAAATGAAGCCGATCTATATCGACTACCTCAATGCCCTCGATATCGAAGCCCTTGATATGACCGACGGCGAAATCATTACCGCCGTGGAGGCCGGACTGGTCGCGCAAGGCAATGGCCAGACGGTCATCGAGCCGCGCGTCCACCTCGAACCCGATCCCTCCTTCCACGGCCATTTCAACGTGTTGCGCGGCTACGTCGCGCCGCTCGACGCGGCAGGCGTAAAAATCGTCGGCGACTATGTCGACAATTATCTGCACGGCCTGCCCTCGGAATTCGGCATCCTCAACCTGTTCGATCCGCGCACCGGCACGCCGCGCGCCATTCTCGACGCCACCGTCATCACCGACATGCGCACTGGCGCAGTCACCGCCATCGGCGCCAAACATCTGGCGCGCAAGAACTCCAAGGTTCTGGCCCATATCGGGGCGCGCGGCACCGCCTACTGGAACGTGCGACTGCTCGACCATCTCTTCGACTTCGACGAGATCCGCGTCCATTCGCGCCGCCCGGAAAGCCGCGACGGCTTTGCCGCTAAATTGTCCGCCGATCTCGGCAAGACAGTCACGGCGGTGGCCGACTGGGAGAGCTGCGTCAAGGGCGCCGATATCGTCGTCGAGGCCTCACGGCTTTCGGAACCGCAGCCGCTGCTCAAGACCGAATGGATCAAGCCCGGCGCGTTCGTCGTGCCCTATGGCACGATGAGCGCGGTGGAGATATCACTGACCGACATCATGCAAAAAATGGTCGTCGACGACTGGGGCCAGTGCAAGGGTGGCAAGTTCGGTTCGCTGCGCGCGCATGTCGAGACCGGACGACTGAGCGAAACCACGCTGCATGCCGAGCTCGGCCAGATCGCCGCCGGCCTCAAGCCGGGCAGGCAGAGCGACGACGAGACGATCCTGTTCTGGCATCGCGGCCTGTCGCTGTCCGACATTGCGCTGGGCAAGGCGATGCTTGCCAAGGCCGCTGATAAGGGAATTGGCCAGAGGCTGCGCTTCGCATGAGCGCGCTCGTCCTCAACGGCGTCGGCATCAGCGTCGAGGACGTCGCGGCGGTTGCCCGTGGCGGTCGCAAGGTCGAGGTTGAGCCCGCCGTCATCGAGAGGCTCGACAAGGCCCGCAAGGTGCTTGACCAGGCCGCCGCGTCCGGCCAGCAGATTTACGGCCTCAACACCGGGCTCGGCGCCAATCTCGGCACCACGGTCGAGGGCGATGGCAGCGCCTTCCAGCGCCAGTTGCTGGAAGGGCGCAGCGGCGCCGTCGGCGAACCCTTGCCGCAAGAGGCGGTGCGGGCGACCATGCTGGCGCGCGCCGCGATGTTCTCGGTTGGCGGTTCGGGTATTTCGCCGGCGGTTTTGACCGCCCTTGTCGACGCGCTCAATGCGGGAGTGCATCCTGTGATGCCGTCTCTAGGTTCAATCGGCGCGGGCGACCTGCTGCTGATGACCGCGATAGCCCGCACGCTGATTGCGGAGGGCGATGCCGACTACCAAGGCCGGCGCATGCCTTCGGCAAAGGCGCTGATGATGGCGCGGTTGGCGCCGGTCACTCTGGCTCCAAAAGACGGACTGTCGTTGATCAACGCTTCGGCGGTCTCGACGGGCGCCGGCGCGTTGGCGCTCGCCGACGCCCTCTCAGCCTTTGAACAACAGCAACAAGCCGGCGCACTGACGATGGAGGCACTTGGCGCCAACCGCACCATCCTCGATCCGCGTCTGCATCTGGCGCGGCCGGCGGCCTGCCAGCAGCTTGCGGCAAAGGAGCTACGCGATCTGCTCGCCCGCGACGAGCAGCCGCCGCCCACCACCTTGCAGGATCCGCTTTCGGTTCGCTGCATGCCGTCGATACACGGCGCGCTGATCCAGGCGATCGACAATGCAAGGCTTGCGGTAGAAATCGAGCTCAACGCGGCAGCCGACAATCCGCTGGTACTCGGAGAGGACAATCTGGTGTTGTCGACCGGCAATTTCCACACGGCGTCAATGGCACTCGCTTTCGAGACGCTTGGCCTCGCCATCGCGCAGGCCTCAGCCGCAACGGCCGCACGCTTCGTCCAACTCACCGGCTCTGGCCGCAACGGCCTGCCCAAATATTTGTCGCCAATCGGCGGCGCGTCCGCCGGCTTCGTGCCGCTACAAAAGACAGTCACGGCGATCCTCGCCGCCATCCGCCACAAGGCCAATCCCGTGATGCTCGACTTCCTTCCGGTCTCGGAAGGCGTCGAGGACCATGCGACACAGACGCTGCTCGCTGTTACGAAATGCTCCGGCATGATCGCCCTGTGGCGACGGTTGATCGCCTTTGAACTGATGGCGGCAGCGCAGGCGGTCGATTTGCGCCAAGGCCTGACGCTGGCGCCGGCGACAGGAGTCATCCATGCGGCGGTGCGCGCGCACGTGGCGAGCCTCAGGGAAGACAGGCCGCTCGGCCCGGACGCCGAGCCGCTTTACGCCTCGCTCGCCAACGGCGGTTGGCGGGCGTAACAGCGACCAGCCAGATCGGCGAGTTCAGGCCTTTTCATCCACCCTTTTCATGAACTGGCTCAGCTCGGCCGGGTCCATGCGCACGACATGCTTGTCCTCTGGATACGCGCCGCTGTTGACGTCGGCGACATATTCGGAAAATGCCGCCACTCGCTCCGCCTGTAGGCGGTCATACTCGGCGGCGAAGTTGCGATAGACCTTGGAATGACGCGGCATGTGGCCCCTGTTCTGGCCGAGAATGTCGTCGGCAAACAGATATTGCGCGTCGCAGCCGGTGCCCGCCCCCATCGACAACATGATCAGCGAGGTGCGTTCCGAGATCGCTTTGGCGACCTCGACCGGCACCACTTCGATCTCGGCGCCCAGCGCACCGACGGCCTCATACTGCTTGACGGCCTCGAAGATCTGCATGGCGGTGTCGGCGGTCTTGCCGACCGCCTTGAAACCGCCGGTCCAGGTGGCGCGGGAAGGAATGAGGCCGACGTGGCCGATCACCGGAATCGCGTCGTCAGCCAACCGCTTCACGGTGGCGAAGCCGGCGCTGCAATAGACCGCATCGGCGCCTGCCTTGTAGAGCCGGAATGCCCAGCGCAGGAAATCGTCCGCCGTGCCGATCTCGTAAAAGTTCTCGCCCGGCATGGTGAACAGGCTGGGTGCGGCGTCGCGGTATTGCGGATTGAGCACCAGCTCGGGCGGCACCGAGACGATATCGACCCCCGCCCGCTCGGCAGCCTCGGCCTCATCCATGGTCAAGACGCGCAGCATGGTCAGCTGGCGCTTGCCCTTCATGGCGCGCAAATCCGCCACCGTCGGTCTTTTTCTGCCCATCAGGATGCCCCTGTATGCTGGAATTGATCCTGCCCACCTTACCGGCCACGTGACAGGCCGGATAGAAGGCAGGTGACTACTCGGCCGCCGCCGACATATCGACCTCGTGGAACTCGCCGCGATAGGGCCGCGCCGTCGGCGGCAATTCGCGCTTGAGGAAATAATCTTCGTATCGCAGCTGCTTCAACAGAACCGGCCAGACCTCGCGATAGGCATGCCACATCGACGGGTTCGCCACCGGCAGGTCGTGCTTGATCAGTCCGTGCAGCTTCGGCAGCGCATGATACGGAACCATCGGGAACATGTGGTGTTCGACGTGATAGTTCATGTTCCAGTAGATAAAGCGGCTCACCGGGTTCATGTAGACGGTGCGCGTGTTGAGCCGGTGGTCGACGACATTGTCGGCGAGCCCAATATGCTGCAGCAGGCCGGTCAGCACCATGTGCCAAGTGCCATAGAGGCGCGGCAGACCGATCAGCACCAGCGGCACCCATGACCCCAGCGCGATCGCCAAAGCGATCGTCGCAAGGTACACCGCCATGTGCCAGCGCGCCGCGGTAATGGCCTTGGCCTGCTCCGTCTCCGGGATGTAGCTCTTCTCGTCATCGGACAATCTGCCGAACGCCTGCCGCGCCAGCGTCGGCAGCGAATAGCGGAAATCGAGAATGCCGGTGAAGGCGAGCGCCGCCTTGAGCAGGTCGGGTGGCCGCATCACAGCTATCTCGGCATCGCGGCCAACGATGATGGTGTCGGTGTGGTGGCGGGCATGGCTCCAGCGCCATTGTACTGGATTGCGCACCACCATGAACGAGGCGATCTCGTAGATGACATCGTTCATCCAGCGCGTCCGAAACGCCGTTCCGTGACCGCACTCATGCCAGCGCGAGTCGCTCGACGAGCCATAGAGCACGCCATAGACCAGCAGGAACGGCACCACCCACCACGTGCACCAAAACCAGATGATGCCGGCCGCCGAGCCAAGGATCGCGGCGACCCAGATGACGGTGTCGCGGATTGCCGGCCCATCAGATCGCTGCATCAGCTCCTTCATCGCCTTGCGCGGCACATCGGTGTGATACCACTCGGCTGAAGCCAGCCCGGTCTCGATGGCCCGGCGGGTGCTTTCGCCGACCAGGCTGTAATCGCGCTTTGTCTTGGCCGCCATCGCCGTCTCGCCCTGCCTCAAAGCCCGTTGGCGCGGAATTTCCCGTCAAGGAATGTCTTCGCGCGCGGCACGTCGTCCTCGGTCAGATGCTCGATGATAACAGGAATGTTCGGATGCTTTTCGCTGAGCCGCTTCAGATAGAGATCGTAGTTCAGTGAACCGAGACCCGGCGCCGGCAATTCGATCTCGCCGACGCCGCGGAACGTCAGCCCCTCATGCGCATCGGCATCGCCGATGTCGGCATGCTTCTCCGTCTTGTCGCTGCCTGAGCGCTTCACATCCTTGGCATGCGCGATCCTGATCTTGTCGGTCAGCGTGTCGAACACCTGGTTCAGCACCTGATCCATGCGGTCGATGTTGTGCGCCTCGAAATAGTTGGTCGGGTCCATCAACAGGCCAAGGCCGGGATGGTCGACCTGCGCGAACATCTTCACCGTCTCCTCGACCGAGCCGACGACATTGTTGACATAGGTTTCGAGCAGGAACACGGCGCCATCGTCATAGGCGGTCTGGGCAAGGTCCGAGATCACCCTGCGGCATTCCTCGAACCCTTCCTCGGTCTTGTTCTTGGGGTGATGCACCCAGTCGGACTCGGTGTTGTAGGTGCCGGTCTCCGAGATCACATAGGGCGAGCCGAAGTCGCGCGCGTTGCGGATGATCTCCTTGAGATAACCGACGCGCTTTGCGCGCTCGGCCTTATCAGGGTGGATGATGTTGGTGTAGCCGGAGATACAGCAGACCGGCAGATTATGGTCGCGGAACGTGTCGCGCACCGTCCTTGCCTTATCCCTGGTGATCTGTCCGGCCGTGAGATCGATATCCTTGAAATGCATGTCGAGCTGCACTGTGTTGAAACCGAGCCCGCGGATGCGCCGGGCTGCCTCCTTGAGCTCGTAGGGAAAGTAGCCGGTGAAGATCCCTGCCTGCATCATGATGTGAACTCCTCCCGGTAAGCGATTCAGCCGCCACGCTATTTGGCGGCAAGATGTTTCAGTCGATCGAGATCTCGGACAGTTTTACGGTGCGGCCTTCCGCCATCGACCGATAGCCAGCCTCGACCAGTGCCATCGTCTTGACGTTGTCCGCGATCGACAGCGCCGGCGGCGTGCCTGTCTTCACCGCATGCTGCAATTGCTCCATCACGCCTATGAAGGCGTGCGGGAACCACATCGTGTCCCAGCTTGGGCTCACCCACTCTCCACCGGTCGTCTCGGTCGAGGCATAGGTCAGTGTCGAGGCCACGCCCTTCGGCCAGCCGATCGTGCCCTTGGCGACACCCTTGGTGCCGTCGACGCGCCAATTGATGTGCTGGTCGTCCTTGTAGCCGGCCTGGCGCGGGCCGGACCAGACATCCTCCAGCGACACGGCGAGCACGCCGGATGGAAAGCGCAGCGTCGAGACGGTGATGCCGTCGAAATGATCGAACGTCGTGCGCGGGTCCTTGCGCGTCAGCGTGGTGATCTCCTGGGGATCGCCGAACAGGAAGCGCTGCACGTCGAGATGATGCACGCTCATATTGGCGAGCGTCAGACGATCATAGTCAGCCAAGAATGTCTGCCAGTGCGGGATCGCATGCATGTCGATCTGCGCGAAGACGATCTCGCCCAGCGCGCCGCTGTCGATGATCTGCTTCAACACGCGCATCGACTGGTCGTAGCGCATGTTCTGGTTGACCGAGAGGATCTTGCCGGACCTGGCTGCCTCGTCGCGCACTTTCACCGCTTCCTCGACCGAAAGCGCCAGCGGCTTCTGCGCCAGGATCGCCTTTATATGTTTCTGCTTCAGCGCATGGCGGATCAGCGCCGGCTGCTGGTCTGGCGGAAAGGCGAGGTCGACGATCTCGACCCTGTCGTCTTCGATCAACTGCTCCGGTGTGTCGTGGACCGTCGGAATGCTCCAGCGCTTCGCCACTTTCTCGGCGCTGGCCTTGGTCCGCGAGGCGATCGCCACCACGGGAAAGCCGGCCTGCGCATAGGCGGCGAGATGGCATTCGGCCATGATCATGCCGGCGCCGATGCAGCCGATCCGGTATTCGCTGCTGCGAACCCTTACATCCGGCTCGAAACCCTGGCCTGCCATCCATTCCTCCCGTAGAGGCAGGATATAACGCCATGGCCGGCCGATCAGCCAAGGTCCGCTCCATCAATTCCCATCAGAACCGCTGTAGCGCTACAATGGGGCGGGGCCTAGCTTGCGGCGATCAGCACGGTGCTTTCCGCCGACCAACTGAGCATCACATGCTGGCCCTCGGCCAGCCGGTCATTGCCTGTGTTCTGCACGATGACCTTCAGCGTCTGGCCGGCGCGCTCGACAAAATAGGTGCTGTTGTTGCCGGCAAAGATACGCTTGGAGACCTGACCCTTCAGGGCGTTCGCATTGGCCGCATCCGCAGCCTTGGCATCGGTGGCGATGCGGATGCGCTCGGGCCGCACGGCGCAGCTCGCCTTGGCGCCGGCGGCGAGCCTGTCACCGATGCCGGCAGCAATCGCCGTGCCGTCCGGCAGCCGGATGCCGTTGCCGGTCGCATCGCCGCGAAAAATGTTGGCGTCACCAAGGAAAGTGGCGGCGAACTCGCTCTTCGGCTTGTCGTAGATTTCCTCCGGCGGTCCCTCCTGGACCAGCCTGCCATCGCGCAAAATGCCGATGCGGTCGCTCATCGTCAGCGCCTCTTCCTGGTCGTGGGTGACGAAGATGGTGGTGATGCCGATCTCGCGCTGGATGCGCTTCAGTTCAATCTGCATATCGACGCGCAGCGCCTTGTCCAGCGCGCCGAGCGGCTCGTCGAGCAGCAGCACGCGCGGCTTGGTGACGATGGCGCGCGCCAGCGCCACGCGCTGGCGCTGACCGCCGGAGAGCTGATGCGGCCGGCGTTCGCCGAGCTTGCCAAGCTGCACCAGATCGAGCGCGCGCTGGACTTCGCTCGCGATTACCGCCTTGGCTTCGCCGCGCACTGACAGGCCGAAGGCGACATTGTCGGCAACGCTCATATTGGGAAACAGCGCGTAATTCTGGAACACCATGCCGATACGCCTTTTCTCGACCGGCACGCGCTCCACGCTTTCGCCGCCGATCGCGATGCGGCCGGAGTCGGGAAAGTCGAAGCCGGCGATTTGCCGGAGCAGCGTGGTCTTGCCGCTTCCCGACGGCCCGAGCAGCGCGTAGAAGCCGCCATCGGCAAAGTCGATGGAGACATCGTCCAGCGCCTTGTGCGCGCCAAAACTGCGCGAGACGTTTGATACCTGCACGCCGGCCATTATTTCTCTCCGCCGAATTTGAAGAAGCGCGCCGTGAGCAGCATCAGCGCCATCGACACGACAATGATGATGGTCGAGACCGCATTGATCTCGGGCGTGAACCCTTTGCGGATCGCGGCATAGATTTCGACCGGCAGCGTCGTCTGCCCCGGCGTCGCCAGGAAATAGGAGACGACGAACTGGTCGAACGACACAGCGAAGGCAAACAGCCCACCGGCAATGACGCCCGGCATGATCCAGGGCAGCGTGACGCGGCTGGTCACCTGCCACTGATTGGCGCCGAGCGAGCGCGCCGCCTCTTCCAATTCCGGCGCGAAGGTCTGCAGCCGGGCCGAGACGACGACGATGACATAGGGCAGCGCCAGCGCGACATGACCAAGCAGGATGGCGAAAAGGCCGCGACCGATGCCAATGCCGAAAAAGAAGATCAGCATCGCGGTGCCGGTGATCAGCCACGGAATGGCGATCGGCGGGAAGAGCAGCGCCTGCAGGAATTTCTTGCCGCGGAAATCGTAGCGGTAAAGCGCCAGCGACGCCGCCGTGCCCAGCACCACGCAGATGAGCGTGGTGATGATTGCGATCTCGAGGCTGTTCCAGGTCGCAGCGATCAGCTGGTCGTTTTGCCAGAAAGAGGCGTACCACTCCGTCGTCCACTCGAACGGCAATTGATAGAAGGGCGAGACGTTGAACGACATCAGCGCCATGATGATGATGGGCAGATAGAGGAAGGCGAGCAGCAGGCCGACATAGAAGCGGCCGAGCCCTTCGAGGATGCGCGTCGTCATCATCACGCAGCCCTCTTCAACACTGGCGACGCCACCGCCAATATGACCAGCACGACCGCAAGCAGGATGAAGGACAGCGCCGCCCCCAACGGCCAGTTGAACACGGCGACGAACTGATCCTCGATGACCGTGCCGTAGAAGGTGCCGGTGCGCCCGCCGAGGATGCGCGGCTCCATGAACGAGCCGACGACCGGCACGAAGATGAGTGCGGCTCCAGCCACCAGTCCGGGCATCGACAGCGGGATGATCACCCGCTTCAACACCTGCAGCCGCGAGGCGCCGAGCGAACGTCCGGCCTCGATCAGCGAGTCGTCGATGGCTTGAAGCGTAAGATAACAGGTCAGCACCATGTAGGGCACGTAGGAGTGCACGAGCCCGATGATGACGGCGGGATAGGAATACATCAGATCGATGTTGATCGTGAACGGCAGCACGGCGTTGAGCGCCGTGTCGAGAATGCCGCCTTCGCGCAAAACCATCGCCCAGGAGAAGATGCGCACCAAACCGTTTGACCAGAAGGGCAGGATGACCAGCAGGAAGATCGCCTCTCGGCTGCGCCCCTTCAGCACCTTGGCCAGCACATAGGCCGCAGGATAGCCGATGACGACGCACCAAAGCGTCACTTCCAGGCCGAGACGCAGCGAAGCGAGCAGCAGCGTCAGATAGAGACTCTGCGAGAAGAAAGCCGCGTAGTTGCCAAGGGTGAACGCCCAAGGCTTTCCCGACAGCGGCAGGTCGGTCATGAACGAGAAGAACACCATGGCCGACAGCGGCAGGAAGATCGCCACGGTCAGCCACAGATAGGCCGGCGCCAACAGCGGCAGGGCAGATCTCAGCCCGCTGCGCGACGCGACCGCGCCCCCTAAAGCCATGATACCCTCCTCCCCAGGATGGAACGGCCGGTCGGCGCAGACCGCCGGCCGGTTTTCGGACGTGAACTTATTTCACGTCGACCTTGAGCTGCTGCCACAGCGCCAGATAGGCTTCGCGCTGAGCGTCGGTGATCGGCGCCTGGAACTGGATGCGCTTGGCGACCTCGGGGTCGCCCATCACCTGGCGGTTGAAGGCGTCCTCGGGCAACGCTGCCACAGCCTTGGTATTCGCGGACACCGGAGCACCGACCTTGGTGACCCATTCGACGTAGAATTTCGGGTCGATCATGTAGTTGATGAAGGCCTCGGCGCCGGCGACGTTCTTGGAGCCGGTCGGAATGGAAAAGGCGTCGAGCCAGGCGACTGAGCCTTCCTGCGGGATGACCAGCGACACCGGCAGCTTGAAATGTGTCTTGGCACGGTCGGCCGAGCCGCTCCAATAGGTGCCGATGTCGATCTGGTTGGAGGCGACCATCTGGTTCCAGTCGTTCTCGGAGCTCCAGAAAGTCTTGATTTGCGGCATCAGCGAGGTCAGCTTCGTCTTGACCGCGTCCATATCCTTGATGTCGTTGATGTTCTGGCCGGTGGCGATGGCGCCGAACTGCACCGCCTCGACAGCGTCGTCGCGGATGACGACTCGGCCCTTATGCGCCGGATCCCACATTTCCGCGATCGAGGTCGGCGCCTTGTCGAAGGATTTCTCGTTGATGGCGAGCGCGGTCAGGCCCCACACCCACGGCACGCCATAGACCTTGCCGTCGTGGTCGAGCATCGGCGATTGCGCCTTGTCCTTGCTGATGTCGGCATAGTTCGGCAGCTTCGAGACGTCGATCGGCTGGATCAGCTTTTCGGCCATCGCCTGGTCATTGAAGGCGGCGTTGATCATGACCACGTCGTAGAGGCCGGGATTGGTCCGGATCTTGGTCAGCATTTCCTGTTCGGAATTGAAGAAGTCGTTGATGACCTTGTTGCCGGTCGCCTTTTCGAAAGCCTCGATGGCCCACGGCTCGTCGGCGCCGTAACCCTTCCAGTTGAGGACGTGGACGTCCGCCGCACTGGCGGCCAGCGTGAGCGTGGAGGTGATGACGGCGGTCGCCGCAAGCATCAAGTTCAGTCTGGGCATGCGCATGTTCGTTCCTCTCATTGTTTGCCCGCTTGGCGGGGCTTGTTTAGGCCTCTTGCCTCCGGCCATGCGCGGTCGCGGAGCGGCCGTCATGGCGCAGGAATTCCTGGATCTCCCGATCGGTCGGCGCCGACGACCCGCCATGGCGGGTGACCGAGAGCGCCGCCGCCGCATTGGCGTAGCGCGCCGCCTCGAAGGGATGCGCGCCGAGCGACAAGGCGCTGACGAACGCGCCAATATGGGTGTCGCCGGCGCCGTTGGTATCGATGGCATCGACTTTGAAGCCGGCAATGGTCTGCGTCTCGCCGCTGGCCAGCCGCACGAAGCAGCCCTGGGCGCTGGCGCGGATGACGACTCCCGCGGCCTTCGGGCAATGATCGGCAAGCAGTCGGATAGCCAATGTTTCAACATCGCCTTGCCCAGCAATCTCGGCCGCTTCCGTGGTGTTGCAGCTTAGCCATGTCGTGCGGGCAAGCACGCGCGACAGGATGGGGCGCACGATGTCGGCGACGACGGGCGTCGGATCGAAGACGAAGGGAATGTCCGCCGGCAGCGCTTCGATCCAATCGACCAGCGCGTCGCGACTGCCGGGATAGCTCAGCGTGTAGCCCGAGGTGAACACCCAGTCGCCGGACGCAACGACAACGGGCGCCATCATGGCGAGGCTGAGGACACTCTCCGCGCCCGGCCAGGAAACGAAGGTACGCTCGGCATCCCCCGAGATCATGGCGACGCAATTGCCGGTGTCCATGATCGGCGAAGGCGGCGTCAGCGTGTCGATGCCCTCGCGAGCGAACGCTGCCCGCAGAAAATCCCCATTCGGTCCGCTGCCGAGTTGGCCACCGAACACCACCGTCATGCCGGTGCGGCGGGCCGCGACAATCATATTGAAACCGCCGCCGGCGACCTGCTCGAAGCTCGACGCCGTCTTCTCACTCCCTGGCGCCGGCAAGGCGTCGATGCGGTAGACATAGTCGACCACCGCGCTGCCAATATGAACCAGGCGCCCGCTCATGCCGCAGCGTCCTTGCTGGCCTTCGCCATGCGCGCCGCGACGAGGTCTTCGGCAAGCGGGCGCACCTCGGCGATGTCGATGCCGACAAGCCGCGCAATGTGTTTTGGCGGCAGCCGCGAAAGGCCAACGCAGGCGCCGGCCATGCCTGCGGCGATGGCGCCGATCGTGTCGGTGTCGCCGCCGAGATTGGCGCTGATGACGGCCGCCCGCCATGCGTCACCGCCGGCGATTTCCAGCACCGCGAAGGCCGCCGGAACCGACTCCTGGCTGGCAACGCCGGTGCCGACCAGATCGGTGATCAGCAGGATTCCGTCACGCATCGTCTTGCCGCGCACGATGTCCTGCGCCCAGACGATCCGCGCGGCGATGTCGCCGCCGGTCACCCAGTTTCCGAGCTTGGCCCCTCGCCGCGCCGCCGCGACCGCGCTGTCGGAAGCGGCGCGCCAGTCGCCACCGGCAATGCCGCGGCTGATGGCGGCGGCGACGGCGGCGGCCGACGCAATGGCAATCGTGGTGTTGTGCGTTGCCCGGCAGGTTTCCGCCACCTTGGCGACAAAAGCATCGAGCGGTTCCAGCGGCATCATGATGCCGACCGGCGCGATGCGCATCGCCGCGCCATTGGTGTCGCCACGGCTTCCCGCCTCTTCCGGCGCAACGCCATCGTTGATGGCGTCGATGGCCCGCTTGGTTGACGGTCCGAGCAGATCATAGCTGCCCCGCGCCTTGACCTCGCGCTCCCAGTCGAGCAGCGCATTGACCCAGCGCGTATGATCGAAGCGGTCGCCGGACTCGACCAGAATGCGGCCAAGCAGCAACGCCTGCTCCGTGTCGTCGGTGACGGTGCCGGCCACGAGCCCTTTCGACACCGGATGGTCAGCGAAAGGCGCGATGAAATCCTCGACATGGCCGTAAAGTTCGGCAATGCGGGCTGGCGACAAAAGCTGTGTCGGCATGCCGAGCGCATCGCCCAGCGCGCCACCGACAAGCGCACCCATGGCGCGATCGAGAATGGCTTTGGTGTTATCCGCCATCGCTCAGAACCTCATATGCAGCGCGAAATGCGCCGGGTTGAGCAGGCTGGTGACGTATTCGATCGGCCGCTCGTCGGCCGCGCGCGTCAGCCGACGGCCGCGCAGGAAGGGCGTGCCTTGCGGACAGCCGAGTATGGCGGCGTCCTCGGCATTGAGCATTTCGATATCGACCCATTCCTCGCCATGGTCGGGAACGAGGCCTGCGCCGCGCAGCGTCTGGTGCAGCGAACCTTCGCGCAGACCGCGCAGCGGCACATCCTCCAGTTCGGGCGACAGCGGCAGGCGGCTGCGCTCGATGGAAATGGCATGGCCGTCGCTGGCATTGGTGCGCACCCGGTCGACGGCAATGAAGGATGGGCTGTCTATGCCGAGCAGCGCCGCAAGCTCGGCATCCTCGATCACTTCGAGCCGCAGTGTGCGCGTCTCGGCATTGGCGCCGGCATCGGCCAGTGCCCGTGACCAGCCGATGGCGTCATCGACGGGCTTGCCGTCGAAAGTCACGAAGGAACCGATGCCGACCTTGGTGGTGATCAGCCCGCGGCTGGACAGTTCCTCCAGCCCCTTGCGGACCGTATTGCGGCTGACGGAAAAGCGCTGGACGAGTTCGTTCTCGCTTTGCAAGCGGTCGCCGAAGCCGAGCACGCCGGAGCGGATTTCATGTTCGAGAACAGTGGCGATCTGCTCGGGCTTGCCCGTGCCGGGAGACAGTTGAACCGATCGCCGTGCCATATATGCACCTGTTCAATGAACCTGTATAACCCTGTTCAATATTGGACTTTGGGCGAGCGGTCAACGGTATATTTTGTTTCACGCATATGCTCTGCCGCTCGCGAGGCCGAGACGGAGCGGGGCAAACGTCAGACGACTGCCAGCCCCTCAGACGAAGAAGAATTCCTCGACGCGCTGCTTGGCCTTCCGCAGCGCCGGCAGGATATCCCGCTCCATCTCTGCCACCGAAAACCGCGCCGACTGGGTCGACATGTTGATTGCCGCCACCGTCCGCCCGGATCGGTCGGCAATCGGCACGGCAATCGAGCGCAGGCCGAGCTCCAGTTCCTCATCGACGAGGGCAAAGCCATCCACCCTCGCCACGTCGATCGCCTTGCCAAGTGCTGCGCGGCTGGTGATCGTCTTCGGCGTCCGCCGCTCGATCCTGGCCCGGGCAAGGAAGGACTTCAGTTCGTCCGCGCCAAGGCCGGCAAGCAGGACGCGCCCCATCGAGGTGCAATGCGCCGGCAACCTGGTGCCGACATCGAGCGATACGCTGAGGATGCGACGGCCGGGTATGCGCGCGACATAGACGACTTCCTCGCCAGACAGCACCGCCGCGTTGCAGGCCTCATTGAACTGGCCCGCCAGCTCACGCATGATCGGCGCAGCAAAAGTCCATAGCGAAGCGCCGCCAAGCCAGGTGCGAACGACCGTGAGCAGGCGTGGCGATAGCGAGAACAGCCGGCCGGCTTGCGTCGCGTAACCCGTCGCGGTCAGCGTCAGCAGAAATCGCCGCGCGCCGGCGCGGGTCAGCCCCGCCTCCTCCGCCATCTCGGTAAGCGTCAGGCCCGCCGGATGCCTGGCAAGGATCTCCATGACCGCAAGGCCGCGTTCCAGCGAACCGACATGGTCGCGCGAAGTTCCCTCATCGTCCATGCGGCCTCCACGAAACAATGCGTCGCCATTGACTCGACGCGGCGATTTGGGATAAAAGTATCCCATATAAAACAAATGTTCGCAATACGAACTTTTCGAGCCCGGAGTTTCTTGCGATGGTCAAATTCCTGCCGCTCAAACAGGCTGTGGCCGAGAACCTGCACGATGGCGATGCGGTTGCGTTCGAGGGCTTCACCCATCTGATCCCGACGGCGGCGGCACATGAAGCGATCCGCCAGAGGTTTCGCGATCTCACCCTGATCCGCATGACCCCCGACCTGATCTACGACCAGATGATCGGTATGGGCATGGCGAAGAAAATCGTCTTCTCTTATGTCGGCAATCCCGGCGTCGGCCTGCTGCGCCGCGCCCGCGACGCCATCGAGAACGGCTTTCCCCGCTCCATCGAGATCGAGGAGCACAGCCATGCCGGCATGGCCAACGCCTATGAGGCTGGTGCGGCCGGCCTGCCCTGCGCGGTGTTTCGTGGCTATCGCGGCGCCGGGCTGACAGCGGTCAATCCCAACATCAAGTCGCTCACTTGCCCGTTCACCGGTGAAGCGCTGGCCGCTGTTCCGTCGATCCGCCCCGACGTCACTTTCATCCATGCCCAAAAGGCCGACAAAAAAGGCAATGTGCTGGTTGAAGGCATTGTCGGCATCCAGAAGGAAGCAGTGCTGGCGGCCAAACGCGCCGTGGTGACGGTGGAGGAGGTGGTCGACAATTTCGACGACCTGCACCCCAACCTGACCGTGCTGCCGCGCTGGACGATCGCTGCGATCTCAGTGGTGCCCGGCGGTTCGCATCCCTCCTACACGCACGGCTATTATGCGCGCGACAACGCCGCCTATCTCGAATGGGACGAGATCGCCGCCGACCGGGAGAAATTCCAGACCTGGATGCAGGCCAATGTCATTGAACGCACGGCCGACGATTTCGCGGCCCGTGTCGAGCATCTGAGGAGCGCGGCATGAGCGGCTTCACCCCCAACGAGATGATGACGATTGCCGCCAGCCGCGCGTTGAAGAACGACGATGTCTGCTTCGTTGGCATCGGCGCGCCCTCCGCCGCCTGCAATGTCGCGCGGCTGACGCATGCGCCCGACATCACGCTGATCTATGAAAGCGGCACGATCGGCACCGCGCCCGACGTGTTGCCGCTGTCGATCGGCGACGGCGAACTCTGCGACACTGCCGTCACCACCGTCTCGGTGCCCGAGATGTTCCGCTACTGGCTGCAGGGCGGGCGCATCTCGATAGGTTTCCTTGGTGCCGCCCAGCTCGACAAGTTCGGCAACATCAACACCACCGTCATCGGCGACTATGCACACCCCAAGACCCGCCTGCCCGGCGGCGGCGGCGCGCCGGAGATCGCCACCTCGTCGAAGGAGATCTACATCACCATGGCGCAAACCAAGCGCGGCATGGTCGAAAAGATCGACTTCTTCACCTCCTTCGGCCATGGCGACGGCGGCGATCATCGCCGGCGCCTCGGCATCGACACCGCTGGACCGACGCTGCTGATCACAGACCTTGCCATCTGGAAGCCAGACCCGGTGAGCAAGGAATTCACCGTCGTGTCTCTGCATCCCGGCGTGACGCGCCGTGAGGTGCAGGACACCTGCGGTTGGGTGGTGAAATTCGCCGACGCACTTGAAGAGACGCCGGCGCCGACCACGCTTGAGCTCACGACATTGCGCGACCTGCAGGCCCGCACCAAGGCGGCGCATGAAGGAAGCGGAAAAGAAAAGGCTGCATGACATGGCCGAGGCCTTCATCTGCGACTACATCCGCACCCCGATCGGCCGTTTTGGCGGTTCTCTGTCCTCAGTGCGTGCCGACGATCTCGGCGCCGTCCCCCTGAAGGCACTGATCGAGCGCAATTCCGGCATCGACTGGCAGGCTATCGACGACGTCGTCTACGGCTGCGCCAACCAGGCCGGCGAGGACAACCGCAATGTCGCGCGCATGTCGCTGCTTTTGGCCGGACTGCCGAAGGAAGTGTCAGGCTCGACCGTCAATCGCCTCTGCGGCTCCGGCATGGATGCCGTCACCATAGCTGCCCGCGCTATCAAGGCGGGCGAGGCCGAATTGATGATCGCCGGCGGCGTCGAATCGATGAGCCGCGCTCCCTATGTCATGCCCAAGGCCGAGACCGCCTTTTCACGCCATGCCGAAATCCACGACACCACTATCGGTTGGCGTTTCATCAACCCGCTGATGAAGGCGCAATACGGCGTCGATTCCATGCCAGAGACCGGCGAGAATGTCGCCGAGCATTACAAGGTGTCGCGCGCCGACCAGGATGCATTTGCCGTACGCAGCCAGGACAAGGCCGTCGCCGCGCAAGCCAATGGCCGGCTGGCGAAGGAGATCACGCCGGTGACCATCCCGCAGAAGAAAGGCGATGCTGTAGTCGTCTCCAAGGATGAACATCCCCGCGCGGGAACCACGGTCGAGTCGCTGGCGAAATTGCCGACGCCGTTCCGCCAAGGCGGCACGGTCACCGCCGGCAACGCGTCGGGCGTCAACGATGGCGCCGCGGCGCTGGTCATCGCCTCGGAAGCAGCAATAACGAAATACGGCCTGACGCCGATCGCCCGCATCCTCGGCGGCGCTGCCGCCGGCGTGGCGCCGCGCATCATGGGCATCGGCCCCGCGCCGGCGACGAAAAAGCTGTGTACCCGCCTCGGCCTGACGCCGCAGCAATTCGATGTCATCGAACTCAACGAAGCCTTCGCCTCGCAGGGCATAGCCGTGCTGCGCCAGCTCGGCATCGGCGAGGACGCGGATTACGTCAATCCCAATGGCGGCGCCATTGCGCTTGGCCATCCGCTCGGCATGTCAGGCGCGCGCATATCAGGTACTGCGGCGCTTGAACTGCGCGAGCGCGGCGGCCGCTATGCGCTGGCCACCATGTGCATCGGCGTCGGCCAGGGCATCGCAGTGGCGCTCGAGCGGGTTTGACGGCTTCCACCGATCAATAGGGCAGCCCGACGTAGTTCTCGGCAAGAGCGGTCGACGCCGCCTGCGAACGCACGAGATAGTCGAGCTCGGCCTCCTGGATGCGCTGGCCGAACTCACCCGTATCGGGAAAGCGGTGCAGCATCGTGGTCATCCACCAGGAGAAGCGCACCGCCTTCCAGACCCGCGCCAGCGCTTTGGCTGAATAGGCGTCCAGCCCCGCAGTTGATTTCTCCAGATAGAATTCGCGAAGCCCGGCAAAGAGATAGCGCACGTCGCTGGCGGCGAGGTTTAGCCCCTTGGCTCCCGTCGGCGGCACAATATGGGCGGCGTCGCCAACCAGGAACAGCCGGCCGAAGCGCATCGGCTCGGCGACGAAGGAGCGCAGCGGCGCGATCGATTTTTCGAAGGACGGGCCGGTGACGACGGCGGCAGCGGTCTGTTCCGGCAGGCGGCGGCGCAACTCATCCCAGAAGCGGTCGTCGCTCCAGGCTTCGATGCTCTCATCGGCCGGAACCTGCACATAGTAGCGGCTGCGATGGGTCGAGCGCATCGAGCACAACGCAAAGCCGCGCTCGTGATTGGCGTAGACCAGTTCGTGATCGGCCGGCGGAACCTCCGCCAGCACGCCGAGCCAACCAAACGGGTAGGTCCGCTCGAAGGTTTTCAGCGCGCGCTCGGGCGCCGATTTGCGGCTGATGCCGTGATAGCCGTCGCAGCCGGCGATGAAGTCGCAATCGATGCGATGGCTGACGCCGTCCTTGTCATAGGTGACGAAAGGCGCCTCGCCGTCGAAACCGTGCAGCGCGACATTTGCCGCCTCGTAGACGGTGACCAGCCCCCCCGCCTCGCGTTTGTCCATCAGATCATGCGTCACCTCGGTCTGGCCATAGACGGTGACGTGCTTGCCACCGGTCAGCGCCGTGAGATCAAGCCGGTGCAGACCACCGCCGAAGGCAAGTGAGATACCGGAATGCGACAGGCCCTCGGCGTGCAGCCTTGCTGCGGCTCCGGCCTGCTCCAGCAACTCGACGGTGCCCTGTTCGAGCACCCCTGCCCGCACGCGGCCAAGCACGTGCTCCCGGCTCGAGCGCTCGAGGATCACCGTCTCGACGCCGATGCCGCCGAGAAGCTGACCGAGCAACAAGCCGGACGGTCCGGAGCCCACGATGACGATTTTTGTGCGCATCAGTGCCCCAGGCTTTCGATCTGTCCGGCAAGTTCGGCGGCAAGCCGTAGTGCAGCCGCGGTCGCAACCGCCATTTGTGGCAAGAGCAGCCATTCCAGCGTCCAGACAGCGCCCGAGCGCTCCTGCTCATGCACCAACGCCTGATGCATGCCGGAGAGCTGCGTGGCGTTGAAGCGCGCCAGCGTCACCAGCACCTCCGCCTTCACCGGGTTCTGCTTGTGCGGCATGGCCGACGAGCCGCCGCCGCCGGACAGCTTGATGTCCGCCCCCGCCTGCGCCATCAGCGCAACATCCTGGCCGAACTTGCCGAGGCTGCCGGTAACAAGCGACAGCCAACCTGCGAACTCGGCGAGCGCATCGCGCTGGCTGTGCCATTGCGGCGCGTCGCCAAGGCCGAGCTTTGCGGCAAGCGCCGCGCGCACCGCAGGTCCCTGGTCCCCGAGCTTTTCCAGGGTGCCGGCGGCGCCGCCAAATTGCACCACAAGCAGGCGCCCGGATTGCTCCGACAGTCTTTGCTGATGCCGTTGCAGCGGCGCACGCCACGCCGCAGCCCGGTCCGACACGTTTATAGGTATCGCCGGCTGCATCCGCGTCATGGCGGTCAACGCCCTGCCGCCAAAACGCTCGTCCAGTGCTGCCAGCCGCACAATGTTTTCGGTCAGCAGCAGGTCGAGATGTTCGATCACCCGGCGCAGCCGAAGCATCAAACCTGTGTCGATGACATCCTGGCTGGTTGCGCCGAAATGAACACTTGCGTCGTGCGGCGCCCCGACTGCTGCCTTCAACTGGCGCACCAGTTCGGGAGCGATCACGCCGTCCTTCGCCACCCCGGCGCGCAACCGCGTGGTATCCGGCTTGTAGGACAACAGGACAGACACGATCGCCGCCGCGGCATCCATGCGGATGATCCCGCTTTCGGCTTCCGCTTCCGCCAGCGCGCGCTCGAAATCGAGCATGGCGGCGATTTCCGCATCGGCGGAAAAATGCCGCGCCGCCTCCTCGTCGCCGAGCAGGCCGGACAGCAGCGGATGGTCGAAGGGCGATACGGTCATGTCTCTGGTCTCCTAGCTGTCGAAGAAGACCGTTTCCTTCTCCCCCTGGAGATGGACGTCGAAAATATAGTTGTCGCCTTGCCGCTCGGCGATCAGCGTCGGCACGCGCACCTTGTGCTCGATGCGGGCCAGGATCGGATCCTCGGCATTGGCCTTTTCCTCGTCAGAGAAATAGAGCCGCGTGTGGAGACCGATATTGATGCCGCGCGCGACGATCCACAGGCTGATATGCGGCGCCATCAACCGTCCGTCCCCATAAGGCACGCGCCCGGGCTTGATCGTCTGAAAACTGCACAGGCCGGTTTCCATGTCGGTCGGCTGGCGGCCCCAGCCCTGGAAATCCGGATCGGCATCGCCACTCAATTCGGCCAGCGAATTGTAAAGGCCGTCGGCATCCGCCTGCCAGATCTCGATCAGCGCGTCCCGGAGCGGCGTGCCGGTGCCGTCGAGCACCCGGATCCGCAGGCCGATCCGCTCACCCCGGGTCTTGTCGTTGATCATCGAGGCGCCGAGGTCGCTGGCATAGACGCCGCCGATGCCGCCGAAATTCGGCGTCAGTCCGATATGCACATAAGGCCCGGCCGTCTGTGACGGGCTCTCCTTCAGCCGGGTGAGCGCCTGAGCCATCAATTGCCCTCCGGCCGGTTTTCGAACAGCGACGCGCGACGTCCGCGCAGCACGATGTCGAACTTGTAGGCACGCGCGTCGAACGGGACCGTCGTCTGCATGTCGAGCGCGGCGATCAACGTTTCGATTGCCGCTTTGTCGCGGATGCCGCCGACGATTGGGCAGCGCCAGATCAACGGGTCGCCTTCAAAGTACATTTGCGTGATCAGCCGCTGTGCAAAACCATGGCCGAACACCGAGAAATGGATATGCGAGGGCCGCCAGTCATTCGGCCCGTTCGGCCAGGGATAGGGGCCGGGCTTGACCGTGCGAAAGGCATAGCCGCCATCGGCGTCGGTGATGGTGCGGCCGCAGCCGCCGAAATTCGGATCGAGCGGTGCAAGATAGCCGTCCTTCTTGTGGCGGTAGCGGCCGCCCGCATTTGCCTGCCAGAATTCAAGCAGCGCGCCTGGCACGCCAACGCCGCGCTCGTCGAGCACCCGGCCATAGACGATAATGCGCTCGCCGATGGCGCTTTCGCCTGGCTTGGCGAAATTGTGGATCAGATCATTGTCGAGTTCGCCGAGCATGGCGTGGCCGAACACCGGCCCGGTGATTTCCGACGCCGTGTTGTCGAAGGCCAGCAGCGCCTTCTGCGGCGAGCGCAGCACCGATGTCTTGTAGTCCGGCGTCAGCGCCGGCGGATGCCAGCTCCGGTCGCGCTGGAAGAAGGCGCCGGTCTCGGGCCTGCGGTTCGAGCCGGCATCAGCTGGCATGGCCATTCCTGCTTCCGTCCATGTCCGAAAACACCTCCTTGGCGATCCTGAAGGCACGGTTGGCCGCAGGCACGCCGGCATAGATGGCGACATGCAGGAACGCTTCGCAGATGTCGTCACGCGACGCGCCGGTGTTGGCGGTGGCGCGCACATGCATGGCGACCTCTTCATCATGGCCAAGTGCTGCCAGCAGGGCCAGCGTCACGATCGAGCGCTCGCGCTTGCTAAAACCCGGCCGCGCCCACACCGTCCCCCAGGCTGCCTCGGTGATCAGTTCCTGGAACGGCCGGTCGAAATCGGTGACGGCATCCTCGCTGCGGTCGACATGCGGGTCGCCGAGCACCGAGCGCCGCACTGTCAGCCCGGTCCGGTATCTGGTCGTGGTCTTGGACACTTCATCCATGGATCTGCTTTCTCTGAGGAAGCGAAGCGACGAATTCTCGGATCAGGGCGATCAGCGCCCCGGGCTGCTCGACGCAAGAGATGTGGCCGGCATCCCGGATAATCTCGAAGCGCGCGCCGGGGATCAGGTCTGCCATCCAGCGCACGAGGTCCGGCGGCGTCGAGCCGTCCTGGTCGCCGACGACGCACAGCGTCGGCACAGCGATGGCCTGCGCAACTTCGGTGAAATCCGCATCGCGCACGGCAGCACATGTGCCAACGTAACCAGTGACGGCTTGCCGGGTCATCATGTTCCAATAGCCGTCGAGCTCGGCGACACGCTCCGCATGAAAGGCCGGCGTGAACCACATTTTAAGGATGGGATCGGCGACCGCCTGGATGCCTTTGCTTTCGACTGTTTCAATGCGGGTGTTCCAGCTGTCGAGCGTGCCGATCTTGTGCGCGGTGTCGCATAGGATGAGGCCTTCGACGATTTCGGGGCGTCGCGCGTAAAACCCTTGCGCGACCAGGCCGCCGACCGACAGGCCGCAGAGCACGACATTGGTCAGCCCGAAATGATCGATGAGGCCGGAGAGATCATCGACATGGTCGTCAATCGTGGAGACGCCGCCAATATCGGAGAGCCCGTGGCCGCGCTTGTCGTAAACCAGCAAGGGCATGTCAGCGTTCAATTCAGACACCACTTCGTCCCAGATGCGAAAGTCGGTACCGAGCGAATTGATGAACACGACCGGTCGCGCATTGCCCTCCGCCTTGAGGTGGCGATGGTGCAGCGTGATGCCGCCAATGTTGACGAATGGCACGATTTCGATCCTCCGTGTTCACATTGCACAAGGCATTTGGTTTGGTAAAATGA
The DNA here is from genome assembly GCF_053714375.1 of Mesorhizobium sp. ArgA1. Classification (NCBI taxonomy): domain Bacteria; kingdom Pseudomonadati; phylum Pseudomonadota; class Alphaproteobacteria; order Hyphomicrobiales; family Phyllobacteriaceae; genus Mesorhizobium; species Mesorhizobium sp. ArgA1. The sequence continues at coordinate 133,689 of NZ_JBSKBQ010000001.1, forward strand.
TATTTTGCGGCGTTTCATTAACTGAGAGGTTACGAGAACCATGTCCGAGAGCCGCATACGGTTCCGTCACCTGCAGGCATTCCTTGAGGTAGCGCGGCAAGGCAGTGTGGCGAGGGCGGCCGACTTTCTTCATGTCAGTCCGCCGGCGGTTACCAAGACGCTGCGCGAGCTGGAAGAGGCACTTGGTATCGCCGTCGTCGAACGCGACGGTCGCGGCATACGGGTTACGCGGCTCGGCGAAATCTTCCTCAGCCATGCCGGCACGGCGATCACCGCCTTGAAGCGTGGGGTCGATTCCGTCCGCCAGGACGGCGCCGTCAATCGCCACCCGATCCGCATCGGCGCGCTGCCGACGGTGTCGGCGAAGGTTATGCCGCTCGCCATGAGCCTGTTCCTCGCGGAGAACACCGGCGCCGCCATCAAGATCGTCACCGGGGAGAATGCGGTGCTGCTCGAACAGTTGCGCGTCGGCGCACTCGACCTCGTCGTCGGCCGGCTTGCGGCGCCGGAAAACATGACCGGCTTCTTCTTCGAGCATCTCTATTCCGAACAGGTGCTGTTTGTGGTGCGGGCCGGCCATCCGCTATTGCAGCCCGACCAGGATATCTTCGCGCGCCTCGACGAGTTTCCGGTTTTGATGCCGACGCGTGAATCGGTCATCCGCCCCTTTGTCGACCGCCTTTTCATCACCAATGGCATGACCGCGCCGGCCACCGAAATCGAGACCGTCTCGGATTCCTTCGGCCGCGCCTTCATGCGCCAGAGCAACGCCGTGTGGATCATCTCGGCCGGTGTCGTCGCCAATGAATTGGGCAGCGGCGCCTTCGTTGCCCTCAATGTCAACACCGAGGAAACCAAGGGACCGGTCGGGTTGACGATGCGGACCGACACGGCCCCCTCGCCGGCTTTCACCATCCTTCTGCAGACCATTCGCGAGGCGGCCAGCCAGCGCGCCTGAGACATAATCTTTCTGCCATTACCGCGAACTCGGGCAGTTGCGCGGCTTTTGATAACCCATGGGTTAACGAAACACCGCAAAATATCATTTTACCAAACCAAAGGCGTAAGGCACTGTGGTGATGGGAGGATCGAAATCATGCCATCGTCGGCATTGCCGACCTTCCGCCGCCGCCTCCAGCCTGCCGGGGCGATATCCGATACGGGGAATGGGCGGCAAAGATTTTGAGCAGGCCGACGGCCGCCTCCGGCAGGCCCGTCAGGAAAGGGAGGAAATATCAGCATGACCTCGGAGAAATCCATCCTTCGCGGCGTCTCGCGGCGCCAGTTCATCGCCACCTCGCTCGCCGGCGGCGCAGCGCTTACGCTCGCCCGCGGCAAGGCCTTCGCTCAGGCCGCCGACACGCTGAAGGTCGGTTTCGTCAGCCCGCGCACCGGCCCGCTCGCCGGCTTCGGCGAAACCGACGGCTATGTGCTTGACCTCGCCCGCAAGGCGCTTTCCAACGGCATCGAACTCGGCGGCAAGAAATTCAGCGTCGAGATCATTGATCAGGACACCCAGTCCGATCCGTCCCGCGCCGGCCAGCTTGCCAAGGACCTCATCAACAATCAGGCCGTCGACCTGATGCTGGCTGTGTCGACGCCGGAGGTGATCAACCCGGTCGCCGACGCCTGCGAAGCTGCCGGCGTGCCTTGCCTGTCCACCGTCATGCCGTGGGAGGCCTGGTATTTCGGGCGCGGTGCCAAGCCCGGTGAGCCCTCGCCGTTCAAATGGACCTATCATTTCGGCTTCGGCGTCGAGGAATTCTTCAAGGCCTATATCTCGCAGTGGAAGCTGATCGAGACCAACAAGAAGGTCGGCGTCATGTATCCCAACGACGCTGACGGCAACGCCATCCGTGCGCATCTGGCACCGCTGCTGGCCAAGGAAGGTTTCACCATCGTCGATCCCGGCGCCTATGAGACCGGCACCACCGACTATTCCTCGCAGATCGCGCTGTTCAAGCAGGAAGGTGTCGAGATCTTCAACTCCTTCCCGATCCCGCCTGACTTCGCCGCCTTCTGGCGCCAGGCCGCGCAGCAGGGCCTGACCCGGCAGATCAAGATCTGCCAGGTCGCCAAGACCGGGCTGTTCCCGTCCGACATTGAGGCGCTTGGCGATCTCGGCAACAAGATCTCGAGCGCCGCCTACTGGCACAAGGCTTTCCCTTACAAGTCGCCCCTGACCGGCGTTTCAGGTGCCGAGCTTGCCGACGGCTATGAGGCAGCGAGCGGCAAGCAGTGGACGCAACAGCTCGGCGCCTCGATGTCGCTGCTCGATGCCGGCTTCGAAGCGCTGAAGGCGAGCAGCAACGCCAAGGACAAGGCAGCGGTCGCCAAGGCTCTGAGTACGCTCAACACCGAGACCATGATCGGCAAGGTCGATTTCACCAGCGGCCCGGTACCCAACGTCTCGCCCGGCCCGATCATCGGCACGCAGTGGGTGCCCGCCAAGGAAGGGTCCAAGTTTCCGCTCGACTACGTCGTCACGGAAAACGCCACCGACCCGAAGGTTCCGGTCGAGGCCAAGCTCCAGCCGTACAACGGCTGATCGACGGTTAAGGGGATCGCATCGTGAACGCCTCGCCCAAAGCTGCGATCCTCAGCGCCGCCGGCATCCACAAACGCTTCGGCGCGCTGGTGGTGCTGGACAATATCGATTTCGCCATGACCGCGGACGAAGCCGTCGGCATTGTCGGCCCGAACGGCGCCGGCAAGACGACGCTGCTCAGCGTGCTCTCAGGCGCCTTCCCGCCGAGCGCCGGCACCGTCGCCTTCAAAGGCGGCGACGTAACGGCGCTGCCGGCCACACAGCGCTGCCGGCTCGGCCTGGTGCGCACGCACCAGGTGCCGAAACCGTTCAGCGGCATGACCACTTTCGAGAACGTTTTTGTTGCGGCGTCGCATGGTGCGGGTCTCGCCCGCGATGAGGCCTATGAGGAGGCGCTGGCGTCGCTCGAACTCTGTGGCATGCTGGGCGTAGCCAACCGGCGCGCCGAGACGCTCGGCCTGCTCGACCGCAAGCGGCTGGAGCTTGCGCGTGCGCTTGCGGCAAGGCCGAACCTTTTGTTGCTCGACGAAATCGGCGGCGGCCTGACCGATGGCGAAGCGAGCGAACTCGTCGACACCATCAAGGAATTGCGCCGGCGCAAGATCGCCATCGTCTGGATCGAACACATCGTCCACATCCTGCTCCAAGTGGCCGAGCGGCTGATCTGTATGGATGCCGGAAAAATCATCGCCGACGGCGAGCCGCAGGCTGTCATGGCCGACCCCGAAGTCGTGCGCGCCTATCTCGGCGGAGGTCCGAAATGAGCCTGCTCGCCATCGAAAACCTGGTTGTCCGGCACGGCCTGTTGCAGGCGGTGCGCGGCGTCAGCTTCAGCATAGAGCGCGGCCAGACGCTGGCGCTGGTCGGCGCCAACGGCGCCGGCAAGACGACGCTGCTGCGGGCGATTGCCGGCGCCCATCAGCCATCCGCCGGCCGCGTGCTGCTGGACGGCGCCGATATCACCAGCGTGCCCTCGCACAAGCGGGTCGGCATGGGCATCGCGCTGGTGCCGGAGGGACGAAAACTGTTCGTGCAGATGACGGTCGAGGAAAACCTCCTGCTCGGCAAGACCGCCGGCCGTCCCGGCGACTGGAGCGTCGAAAAAGTGCTCGACACTTTCCCCAATCTCAAACCGCGCCGCCATGCCAAGACCGGGCATCTCTCCGGCGGTGAGCAACAGGCGACCGCCATCGGCCGCGCGCTGATGAGCAATCCCGAACTGCTGCTGCTCGACGAGGTCTCGCTCGGCCTGTCGCCGCTGGTGGTCGACCGCGTCTACGCTTCACTGCAAGGTCTTATCAGTTCCGGCACGACCATCATCCTCGTCGAGCAGGACCTCAACCGCGCGCTGTCGGTCTCGGACAAGGTCATCTGCATGCTGGAAGGGCGTGTCGCGCTCGAAGGCCCGAGCAAAGGCATGTCGCGGGACGAGGTGACCAAGGCCTATTTCGGTCTGCACCGGAAAAATGCCGGGAGCGTTCCGGCATGATGAACCAGATCGTCCAGGGCATCCTTCTCGGCGGCTATTACGCGCTGATCGCCTGCGGGCTGTCCTTCATGTTTTCGGTGATGCGCATCATCAACCTTGCGCATGGCAGCCTGGCGGTGTTCTCGGCCTATACAATGTGGTGGCTCGCCTCGCGCTTCCACATCCCGCCCTTCATCGGCCTGCTCATCGTGCTGCCGCTGATGGCGGCGATCGGCTGGGCGTTGCAGCGGTTCCTGCTCGAACGCAGCGCGCGTGGCGGCGAATTGTTGCCGATCCTCACCACATTCGGCCTCGCCATCGTCATCGACAATCTGCTCTTCCAGCAGTTCGGCGCCAACACGCGCTCGCTGGCGCCCTATATCGGCAGCCTGTCCTACGATTCCTGGGAATGGCCGGGCTCGATCTATGTCGGCAAGCTTGCTGTGATCATGTTCGCCACAGCCGTGATCCTGCTTGGCGGGCTGCAGCTGTTCCTCACCCGCACCAGGCTTGGCCGCTCGATCCGCGCCACCTCGGAGGATCCTGATACGGCTGGTCTCGTCGGCGTCGATGCGCGCCGCGCCAACGCCCTTGCCGCTTCCATCGCCATGGTCACCGTCGGTCTTGCCGGCGCGTTCCTCGGCATGCGCGCCACCTTCGATCCCTATACCGGCGCACCGCAATTGCTGTTCGCATTCGAGGCCGCAGTGATCGGCGGCGCCGGCTCGCTGTGGGGCACGCTGGTCGGCGGCATCGTGCTGGCGCTCGCCCAGACCCTCGGCGCGCAGATACATCCGCAAGGCTTCCTGATAGGCGGCCATGTCGCCTTCCTGATCGTGCTGTTCATCCGGCTTTCCACGTCCGGCCTCGGCTTGCGCGGCCTGCTGCGCCTGCCCGCGAGGAAAGCATCATGAGCGCCGTTTCGACCTCCCCCGTCATCGAGCGCGGCACCCCTGCTTCGCGTATCTCGGCGATCGCGGTCGTTGTCCTCATCGCGCTGCTCGCCGTTGCGCCGCATTTCCTGTCGGCCGGCGCGGTCGACCGCATGACAGCCTTGTTCATCTATGTGATCCTGGCGGCGATGTGGAATGCGCTCGCCGGCTTCGGCGGCCTGGTCTCGGTAGGACAACAAGTGTTCTTCGGCCTCGGCGCCTATTTCGCCATTCGCCTGGCCGATGCCGGCCTCAACCCGCTCGCTTCGCTGTTCGTCTCAGCGATCATCGTCGGAGCGGTTTCCTGGCCAATGTCGTTGTTCATGCTGAAGCTCAGGCATGGCGAGTTCGCCATCGGCATGTGGGTGATCGCCGCGCTCACCCATCTCCTGGTCAATCTCGACCGGTTGGTGCAGGGCGAGACCGGGACGTCGCTGATCTCGCTCAACGTCTATGACGCCGGCGCCAGGCGCGCGACGATCTACTGGCTGGCGCTGGCCTCGATGACGGCGCTGCTCGCCATCCTGTTTAGCCTGCTGCGCGGCAGCACGGGTGCCGCCATCCGCGCCATCCGCGACAATGAGGACGCGGCCGCTTCCGTAGGCGTGCGCGTCACCGGCACCAAGCGGCTGCTCTTCGTGCTCGCCGCCTTCGGCATCGGCATGGCCGGCGCGCTGTGGCTGGCGACCTCGATCACCTTCCAGCCAAAAACCTACTTCAACGTCCAGTGGACCGCCTACATGATCTTCATGGTGCTGGTCGGCGGCATAGGCACCTTCGAAGGCGCCATTCTCGGCGCTCTCCTGTTCTTCCTCATCGAGACCTGGTTCGGCGGCACCGGCGTCTGGTATCTCATCGGCCTCGGCGCCACGGCGATGCTGTTTTCGCTGTTCCTGCCGCGCGGCCTGTGGGGAACGCTGGAAGAACGTTTCGGCCTGCGCCTGCTGCCGGTCGGCTACCGCGTCAGGCTTCCGGCCAACGCCGGGGACGGCGACGCGGCATCGACGCCGCAACAAACCACGGCACAGCGGGAGAGAGCCTGACCATGCTTTTCGGCAAAACCATTCTCATCACCGGCGTTGCCTCCGGCATCGGCGCGCGCACGGCCGAACTTGCAGGTCAGCTGGGCGCCGATGTGATCGGCGTCGATGTCCGCGAGCCTGCTGTGGCGGTCGGCTCCTACGTCAAGGCCGACATCTCGTCCAAGGCCGGCGTCGACGATCTCGTCGCAACCTTGCCACAGCGCATCGATGCGCTCTGCAACGTCGCCGGCCTCTCCGGCAACACCGGCGCGGTGTCGACGCTTGCCGTCAATTTCTACGGCCTGCGCGCTCTCTCGGAAGGCCTCGCACCAAAGCTTCGCGAAGGCGGCGCCATCGTCAACGTCGCCTCGATCGCCGGCTATGGCTGGCGCGCCAATCTCAACCGCACGGCGTCGATGGTCGGCATCGAAGGTTTTCCCGATATCGCCAAAGTGGTCGCTGACCATCAGGTGAAGAACGAGGAAGGCTATCCCGTCTCCAAGGAGCTGCTGTTGTTGTGGACGATGCGCGCCGCGCATCAGGACCAGTTCAGGAGCCGCGGCATCCGCGTCAATGCGGTCAGCCCTGGCCCGGTCGAGACACCGATCCTGAAACAATTCCGCAATGTACTCGGCGATGCTCGCGTCGACAGCGATATCGCCAGGGTCGGCCGCGCCGGCACCTCGGGCGACATCGCGCCTGTCGTGCTGTTCCTGTGCTCGGATGGCGCGCGCTGGGTCAACGGCGCCAACGTACCGGTTGACGGCGGCCTTGAAGCATCGATCAACGCCGAGGTGCTCGGCTTCTAAACCATGATCCCGAAAAGTGGGAACCGGTTTTCGGATAAGATCATGGTCAATAGCAAAGTAGAAAAGACGCTCCAGGGCGAGCGAGGGAGAAAACAATGGACATCGGACTTCTGATCGACGGTGACAAAAGGGATGCGTCGGGCTCCACTTGCTACGAGCGCATAGACCCGTTCACCGGCAAGCTGGCGACGCGCGCCGCCGCAGCCAGCGTTGCCGATGCCAACGCCGCAGTCGAAGCCGCTGCCGCCGCTTTCAAGACCTGGTCGAAGACCGGTCCGGGCGAGCGCCGCGCCCTGCTCGCCAAGGCGGCCGATGTGATGGATTCCAAGGTCGGCGAATTCACCAGATTGATGATGGAAGAGACCGGCGCCACCGGTCCGTGGGCCGGCTTCAACGTCATGCTCGCCGCCAAGATGCTGCGCGAGGCAGCCGCCATGACGACGCAGATTTCGGGCGAGGTCATCCCCTCAGACAAGCCGGGCACGCTGGCCATGGCAATCCGCCAGCCGGCAGGTGTCTGCCTCGGCATCGCGCCTTGGAATGCGCCGGTAATTCTCGGCACCCGCGCCATCGCCATGCCTATCGCCTGCGGCAACACGGTGGTGCTGAAAGCCTCCGAAATGTGCCCCGGCACGCACCGGCTGATCGGCCAGATGCTGGTCGAGGCCGGCCTGCCCAAGGGCGTCATCAATGTCGTCACCAACGACCCCAGGGACGCCGCCGCCATCGTTGAGGCGCTGGTCGCGCATCCCGCCGTCAAGCGCGTCAACTTCACCGGCTCGACCAAGGTCGGCCGGATCATCGCCGAACTCGCCGGCAAGCACCTGAAGCCGGCACTGCTCGAGCTCGGCGGCAAGGCGCCGCTAATCGTCCTCGATGATGCCGACATCGACGCGGCGGTCAACGCGGCCGCATTCGGCGCCTACATGCATCAGGGCCAGATCTGCATGTCGACGGAGAGGCTGGTCGTCGATGAAAAAATCGCCGACGAATTCGTTTCCAAGCTCGCCGCCCGCGCTTCGCAACTGCCGGCCGGCGACCCGCGCGGCCATGTCGTGCTGGGCTCGCTGATCAGCAGCCAGGCCGCCGACAAGATGGAAGAACTTGTTGCCGATGCGGTGGCCAAAGGCGCGAAACTTGTTGCCGGCGGCAGACGCACGGGCACCGTGGTGGAAGCAACCCTGCTCGATCACGTCACCCCTGCAATGCGCGTCTATGCCGAAGAATCCTTCGGCCCGGTCAAGCCAGTGATCCGCGTCAAGGGCGAGGACGAGGCCGTGCGTGTCGCCAACGACACCGAATACGGCTTGTCGTCCGCCGTCTTCAGCCGCGACATCAAGCGCGCGATGGCTGTTGCCGCGCGCATCGAGGCCGGCATCTGCCACATCAACGGCCCGACCGTCGGCGACGAGGCGCAGATGCCGTTCGGCGGCGTCAAGGGCTCGGGGTATGGCCGCTTCGGCGGCAAGGCCTCGATCGCCGAGTTCACCGACCTGCGCTGGCTGACGATCGAGGATCCCGGCCAGCACTATCCGTTCTGATTGATAGGACGCTTCGCCAGATGATTATCTACCGAGCGTCAATCCGACCTTGCGCGCTTCCGCGCGCGCAGGAACGGCAGTCCGAACGCCGATGACATCATCGGGATTCTCCGCCACCGGGCGCCGCACCTGGCGAGCCAACGGATTCCCGCATCAAAACCCGGCAAGGCTCGAGCCGCGCGATCGGCGGCCCCGCCTCACCTTCAATTCTTGCAAACAGCGCCTCCATGGCGTGGCCGGCGATCTGGCGCACCGGCTGTACAACGGCGGCGATCGCCGGCCATGTCACCTGCATCCATTCGGCATCGTCGAAGCCGACCAGCGAAATGTCGTCGGGGCAGTGCCAGCCACGACGGCGGAATTCCGACAACGCCACCAGCGTACCCTTGAGGAACAGCGAATAGACTGCCGTCGGACGTTCGCCTTTCGCGAAATACTCTCGCAACTGCGCCCTCAGCGGCTCGACATCGGTTTCGGCGAGCACGACATCGATGCGCACATCCGGCGCCAGTTTGATCGCAGCAGCGCGAAACCCGTCGAGGCGTGCGCGCACCGTCGCCGCCTGTCCGCCGAGGCCGACGACCAGTATGTGGCGATGGCCCTTGGCGATCAACTCGTGCGCCACCTCGGCGCTGGCTGCGGCGCTGTCGGCCGACACCGTGTCGAAAGCGTCGTCGGAGAGCACACGGTCGATCAGCACGCCGGTCATGCCATTGGCCTTCATGAAGTCGGCTGCCGGGCCATGCTCGTTGCGCACCGGCGCCAGCACCACGCCAGCGACGCGCCAGTCATGCATACGGGCGAGAATTTCTTTTTCGCGCGCTTCGGATTCCCGGCTCGACGCCGCCACCAGCGTATATCCGCGCTGCTCGGCGAGGCTCTCGAGCCGGGTGACCATCTGGCCAAAAAATTCGCTTTCGAATTCGGGCATGATGGCGCCGATAATGCGGCGCTTGGCCCGGCGCATGTCGGAGGCGAGCGGATCGACGCGGTAGCCCAGTTGCTCGACGGCATCGAAAACGCGTTGCGCATTTTCCGGTTTCACCGTGGTGACGCCGGCCATGACCTTGGAGACGGTGGCGGCCGACACGCCGGCGCGGCTTGCCACGTCGTGGATCGACGCACGCCGCTGCTGGTCCTGCCTGTGCGCCATTGGTCGTCCTCCCGAGGCGCGGACCGAGGCATTTCCGCCCGCTGGGGAAATGAGTAAATCGATTTTTCGGAGTTGTAAATCGTTTAATCGTGAGTATTTTACCCCACGAGTGCGTGCCGTCCTAAAGTGTGAAGCGGTTTTGGGATAACGGCAAGTTCAAAGCAAAAATACGCGATCCGGATCGCGCCGGGAGGAACCGTCATGCCGAACAAGACCTTGCCGCTGGTCATCAGCGCGCCGGAACCGCGCACGCTCGAGCTGATCTTCACCCCACCGCAACTGGCGCGACTGAAGGCTCATTACCGCATTGTCGAGACGACGGCCGAGGGCGTGGCGAAGCTGCCCGCCGCTGTTCTGGCCGAAGCTCGCTATATCATCGGCCAGCCACCGATCTCACCTGAGACGCTTGAAGCCATGACGGCGCTGCGCTGCGTCTTCAATGTCGAGACCAATCTCATCAACAACATGCCCTATGAGACGCTGTTTGCGCGCGGCATCCATGTCGTCACCACCGGTCTGGTCTTCGCCGAGCCGGTGGCCGAGCTCGGCCTTGCCATGGCGCTCAACCTCGCCCGCAACATTGTCGACGCCGATCTCGCATTCCGCAAAGGCGAAGAACTGTGGGGCGGCGAGGGCAATCAGACGGCGCGGCTCTTGTCGGGCGCCGATGTCGGCATCATCGGCTTCGGCGATCTCGGTCGAGCGCTGAACCGGCTGCTGTCGGGTTTTCGCACACGAACCAAAGTCTTCGACCCTTGGCTGCCGCCGTCGATCCTCATCGACAATGGCGTCGAGCCGGCCTCGCTCGACGATGTGCTGACATCAAGCGACTTCGTCTTCGTCGTCGCTTCGGTGACCTCGGAGAACCAGGGTTTTCTAGGCGCCGAGGCTTTTGCCAGCATGCGCAAGGGTGCTGCCTTCATCCTGCTCAGCCGCGCCGGCGTCGTTGACTTCCCTGCTTTAATGGCAGCGGTAAAGAGCGGCCACATCGTCGCCGCCAGCGATGTCTTCCCCGAAGAGCCTTTGGCACAGGACCACCCGGTCCGGACAATCCCAGGCTTCCTGCGCTCCGCCCACCGCGCCGGTGCGCTCGACATCGCTTTCAAGCGCATGGGCGACATGGTGCTGGAAGACATGGAGTTGATCGACCGCGGCCTGCCGCCGCTGCGCTCCAAGCGCGCCGAGCGCGAGACTGTGTCAAGGATGAGGTCGAAACCGGCGGACAGGAATTAGTTATCGCTCGTTGAGCGGCCAGATCTCGATCACCCCATGCGCCACGGCGCAGGGCGATTTCGAGGCGAGCGCGATTGCCTCGTCCATGTCTTTGGCTTCCATGACGGAAAAGCCGGCGATCGGCAGATCCGACGAGAGATAAGGCCCGGATTCGGTGCGGACGCCGCTGGCGTCTGGATTTCGCACCTGGACCGGCGTTTCGGCAATGCCCATCACCACCCCGCGCCGCTTGAGCGACGCATCGTGTTCATGGGCTGCCTGCCTGAGGTCCTGCGGCGTCCGGTCATATCCGGCCCGGTCGCCATAGCCGATGGTGATGTATTTGGGCATTCGCAGTTCCTCCATCTCAGGGATAATGGATAGGCGCCGCGACGGTTCCGGCGACCCCTGCCGGACATCGAAGGCTCCGGCCTCGCCGGCGGGTATTGATGACTTGCGGGGCTCTGCGGAACCATCCTTCTGCCAGATGGTTTTGAAAGCAGTCGGGCGGTGGGAAGCCCGGCGTACTCCAAGGAGGCCCGTCACGATTCGCGTCGGTGGCGGGCCTTTTTATTGACGCTCGCACGAAGAACGAAACCCGACGAGCAAGGCCGAAAAAGTTTCAACCTACCTATGACTATATCTCAGAAAGACTCACCTATTTTTCGCACGAAATCCGGAACTTCGATCCAAACCTCTCGTTTGTCCCATGATCGTTGCTTTGACGATCCCTAAGCAACAGGAGGATAACATAATGAATATCAAGATGATCTGTTTTGGCGCAATGACGCTGTCGATGGTCGCCGGCTCGGCGCTTGCCGCCGGCGGGACCGGAACATCGGCCCTGGATGACCCGGCAAAGATGCAGCCCTTCTACACCGACAACACCATGAAGACGATGGTCGGCAATGACGACTTCGTGAAGGCGTGGAAGGCGCTGTCGCCGGATGATCAGACAGCGATGATGGCGGCCTGCGACGAGGAGGCCAAGAACGCCAACGCCGCCAACAGCCACCCGGAATTCTGCAGCAATGTGAAAGCCAATGGCGGCAGCAAGTAAGCTGCCTTCCCAAGGAATAGCGGCCCCGAGGGGCCGTTATTTCTGTGAGCTTGCTGTTGCTCCCTATCCGGCAGCAACACCGGCGGCCGAGCGATTGGCCAGCACCAGCCCGACCTCGCCGACAACCTGCTCGACGCGCTTCAGGATGGGTTCGGCCCTCAGCACGCCGTCGGAAAAATCCTTGTCCGTGGCATAGACACCTGTCGGCAGTGTCAGCGCCTCGAAGAAGCCGAACAGCGGCCGCAACTGGTGCTCGACGATCAACGCATGGCGATCGTTGCCGCCGGTGGCGAGCAGCACCACCGGCTTGCCGCGCAAGGAAGCCGGATCGAACAGATCGAAGAAGTGTTTGAACAGGCCGGTGTAGCTGCCCTTGTAGGTCGGTGACCCCACAACCAGGACATCGGCATTGACGACGCTGTCGAAAATCCCCCGCGCCTGGCCGTCGAGATCGCGCGCCCATTTGGCCGCGCCAAGCGAGGGGCCGAGGTCTTCGATGTCATAGGTGCTGGCCGACAGGCCATGCTGGCGCGCAATATCCCTGACGACCTGGTCGACGAAGCCGCGCGTCTTGGACGGCCGGGTGAAATTGCCGGAAAAGCCGACGACGGTTGGATTGGGCATATTCTGGCACCTCTTACGACGGGCGGACCCACTGTCTCTGCCGCAGGTTTAACGGCTACCAATAGCCGAAAGAAGGGATGGTACGCTGTCGAGCCTGCGGACAGCGAATTTTCTTTCCATCGGCAGCGCTCCCCGGCGGGCCGCACCTCGCGCTACGGCTTCGGCGGCACTATGTTTGCGCGGTGCGGTTCCGCCATGTCTGCGTGTGTTCACGGCCCCGCTTTGCCCAGGAGACGCTTCGTGCCCAAAGGTTCAGATCTGCTCGTAGCCGCCCTCGAAAATGAGGGTGTCGATCGCATCTTCGGCATTCCGGGCGAAGAAAACCTCGACGTCGTCGAATCCATCCGCAAATCGTCGATCCAATTGATCCTGACCCGCCATGAGCAGGCGGCGGCGTTCATGGCCGCCACACATGGCAGGCTTACCGGCAAGCCGGGTGTCTGCATCACCACGCTCGGGCCCGGCGCCCTGAACCTGACGACGGGTGCCGCCTACGCGCTGCTCGGCGCCATGCCGATGATCATGATCACCGGGCAGAAGGGCATCCGGTCGTCGCGCCAGGCGCGCTTCCAGATCGTCGACATCGTTGCCGCGATGAAACCGCTGACCAAGCTGTCGCGCCAGATCATCTCGCCACGGACTATTCCCGCCGTGGTGCGCGAAGCGTTTCGGATTGCCGAGGAGGAACGCCCGGGACCGGTGCATCTGGAACTGCCCGAAGACATCGCAGCCGAGGAATGCGACGAGGTGGCACTGATCCCGCCGCACCCGGTCGAGCTTCCGCTGGCAAGCCCGCTCGCGCTCGACCGCGCCGCGCAGATGATCATCAAGGCACAGCGCCCGCTGGCAATGCTGGGCGCCGCCGCCTCACGACCACGCTCGACCTCCGACCTCGCCCAGTTCGTGCTGCGAACCGGCATTCCCTATTTTACCACGCAGATGGGCAAGGGCACGGTGCCCGGCGGGACCGAACTCTACATGGGGACGGCCGCCCTCTCCGAGCGCGACTATGTGCATGAGGCGATCGAGCAGGCCGACCTCATCATTACCATCGGCCACGACACGATCGAGAAGCCGCCCTTCATCATGGGCGACAAGGGACCGAAGGTGATCCATGTCGGCTACCAGCCGGCCAATGTCGAGCAGGTCTATTTCCCGCAGACCGAAGTGGTCGGCGACATCGGCGCCTCGCTCAGGCTGCTTGCCGACCGCATCGAGGGCAAGATCCCCAACGCACAGGCGCTGCTGCCGCTGCGCGAAGGCATCTTGAACCGCATTGCCGCGCGCGCCACCGAGGAGCGTTTTACGCCGCAGCGCCTGGTGCACGACGTGCGCGCGGTGATGCCGGCCGACGGCATCCTGGCGCTCGACAACGGTATGTACAAGATCTGGTTCGCGCGCAACTACCGCACGCGCGTCGCCAACACGCTGCTGCTCGACAATGCGCTGGCCACCATGGGCGCCGGCCTGCCGTCGGCGATGACGGCCGCGATGCTCTACCCCGGCCGCCGTGTCATGGCGATCTGCGGCGATGGCGGCTTCATGATGAACAGCCAGGAGCTGGAAACCGCCGTCAGGCTCAAACTCAATCTGGTCGTACTGATCATCGAGGACCATGCTTTCGGCATGATCCGCTGGAAGCAGGCGGTCGACCAGTTTCCCGATTTCGGCATGACCTTCGGCAACCCAGATTTCGTAAGATATGCCGAGGCCTATGGCGCCAAGGGTACCAGGGTCAGCTCCGTCTCGGAAATACAATCGACGCTCGAGCGGGCCTTCACCGGCGGCGGCGTTCATCTCGTCGTCGTGCCGATCGACTATTCGGAGAACGAGCGCGTCCTGGTCGAGGAGCTGCGCCACCGATTGCCGGCGCCACCGGAGGTGTGACGCTCAGGCGGCCCGAACTTTGGCGCTCCCAAGCGCCCAGGCCGGCAGCCAGTCGCCATGCGCCGCCAGCAGCTCATCGACCAGCGACCAGATCTGGTCGAGATCGAGCTCGGCCGCCGTATGCGGGTCCATCATCGCCGCGTGGTAGATGTGCTCGCGGTTTTCGGTCATCAGTGCCTGCACCGTCAGCTCCTGCACGTTGATGTTGGTGCGGATCAGCGCAGTGAGCTGCGGCGGCAGCTCGCCAATGAAGGTCGGCTGAATGCCGGAGGCGTCGACCAGGCATGGCACCTCGGCCGCGCAATTGTCTGGCAGCGAAGTGATGCAGCCATTGTTGCGGACGTTGCCGTAGATCACCGACGGCTCGCCGGTCCACACCGAGTTCATGATCGAGGAGGCGTATTCCTTCGACTGCTCGACCTCGATGCGGTCGGCCGAGCGATAGGCCTCGGCCTGCCCCTTCCAGCGCTCGATCTGCTCGATGCAGCGCTTGGGATATTCGTCGAGCGGAATGCCGAACTTCTCGATCAGGTCGGGGCGCCCGTCCTTGATGAAATAGGGGGTGTATTCGGCGAAATGCTCGGAGCTTTCGGTGACGAAATAGCCGAGCCTCGTCAGCATCTCGTAGCGCACCTTGTTGGGGCAGCGCGGGTTCCAGCCCGGCTTGGGCGCCCTGCCCTCGCGATAGGCGCGGACCAGGTCCGGATAGAGGTTGCGGTAGCTGCCGTCCGCTTGGCGATGCTCGAACTTGAGATAGAAGGCCATGTGGTTGATGCCGGCCGAGCGATAGCGGATCTCCTCGTAGGGAATGTCGAGATCGTGTGCCAGTTCCATCGCCGTGCCTTGCACCGAATGGCAGAGGCCGACCTGTTTGATCTCAGGATATTTCTCCGAAATCGCCCAGGTGTTGATCGCCATCGGGTTGACGTATTGCAGCATGATCGCCTGCGGGCAGACAGCCAGCATGTCCTCGCAGATCTTCCACAGATGCGGCACGGTTCTGAGGCCGCGCATGATGCCGCCGACGCCGAGCGTGTCGGCGATTGTCTGGCGCAGGCCGTACTTCTTCGGCACTTCGAAATCGGTGACGGTGCATGGCTCGTAGCCGCCGATCTGGAAGGCGACGACGACGAAGTCGGCGCCGGCCAGCGCCTTGCGCTGGTCGGAGTAGGTCTCGGCCTTCGCCTTCACGCCCAGCGTCGCGATCAGCTTGTTCACGACGATGGCGCTCTCTTCCAGCCGCTGCGGATTGATGTCCATCAGCGCGATCGTCGCGCCCGACAGCGATGACCGCTGCAGCACGTCGCCGACAATGTTCTTCATGAACACGGTCGAGCCGGCGCCGATGAAGGTGATCCTGGGATGTCTTGCCACGTTAAACCTCCGGCATTTTGCTACGCCACGTCGAAGGCGGCCCTGACGAGCCGTTCGGTGTAGGCGGTCTTGGGATTGGTGAGGACCTCGTCGACGGGTCCCTGCTCGACGATCTTGCCGTTCTGCATGACGATGACGCGGTGGCAGAGCGCGCGCACCACCTTGAGGTCGTGCGAAATGAAGAGATAGCTCAGCCCGCGCTCGTCCTGCAGCTTGCGCAACAGGTCGATGATCTGCGCCTGCACCGAGAGGTCGAGCGCGGAAGTCGGTTCGTCGAGCAGGATGAATTCGGGTTCCAATGCAATGGCCCGCGCGATCGCGATGCGCTGCCGCTGGCCGCCGGAAAATTCGTGCGGGAAGCGTGACAGGATATCGCCCGGCATGCCGGCGCTGACCAGGGCGTCGCGCACCCGCTCGACCCGCTCGCGCCGCGTCGCACCCAATTTGTTGACGACCAGCCCTTCCTCGATGATCTGGCCGATCGTCATACGCGGATTGAGCGAAGAGAACGGATCCTGGAAGACAACCTGCATGCGTGAGCGCAGCGGCCGCATCTCGGCACGCGACAGGCCTTGGATCGGCTGGCCGTCGAAACTGATCTCGCCACGCTTGGCATCGGTGAGCTTGAGCAGAGCAAGACCGAACGTGGTCTTGCCGGAGCCGGATTCACCAACCAGCCCCAGCGTTTCGTGGCGGCAAAGTTTCAGGCCGAGATCGTCGACGGCAACCAGTTCGCGCCAGTCCGGCTTCAGGAAGCTGCCATGACGCAGCATGAAGCAGACGCGCATGTCGCGTGCCTCGAGGATAGTGCCGCTGTTCTGCGGCAGCGGCTTCGGCTTGCCGTGCGGTTCGGACGCGAGCAGCCGCTTGGTGTAGGGATGCTGCGGGTCGGCAAACAGCCGTTCGGTGACGTTATGCTCGCACATCTCGCCATATTGCATGACATAGACATAGTCGGAGAATCTCCGCACCACTGTGAGGTCGTGGGTGATCAGGATGACCGCCATCCTGAGCTCTTTTTGCAGGTTGCGGATCAGGTTGAGGATCTGCGCTTGCACCGTGACGTCGAGCGCGGTCGTCGGCTCGTCGGCAATCAGCACATCGGGGTCGTTGGCGAGCGCCATGGCGATCATCACGCGCTGACGCTGCCCGCCCGACAACTGGTGCGGATACTGCTTGATGCGTGCTTCCGGCTCGGGGATCTGGACATGCCGCAAAAGCTCGAGCGCCCGCGCCCAGGCTTGCTTGCGGCTCACCTTGCGGTGCACCCTGATCGCCTCGACGATCTGGCTGCCGACCGTATAGATCGGGTTGAGCGAGCTCATCGGCTCCTGGAAGATCATCGAGATGCGGTTGCCGCGAAGCTTGCGCCGGGCGCTCTCGGGGAACTTCAGTATGTCCTGCCCGCAATAGTCGACGGTCGATTTCGCAGAGACAGTGGCCCGCTTCGAAAGCAGCCCCATGACGGTGCGCGCCGTCACCGATTTACCGGAGCCGGACTCGCCAACGATGGCAATCGTCTCGCCGCGATAGAGCTGGAACGAGATGTCCTTCACAGCCTCGACGACGCCGTGCTCGACCTTGAAGGCGACCTCGATGTTGCGGGCATCGATGATCGGCTGGTCGTGGCGGCCGGCATGGTCGAGCCGGACGGCTGGAGCGAAGGATTGTGCGAGTGCGACGGTCATCCGGCCACCTCAATAGGGATCGACGGCATCGCGCAGGCCGTCGCCCAGCGCGTTGAAGGCAAAGACGGTGATCAGCACGAAGCCGACCGGCGACAGTATCCAGGGATAGGTGCCGATGACCGAATAGGTTGCGGTGTCCTGCAGCATCAGCCCCCATGAGATCAGCGGCGGCTTCACCGCGAAGCCGAGGAAGCCGAGAAAGGCTTCGAGCAGGACCACCGCCGGGATCGCGATCGTCACGGCGACGATGACGTGGCTCATCACATTGGGGAAAATGTGCTGCATGATGATGCGCATGTCGGTGGCGCCGACCGCCATGGCGGCACGCACATAGTCGACCCGCGCCAGCGCCAGCGTCTTGCCGCGCACCTCGCGCGACATCTGCGCCCAGCCCAGCGCCGACATGACGATGATGACGAAGGCGAGGAAGACGTTGGTTGGCGCGGTCACCGGGATCAGCGTCGTCAGCGCCAGATAAAGCGGCAGCTGCGGGAAAGCGAGCACCAGCTCGACGAAGCGCTGCACCCAGACGTCGAACCGGCCGCCGAAATAGCCGGAGACCATGCCGACCGTGGTGCCGATCACAGTGACGATGAAGACCACGGTCAGCGCGATCATCAGCGAGACGCGCGATCCCTGGATGGCGCGCGACAGCACATCCCTGCCGAACTTGTCGGTGCCGAGGAAATGCACCGGCTGGCCGTCGGTCGAAGCGAAGAAATGCCGGTTGGCGGGGATCAGGCCGAGCAGCCGGTACTCGGCGCCGTTGACAAAGAAGCCGAGCAGGCGCGGATGCTCGTAGTCCGGCCCGACGACCGGCTGGAAGGTGACCGGGTCGAGGTCTGTGGAATCCGCGAGCGCATAAACCCGCGGCTGCAGCACGAAATTCCCGTCCTTGTCGTAAAAACTCATCGTCTGCGGCGGGGCGAAAGCGACATCTGTGACCTTGGGGTCCATCGGCGCGAAGAAATCGGCAAACAGCGCCATCAGCACCAGAAGCACGACCAGAATCAGCCCGGCCATGCCGGTCCAGGATCGCTTCAGCCGGCGCCAGACCAGCGCGATGTAGCTCTCATTGCCGCGCGGCCCCGTCTTGACGGGCTCCGTCTTGACTGGATCCGTTTTCATTGGCTCATCCGGAAGCAGCGGCGGTGAGGTGTCGCGGGCAAGCATCTCAGGACCCCGCATATTGGCGGATGCGCGGGTCAAGCAGGGCGAGCAGCATGTCGGCGATGATATTGCCGACGATCAGCGTCGCCGACAGCACCATCATGAAGGTCGCCGTGACATAGACGTCGCCTACCGCCATCGAGCCGACAATGGCCGGGCCCACGGTCGGCAGCGCAAAGATGATCGCCGTCTCGATCTCGCCGGTCAGCATATAAGGCAGCACAACGCCCTGGTACATGATCAGCGGATGCAGCGCATTTGGCACCGCGTGGCGCATGACCACCGCGCTGCCGGTCAGTCCCTTGGCACGCGCTGTTTCGACATATTGAGCATTGAGCGTGTCGAGCAGATTGCCGCGCATGACGCGCATGTTGTAGGCGAGCCCGCCGAAGGTGGCGATCGCTACTACCGGCCAGACATGCTTGACGAGGTCGACGAACTTGCCCCAAGACCACGGCGCGCCGCCATATTGCGGCGAGAAGAACGAGCCGATCTCCGAGACGTTGAACTGGAAGACCAGCAGGTAGACGATGATTAGCGCCATCAGGAAGCGCGGAACGGTCATGCCGAGGAAGGAGATGGCCGACAGCGTCGAGTCGATCCAGGTGTATTGCCGCGTCGCCGCCCAGATACCGAAGGTGATGCCGAGCACCGAAGCGAGCAGATGGCAGACCAGCGCCAGGAGCAGCGTGCGCGGCAGCCGCTCTCCGACCACATCGGCGACCGGCTTGTTGTAGTAGAGGCTGTAGCCGAAATCGCCACGGGTGACGATGCCGCCGATCCAGTTGAGATACTGGACCGGCATCGGCTTATCGAGGCCGTGCTCGACCCGATACGCCTGCGCCTGCGCGTCGGCTTCGGCAAACGAGGCACCGCCCTGGTTGATGAGCTGCGAGCGGATGTAGTCGGCATAGTCGCCCGGCGGTGCCTGGATGATGGCGAAAGTGACCAGGCTCAGGATGACCAGAACCGGCACCGCGGATGCTATGCGCATGGCCAGGAATCGCAGCATCGGTTCGTTTCTCCTCCTTGGATCAAATTTGTTGCCGCTGACCTTATCCCGCCCCGGCCGCGCGCGCAGCGCGGCCGGGCGTCAGCCAGGGGAGGAAACTCAGCTCATGGTCTCTCAGGCGGTCGGGCCCCTCAGTTCGTCGGACCCTTGTCGCCGGGCTTGCCCGGCAGCTGCTCGGGATAGAGTTCGTATTTCTGCTGCTTGTCGGCGGCGACGAAGACCCGTTCGCGCACGATCGAGTCCTCAGCCCAGTTGAACATGAAGATCGGCGTCCCCTGCGGAATGTTGGAGAAGCGCTTGTTGACGATCAGGGCGCCGGGATATTCGGTCAGCCCGACATTGTAGATATTTTCCGTCGAGATCTTCTGGAACTCTCGCATCAGCTTGGCGCGTTCGTCATTGTCCTGGCTCGAGACGAACTTGTTGACGATGTCGACAAGCTCCTTTTCGAACGGCATCAGGTCGACCACACCGCTTTCAGGCGCGCGGTGATCCCAGCTGGTCTTGGGGCCGACGGGCGCGAGTTGCACGGTGTTCTGCACGACGGAAGTCAGCTCCTGCTCATTGCGCCGCACCAGCCAGTCGAATCGGCCGGAATATTGCGAGGCGTCGCGCTGGGTGCCGTTGAGGCCGTTGAGTACGACGCGCAGGCCGAGCTTCTCCATCTGGCCGACGACGCCTTCCGCCAGGCTCTTGTCGGTGGTGTAGTCGTTGTTGACCAGCATGACGATCTCGACATTCTTGCCGCCGGCAGTGCCGGCCGGGAAGTTGACGAAGCCGTCGCCGTCGGTGTCCTTGAGGCCCGCCTTGGCAAGCTCAGCCTTGGCGCCTTCGAGATCGAAAGGATAGTAAACCGTCGAGTTGCGGTCATAGAAGGAGGTGCCGGAGGAGAGCCCGCCCGGATAGATCGCGGTGAACGGCCCCTTGACCAGCGAGTCGCCGAGCGCCTTGCGGTCGAGCGCCATGGTGACGCCCTTGCGGAAGTCCTCGTTGCGGTTCAGCTCGCGGATCGCCTGGCCGCGCTCGTCGGGATTACCCCAGCCATTGGCGGAAAAGTTCATGCGCAGATTGTAGCCGATCAGGCGCGGACCGAAAGCGAGCCGGGCCGGTGCGTCCTTGTCCGCCGCCCGCTTCAGCGAGGCGACGAAATTCTCCGGCTGCTCCAGATTGGAGAAGTCGGCAGCGCCTGCCACCGCCTGGACGTCGCGATCGGCCCAGGTCGACAGCTTGTAGTGCAGCTCATTGAGATAGGGCAGCTGGTTGCCCTTCTCGTCGACCTTCCAGTAGTAGGGATTGCGCCGCATGACGATAATGTCGTCAGGCCGATACTCCACCGGCACCCAGGCGCCCATCACCGGCATGTTCATATATTCCGGCGGGAACGCGTTCTTGAACTGGTCGTAGGTGTTCTTTGAATATTTTGGATGCTGCGGCTTCAGAATATGAGCCGGGCCGGGGCAGAAGGTGCCGTAGGCCATGGCGTAGAGATACTGCTTTGGGAAGGCGTCCTTGAACGTCCACTCGACGGTGTAGTCGTCGATCTTCTTCAGCGTCGTGCCGACCCCGAAGGTTTCCTCGGTGGCGCCGTTAAGCGGCGAGACGTTGGGGTCGACGACCTCGTCGTCCCAGTAGAACATGACGTCATCGGCGTTGAAGGCGACCCCGTCCGACCATTTCGCGCCTTCGACCAGATGCATGGTCAGCTTGTGACCGTCCTTCGACCAGTCCCAGCTTTTGGCCAGGTTCGGCAGCGGTTCGGTGTCCTTGGCCTCGACCTGGAATAAAGGCGCTGTGCGTGTCAGGCATTCCGACAGGCCAATGTCGATGCCGCCCCAGCCTTGCGTCTGGCCGGCGCCATAGTTCCAGCCTTCCGGCCGGCCGCCGATGACATGGCGCATTGTGTCGCCATAGACGCCGATGCCATCCGGCATGTTGGCGGTCTTGAATACCAGCGGCTCCTTCGGCAGCCGGTCCTTGACCGGCGGCAGCTTGCCGGCCTTGACGTATTTCTCGGTGACCCAGTCAGGCTCGTGATATTCGGGCAGCGCCTTGAATTCCAGGATGGAATCGCGGGCGACGTACTTGATCTTGCCCTCGGCGGGAAACGGTGCCGGCGCCGGCGGTGTTGTCGGCTCGGAGGCGTATGCGCCGAGCGCCAAGACCGAGACGCTCAGCGTCAAGCCGGCGAGAATGCCAATTCTGCGAAAGTTCCTCATCGTGTTCCTCCCAGATGTTTCGACGTCTGCTGCTGCCCGCATCTATCTACGACGGCTGATTGGCGAACCGGCCTCCCGCGGTGCGCCTGCAAGCATCTCAGCCCGCCTGTTTCAGCGCCGTCTTTTCGGCGCGCAGTTCCTCGATCGAGCGCACCTTGCGCCGCGCCGCACCCGCCCAGTCGCGGGTCTTGACCTTCGATTTCGAAAGCCGCTCTTTCGCCGCCGGCACCGCATCCGCATATTGCGGCAGCCAGCGGGCCTGGGCGACGACCATCTCGTCGACCATCTGCCAGACCTCTTCCGGTGTCGACACGGCACCGACCAGCGGATCGTGCAGCACGGCAAGCTTCAAGAGATCGATGTCGCCCGATATCGCCGCATGCACCGACATGCGCTGGACATTGATCGAAGAGATGCAGGTGGCGGCACAGGCTTCCGGCAGCGTGATGCCGGCGGCCATGTTGATGCCGAAGCGATCGACGAAGCCCGGCGATTCGATGATGGCGTCCTGTGGCAGGTTGGTGATAATGCCGGTGTTCTTGACGTTGAAATGGCCGCGGTAGACGCGGTTGGTCTCCAGCGCTTCGAGAATGTGGCTGGCATGTTCGTTGGAGCGCTTGGCCGGGTCGATCGGTTTCGACGCCGCTTCGAGAAACTGCGGGAATTCCGTCTCGAACCAGTTGCGCGTTTCCGTGGAGTAGCGGAGGTAGCCGCCGGTCTCGCCATGGATCCAGTCGGACATGTCGATCCAGCGGGTGATTTCGTCCGGCCGCTTGCGGTACCACGGCAGATATTCTGAGAGATGGCCGTTGCTTTCGGTCGAGTAGACGCCGAAGCGCTTCAGCACGTCAATGCGCAGCTTTTCCTGCTGCGAATAGACCGGATGCGCTTCGAACGCAGCGACCAGCTCGTCCTTGCCGATCTTGCGGCCGTTGAGGCGCAGATCGACGAACCAGGTCTGATGGTTGATGCCGGAGCAGACATAGTCGAGTTCGCCATGCGATTTGGCGCCGAGCACTTCGGCGATCTGTTCGGCGCCATGCTGGACGCCGTGGCAGAGGCCGACCGTATCGACCTTGCCGTATTCGATCGCCGCCCAGGTGTTCATCGCCATCGGGTTGGCATAGTTGAGGAATTTCGCGCCCGGCTCGGCGAGTTCGCGGATGTCTTTGCAGAAGTCGAGGATGACCGGGATGTTGCGCTGGCCGTAGAGGATACCGCCGGCGCAGATCGTGTCGCCAACACACTGGTCGATGCCATATTTCAAGGGAATGCGGATATCGTCGGCATAGGCTTCGAGCCCGCCGACCCGCACGCAGCTGATGACGTAGCGCGCGCCTTCCAACGCCTTGCGGCGGTCGGTGGTCGCGGTGACTTTTGTCGGCAATTTGTTGGCCTCGACGATGCGGTCGAGGATCGCCTTGATCATCCCGAGATTGTGCTCGCTGAGATCGGTCAGCGCGAATTCGATATCGCTGAATTCCGGAACGCACAGAATGTCGGTGAACAGTTTTTTGGTGAAGCCGACGCTGCCGGCGCCGATAATAGCGATTTTGAAACTCATCACCTTCACCTCGATGCGGGTCGAATGCCAGGCAAGGAGCGAAGGAGGAGCGCATGGCGACGCGCCATCGCGCGCATGCCATTCGGAACCGGAATTTCCGGCTCATTCTCCTCCCGCCCGCTCCTCGACCGCGGGTCTTTCGCGTTCTCAGGATTTGGATTATGCCGTTATTCGCGGGCACGGCCAGAGAACGTTTATGCTTTCGAGGGTAATTTTGTGCTGCGTGATCTGATCGCCAACGGACAGTTGATGCGCACCATTTCGCTGCCGCGCGGCCGTCAGCGCCTGCATGCCATGCCGACCAGCACCGGCTATGAAGTGCGCGAGGGTGTGACTTACGACTGGGATGGGCGCAAGCGCGGCCAGACACCGTTCACCGTGCTGCAGCACACGATCAGCGGCACCGGCCAGCTGCGCTATGAAAACCGCAACTACCGCCTGCAGGCCAACGACACGCTGCTGGTGCTGGTGCCGCACAACCATCGCTACTGGCTGGAGAAGGGCGACCGCTGGGAATATTTCTGGATCTCGATGAATGGCGAGGAGGCGCTGCGCATCCACAAATCCATTCTCAGTGTCTCCGGTCCGGTGTTGCGGCTCCAGCCTCAGACGATCGATCATCTCGCCGATTGCAGCCTGCGCCTGATCAAAGGCGGCGCTTCGCCGGGGTCGGCTTCGGCAGTCGCCTATGAAGCGGCGATGGCGCTTTACGACGATGTCTTCGGCTCGCACGCCTTCACCGAAAAACAGAGCGCCATGCAGCCGGTCATCGATCATATCAACGCCAATCTCGACAAGCCTCTGCCGGTAGCCGACCTCGTGCAAATCAGCGGCCTCAGTCGGGCACATTTCTCACGCTGCTTTGCCGAGAGCGAAGGCGTGCCGCCGGCCGAATTCGTGCTGCAGCAGCGGCTGCAGCGGGCGGCGAAACTTTTGACCAAGGCCGATTTCCTGCCGGTCAAGGAAGTCGCCATATTGTGCGGCTTCGAGGACGCCAACTATTTTTCGAAAGTCTTCCGCCGGCTCTACGGCATCAATCCGACGCAGTTCCGCACCACCGGCATGTATGCCAGCCTGGGCAACCACCGCTAAAACGGATTGCTTCTGGTTGCCGGCTTCAGGCGCACCCCTCACCCGATGCGGTTGCCGTTTGCGGGATCGAACAGATGCAGCGCCGTCGGATCGGCTGACAGTCTTACCGTGTCGCCCGGCCGGATAGTGCTGCGTCCCATGACGAAGACACAAACCAGCTGGTCGGCGAGCCGGACATAGAACTGCGTCGACAGGCCGAGCGGCTCGACCACTTCGACCTCTGCCTTGAGCCCTCCGTCGTCGGCGAGTTGGATGTGTTCCGGCCGCAGCCCGACGGTGAGCTTGTCACCATCCGTGAGCGGCAAACCCTCAGGCAGCCGCAGCTTCTGGCCGTCAGCCAGCACCGCATCCACCTTGCCAGCCTTCGCGACCGTCGCCGGAAAAAAATTCATGCCGGGCGAACCGATGAAACCGGCAACGAAGGTGTTGATCGGCCGGTCATAGAGTTCGAGCGGATGACCGACCTGCTGGACGTAGCCGTCATGCATGACGACGATGCGGTCGGCCATGGTCATGGCTTCGATCTGGTCGTGGGTGACATAGACCGAGGTGGTTTTCAGCTGCTGGTGCAGCGCCTTGATCTCGGCGCGCATATGGACGCGCAGTTTGGCGTCGAGATTGCTGAGCGGCTCGTCGAACAAAAACACCTTGGGATCGCGCACGATGGCGCGGCCCATGGCGACGCGCTGGCGCTGGCCACCGGACAATTGCCGCGGCAGACGGCCGAGGAAACTGTCGAGACTGAGGCGCTTGGCGGCCGCCCCTACCCTGCCGTCGATCGTCGTCTTCTCCGCCTTCTTCAAAAGCAGGCTGAAGCCCATATTCGACGACACATCCATATGCGGATAGAGCGCATAGGACTGGAATACCATGGCAATGTCGCGGTCCTTCGGCGCGACATCGTTGACCAGCCGTTCGCCGATGCGGATCTCGCCGCCGGAGACTTCTTCCAGCCCGGCAATCATGCGCAAAAGGGTCGACTTGCCGCAGCCGGACGGGCCGACCAGCACGACGAACTCGCCATCGGCGATCTCCAGATCGACGCCGTGCAGGATGCGCAGCGAACCGTAATCCTTCTCGACGTTTTGCAGCGTGACGGAAGCCATCGATTATCCTTTGACCGCGCCGGCGGTGAGGCCGGTGACGAGATAGCGTTGCAGGAAGGCAAAGAAGATGCAGACCGGGATCAGCGCCAGGATCGACGCCGCCATCATCTGCCCCCAGTCGACGGCGAATTTGCCGATATAGGTGAGCAGGCCGACGGCGAACGTCTTCTGGTCGTCGCTGGAGATCAGCATCAGCGCGAACAGCAGTTCGCTCCAGGCGGCGGTAAAGACGAAGCCGAGCGTCGCGCCCATGCCGGGCAAGGTCAGCGGCACGATCACCTTGCGCATCGCCTGCGCCCGCGTACAGCCGTCGATCATCGCCGCCTCCTCCAGATCCTTCGGAATACCGTCGAAGAAGGATTGCATCAGGAAGGTGGCAAACGCCGTGTTGAAGGCGGTGTAGATGATGATCAGCCCGACCAGGCTGTTGGTCAGGCCAAGCTCGCCCATGACGCGGTAGATCGGCGGAATGACCATCACCAGCGGGAAGGTCTGGGTCAGCAGCAGCATGATCGACAGCGTCGCCTTACCGCGGAAGGTGAAGCGCGACATCGCGTAGCCGGCAAGCGTGGCAATCACGGTGACGAGTGCCGCAGTCGACACCGAGACGATCACGCTGTTAAGGAAATAGCGCGGGAAATCAGACGCTTCGAGAACCGTGATGAAGTTGCGGAACGTCGTCTGTGACGGCCACAGCGTGATCCCCTCGGAATAGAGCAACCGCTCCGGCGTCACCGAGATCTTCAGCGTCCAAAAGATCGGGAACAGCGCGAAGATCATGTACGCCGCAATCGCGCCGTAAAGGCCGATGCCGCTGAAAATGCGTGAGGAAGTGGAGCGCCCGGCGATCATCAGACGTGCCTCACCAGCAAGCGGCGAATGGCGATCAGCGCGATCGCATAGGCGATGAGCAGGACCAGGAGGAGCACCGCGACCGCCGAAGCGTAGCCCTTGTCCAGCGACTTGAAGGCGCTGACATAGATGTAGACCGGCACCGTGCTGGTCGAGCCCGCCGGCCCGCCTTCGGTCATGACGAAGATCAGATCGGCGAAAGTGGCGATCCAGATCGTGCGCAGCATGACGGTGATGACAATGGTCGGCGCCAGGAAGGGAAGCGTCACCTTGGTGAAGCGCTGCCAGGGCGAGGCGCCATCGATGGCGGCGGCCTCATGCAGCTCCGACGGGATCGACTTCAGCGCCGCCAGGAGCGTGATGGCGAAGAACGGAATGCCGAACCAGATGTTGGCGACGATCGGCCCCCACATGGCGGTCGCCGGATCGGAGAGCACATTGGTCGGTTCGGCTTTCAGGCCAAGGGCGAACAGCCAATGCGGCAGCGGTCCGATGATCGGGTTGAACAGCCACGCCCAGGTCAGGCCCGACAGGAAGGACGGCACCGCCCAGGGCAGGAAGACGACAGCCTGCACGAATTTGCGGCCGTAGAATGGTTTGTCGAGCAGCAGCGCAAGACCAAGGCCGAGGAAGAACTGGAAGAACAGGCTGGCGACGGTCCACCAAAGCGTGTTGACCAGCGCCTGCCCCAGCACCTGGTCGGTCAGCATCGCCTGATACTGGCCGAGACCGACATATTCGGATTTGAAGGCGGAGAACTTGCGGAAGGAATAGCTTATGCCGATGACCAGCGGCACCAGCAGCACCACAACCAGCAGAACGATCGCGGGGCTGAGATAAAGCCAGGGCTCGATGGCGGCATGCGTCAGCCGCTTCTTTCGCGGCCGGCCTGCGGATCGTATTTCGGACACGGCATAGGTCATTGGGTGCTAAAACATCTCCTGGAGGAGTATCGGGATTGGCCACAGCCGTCCTTCTCCCCGTCTGCGGAGAAAGACGCAGGTAGGCGGATAAAGGGCAGCGCAAACATTGGGGTGCTGGCGCTGCCCCTCATCCGGCCCTTCCGGGCCACCTTCTCCCCATAGAACGGGGAGAAGGAAGAAAGGGAGCCGCGCCTACTTCTTGTTCTTGGCCATCCAGTCCTGCTGTTCCTTGGTCAGGAACGCAGCCCATTGATCGGCGACGTCCTTGGCCGACTTCTGGCCGAGCAGCACTTCCTGGAAATTCTTGATCGCCACCTGGTCGACGAAGTTGCCGAGGTTTTCCAGATGCGTCGGCGGCGTCACCATTTCATATTTCGAGCTGTCGCTGAGCTCGGTGAACCAGCCCTTGAACTGCTCGGTCTTGAAATGGGAGTCCTGGTCGGCGCCATTGTGGATCGGCACGACGCCGACTTCCTTGGCCCATTCCAGATTGTCCTTGGGCGACAACAGCGTCGCCATCAGCTTCCAGGCATCGTCCTTGTGCTGCGAATTGGCGAACATCGCCCAGCCGGCATAGCCCAGCGTCGGATAGGACTTGCCGCTCGGTCCGACCGGCAGCGGCGCCACGGCAAAATCGTCGGCGCTCATCTTGTCGGCAATGCCGATCAGCGCGTCAGGGTCCTGGTTGAGCATGGCGCAGGTGCCGGAATAGAAGCCGGTGACGGTCTCGTTGAAGCCCCAGCTCACCGCGTCCTTCGGCGCCAGCCCGTCCTTGTACATGTCGGCCAGCATCTGCAGGCCCTTGACCGAGCCTTCCTCATTGATGGTCGAGGTGCCGTCCTCGTTGAAGTAGCCACCCTTGCCCTGGGCGATGTTCATGAACATGTGCATGCCGTTGAAGGCGCCCGGGCCGCCGCGCAGGCAATAGCCATATTTGCCCGGAATGGCGGAGATCTTTTTTGAATCGGCGATGAAATCGTCGAGAGTCGCCGGCGGGCCGTCAAGGCCAGCTTCCTTGAACAGCTTCTTGTTCCAGAACAGCGCGTTCACATAGTAGCCGTAAGGGATCATGAACTGGGTGTTGTTGACCGTCGAACCGAACTGCTTGGCGCGGTCGCCGAGCGTCTTGGCATCGTCCCATTTGGCCATGTAGGGGCCAAGATCCTCGAGCTGGCCGTTGGTGGCATAGAGGCCCATCCAGCGCTCCGGCATCTCGACGATGTCGGGCGTATCGCCGGCCTGCACCATGGTCAGGAATT
The DNA here is from genome assembly GCF_053714375.1 of Mesorhizobium sp. ArgA1. Lineage (NCBI taxonomy): Bacteria > Pseudomonadati > Pseudomonadota > Alphaproteobacteria > Hyphomicrobiales > Phyllobacteriaceae > Mesorhizobium > Mesorhizobium sp. ArgA1. The sequence continues at coordinate 162,201 of NZ_JBSKBQ010000001.1, forward strand.
TCTCGAACGCCTGGCCCCAGGGCAGCGAGACCACCTCGACCTTGACGCCCGCATTGGCGGCCTCGAATTCGGCGATCTGCTTCTTCAGGAATTCGGTGCGCTGCGGGCTGGTGATGACCTCGACCAGCTTGAGGGTGGTGTCGGCCAGCGCGCCGCTGGCGGAAATCGCCAGGCCGGCAGCGGTGGCAAGCATGATGCTCAGTCTTTTCATGTTCAGAACTCCCATTTTGAACCCAGTTATTTTTTTGCTTTGTCGAAGACTCTGCTTTTGTCGAAGGCTTGGGCGATGTCGGCCCAGAGGTCCTCGACGCTTTCCAATCCGACATTGAAGCGGATGGTTCGGGGGCTGACGCCGAAGCGCGCCATCGAATTGAGACCCGGCGTCTGCTCGAGCGAGGCTTTTGCCGGCACGACCAGGCTTTCATGGCCGCCCCAGCTGACGCCGATGCGGAAGAATTTCAGCGCGTCGACGAAAGCCGGAATGTCGACATCCTCCGTCACCTCGAAGGAAAACAGCCCGGCGTAGCCGGCAAGCGTCTTCTTGCCGGGATGGTTGGAATAGGCGGGGTGATTGACGCGCTCGACCTTGTCATGTGCCTTCAGCCGCTCGGCGATGGTGAGCCCGCTCTTCATGTGGTGCGGCAGCCTCAGCGGCAGCGTGCGCAGGCCGCGCAGCAAGAGCCAGCCCTCGAAGGGCGACAGTTTGGCGCCGAGCTGCGAATAGGTCTGGTCGTTGATGTGCTTGATGTGAGCAGCCGAGCCCGCGACCACGCCAGCAACCGTGTCGCTGTGGCCGCCGAGATATTTCGAGGCCGAGTGCAAGACGAGGTCGACGCCGTGCAGGATCGGCTTCTGAAACACCGGCGTCGCCCAGGAATTGTCGATGGTGGTGACGATGCCCTGCTCTTTCGCCAGCCGCGTCAGGTGCGCCAGGTCCTGGAGCTCGAACATCATCGAGGTCGGGCTTTCCAGATAGAGCAGTTTCGCGCCCGGCAGTGCCGCAGCGACCGCGTCCGGATCGGAACCGTCGACATAGTCGACCTTGATGTTGAGGCGCGGGAACAGCCGCTCGAACAGCCTGTAGGCGTCGCCATAGCAGTTGCGCACCGCAACGATACGATCGCCGGCGCCGACAAAGGCGAGCACGGTAGAGCTGATCGCCGCCATGCCGCTGGAGAATCCGCGCGCGGCCTCGGCGCCTTCGAGCGCTGCAACGCGCGCCTCGAATTCCATCACCGTCGGATTGTCGCCGCGCGAATAGATCGGCTGTTTGCGCCGGCCGGCGAAGGTGTCGGCCATCTCGGCATAGCTGCCGAAGGTGAACAGCGAGGTCTGGTAGATCGGCGGCACCACGGCATTGCCGGGAAACGGATCGTCATGCGCCAGAAGCGTCGCCGCCTCGGCGAGATAGTCGCTGCCGGAAATGCCTGGGTCGAAGCCGTGCTCGTTCATTTGCGGTCCGAAAGTTTGAGGTTGGCGGCGCCGCGCTTCAAATCGTCCTCGACGGTGGCGATCAGCTTCAGCGCCTCGGCCCGGGCGCCTTCCGGGTCGTGCGCGGCGATGCAGTCGAACATGGTGCGGTGGTAAGGAAAGCTGGCGTGGCCGAAATCACGCACACCGAGCGGATGTTCCCAGAAGCGGTGGAACAACTCATGCATGGCGGCGATGATCTGCTCGAACAGCGGATTGCCGCAGGCGCGGTAGATCGCCTGATGGAATTCCCAGTCCTCTTCCGACGACATGCCGGCCCGGTTGAGAAACTCCTCCTCCATGATGTCGAGCTTGCGCTCGATCTCGGCGAGATCGTCCTTGTCAGCGCGAATGGCGCAAAGGGCGGCGGCTTCCGCTTCGAGCGCCCGGCGGATCTCCAGCGTGCGCATCAGGCCGGTGAAATCATTGCCGCCCGCGAGCGTCAGCGGCAGGTGCAGCATGTCGAGCGAGACGGCAGCCTTGAGATAAGTGCCGGAGCCCTGCCGGCGCTCGACCAGTCCAAGCCCTTCCCAGCGCGTCAGCGCCTCGCGCACCGTGTTGCGGCTGACTTTCAGGCGCTCAGCGAGGATACGCTCGGTCGGCAGCCTCTCACCGGGCTCCAGTTTTTCGCGCATCACAAAGCCAGCCAGCGCCTTCAGCACCGCATCGTCGCGGGCTGTCGTCTGGATCGGCGGAAGGCTGAATTCGGTCACGCCAGCAGAAATCCAAGTGGTTCAATGGTCCAACCAATTTCTGCATGGATGACAGGAGCTGTCAACAGGGGAAACGCGGCAGGGCCGAAGGGCCAGATATGCCCTTCGGCCCTGCCGCCTCAGCCGTATATGCGCGCCGGCGCAGCGGTCGCACGGGCCTCCCGCCAGCGAGCGAACATTTCCTCACGAACCCGCCTCGAACCGGAGAGGCGCTCCTTAGCCTGCGCCAGCACGGCCGGCGAAGCCTCGGCGGGCGTACCCGAGCGAAAAGGAGGTGCCGGGGCATATTCGAGCGAGAGCTGCACGATCTCCGCCTCCTCCTGTCCAAGCAGCCTCGCAACCAGCGCTAGCCCGAAATCGATCCCGGAGGTGACGCCGCCGGCGGTAATCAGCTTGCCGTCCTCGACGATACGCTCATCGACGGGGATCGCCCCGAACTCTTCAAGGAAATCATGTGCATACCAGTGCGTCGTTGCCCGCTTGCCCTTCAGCAGCCCGGCCGCGCCGAGCACCAGAGCGCCGCTGCACACCGAGGTGATGTAGCGCACTTGCGCCGCGCGCTCCCAGACGAAATCGAGGACTGCCTGATCCTCCAGCAGCGGGTTGACGCCGCCTCCCCCTGGAATGCACAGCACATCGAGAGGCGGGCAATCGTCGAAGGTCGCCGTCGGCGTCAGCAACAGCCGCGTCGAGGACATCACCGGATTGCGATCCTTCCAGATCAATTCCACTTCCGCGCCCTTGGCTGTTGCCATGACTTCATAGGGGCCGGTGAGGTCGAGCTGCTGGACGTTGTGAAATACGAGGATGCCGAAACGAAGGGGCATGGAAAATCTCCGTGGGTTGACTTCCGGCAATCTAGGCCATCATGATTTGGCGTAATTGCCATTCACCCCTCGTTTCAGGCCAAACCCAATGCGCCGCATCGAAGTGCTTGCCTATCCCGACGTCCAGCTCCTCGACGTCAGCGGACCGCTTCAAGTCTTTGCCAGCGCCAACGACTTCAAGAGGCAGGCCGGCGAACCAGCACCCTACGAGGTCACGGTCGTCGCGGCCTCGCCGCGCATCGGCACATCGGCCGGCCTCGTCCTGGAGGCAGCGGCGCTGCCGGCGCAGGGAGGCGAGATCGACACGCTGGTCGTGCCTGGCGGATGGGGCGTCAACGCGGCCTGCGACGATGCCGAACTGGTCCAATGGATCGCTGGCCGCTCGCGCGATGCCACGCGAACCGCATCCGTCTGCAGCGGCGCCATGCTGCTGGCGCAGGCGGGCCTGCTCGACGGCCGTCGCGCGGTGACCCATTGGGGACGCTGCGCGGAGTTCGCCCGGCGCTTTCCGGCGGTCCGCCTCGAGCCCGATCCGATCTTCATTCGTGACGGCAATGTCTGGACGTCGGCCGGCGTAACGGCAGGGATCGATCTCGCCCTATCCCTCGTCGAGGCCGACCTCGGCCGGCACACGGCGCTTGCAGTGGCGCGCGAGTTGGTGGTCTTCCTCAAACGTCCCGGTGGCCAGGCGCAATTCAGCCAGACACTCAAGCTGCAGGAGGGCGACGGGCGCTTCGACCGGCTGCATGGCTGGATCCTCGAAAATCTTGCCGGCGACCTGTCGCTGACGCAGCTGGCCGACCACGCCAATATGAGCCCGCGCAGTTTCTCGCGGCGCTATCACGAGGCGACGGGCCGCACACCCGCCCGCGCGATCGAGGAGATCCGGATCGAGGCGGCGCGACGGATGCTGGAGCGCGGCCAGCCCGTCAACCAGACGGCACGCCGCTGCGGCTTCGGCTCGGAAGAAACGATGCGGCGCGGCTTTCTGCGCGTCCTGGGCACCAACCCGCGCGCCTATCGCGAGCGTTTCTGATCGCAATTGCTCGCGCCATCAACGCGGCGGTCGACGCCGTAGGGACAGAGCCCCTATCCCGGCAATCTGCCGAGTCGGGAAGCAAAACGCTCCACCATCGCAAGGCCGACCTCATTGGGCCGCATCGCCGGCGCCCGGTCGTGTATCGGCACACCGGAGCGGGCGCCGAACAGCCGCTTGCCGTAGCAGATCAGGTTCTCGATGCATGGCGCCACAAGGACGGTTCCTTCACCGAGTGATACCCCGGCCGATCTTGCGGCCAGGCCATTGCGACTTCGCGGTCACTCTCGCGGCGGGGCAAGGGTCACGCAGGCCTCTGACGTCAGCAGCCGGAAGGTGAACGTCTCCTGCAGATAAAGTTCGACGCTCGTGCTGGAATGCGAGAGGTAGCCGATCGACAGGTCCTGGCCGATATCGAGCTCGAAATCGCCACCGCGCGTCGAGAGCACAAACCCGCCTTCGATGGCCGGCGCCCAGATGATGCCGCCATCGACCATGCGTTCGATATGGTGGAAGACCGGGTAACCCTCGTCGCTACCGCCGCTGACAGCCGTATAGGCCGCCGCACCCAGCACCAGTGCGTAGGGACCATTGACGCCGGCTAGCCGCAACTGGCTGGCCGCCTGGGCGACCGCTTCGGGATAGCCCATCACATTGCCCGGCAATGCCACCACCGGATTGCTGGTGCCTTCGCGAATGCCCTGGATGCCGGCGGCGGCGTAGCCGTCGAACACCGAGCGATCCTCGGCGAAGGCAATCCTGCGCGCCGCTTCCTTCACCGCCGACCAGTCTGAATCCGTGGCGCCCCGCTCGACATCGTCGATCGCCTGGCGTGTCAGTTCGAACGGGACCCGCAATTCGACCAGCGCCTGCACCTCGCGCTGCGCCGATTGCACCCCTTCGCCCGGACCTGCGATCTGCTTGAGATGGCCGGTGCCGACGGAAGATAGGTCGAAACCTTTCGGGCCGACGACATCGACGACACGCCGCGCCGCCAGATGGCGCTTGAGGGTGCGCGATGCCTCGTCTTCGATCTGCGCCCAAGCACCGTCCGAGATGGGAGCGAGTTCCCGATAAAGCGTGTTCATGTCTGCCTCACATCCTTGAGAGATCCGATACCGAGTGAGCCGTCGCGCGCGCGCGACTGGGGTTGATCCGTTATCTCGGGCTGGGTGGACAGCGGAGCAACGGCCGCATCCGCCGCAACATCGTCGAGGAATGTCGCCGACGGCACGAAAAACAGCGAGCCGGTCACCGCGCGGCTGAAGTCGAGCAGCCGGTCGTAATTGCCCGGCGGCCGGCCGATGAACATGTTCTCCAGCATCTGCTCGATGCGGCGCGGCGAGCGGGCATAGCCGATGAAGTAGGTGCCGAACTCGCCCTTCCCCGCATCGCCGAACGGCATGTTGTCGCGCAGGATTTCCAGCTCTTCGCCATCCTCGGTGATCGAGGTCAGCGCATTGTGCGCCGATGTCGGTTTGACCGCGTCGTCCAGTTCGATGTCGGAAAGCTTGGTCCGGCCGATGATCTTTTCCTGCTCCGCCACCGGCACCTCGTTCCAGCGCGCCAGATCGTGCAGGTATTTTTGCACGATCACGTAGCTGCCGCCGGCAAAGCCGGGATCCTCCTCGCCGACGATCGTGGCGTCGATTGCGCCCTGATCCACCGGGTTCTCGGTGCCGTCGACGAAACCGATCAGATCGCGGTTGTCGAAATAGTTGAAGCCCTGCACCTCGTCCGTTGTGGCGACGGCGCCGCCAAGCCGCGCCATGATCTGCGTCGCCAGTTCGAAGCAGAGGTCCATTCGCGCCGCACGGATATGAAACAGCATGTCGCCGGGCGTCGAAACAGCGTGATGCTGACCTCGGATCTCGCGGAACGGATGCAGATCTCTGGGCTTTGGGGTTGCAAACAAACGGTCCCATGCGTTGGAGCCAATTGCCATGACACAGGACAACCCGCCCTCGAGGTCACGAAAGCCGACCGCGCGCTTGAGTGCGGAAAGATCGGCACACAAGCCGCGTGCGGTCGCGTCGTGTTCGGGATCGGATTTGAGCGTAACGACAAGAAAGATCGCTGCCCGCGTCAAAAGGGCGGCGACCGGTTGCGAAACGACGGCTGGCAAACTGGACTCCATGCTTGATCCATTCGGTATCCTCCGACGCGGTGCCCGAATCAAGCAGCATTTCAATCAAGCCAGTCCACAGGATTTGGCGCTTGCGCCGCACTCGACGATAAGGCATTCCCGCCGCAATGGGCATCCGTCCAACGGATAGGCCGGAAGGATTTTCGGTCCGCCTGCCTCACGACGCGCCTGCCCTTCGGCGACCGGTATCGCGGGCAGGCCAACAGAGCGAAGCAGGTTACGACAAGCAGGGGCGCCGAATTCTCGACGCATGGCACGAGAACAATGTCTGCAAGTAAATGCAACCAGAAATACATAGTTTACTAGCGGCGGTTGCTTGCAAGCGTCGGATCGGTTAATGCCTCTGACCTCCAATTAAAAGCAATCTCTATCCACGGAACACGACGGAAACGCGGCTCTCATCGGCCTTTTCTTGACGCAGGCCGCGTTGACATTTCGATGTCGTCCTGCGGCTGCGCAAGCGATCGCAACGCCGAACTCCCCCACACCGCCATCGAATTCTGTCGGCCGACAAAATGCAACGAGCGCGTTGATCCCATTGGATTTTTATGCTCCAGGGCCAAAAAGCAACCTTGGCCTGGAATGGTTCGATCTTCGCGATTTGGACAGCGCTTCGCAGCCGCAAAGCAGCGCATTGATTTATCTGCATATTTTATGAAAGATTTACGCGTTAACTAACTATTAACGTATCGCTTAACTTTCCCCTCCGTTTACTTAGAATACTTCGAAATGGGTTATTTCCACACGATGCGCAACGTTTCAAAAAAGTCTCAAGGGGGTAAGAGCGCGATCCGCGAAGCGGATTCGCCACGCGCCCAGGCGTCCGCAACAGGTGAGGCTTCCCATCCCCGTTCGCTTGGCGAGATCGGACCTGCAGGCGTGACAACCGGCGCGCAGCTTCCCGCCTTGCCGACCGTTGTGCTCGGCGGCCTGCCGATCACCGTGATCGACCGGCAGGACGCCGCCCGGCTGATGATCACGTCGGCGCGCGGGCACCTGCCCAACACCCGCCCCTATTATTTCACCTCCGCCAATGGCGATGTCATCGCCCAGGTGGGGCAGGACAAGGAAGTCGCCCGGGTATTTCGCCAGGCCGACCAGATCTTCGCCGATGGCCAGCCGCTGGTTTTTGCCTCGCGCCTGCTGTGCAGCCTGCACCTGCCGGAGCGGGTCGCCACCACGGACCTGTTCCACGATGTCGCCAAGCTCGCCGAACAGGAAGGCACGACGTTCTACCTGCTGGGCTCGACGGAGGCGGAGAACAACAAGGCTGTCGCCCGCATCAGCACCAAATACCCCCGCCTGCGCATCGCCGGGAATTGTCACGGCTTTCTGGCCGGCCAGGCGCTTGAAAGGAAACTCGACGAGATCAACGCGCTAGCGCCCGACATATTGTGGCTGGGCCTCGGCGTGCCGCGCGAGCAGATCTTTATCCGCGATTATGCATCGCGGCTCCACAATGTCGGCCTGATCAAGACGTCGGGCGGGCTTTTCGACCATATCGCCGGCAAGGTCCGGCGCGCGCCGCTATGGGTGCAGAAGGCTGGCTTCGAGTGGCTCTGGCGTGTGATGATGGAGCCACGCCGGCTTTTCTGGCGCTACTTCACGACCAGTCCCCGTGCCGTCTATGCCATATTGAGGTACTCCAAATGACGGCCGAGCATCGCCACATTCCGCTGCCCGAAGGGACCGATGCCGAGATCGCCATCGTCGGCGCCGGACTTTCCGGCACCATTGCGGCGAATGTGCTCGGACGGGCCGGTTACAGCGTCATCTTGATCGATCGCCATTCGGTCTTTCCAAGGGAATTCCGTGTCGAGAAAGTCGCCGGCGACCAGATTGAAAAACTGCGCCGGCTTGGCCTTCTGGACAAGCTTTCGACAGCGGCCGTGGCCTTCGATGAGATCGTCAACATCCGCAGGGGACGCTTTCTCGATCGCACGCATGCGCGCCACTACGGAATTTTCTACGATGACCTCGTTGCCGCCATGCGCGCCGAACTGCCCGAAAGCGTTCGCTTCATTTCCGGCCGCGTCAACGGGCTGGAGACAGGAACAGACCGCCAGCGTGTGTCGATCCTCGACCACCACGACGTGACGGCGCGGCTGCTCGTGCTGGCCACCGGCATGGGCGACATTCTGAAACGCGACCTCGGCATCGAGCGCCATTTCGTCCATCAGAAGCAGTCGCTGACCTTCGGATTCAATCTGCGCCCGGTGGGAGCCAGCGCGTTCAAGCACCCGGCCCTCACCTATTACGGCGGGGTCTCCGACGGCATCGATTACCTCAACCTGTTTCCCGCCGCCGACGTCACGCGCGCCAATCTGTTCGTCTTTCGCGATCACCGTGATCCCTGGGTGAAAGCGCTGCGCGAACGTCCGCGGGAAACGCTCATCGACACGCTGCCGGGGCTGGTCAACGCCTTCGGCGATTTCGAAGTCATCAACCGGGTCGACAGCTGGCTCACCGACATCACCGTGGCGCAGAAATGCGTGCGCGATGGGGTCGTTTTGATCGGCGATGCCTATCAGACATCCTGTCCGGCCGCAGGTACCGGCGTCAGTCGGCTGCTCACCGATGTCGAGCGGTTGTGCACGGTGCATGTGCCGCGGTGGATGGCTTCGCCCGGGATGACGGCGGCCAAGATCGCGACGTTCTACGACGATCCCGCAAAGCTGGCGATGGATGAACATGGTCTGCACATGGCTGAGTTCCGCCGCAGCCTGACCATCGACACCGATCTGCGCTGGCGCGCGCACCGGCAGCTTCATTTCAGCCGTCGTCGCGTGATGCAGAAGATCACCAGTCTCAGCCCCGCTTTCGCGGCCAGGCTGCGCGGTTTCAGAAAGCCCGGTATCGAAGCCGCGACCTGATCGCAGGCATTCGGATGTTCAGGATCCAGCCGCCTCGTCGCTGGGCGCCTGCGGCACGACGGTACGGTCGGGCTTGGGCTTCTTGCCATGCGCACCGACCAACCGTCGCGCCAGAGCCTTGGCCGCCGGCAGTTTCTCGACGGTCACGTGCGCGGCATAGCCGAGCGGGCTGCCGGCCCTGAAAATCTGCCACATCGGCGATGGCCGGCCACCGAAGGTAACCTTGTAGGGCTCATCGCCAATCGTGAAGTCGAGCGAATGGTCGCCGCGCTCGATGCAGTCGCGGGCGATCTGCTCGAACATGAGGCTGCCGATCGACTGCTTCCTGTAACCCGCCTCGTCGAAGCCGCCGAGAATGACCAGCAGCGAGCCGCGATGTGCGAGACCGAGCGCGCCGGCGATCGCACGATCATCCATCCAGAACGTGTAGGTGCGCGCAAAGCCGCCACATCCCTCGGCCGCCACAGCCATATAGAACTCGAAGTAGGACGGCGACTGCAACAGGTCGGCTGGGCCGTCGCTGCCGTCGAAGCGCTTGCCGCGGTACAATTTGAGCGCATCGAATGTCGTCCGGATGGCGTCGATACTATCGGAACATTCAAAACGCGCCTGGCCCATCCGGCCGAGCTGCCGCGACTTCTTGTCGAGCTCCTTGCGATAGGAATTGTCGAGCTGGTGTTCGCGCCACGCCGCGAATGTCGCTTCCAGCTTGCTGGAATAGGCGCTCATGCCCATGCTCTCACGCTGGTCGATGCCAAACAGGCGCTCGATTGCCAGCGAGCGGTCGGCCAGCTTGCCGATGCGCAGCAGATCATAGGGCTTCAGATGTTTTCGGATGGCGGCCACTGTGGGGCCGTCTGCCACGATTCGCGAAAACGTCTCCTCGTCGGCGACCGGCGATATGTAGTCGGAAACACGCATGTCGGCGAATTCCACGACTTTCAAGAGCGTGTAGCGACGCCTGACCAGCGGCAGGACCATCGCCAGTCTTCCGCTTATGCGCACGACGATGATCAGCGGCGTGGCCGCACCCTGCCCGACGATCTTCTCGTACAGCAGGGCGAGCCAAATGGGGTGCTGAAAAGCAGTTGCAGCCGAGCTGGCGAAAAGCTCGGCATATTCCTTCGAACGAAAATCGAACGAATCCTCGACAGTGACTTCAAACATTTATGGTCCGAACCGGCTGGGCATGGTCTATCGACGCTGTCTTGCCTTCCACGTCAAGGTCGACGCATGGAATGTTGGAAACTTGGTATATACAGGACCTCAGGCGCCGATTGCATATCTGCCGTCAATCCAGCATTCGTCGGCTGATCGGCAGGATTGGTCAAGATCTTCCCATAAAGCGGACGGCCAGACCTCCAAGTAACGGCAAGGTAAGTTTTTTCGGTCAGTCATTTGTACGTACCGGTCATCGCTTTTCAAATGTCCAGGCCGGGTCCCGATACAAGCGCGAACTGGTACGACATGCTGGCAATCGACGTCATTGTTCCGCAATCTGGACCGCGCCTGTGGCAGAAGATTGTCGTCGAGCGGCTTCAGTCGGACGGCCACGATGTTGCCGTGCTGCAGCAACCGGGAATGCCGGGCTGGTCAGGGTCGGCCAAAGCCGCTTTCGCTTTCGAACAGCGCCTGTTTCGGCGCCGCCGTCCGAATCTGGCCGCAGCGCTGAACGAGATCCCGGTTCAGCCGGCCGGCCGGCCGGTAGCGCTCAGGCTGGACCTTGCCGGCAATGCGCCGCGATCCGATGTTCCAACCATTGGCCTCCTGTTCGACGGATCTCGGTCCGATCTTGCAGTGGCAACAGCGATCGCGCGCGGAAAGTTGCCTGTGATCGAGGCCGTCCTTGATGGAAAAGTGGTCGGCCAAGCACGGCCGATGGTCGACAAGCGAGAATCGGTGGCGCTCGGTACGGAAGATGTGCTTGCACGCGCCATCACCCTGATCGTCTCGCTCGCGAAGGCTTTTGCCGGGAGTCGGCCCATGCAGAATGAACCGTCGTCTGAAGCCGGTAGCAGTCCGGCAACGCAATTCCTGCCCGCCTATGTCGGTTCGGCGCTGCCGCGGCTTGGCCGTGAAATCATCCGGCGCCTCAGCTATCGCCACGCGCATTGGCGGGTCGGCTACCGCTTTGCCGATGCCCCCGGCGTCGCGGAAACCGGCAGGCTGGGCAGCGGCTGGTCGGTGCTGCCCGACCCCGGCGACCATTTCTACGCCGATCCGTTCCCATTCGAATGGCAGGGCCGATCGTTCCTGTTCGTCGAGGACTATCCTCATGCCACCGGCAAGGCTGTCATCTCAGTCGTTGCCTTTGATGCGAACGGCGTTCCCGAGGCGCCACGGGTGGTGCTGGAGGAACCGCACCACCTCTCCTATCCCCAGGTGTTCGAGCATGACGGGGTGATCTGGATGCTTCCCGAAGCCAGCGCCAGCGGCAAGCTCACTCTCTATCGCGCTTCCCGCTTTCCGGACCGCTGGACCGCTGAGACCGTGCTGGTCGAGGGCGAGATTTCCGACGCAACCCTGCTCGGGCATGACGGGCTGCTCTGGCTGTTCGCCACCGATCGCGACGGCTACGGCAGCACCTCCGATACACTGGTGGTGTTTTCAGCCCCCGCCCTCACCGGCCCCTGGACGCCGCATGCCGGCAATCCGATCCTGATCGACCACCGCATGGCGCGTCCGGGCGGCGCTTTCGTTCGCGGCCCAAACGGACGCGTCGTCCTTCCCGTCCAGGATGGAACGGTCGGCTATGGCGGCGGCCTCGGCCTGTCCGAGCTGTTGCAGCTAGACCGGCACACGGTGCGGCTTTCAGCGCCCCGGCCGATCATCGCCGACGGCGACTGGCCATACCCGAAAATCCACACGCTCAACCGCGCCGGCAGGCTGGAAGTGATCGACGGGATCGCGGCGGTGCGGAAGCGTTCAGGACAGCAGTAGCGCCTCGTAGCCGGCACACATCTGGGCCGGCGAGTACTTGTCCTTGAGCCGCCGCCCGGCCGCCGAAAGCCTGGCCATAAGCTCCGGCCTGGCGATCATCTCGGCAAGCCCCGTGGCCATGCCGGCGGCGTCGGCCTCGACGAAGATCGCAGCCGGTTCGCCGTCTTGCGCGGTCAGCACCTCGCGCATCACGGCAAGATTGCTCGCCACCACCGGCAGCCCGGAAATCGCCGCTTCGACACAGGCAAGACCGAAGGTCTCGCTCGTCGACGGGAACGCATAGACATCGCCTGCCGCCAGGAATTCGAAAATCTGTGCCGGCGGAACTTCACCGACCAGATGCAACCGGTCCGCCACGCCCCGCTCCCTGGCAAAGGTGACGAGCGCCTCCAGTTCCGGTCCGACGCCGGCAAGCGCCAAGCGGATGTCGGACAACCGTTCAAGTGCCCCGACTAGCGCGATCTGGTTCTTCGTCCGTGTCAGCCGCCCGGACGAGACGGCAAGCCATGCATTGCCTGGCAAGCCGAAGCGGACACGCGCCGCCGCCTTGTCGAATTGCTCACGCGGTGCCGGAACACCATGATCGATGCGATGGAGACGCCGCCGGTAGGCTTGCGGATAGTGATCGAATTGCGCCTCGGTCCAGGCCGAGTTGACGATGTTTGCGTGGTAAAGGCCGGTCACGCCCATCAGCTTGTCGATCTGCGAGAGCAGGCCCATGGTGCCACTGGTGTGCGGTGCGCCGCTCTGGTTGGCGACGATGTGCCTGACCCCGGCCAGTCGCGCGCCAATCGTGCCGAAGATGTTGCCATAGTGCTGATAGGTTATGACGGCATCCGGCCGCGCCTTGCGGAGATATCCCACCAGTCCGATGGTCGCCCGGATTTGTCCCCGCAAGCCTTTTGGCGGCTCGGTGAGGATGAAATCGGCGCTGGCGTCGTGGTCGAAGGCGTCGGTCTTCCGGTACATGAAGACGGTGCGGACATCATGGCCACGCGCCCGCAATCCTTCACCCACCATGTCGGAAACACGTTGCGCGCCGGCCGCCTCTGCCTGCGTCTGGACCTGCACGATCTTCACGTACGGTCTCTAAGCACAGGGCGGGAAACGGCTGCCGCCTTGCTCATCGCGAGGCCGAAGATGGAAGGGTTTATGCCTATTCGACGCCGTGCGATCGACACTGCGATGGCAGTCCAGGCAATCACCGTTCCGGCGATAGTGACCGCCGCGCCGACCGGCCCGAAATAGTAGGTCGTCACAGCCGTCGCCGCGAGCCCCAGCACGTTGACGACGATCAGCACCTTGAACAGCGCATGCTGCAGGCCGGTCAGTTGCAGCAGTATCTCGATCGGACCGCAAGCGGTGGCGAAGGTCGCGCCGATGCCGAAGATGACGAGCGTCGTGCGCATGGTCGGCGTGTCATAGGCCGAATTGAAAATGGACAGGATGAAGCCGCCGAAAAGCCAGAACGCCGCCAGCACGCAGAGCGCAATGGCAAAGCTGCCAAGCGCCGCAAGGCTGGTGATGCGCTGCACATGCGCCCTGTCGCCGCTGTAGAAAGCGCTTGAAATCTGCGGCGCCAGCGCCTGGTTGATGCCGTTGAGCGCCAAGGCCACGAACCGCGTGGTACGGTCGGCGACGAAGATGGCGCCGGCCGGGACCGGCCCCAGGATCATGGCCACCAGCAAGGTGCTGACCTGGCCGAGCGCCGGCGGCAGCGAGGTGACGCCCCACAGGCCGAGCGTTACCGTCTTGAATTCGCTTTTTTGGTCTTCCGTCAGCGGGCCACGCGCGGCGCGCGACGTGTCGCGCAGCAGAAGCACCGTCTGCGGCACGACCGAAACGATGAGCAGCCCGGCGGTCAGAAAGGTCGCCGCGACCGCACCCATCTCGACATGCAGCAAGCGGCAGCCGAGCATGGCGGCGATGGTCGCCGCCCGCCAAATGATGTCGCGCGGCAGCAGGCCGTAAATGAGTGCATTCTTGGCGCGGAAGGCGCCGGAGGTGAATTCCGACCAGCCGAGCGAGAGCGACAGCACCGCGGCAGCCAGGCACAGCGAAAGCCACTCCGGCGTGCCGCTGCTGGCGAACGGCAAAAAACCCGCCACCAGGATGAGCAGGCTGGAGGCGACAAGCCCCATCAGCGCCACCACGATGGCGCGTGCCATCATGCCATGTGCCGAGTTGAGGTCGCCGAGGCCGACATATTGCGGCCAGAACCTGAGCACTGTGCTCTGCTGGCCGACCGAGGCAAAGAAGGAAACCAGGCTGGCGCCGGCATAGGTGGCGCTGTAGAGGCCGAACTGCCGCTCGTCCATCACCATCGCCACGGCCACGAACATCAGGAACGACAGGCCGGCACTGGCGAGCTTGATCACACCAGCGACCGCCCCGCTCCTGGCGAGCGCGGGGATGGACATGCGCATGTCGGCTGCCGGATTGCCGCTCCCAGCCATTGCGGCTTTGTTGTCGCTTATGTTGTCATCCAAGGTCGGCTCCTGTGACGACCGGCAATGGCCTGGCCCCCGCGGCAGCCGAACCGACGTGAAACCTGTCCCTGAATAGAACAAAAACTCCCGCAAGCGCCAGCCCGAACGCGACGAATGGTTACTGGCGCCCCCGCATACAAAGGTGAAACGCTTTGGTAACCTTAACGAAGGGCTAACGATAATGGGAAATAGTGCGAGGTGTAGAGTGAAGCGACTCTGCAGAGGAAAAATGATGAGTTCTGCCAACATCGACGATCGCACGCTTCCACCGCTGTTTGATATCGCAGCGCTGTGGGCGATTCTTTGGGGCCGTCGCCTGATGATTTTTGTCATTACAGGTGCCGTGCTGCTGCTGACGGTGCTCTATCTCGCCGTGACCAGCCCGAGCTACACGGCAACGGCCTCGATCCTGATCGACCCGCGCGATTCGCGTTCCACCAATTTCAACAATGTTCTTCCCGGCATCGGCTCCGACAGCGCCGCCATTGCCAGCCAGGTCTTCGTCATTGAATCCGAGGATTTGCTGGGAGACGTGTTCGACGGTCAAAAGGTGGCGAGCGACCCCGAATTCTCGGGCCGCGGTCTGGTATCGCGGCTGTTTTCGATACTCGGATCGGACCAGAAAGCCACGCGCGACGCGACCTTCAAGCGTTTTCAAAAGGCGGTATCGGTGGAGCGCGAAGGGCTCACCTATGTCATCAATGTCAGCTTCACCTCGAAATCACCGCAAACGGCCGCGCGCATCGCCAACGCCATCGTCGAGCGCTACCGGACCGGCCTTGCAGGAGAACGCGAAGGCGCCAACAGCGATGTCAACTCCCTCCTCAACGACAGGATCAAGCGTCTGCAGAAGGACGTCAGCGACGCCGAACGCGCGGTTGAGGATTTCAAGACGACGCACCGGATCGTCGATGCGACCGATGGCGGCACGTTGCAATTCCAGCTCGACCAGCTGACGACGCAACTGATCACCGCCCAGGGCGACGCCGACCAGGCAAGGGACCGCTACAATCAGGCGCTTGCCGTGGGCAGCTCGCCGGCCGGTCTGGCCAGGCTGGCGGAAATCCTGTCCTCCAACTCGGCCATCAAATTGCGCGACGACTACAATCAGCGCGCCGCCGAACTCGCCAACCTCGAAACCATGTATGGGCCGCGCCATCCGGCGATCGCGCGGCTGCGCTCCGAGCTCGAACGGATGAACCGGCTCATGGGCGCCGAGGCCGACCGCATCCGGCAGCAGTTGAAGGCCAGCTACGATCTTGCAGCGCAAAATGTCGGCAAGTTGCAGGCCAAGCTCGAAGCTTTGCGCCAGCAGTCTTCCGACTCGAGCCTTGCCCAGGTGCAACTGCGGCAGCTGGACTCCAAGGCCCAGGCCGCACGCGGCGTCCTCGACGACTATCTGAAGCGCGCCAAGGAAACCTCGCAGATGGAGGGCGTCCAGACCTCCGAGGCGCGCACGATCGCCAAGGCCTCGCCCCCACTGCAGCCGACCTGGCCAAAGCCTGCCCTGCTCCTGCCGGTGGGCACGGTTCTTGGACTTCTCGCCGGATGCGGTCTCGCTCTGGGGTTCGGCCCGGTCCGCCGGCCTGAAGATGAACCGCAGGCGCCCAAGGAAGAAATGGTGCCAGTGGCCCAGCCAAGGCAGGGCGCATCGCATCCGGTGGCCCAGCCGACTCCGAAGCCGGTTCCGGCCAGTCTGGGCGAATACCGCGTTCCGGCCGCCGGTACGGCGCTTTCAGGCATCAAGGCGATCAGGGCCTCGCTGTTCCAGGACGGGGACGAAGCGCTTTCGCGCGACGTGCTGAAGCTGATGCGGCAGATCATCCTGCGCCTGCACGACCATCCCAAGCCCTTTGTGCTGGCCGTGTCCTCGACGCGCAGCAGCCTCGAGGCAAGGCTTGCCGGCGCATTGATCGGGATCAGCCTGCAGCGGGTCGATCAGAATGTGCTGGTCGTTGAAATCGAAGGCCAGCCGTCCGCTTTGGCGGGCCACGGCCCCGGTATATTCGTCGACAGCGCCAGCGGGCTGCGAACTGCCATCTGCAGCCCGCAGGGGCAAAAAAATGGCCGGACCTTGGGCGATGTCCTGACTGAGGCCGGAAACGCCTTCGACTTCATCCTCGTCAGTGCCCCGGCCTTCAGCGAAAAGGCCTGGTCCCCGGAGTTTTTCACGCAGGCCGATCTGACGCTGCTTGCGCTGAGCCCGTCGGAGCAGGCAGTCGACGCCGCCGCCCTGCTGGTGCAACGGCTGGGCGTCGCCCAGATCGGACGCAGCGCCACACTGGTAATCGCACCGCAGACCGCGCAGCCGGCCGCCCGCACGCCAATGCAGCCTTCCGGCGCTGCCGATCGGCGCTGCAGTTTGGCTGCGAGGACCTGATCCGTGCCGGCGGTGCTGACATCGCTGCCGGTGATGTCACGGCGGCAAGCGCTCGCGCTGGCTGGCCGGGCTGTGCTTGCGACCCTCCCCTTCCCGGCTCATGCCACGACGATCGCGCGCAGCGTTCCGTCGCGCGGCTTCAATCTTCCGGGATGGCTGGATCGCGAGGCAGGTATAGCTCCCGCCACTGCGACGCTGGAAAAGCTGCGCCAGTCGGGGTTCGAAACCATTCGCTTGCCGGTGAACAGCGATCTTATCTCGGTCGGCGACCGGGCTGGGCTCCGCCGCATCCATGGTGGCGTCGCCGGTCTTGCCAAGCTGGGCTTTGCCGTTCTCGTCGACATGCACCCATCCGCCGACCTTCACACCGCTTTCGAGCGCGATCCGGCAGCCGCAAGCGAACAGGTGGTCCAGGCGTGGACGGCCTTGCGTCCCGTCATCGCCGATCTGCCGGCGGCCTCGGTCTATCCGGAACTGCTGAACGAGCCGCCGATGGAGCGCGCCGTCTGGCTGGCGCTGCGCGACAGGCTCGCCGAGACGCTGCGTGCAACATGTCCGCGTCACACGCTGGTCTGGGGCCCGGCACGCTTCCAAGGCATATGGGAAATAGCCGATGCACCGCCTCTGGCCGATGACAACCAGATCGCCGCCATCCATTTCTATGCGCCGATGGCCTTCACCCATCAATGCGAGAACTGGGATACGTCGCCGCTGGCGCGCATGGCCAACCTGCCGTTTCCCGCGACAAGGGAGACCCCCGCGGTTCGCGACCTCATCGCAAAATTGCGCACTGCCGGCGATGAAGAAGCCGCCTCCCTGCTCGAGAACGAACTCGCAAACCCATGGAGCGAGGCCGCGATCGCCGCGAACTTTGCCGAGGCTGCACGCTGGTCGGCGGCTCATGACTGCCCGGTGATGCTGAACGAATTCGGCGTCCTCAATTTCTGCGTCGATGCGCAAAGCCGCGCGGCCTGGGTCCGTGCCGTACGCGAGGCCGCCGAAGCCAATCATATCGGCTGGACCTATTGGGAGCTCGACCAGGGCTTTGGCTTCATAGCCAACAGGCAGAGCACGGAAGGGTTCGACGCCTCGATGATGGCTGCCCTCCTGGGTGGCGAAGCGGGCCAGCTATGAGCGTCACCGGAGCATATCCCCGCGTCGGGCTCAGCGAACCGAGCGCATCGAGCGCCGAGGCCCTGCTGCATATCTCGATGGCGCTCATCGTCGTGGCGCTCGGCGTTTCGGCTTTTGCGGTGTGGACGCCGTTCGGGATTGTCGCGACGTTCATAGTGACGCTGATCGTTTCGAATGCGGTGCCTGCCGGCATTCCTGTCGTGATCATCTGCGCCTTTCTCTACCAGAACCTCATGGTGGCGTGGTACACGCCTTACATCCCCGACAACGATACGTTCGATGCGCTGCGCGGTACGAACTTCATCATCCTGATGACCGCCTTCTGCATTTTTCTGGCGGCGTCGTTTCAGCACCGAGTGCGCGCGCTGACCGAATTGCGCGGCTGGCTGCTGCTGAGCATCGTGCTGTGCGGGACGATCTGTTTCTATTTTGCCCTGGGCGCCGTGCACGGTGGGCCCAAGGACGCGGTCGTCTACTTCCGCAACACGATCACGCCGCTCGCCTGTTTCCACATCGCGGTCCTGGCCGCCAGCCTCTATCCCATCGACCTGCGCAAGAGCATGCTCTGGCTCGGCGCCGGCGCGGTCATTTACGGCTATGTCGAACTGACCTTCACGATGAATTTCCTCGGCCTCTTTCATGGCGACCTCTACATCGAACGTAACATCTCCCGGCAGATCGAGACCGGCGTGTGGGAGAAGGCGCTCAAGGAGACTGGCTTCGTTTTCCGTGGGCTCGAGGACGTGATGACGACGACCTTCTTCAACACGCCGTTCTTCAACGACATCCTACCAACTGTCTTTCGCATCGGCGGTCCGAACTTTCATTCGATCAGCTATGCCTATGCGCTCAGCATCATATCGGCGTGGCTGCTCTTCAGAGGCCGTTGGCTGCTGCCCATCGCCGCCTTGCCGCTGCTGGCTGTCATCGGCTCCAAGGGCGCGACATTCATGCTGCTCGTCGCGCTGTGCGTGCGGCTGTTCCACCGCCCTTCCCGCACCGGCCTGACGCTTGCCGGCGTCATCGCCTTGGCGGTGGTCTGGACGACCGCGGCAATCGCCTATGGCGCCACCCATGGCGACTATCACGTGCTCGGCCTGGCGGCAGGCATACGCGACTTCCTTGCCAACCCGCTCGGCCAAGGGCTGGGGCTGGGCGGCAACCTGTCGAGTACCAGCATCAATCTCAGCTGGTCGACCGCGCAAGCGGAAGGTGCCGCCTCCGTCCCCGTCGAAAGCGCAGTCGGCGTCATGCTCTACCAGATGGGAATTGGCAGCCTGGCCTTCTTCGGCTTCCTGGCGGCGCTCGCCATGGCGGCACGTCGGCAGCTGATCGAAACCGGCGACCCGGATTTCCTGTTCGGCTTCGTCGGCATTGTCACCATCTCGGCCAATGCCGTGCTGCAGGAAGAGGCATTCTACTCACCCCTCGCTCTCGCCTTCTGCCTGCTGCTCGTCGGTGTCTCGCTGGGCACGCGCTGGCGCGAGCTGGCAGTGCAACGAGCAATCAAGGCCCGAACACCACAAGCTCGGTGAAGGTCAGGTCGCCCGGCGCCGGCGGATTCGGACCCTTGAAGTATTTTATCCCCCGGTTGGCGAAGTAGCGGCCGAACAGGCCAGGAATGGGCTCCCTGGCGTCGACGAGGCAAAGCAGGATTCCCCTTCGCAGGACAAAGCGCCCCAAGGCGCCGGCACACCGGCTCAGATCCGCCAAGGAGCGGCAATAGACGATCTGGGCGCAGGGCATGAGACCATGCAGTATTCGGCGCGGCATCAAAACCAGCGGAGACGCCACCCCGTCGCAAATGCAGACCAGAGAGACGCACCCCAGCGCGGCGTGTTCCAGAACGATGTATCTTTCGCCGTCGGAGAGCATCGCCAATTCGGCAAGATCGGGACGAACCTCAAGCACCCGACACGACCCGTGCACCGGACTCAAGGCGGGAAGGAAGGCAAACTGTCCCTTGGAAAAAAGCTGAAAGCCGAGTGCCTTGTTGGCCTTCAAGGTCGCCGGTGCCGGCGAGATGTTCGTGAAGGTCACATCCCTCCGTCTGAGGATCGCCCAAATCAACTTCATGGCTTGGGGACGGTACCCTTCGTCCACCGTCCAGCTGGAAATGTTGCAGCGGATTTCGTCACCTTCCCGGCCAGGGAAGCGGGCGTAGAGCGTCAACACGACGCCAACGATCTGGCCGGCGTGCTCCAAGGCAAAGCCGTATTGTGGAAAATCGGCGACGATGGGCCGCTGCGACAAACGGGCGAGCGCCCGCATCCAGTAATTGCGGCTGCGTTCTGGAAAGCCCCGGCGCAGGCAATCGGCTACGCCGTCCCAATCACCCTGGTGAATTGGCCGGCAGCCGAGGTCGGGAGGATGGGTACCAAGTACTGCCATAGTCGACCCGTGAACACGATCAGATTACCAGATCCATTCACCCCCACGCTTCCAATAACGCAGGACGATTAACAATCTGCTCTGTCGTCGAGAAATACCCCGACCATGGCACCCGATGATGGTCTGACCTGGGTCGACGCCAGCGTTGTTCGATTCGCGGCGTCACCTACCCGCGGCGTGCCGACCTGCATTCCTGCCGGAAAAGATGCAGCTGCCGAGAAATGTCCCTTCCAGCGCGTTGTAACCGTGATAGCCGCCGCCACCGCCGCCGGCCACCTCGCCCGCCGCATAGAGCCCGGCAATGGGATCGCCATTGCCGTCCAGAACCTGCGAATTGAGGTTGGTGTGCAGGCCGCCCAGCGTCTTGCGCGTCAGGATGTTGAGGCGCACCGCAATCAGCGGCCCGTGCCTGGGGTCGAGTATCTTGTGCGGTTTGGTCACTCGAAAAATCTTGTCGCCGATGTAGTTGCGGGCGCCGCGGATGGCTGTGACCTGCGCGTCCTTGGTGTAGGCATGGTCGACCTCGCGGTCGCGCGCCACGATCTGCGCCTTCAACCGGTCGTAGTCGAGCAGGTTGTCGCCGGACAGCGCGTTCATGCCCGCCACCAGGTCGGCCAGATTTTCGCGGACGAGGAAGTCCTCGCCCTTGTCCAGAAACGCCGCCACCGATGGCGGCGCCTTGCCGCCGCGCCGGTTCTTCAGCACTGCCCGCCAATCCTTGGCCGTAAAGTCGAGGTTCTGCTCCGAGCCGGACAGCACGAACTCCTTCGAGGCGATCGTCTTCGTCAGCACGAACCAGGAATAGTCATGCCCGGTCGACAGGATGCGCTTCAGCGTGCCGAGCGAATCGAAGCTCGGGAAGAACGGCGCCTCCATGCGTTGTCCGAGCGCATCGAACCATAGCGGCGACGGCGCCGACAGGATGCGGATGCCGTGGTTCGGCCAGATCGGATTCCAGTTCTTGATCCCCTCGACATAGTGCCACATCCGGTCGGCGTTGATCACCGCGCCGCCGGCGTCCTGGGTGATCGCCACCATGCGGCCATCGACATGGTGCGGCACTCCGGCCACCATACGCTTCGGCGCCGGCCCCAGCCGCTCGACCGGCCAGACCTTGCGAACAAGCTCGTGATTGCCGCCTATGCCGCCGGAGGTGACGATCACGGCGCCGGCCGAGAGTTCGAAATCACCAACGACGGTGCGGTTCGACTGCTTGCCACGCTCGACGCTGGACGCCTCCAGGATTTCGCCAGCGACGCCGGTGACCGCGCCATTGGCCTTGATCAGCCGGCTGACCTGATGGCGGAATTTCAATGTTATCAGCCCCTTGGCGACGTGCTCGCGCACGCGCCTTTCGAACGGCGCGACCACGCCGGGACCAGTGCCCCATGTCAGGTGGAAGCGCGGCACCGAATTGCCATGGCCATTGGCCAGCGCGCCGCCGCGCTCGGCCCAGCCGACCACCGGCCACCAACGCATGCCCATGCCGTGCAGCCACGGCCGCATCTCACCGGCGGCGAAATCGACATAGGCTTCCGCCACTTTCCTTGGCCAATGATCCTCAGGCCGGTCGAACTGGGCCGAACCCAACCAGTCCTGCCAGGCGAGGTCGTGGCTGTCCTTGATGCGCAAGCGGCGCTGCTCGGGCGTGTCGACCAGAAACAGGCCGCCGAGCGACCAGAACGCCTGGCCGCCGAGAAAACCGCCGCCCTCCTGCTCGACGATGATCACGCGCTTGCCGGCATCGCCGAGTTCCGCGGCGGCGGCCAGACCGGCCAGCCCGCCGCCAACGATGATTGCATCCGCGTCGTCAGCCATGTCGCAACTCCTGTCTCGGCTTTCTGTCGTTGTCTTCGCCTGCTTGCGCTAGCCGCGCAGCGCGTTCCAGATGATACGCGGCAGTTTCAGAAGGCTCGGCCGGTAATTGAACTCGGTGATCAGACGGCCGACGACATCTGCCCTTTTGTGGGTCAGGAACCACGCCGGCTTCGGCATGATGCGGAACGGCGCTTCGAGCACGCTGCGTTCCGGCTTGTCGAACAAATAGGTGTTGTGGACGACGCCGATCCCGCTCTGCACGTCGTCGAGCGTGTGGCCGGGGAAAGCGCCCCAGGTCGGCCGCAGCAGCGCGAACAGAACGCCGCTCCAGGAATTGATGCCGATTCCGCCATAGCGCAATTCAGCAACGATCTCCTCGAAGCGCTGCCGCCCGATCTCGGCGATTGTCTTGGGATGGATGAGAATGTTGGCGGCGAGCGTGCCGTGCAGCTTTTCATTGGCGTAGGCGACTGCAGCGCGCAGGTAGGATTCGGCATTGCCCGCCGGCAGCCGCATGACGCTGAGCCCCGGCGCAAACACTTCGGCATTTTCGAAGTAGGCGTCAGTGCCCGGCCGGAACGACACCACCACGCAGGCCGGTCCGGCAGGGCGCTCGAATTTCTGCACGCCGTCGGCATGCGCCTCGAACGCGGTGAGGCGCTTGGTGGCGCCCGGGTAGTAAGCTGGCCGCGACGGGGCCCTCTGCATCACCTTTTCGAGTGCCGCCAGCAGCGCTTCGGATTTGTCCCAGTTCTCCGGCAGCACCAGCATCTGGCAGGCGATGCAGTTGAAGCCGGAATTGTTGAGCTTCTGGGTCGCGATCAGTTCGGCATGATAGGCGATATCTGCATTCGACCATGGGCCGGGAACCACGATGGTAGGCGCCACGCCGCCGAGTTCCGAGGTGATGCGCCTGCTGTTCCTCGGCGTGCCCGCCGCCTTGTTCTTGCGGCCCTCCTTGCCGGGACCCCAGACGATCACATCATGCGAGGTGGCGGCACCGGTGATGTGGATGTCGTCGACGAGATCGTGGTTGCACAGATAAGCGCCGACATCGGCACCGCCGCGCACAATGCGCAGCGCGCCGAACTCGATCAGCGGCCGCAGCGCCGGCTTGAGGAAATCGATGAGATAGTCGTTGACCGGGTTCATCTTGAGCAGAACGACTTGGTGTTCGACGAGCAGCTTGTGCAGGCAGTCGAGCGGCGCGATCGAGGCGACATTGCCGGCACCGAGCACGAGGCCGATCTTGCCCTTGCGGCTGGTGCGCGGCGCGTCATAAGCCGAGGCGGTGTTTGCGGCGAGGTTCGCCTTGGTCACGCCCGGCTGCATCCAGATCTCGGCCTTGAGGCCGGTGAACAGCACCTTGTCCCAAAGCGAATTCGGAACCACCGTCACCGCCACCTGTCCGCTGGGCAAGGTACGGACCGGCAACCTGTCGAGAAATTTCTTGCCCTCCATCAGGCTCAGCGTGTGGATGAACTGGTTGCAGCCATCCATCAGCGCCGCCGGACCGGCCAGCCATTCCTCGCCTTCCAGCGGCGAGCCGGTCGGGATGCCCTTCTTACGCGTCGCTGTCTTGACCCACGCTTCGGCGACCTCGCGGATGTGATCCTTGACCTGCCGCAGCAAGGCGATCCGCTCGCCATTCGAGGTCTGCGCCCAGTCATCCTTTTTGCAGTCGAGATCGGTGAGCGCCAGATCGAGTTCGGCTGCCCATTCAGGCTGCACGGGGTGGGTTTTGGCTGCCCTTGCGACCATCGTGTCCTCCTCCACTTCGATTTACGAAAACGGCAGTGCGGCCCATTGCTCGACGAATTTCCCGCCGGAATAGACCTGGATCGAACCGAACTGCTGTAGCACGAATTCGCTCTGCGTCGGACGCAGGAAGGCGTAGTCGTCGGGTCCGACATTGACGTCGTCGGGCAACGCCATGAATTGCTGATTGGTCGAAAAGCCGAACGTCTTGTCGGTCTTCATCCCGGCGGGATGGACGGGCTTGGCCATCCATTTGCCGCCATAGATAAAACAACCGCGCCGCGGCAACAGCCCTAGCTTCTGCAGCAGCCAGGAGCGCTCGTCGAGGCCCGGCAACCGGACATCGACCACCTTCAGGATCGGCGTCGCGATGAAAGCGGCAGGCTGCAATTGGCTGAGACTGGGCACGTCGAAATCGGTCGGCAGCATGAAAGCCGATCCGATGGACAATTCATTGGCGCCAACCCAGCTGTCATAGAGCAACGCGGTGCTGCTGCCGCCAAGATTAAGGATCCTGCGCTGGTCGGGCGCGAGGCAGCCGACATACTGGCGAAACAGGCTGACGGCCTTGGCGCGCGCTTTGGCCGGTCCGCCGAGCAGTTTGGGGATATGGCCGATATGCGCTTCATAGGCCATAACGCCTTCGCACTTCAGTCGTGGATATTTCGCCAGCGCGGCAACCGCCCGCGCCAACGCGTCGAGGTCGCTGATACCGCCGCGATGCAGGCCGACATCGACCTCGAAGCAGATACGAAGCTCGCGGTCGAGCTCCGTGGCAAGCGCGCCGTAGGCGGCAAGCCGCTCCTCCGTATCGATCAGCCAGACGATGCGCGACGTCGCCTCGCCAAGCCCGGCGAGCACTCCCTTGGTAAGGGAGTGTCTCGCGCCGGCAAGCGGCATCGGCTTGCCGAGCAGGAGATCGACATCGGGAAAGGCTTTCAGCATTTCGGCGCTGATCGGCAGATGGAACGTCATCAACCTCTCGGTCGAAAACGCCGCACGGATGTGTTCGATGAGCGGCAGGCAAGGCAGCGACTTGTCGACGAGGCGCAGATCGAGGCCCGTGGCGAACTTCGCCTTGATCGCAGCAATGTTGTGATCGAGCCGGTCGAGATCGAGCACCAGGCAAGGTTGAAAGATCCCGGCCGCCCTGAGCGCGCCAGACAGGTCGGCGAAGTAGGTGTCGGTCAGGCTCATGTCGCGACGCCAAGCAGCCTGGCCATGTAGGGGGACACGAAGCGGTTGTCGGGGTCCATCTCGCGACGCACCGCCATGGCATCGTTCCAGCGCGGATAGAGCGCGCTCAATTCCTTTGATGTCAGGCTGTGCATCTTGCCCCAATGCGGGCGGCCGCCGCGCTTCCTGAAGATCGGCTCGGCGGCGTTGAAGTACGCCATCGGATCGCGCTCGACGCCGTGATGGATGGCGATCGAACAGGTCGGGCGCTTGTAGAAGGGGCTCAGCCAGATGTTGTCAGGCGCGACGACGCGAACCTCTATCGGGAAATAGACGTCCGGAAACCGCGTCTCGAGCAGCGTAATGAGTTCGCCGAGTGCACCAGCCCCTTCCTCGAACGGCAGGTGGTACTCCATCTCGTTGAACTTGACGTTGCGCTCCGAGGTGAAGACCTTCAGCCAGTCCTCGACATAGTCCTCTGCCGGCACTTTCGCGAAAGCGGAGCCGATGAGACGGCGGCGCAGCCACGGGAACCAGCTGAGATAGTCGCGCAGCTTCCTGAGCGTGGTAACGGCATCGTCGTCCTCCGTCGGCGGACGCACGGTTGCCGGCGCCTCGGTGATGTCGCTGGCGATCAGCAGCGCCTGGCCGGAAAACGGCACGTAGTAGAACTCGGCCGAGCGATGCGCCGTCATCGTGCGCTCAAATTGCGACAGCACATCGGCAATCGGCGCCGTCCAGCGGCGATGCCGCATCCGGTAACTCGCCATGTTGCGGATCGTCACTTCGGTGACGGCGCCGAAAGCGCCGAGCGAGGCGCCCATGGCTTCGATCATGTCGGGGCTTTTGGCGCGGTCGAACTCCTTCACAGCGCCGCGCCCATCGACGATCAGCATCGCCTCGAGCTGGGTGTGATACGCGCCGAGCGTGATGCCCGAACCATGCGTGGCGGTGCCGAGCGCCCCACCGAACGCCTGCTTGTCGATGTCACCCATATTCGGCAGCGCCTGGCCGACTCCATGCAGAAGTTTTGCCAGCGCGCCGATCTTGGTACCGGCGCCGACCCGCGCGGTCAGCTTGGCCGGATCGTGCGACTTCAGACCCTCGAAGCGATCGAGCGACAGGATTGTGCCGTCATTCCTGACCAGCGGCGTGAAGGAATGCCCGGTTCCGACAAAGCGAACCGGCCCGGGTGAATTGCGAATAGCAACGCTTAGCTCATCGAGAGTCTGCGGTTCGGCAAAAGCCTGCGGCCTGGCCGTGACATAACCCGACCAATTGCTCCACTGGCTGATAGCCTCTCCCACGATCGCCTCCCTGGAACGGCCGACTTGACCGGTCTTGATCGCTGCACGAAATAATATGATACATAGTCAGCTTTTTGGATATGATACATTGTCAGCTTTCTGTCAAGCTGGCAATCGAACGGTACGCTGCCCTGAGCCGGCTTGAGAAGAAAAACGGCCGTGAACTTTCATGAACCGTGACTTTTCGCGTCAATCACAAGGCCCGTCACCGATTGTCATTTTTCGGGGGCAAGCAGCTGTTATGGGACGGCTGTCCCCTGGTCTTGTCGACCGAAAACCCGTCCTGCATCGCCTGTCCCCTGAAGAGAAATCGTATGTGGCTAAGTGAATTCGAAATTGTCCTGCGCGACCGCATCGTCCCGAGCGGCGCCATCCGCATCGAAAACGGCCGGATTGCCGAGATCCGTAACGAGCCGGTCGAAAATGCCGACATCTCAGGCGGCGGCCGCCTGCTTCTGCCCGGCTTCATCGACATGCATGGCGATATGGTCGAGAAGGAAGTCGAGCCGCGCCTCGGCGTGCATGTGCCGATGCAGATCGGCATTGCCGAACTCGACAAGAAGCTGGCTTCGTGTGGCATCACCACGGCCTATGCCGCGCTCTCCTTCATCGGTGCCAGCATCACCAGCGGCGTGCAGCGGTCGGAAGACCATACCTCGGCGACCATCGACACAATTGCCGGGATGAAGGACCATCTGCTGGTCGACCACCGCATCCATGCCCGCTTCGAAGTCACCTTCACCCCGGCGGTTCCCATGCTGCAGAAGCTGATGGATGCCGGCAGGCTGGATCTGATCTCGCTGATGGACCACACGCCTGGACAAGGGCAGTATCGTGATGTCGAGCTCTACATCGCCCGCATCGCCAAGGAGCGCGGCATGTCGGTTGCCCAGGCGTCCGAGGTCGTCGGTCACCGCATCGCCGGCCGCGAAGGCCAGGGCGATGTGCTCAACGCTTTGCAGGACCTGTCGGCGCGTGCGCAGGCAAATGGCGTCGCGCTTGCCTCGCATGACGACGACACGCTGGAGAAGGTGGAACTGGTTCATGGCCTCGGCGCTAAGCTCAGCGAATTCCCGGTGACCCTGGAAGCGGCGCAGGAAGCCCGAAGGCTCGCAATGCATACCGTGATGGGAGCGCCCAATGCGTTGCGCGGCCAGTCCTATTCCGGCAATCTGTCGGCGCGGCAGGCTTATGAGGCTGGACTGCTCGACATGCTGGCCAGCGACTATCATCCGGCCTCGATCCTGCCGGCCATGCTTGGCCTGGCTGAGCTGCGCAACGGCGGCTTGGTGACGGCGGCGGCGCTGACCAGCGCCAACCCGGCGACGGCACTAGGCCTAACCGACCGTGGCGCCATCGAGCCTGGACTTCTCGCCGATCTCGTCATCGCCGATCGCCACCCGGTCGCGCGGGTGCGGGCGACATTCCGAGCCGGCCGCATGATCTACAGCGACGGCACACTGAACCGGCGCTGGCATTGAAACGCAGGCCGCTTGGCGCTTCTCAAGCCAGCCCGAACGTCTCCACGGCGCGCATGATGCCGCGCAGTTCGGCGAGGCCTTTCAGGCGGCCGATCAGCGAGTAGCCGGGGTTGATCCTCGTCTTGCCGATGTCGTCGGCGAGCAGATGGCCATGGTCCGGCCGCATCGGGATTTGCCAGTCGGCGCGGCCCTCTCTGTGGCGGCGCGCCTCTTCCTGCATCAACGCAAGGATGACATGCGCCATATCGGTGCCGCCCTCGAGATGCTCGGCCTCGTAGAACGAGCCGTCCTTCTCGATGGTGATGTTGCGCAGATGGGCGAAATGGATGCGATCGGCGAATTCCTTGACCATGGCGACAATGTTGTTGTCGGCGCGCGTGCCGTAGGAGCCGGTGCAGAACGTCAGGCCATTGGCCTGGCTGTCGACGGCATTGAGAATGAAACGCGCATCCTCGGCGGTCGAAACGACGCGCGGCAGGCCATAAAGCGAGAACGGCGGGTCGTCGGGATGGATGCACATGCGCACCCCCTCCTCTTCCGCCACAGGAATGATTTCGCGCAGGAACCAGGCGAGGTTGTCGCGCAGCTCCTTCGGTCCGATCCCCTCATAGTCCGCCAGGGCCTGGCGAAAACTCTCGCGATCATATTTGCGCTCTGTCGCCGGCAGGCCGGCGATCAGATTGCGCTCGATCTGGTCGATCTTCTCGGCCGGCAATTCCTTCAGCCGCGCTTCCGCCTGCGCAATACGTGCCGGCGTATAGCTTGCCGCACCGTTCTTGCGCTTCAACACGAACAGATCGTAGGCGGCGAAATCGATCGCATCGAAACGCAAGGCATACCCCGTCGTCGGCAGGCGGTAGGCAAGATCGGTGCGGGTCCAGTCGACCACCGGCATGAAGTTATAGCAGACCGTGGCGATGCCGGCCTTGGCCAGCGCGCGGATCGAGTCGCGGTAGTAGCCGGCGTAGCGCTCGCGTTCCGGCGCACCGATCTTGATCGAATTGTGGACCGGGATGCTCTCGACCACCGACCAGGTCAGTCCGGCTTCCTCGATGATGCGCTTGCGCTCCAGCACTTCGGCTTCAGGCCACGCCCGGCCGTCATAGATATGGTGCAGCGCCGAGACCACGCCGCTGGCGCCCGCCTGCTTGACATGATCGAGCGTCACCGGGTCGTCGGGTCCGTACCAGCGCCAGCATTGTTCCATTTTCGGCTTTCCTTCTGCGAGAGGTTGGCAACTTATTGTTGGACCGCGACGGGAGTCGATAGAAAATGGGGAGTTTTCGAAAATGACGGATTTCGACGGCAAGGTGGCCCTGGTGACGGGGACGACCGGCATTGGCCTGGCGACCGCCAGACGCCTTGCGGCCGGTGGTGCCGCAATCATCGCCTGCGGCATCGACCGCACCGCCAATGCGGCGATGAAAGCGCAGCTGGAAAGGGCTGGAGCAGCAGCGCTGGTCATCGACACCGACGTCTCCGTCTCCGACCAGGTGCGCGACGCGGTGGCGGCCGGCGTCACAAAGTTCGGCGGCCTCGACGTCATCGTCAATTCGGCCGCGGTCCATCCCTATGGCACCGCGACGACGACCGACTGGGAAACCTGGAACCGGGCAATGACGGTCAATGTCGGTTCGATCTATCTGACCGCCCATTTCGGCATTCCGGAAATGATCAAGCGCGGCGGCGGCGCCATCGTCAACGTCGCCTCGGTGCAGGGCTTTGCCTGCCAGCAGAACGTCGCCGCCTATGCCACGACCAAGGGCGCTATCCACACACTGACGCGCTCGTTGGCGCTCGACTATGCGGCGGCCGGCATCCGGGTGAATTCGGTCAGCCCGGGCTCGATCCGCACGCCGATCCTGGAGAAGGCCGCGCGTGGCGAGAGTGGCAGCGATGCCGATGTCGAAGAGGCCTACAAACGGTTCGGCGCGGCGCATCCGCTCGGCCGCATCGGCGAACCGGAGGAAGTGGCGGAACTCATCGCCTTCCTGTGTTCGGCGAAAGCCGGTTTCTGCACCGGCGCCGACTACAGGATCGATGGCGGCCTGACCGCAGGCATCGGTGTTAAGTAGTCCACCGACGAGCGACAGCCACGGACGGAAAACTACAGCCTCCACATCCGCCTGGCGTTACCCGACAGCAGCTTCGCCCGATCGCCGGCGCTTGCGCCGGCGATCAGCGCATGCGTCGCAGCCACCCAGGTCGCCAGGCCGCCGCCCAGAGTGCACACCGGCCAGTCGCTTCCCCACACGACCCGGTCCCAGCCGAAACTGCCGATCGTGTGCTCGACATAGGGGCGCAAGGTTTCGACGGTCCACGAACCTGCGTCGGCGTAAGCGACCACGCCCGAGATCTTGGCCGTCACGTTGGGGCGCCG
The DNA here is from genome assembly GCF_053714375.1 of Mesorhizobium sp. ArgA1. Taxonomy (NCBI): domain Bacteria; kingdom Pseudomonadati; phylum Pseudomonadota; class Alphaproteobacteria; order Hyphomicrobiales; family Phyllobacteriaceae; genus Mesorhizobium; species Mesorhizobium sp. ArgA1. The sequence goes on from NZ_JBSKBQ010000001.1 coordinate 192,520, forward strand.
CGCGATCTCGGCCATGTGCTCGCGCCAGGGATGTTCGCCATTGCCCTTTATGTCGGGCACGCCACAATGGTCGAGCACGAACTGGACATCGGGCGCGAAGTCGGCAAGCGCGATGGCGCGCGGAATCTGGTGCGGCAGAACCACGAAATCGAAGGTGAGCCCAGTGCCGGCAAGCCGCTTGATGTTGTCTCGAAACAGCCCACTGTCCGAAAGCTCGTCCGGCATGACATGCAGCACGCGGCGAAATCCCTTGACGAACGGATTGGCCTGCTGGCGCTCGAGATAGTCGGCAAAGCCGCCCTCCTCCGGCCGGCAGGACGCGATCGCGCCGCTGAGCAGGCTTCCCTTCTCCAGCGACTGCGCCCTGACATGGCTGGTCTCGGCCTCGATGTCGGCGGCATCGACATCGACCTCCATGTGAAGCGCCGCCTCGATCCCCGCGCGCCGCGCCTGAGTTGCATATTCTTCGTGCGAAAAATCGCGGTTGAGCGCCGGCACGCCGCCAAGCCAGGGATAGCGCAACGCCGACAGGTCGATCAGATGCAGATGGGTGTCGATAATCATGCTTTCCTCGCCGGATCGGTTTCCTATCATGGCCGGATGCCCGCGCCGGCGCATGAGATACGTTGCTCAGCCCCGTTTCGGGATCTCTTTGTCCTCGAGCAGCAGTGTCAGCCCCATGGCGACGAAATAGAGCGCCGCCACCCAGATGAACATCACGTTAAAACCACTGGAGTAGTGGTCGAGCACAACTTCGCGGATCGCGACCGGCAAGCTTGATGCGAGGTGCGGGGTCAACCCATTCAGGCCCTGCGGCAGCAGGGCGGCAGCGTCGGCTGGGAGCTCGGCAGTCTGCCGGTTCAGGGCCCAGATCATCACCGCGCCGTTCAGCGCCAGGCCGAGCGATGCTCCGAGCGTACGCGCCTGGGTGATCAGCGACGTCACCGCGCCGATGTCCTGCAAGGGTGCCGCCGCCTGGATCGCCACGATCAGCACCTGGAATTGCAGACCCATGCTGACGCCGAACACCGCCATCATCAGCGCCAGCACCCAGATCGGCGTGTGCTGGTTGGTGACGACGAAGCCCAGCATCAACAGCCCGCCAATACCCATCGCCACCACCGGCATCCATTTGTAGCGTCCGGTTGCCGCGATCACCCGCCCGGCCACGATCGAGATGACCATCGACGTCAGCGACGCCGGCAGGAACAGGAAGCCGACTTCGGCGGGGCTCAGACCCGTCAGCGTCTGCATGTAGAGGGCGAAATAGAAGAACATGCCGAGCGTCACCGTTCCGGCGACCAAAGACACACCCGAGACGATGCTGACCGTCGAATTGCCGAACAGCCGCAACGGCACAATCGGCTCCTCGGCCCGTCGTTCGACCATGATGAACAGGCATATTGCCACCAGCGCCAGCACCGGCAGCGCGAAGGTGAAGAGGTCCGGCCCTGAGGGGTCGAGCACATGATAGCCCCAATAGACGATGGCCGTCGTGCCGATGGCGAGCAGAGCGCCGCCGAGATAGTCGATGCGGTGCCGCTTCTCGTTGAACCGGCTGCGCATCGCGAAGGCCAGCACCCCCATCACGACGATGCCGATCGGCAGGTTGACCAGGAACACCCAGCGCCAGCCGAACAGGCTGGTGATATAGCCGCCGGCCAACGGACCGAGCACCGACGACAGCGCAAACACCGCCGAACTGTAGCCCTGGTATTTGGCACGGTCGCGCGGCGAAAACAGCTCGCCGATCATGGCGAAGGCCGACACCATCAGGCCGCCGCCGCCGATGCCTTGCAGCACGCGCGCGGCGATCAGGCTCTCCATCGACCATGCCATGCCGCAGACAAGCGAGCCCAGCAGGAACAGGCCGATCGCCGCCAGCACCACATTCTTGCGGCCATACATATCCCCGAGCTTGCCGTAGAACGGTGAGACCGCGGCGGTCGACAGCAGATAGGCAGCACCCACCCAGCCGAACAGATGCAGATTGCCCAGTTCACCGGCAATGGTGGGCAAGGCAGTGACGACGATCTGCATGTCGATGGTGGCCATGAACATGGCGACCAGCGCGCCGAAATAGACGATCAGCGTCGTCACGTCGGGCCTGGCCCCGGCCTCCGCGGGCGCCGCATCTGGCAGCGTCTGGTCGACTGTCATCGGGGTCTCCGTAACTTGGGGCGCGATTTATGTGCCCACGGCCAAGAGGTGTCAAATAGGCGATAACGCCATGTCGACCCAGTCCATTCGACTAGCAGGGAGAGCCCCAGCCCACGGTACAGTCGTGGATGATGGTCGTCGCGATCTGGTCCGCGGGATCGACTGTTCCGGAGGCTGGTCGAAGCACCGCACACAGACGTTGGTCAGCCCTCAGTCCGTCTTGCCCGCCCCCACGCTCGCTGCCTGCTTCGCGCCCATCCCGAGCAGCAGATTGTCGTCGGAGAGTTCGTCGCCGCGCGCCTGCCGGAACAGATTCAGCATATCGGGGACGTCGAGGCTCTTGCGCTGGTCGCCGGCAATGTCGAACACGATGGTGCCCTCATGCAGCATCACGGTGCGCGTGCCGTGGTCGAGCGCATCGCGCATCGAATGGGTGACCATCAGCGCCGTCAGTTTCTGCTCCTCGACGATGCGGCGTGTGAGATCGAGCACGAAGGCCGCGGTGCGTGGGTCGAGTGCGGCGGTGTGTTCATCCAGCAGCAGGATCTTCATTCCGGTCAGCGTCGACATCAGCAGGCTGACCGCCTGGCGCTGGCCGCCCGACAACAGCCCCATCGAATCGCTCAGGCGGTTCTCCAGGCCGAGGCCCAGCATCGACAGTTTTTCGCGAAACAACGCACGGCGGGTGGCATCGAGCGCGCGCCCGAAGCGCCGCACGCTGCCGCGCGAAAAAGCGAGCGCCATGTTTTCCTCGATCGACAGACGCTCGCAGGTGCCGGCCATCGGATCCTGGAAGACGCGGGCGATCAGCTTCGCCCGCTTGGGCGCCGGCCAGCGGGTGACCTCGGTGCCGTCGACGGCGATCGAGCCCTTCTCCGCCCTCGCCGTGCCGCTCAGCACATTGAGCAGCGTCGATTTGCCGGCACCGTTGGAGCCGATGACGGTGACGAACTCGCCTTCGGGAATGACCAGGTTCAGGCCACGCAGCGCGCGGTGTTCGAGCGGCGTGCCGCGCCCGAAGGTGACGTGAACATCGCTGAGGCTGATCATGCCGCACCCCTTTTCAACAGGCTGCGCATCGGGTTGGCGACCTTGGGCAGGATCAGCGCCATCGCCACCAGCACGGCGGTGACGAGATTGAGGTCGGAGGACTGCAGGCCGAGCCAACCGGTGTTCAGCGCCAGCGCGATGGCGATGCGATAGGCAATCGCACCGAAGACGCAGGAGAAGATGCCGATCACGATCGACCGCGTCCGGAAGATCGTCTCGCCCAGGATCACGGCGGCAAGGCCGGCAATTGCCGTGCCGGTGCCGACTGTGACATCGGCGAAACCGGCGGTCTGCGCAAACAGCGCTCCCGCCAGCGCAACGAGGCCATTGGCAAGTGCGACGCCGATATAGGTGTGCATCTCGGTCGGGATGCCTTGCGCCTGCGCCATGCGCGGATTGGCGCCGGTGGCGCGCATCGCCAGGCCGAACTCCGAGGTCAGGAAGCGGGCAAGCAAGGCACCGACGGCACTGACGATGATCAGCAGCGCCAGCACCTTCAGCGTCGGCCGTCCCGGCAGTCCGGAAGCCTCCACCAGCGGGCGCAACCAGGCAAACAGGTCTATCACCGTCGGCTGGTTCATCAGCGGGATGTTGGGCCTGCCCATGATGCGCAGATTGACCGAGAACAGCGCGGTCATGGTGAGGATGCCGGCGAGCAGGTGCAGGATGCCGAAGCGGATGTTCAGCCAGGCCGTGACGATGCCCGCAAGGCAACCGGCGACGATCGCCGCAAGCGTGCCGGTGACGGGATTGATGCCGCCCGAGATCATCGCCGCTGCAACCGCCGCACCCAGCGGAAACGAGCCGTCAACCGTCAAATCGGGAAAGTCGAGAACGCGAAACGAGATGTAGACGCCGAGCGCCACGAGCGCGAAGACAAGCCCGATCTCGACAGCGCCGATCAGGGAAATCAGGTTCATGAACCGCTCCGTTATCTTCTAGCAAATCAGGCGAGGCGCTTGCGCGCCACGCCTGATCCGTCCGTGCTGCAGGGCGCCTTCGCGCCAGGCGAAACGGCTTTATTCGATGACCTGCTTGGCGCGGTCGCGCACGCTTTTCGGAATGGTCACGCCCATGGCCTCGGCGGCCTTGGCGTTGACCATCAGGTCCGTGCCGGTTGCGTTGCGCACTGCGATGTCGCCCGGCTTCTCGCCCTTGAGCACGCGCACCACGATGGCACCGGTCTCAAGGCCGACCTGATAATAGTCGAAGCCGACGGAGGCGATCGCCCCTCGCTTGACGGTGTCGTTCTCGGCCGAGAACACCGGCAGCTTGTTTTCGGCGCCGACGGCCAGGATCGTCTCCAGCGCCGAGATGATCGTGTTGTCGGTCGGCAGGTAGATGACATCGACCTTGCCGACCAGATTCTGCGCCGCACCCGCGACATCGGCCGACTTGGATGCCGGCGCTTCGACGATCTCGAAGCCCTTGGCCTTGCCCAGTTCCTTCAGCGCCGACAGCAGCGCGATGCTGTTTGATTCCGCCGGATTGAAGGGCACGCCGATCTTGGCGGCCGACGGCAGGAATTCCCGGATCAGGTCGAGCTGCTGTTCCAGCGGCGAGAAGTCGGAAATGCCGGTGACGTTGCCGCCGGGATGGTCGCGGTCGGTGACAATCTGCGCCGAGACCGGATCGGTCACCGCGGTGAACACCACCGGAATATCCTGCGTCGCCGACACCACGGCCTGCGCCGACGGTGTAGCGATGGCGACGATGACGTTTGGCTTCTCGCCCGCGAATTTCTGCGCGATCTGCGCGGCGGTGGCCGGCTGCCCTTGCGCCGACTCGAACTCGAAGGTCAAATTGTCACCTTCCTTGTAGCCGGCATCCTCCAGCGCCTTCTTGACGCCGGCGCGCGCCGCGTCCAGCGACGGATGCTCGACGATCGCGGTGACCGCGACGGTGACCTTGTCGGCCGCAAGCGCGCTCGCGCAACCCAAAATCGCCAGCGCCATGACGCCTCCGGCGAGACCTGAGATGAAACCCTTCAATTCTTCCTCCCACTGCTTCTGCTGGACGTCGCCTGACGTTCAGTCGTCTATCGCAAATCTATCGCTTGCCGGGCCGCAAAGCGACCGGAAGCCTTTCGAAATCCTGCTGTCGATACCTGGCAGCAGCAGCGCCGCCATGATCAGACGACGACGCCGCCTGTCTGATAGCAGGCAGACCGGCTTACTTGCTAGTTTGATGCTTTGTGCCACCCGCTGGGCCGCCACAGCGTGGCGGCCCGATTGGTCAGCCGGCGGCCCGACGCCTTCGATACTCAGGCACCCGGCAATCCGCACCAGCCCCAGTTTTCCAGCAGGGCGCAAAATGGGCCGTGGCCATCCTCAATCATTCCTCCTCAACGGGTGCCGGGATCTCATCCGGTAGATTCTGCGGTCCAACCCGATCGGCAACGAGCATCGAAAGCATCATCTCGACAAGGCCATTGGCGGCCCCCTTCTCGCCACCGGTAGTGCCGATCTGGATCTGCTGCACGATCGGCAGCCTGCCGGTCTCGATCGCCTCGGCAAAGCGTATGAGGACCTGCGAGTGGAGCTGATAGTCCGGGCCGCCAAAGGCCGCGACCTTCTTCTCGGTGGCCTCTGCCTCCGCCAGACCGATGGCGCGCACCTTCTCGGCCTCCGCAAAACCGGTCGCCTTGATGCGTTCGGCATCGGCAAGCGCGACGGCTTGATCATGTCGGCCTCGCCCTGGCCGCCGACACGCACCTTCTCGGCTTCTGCCTTGGCGGTGACCTGAATGGTTTCCGCCTCCTGGCGGGTGCGGGCCAGTTGCGCCTTGCCCTCGTTCTCACTGATCTCGATGGTAAGTGCCGACGTCGTGATCTTGGCTTGCTGTTCGGCGAGCGCCTCCTTCTCACGCAACGTGCGTTCCTGAATGGCCGCCTTCTCCTGCAATTTATAAGTCTCGACCTTTTCGACCGCGATCTGGCGCTCGCGCAGCTGGATCAGGATCTGCTCTATGCTGTTCTGGCCATTGGCAGCACGGGGCGTACCAATCAACACTTCCTGCAGCTCGAGGCTGTAGGAATTGAATTTTTCGCGCATCTCCTCGCCCGATTTGCGCTGGATATCGCTACGCTCCTGCAAAAGCTGGATCAGCGTCTTTGTCTGGGCGATATTCTTGAAGTAGGCAGAGACCATCGGATCGAGCGTTTGTTCGACCAGCCGCTTGATGTCACCGAAACGCTGCACCACGAGCGGCGCCTTCATATAGTCGATATGCACGACGACCGAGAGTGGCAGCACAGGCTCGAACGCATCCTTGGTGATCAACGACACTTCAGACAGGTTCTCGTCCAGCCGGTGTTCGCCAAACTGCTCCTTCGTCCATTTGAGCACGAAGTTGGTGGTCGGCACGGTGATGATTTTGCCGGCATAGGTATTGAACGCATACTTGCCTGGCAGTAGCGGCGTTGACCAGACACCGCGTGCGCCGATTTCGACCAGCTCGCCGTGACGGTATGCCTGCCCGGATATATCCGTGCCGTGACGACCGTTATAGGAGACGACGACACCCACCGTGCCAACATCAATGACCGTCTTCTCGACCAGTTCGACGGTCGCGAAAATGCGATTGAGGAAGTAGCTACCGTCGGCCAGCACCTGCAACTGCCGGCCACGGTAGCCGCCAGCATTGAGAAACTTCTCCGGGTCCTGAAAATTGTTGTGGAAGTTCGGGTCGTTCGGATCGTTGGCGACGGTCGGTGCGATGATCTCGCCGTCCGGCAGGGCCGGACCGTCATGGATGGTGACGATGCCGATCATGTCATCGGCATTATGGATGACGATTGGCTCAAAGCCGCCGCGCTCCGAGATCATGCTGGACATATTGGCAAAAAGGTTTTGTTCGGACGAGCTCAGATTAACGGCATAGATCGACTGGGCGGTGAGCACGATGAATTGTGCGAGATTTATGGCGTAGGTGCCTTCACGCAAGATCTTGCGTTGCGGTCCTTTCTGGCCGCCTTTTTCGAGAAAGCCGCGCACATCCTGGAAGTCATCGGCGTCGGTGTTGGAAGCAAGTGTCTGCGTCGGAGGCAGCGGCTTGCCATCACGGGCAAAGACATAGCCGATCTGACCCTGCGGGATGGTGACGAGATTGGCGCGATGCATCGAATATTGGAACGGCATGAAGAAATGCAGGCCACCGCGCACAACTTCCGGCTGGTAGCCTGCCTCACGGTTGAGCGCAATGAAGCCACTACTGACGGAGCCGCGAAAGCTCCATAGTTTTTCCAGGATGCCGAGCCTGTCGTTTGGGATGTAGCGGACCACGCCGCTCCACCAGAACAGGATCGCCAGCACGATGACCAGCACGGCTATTTCGATCGCCGTCCATCCGATCGGGCCGAGATATTGTAGGGCTTCCATCTTTTCTCTCCTATGGAGCGCGCAGGTTCGTTCACCCGCCGGCCACCCGGTTGGTGTTGATTTATGAAGCGGGGAGATTGCGCAACGACACGCTCGACGCACTGAAGGGCGTGTCGAACGTTTGGGCTGCTCATTGTATGGAAAAATGACCGCGCGTCCCGAGTCCCCAGTGGGGGCGACGTGGCCGTGAGTTATCTCACATCGGTGTTGCCTTGATAGACACTACAACAAATGACGTAGGTATCGCACCAACAGGTTTAAAGATAGTTCGCGCGGAAATCGTAAAAGTATTCCAACGCTATTTCGAAAGCCTGGCGGTTGGCCTTTATTGGCGAGAGCGCGAAAAGGCGCTCCGGCGGGGTCAGAACCGTCGGCGGCCGATCCGTCCGGCTGTCTTACGTTAGTCGAAGAAACCGGCGTCCTCTTCCGCGAGATATTTTTTCGCTCCCTTGGCGTCGATGTCGAGGCCCAATCCCGGCGCTTCGAGCAGGTCGACCATGCTATCCCTGACGATCTGCCCCTTGGGGAGGCCGATGACGATGTCCTCCCACCAGGGGTCGGAGGCACTGGGATATTCGAAGGCGATGTAGTTGGCGGGTAAGGTGGCGCAGACGTTGATCAGCGCGCCAAGACCGAGGAGCCCGTTCGCCGTGCCGTGCGGCGCCATCATGATTGAGTGCATGTAGGCATGCTCGGCCACCCATTTGAGCTCGGCGATGCCGCCGATATCGGCGGGGTCGGGGCCGATGACGCGCACCGCCTGGGTTTCGATCAGCTCCTTGAAGTTATGGCGCAGATAGATCTGCTCTCCCGTGTGGATCGGGGTGGAGGTGGATGTCGTGAGTTCGCGATAAGCCTGCGGATTGACCCAAGGCACGTAGTCGCCGGTCAGCATGTCCTCCAGCCACATCAGATTGTATTTCTCGACTGCCTGCGCAAAGCGGATGGCGTCCGGCAGAAACCAGCCGGGGCCGCAATCCAGCGCCAGAGAGACCTTGTCGCCGAGCACCTCCTTCATCGCGATGACGCATTCGATCATATGCGCCATGCCGCGCTCGCTGATTTGCCCCTGGTCCATCGCGCCGTGATAGGTCGGCGGCTGGCGCACGCCATAGTGGAAGTCGGGCACGGAGGTCTTCATGTTGGAGTGAAAGCTGATGCCTTGCTTGACCATGAAGAAGTTTTCCGGCCGCTCCATCATCCATTTGACGTCGGCCGCATAATCTTCCGGCTTGTCGCCGGTGCGCCTCCTGCGGATCGAGCCGTTATAGACCCGAACTTGGTCGCGGATCTTGCCGCCGAGCAGCTTGTAGACCGGGACGCCGGCCGCCTTGCCGGCAATATCCCACAGCGCATGCTCGATGGCGCTGACGGCGGCGCCATAGGGCTTGAACGAGCCGCGCTGGCGGATCTTCAGCATACAGCGTTCGACGTCCGTCGGGTCCTCGCCGATCAGCGCGTCGCGGAAATGCAGCACCCAAGGCTTGAGATAAGGCTTGGTGTACTCAACCTCGCCGAGGCCATAAAGGCCCTCGTCGGTGACGATGCGGACGACGGGATGCTTGCCGATGACGGCGCACCGGAGATCGGTGATTTTCATGATGTCCTCTATTTCACCGACGAGAACGCGGTTGGCGCGAGAAACTGGCTGGAAATATTGGCCAGGATCGGGCCATCGCGCTCGGACTCGTCGCGGACCTTGAGCCATGCCGGATCAGTGGTGAAAGCCTTCCATCTCACTTCGCGCTCGGCAAGGGATTCCCAGGCGACAAAATAGGTCAGTCGATTGCTGCTTTCGCCGACCACCGTGGTGAAGAACCCGGCCTGGCGGATGCCGTGCCTATCCCACAGCGCCAAGGTATGGTCGTTGAAACGCTTGAGCAGCGCCGGCAACTGGCCCGGCAGGCAGTCATAGATACGAAGTTCGTAGATCATGGTTTCGTCCGTTTCTTTCTTCGCCTCTCCCTTGGGAGAGGTCGACACGAATGGTCGGTCGTTGGCCCTGTCAGCCTGGGGAGAATGAGGACAGGGGGTCTGGGCTAACTCCAGGTCCGGTCCCAGCTATATTCATTGTCCCAATGCTCGGTGGATTGCCATATCCCAGTGACACCGGGCTGCAGATGCTTGCTGATCACCTCGTCGACCACGTCGTCGATGCCGAGGCCGGGCTTGTCGGGCACCGTGATAAAGCCGTCCTTGACCAGCGGCTTGGGCAGGCCGGTGACGATGTCGTCCCACCAGTCCACTTCGACGCTGTGATATTCGAGCGCCATGAAGTTTTCCGTGGCGACCGCGACATGAGCGGCGGCCATCGCCGCAATCGGGCTTTCCGCCATGTGAATGGCCATGGCAACACCGTGGTCCTGCGCCGCGTCGCCGATCTTCTTGGTTTCGAGGATGCCGCCGGTGGTCAGCAAGTCCGGGTGGATCACCGAGATGCCGGCGCTGAGCAGCGGCTCGAATGCTTCCTTGAGGTAGATGTCCTCACCCGTGCAGATCGGCACCGACGTAGCCTGCTGCAACTGGCGATACTGTTCGGTGTACTGCCAGGGAATCACGTCCTCGAGCCAGGCCGGTGCGTACTTCTCGATCCGCCGGGCGAGACGGATGCCGTCCTGCAGCGAGATGTGGCCGACATGGTCGATGGCGAGCGGGACCTCGTAGCCGATCACCTCGCGAACCTCGTGGATATATTGGTCGAGCCGGTCGATGCCCTTTTCGGTGAAATGGAGGCCGGTGAACGGGTGCGGCACGTTCTGCGCATCATAGGCGGCGTTGCGCGCCCGGCGTTCGTCCAGCGTGCGTGCCGGACCGCGGCTGGCATGCGAGTACAAACCGTCAAGCACGCCGGCCGGCGCCACCACCGCGCCCGGTATGTGGGAGATCTGCGCCAGCCCGAGATCCATTTTCAGGAAGGTGAAGCCGAGATCCATCCGCGCCTTGAGCCGCTTGCCGGTCTCGGAGCCACTGGGCTTGTCCGCGTCGGTGTCGCAATAGACGCGCACCTTGTCGCGAAACCGCCCGCCGAGCATCTGGTAAATCGGCACGCCATAGGCCTTGCCGGCGAGGTCCCACAGCGCGATCTCGATTGCCGAGACACCGCCACCTTGCCGCCCATGGCCGCCAAATTGCTTGATGCGGCGAAACAGCCGGTCGACGTCACAGGGGTTCTCGCCCAGCAACCGGCTCTTGAGCATCAGCGCATAGGTCGCGCTGGCGCCGTCGCGCACTTCGCCCAGGCCGACAATGCCCTGGTTGGTATAGATCTTGATCAGCGCCGAGGTGAATGGCGCGCCGACAATCTCGGCGACGCGCAGATCGGTGATGCGCAATTCGCTCGGCCTGGAGTTGGTGTTCACCCGATCGAGCACCTCGCCGGCTGTGTCCGTTTTTGGCATGACCTATCCTCGTTCTGATTGGCTGCGACTGGCGCCCGCACGCTGCGCCGGGCGAGAGCATTGCTAGCCCAGCTCAATCTCGTGGGCTTGCAGATAGTCGCGGTTCATCTCGACACCCAGACCGGGTTTCGACGTCAGTCTGAGATTGCCGTTCGACACGTCGAGAGGTCTGTCGATGAGGTGATCGTATTTGCCCAGGTTCCACTCCGACGTTTCGAGCTTGTAGAAGTTGGGAACCGTCATCATCACCTGCGCTCCCGCAACCACGTTGATCGGTCCCGCCGCGTCATGCGGCGATACCGGGATATAGTAGGCTTCGCACAGGGCAGAAATCTTCTTGAGTTCGGTAATGCCGCCGGTCCAGGTCACGTCCGGCATGATGTAGTCGGCGAGCCTGTTCTCGAGCACCGGTACGAAATCCCATTTCGTGTGGCCGCGCTCGCCCCACGAGATAGGGGCGCTGACCTTCTCACGCACCTGCTTGAGGGCATTGAGGCTCTCGGGTGGGCAAGGCTCCTCGAACCAGTCGATCTGGCCGGCTTCCTCGAGGCTCCCGCAGAGGCGAATGGCGGTAGGAACGTCGAAGCGGCCATGCGCGTCGATGAGAATGTCGACATCAGGCCCCGCCGTTTCGCGGATCAGAGCCGTCAGTTCGGCGGCCTCGCGTTCGTCCTTGCGGGTCATGCTGCCATCGAGGTAGCCGTCCCGCTGTTCGCGAGACAAGCCATCGGCGGTGTGACCCTGGTGGGGGAAAGGATCGAACTTCAGCCCGGTATGGCCGGACTCGACGATGTCTCGAATTTCTCGGACCACAGCCTCCTTGCTGGTAAACTTGCGTTGGTTGGGATGGGTATAGAGCGCGATTTCATCACGTACCGGTCCGCCCAGCAGTTCGTAGATCGGCTTGCCAAGGACTTTTCCCCTTATGTCCCAGAGAGCTATGTCGATGGCGCTCACGCATTCGACGGCGGCGCCGCGGCTGCCCATGTAGGTGAAGCTGCGGAACACCTTGTGCCACAGATACTCGATACGCGCCGGGTCCTCACCTGTCACTGCGGCGCCGATCTGCCGCAGGATCGTGCAGAGAGCGCGGTTGGCGAGCCTTGTGGTGGTGGTGATCTCCCCCCAGCCGCTCACCCCCTCGTCGGTCGTCACTTCGACGAACAGGAACTCTCCCCAATAAGAGGCATCGGACTTGATCAGCCACGGCCGAATGCTCGTGATTTTCATCTCAACTACCTTTGTCTGAAGTGGGTTGGGATAACGACGTTCCGGACCGGATGTTCTATCCCGCCCGAGCGGCGTTACGCGCGCGCATGTGCTCGAGGACATGCCGGCCGGAGCCCTCGACATGGCGCGCAATCAGTTCGGCGGCCTCGTCGGCATTTCCCGCTTTTACATGCGCGATGAGCTCGCGGTGCTCGCGAAGGATTGCGGCACGCCGGGCGAGCGTGAAATTGAAACGCCGGCTCACAGCCCGCAGCACTTCGCGATGCTTCCACCAAAGCTCGGCGGCATGCCGGTTGTAATGCCTCTGGTACATCACGGTGTGAAAGGCGGTATCCAGCTCGCTGTGCCTGAACGTGTCGGCAAAGTTGTTCTCTTCAATCAGGCCCTGGATACGTTCGAGTTCGGCAATGTCCTCGACGGTAGCCATATTCACAAACCATCGCGTCAGGGCTGGCTCGATCAGCACTCCGATCTCGTAGATGTCCCGGACAAAATCCTGATCTATAGGTCGCACGCGTGCCCCGCGGTTGGCGACAAAGGTGACGAAGCCCTCCCCCCGCAGCAGCTGCAGAGCCTCGCGCACGGGGTTGGTCGAGGTACCGTGACGCCGGGCGAGATCGGTGACGACAAGCCGTTCATTGGCGGCGAGCCGGCCCTCGATGATGTCATCCCTGATCAGTTGATAAAGCGATGCGCCCTCACTGGAGGCTCCGATAGGGTCGATCCCTTCGGGTGGCTCTGCTTTGAAATCGCTTGCTTCGGCCAAGGCCGGCTCCCCTCATCAGTACACATTCTGTTCGATATCATGCACGGTTTCCATAAACAATGTACGATTTACCGCGTTGACAGATAATTCACGATCTGAAAACGTACGAAAGGCTCGAAGGGATACATCGAACGGAAAACGTCCCGAAACCGACGAGCAGGACCGCTCGCCTCGACGCAGAGCGGCGTGGGAGAGAAACCTGGAGGATACCTATGACGAGGATTTCACTCGGCGGTGCCGTCCTGCGCGGCACTGTCTCCACTGCTTTGATGGTATCGTTGATGTCCGCACCGGCGCTGGCTGCGGCGCCGGTCGACTTGAGCAAGTGGTCGCCGGAATATGTGCGCTCCATTGCGGGCACACAGGACTTTGACACGGCGGCCGATTGCGCCAAGGTCACCCCTCTCGACTACAAGGGGCGACTGACTTTCTGGTATCAGGGCGTGTTCGAGGGCGACCCCGACCTCCTGCGCCAGTATTACAAGGATTTCTTCGAAACCTTCCGCAAGACCTACCCGAACATCCAGCTGGAAGAACAAGCCCTCACCTACAACGACCTCCTCGACAAGTTCCGCACGGCGCTCCTTGGCAATGCCGCGCCGATGGCGGTGCGCCTGCAAATCCTCGGTGGCACCGAGTTCGCCGCAAAGGGCTATCTGCAGCCGCTCAAGCCTGAGGATGTAGGGTACTCCACCGACGACTTCTGGCCCGGCGCCATGAAGGCCGTAACCTGGGACGGGGTGACCTACGGCATTCCAACCAACAACGAGACGATGGCGTTCATCTGGAATGCTGATATCTTCAAGCGTGCGGGCCTCGATCCGGACAAGGCTCCGGCAACCTGGGATGACGTGGTCAAGGATTCCAAGCAAATCCACGACAAGCTCGGCATTGCTGGTTACGGCCTTGTGGCTCGCAAGAATGCCGGCAATACGCCGTACCGTTTCATGCCGCAGCTGTGGGCCTATGGCGGCGGCGTCTTCGACGAAGCAACGGCGAACCCGACCTACAAGGAGATCCTACTCAACAGCCCGCAAAGCAAGTCTGCGCTGCAGGCCTCCTACGACATGTATGTTCGGGACAAATCGGTTCCGGTCTCGGCACTCACCAACCAGCAGGCAGACAACCAGCCCCTGTTCCTGGCCGGTCAGCTTGGCATGATGGTCTCGCACCCCTCCGACTACAACGTCATGCTCGACCTGCAGAAGAAGGCGACCGGCACCGACAAGGACAAGGCGCAGACCGTTATCGACAACATGCGCTATGGGCTGATACCGACTGGCCCGGACGGCAAGCGCGCAGTCGTGTTCGGCGGCTCGAACATCCACATCCTCAAGCCCGAATATGTCGAGGGCGGCAAGGTAGACGAGCCGGCGGCAAAGGCCATCATCTGCATGTGGACGAGCCCGGAATGGTCGCTGAAGATGGCCTATGCCGGTTCGAACCCCGGCAACCTAAACGGCTTCAAGACCAAATGGATGAAGGAACGTCTGGACCACATCAAGTTCCTCGATGTCACGACTTCGATGTTGCCATACGGCATCCCGTTCCCAGCGCTGCCGCAGTCCCCCGAGATCATGAACATCATCATCCCGGACATGCTGCAGAACGCCCTGACCGGAGCGATGACCGTCGACCAGGCAGCGGACGACGCGGCCAAGAGGGTGAAAGAGCTGATGGGCGGCGGACTGTAGCCGAAGCTGACCTGCCATCCACCGGCTGCGCCGAGAGTGCAGCCGGTTCGTTCCGAAGAACAAGGGCACGCCAAAGTGACGATCGTGACCGGCAAGGCCGGGGCTCGGCAAGAGTTGCGGCCCGCTCGTTGGAGCCTGCTGCGGCGGAATATCTGGGAGCATCGCGCAGACTACGCGTATGTGCTGCCTGCGATCGTCGTGATGCTCATCGTCATCGCTTACCCGATTTACTACACGGTCGAGCTGTCGTTCTTTAATACGCCGCCGGGCCTGCAGCTCCGCGACAAGATCTTCATCGGCTTCGACAACTACACGGCGATCCTCACAAGTGAGGTGTTCTGGAAAGTCACCTGGAACACCCTTGTCTGGACATTGGCCTCCACCTTCGTCTCCTTCGCCCTCGGCTTTGCCGCCGCGCTGGCGCTCCACCGCGACTTTGTCGGCCGTGGCGTCCTGCGCGCCATCCTGATCATTCCCTGGGTCATCAGCGCGGTCGCCGCCTCCTATATCTGGAAGTGGATCTACCATTCGGATTTCGGCATCATCGGCGCGGTGCTGGTCGGCCTCGGATTGACCGACCGGCCGCCGAACTTCATCGACAGCGTCAGCACGGTGTTGCCCTCCCTGATCGTCGTCAATATCTGGCGCGAGTTTCCGTTTGCCATGATCATGATGATGGCCGGCCTGCAGACAGTTCCCGACCAGTTGCTTCGCGCCGCCAAAGTCGACGGGGCCAATGCGTGGCAGCGCTTCTGGCACGTCACCTTCCCACACCTGAGGGACGTTTCAACTGTGACGATCCTGCTGCTCGCAGTGGCCAACTTCAATTCGTTCATCATCCCCTGGATCATGACCGGGGGCGGGCCGTCCAATGCATCTCATATCTGGATTACCCATATTTACGAGCTCGCCTTCGGCCGGCAGCGCTGGGGTGTGGCTTCGGCCTATTCTGTGCTCCTCTTCCTGTTCATGATGACGCTGGGCTACTTCTACGTCCGTGCGTTGAGCGGCAACGAGCGGAAAGAGGCGAACTCATGAGCACGATTGCCGAGACTGCCTCTCGAAGCCGGTCCCGTCGCCGCGGGGGCGTCGACGGATGGCGGTGGGCCGGACGCATCTTCCTCGTGTTCATGCTGCTCTACACAGCGTTGCCGATGGTCTGGATGCTGATCACTTCGATCAAATCCGGGTTCGCGGCGATGCAATTCCCGCCGCAATGGTGGCCCGACGAACCCACCCTCGCCAGCTACCAGAAGCTGCTCGATCCGCAGAACAGTGTCGGCCAGGACTTCCTCCGCTTCTTCTGGAACAGCCTTTTCGTGTCGACCGCCACGACAATCCTTTCGGTGATCGTGGCTGTCCCTGCGGCCTACGCGTTTTCGCGCTTCCGTTTCCCCGGCCGGAACTTCCTGTTCTTCACCGTGCTGCTGCGCAACATGTTTCCGGCCGTGATCTTTCTGGTACCCCTCTTCATCCTGATGCGCATGCTGGGGCTGGTGAACACGCATGGATCGCTCATCCTCACCTACCTCACATTCGGCTTGCCGCTGGCGATCTGGCTGCTCAAGGGCTTCTACGACAACATTCCGGTGCAACTCGAGCAGGCGGCGCGCATCGATGGGGCAACACGGTTCCAGGCCTTTATCCTGATCGTGATGCCGCTCTCGACGCCGGGGATCATCGCCACGGCGATCTATTCCTTTATCGGCGCGTGGAACGAGTACATCTACGCCTATACCTTCCTGTCAAAGAACGAGCAGCTGACACTGCCGGTCGGTATCCAGCGCTTCTTTTCGGAAAATACCACGGATTTTCCGGGTCTGATGGCGGCCAGCTTCATGATGAGCGTGCCCGTCGTGGTGCTGTTCCTCGTCCTGCAACGATACTTCGTACGCGCCCTTACAGAAGGCGCGGTCAAGCACTAAGGAGCTGCCGATGGCCCACGTGGTCCTCAAAGATCTGGTCAAGACCTATGGCAGCTTCAAAGCCGTCAACAATGTCTCGCTGACGGTCAATGACGGTGAATTCGTTGCGCTTGTCGGCCCCTCGGGCTGCGGCAAGACGACGACGCTCAATCTCATCGCCGGGCTGATCCCGATCACGTCGGGCGGTATCTTTATCGGCGACCGTGTGGTCAACGACCTCGACCCCAAGGACCGGGACATCGCAATGGTGTTCCAGAACTATGCGCTCTATCCGCAGAAGTCGGTCTATATGAACCTCGCCTTCCCGCTGCAAATGCGCAAGCTGCCCAGGGGCGAGATCGACAAGAAGGTCAGGGAAGCGGCGCGGGTGCTCGATATGACGCAGCTGCTCGAGCGCAAGCCACGCGAACTTTCGGGCGGGCAACAGCAGCGCGTTGCCCTGGGTCGCGCCCTGGTTCGAGATCCGGCGGTATTCCTGATGGACGAACCGCTCTCCAATCTGGACGCAAAGCTGCGCGTGCAGATGCGGTCCGAAATCAAGCGGTTCCACCAGGACCTCAAGGCGACGATTGTCTATGTGACACACGACCAACTCGAGGCCGTGACCATGGCGGACAGGATGGCTGTGATGAACGGCGGCCACCTGCAGCAATACGATTCGCCGGCGCAAGTTTTCGCCCATCCCGCCAACATGTTCGTTGCGAGCTTCGTCGGCAGCCCGGCGATGAGCCTTATCCCGCTAGAGGCGTCGACCGCAAACGGCAGCACCGTTCTGACGAGCGCGGAAGGCTGGAGTCTCCCGCTGTCGCAACTCAACGCGCGCAAGGTCCTGGGAGCAACCACCAGGAAGGTCGTGCTCGGCGCGCGACATTCGACGATCAAGCTGCACAAGAGCGCTGCCCCCGGCGCCATTCCGGCCAAGGCCTATACGGTGGAACCAACCGGAGACGTCACCTTCGTGCAGGCGTTCCTCTCCGGGGCGATCGTCAACATCAGCGTGTCTCCCAACATCGCCGTCACACCCGACGAGCACATCTGGCTCGAATTCGATCAGGAACGCATCCATCTGTTCGACGGCGAGACGGAGATGGCCCTTCAGGCCGATTGAGACAGGGGCGGATGCGTTCGGGGAATGCGTGTGAATGGTCACAAAGCTTAAGATCACGGCGATCAAGCCTTATCCGGTATGGGTGGGAACGCGCAACCAGATGCTCGTCAAGGTCGAGACCGACCAGGGCATCTTCGGTTGGGGCGAGAGCGGCTTGAGCGGCCGCGAAATGGCCGTGGCCGGCGCGCTCGAGCACTATCGCGAATTTCTCATCGGCCGCGACCCGATGCAGATCGGGCGGATCTGGCAAGAGGTCTATCGTAGCCAGTACTTCGAAGGCGGGCGCGTTCTGCAGGCGGCGATTTCCGCCATCGACATTGCCCTTCACGACATCAAGGGCAAGGCGCTGGGGGTGCCGGTCTACCAGTTACTCGGCGGCAAACAGCGCGACCGCATCCCCACCTTCGCCTCGACCGGAGATGAGGCCGAGGGCGATGTTGCCATCGAACGAGCCCGGGAACTGTGCGCGCAGCGGTGGCAGGCTATCCGCTTCTTCCCCATCGGGCAAAGCAGCAGAGACATCTTCGAGCCGCGCGAGTCGATCGGCGCTACCGCGAGCATGCTGAACAAAGCACGCGAGGCGCTGGGCGATGACGTCGTTCTTGGTATCGACTATCATCATCGGCTGTCCGTGGCCGAGGCGGCGAGCTTCTGCAACAAGCTCGGTCGTGGCGTGCTCGATTTTCTTGAGGAGCCGATCCGCGACGAGACGCCAGAGGCCTACGAATCCCTGCGCACGATGACCGACATCCCGTTCGCCATCGGCGAGGAATTTGCCAGCAAGTGGCAGTTTCTGCCGTACATCGAGCGTGGCATCCACCAATTCAACCGGCTCGATGTTTGCAATGTCGGCGGGCTCACCGAGGCGATGAAGGTCGCTGGCTGGAGCGAAGCGCACTATGTGGACCTGATGCCGCACAATCCCCTTGGCCCAGTCTGCACGGCCGCAACCATCCATCTCGCCGCGGCAGTGCCGAATTTCGCGTGGCTCGAGACCAGGGCGCCGGAAAGGAAGCTGGGTTTCGATAATTCCGAGTTCTTTCCCGTGCAACCACGGCTAAGCGGCCCCGATTACCCGGTCAGCGATTTGCCGGGACTCGGCGTCGAGATCAACGAGGAGGCGATCCAGGCGCAGAGCTTCCGCTTCTGGGAGGCGCCTCACCTCAGGCGTCGCGACGGGTCTGTTACGAACTGGTAGTTTCCTTTCAACCGGAGTCCACAATGACGCATACCCCCGACATCACGCGGCCGCCCAAAGATCTGATCGACGCGCTCAGGGAGATCGGTGCAGCGACGGTTGCCGGCACGCTCGGCCATATGGGCTTCCGCAACCCGCACATGGTCGGTCCGGTGGCGCAGAACCATGGGAAGTCGATCGTCGGGCCGGCGCTGACGCTGCAGTTCCTGCCGCAGCGGCCTGACCTCTTCAGCGAGGGAGAATACGCCGATCCCGAAACGCAGTTGCACCGGCACGTGCTCTACCACGCGCAGGAAGGCGATGTGGTCGTCGTCGACGCGCGCGGCGACATGAGTTCGGGCGTCTTCGGCGATATGATGTCGACCTATTTCAAGGGCAGAGGCGGCGCGGGTATCGTCATCGACGGATGCATGCGTGATCGGCCCAATGTCGAAAAGCTCGATCTGCCCCTGTGGCTGCGCGGTTGGACGCCAAATTATCACGTCCAGACCAGCATCTATCCCAATGCCGTCAACGTTCCGATTGCCTGCGGCGGCGTCACGGTCATCCCCGGCGACATCATCGTCGCCGACGACGACGGAGTGGTGGTGCTTCC
The DNA here is from genome assembly GCF_053714375.1 of Mesorhizobium sp. ArgA1. Lineage (NCBI taxonomy): Bacteria > Pseudomonadati > Pseudomonadota > Alphaproteobacteria > Hyphomicrobiales > Phyllobacteriaceae > Mesorhizobium > Mesorhizobium sp. ArgA1. The sequence continues at coordinate 212,023 of NZ_JBSKBQ010000001.1, forward strand.
CGTCGCAATGGCCGCAACGGTGATTGAAGAATCACGCAAGCATCACGATTGGGAGGAATTCTCCCGCATGAAGCTGATGCAGGGCGCGCCGCTGCAACGCTACTATCCGCTGCATGACGATGCCCGCGGCGAATATGAGGAGTGGCGCAAAGCCAATCGGTAGGCCACTGCAGACGAGCTTGTTTTTTAACGAACACTCCCCCGGCGAACAGAACGTTCAAGAAGGGCGCTGTCCCCTGAAGACGCCGGAGGTCCAACACGGAAGTCGAAGGACAGGACCCGTGTCACGGCGGTGTCGACCTCGCACCGGTAACTCAGATGGTACCATGTGGTCGCCGTGCGGAACGCGACATCCGGGGCGTCGACAACATTGCCGGCCTTCAGCGGAAGGCTAGGGATTAATTCGGGAAAATAGGAGGCGCCAAGCAGGCGCTGGTCCAAGGCGCTGGCGCAAAGTTTCGCGCCCCGTTGATCGCGAGGCACGCCGGACATCGCGGTGGTCGCGAGCGCATCGCCAGTAGCACCTTGTGAATAAAGCTTGCGGACACCCGGAAGGCCTGCATAAGCCCGGGCAGCGGCAGCGTCCGTGGAGCCTGGCCTCTCGGCCCCTCCGCTTTCAACTTTTGCGACCTTTGCGGGGCTGGGCGTCGGCGCGTTTTCAGGCCTGGCCTTCGGCGCCTGGGCCGAAGCGGGGAGCTCGATCTCACCGTCGTCGCCAGGGGCAGCCAGCGGCGTTGCTGCCGCTGCAGCCTGTTTGTCGGCGTCAGGTGCCTCGGCCTCGTGTTTATCTGCTGCCGGCTTCTCGTCAATCTTGGCCTGCTCTGTCGGCCCTCCGGCGTCGGGCGCTAAGGCGGGTTTACTCTCTGCATCCTTTGGCGCGGCAGCTGGCCTTGGCTCGCTGTCCCTGGCCGGCGACGGCGCGTTGTCTTGAGCGCTGCCCCCATCCAGGGATTTCCTGGGGCCGGTATCCTTGTCTCCGAACTGGAAAACCGGCTTCAGGACATCGACCGGCGGCGGCAGCTTTCGTGGCGCAGGCTTTTCCACCTTCTGCTCTGGGGGCTCTTTGGCCTCGGCTTTCTGTGGAGGCGGCGCAGGAGGTTTCGGTTTTGGCGGTTGAGGCGGCGGCACGAGCGCGACATTGATCGGTTGCTCCTCCTGCGGCTGTTCCGGAGGTGTTGGCAGCCGGTAGATCAGGAGCGCGGCGATGAGCGCATGCAGGATCAGCGATGCGGGCAAGGCCCACAGCAAAGTCCGCCGCCGCTCAAATGTCTCGTCCTTCATCCCTCACGATGTGGAGCGAAAGTGCGGCGGCATCAAGCATGGCCGCCGCATTGGCGCAATTTAGCCGCAGCTCGGCAACGAGAACGGAACGATCAACTTCGCCGTGGACTGCCGCCGTGTCATGTAAACGCGCGGCGTCACCGGCCGCCCAGGTACCGACTCCGATGCGCGGCACCGAGCGCCCATCCGAAAGCTCCATCATCCGCCTCCATTGTGCTAGCGACGCAGGGTGGCGTGGCGGGCATGCTCGCGGATGTCTTCGCGGGAAATGCCGGCATCTTCCAGCGTTCGCTCCGGAACCCGCCTCAAGCTTGCAAGCGTCTGGCGATAAGCAAGCCAACGAGCGAAACGGCGTCGAAGGTCATAAAGCATGGTCGTCTCCCTTGGTGCGCGGAACGCTCCGCGTTTGGGTTACTCGAAAGCGCAAAGCGTACACCCCTTGGCTCATTCGCCGCCGACAGGATTGTGCTGGCTTTGGGCTGTTGAAGCGATTGTCACTGTCTTCCAGACAAGAATTGTTCAACGCTTCCAATGGCTACATACTTGCGCGTGATGCCCCTTCGCGCTACAGCCAAGGTCGCAAGGAGTTTTTCATTTCTGAAAAATGGATATCGACTGGGACGATCTGAGGTTGTTTCTGGATGTTGCGCGGCTGGGTGGCTTGAGCGCGGCGACGACAACCACGCGCCTCAGCGCGGCCACCCTCGGACGGCGCGTCACCGCGCTCGAAAAGCAGATCGGCGAACCGCTGTTCGTTCGTCAGCAGACCGGCTACCGGCTGACAGCGGTCGGCGAGGACCTGCTGCGGCGCGCCGAAGACGTCGAGGCGGCAATGCGATCGCTGACCCGCTGGCGCGAAGGAACCCTGCCTGACCGCATTGTCCGCGTCTCGGCCGGGCCATGGAGCTCAGCCTTCATTTCCGCCCATATCGGCGATATCTGGACGGTCGATGACGGCATAAGGCTGGAACTCGTCACCACCACCGACCGGGTCGACATCGGCCGCCGCGCCGCCGACATCGGCATCCGCAGCGAGCGCCCGACCGAGCGTTGGCTGGCGGGCCGTCAGAGCGGCAAGGTCGCCCACGCCATTTACTCCGGACGTCATCTGATCAACGGCGTCGCCGCCGGCTTGTTCGTCGGCGTCACCGGTGAAGGGGCAAACATAGCCTCGGCGCGCTGGCTGCAAGCCCATCACGGCGACCGCATCGCCGTACGCGGCAACGACAGCCATTCGGTGCGCGAACTGGTGGCCGCCGGCGCTGGCCTTTCGATCTTTCCGTGCTTCGTCGGTGACAGCGATCCGCGACTGGTTCGCGTCGCCCAGCCGCTGCCCGAACTCGAAACCGACCAATGGGTCGTCACCCATCACGATGAACGTCACTCCGCGCCGGTACGAAAGGTCGCTGACCGGATTGCCACCTTGATGCGGACGCACCAGCCGCTGTTTCGCGGTGAGGCGCCGATACAGTAGGCTCCGCGTGAAAGCCGCCGAACGGCGCATCCGGTTCTTGGGAAACATAGGCAATGGATCGCAGGCTTCACCTTTTTCGTGGGCCAGAATCAAGTACCTTCCCCTATCTTTCCGAATGGTTCCCCCACATCGCTACACAGCCATCCACGATCGACCCCACGAACGCGCAGCCAACGCTGCTAATGGCTCACCAATCGCGGGCGATCGCACTGGAGACTCGTTCAGGAGGTCGGCTCGGGTAAGCGTATATGGTACGAGCGCCACATCTTGTCTTGCCGCAAAGCTCACCCTCTGATTCCCTGCGCCAAGGCTATGGAACCTGATTCTTGCACCTGGCGTGTTCAAACGGCGCGCTCCGGGATGAATCTTTTGTCGATCAATTCCAAGGAGACAAGACGATGAGCACAGCGGCAAGGCCCGTCATCTCGGAAATGCGGCCGAAGATAACCGTTGTCGGTGTCGGCGGTGGTGGCGGCAACGCGGTCAACAACATGATTGCGGAAAATCTGCAGGGGGCGGAATTCATCGTCGCCAACACCGATGCCCAGGCTCTCACCATGTCCAAGGCGTCGCGGCTGATCCAGTTGGGAGCCCATGTCACGGAAGGCCTGGGCGCCGGATCGCTGCCCGCGGTCGGCCGTGCGGCCGCCGAGGAATCGATCGACGAGATCAGGGACCACCTTGCGGGAACCCATATGTGCTTCGTGACCGCCGGCATGGGAGGCGGAACTGGAACCGGCGCCGCGCCCGTCATAGCGAACGCTGCGCGCACAGCCGGTATCCTGACGGTGGCGGTCGTCACCAAACCATTCACCTTCGAAGGAAAACGCCGCATGCAAGCCGCAGAAGAGGGCATCGAGCAGCTTCGCGAATGCGCCGATACCGTGATCGTTATTCCGAACCAGAACCTGTTCAGGATCGCCGACGCCAAGACGACTTTCGCGGACGCCTTCGCCATGGCCGATCGCGTCCTTTATTCCGGCGTCGGCTGCATCACCGACCTCATCGTCAAGGAGGGGCTGATCAATCTCGACTTCGCCGATGTGAAGTCGGTGATGCGCGACATGGGCCGCGCGATGATGGGCACCGGGGAAGCCACGGGTGAGGACCGCGCCAGGAAGGCCGCCGAAGCGGCTATAGCAAACCCGCTTCTCGACGAAGCCTCCATGATCGGCGCCAAGGGCGTCCTGGTCTCGATCTCGGGCGGCATGGACATGACGTTGTTCGAAGTCGATGAGGCCGCCACCCGCATCCGCGAGGAGGTCGACGCCGACGCCGACATCATCGTTGGCGCGATATTCGACCGGGCCCTTGCCGGAAAATTCAGGGTCTCAGTCGTCGCGACAGGATTGCGGCCGGGACTTGAGATGCCACAGTAAGCAAGGATCCGGCGGCACCTGAAGGCATCGACAGAGCCAGGGCCTACCTACTCCGCGGCCTGAACCCGGTTGACCTGGATGATCGCCTTGATCTCGGCTCGGCAGGAACCGCAATTGGTGCCGGCCTTCAGGGCGCCGCCGATGGCATCGACGGTCGTGCAGCCGGCCGCAGCAGCCGTCGTGATCTGGTTGGCCCCGACGCCAAAACAGGAACAGACGATCGCACCGGCATCTGGCCGTTCGGCTCCAGCGCGGCCGGCGACGATGCGGAAGCGTTCGCGCTGGCTGGCGTGCACCTCATCGAGCTGTTGCGCTGCCCAGCCGCGTGATACCGCGACCGGCCCGGGCGCAACGAACAAGGCCCCGGCGAGGTGCTTGTCATCGAAGGCGGCGATACGATGCTGGCCCGCGTCGCGGTCGTGATAGGCGAGCATTTCGGCTTCCGGCGTCGCGCCGAACAGGGACCGGGCAAAACCTGCCCAGTCGATGTCGTCGTTGGCAAAAGCAAATTCGAGCCGCCAGCCGCCCTTGCATTTGGCCACGGCCCAATAAGTCGCGTCAACCATCGTCGGCCGTCGGCGCATCACGGCGAAACCAAAGGCCTTTGCCGCAAATTTCTCGATGTGGGCCGCGACATGTTTTAGCGCCGGCTGGCCGGAGATTGGATCAGTCAGCGGCGCGGTGAGCGCGTCGAGCCGGCCCTTGGCGGCGAACTGATCGGTCCAATGCATGGGTGCAAACAGACTGCCACGGCGCTGGCGGGGCGTGATCATTGCGCGCACGAGCACCTGGCCGCGCGGGCTTGAGATGCGCACGATGTCGGCGTCGCCAATGCCGTGTTGCTGTGCATCCGCCGGATGGATTTCGACGAAGGGCTCGGCGATGTGCTGCGAAAGACGCGCGCTTTTGCCGGTGCGCGTCATGGTGTGCCAGTGATCGCGGACCCGGCCGGTGTTGAGGATGAGCGGATAGTCCGGATTGGTGCGGATTTCCGTGGCGGCTCGAATGCCGACGAAGCGCGCCTTGCGATCGCTCGTGTAGAAATTCCCGTCGGCGAAGAAACGGGTGATGGAGGGACCAGGTGCGGTCTTCTGGGAACTCGGCGCCGGCCATTGGAACGGCTCCAGCGTGCCGTAGCCTTCTTCACCAAGACCACCATAAGCGCCAATATCGAAATCCCGCGCACCATCATTCTCAAAGCCTGACAGCGCGGCGTGTTCGGCGAAGACCTCCCAGGGCGCCTCGTGCGCAAACGCCGCGCCAAAGCCCATCCGTCTGCCGACTTCAGCAATGATCTTCCAGTCCGGCCGCGCTTCGCCCGGCAGGCCCAGAAATGCCCGCTGGCGTGAGATGCGGCGCTCTGAATTGGTGACGGTACCGTCCTTCTCGCCCCATGCGGCGGCGGGCAACCGGACATGGGCATGGCGGACCGTGTCGGTCCTGGCCAACACGTCGGACACCACGACGAAGGGGCAGGCCTTGATTGCCGCTTCGACGGCATCGGCGTCCGGCATCGAATCGACCGGATTGGTGGCCATGATCCACAGCGCCTTGATGCGCCCGTCGGCCAGCGCCTGAAACATCTCGACCGCCTTCAGGCCAGGCTTTTGCGCCACGGCCGGCGCGTTCCAGAAGCGCTGCACGCGGCCACGGTGTTCAGGGTCTTCGATCTCCATATGAGCGGCCAGCATGTTGGCCATGCCGCCGACCTCGCGGCCACCCATGGCGTTGGGCTGGCCGGTCACCGAGAACGGCCCTGCTCCTGGCTTGCCAATGCGGCCGGTGGCGAGATGGCAGTTGATGATGGCGTTGACCTTGTCGGTGCCGGACGATGATTGGTTAACGCCCTGGCTGTAGACGGTCACGGTCTTCGCGGTGACCGAGACCAGGCTGTAGAAACGGGTGAGCTCATCCTCGCTGAGGCCGGTGGCGGCTGCGACACCGGCAAGGTCGAGTTTCGAGGCGGCAAAAAGGGCTTGGCCGAAACCGGCGGTGTGCGCCGAGATGTAGCCGCGGTCGAGCGCGTTGTGCTGGCCGAGATAGGCGAGCAGACCCGTGAACAAAGCGACATCGCCATCCGGCGCGATCGCCAGATGCATGTCGGCGATGTCGGCAGTCATGGTGCGGCGCGGGTCGACCAGCACAATCTTCATGTCGGGCCGCTTTTCCCGCGCCGCAGCGATGCGCTGGTAGAGCACGGGATGGCACCAGGCGAGGTTGGAGCCGACCAGCACGACGAGATCGGCGAGCTCGAGATCCTCGTAGGTGCCTGGCACCGTGTCGGAGCCGAAGGCGCGGCGGTGGCCGGCCACCGATGAGGCCATGCAGAGGCGGGAATTGGTGTCGATGTTGGCCGAGCCGATGAAGCCTTTCATCAGCTTGTTGGCGACATAGTAGTCTTCGGTCAGCAATTGGCCGGAGACATAGAAGGCGACCGAGTCCGGACCGTACTCGGCAATGGTTTGCGAGAAGGTCGAGGCGACGCGGTCGAGCGCCTCGTCCCAACCGGCGCGGCGACCGTTGATTTCTGGGTACAGCAGCCTGCCGTCGAGGTCGATGGTTTCGGCCAGGGCCGAGCCCTTGGAGCAAAGCCGGCCGAGATTCGCCGGGTGATCGGGGTCGCCGCGGACGCTGACTTCGCCGTCCGCGGCGACCTTCGCCAGCACGCCGCAACCCACCCCGCAATAGGGGCAGGTGGTCCTCACCTCGCGCGCTGCGTCAATCTCCATTTTTCAGGCCGCGCGGCTGGCAAGCGCTTCGAGCGCGATGAACAGACGCTCGCCCTCAATCCTGACGGGAATGGTGCGCACCGCGCCCTCATCGGCGCCGAGCGCCCTGCCCGTCTCCAGCGAGATCACCCAATTGTGCAGGGGACAGGTCACCGCCGCGCCATGGACGATGCCCTGGCTGAGCGGCCCCCCCTTGTGCGGGCAATGGTCGTCGATGGCATAAACCTGATCGTCCGCCGTGCGGAAGACGGCGATCTTGCCTTCCGGCGTGTCGACGCAACGCGCGCCACGGCGAGGGATGTCGGACATGGCGCCGATTGCAATCCAGTTCATCTCCATCACTCCGCCGCCTGCGCAAACCCGACCGAGGCCATCGGCCTGAACTCGTGCTTGTCCTTTCCGGAGACGCGCTCCGACCACGGGTCGACCTGGGCGAATTTCTGGCTGAAGACGAAGCGCTCGTAATAGGCCTTGCGCTTCTCGCCATCGTCCATGATCTGGCGCTTGATCTCGGGAATGCCGATGCGCTTTGCCCATTTGTAGATGCGCTCGAGATAGCGGCCCTGCTCGCGATACATCTGCGTCAGCGCCACGATATGCTCCAGCGCCTCGTCTTCTGTCTTCACAAGGCCGAGCACCTCGGTGCCCTTGATGTCGAGGCCGGCCGCACCGGCGAAGTGAATCTCGTAGCCACTGTCGACGCAGATGATGCCGACATCCTTGCAGGTCGCCTCGGCGCAATTCCTCGGGCACCCCGACACCGCCATCTTGACCTTGGCCGGCGTCCACGAGCCCCACATGAATTTCTCGATGCGGATGCCGAGTCCCGTCGAATCCTGCGTGCCGAAGCGGCACCAGTCGGAGCCGACGCAGGTCTTCACCGTGCGCAACCCCTTGGCATAGGCATGGCCGGAGACGAAGCCCGCCTGACCGAGATCGGCCCACACCGCCGGCAGGTCCTCCTTGCGGATACCCAGCATATCGATGCGCTGGCCGCCCGTGACCTTGACCATGGGGATCTCGAACTTGTCGACGACATCGGCAATGGCGCGCAGTTCCGCGGCGTTTGTCACGCCGCCCCACATGCGGGGCACCACCGAATAGGTGCCGTCCTTCTGGATGTTGGCGTGGACGCGCTCGTTGATGAAGCGCGACTGATAGTCGTCGGCGTAATCATCCGGCCAGTCGCAGACGAGATAGTAGTTGAGAGCCGGCCGGCATTTGGCGCAGCCGCAGGAGGTCGTCCATTCCAGCTCCTGCATGACGGCCGGAATGGTCTTCAGGCTCTTGGCGATGATCAGCCGCCGAACCTCGTCATGGCCGAGCGTTGTGCAGCCGCACATCGGCTGTACGGCGGCCGGGTTGTATTTGTCGCCAATGGTCAGCACCATCAGCTTCTCGACCAGCCCGGTGCAGGAGCCGCAGGAGGCCGACGCCTTGGTGTGGGCGCGCACATCATCGAGCGAAGTCAGGCCTTTGCCTGAAATCGCGTCGGTGATCTTGCCCTTGCACACGCCGTTGCAGCCGCAGATTTCCGCATCATCCGGCAAGGCTGCAACGGCCGCCATAGGGTCCAGCGGGGCACCCCCCTGGTAGGACTGGCCGAAGATCAGCGTGTCGCGCATCTCCGAAATATCGGTCTGCTTCTTTTTGAGATCATTGAACCAGGCGCCGTCTGCCGTCTCGCCATAGAGCACGGTGCCGATGATGCGGTCGTCCTTGAGCACCAAGCGCTTGTAGACGCCGGCCGAAGCGTCGCGCAACACGATCTCCTGGCGATCCTCGCCTTCGGCAAAGTCGCCGAGCGAAAACAGGTCAATGCCGGTGACCTTGAGCTTGGTCGGCGTGTCCATATGGACGAAGGCCGCCGCCTCGTTGCCTGCAAGCTGGCTCGCGGCAACGCGCGCCATCTCGTAGAGGGGTGCTACCAGCCCATAGACCTGGCCGTTGACCTCGGCGCATTCACCGAGCGCGTAGATATCGGGGTCGTTGCTGCGCATGCCAGCGTCGACGACGATGCCGCGATTGACGGCGATGCCGGCCTGTTTCGCCAACGCAGAATTCGGCCTGATGCCGACCGCCATGACCACCAGCGTTGCCGGAATGACGGTGCCGTCGGCCAGTTCCACTTGGCCGACCTTGCCGTTGCCGGTGATCGCCTGGGTGTTGGCCTTGGTGATGACCTTGATGCCGCGCTCCTCGACGGCGCGCTGCAGGAGATAACCGGCTGCCGGATCGAGCTGGCGCTCCATCAGCGTCGGCATGACATGCAGCACGGTGACGTCCATGCCTTGGGCGTTGAGGCCGGCCGCCGCCTCGAGCCCGAGCAGGCCGCCACCGATGACCACGGCCTTGGCCCGCGACTGCGCGGCAAGCATCATCGCCTGCACGTCGTCGAGGTCGCGATAGGTCAGCACACCCGGCAGATCATGGCCGGGCACCGGAATGATGAACGGCACCGAGCCGGTGGCGATGACGAGCTTGTCGTAGGGCTCGGTGACGCCGTGATCGGACGTAACGGTCTTCGACGCCCGGTCGATGGCGATGATCTTGTGACCCTTGTAGAGGGTGATGCCGTTGGCGATGTACCAGCCGTCGCCGTGGATGATGATTTCCTCAAATGCCTTTTCGCCCGACAGCACCGGCGACAGCATGATGCGGTCGTAGTTCACCCGCGGCTCGGCGTTGAAGATGGTGACCTGGTAGCGCCCGGGCGCTTGCTCGAAAAGGTGCTCCAGCATGCGCCCGGGGGCCATGCCGTTGCCGATGATGACGAGTCTTTCGCTCATGACGTTACTCCGCGGCTTCGACGAAGCGGTGGCGTTCGTAGAGGAACTTCAGCACCGCCTCGCGGCAGCGCAGGAAGGTCCGGTCGGAAGAGAGTTCGACGCGTCGGCGCGGGCGCGCCAACGGCACCGGCAGAACCTCGCCGATGGTCGCCGCCGGGCCGTTGGTCATCATGACGATGCGGTCCGACAACAGCACCGCCTCGTCGACATCGTGGGTGATCATGATCGTCGTCGAGCCAAGCCTGGAATGGATGTCCATCACCGCGTCCTGCAGATGGGCGCGCGTCAGCGCGTCGAGCGCACCGAAGGGCTCGTCGAGCAGCAGGATTTTTGGCTCCATGGCCAGTGCCCTGGCGATCCCGACGCGTTGCTTCATGCCGCCCGATATTTCAGCCGGCCGCTTGTCCCTGGCATGTGCCATCTGCACGAGATCGAGATTGCGCATGATCCAGTCATGCCGCTCGGCCTTGCTCTTCGAACGACCGAAGACTTTCGATACCGCCAGACTGATGTTTTCGTAGACGGTCAGCCACGGCAGCAGGCTGTGGTTCTGGAACACCACGGCGCGTTCGGGTCCGGGGCTGTCGACCTCCTTGTCTTCGAGCAGGACGGCACCGGCGGAAACTTTGGTCAGCCCGGCGATGAGGTTGAGCAAGGTCGACTTGCCGCAGCCGGAATGACCGATGATCGAGACAAATTCGCCCTTGTCGATGGTCAGCCTGATGTCCTTCAGCACCTCGCTGACCTGGCTCCCGCGGGCAAAGGATTTGTCGATATGGTCGAGCTTCAGATAGGCTTTCATCACCCTCTCCTCACTTTGCCGTTGTGCCGCGGGTGACGAAGGCGCCGACCGCCGCGACCAGGCGGTCGAGACAGAAGCCGGTGACGCCGATATAGGCGAGCGCGACTATGATGTCGGGCAGCCGCGATGAGTTCCAGGCGTCCCAGATGAAGAAGCCGATGCCGACGCCGCCGGTCAGCATTTCGGCGGCGACGATGGCGAGCCAGGACAGACCAATGCCGATCCTCAGGCCGGTGAAGATGTAAGGTGCGGCCGCCGGCACCATGATCTTGACGAAGAATTCGAACTGGTTGAGCCGCAGGATGCGCGAGACGTTGCGGTAATCCTGCGGGATGTTGCGCACACCGACGGCGGTGTTGATGATGATCGGCCAGATCGAGGTGATGAAGATGACGAACAGCGCCGACGGGCTGGAATCGCGGAATGCAGCCAGCGACAGCGGCAGCCACGCCAGCGGCGGTACGGTGCGCAGGATCTGGAACACCGGGTCGAGGCCACGCATCGCCCAGATCGACTGGCCGACCAGCGCGCCGAGCGCGACGCCGACGACCGCGGCCAGGCCAAAGCCGATGGCGACGCGCTGCAGCGAGATCAGCACCCGCCACGCCAGCCCGATATCCTGCGGGCCGTTGTTGAAGAACGGATGGGCTATCAGATCATAGGCCTCGTTCCAGACCTGGCTGGGCGGCGGCAGGCTTGCGGTGGGCGACGAGCAGGCGATCTGCCAGACGACCAGGATGAATGCGATGACGATGACCGGCGGCACCAGGGCGGTGGCCAATCTCCCGGCAATGGCGATCGGGTCGAAGCGGCGCCGCGCCTTGGCGGTGAAAGCGATCACCGCGGCCGGTTTGGCGGGAAACGCCTTCAACTTGGTGTCCTCGATAGTCTGGATCGACATGTCTGGGAAAGCTCCTTGGGTGCTGCGAGCGGCAACGGCGCGAAGGCGCCGTTGCCGCTTGGGGGCGACAAACGGCTTGCGCCGTTTGCGCCGGCCTAGGCCAACGCCTTGATCTTCAGGCTGTCGAGATAGGCGGACGGATTGGTCGGATCGAAGATCTTGCCGTCGAAGAAGGTCTCGACACCACGCGACGACGACGCCGGAATATCGGCCGCTGCGACGCCGAGGTCCCTGGCCGCCTCGCGCCAAATATCCTCGCGGTTGACCTGATCGACCAGCGCCTTGATGTCGGTTGTCGGCGCGAATTTTCCCCAACGGATGTTTTCGGCGAGGAACCAGCTGTCGTGGCTCTTGTAGGGATAGGAGACGCCGCCCTTCCAGAATTTCATGTAGAGATCGGTGGCGGTGGCGACACGGCCGTTGCCGTAGTTGATGTCGCCCTTGAGGCGGCCGATAATGTCGGCGACGGGCACGTTCATCCACTGCCGCTTGCCGATGATGGCGGCCATCTCGTCCTTGTTCTCGCTGGCCTCGCACCATTGCTGGGCCTCCATGACGGCCATCACGATCGCCTTGGTTGCGTTCGGGTATTTGTCGATGAATTCGGCGCGCAGGCCGAGCGCCTTTTCCGGATGGCCTTTCCACAACTCGCCCGTGGTGGCGGCAGTGAAACCGACGCCTTGGTGGACGAGCTGTTCGTTCCATGGCTCACCGACGCAGAAGACGTCCATGTTGCCGACCTTCATGTTGGCGACCATCTGCGGCGGCGGCACGACGATGGTCGAGACGTCCTTATCGGGATCGATGCCGCCGGCAGCCAGCCAGTAGCGCAGCCACAGATCGTGAGTGCCACCGGGGAAGGTCATGGCGGCCTTGACCTCCTTGCCGGCCGCCTTCTTGGCGGCGAAGGCATCCTTCAGCTTGGAAGCATCAAGGCCGACTCCGGTGGCGGCATATTCCTGGGCCACCGAAATGCCCTGGCAGTCGTAATTGAGCCGCGCCACGATCGCCATCGGCATAGGCTGGTTGTTCTGCGTCACCTTGCCGGTGTGCATCAGGTAAGGCAGCGGCGTCAGGATGTGGGCTCCGTCGATGCCGTTGGCTTCGCCGCCGAGCATCAGATTGTCACGCGTCGCGCCCCAGGAGGCCTGCTTGAGCACCTCGACATCGGGCATGCCGTGTTTGGCGAACAGCCCCTTCTCCTTGGCAATTATCAGAGGTGCCGCATCGGTCAGCGCGATGAAGCCGAGCTTGGCGCCGGTGACTTCCGGAGCAGCGGTGGCGGCATAGGCGCCCGAGGGGAAGAGCTTGCGAGCCGCCATGAACAGGCCGGCGGTCATAGCACTGCTGACAAGAAAATCGCGACGCGTCACATCCTTGAGCGACGTGCCCGTCCCAATCCATTGCTTCATCGTCTTCTTCATCGTCGTCTCCGGTTGAAAGCGAGGGCGCCGTCGATTGGCCCAAAACAAAAAAGCTGCCGTCCAGGCCTCGCGTCCGTACATCCGGGATCGCGTGTAGACCTGAGCGGCAGCTTTGCCTTTTGGCGCCCGCCATTGGACGCCTGTTCCGTGACCCGTGAGGGCTGATTATTTCAAAGCAGGAACCGTGCCAGTTTTGAACAAGTGACAAAACACCAATGAAATCAGCAATTCGAAGCGATTCCCATCACGCCGGCTCATAGGACTGGGAGGCCAAAGATTGTTCACTAGAGAATTTGCACGCACATTTTTTGTGCAATGCACAAGAATGGCGTGAAAATGATCAGGCCCGGAGCAGGCCCGATTTCTGGCTGGCAATGTAGGCGTCGATCTTATCGGGATCGAAGATCTGGCCGTCGAAGAAGCCGTCCGGGCCGAGCACCAAGCTCGCCCCCGCCGAGCCGACCGGCGTTGACGTCTTCAGCGCGCCCTCGACCTTGGCGTTGGCGCCGGGCAGCGCCACGCCAAGCGGCTTCAACGCCGCGCGGTAGAGGTCGGGCCGGTAGCAATTGCTGGCGATGGCGAGGTTTTCCGGAGTGTGCGCGATGTCGCCCCAGCGCACCATCTGCGTGTAGAACCACAGCGCATGGCTCTTCCACGGAAAGTTCGCCGCCTTGTCGAACGGCACGAAGAAATCCTCGACCGTCCGCTCCGCGCCGCCGCCAAGCTGGAGATGTCCGGTGAGGACAGGCATCTGGATCGCCGACGGTTGGCCGAGGAAGCGAGGCTCCGCCATCAACGAGGCCAGATCCGCTCGGTTTGCCGCATCCTGACACCAGCGGGCGGAATGATGCAGCGCTCTCAGAAGCGCCGCCAGCGCCTGCGGATTTTCCTCGGCCCAGGCCTGGCGCGCGCCGATCACCTTCTCTGGGCTGTTCTTCCACAGCAGCGCCTTGACGGTAACGATATGGCCGGTGCCGGCGGCGACCGCGGCGCTGTTCCAGGGTTCGCCGACGCAATAGCCGTCGATGCGCCCAGTGGCCAGGGCGTCGGCCATGAAGGGTGGCGGCACGATGACGATCTCGATCTGGCGCTGCGGATCGATGCCGCAGGCGGCAAGCCAGTAGCGCAGTTCGTAATTGTGCCCGGAATGCGGGTGCACGACGGCAAAGCGCAGCGGCTCTCGGCCGGTTGCTGCCCGCACGCGGATAAATGCGCCAAGTGCTGCTCCGGCGCGCGCCGGGTCGAGATCCGGCTCGGCGCCATGTGCTGCCATGCCGCCCCAGACCGCGTTGGAGACGGTGACGCAGTTGCCGCCAAGGCCCAAGGAGAACGGCACGACGGTGTCGGAGGCGAGCGGCGTCAGGCCAAGGCTGCAGGCAAGCGGCATCGGCCCCAGCATATGGGCAACGTCGAAATGGCCAATGGCGATGCGGTCGCGGATGTTGGCCCAGGATGTCTCGCGCTGCAGCTTGAGTTCCACCCCTTCGCGGGCGGCGAAACCCAACTCGCGGGCAGCGACCAGCACGGCGCTGTCGAAAAGCGGCATGAACCCGGCGGTGATCTGATGCGCAGCAGTCATGCTCATTCGTCCCCCATCGGTCCCAGCAGACCCGCGGCGGTCACCAGGCTCTGGGCGATGTCGCTGATCTTGCGGTTCTGGTTCATCGCCGTCTTGCGCAGCAGCGTGTAGGCGGCCTCTTCGGTCAGGCCGCGCGATTTCATCAATATGCCTTTGGCGCGATCGATCACCTTGCGGCTCTCGAGTTCGCCGCGAACCTCTTCCAGTTCGCGCGCCATGCGCGAGAAAGCGTTGAAACGGCTGACCGCCATGTCGAGGATCGGCTTGACGCGCTCCTGCCTAAGACCGTCGACGACATAGGCCGACACGCCTGCATCGACCGCCGCCTCGATCGAGGCCTGGTCGGAGCGGTCGACGAACATGGCGATCGGCCGCTTCACGGCGCGTGAAAGCTGGAACATGCTTTCCAGCATGTCGCGGTTCGGATTTTCGAGATCGATAACGATGACATCCGGCTCGATCTCGGCAATGCGGCGTGCGATACCGGTCACATCATGGATAACTGTCACCCGCTCATGCCCGGCCTCACGCAAGCCGGCCTCGATGATCGAGGCACGGATGCGGTTCTCATCGATCACCAGGACGGCGAGTGGAGCGCGGATCATGCGTGGCATTCTGCTTAAGTAGAAAAATTGTGCAATGCGGCATGGTTCGGACAGTTGGACCAAACCACACGGGCAGGATTACTTCTTCTGCCCGCACGTCGCTCGATGACGATGGTGGGCACATCAAGACACGCCTGCAATCACAGACCTTGTTTCAGTCCGGCGGCCTAACGTACGGCATAGCGGCGGCGAGCGATCGCTCGAAAGCATCGATCAGCGTATCGACCTGGGCCTCGGTAATGATGAGCGGCGGGCAGAAGGCAATCGCATCGCTCATGTTGCGCGAGATCACCCCGTTCTGCTGGAGGAACCCGTTGACCAGTCCACCAAGCGCGGCGGGCTTCCCCCACGGCGCCTTGCTGGTCCGGTCCGCGACCAGTTCGACGGCGGCGATCAGACCCACACCACGCACCTCTCCGACGAGCGGATGCGATGCGAGCTTGCGCAACCGTGCCTGCATGTGCGCACCGACCGTACGCGCGTTGCCGACAAGGTCGCGCTCCTCGATCAGCTTGAGATTCTCCAGTGCCACGGCTGCGGCGACGGGGTGGCCGCCGCCCGTGAAGCCATGCCCGAACGTACCGATGCGGTCGCTTTCGTCCGCGATTGGCTCGAACATCTTCTCATTGATGAGCAGCGCAGATATCGGCAGGTAAGACGAAGAGATCTGCTTGGACAGCACCATAATGTCGGGCTTGATGCCGAAAGTCTGCGAGCCGAACATCTCGCCTGTCCGGCCAAAGCCGCAGATGACCTCGTCGGCGACGAGCAGGATGTCGTATTTCGACAGCACCGCCTGGACCTTCTCCCAATAGCCTGCCGGAGGAACGATGACCCCGCCCGCGCCCATGATCGGCTCGCCGAAAAAGGCGGCGATGGTCTCGGGTCCCTCGGCGAGGATCAGCGTCTCCAGATCATCGGCAAGACGGCTCGAGAACTGTTCTTCGCCTTCACCCGGCTTGGCATCACGCCAGTAATGCGGAGCCGATGTATGGAGCACGTTGGCGATCGGCAAATCGAATGAAAGATGGTTGTTGGGCAGCCCGGTCAGGCTGGCCGAGGCAATCGTCACGCCGTGATAGCCGCGTTTGCGGCTGATGATCTTCTTGCGAAGTGGCTGGCCGAGCGCATTCGACCGGTACCAGATCATCTTCATCGCCGTGTCGTTGGCCTCGGAGCCCGAATTGGTGAAATACGCCTTGCTCATCGCAACCGGCGCCATCTGAACCAGCTTCTCGGCCAGGTCGACAAGCGGCGAATGCGATTTCGAACCGAAGTCGTGATAGTAGGGCAGCTTTGACATCTGACGCGTGGCGGCGTCGACCAGCCGCTTTTCCGAGAATCCGACGGCTACGCTCCACAAGCCCGCCATCGCTTCAATGTATCGATTGCCGGCCAGGTCCTCGACATAGATGCCATCGCCCTTTTCGATGATGAGCGGACCCGACTCCTGATGTTTGCGGGCGTTGGTATAGCCATGCAGGTGGTACCGGCTGTCACGTGCCTCGGGGGAATTGAGTCTGGCGTCCACGACGGCTCCTGTCTACGGGGTTCACGGGGAACTGTCTCCTGCCGGGCTGGCAGCTTCCCTTTCGCATGATCACAAACCAAGACGGCCCGCACAAGGCAGGCCTTTTGATATTTGGTTGCGGGACCTCAGCACGATCGCGAGCCGCGCATCATTGGCCCCCGACAGAGCCTGACATTCCAGCGCCGGCGCAGCATCCTGACACATGAATTCGTAGCTAGGCCGTTGCAGCGGTCGCCTGAGCCGTGGCTCGTTTTCGAGGGGCCGGACGGCGTCGATCGCGCCGTTTCGAGACGACTTTGAGAGGAACGGCCGGCGCTGGAGAGAGCGCACCAAGCACAGCGTTGACCATGCCGTTTGCTACAAAATCGGCGCTAATATCGGCGGCCAGAGCTTGCCCTTCTTGATCGCCTGCGTCCGCGTCCGACCAGAACACAATCCCAATTCTCAATCCTGCCTTGGCGCGTTTCAGTCGGCGGACCAGAAAGCGTGCATGCATGAGGGAGTCCCGGTTCAGGAAGCCGACCACGACGGTGTCGATGGTTTCGAGCTCGAGACGACGAATAGCTGCCGGCTCCATATCGACGAAACTCGCCTTCGCCACTGTTGCACCTTGCACCTCCAGCACCTGAGCCAGCATGGCAGCAGCGGCATCATCGAGTTCCCCGCGACCGCCGGCACAAAGCACCGACATGTCCTTGCCATCGGGAAGCTCGATCTCGTCCGCTTCGACGCCATCCAGTTCCTTGTTTACGCTCCCTTCCGCGGTGGCTGCAGGCTCATCTTCCTCGCTTGCCTCTTCCAGTGCATCGTCGGCGAGATTTGCGACGAGGATCTGCGCGCTCGCCGCCACCTGCCTCTGCTGCTGATCGCCCATTACGCCACGCATACGGTCCTGCTCGCCCAACAGGAGTGCGGGAATGGCGACCTTGTCGTAGAAATCGATCAGATACTCCTCCTCGAGGATCTCCTCGGCATGGTCGGTGGCTTCGTCGGGATCGCCGGCCAGGAGACGCTGATATAGCCGGGCGTGAGGTTCGAGCACAGGCTCGTTGCCAAACAGGACGTCGAGAAATTCGAACTGCGGAACGTGTCGCCCGAGGACGACGAGACAAACCGTCAGCGGCGTCGAGAGGACCAGGCCGAGCGGCCCCCACAGCCATGTCCAGAAGATCGCAGCAACGATGATAGCCAAAGGGGAAAGTCCCGTGCGCGAACCGTAGAGCCACGGTTCGACGACATTGCCGGTTACCAGTTCCATCACGATGAACAGTGCAGCTGTCCACAGCACGAGCGACCAGCCGGGTGCCACGGCCAAGGCGAGGAACAATGGCAGCAGCGCGCCTATCACGGGGCCGATATAGGGAACGAAGCGAAGCGCCAGTGCCAGCAATCCCCACAGCAGCGCGTTGGGAATGCCGAGCACCCAAAGCCCGATCGCAATGGGGATTGCGTAGACAATGTTGACCACCATCTGCATGAGCAGATAGCGACCGACCCGCTTGCCGGCGTCCTGCAATGCTTCTGTCGTGCGGTGGAGATCTCCGTAACCGACCAGGCGAATGAACCTGTCGCGCAGATCCTCCCGCTCAAGCAACATGAAGATGACCACGATGATGATCAGGCCCGCCGAGGCCAGCGGGCTGATCAATGGTCCTATGATGTTCTGCAAGACCTCGAGAGGTCGCTCGCGCGCCACGATCTCGACCGGAACCGGCTCGCGCCGGGGCTTGTCGGTTACGGGCGGCGGCACCTCCTGCTTATCAATCTCTTGACCGACACGCTCGATCACGCCGCTCAGCCTTGCAATGATGCCGCCACCGACGCCCGTTTCCTTGAGCGAACGGACTTTGGTCAGAATATTAGCCTGGTAGGCCGAAATGTTCTGGGCAAGCTCGCTCACCTGCGTCGCAACAATGAAGCTGAACAGGCCCAGAGCCGCGAACGCGCCAATTACGCTGAGAAGAACTGCGGGCAGCCGAGGCAGGCCGGCGCGTTTCAGCCCGGCAACAACCGGCGCCAGCGCAAAGGTCAAGAGCAATGCGATTGCAATCGGGAGAAAAACCTCGCGACCGAAATACAGCGCAGCAACCGTCGTGACGACAGTTGCGACGGTGGGCAGAGCCGTGCGCGGATGGGCAGTCCCGGCCGCAAGAATGCGTCCTAGCCCTCGCTCAGACGATGGGATGTCGTTTCGACGATTGGCAACCACCGCATTCCCCCGCGTTGCCGTACATGATTAGACCCATCCGCCCGGCGCGCAATGTTAGGAGTAGCGCATACATGAGTTTTGCACTTTTGCCTCTCGATATCTGACGAGTTCGCCTCTCTCAACCGAGACCGGGACCCTCCCAACCTCACCCTATTGTCTGCGTCACCGCCGGCCCAATGCAACTGCGGCTTTTCACGACCACCGCAGCCACCCCGAGGAGCGGTCCTAAAGCTCTCCGAACTCAGCTTCGTTTCTCAATGTCGGGCGCCGCTCATAGTCAACGGGCGGCAAGAGCATGACTTCGGTCTCCTTGCGGCCGAACTCTCTTCCGATCTGGAATGCCGCATAAATCGCGCCGAGGCGGATAAGGAATCTAAACATGGAGTGTCTCCTTCGACGGTAGAAACCGTATGGCTGCAAGATTGTTCCAAGGTTTGCGGGCGGAACTATTTTGCCCCTCGCCAATGGACTCGTCATTCGTCTCGGGGCGGTCTGTCTTGCCGACTGGGCCGCCTTCTAGGCGGCAGGAGAACCCTGAAAGTGCTCATGCTCGAATCTCATGCCTTCATGTCCTGGCTCAAATCGCATCCGGCTGGACAAATGCGGAGACCGAAAGCTGGTTGCGTCGCCGCAGTCAAAGAGATGATGTACAGCGGAATGGCAGCTTTGACGTTCGAAGAAGGCCAGTGGCGGGTGACGGGCAACCAGAGGGTGGACATTTCAGCTCACATGGAAAATGATCATGTTGCTATGCACAATACTGCAGTGCTCTGATCTCGACGACAGCCTGAACGTAAAAGCGGATCAACCGACCTCCGGGTCCAGCGAGTGAGGACGCAAATGGACACCCCAGGCAATAGGCAGTTGCACCGCGACGCTGGCGGGCGACCCCGTCGATCGGCCGGCTGGCTTTCCCGCGCCGCCGTGTCGGCGGCATTCCTCTTCGGCATGGCTTTCAGCAGCACTGCATTTGCGCAAGACCAGCAGCTGCCCGTGGTGACGGCGGCCAAGCCGGTGGTTCGTGAAATCGTCGAAGACGATGAGTTCGTCGGGCGCTTCGACGCCGTCGACCAGGTCGCCATCCGCTCGCGCGTCAGCGGCTATCTGGACAAGGTCAGCTTCCAGGACGGCGCACTGGTCAACAAGGGCGACCTGCTCTTCACCATCGATCAGCGTCCGTACCAGGCGGCTTATGATGCCGCCAAATCGCAAGTGGACGTCGCCAAGAGTCTTCTCGAATTCTCCAAGATGCAGCTCGATCGCGCCGACGAACTGGCCAAGACCGGCAATATCTCAACCGCGACGGTCGACGACCGCCGGCGGGAATATCTTTCGGCGCAGGCGCAGATGCAGGGCGCGACGGCTGCGCTGACGACGGCCAGCCTGAACATGGAGTTCACGGAGATCAAGGCGCCCTTGTCCGGCCGCATCGACCGCCGGCTGGTATCGGTCGGCAACCTCGTGCAGCCGGATTCCACCTTGCTGACGACCATCGTCACACGCGATCCGATCAACTTCTATTTCGACGTCGATGAGCGCCTGTATTTCAGCTACGCCCGCGACGCGAAGGAGCGCGGCGGCTCGATGCAGGAAGGCGCCGGCGGGCTCGATGTGGTGGTTCGAGTTGCCGACCGCCAGGAGGCGGCATTCAAGGGCAAGCTCGATTTTGCCGAAAACCGGATCGACAACGCGACCGGTACCTTGCGGGTGCGGGCAACGTTTCCCAACGCCGACGGCATTCTCCAGCCAGGCATGTTCGGGCGCATCAACGTGCCGGGGTCGCTGCCGCATAGCGGCGTGCTGGTGCCCGACGAGGCGATCGGCGCCGATCAGGATCGCCGCATCGTGTTCCTGGTGGATGAGGCCGGGATGGTGTCGGCGAAGCCCGTGCGCACCGGCCCGCTTCTCGACGGCTACCGGGTGATCCGCGCGGGCCTGACCGGCGACGAGACGATCATCGTCAACGGGCTGATGCACGCCAGGCCAGGCACCAAGGTGAAGGTCGAGATGGTGACGTTGCCGCCCAAGGTCGAGACCGCCGGGTTGCAGCAATGAGGTTCGCCCATTTCTTCGTCGACCGTCCGATCTTCGCATCGGTCGTTTCGATCGTCCTGCTGATCCTCGGCGGGATTGCCTATACCCAGTTGCCGGTCGCGCAATATCCCGAGATAGCGCCACCGACCATCGTCGTTCGCGCGCAGTATCCGGGCGCCGACGCCGAGACGGTCGCAGCCACGGTGGCAACGCCGATCGAGCAGGAAATCAACGGCGTCGAGGGCATGCTCTACATGTCGTCCTATTCGTCGGGCGACGGGGCGATGGCGCTGACCATCACCTTCAAGCTGGGCACCGACCTCGACCAGGCGCAGGTGCTGGTGCAGAACCGCGTGTCGGTCGCCGAGCCGCGCCTGCCCGAAGAAGTCCGCCGCCTCGGCATCACCACCACCAAGAGCTCGCCCGACCTGATGATGGTCGTGCACATGCTGTCGCCCGACAATACATACGACCAGCTCTACGTCTCGAACTACGCCCGCTCGCGTGTACGCGACATACTGCTCAGGCTGGACGGCGTCGGCGACCTCATCATCTTCGGCGAACGCGAATATTCGCTGCGCATCTGGCTCGATCCGGAAAAACTGTCTGCCCTGGGGATGACCTCTGGCGATGTGGTGCAGGCGCTGCGCGACCAGAACGTGCAGGTGTCGGGCGGCTCGATCGGCGCGCCGCCGACCAACACCGGCGCGGCGTTCCAGTACACGGTCACCACGCAAGGCCGCTTCGACGACGCACGCGACTTCCGATACGTGATCGTCAAATCGACCGAGGACGGCCGCCTGATCTCGCTGCAGGACGTGGCGCGCATCGAGCTCGGCGCCAAGGATTACGTCACCAACTCCTATCTCAACGGCAAACCGGCGGTGGCGCTCGCCATCTTCCAGCGGCCGGGCACCAATGCGCTCGCCGCAGCCGAGGAGATCCAGGACAAGATGAAGGAGCTTTCAGCCGACTTCCCGAAGGGGTTGAGCTACGACATCGTCTACAATCCGACCGAGTTCGTCGCCGAGTCGATCCAGGAGGTCTACAAGACGATCCTCGAGGCGATGGTGCTGGTCATCATCGTCATCATCGTCTTCCTGCAATCCTGGCGCATGGCGATCGTGCCGATCGTGGCGATCCCGGTGTCGCTGATCGGCACGCTGGCGGTGCTTTACGGCGCCGGCTTCTCGCTCAACATGCTGACGCTGTTCGGCCTGGTTCTGGCGATCGGCATCGTCGTCGACGATGCGATCGTCGTGGTCGAAAACGTCGAGCGCAATATCGCCGCGGGGCTGGCGCCCAATCCGGCGTCGCACCTGACCATGGACGAAGTCGGCACGGCCGTCATCGCGATCTCGCTGGTGCTGATAGCCGTGTTCGTACCGACAGCCTTCATCCCCGGCATTTCCGGGCAGTTCTACCTGCAGTTTGCGATCACCATCGCGGTGTCGACGGCGATCTCGGCATTCAATTCGCTGACGCTTTCGCCGGCGCTGGCCGCACTGCTGTTCAAGCCACACCACGCCGCAGCGGCGCCGCCGCGCTTTTTCCTGGCGCGGTTCGGCCGGGCGCTCGCCGATGGCTTTAACAGAGGCTTCGACAGGCTCGCCCATTGGTATTCGCGCATCATCGCCGTGCTGGTCGGCTCGTGGATAACGATCGGCGCCATGCTGGCCGTTTTCGCGGCCCTCATCTACGCCACGGTCTACATGGTGCAGACAGTGCCGCGCGGTTTCATTCCCTCGCTCGACCAGGGCTATGCGATCGTCGTCATCCAGTTGCCGGACGGCGCCTCGCTGTCGAGGACCGATGCCGTCATCCAGCAGGCGTCGCAGATCATCCAGAAGACGCCGGGCGTCGACTATGCCGTCGCCTTCGCCGGCTTCTCCGGCGCGACCTTCACCAACGCCAGCAATGCGGGCGTGATCTTCGCCAGGTTCAGGCCGTTTGACGAGCGATTGAAAGCCGGCCAGTCGGCGACCCAGGTCATCGGGAATCTGTTCGGCAGCCTGCAAAGCATCAAGGAAGCCTTCATCATCGCACTGCCGCCTCCGCCGATCCGCGGCGTCGGCAATGCCGGCGGCTTCAAGCTGCAGATCCAGGAGCGCAACAGCGCCGATATGCGGCAGATCCTGGCGCTTGCCTACGAAATCGCCGGCAAGGCCAACAAGACGCCGGGGCTGACGGGTGTGTTCACCACCTTCTCTGCGTCGAGCCCGCAATTCTTCCTGGCGATCGATCGCGACAAGGCGCGCATCCTGAACGTGCCGATCCCCAACATCTTCGAGACGCTGTCGATCAATCTGGGCACCGCCTACGTCAATGACTTCAACGCTTTCGGGCGCGTCTACCAGGTGCGGGCGCAGGCCGACCAGGCGTTCCGCCTCGATCGCGCCGACATCCTGAAACTGAAGGTGCGCTCGGCGACCGGGGCGCTGGTTCCGCTCGGCACGTTGATCGAGATCCGCGACGTCACCGGCCCGGCGTTGGTCCAGCGCTACAACATGTATGTCTCGGTGCCGCTGCAGGGCAACGCCGCGCCCGGCGTTTCCACGGGCGACGCGCTGGCATCGATGGAAAAGATCACCGCTGAGACGCTGCCGGCCGGCACCTCCTATGAATGGACCGAGCTCGCCTATCAGGAGCGCAACACCGGCAATGCCGCTGTCTATATCTTCGGACTGTCGGTGCTGTTCGTGTTCCTGGCGCTATCGGCGCAATATGAAAGCTGGGTGCTGCCGTTCGCCATTGTGCTGGTGGTGCCGCTCGGCGTGCTCGCGGCGTTGCTCGGCGTGTGGTTCCGAGGGCTGGACAACAACATCCTCGTGCAGATCGGCCTCATCGTGCTGATCGGGCTTGCCGCCAAGAACGCGATCCTGATCGTCGAATTCGCGCGGCAGGCGCAGGAACGCGGCCTGTCGGCCGCCGAGGCTGCCGTCGAAGCCTGCCGGCTCAGGCTGCGGCCGATCCTGATGACCGCCTTCGCGTTCATCCTCGGCGTCGTGCCGCTGATGATCGCAACGGGCCCGGGCGCTGAAATGCGCCAGTCGCTCGGCACCGCGGTGTTCTCCGGCATGCTTGGCGTCACCTTCGTCGGCCTGTTCCTGACGCCGGTGTTCTACGTCACCGTCAGGTCGCTGTTTTCACGGCGCAAGCCCCATGCCGAGGCCGAGCCTGCGGCGCCGCCAGAGGCGCCATCGGAGACGCCCGCCGAGTAGGGTTACGAATTCCCCGCGTCGGGCGCGGCTTATCACTCCAGCCACGCTGGTCCCCGGCGTTCGCGAAGGAACGGGCTCAATGCCTTCGAGCGGTTCGAGGTATTACTGACCCGACCGACGCCCATGTTCGGATCAGACCTTCACATCGTCGACTATACGGGAAAGCGTGGTGCGGCCAAGCGAACTCATGGCTGGGTTGGTGCTCCGGTAATACCAGACCAAGCCCATTGCCTGCTGGAAAGCCCATGCCGCTCCGCGCTGCCACTCGACGTCGCTTGATCCAAGATGGCTACGCACGGTTTCGCGCCGGCTGCGGTCCAGCAGATGCCATGCGGCAACAAGATCCAAGGCCGGATCGGCCGGTCCGAAGCTGCCGGTGTCGAGCACACCAACAAGGCGGTCCCCTCGCACGAGGAGGTTCGCCGGAATAAGATCGCGGTGGCTCATGACGTCGAGACCGGACTGCGGCAGTTCACGCAGCCGAGCCCAAATGCGACGGAGCCGAGACACGTCAAGGAGCCCCTCGCTGTTCTTGAAACAGATCGACATCCAGTCGTCGTGGTCAGGAAGACTGCCGCCCCTCCCTTGCCCATCAAAACGACGGCCATGTGTGTTCGCTGCGCGTAGCGACGCAATCAGGTTGGCGATATCCAGTGCGAAGGCCGTGGAAGCAGCGAGCCCATCTTGCGTGGCGACGTCACCTTCTATCCAAGTCTGCATTGCCCAAGGTAATGGATAGAGCGGACCTGGCTGACCAAGCCCGATTGGTCGAGGACAGGCAACCGGAGAATGCGCGGCAAACTCCGTCATGGCTGCGGCTTCGTTGCGCAGGATATTGGCGCACGCGACTGGCTCCATTGCGCGCAGGGGGAATCTTGCTGCTACACTCGATCCAATCCTGAAGATTGCATTGACAGTACCAATCGTGCCGACCTGCTCGATCCGCTCGTGGCGATATTCCGGGAACTGGCCGAAGACCATCTCGCGAACGATATTGGCATCGATATGGACCTGATCGCGGTGCATCATGCTGCTGGTGTCTCCCCTGCGAACTCCTCACCGAACAACGGATCAAGCGCTACGTCCTTCCCCGGAAATCGTCCTAGTTGTGGCGGATTTCCGTGCCCAGCACCTTGAGACACTCGCGAATGAAGGCGGCAAGTGCGGTCCATCCTTTGGCTGAAACCATGGTACCGTCCACATAGGCGTCGGTGGGCGACAGGTCGATATAGGTGCCGCCCGCAAGGGTGACCTCCGGCTCGCAGGCCGCCAGTGCGCCGACCTTCTTGCCGCGCACAACACCATCCACGGCAATCAGGATCTGCACACCGTGGCAGATCGTGAAGATCGGCTTCTCGGTCTCGTGGAAGTGGCGCACCATCGCCTGGACGCGCTTGTCGGTGCGGATGTATTCCGGCCCGCGGCCGCCGGCGCAATAGACCGCATCATACTGGGCAATCTGCCGTTCCGCCTCGGAAAACGTCTTGTTGATAAGGGCGTAATGTCCGGGTTTCTCGGTGTAAGTCTGGTCGCCCTCAAAGTCGTGCAGCGAGGTCCTGATCCGGTCTCCGGCATTTTTGTCGGGACACACGACATGGATGGTATGGCCTACGGCCTCCATCGCCTGCTGATAGACGAAGATTTCGTATTCCTCGGTGAACTCTCCGGTCAGCATCAGGATCTTTTTGGCAGGCATGGTTCTTCCTCTTGGTTGTTTGTCAGGCAAGGCACGCCGTCGCGCCTTAAGTTTGGGGCTCGCTGTCGCGTACTGCCAGCGACATCCGACTGGCTACTCGAATGCAGGCAGGAGCCTGTCGCGTGAGTTCTCGATGTGCACCCGCATCGCCTTTCGCGCGGCAGTCGCGTCGCCGGCAGCGAAAGCCGAAAGAATGGCCTCATGCTCGTCGAGCGCCTCCTCGGTTACGCGCGAGTGGTACATCAGGCGGAAAATGTGAAAATGCGTATGCTGGTGGTTCAGCGTCTCGCGGATGAGCTCGTTTTGCGCGAACTCCATGATCTTGTCATGGAAGATGGCATCCTGGCGGGCGAAGTTCGAATAGCGGAGCCGTTCGTCCCTGCCCTCGCGGCGGGTCATCACCCCCGCGGCGTCCCGCAGGACCGCCAGCCGGGTCTCGTCCAGGCCTGCCGCTGCCTTGGCCGCGGCGGCAGGCTCAAGCAACAGGCGCAATTCGTAAAGCTCGTCAAAACGCCGCCGTGTGATCTGCGGCGCGGCGCGATAGCCGATCAGATGGGTCTTGATCACCAGGCCCTCGCCCTCCAGCCGCCCAAGAGCCTCGCGGATCGGCGTATGCGAGACATCCAGCTCCCTGACGAGATTGTCGACCGTTATCCGAGATCCCGGCGCGATCCTGAGTGACATCAGCTGCTGGAAGATCGCGTCGTAGACGTCGCCCGCCAGGCTGTTGGCGCGCTGGATTCGGCCTGTCGGCCGCGCTTCGTCATCAACCGTCACGATGGGATTCTGCATCTTTTTGCCTCTTGACAGGCGGGAGCACTATCACGATGCTCCGGCCAATTCAATCCTATATCCTATACGATTTTATAGCGGATACTTGCTGATGATAGACCATGGATCGCCGAGGACCAGTCGATGACATTGTTCGCCGCAGCGCGATTGCCGCGCGAGATCCTGTTCGGCAAGGGCCAGCGCCAGGTGCTGCCGCACGTTGCATCCAGGCATGGCAAGCGCGCGTTCGTCTGCACCGACGAGCGCTTCGCGGCCACGGCCGCATTTGCCGAGATGATGGCGGCGCTGAGAAAAGCTTCGCTCGAAATCCTCGTCTACGACCGCACCCTGCCCGACGTGCCGCGGGACAGCGTCGCGGTCTGCGTGGCAGAGGCGGAGGATTTCGAACCAGACATGGTCATCGGGATCGGTGGTGGAAGCTGCCTGGACATGGCCAAATGCGCGGCGCTGCTGATCAGTCATGGCGGCAGGCTTCAAGACTATTATGGTGAGTTCAAGGTGCCGGGGCCGACACTTCCGTTGATTGCAGTACCGACCACCGCCGGCACCGGCTCTGAAGTGACCCCAGTAGCCGTCATTTCCGATCCGGAGCGCCTGCTGAAGGTCGGCATTTCAAGTCCGCACCTCATCGCCGCCGTGGCGCTGTGCGACCCGGAACTGACCGCGACCTGCCCGCCCGCGCTCACGGCGATCGCCGGCGCTGATGCCCTTACGCACGCCATCGAAGCCTTTACGGCGGCAAAGCGGGGCAGCGACCCCAGCTTGCCGCAGAAGCATGTCTTTGTGGGCAAGAGTGCTCTCACGGATCACTTTGCATTATTGGCTATCAAGCTCCTCGGCCGCAGCCTGGAAAGGGCCTACCGCGACGGTTCGGACGAGGACGCGCGCGCCGACGTGATGATGGGCGCGCTGGCGGCCGGTTGCGCCTTCGGTACGGCCGGAACAGCGGCCGCCCATGCCGTGCAATATCCGGTCGGCGCGCTCACTCACACGCCGCATGGATTGGGAGTGGCGACCATGCTTCCCTACGTGATGAACTACAATTTGCCCGCTGCCGTCAGCGAGTTTGCCGAAGTCGGCGCCGCGCTCGGTCTTCCCCAGACGGGCAATGACCTTGAGCAAAGGGCTTACGCGACCATCGAAGAGGTTTCGCGGCTGTTCGGCGCGATCGGCATCATACGAACGCTGGCCGAGCTGGGCTTGCCTGCCGGCAAGATCGAGTGGACCGCCGAGCAGGCGCTCGGCATCGACCGCTTGATCAAGAATAACCCCCGCCCTTTCGATGCCGCTTCGATGCGACGATTGGTGCAAGCCGCTTATGACGGCGACATGTCCGCCAGTCTGATGTGAAGGAGGGAGACACATCTCATGAATATTTCTCCGGTGGTTTTTGACGAGGAGGCCGACATCTCCGAATATGCCACGTTCTCACACGGGCTCTATATCGGCGGGCAATGGCGGCCCTCGTCCGACGGGCGCGTTATCGAGGTGTTCGATCCATCGACGGAAGCCGTCATCGCGGCCGTTCCCGATGCAACGCCGGCCGACGCGGCCGCCGCCGTCAACAACGCCGCCAAGGCGGCGGCCGGATGGCGCGAGACCGCCCCACGCAAACGGTCGGAAATCCTGAGACGTTGCTTCGAACTGATGACCGAGCGGGCGGAGACATTGGCCGCGCTGATTTCGCTGGAGAACGGCAAGGCACTGCGCGACGCACGCGGCGAAGTTGCTTATGCGGCCGAGTTTTTTCGTTGGAACGCAGAGGAAGCGGTTCGCATCAGCGGCGAGTTCGGCCTTGCACCTTCGGGTGCGAACCGTATCGTTGTCGACTACCAGCCCATCGGCATATGCTTGCTGATCACACCGTGGAATTTCCCTGCCGCCATGGCCACACGCAAGATCGCGCCGGCGCTCGCTGCCGGCTGCACCGTCATCCTCAAGCCCGCCAGCGAAACGCCGTTGACTGCCTATGCCCTTGCCGCGCTTTACGAGGACGCCGGTGTCCCGCCTGGCGTCATTAACGTTCTCACGACTTCCAACCCCGGGCCGTTGACCGCCGCCATACTGGCTGATCCGAGGGTGCGCAAACTTTCGTTCACCGGCTCCACCGGCGTCGGGCGCGTTCTTCTGGCCGAAGCCGCCAGGCACGTCATCTCGTGTTCGATGGAGCTTGGCGGCAACGCCCCCTTTATCGTCTTCGACGACGCCGACTTGGAAGCTGCTCTCGACGGGGCAATGATCGCCAAGATGCGCAACGCCGGCGAGGCATGCACGGCCGCCAATCGGCTTTATGTCCAGGCCGGTATCCATGACGCGTTCGCGGAGGGACTGCGCAAACGCATGGCCGCACTCCAGATAGGCCCCGGCATCGACGCCGATACCGAATGCGGCCCGATGATCACTCGCAAGGCCGTCGAGAAGATCGACCGGCTCGTCAAGGATGCGGTTGGTCGCGGCGCCAGGATCCTATGCGGAGGCGCTGTGGCCGATGACAAGGGCTATTTCTACCCGCCAACGGTTCTTTGCGACGTCCCCCCAGCTGCCGAGATAGCGCATCAGGAAATATTCGGTCCAGTCGCTCCAATCATGCGCTTCGACGATGAGGCCGAAGTCATCACACGCGCCAATGACACCGAATACGGCCTGGCGGCCTATATCTACACAAGCGACCTAGCCAAGGGCATGCGCGTGGCATCAAGGATCGAGTCCGGCATGATCGCGCTGAACCGGGGCCTCATGTCCGACCCTGCAGCTCCCTTCGGAGGCGTCAAGCAGAGTGGGCTGGGACGCGAAGGCGGGCAAAAGCACGGCATCAGCGAGTTCCTGGAAGCCAAGTACATCGCCGTGACGATATGAGGGCCGGCGTGATCAAGGATCCTTTTCGCATCCGCGACCACGTTCCCGAATTCGACGATATCGTCGCCGAGATCGTTCGCCGCAGCGCGGAAACCCGAGCGAGAATTCAGACCGTCGCCGATCTTGCCTATGGGCCCGACGCCAGCGAAACCGTCGACCTGTTCTTTCCCCCGGGAAAACGCGACCGCCTGCCGGTTCATATGTTCATCCACGGCGGCTACTGGCGGATGTTCTCCAAGCGGGACCATTCCTATGTCGCGGACATCGTGACGCGGGCGGGCGCGATCGCGGTCATCGTCGATTACGCATTGATGCCTTCGGTGAGGATGGCGGCCATCGCCGATCAGGTGCGCCGGGCCAGGCGTTGGGTGATCGAGCACATCGCCGAGCATGGCGGCGATCCCGGCCGACTGACTGTCAGCGGGCACTCGGCCGGCGCTCACCTGGCAACGATGCTGTTCAATGACCCCAATCGATCGTCCAACGTCAAAGGCGCGCTGCTGCTCGGCGGCCTGTACGACTTGAAGCCTCTGCAGACCTCGTTCCTTGCCGGCGAGATCGCGATAACGGATGACGAGGTCGCCAGCTTCTCGCCGCTGACACATCGCTTCGATCCGTCGGTAGAGATTGACATCGCAGTCGGAGCCGCGGAAACGCCGCCGTTCCATCGCCAGGCCGACGCATTTGCCAAGCATCTGCGAAAGCAGGGGCTGCATGTCTCTCAAACCGCCCTCGCCGGCGCCAATCACATGAGCAGCGTTCGCGACCTCGGAGTGAGTGGAACCGAGGCATCGGATCGGCTGGCGAAGCTTATCGGTTCATAGAGTGGGGCGTCCGAGCCGCGTTCAATGCGGCGACGCCGGTGCGCCGATACGCGAGCGTCGAGGGGCGATCCGGTCGCGGCAATCAACCACATCGCTGACCGGTCATCGGATGCGCTCGCCGCCTTCTCCAAAGATCTGTGCCGACGCGGGCGCGAAATGGAGCGTGATCGTGTCGCCTGTCCTGGGTAGAGCCGACCGGCGCTCCGTGACTATCGTCTCCCCGGTTGCCAGCGTCGCATGGAGGTAACAGGTGGATCCCAGTGCCTCCACGAATTCCACGGTCGCCTTCAAGCCGGAGCCCTCCCGCAGGTCGAGGTGCTCGGGCCTCAGCCCTAGCTGCAATCTCGTCCCGGGTTCGAACCTGGTCGGCACCGGGCTTTGGATTTCGATCCCCCCTGCTGCGAGCCGCCCGCCGGCTTGCGCAGTCGCCGACAGGAAATTCATTCGTGGAGAGCCGATGAAACCGGCAACGAACGCATTGTCCGGGTCGTGATAGAGACCGAGTGGCGTTCCAATCTGCTCGATGCGTCCGTCCCGCAGCACCACGATCCGGTCCGCCATCGTCAGCGCTTCGGTCTGATCGTGCGTGACGTAGATCATCGTGTTGCCAAGCATGGTGTGAAGCTTGGAAATCTCGACCCGCATCTGCACTCGCAACTCCGCGTCGAGGTTGCTGAGCGGCTCGTCGAACAGAAACACCTTGGGGTCGCGCACGATAGCGCGGCCGATGGCGACACGCTGGCGCTGCCCTCCGGAAAGCTGCGCCGGCTTGCGCTGCAGATACTCCTCCAGGCGCAGGATCTTCGCTGCCCTCGCGACCTTCTCGGCAATTTCCGGTTTGGGGCGATGCGTCATGCGCAAGCCGAAGCTCATATTGTCCGCCACCGTCATATGCGGGTAAAGCGCATAGGACTGGAACACCATCGCAAGGCCGCGGTCGGACGGCTCCGCGTCGGTGACATCGGTCTCACCGATGAATATCTCTCCGCTGCTCGTCTCCTCGAGGCCCGCGATCATCCGCAACAGGGTCGATTTCCCGCAGCCCGACGGCCCAACGAACACGGTGAACTCGCCTTCCTCGATGGCCAGCGAAACATCGTGGACGACCTGGGTTGCACCGAAGCTTTTGCTGACGTGTTTAAGTTCAACACGCGCCATGACTAGCCTTTCACTGCGCCGACAGCGATGCCGGACACGATCCGCCGCTGGAAAATGATGTAAAGGATGACGATCGGCGCCGCCGCGATGACAATTCCGGCCGTGAACAGCGGAATCTGGTCGGAATACTGGCCCTTCAGAGCGGAAATTCCCACCATGAGAGTGCGGTTCTTCTGCATGGTCAGCAAGGCTATCAGGACATCGTTCCAGCAATTGAGGGTGTTGAGGATGCCGAGCGTTATCATCGCCGGCATCCCAAGGGGCACCATCACATGCCACCAGACCTGCAACAGTTTGGCGCCGTCGATCCGCGCCGCCTCGATCAATTCGCGGGGCAGGCCGGAATAGAACGCCGTCATCATGTAGACGGAGAACGGCAGAAAGAACGCCGTATAGGACAGGATCAGTCCGATACGCGTGTCGATCAGGTGCAGGCCGACCATGGTGCGCATGTAAGGCACCAGCACGACCTGCACGGGAATCATCAGCGATGACAGGATCACAACGAATACGAAGCGCCGATAGGGAAAGCGCAGGCAAGCCAGTGCAAAGCCGGCAAGGGACGAGATGACCATCAGCAGGATCACCGCGCCAGCCGTCGTGACCACCGAATTGAGGAAATACTGGTCGAGATGCGACCGCGTCCAGGCCTGCACGAAATTGTCGAATGTCGGCTGCATCGCCAGCCCGAAGCGGTCCAGCAGATAGTCGTGCCGGGTCTTGAGCGCATTGTTGACCGCGAAGAAGATCGGATAAAGACAACTCAGCGCCAGCAATCCCATCGGGATCGCCGCAATTCTGAGGACCAGCCTCTGCCGTTTTCCTGCTCCAGCCACTGCGATCCCTCAGAGGTTTGCGTTGCGCGACAGCATGCGGATCTGCAGCCAGGCCAGAATGCCCGTTACGGCAAACAGGATCATAGAAAGTGCCGCGGCGTAGGCGGGCTGGTTGAGCCGGCCCTGCGCGGTCCAGATCAGATATTCGGGGACTGTCGTCGACGTGCCCGGTCCGCCGCCGGTCAGCACATAGATCAGCCCGAACATCGACGTCAGCAGGCCGATCGTGGTGATGACCGTCGAAAACTCGATGATCGGGCGAAGCTCCGGGATGATGATATGCCACCAGATCTGCCACATCTTGGCGCCATCGAGCCGCGCCGCTTCAACCATCTCCCTGGGCACGGTCGACAGGCCGGCAAGGAAGATGAGAACGCCCATGCCGAAGGTCGACCACGACTGGATGATAAGCGTCACCGGCAATGCCGTGCTGGAGCGGCCGAGCCAGTCCACGCCCGGGATGCCCAGCATCTTGAGCGCACCGTTGAAGCTTCCATTGAAACCCAGCACGATGCTGAAAATCGAGCCGATGATTACGCTCGAAAGGACGGCCGGAAAGAAATAGACGGAACGGAAAAACCCGCGTCCCGGAACGCCCTGGTCAATCAGGATCGCCAGTATCATCGGGATCGTCACAAAGAACGGCACTGCAAGCAGGATTGCCCCGGCATTGACCATGGAGGAGCGGAAATTCGGATCGTCAAGTGCCCGCAGGTAATTGGCCGCGCCGATGAATTCGCCCGGATCGGTCGCGGTGGCACTCGTCAGCGAGATGCCGAAGCCCCAGAACAGGGGAATGATGCGAAACACCAGCACCAGCAGAAGAGCCGGAACGAGGAACAGCACCGCCACGATGGCCTCGGCTCGGCGGCTGCGGTGCGAACGCTTGCGGGTTCGTGGGGCTACGGCGGTTTCGGTCAACGAACTTCTGGCCATGGGCAAGTCACTGAGCTTAGAGAAACAGGGAGCACCGAAGCGCTCCCCAATTTGTTCCATTATTTCTGTGGCTTGGCCTGCGCCTGGACCTTGTCCAGGGCCGCCGCGGCAGCGTCGACCGTTGTATCGTCGTTGAGCAGCAATTGGCTCTGGCGATGCCATTCGTCGAGTTCTGCTGCCGACGAGTTGGCATGGGTCGTCGGCACGGCGCTGGTTGCCAGCCAGCCCATGATGCGCTTCAGTCCAGGGCTGTCGATGCCGGACGTATCGACCAGGGTGTTTGCCGGAACGATACCCGCGTCGTTCACCAGGTAGGTCAGCACTTCAGGCGAAGCCAGCGTCTTCACCGCATCGAGAGCGAGATCGACATTCGGCGAGTCCTTGTTCACGCCGTAGCCGACGCCACCATCGAGCGGCACGCCCGGCGCGCCCTGGTGCTGATCGGCGGCGACGGTCGGCGAAGGCATCGGATAGACGCCGACATTGTCGACGCCCATGTCCTTCTCGAACACCTTCCAGTGAGCAACGTTTGACAGCAGGCCCCAGACGTTGCCCGCGCCGCCCTGGGAGAACAGTGTGAACTCGTCCATGAACATGGTCTGCGAGTTGCCGCCCTCCTGGTACCAGCCATCCTTGGCGGTATCGACCCAGGTCTGCAGGATTGCCTTGATGGGCGCATCCGACCAATGGAGCTTCCCGGTCAGCCAGTCGGCCTGCTGCTGCGCGGTCAGCGACTGGTTCGCCATTTCCGACAGGAAGAATTCCGCCTCGTAGCCTTCCTTGTTGGCCATCAGGAAGCAGGCGGTTTTGCCCTGCGCCTTGAAGGCATCGCAGACCTTGGTCATCTCGGCCCAGGTCGTCGGCGGTTTGTCCGGATCGAGCCCGGCGGCCTTGTAGAGCGCCTTGTTGTAGTACACGACGTGGCCCTGCAGGGTCGTCGGGATGAAGTACAACTTGCCGTCGGGGGCGGTAAATGCGGATTTTCCGACCAGCTTGGAGATAAGGTCGGGCAGCTTGTCATCGAGCGGGATCAGGCCGCCGACCAGATTCTTCGCCTGCGCGCCGCCATTGGCCCATATCACGTCCGGGCCCGTTTTCGAGGCCAGAGCCGTACCCAGCAGCGTGTAGTATTCGGCGTCGGGCTGCGACAGGAAAGTCAGGGTTGCGCCTGGATGGGCAGCTTCGAAAGCCGACTTGGCGTGGTCATAGTATGACGCATTGCTGGGCTCGTCGACGTTCACGTCCCATACGGTGATCTCCTGCGCCAACGCAGGTGAGGCCACCATGATGGCAGCGACCGCTGCCATCAGTCCTACTTTATGCATATCGGTCCTCCTGTTACCTGTTACTTTTCTCCTCCGCTCGTCGCGAGGCCTATTCCCGAACAGCCCGAGGACGGGTTGGTGCGGAGCCAAGCTGGTCGCGCGACAAGATTTCGGGGCGTGCCCATTCGCGACGGGCAGCTTCCGACAGCACGAGGCCATGGCCGGGACGGTCGGGCGCGTAAGCCCAGCCGTCGCGGAT
Source organism: Mesorhizobium sp. ArgA1 (assembly GCF_053714375.1). Classification (NCBI taxonomy): domain Bacteria; kingdom Pseudomonadati; phylum Pseudomonadota; class Alphaproteobacteria; order Hyphomicrobiales; family Phyllobacteriaceae; genus Mesorhizobium; species Mesorhizobium sp. ArgA1. Next base: position 246,603 of record NZ_JBSKBQ010000001.1, read on the forward strand.
CTCCACCGGTTCCTCGATCAGATGCTCGAAATTCTGGAACGAGTATTCGAGCCATTCGACCTCGGGCAGCGCGCAGGCCATATGCACGCCGACCTCCAGAAAGGTATTTCCCAGCGACACCGGAATGCCGAGTTCAGCCGCCAGCCAACCGATGCGCATGACGTCGGTGACCTGGCCGTGTACGTTGAGGATGTCGGTGCCGCCAGCCAGCATGAGTTGGCGCTTGCCGGCGGCGTCGAGATATTCGCCTGAGTTGATCTGGGTCCAGGGAACGCACTGCCGGAGGAGGCGGAGGCCATCAAAATCGTTGCGCAGGATTGGGTCCTCGACCCACAACAACTCAAAGCCCGCCCGGCGAATGGTCTCGAGCTTGACGACCGCTTCCTTGCCATCCCAGGCTTCGTTGGCGTCGATCATGAACTGCGCGCCCGGTCGAACCGCCTTGGTGACCAGATCGAGCCGGTGCAGGTCCCGATCGAAGTCCGGATGCCCGACCTTGATCTTGAACGCCCGGTAACCCAGGGCATCGGCGTTCTCAAAGAACGCCACGAACTCGTCGTCGTTGAGATGGAAGTCCAGGCCCGAGGCATAGGCTCGCACCTTGTCCCGCCGCGAACCCAGCAGCCTGTGCAGCGGCATGCCGAGCTGCTTGGCCGCGAGATCCCAGACAGCGACCTGCACGGCCTCGTGAAACGGCAGCGTGAACAAACGCTGGTTACCGCCTCGAGGCCGGCCGACCCGGTGAGCAATCGAGAGTGGGTGCTGGCCTTCAAGGCCCGGCCAGACCTCAGTGCCGAAAACCCGAATGATTTCGCTTACGGCTGGCAATGCGTTGAAAAGGACCTGGACGAAGCCGAGACCGCGATTTCCGTTCTCGTCAATCAGTTCAAGCGCGGCGATATTGGCTTCGTCGGCCCGGACCTGGCTGTCGCCGATGACACGGTCACGGGCAAACTGAAAGCGGGTGAGTTCGAACGAGGAAATACGCATCTTGATCTATTAATTCATCACACTGATATATGACCTTGATCAGCTAATAGACCAATAGCGTGGAAAGGAAAAGAGGGTGTCAGCCAAGAATCCGCGCAAAGCGGCCGTTGCGTTTGGAGAAGGGACACGTCTCAGCGACGTGGCATACGGGCGCATCTTCGATATCTTGTACGATCGCAGATTGGCTGCCGGCGCCTTTGTATCCCAGGCCCAGTTGGTGGAACTGACCGGCGTGCCTGTCGGACCCTTGCGGGACGCGTTGCGGGCGCTCCAGGCCGAAGGGGTCGTCACGATCCATCCGCATGCCGGCATCCAGTTCGTGAAGCCGGGGATGGAGCTGACGCGGTCGACCTATCAGTTCCGCGGCATCATAGAAGCCGCCGCGGTCGCCGTCTTCGCCGAGACCGCACGCGACGTCGAAATTGCCGAGCTGGCGTTGCGGCACAGCGATGTCGCAGCCGCGCTGGAGGGCGATGGACTTACGCTTACAAACATGAGCGAACTCGAGAAACTTGAAGAGCTGCTGCACGGCTCCATCGTCGCGAGCCTGAACAATCCCCTCATCGATACGAGTTACCGACGGATCAGGAATTATCTGAGGCTGCTGCGCCTTGATCGGAAGATGTCCGTTCCGCTCGCCTTGCGCTCGTTGCGTGAACACCAGGAGATCATCGAAGCGTGCCGGAAGCGTGATGCAGCCGGCGCGGTCGAGGCCATCAAGACCCACTTCGCCGCGGCGCTGCAGCGCAATTTGGGATTGTACTAGAGTGGTTGGGCTCGCGCCGCCCATGGGACCCTGACGAGCCACGTTGGCGAAGAAGCGACTAAAAAGGCGGCTGCATGACCTCCCGGCCGCCCAAGCCAGCCCTCGCCGCGCAAGGACATCCGATCCGGCCTACGCCGCTTTCGTTGGCGATCTGAACTTGAAGATCGCGACTGCACGAACCGAGGCTGGCCCAGCCAATTTTGGCTAAGGGCGCGGCATCGACGGCGTCAGCGCACCAGCCTGACACCGGTCGCGGCTACGAGTCCGGCCGGGTCAATCCGAGACAATTTCGTAGTGAAGCAGCTGGGCGTCGCCGAGGGACGACTTCAGCCCAGGCGAAATGACCCCGGAGCCGAAGAGGAGAATATCTTCGCGCCGTACGAATATTTCATGCCCGGGTCCCATCGACACAAATGTGCCCGACGAGCTTCTCTCGACAAGCCGGGGCCTGCCATTCGAAATGGTGAAGGTCGCGTGGTGCCTTGAAACCCAGGGCCGCTCGACGACAATATTGCATTCCGCAGATCGGCCGATGGTCACGGATTCGTTGTTTCGACAGGATCGCAACTGATCTCCATACCGGATGACCAGACTGATCTGCCGCGGCGGGACGGAGCGTCTATCGGTAGTGGTGCCTCGGATGATGGTCTGCGTACTGAGGGCCCCATCGTCGCTCCACAGGGTATAGACATCGAAGAGTTCTTGCTTCCCCTTCAAGGCCATTTTGTCGAGGAGCCGCAGGCCCTTGCGGCTCTTCGCGGAAAGGGCTTCGCAAAAGCTCTGGCTGATCAGCACCTCCCCGGGGTTGGCGGTGGTGGACAACCTTGCGGTAACATTGACAACATCACCGAATACCTCGCCCCGCGTGCGAATGACCGCTCCGAAATGCAATCCGATACGGGCGCTCAACGGCCCTTTCGTCAGTTGGCGGCTGATTTGGCAGACGGCCCTCAGCGCCGCCTCCGGGCTCTCGAACAGGCTGAGCACGTCATCGCCTTTCGAGTGAATGAAATCACCGCCGTGCCGGGCGACGGTCTCGCGCATCGCGTCAAGGCAATCCGAAACCTGCTGCAGAGCCGCATCGTCGCCGATACGCTCATAGAGGGGCGTGCTGCCGACGACATCAGCTAAGAGCACTGCGGCTAGACGTCTTTCCTGATCCATCGATCTCGTATCCGCACCGAGAACGCAGCGTGTATAACACACAACCTGGAAGCAGCGTGATCTCGAGTCATGGCGAAGGAACGCCGGGCTCCCAACTGCAGCCCTTACGCGGAGTCATCATGAAACCTCCGATGATCGCTCATGGGCGCGAAGCAGCCATGCCGCCGTCACGTGTGAGACTCTGCTTTGGTGACAAGCAAAACAGCAGCCCTTACGACTCGTCCCTCTCATCGCGCAAATTAGACACAACGCGACGGTTCTGCGACCTGCAGGCGTTGTCGGGGCAGTCGCGGACGAGCCTGTCCTTGCCGTAGCCCTTGGCCCACATGCGGTTGCGGTCTATGCCGCCGGCGGCGAGGTAGTTCATCACTGCATCGGCGCGCTGCTGCGACAGCGCTGTTTCGCTTGCGCCGGGATCGTCGGCGAAACCCTGCAGCTTGAGCAGCCAGCGCGGATACTTTGACAACCAGGCGATCTGGGTGTCGAGGGTGGTCTTGGCGACAGAATCGAGCGCGGCCGAACCTTTCGTGAAATAGGTGCGGCGGCCGACATTGAGGATAAAATCCTCCTCGCTACCCGGCTGCACGTTCTGGAAGCCGGCAATCTCGGCGTTGGTGACGTCGGGCGTGGGCGGGGCCAGCGTGTTGCTGGTCGAGCAGGATGCGGCCAACACCAGCAGGCCGGCGGCGATCAGCCGACGCGTGTTTTCAATCATGCGGTTCATGGTGCGCCATCATTCGACAGTGGTGGAAGCGGGCGCCTGGTCGGCGATGTGCGGCAGGACCTCCACCGCGGTGCCGATCGGGCACCGCTGGTAGAGGTCTATGATGTCTTCCGGGAACATGCGGATGCAGCCGCTGGAAGCGTCGGTGCCGATGCTCCATGGCTCCAGCGTGCCATGCAGGCGGTAGCCGATGTCGGCGCCGTCGCGGTACAGATAGAGCGCGCGCGGTCCGAGCGGATTGTTGGGCGCGCCGCCTGCGATCATGGGCGGCAGCTCCGGCCTGCGCTTAAGCATTTCGGGGGGCGGGACCCATTGCGGCCAGAGCGCGCGGCGGTCAATCGTCGCGCGGCCGTACCATTTGAAGCCCTCCTTGCCGACGCCGACGCCGTAGCGGATGGCGGTCTTGTTTTCCATGATGAGGTAGAGGAAGTGGTGGCGGGTATCGACCACGACGGTGCCGACCGGCTCGCTGCTGAAATACTTGACAATCTGGCGATGCCATCTCTTGTCGATCTTGGCGAAGTTGGTCTTGCGATAGACAAAATTGTTGTCGGTGGCGGTACCGGCGAAAAAGGATTTTGCCGCCGCGGCATGGACAAGAGTGCCGGTTGCACCGGCCGCGACCAGCGCCAAGCCGCCGAGCATGACATCCCTGCGTGACAAAACCATCGGCAATCCCCCCATGCCTTAAGCCTGACGGACCATAGTTGAGAATTATTTTGCCTCAAAGCGGAAAATGCTGCAGTTGGGGCGACAGCGGAATAGCGGCTCCTGGCTTCGCAACGAAGGTTCCAGACGCTCAAGCTTCTGGGAGCAAGTCGCGAATTGACCCCAAATGCGACTTTGATCTGCTGACCGTCTGTTTCATCGCCGAGGTTTTCTATGAGCGAGCAAAATCGATATTCCTGGCGGGAGCGCATGACGATCCTCGGCGATGTCGAGGCGGCATCCTTCCTTCCGTGGATCGAGCGTCATGCCGCCAAGCTCGGGCTCGCGCAGGCTATATGCATCGCCGCTCCCGATCGGATCGAGCTCGACGTCGCCGGTCCGGCCGAACTGATCGATATGATGGAGATGGGGTGCTCCCTTGGACCAATCGATGTCTGGGTCGAGACTATTCGCCGGACGCCGATCGACAACGAATCGAGCTAGGGTTTGAAGCTCGCTGGCCCTGGCCGGGAGACGTGACGCCCCTTTTTTAGGCATTATTGTCAGTGAGGAAATATTGTGCAAACGTGACCGGGCTTATCAGCAAATCCCTTGACCGCGAAGCTGTGCTCGGGAAGATGCCGATGTCATTTGAAAGTTGACGTATGCCACCCTATCCGACCGGCTCATGGATGCCAGTTGCCCTCTCTGCGGACTTACCGGCGGGAACCGTGATGCCGGCGCAATCCCCAGTCGGACCGATTGCCCTTTGGCGCAGCCGCTCCGGCCGCACGGCGGCCTTCGCCGACAGATGCCCTCATCGCGGCATGCGGCTTTCCCATGGCTTCGTGCGCGGTGAGGCCCTGTCCTGCATCTATCACGGCTGGAGCTATGCCCGGGCGGGAAACTGCCTGCGCATCCCGGCCCATCCGGGGCTGGCGCCGCCGGAGACGATCCGCGTCGCGACCCAGGCGGTCGAGGACAGCGGCGGGCTCATATGGATTTCCGTCGGCGAAGCCGCAGCCCCGCCGCCGCGGCTCGACGGCGTGGCCCCGCTGCGCTCCATGATGGTGGAAGCGGACGTCGCGGCGCTGGAGGCGGCCGCGGGCGCGAAGGCCGAGGGAGGCCTGCTCGACCGTACCCACGATGGCCGGACGCTGCGGCTGCTGTTTGCCCCCGAAGGGGAAGCGCGAACGCTCATGCATGTTCTGGTGGGCGAGGACGCCAATCCGACCGAGCGGATCGCCGCGTCGCGGGCCGCCGAAACGCTGCGGCGGGCGGCCGAGAGCATTCGGCGCAGCAGGGCCGTCCAATGACCCGCAACGCGATGATCGACGAATGGTATCCGGTCGGCCTTGCCAGCCAGCTCGATGCGCAGGGGCGCAAGACGACCCTCATGGGCGAACCGATCGACGTGCGGCTTGGCGACGACGGAAACGCCATGGTCACGGGGGGCAACGGACGCGCCCTACCGGTCTGCGTGCGCTATGGCCATGTCTGGTCGTCGCCCGGTGATCCGCAGAAGGCGCTGTTTGCGATCCCCGAGGCCGATCAGCCCGGCCGCCGGCTTGTCGATGTCGGGGTGGTGCGCGTGCGCTGCTCGCCGTTGCGCGCGGTGGAGAACTTCCTGGACATTGCGCATTTTCCGTTCGTCCATACCGACATATTGGGGGCCGAACCGCATACCGAGGTCCAGAGCTACAAGGTCGAGATCCGCGAGGACGAGGACGAGGTTTGGGCGACCCAGGTTAAGTTCTACCAGCCGCAGGCCGCCAAGTCGGCGGAAGGCGGCATAACCACGGAATACATGTATCGCGTTCCTGCGCCGACCTGCTCGATCCTCTACAAGACCTGTCCGCCGCGCCCGGGCGAATGGGACGTCATCACGCTTTTCGTGCAGCCTCTTGCCGAAGACCTATGCGACGTGTGGCCATGGATGGCGCTGTTCGATGACGAGACGCGATTGACAGACCTGATCCATTTCCAGCAGACGATCTTCGTCCAGGACCGGTCGATCCTTGAAAACCAGATTCCGGGGCTGCTGCCGCTCGATCCCGGCATGGAGATTCCCACGCGAGCCGACCTGACGTCGGTGGCCTACCGGCGCTGGCTGAAACGCCATGGCTACACCTACGGCGCGCAACTGGTGGCGCAATGAAGCTCTACGACTATGTGCTGTCGCCGAGCTGCTACAAGGCGCGCCTGATGGCTGCGCTGGCCGGGGTGAAGCTCGACATCCGGCCCGTCGACTTCCATCCCGGTGCCGAGCATCGCGGTCCCGAACTTATGGCGCTTAACCCGGCGGGTTCGATCCCGATCCTGGAGGATGGCGACCTCGTCCTGACCGAATCCTCGGCCATGCTTGTCTACCTCGCCGCGAAGGCGGCACCGCAATGGCTGGGCAACGATACGGCCGGAGAGGCGGCGCGCGTCCAGCAATGGCTTTCCTTCTCGCATCGGCTGACCGCCAGCCTGGGGGCGGCGCGCCTGCATGAGATGCTGCTGCGTCCGGGCGATATCGATGTCCTTCAGGGACAGGGGACAACGGCCCTGCGGGAGCTGGAAGCCGGCCTCGTCGAACAGCATATCCGCGGCCAGCGCTTCCTCGCGTCGGACCGGCCGAGTGTCGCCGACATCGCCTGTTTCCCCTATGTGGCGCTGGCGCCGGACGGCGGCGTCTCGCTCGATCCCTATCCCGTGATCCGGCTGTGGTCGCGGGCGATCCGCGGTCTCGACGGCTTCATCGAGATGCCCGGCATCCACCGGCTGCACGAGCTCAGACCCGAGCCCGCCCCAGGCGAGGCCTGACGTGGCGGGCCATCTGTTGAAGAACTGCGCTGCGGTCATCGTGGACGATGGCAACGGTCCGCGCGTCCATCGCAATGTCGATGTGTTGACCGACGGCCCGGCGATCCGGGCCATCGGCGAAGGCCTCGACAAGGAGGAACTGCCTGTCGGGACCGTCGCGCAGGATGCTGCCGGCTGGTTCGTCTATCCCGGCCTCGTCAACACCCATCACCACTTCTTTCAGTGCTTCGTGCGCAACCGCGCCGATCTGGACTGGACGAAGCTGTCGGTCATCGAATGGCTCGACCGCATCTATCCCATCTTCTCGCGGCTGACCGAGGAGTGCTTCTACCACGCATCGGTCACGGCCATGGCGGAGTTGATAAAGCACGGCTGTACGACGGCGTTCGACCATCAGTACTGCTTTCCGCGGCATGCCGGCAAAAGGCTGATCGACCGGCAGTTCGAGGCGGCCGAACTGCTCGGCATGCGCTTCCATGCCGGACGTGGCGGCAACACGCTGCCGAAATCGGAAGGCTCGACCATCCCCGACGCCATGCTGGAAACGACGGACGAGTTCATCGCCGACTGCGCCCGGCTGATCGACGCCTACCATGATGCCGGTCGCTTCGGCATGCGCCAGGTCGTCGTCGCGCCCTGCCAGCCGGTCAACTGCTATCGCGAGACATTCGTGGAATCGGTGGCGCTAGCGCGCGACCGCAAGGCGCGCATGCATACCCATGTCGGCGAGGGCGAAAGCCCGGTCATGCAGGCCCGCCATGGCCTGCGCACGGTGGATTATTGCGCGGAGACAGGCTTCTGCGGGTCGGATGCCTTCTATGCCCATTGCTGGGAGTTGACCCACGACGAGCTGCGCAAGATGGCCGCCAGCGGCACCGGCGTCGCGCACTGCCCGGAGCCGGTCTATCTCGTCGGCGCCGAAGTCACCGACATACCGGCGATGTCGGCCCTCGGGCTCATTGTGGGCTTGGGTTGCGACGGCGCCGCCTCGAACGACAATTCCAACCTGATGCACTGCATCCATTCGGCCTACATGCTGCAATGCCTGTCGGCGTCGACGCGTGACCATCCGGTTCCGCCGCCGGTCGATTTCCTCGGCTATGCGACGACCGGGGGCGCGGCGCTGCTCGGGCGCGGCGACATCGGCAGGCTGTCGCCCGGCATGGCCGCCGACTTGTTCGCCATCGACACGCGGCGCATGGACTATGTCGGCACGCGGCACGATCCGCTGAGCCTGCTGGCCAAGGTGGGCATCGGCACGCCGACCGACATGACGATGATCAACGGCCGCATCGTCTGGGCCAAGGGAGAATTCCCGGGGCTCGACGAGGCCAGGCTGTTCGCGCAAGCCGAGGCAGCGCTCGCGACCGTGGAATTCTAGAAGCCAAAACCAAAAGCAAGGGGAACCGACATGCTGACAAATCTTACCCGCAGAACATTGATGAAGGGCGCTGCCGCTACCGGGCTCGTCGCCGCGGTGGGTAGCCGCGCGCTTGCCGCCGACGAACCGCTGGGCATCGTGCTTGTGGTCCCCTCGCCGGTCGGCGACGTCGGCTGGGGCCGTGCGCTGGCCGACGGACTCGAGCCGGTCAAGGCCGCCTACGGCGACAAGGTGAAGGTCACCATCATCGAGAACATTCAGGAAGGCCCCGACGCCGACCGCATCATGAACAAGGCGGTCGCCGACGGGAACAAGTTCCTGATCGCCGGTTCCTTCGGCTACCAGAACGGCGCCCTGCAGATCGCGCGCCGCAATCCCGACGTCACCGTGCTGCACGCTTCCGGTTACCAGGTGGCGCCGAACTTCTCGCCCTTTGCTGCCCAATATTCCCAGGGCACCTACCTGATGGGCATGGCGGCGGCCGCGCTTTCGAAGACCGGCAAGCTCGGCTCGGTCTCCGCCTTCGCCATTCCCGAGCTGATCACCTCCATCAACGCTTTCACGCTGGGGGCGCAGGCGGCGAAGCCCGATGTCGAGGTTTCGGTCGTATGGGTGAACTCCTGGTTCGATCCGGCCAAGGAGCAGGAAGCCGCCAAGGCGCTGCTGGCGCAGAAATGCGACGTCATCTTCTCCAACGCGCAGGACACGCCTTCGGTCGTTGCGGCCTGCGAAGAGGCCGGCATCCCCGCCTTCAACCTCAACTCGTCGATGAAGAAATACGCGCCCAAGACCTATCTCGGCTGCGTGGCGACCGATTGGTCGCCCTTCTTCAAAGCCTCGGTCGACGCCCACCTTGCCGGTACCTTCAAGGGCGCCAACGCCTTCTTGGGTGTCGGCGACAAGGTCGTCGAAGTCGTCGACTGGAACCCGGGCATCCCGGCTGACATCATGACCAAGATCAAGGAGGTTGAAGCCAAGATCGCCGACGGCAGCTTCTCGCCCTTTGCCGGTCCGATCGCCAAGGCCGACGGCAGCGAAGGCGTTCCCGCCGGCAAGACAATGACCGAGGCCGAGATCGTCGCCATGGACTGGCACGTCAAGGGTGTCACCACGCCGCTGCCCAAGTAATCCATGACCGCCCCGCTTCTGTCGCTGCGCGGCATATCCAAGAGCTACGGCCAGATCCATGCCAATCGGGACATCGATCTGGACGTGGCTCCGCGCTCGATCCACGCGATCCTCGGAGAGAATGGGGCGGGCAAGTCGACGCTGATGAAGCTGATATACGGCGTCGAGGAGCCGGACGCCGGAACAGCGACCTGGAAAGGAGAGCCCCTCGCGCTTGCGTCCCCGGCGGACGCGAGGCGCAAGGGGATTGGCATGGTCTTCCAGCATTTCTCGTTGTTCGAGACGCTGACGGTGGTGGAGAACGTCCGGCTGGTCGTGCCCGGGAAAAAATCGGATCTTGCGCAAGGCATCCGCAAGCTCGGCCGCGACTTCGGCCTGGAGGTCGATCCGCTTGCCCACGTGCACGCGCTCTCGGTCGGAGAGCGGCAGCGGGTGGAAATCATCCGCTGCCTGATGACCGAACCGCAGCTCCTGATCCTCGACGAACCGACCTCCGTCCTGCCGCCACAATCGGTGGACAGGCTGTTCGAGACATTGCGGCGGCTGCGCGACGGCGGCGTGTCCGTTCTGTTCATCTCGCACAAGCTGGAGGAGATCCGTGCGGTCTGCGACCGCGCGACCATCCTGCGCGGCGGGCGCATCACCGGCCATGTGGATCCGCGTGACCACGACGCGCACGACCTCGCCCGCATGATGATCGGCCGCGATATGCCGCAGCCCATGCCGGCGGTTGCGCATTCCGGCGGGGAAAAGCGCCTTGAAATCCTCGGCCTAGAGCATCGGCCGGACGATCCCTTCGCCGCAGCACTTTCCGACGTCAGCCTGACGGTCCGGGCGGGCGAGATCCTCGGCATCGCCGGCATCTCCGGCAACGGGCAGAGCGAGCTCGCCGCGCTGATCTCAGGCGAGACGATGCTGCCGCGCGAAAAGTCACAGCGTATCTTCATGATGGGAAGAGACGTCGGCGCGCTCGATGCGGCTGCCCGCCGGCGGCTGGGCTTCGCATTCGTTCCGGAGGAGCGGTTGGGCCGTGGCGCGGTGCCGGAAATGTCGCTCGTTCTCAACAGCCTGCTGACGGCCCATCCCTCCGGTCTCCTGAAACGCGGCCTCGTCGACGCGGCCCGTGCCAAAGCCTTCACCGAAGACTGCATCCGGCAATACGACGTGCGCACGCCGGGTCCCGAAGCCGAGGCCGGGGCGCTTTCGGGAGGCAATCTGCAGAAGTTCATCGTGGGCCGCGAGATCATGCTGTCCCCCAAACTGCTGTTTGTTGCACAGCCTACCTGGGGCGTCGATGTCGGCGCCGCATCCGCCGTCCGCCAGCGCCTTGTCGCCTTGCGCAACGAAGGCATGGCCATCCTGGTCATCTCGGAGGAACTGGAGGAACTGTTCGAGCTTTGCGATGCGATCCAGGTGATCCATCAGGGCCGGCTGAGCCCGCCGCTGGTGACGCGCGACACCAGACCCGAAGAGATCGGCCGATACATGATCGGCGCGCATTCGATCGCCGAAAAGGTTCCTGCATGAGCGCCCTGTCCCGGCCATTCCTTCCCGTTCTGGTTCGCCGGGAACACGCCTCGCTTGCAATCAAGCTGGTCGCCCCGCCCGCCGCGCTCGGCGTGGCGACGCTGCTCAATCTCGGGCTCTACCTCCTGATGGGCCGCGATCCGGTCGCCGTGTTCCAGGCGATGCTTCTGGAGCCCTTCCTGTCCTGGGCCTCGTTCTCGGAAGTCCTGCTCAAGATGGGGCCGTTGCTGCTGATTGCGCAGGGGCTTGCCATCGGCTTTCGCGCAAAGATCTTCAACATCGGCGCCGAGGGCCAGTTCATCCTCGGCGCAATCTTCGCGTCCGCCATTCCCATTTGGCTCCCGCAGGCTACCGGCCAGTGGATCTGGCCTGCCATGCTCGTCCTCGGCGCCCTGGGCGGCGCGCTTTGGGCCTCGCTCACGGCGTTCTGGCGCGTGCGGCTCAACGCAAACGAGATTCTCGTATCGCTCATGCTGGCGCTCGTTGCCGCGCAACTTCTGAACTATCTGCTTCTCGGCCCCTGGAAGGATCCGGCCGGCTTCAACTTCCCACAGTCGGAGATGTTCCAGTACGACGCGATGGTGCCTATCCTGATCCCCGGCACCCGCGTCAATGTCTCGCTGCTCATCGCCTTCGCCTTCTCGCTCGCGGCCTGGGTCTTCATGCAGAGGAGTTTCGCCGGCTACAAGCTGCAGGTCGGCGGCCTTGCTCCACGCGCGGCCGGATACGCCGGCTTCAACGAAGGACGCGCAATCTGGCTTTCGCTCCTCATCGGTGGCTTCGCGGCGGGCCTCGCCGGGGCGGCGGAGGTGGCCGGGCCGCTCGGCCAATTGCAGCGCTCCATCTCGACCGGTTACGGCTATGCCGCCATCATCGTTGCCTATCTCGGCGGCCTTCACCCGATAGGCATCATTTTTTCCGCGCTGCTCATGGCGGCGCTCTATATTGGCGGCGACAACGCCATGGTCTCGGCAAATCTGCCGGTCGCCGCGGTCCGGGTCTTCCAGGGCAGCCTGTTGCTCGCCTATCTCGTCGCCATTGCCTTCGTCCGCTACCGGCTCGAATGGCGCCATGCTACTCACGGAAGCGCCCCATGAATGCCCTCGAGTTCATCGTCGCCGGAATGCTGGCGGCGGCCACGCCGTTCCTTTTGGCCGCGCTGGGCGAAATGGTGGCCGAGCGGGCCGGCGTCCTCAATCTCGGCGTGGAGGGAATGATGGCCATGGGGGCGGTCGTCGCCTTCATCATCGTCTATCACGGCGGCGGTCACTTCCTGGGTTTCCTCGCCGCGGGCCTCGCCAGCGCGGCTCTTTCCCTTGTCTTTGGCGTCATCGCGCTGGGGTTCCGCGCGAACCAGGTCGCAGTGGGGCTCGCCATAGGCATACTCGGCCAGGGCCTCTCGGCACTGTTCGGCAAGAGCTATGAGAGCCTCACGGTCAAAGGCCTGCCGAAGCTTTCATTGCCTTGGCTTTCGGATATCCCGGTCATCGGCGGCCTGTTCGCTCAGGATGTCATCGTGTGGCTCTCGCTGGCCGCGACCGTCGCCATCTGGGCGATATTCGCCTACAGCAAGACCGGCCTTGTCGTGCGCGCCGTCGGCGAAAATCCCAAGGCGGCCCATGCGCTCGGCTATCCGGTAATCGCCGTGCGTTTCGCCGCCGTCGCTTTCGGCGGCGCGCTTGCAGGGTTCGCCGGCGCCTACGCGGCCGTGGTCTACACACCGCTGTGGGCCGATGGCATGATCGCCGGGCGCGGCTGGATCGCGATCGCGCTCGTCGTCTTCGGCACCTGGCTCACCAGCCGTATCTTCCTCGGCGCCTGCCTCTTCGGCGCCGTCTCCCTGGCAAGCCTGGCGGCCCAGGCGACCGGACTGGACGTTTCATCGCAACTTCTGTCGAGCCTGCCTTATCTCGTGACAATCGTCGTGCTGGGCATCATTTCCTCGAACCGGCGTCTGCTCAAGCTCAACGGCGTGGCATCGCTGGGAGAGCCTTTCGAACAATAGTGTCGCTCGCGGCCCGGGCGCGCAATAACCCGACATCTGAGCGCAGATCGCACCGTCCCTGGGGCGTGAAGGGCTGCACGCAATCGCGGCAACCATCCCATTCGTACGTCGTTACCGCCTTTTGCCGTACGCATCGCCCAAGGGGTCTTTCCAGCCTCGAAATAGCTGGACTATACTTGGCTGCACAAACCTGACTGACGAACCGGAGGACAATCGAACTTAAGAGCAGGCATAACTCGCCCTTCCCCGCTCATGGATTGAGTCAATGCACTTGAGTCCTGGGACATAGCGAATCTAGATTGGCCCACTTCTAAGCGAAGTTGACCATAACTATTTGATATTAAACAATTTTGGTGGTGCAGGCAGTCGTCAGCGAACCAGTCTCTGTCAGATTTCCCTGTCAGGCGTGGAAAAACAGCGAATTTACAAACATTTTGAGAAGCTTGGCCAATTCGGGTCTGAAATCTTGCGTCAGATTCAAGGATTTGGCAGAGATTTCCCTATGAAGGCGAACCCTCGACACTATGTCGTGGCTGTAGCTCAAAGGGATAGCTAACGTCTTTAAACGACAAAATTCGGTCCAGTCGGCATCGGAAGCCAACTGCTCACACCATTTTTAGTCGAACGTCCGATCGACACGCACTCACGCGCGCCGCTGAGAGCCGGCCATGATGATTACCGGCGGGTACAGTGCGGCGACGGCTTTTCCACACAGCATGACATAGTGAGTGGCGATGCCCGGCGGCCTACCGCTCCTGCCCAATGACAACGCTTCGATTGGCGGTTGAACGGAAAAGAAACCATTCAGCATCAAAGTACTGCTTTTTGATGCACCTTTCGAAACGTCGGAACGAGCGCTGGTCGAGCCGACAACGATGCCCCCAGGTGAACGGTACCCATGAAGAGTTTGACAATACGCCACCGCATCCTCGTCAGTTTCGCTGCCGTCCTGGTGGTGATGTGCGTGATAGCCGTCGTCGCGTATGCCTGGTTTCTCCAGGCCGAGCAGGAGGCGACAGAGGTCGAAAAGGGCATCCTCCCGGACCTCTATCACAGCACCGAGATCATGATCGGCCAGATGACGGCCCATAGCCTGCTTCAGGAGTATGCGCTCCAAGACAACCCATCGGATAAACGCACGCTTGAAAGCGCGATCGCGACCAATCGCGACCAGGTGCAGCGGCAGATGGACGACTATGAAGCGACAATTGTCTCCGATGTCGACAAACAGAATTATGCGGCCGTCAAAGAACTCGCCAACCAATTTCGCCAAGCTGAAACTGCTGTGCTGGACGCAAGCAGGGCTGCCTTGTCGAAAGGTGAAACCCCAAATGAGGGCCCGGCCATCAAGGACACCACAGAGCCGATCTTTCTAAAATTGCAGTCCGCTCTGCAAGCCATGGTCGAGGACCACAGAGGCGAGGCAGACAGCGCGACGCAGCGGATCAGCTCGATCGTGAGAACGGCGGAATTGGGTTTGAGCGTTGGCTTGCTGGTAGCCCTCGGGCTGGCCCTGCTTTTGGGTTACCAGCTGTTTCGCGCCATCACAGGTCCGCTCACCCGTCTGGTCGACGCGGTTCAGTTGATGCGGCAAGGCGACTTCAGCGAACGCATCGAATTGAAGCGCCGGGACGAATTCAGCGTGCTTGCCGATGGCTTCAACGCAATGGCGGACGATCTCACCACCCTCATTGGGCAGGTTCAAAGGTCCAGCATCCAGGTCAGCACGTCGATCACGGGGATCGCCGCCACCTCCAAGGAACAGCAGGCAACCGCCACTGAAATCGCGGCGACCACCACAGAGATCCGCGCGACAGCCAAGGAAATCTCCGCTACGTCAAACGAGCTCGTCCGGACGATGAACGAGGTCTCGACAGTTGCCGAGCAGACGGCCGCCGTCGCCGGCGGAGGGCAAGCGGGACTAACCCGCATGGAAGAAACCATGCATCAGGTCATGGAAGCTGCGGCCGCCATCAATTCCAAACTGGCGATCCTGAGCGAGAAAGCCGGCAGCATCAACCAGGTGGTGACGACCATCACCAAAGTCGCCGATCAGACGAACTTGTTGTCGCTCAACGCTTCCATCGAGGCGGAGAAGGCAGGCCAATATGGCCGGGGCTTTGCAGTGGTGGCGACCGAAATCCGAAGGCTCGCGGACCAGACGGCCGTGTCCACCTACGATATCGAGCAGATGGTCAAGGACATCCAGTCGGCGGTCGCGGCCGGGGTGATGGGCATGGACAAGTTTTCAGAGCAGGTCCGCCGGGGCATGCAGGAAATCCAGCAGGTCGGCGGGCAACTGTTCGAAATCATTCAGCAGGTTCAGGGCCTGGTGCCACGTTTCGAAGTCGCCAATGAAGGCATGCAAGCCCAGGCGACCGGCGCCGGCCAGATCAGCGACACGCTGACCCAGTTGAGCGAGGCGGCTCAGCAAACAGTCGAATCTCTTCAGCAATCGACGCTCGCGATAGACGAGCTCAATCAAGTCTCGGGCGGGCTGCGAGGCAGCATTTCAAGGTTCAAGCTGAGAGCATAGCGAGCTCGCTGTCGGAGGTGACAATGCTATTCCTCGCCTTCAGCATGGGTACGGATCGCTACCTGATCGATGTGCACCAGATTGAAGAGGTGTTGCCCTATATCGATGTTAAAGCGCTGCCTGGCGCGCCGACCGGTGTGGTCGGTCTGGTCAACTATAACGGAACACCCATCCCGCTGATCGATGTTACTCTTCTGGCGCTTGGCCGCCCATCGGAGCCGCTGTTGAGCACCCGCATCGTTGTGACGCGCCATCCGACGCAAGATGGCGAGCAACGCCTGCTGGGGCTGATCGCGGAACGGGTGACGGATACGCTCGAACGGGACCCTGCTGATTTCGCGCCTTTCGGACTTGAGCCGGGAACGCCGCCCTATCTTGGTCCGGTGGCTTCGGATGGCCCGGAGATCATTCAGTGGGTCAAGGCGGAAGCGCTGCTTTCGGAAGAGATCCGTACCGCGTTGCTCCGCCAGGCCGAGATGGGTGGTTGATGACCGGTGCAGTCGAAAAGCTCCTGACGGAAACCATCGGACTGGACACTGCCAGCGTTGGTCCAACCGTGGTCCGTCAGGCGGTCAAAGACCGGATGGCAGCATGCCGGATAACCGACCCTCAGACCTATTGGGAACATCTGATCGGTTCCGCGCAGGAGCTGCAAGAGCTGATCAATGCGGTGGTGATACCGGAGACCTGGTTCTTTCGCGACCGGGAAGCGTTCACGATGCTGGCGCGGCATGCGCGCGCGAGCAAGCGCGCCCAGCCGATAAAAATCCTGAGCCTGCCATGTTCAACCGGCGAAGAGGCCTACTCGGTCGCCATGGCCATGTTCGATGCCGGCTTTGCGGCACACGAATTCAAGATCGATGCCGTCGACGTCAGCAGCCGCAATATCGCGATGGCTGAACGCGCTGTCTATGGGCGCAATTCGTTTCGGGGCAGCTATCTCGATTTCAAGGATCGCTATTTCGAAGCGGCCGAGGGCGGGTTGCGCCCGAATGCTGCGGTGCTGAAACAGGTTCGGTTCAGGGTCG
Organism: Mesorhizobium sp. ArgA1; assembly: GCF_053714375.1. Lineage (NCBI taxonomy): Bacteria > Pseudomonadati > Pseudomonadota > Alphaproteobacteria > Hyphomicrobiales > Phyllobacteriaceae > Mesorhizobium > Mesorhizobium sp. ArgA1. Next base: position 263,308 of record NZ_JBSKBQ010000001.1, read on the forward strand.
GAAACCTGTTCGATTCTCGCGCGTCTTTCGGGCAAGAGGTCTATGACATCCTGCTCTGCCGCAATTTGCTGATCTATTTCAATCGAGAGCTGCAGGATCGCGCATTGATCTGCCTGAAGGACCTCATGGCCAAGGACGGACTTCTTCTGGTCGGTCCGGCGGAAGCGGCGCTTCCAAGGCTGCACGGCCTCGTTTCCGCTGAATGGCCACTGGCCTTCGCCTTCCTGAAGTCTGAGCCCGTGAAGACCGCGGCCCCGAAAGTTTCCGCCGCCGTTCCTGTGCGGCCCCCAACCCCGAAGGTCAACAAGGCCAAGCCTGTTGTTCCGCCTCGGCCGGCAATCGGTAAGGAAGGTCGCGTGCAGGCCACAGCCAAGCCGCTTGACCAGCTCGCGGCAAGCCTGATTGCGGTTGAGCGGATCGCCAATGCGGGCCGGGTAAAGGAGGCACAGGAAGTCGCCCTAGCGCATCTCAAGGCATTCGGTCCTTCGGCGGAAATCTTCTACCTGCTGGGCCTGGTCCAGGATGCGGATGGCGCTGCGCCCGAAGCTGCGCAAAGCTATCGGAGGGCGCTCTATCTCGCGCCAAATCATCGGGAAGCTCTCGTCCATCTGGCTTTGCTGCTTCGAAAGCAAGGCGATCATAGCGGCGCCCAGGCATTGGCCGGCCGGCTGGATCGGGCCCAGAAAAGGAGCGGCAGCTGATGGCGGCTTCGACAGGGATCGCTCAGCCGGTGGAGGAGATTGAAATCGACGACTGCTGGCGCCGGATCGGCGTGCGCGGCGACAAGTCATGTCCGCTGCTGGAGCAGCATCTCCACTGCCGAAATTGCCCCACCCAAAAGAAGATTGCACGGCGCCTCCTCGACCGTGCAGCGCCCTCGGCATATCGCGGCGAATGGCCTGACAAGTCTGGTCGTGCCGAGCTCGGTTTGGCGAACGACGAAGCGCTGCAGACTGCCGTCCTTTTCCGTTTGGGAGAGGAATGGCTGGCGCTTCCGGTCGGTATTTTTCATGAAGTGGCTGAATCCCGTCGTGTTCATTCGCTTCCACATCGCAGGAACAGCGCGGTGCTCGGCATTGCCAATGTCCGTGGTGAACTACTGATCTGCCTGTCGCTCGCTGAATTGCTGGGTATAGACGATCGCAAGGAGCGCGAACAAGGCGCACGAAGCAAGGCATTTCGCCGGCTGGTCGTGGTGGGCGAGCGCGACAAGCGGGTTGCTTTTACGGTCGACGAGATCCACGGCTTACACCGCTACCGGGAACAAGACACGCTCGCTGTGCCGGCCACGATCGGCAAGGCGCTGTCGGCCGCCACGGTTGCCGTGTTGCCCTGGCAGGGACGAGCCGTTGGCTGTCTCGACCCGGGACAATTGCTCACGATGCTAGATCGGAGCATCGCATGACAGACGAGGACTTCAGCCAGGTTTCGATGCTGAGCCTCTTCCAGGCCGAACTGGAGTCGCAATCGCAGGCTTTGACCTCCGGTCTTCTGGCACTCGAACGCGATCCTGTCGCCGCCGATGCCCTGGAAGCATGCATGCGGGCCGCGCATTCCCTGAAAGGAGCCGCCCGCATCATTGACCTGATGCCTGCAGTCAAAGTTGCAAACGCCATGGAAGATTGCCTGGTCGCCGCGCAACGCGGGCATCTCAGGGTGCGACGGGAGCATATCGATGCGCTTCTGCAAGGCACAGACCTTCTGAAGTTGATCGCATCGGGACCATCGAGCGAGAGCGTGTCCCCTGAAGTCGAAGCCTTTCTCGCCAAGTTTGCAAAATTGTCTCTCCCGGACGCCACCCATTTGCCCCGCAAATCCGAAATTGATTTCGCGGATGCCCAGGGGGAGCTGGCGACGACCCTTTCAGCGAGCCTCCTGGTGGGCGCGGAACCGCAAAGGCAAGGAAACATCGGCTCCGACAGAATGGTTCGGGTGACGGCGGACAGCCTGAACCGATTGCTCGGGCTGGCCGGCGAGTCGCTGATGGAAGCGCGGCGGCTCAGGCCGTTCGCCGACGGGCTGCTGCGGCTGAAGCGACTTCAATCGGACGTCGCAAGTGCGTTCGACGACCTTCATGCAGTGCTGCCGGCTGTTTCAAAGGACGAAGCAGTGGTGGAGGCGCTGGCCGAAGCGCAGCGAAAGCTTCGGCTGAGCCAGGCGTTCCTGGCGGAGCGTCTCGATGAACTGGATTCAGTAGATCGAAAGGCCACCGATCTTGCCAACAGATTGTACGACGAAACGTTGGCGAGCCGGATGCGGCCGTTTGAAGACGGCGTGCGGCACTATGCGAGGATGGTCCGCGACCTCGGTCGTACCCTCGGCAAGCGGGTGCGGCTGGAGATCGTAGGCGGCTCCACCGGCATCGACCGCGACATCCTCGAACAACTCGACGCACCTCTGGGGCATCTCCTGCGCAACGCCGTAGACCACGGGCTTGAACCGCCCGAGGAGCGGGTCGCGGCAGGCAAACCGGCAGAGGGTCTCATCAGGCTCGAAGCGCGGCACAATGCCGGCCTGCTGCAAATAACCGTGGTGGACGACGGCAGGGGCATCGACTTGGCGGAGCTACGCGAGACGATCGTCGCCCGGCAGCTCGCAACCAGGGAAAGTGCCGACACACTCAGCGAAACGGAATTGCTCGCCTTCCTGTTTCTGCCAGGCTTTTCGATGAAACTGGGCCTTACCGACGTCTCCGGCCGTGGTGTGGGGCTCGACGCTGTGCAGGCGATGACCAAGGAGGTCCGCGGTATCACCAGCGTCTCCTCGGAATTCGGGCACGGAACTAGGTTTCAACTGCAACTGCCGCTGACGTTGTCGGTCCTGCGCACGCTGCTCGTCGATGTCGATGGCGAGCCCTATGCGTTTCCGCTCGCTGCCATTTCGAAGACACTGAAATTGCAGCGGACGCAGATCAATCTCCTTCAGGGCCGGCCGCATTTTCGTCTGAACGACCGACAGATCGGGCTCGTCACGGCACGCGAGGTGCTGAACCGTGGTGAGCCCGGATCCGAACCGGACGCTCTCTCGGTCGTCGTCGTGGATGCCGGTCAGGGCGAAGCATACGGCATGATCGTCGATCGTTTCCTCGGCGAACGCGAGCTGGTGATCCGGCCTCTCGATCCCCGCTTTGCCAAGATCAAGGACATCAGCGCGGCGGCCCTGATGGAGGACGGTTCGCCTGTCCTGATCTTCGACGTGGATGATCTGATAAGATCGGTGGAGAAGCTTGCGTCATCCGGCGGATTTCGAGCCCTTCGGCGTGCCGCGGGCGGTCCAGAACTCGGCAGGCGCAAGCGCGTGCTGGTGATTGACGATTCACTCACGGTTCGCGAACTCCAGCGCAAGATGCTGGGCAATCACGGTTATGAGGTCGAAGTAGCGGTCGACGGCATGGACGGGTGGAATGCCGTCCGCTCCGGCCCCTTCGATCTTGTCGTCACCGACATCGACATGCCGCGTATGGACGGCATCGAGTTGGTGAGCTTGATCCGAAAGGACGCTCATCTCAAGAACACGCCTATCATGATCGTTTCGTACAAGGATCGCGAGGAAGACCGCTCGCGCGGACTTGACGCCGGCGCTGACTACTATCTGACCAAGGGCAGCTTTCAGGACGAGGCGCTGATTCATGCCGTCGTGGACATGATTGGCGAGGCGACCGGATGAGATCGAAATTGGAAGCCAACGAATGAGAATCGGCATAGTCAACGATATGCCGATGGCGGTCGAGCTTCTGCGCCGGCTGGTCGTGTCGACCCGCGAACATCAGGTCGCATGGATGGCGACCAATGGGCGTGAAGCGGTCGATGCCTGCAGACGTGACCTGCCGGATCTGATACTCATGGATCTAGCAATGCCAGAGATGGACGGCGTGGAAGCGACCCGCAAAATCATGGCAGAAACCCCGTGCTCGATCTTGCTGGTAACCGCCAGTATCGAAGCCAACGTCGCCGGGGTTTACGAAGCAATGGGTCATGGCGCGCTCGATGCAGTTGATATTCCGTCGGTGGGCATCGCTGGCAACGCCTCCTCGCAATCCGCACGGCTTCTGACCAACAAGATTGCAACGATCGGTAAGCTGGTCCGTGATGTGCCATCCAAGGCAGGCGGGCGGATATCAGTCGCAGCCGACCCCTCCCCTCGACGCCTGGTTGCGATCGGCGCCTCGGCGGGCGGGCCGGCTGCCGTTGCAAAGGTGCTCAGCGCATTTCCCATTGATTTTGGCGGCGCAATCGTGCTCGTCCAGCATCTCGATGCTCAGTTCATTCCAGGCCTTGCCGATTGGCTCGGGCAGCATACCCGGCTTCCGATCCGTGCGGCGCAGGAAAAGGACAGGCCTCAAGCGGGCACCGTTCTTATCGCCAGTTCGGATGATCATCTGGTTTTCAAGTCGGCTCAGCAACTTGGCTACACGTCCAGCCCCAAGGACAACGTCTATCGGCCGTCCGTGGATGTGTTTTTCGAAAGCGCGGCGCAATGGTGGCCGGGTTCGGTAATTGGGGTCCTGCTTACCGGCATGGGCAGGGATGGGGCGCGCGGGCTGAAACAACTCCGCGACAAGGGGCATCTCACAATCGCGCAGGATGAAGCAACCAGTGCCGTCTATGGCATGCCGAAGGCCGCCGCTGCGATCGGTGCGGCGGTAGATATTCTTCCTTTGAGCGCTATCGGCTTACGCATTATCGAAGCCTGCGGGCGCCCCACGTGAAAGGGCTCGTCTGATGACGCAAGATCCAGAGCCGGTGCCGCCACTGGCAGATAATTATTCGTCGATGGTTCTGCTCATCGATGATCAGGTCATGGTTTGCGAGGCGGTCAGGCGCGCCCTGGCCAACGAGCCCGATATCGCCTTGCACTTCTGCACCGACCCGTTGAAGGCGATGGCCGTCGCGGATGAGGTAAAGCCAACCGTTATCCTGCAGGACCTCGTCATGCCCGGGGTCGACGGGCTGCATCTGGTGAAGGAATACAGGAAGCACTCGTCGACACACTCGGTTCCAGTCATTGTGCTGTCGAGCAAGGAAGATCCAGCCACCAAGGGCGAAGCCTTCGCTGCCGGAGCCAACGACTATCTCGTCAAACTGCCGGATCGCATCGAGCTGATTGCGCGCATTCGATATCACACGCGGGCCTATCTGGATCATGTCCAGCGAGACGCGGCGTACCGCGCGCTGAGGGAAAGCCAGCGACAGCTGATCAGCGCAAATCTCGAGCTTGAGCGTTTGACGCGGATCGATGGCCTGACGGGTCTCGGCAACAGGCGCTATTTCGACGAATATCTGGCGGCTGAGTGGAAACGCGCTCTTCGCGCACAGTCCCCATTGTCGCTATTGATGATCGATGCCGACAACTTCAAACGATACAACGATGCCTATGGCCACATGGCCGGCGATGAGGTGCTCAAGCAAATCGCCCGGGTAATCCAGGGCAGTTCCGGCCGCTCCACCGATCTCGCTGCGCGCTACGGAGGCGAAGAGTTTGTCATCGTTCTGGTCGACACTTTGTTGGAACAATCGAGCAGCATTGCGGAGGGCCTTGTTCAGAGCGTGCGCGACTTGGACATACCGCACGGCGCGGGTCGCGTGACCATCAGCGTCGGCGTCGCGACAACAGTGCCCAAGGAGAACGAGACACCAAACGATTTCGTCAATGCCGCCGATCTGGCGCTCTTCCGCGCTAAGTCGGAAGGACGAGATCGAGTGGCGCTTCACGTCCCCCGCAGCTAGAGAGGTTCGATGGAGGGCCTGGTCGATGTATTCTTGGATGTCGGCCGTTCGCGGCTCGATCCTTTCCATACTTCGCGAAACTCGACCCACTCCTGGATGGGAGCGAAGAGGCTGGGAGGAGTCAATAAATCCCCAAAAGACAGGTTTAAATTCGCTTACAATTAAATCAGATAGTTATGCCAATGGTGGGCCCGGAGGATGCTTGGAAAACGAACATAATCAACAAGTTAGAATCCGGTGGGACCATCCGACATTCAAATCTGTCCCAATGCTTTTTCAATCTTTTTGTCCCACTCAACACGATTGCTTCTGCCTGTCGATCAAATGCGCCTCGCCCAAAGTGTACCGCATGGCGGTGCGAGAAGCGTCTGAAGTGTTTGCGTGAGGTAGTGATAGTATCGGGAACGGACATTTACATCGAGCGTGCTGAATGTCGTGAGTGGGCCCACTGCGGAATGGCGGATTCTGGCCTCCGAAAAACGATAGCGGACGTTCACCTGTTGAGCGCGCGTCTCTGACGGCTAGTTGCGCATACACGCGAGTGCTACGCTCTCAGCAAACCCACGTGGCGTCTTTGTAGTTCAGGAGGCATTGTGGCGCGCCCGGAACGAAAGCTTGTGGCGGTTCTGGCAGCGGACGTAGCTGGCTACTCGCGTTTGATGGGGGCCGATGAGGCCGAGACTCTCTTCCATCTAAAGGCACTGCGCGCGGAAGTGATCGATCCAAAGGTCGCGCAATTCAGGGGTCGGCTGGTCAGCACCGCGGGCGACAGTCTGCTGATCGAGTTCGCCAGCGCTGTCGATGCCTCGCACCGGGGCAAAAAACCAGATTGATGATCAGACCGGAGGCCCTTCGTCTGGACCGGGGACCGAAAAGTGTGGAGCTGGTCGTGGATATTATCGACGTTGCCTTCTATGGCGAACGGCGGCGCATCGTTGCGCGTACCAGCACTGGACAGGACATCGACATCAGGCCGACATTCTCCGCCACCGCTTCGCATGATGTGGCGCCGAGCCAACGTCAGGTCTTTTTCGACCCGAGCGCAGCGTTCCTGTTTCCCGCCTGACTCACCACACCGGATGGGGTCCGCCAGCAGTTCGACGAGTTGCCGCTGGCTGGGGCAAGACGGCGGACGGCAAGGTTGCGCCGGCCCGCGTGTCGCCCACCATGCAGATCATCGGCCTGCCGCCGGGCGTCCAGGACATCGTCGTCATCTTCGTGCTCGCGCTGGCCGGACGCCAAGCCCTGACACGGCGAACGCCGCCCGAACCGCCAGCCGACGATGCTAATCCCGCCATGCAGCCAGGCGAGGCAGGCATGACACGGCAACGAAGGCACTGGTCAAACCCGGAGGTTGTGGTAGAGTGATCATACCAGTCAATAACATGACGATAGGCACGGCCATCGTTGGAAATCGGGAGCAAGCATAGATGACGACGATTGCGCTGTTCGGGGCCGGCGGGAAAATGGGGTACCGCCTGTCGACCAATTTTCGCGGCTCGCCCTATACGATACGCCATGTCGAGGTCAGCGAGGCAGGCCGCGAGCGGCTGAAGTCGGGCCTGGGCTTCGATGCCGTTAGCGCCGATGAAGCGCTCGAAGACGCCGATGTGGTGATCCTGGCGGTACCCGATACGCATATCGGCAAGGTGGCGGCCAGCATCGATAGCAAGCTCGCGCCAGGCACGATGGTCGTCGTGCTTGACGCTGCCGCACCGTTCGCCGGCCATTTGCCGCAGCGGCCGGACCTGACTTATTTCGTCACCCATCCCTGCCATCCGCCGATCTTCAACGACGAAACCGACATGGCGGCGAAGAAGGACTATTTCGGCGGCGTCAAGGCCAAGCAGCATATGGTCAGCGCGCTGATGCAGGGACCGGAAGAGGATTTTGCCAAGGGCGAGGCGATCGCCAAGATCGTCTGGGCGCCGGTCATGCGCTCGCATCGTGTCACTGTCGATCAGATGGCGTTGCTGGAACCCGGCCTCTCGGAAACCGTATGCGCTTCGCTGCTTGTCGTCATGAAGGAAGCCGTCGACGAGGTCGTGGCGCGCGGCGTCGACAAGCAAGCCGCGCTCGACTTCCTGCTCGGCCATATGAACGTGCTTGGCGCCGTCATTTTCGGCGAAACCAAGGGCGTGTTCTCCGACGCCTGCAACAAGGCGATCGAGTTCGGCAAGCCGGTGTTGATGCGCGACGACTGGAAGCGGGTGTTCGAGCCGGAAGAGATCGCCGCGAGCATTCAGCGCATCACCTGAGGTCTATCCAAGCACTTGCCGGAACGCCTGGAAGCGTCGGCGCATCGTCGCCGACGCCTAGCTTAGAACGCTCATCAGGTACATATCATCTGAATTTGTGATTGACTCATCATACCAGTTGGCTTAGCTGTTTATGGGCTCGGATCGACAAGGTTTCGAAGGGAGTTCGAAGCCTGGACGAGTGGAGGGATGGTCGGGGGCCTACGATCGTTTGGGGGAAGCCGGAAACCGGCCTTTGAGCCCGAAACGCTCGGTGGCCCGCGCTGCGCGACGAATTCGAATGCAGACAATGGCCTTGGTTGATCAAGGCAGTTTTTCAAACGGGAGGACATCATGAAACTCACACGCAGAATGACACTTGCGGCTTTTGCCGGCATGTTGGCGCTTGGCACGGCGGCACCAGCCTATGCGGCCGACCTCATCGCCATCATCACGCCCTCGCACGACAATCCGTTCTTCAAGGCGGAAGCTGTCGGTGCCGAAGCCAAGGCCAAGGAACTCGGCTATGAAGCGCTGGTGCTCGTTCATGACGACGATGCCAACAAGCAGTCCGAACTGATCGACACGGCGATCGGTCGCGGCGCCAAGGCCATCGTTCTCGACAATGCCGGCGCCGACGCCACCGTAGCCGCCGTGCAGAAGGCCAAGGATGCGGGCGTTCCTTCGTTCCTGATCGACCGCGAGATCAATGCCACCGGCGTCGCCGTCGCGCAGATCGTCTCCAACAACTACCAGGGCGCCCAGCTCGGCGCGCAGGAGTTCGTCAAGCTGATGGGCGAGAAGGGCAATTTCGTCGAATTGGTCGGCAAGGAATCCGACACCAATGCCGGCATCCGCTCGAAGGGTTATCACGACGTCATCGATGACTATCCGGATCTGAAGATGGTCGCCCAGCAGTCGGCCAACTGGAGCCAGACCGAGGCCTACGCCAAGATGGAATCGATCCTGCAGGCCAATCCCGACATCAAGGGCGTCATCTCCGGCAACGACACGATGGCGATGGGCGCCTATGCGGCGCTGGTCGCAGCAAACCGCAAGGACGTCATCGTTGTCGGCTTCGACGGATCGAACGACGTGCGCGATTCGATCACCGCGGGCGGCATCAAGGCAACCGTCCTGCAGCCGGCTTATGCGCAGGCGCAGATAGCGGTCGAGCAGGCCAACGATTTCATCAAGAACAAGAAGTCGCCCGAAAAGGAGAAGCAGTTGATGGACTGCGTTCTGGTCAATGGCGACAATGCTCCCAAGCTGGAAACTTTTGCGCTGACCAACTGAGCCGGCGTGACATGAATAGCGAGGGGCGAATCTCGGTTCGTCCCTCGCCGCCATTTTCCGTGGGTGCCGACCGCCATGCTGAACAACAGGCCATCATGCTGAACAACAAGCCGAACTGGCCGATCCTTGTCGTTGCAGTCGGAATCAGCCTGACTGCCTGCAAGATTCTCCCGACGCCTTCGGGGGACAGCGGCAACGCCTTCAACCCCGACAAGATGGTAGAGGAGATCTGGGCGGCGAAGGTCGTGCCCTATCTCCAGCGGAAGGCCGGACTGTTTGCCGAGGTTCACGCGCTGGCGAAAACCGATCCCGCTTCTGCCGGCGCCAAATATGGCAATCCGAACAAGCAGGCGAATTCGCCATGGACCTTCGCGGTTCGCGTCGAGGGCAAGATCATCGCCGCCAACACGGCGTCGCGCGCGGCGACGATGGATATCGATGTCGATGGCGACGGCAAGGCCGATGCGCGGGTGCAGATCGGACCCGCGATGCGGGGAACCGCGCTGCGCGACAGCCTCGATTTCATCCAGTTCAACGATTTTACCAATCAGATCGACTTCGCCCAGTTCGGCAAGGCGTTCAACGCTTATGCCGACAAGATCGTGCTTTCCAAACTGCCGCGCGACGCATTGGAAGGCCGGACCGCCAAAGTTCTCGGCGCCTATACGCTCGAAAGCGGCCAGGACCTGCCGCTGGTGACGCCGGCGGAGGCAGAAATCGGGCCGAAACCATGAGTGCCGCCTCCGCTCACGATGTCATCCTGAAGCTGGAAGACGTCTCCAAGGTCTATTCCGGCACCGTTGCGGTTAAGCGCGCGAATTTCGAGGTGCGCAAGGGCGCGGTCAATGTGCTGGTCGGCGAAAACGGCGCCGGCAAATCGACGCTGATGAAGATCATCGCCGGTGTCGAACAACCGACGCTCGGCCGGATCCTTCTGGAAGGGGAGGAGGTTTCCTTCTCGTCATCGGGAGATGCGGTGAACCGCGGCATCGGCATGGTGTTCCAGGAGCTGAACCTGTTCGGCAATCTGACCGTCGCCGAAAACATTTTCGCCAAGCGCGAGATCACCAACAGGTTCCGCAAGATCGACCGCAAGGAGCAGGAACGCCGCGCGGCGCAATTTCTCGAACGGCTGCAAGCTGGCATAAGGCCCGACATGCTGGTCGAGGATCTGCGCATCGGCCAGCAGCAACTGGTCGAGATCGCCAAGGCGGTTTCGCTCGATGCGCGCATCCTGATCATGGACGAGCCGACCTCGGCGCTGAGTGCTGCGGAAGTCGAGATACTGTTCAAGGTGATCGCCGACCTCAAGGCGCGCGGCGTGGCCATCGTCTACATCTCGCACCGGCTGGAAGAGCTGATCCGCATCGGCGACTACATCACCGTGCTGCGCGACGGGCACATCACCGGCCAGGAAGAAATGAAAAACGTCGACACGCGGTGGATCGTGCGGCAGATGATCGGCTCCGACGCCAAGGATTTTGCCAAGGCCGACGGCCATGTCCCGGGCGACGAAATATTCCGCGCCGAAGACATCTGCCTGCCGCGCGCGACCGGCGGGCTGGCGGTCGACCATGTGTCGCTGTCGCTGCGCGCCGGCGAGATTCTGGGCATCTACGGCCTGATGGGCGCCGGCCGTAGCGAGCTGTTCGACTGCATCATGGGCCGCCATGGCCAGGCCACCGGAACGATCTTCATCGCCGGCAAGAATGTCAAGGAGCGCGACACGACGCGGCGCATCCGGCGCGGACTGGCGCTGATCCCCGAAGACCGTCAGCGCGAAGGACTGGTGTCGATCCTCTCGGTGGCCAGCAACCTGACGCTGGCCAGCCTGTCGCGGTTTGTCCGCCTGTTCCACATCCGTGGCGGCCCCGAAAGGCAGGCTGTGACGCAGATGGTTCGGGAACTGGCGATCAAGGTCGCCGACCCGGCGCAGGAGGTCTCATCGCTGTCCGGCGGCAACCAGCAAAAGGTGGTGATCGGCAAGGCGCTGCTCACCGGGCCGAAGGTGCTGCTGATGGATGAGCCCAGCCGTGGCATCGATGTCGGCGCCAAAGCCGACGTCTTCCGCACCATGCGCAAACTGTCGCGCGACGGATTGGGCATTCTCTTCGCCACCTCCGATCTCGACGAGGTGATTGCACTGTCCGACCGCATTGCGGTGATGAGCAATGGAAAACTGACCGGCATGTTCGATCGCGCCGAGGCGACGGAAGCAGCCCTGGTAGCCGCCTCGGCACTTGGCCACGGACCGGCCCCGCACACGGAGAGCCCATGACTGATATCCCGGCCAAGGCGGCCTCCTCCTCCGTCTCGAGCGGCTCGCTGCTGCTGACGTTGATGAAGGCGAGAACCTTCATCGCGCTGATCGCCGTGCTGATCTTCTTTTCGATTGCGGCGCCGAACTTCCTGTCGACCGCCAATCTGATCCTGATGTCGAAACATGTGGCGCTGAACGCCTTCCTGGCGATGGGCATGACCTTCGTCATCATCACTGGCGGCATCGACCTGTCGGTGGGCTCGATCGTCGGCCTGTGCGGGATGGTCGCCGGCTATCTCGTGCTCAACGGCATCGACCTGCAGATTGGCTACACTATCTATTTCAACGTGGTCGAGATCGCGCTGATCACGCTGGCGGTCGGCATTCTGATCGGCGCCGTCAACGGATTGCTGATCACCAGGCTGAATGTCGCGCCGTTCATCGCGACGCTTGGCGTGCTCTATGTCGCGCGCGGCCTGGCGCTGCTGTTGTCGGATGGCCGCACTTTCCCGAACCTGGTCGGCAAGCCTGAGCTCGGCACTACCGGCTTCGGCTTCCTTGGCGCCGGGCGGTTGCTCGGCCTGCCGGTGGCGATCTGGATCCTGATCGTCGTTGCGCTGGCGGCGGCCTATCTCGCCAAATACACGCCGCTCGGCCGCCACATCTTCGCTGTCGGTGGCAATGAGCGGGCGTCGCGAATTTCGGGCGTTCGTGTCAACATGGTGAAGATGTTCGTCTACATGTTCTCCGGTTTCTGCGCGGCGATCGTCGGCCTGATCATCTCGTCGGAACTGATGGCCTCGCATCCGGCGACAGGCGAGAGTTTCGAGCTCAACGCGATTGCGGCGGCCGTGCTTGGCGGCACCTCGATGTCGGGCGGGCGCGGCACGATCGGCGGCACCATCGTCGGCGCCTTCGTCATCGGCATCCTCTCCGACGGGTTGGTGATGATGGGGGTGAGTTCGTTCTGGCAGATGGTGATCAAGGGCCTGGTCATCATCGTCGCCGTTGTCGTCGACCAGGCGCAGCGTCGGCTGCAGAGCCGGGTGACACTGATGCAGATGGCAAAGGCAGGCTGAACATGGCGGAGTTGCGGGGAGCGTTGATCGGTTGCGGCTTCTTTGCCGTCAACCAGATGCATGCCTGGCGCGACATTGAAGGCGCCTCGATCGTCGCCATTTGCGACAGCGACCCGGAACGGCTGCGCATCGTTGGTGACCAGTTCGGCATCGCGAAGCGCTACACCGAAGCGGCCGAACTTTTTGCCAGCGAGAGGCTGGATTTCGTCGATATCGCCACCACGACGCCTAGCCATCGTCCACTGGTCGAGATGGCGGCGCGTTATCGTGTGCCGGTGATCTGCCAAAAGCCGTTCGCGCCGACGCTGGCCGACGCCAAGGCCATGGTGAAGGCCTGTGCCGATGCCGGCGTACCGCTGATGGTGCATGAGAATTTCCGCTGGCAGTCACCGATCCAGGCGGTGCGCGCCGTGCTCGACAGCGGCGAGATCGGCACGCCCTTCTTCGGGCGGATTTCCTTCCGCTCGGGCTATGACGTGTTTTCAGGACAGCCTTATCTGGCGACGGGCAGGCGCTTCATCATCGAGGATCTCGGCATCCACATCCTCGATATCGCCCGCTTCCTGCTCGGCGACGTGTCGAGCCTCACCGCCCGCACGGCGCGCATCAATCCAGCCATTGCCGGCGAGGACGTCGCGACGATGCTGATGGACCACCAGAACGGCGCCACCTCTGTCGTCGATTGCAGCTACGCGACGAAGCTTGCCGTGGAGCCGTTCCCCGAAACGCTGATCGAGATCGACGGCAGCGACGGCACAATCCGGCTGGCGCAGGGCTACCGGCTCACCGTCACCGGCAGGAACGGCACACGGGTCACCGACGTCTCGCCGCCGCTGTTGCCCTGGGCATCGCGCCCATGGCACAACATCCAGGAGAGCGTCGTTGCCATCCAGCGGCACTGGGTCGACTGCCTGGCTAAGGGGATAGAACCGGCGACCTCGGGCGCCGACAATCTCAAGACATTCGCGTTGGTCGAGGCCGCTTATACGGGTGCAGCGAGCCGGGAGCCGTTGCAGCTCGACGCTTTGCTGAAATGACCGCCGACGCTTTCCTCCTCTATGGCACGCATGTGGTCGAAGCTGCGCCGGTCAGGCTCAGCGCCAGCGCGCTCAGCGCGGACTTCGTCAATGGCAATCTGCGCACCATCCGTCTTGGCGGCATCGAAGTGCTGCGGGCCATCGCCTACATCGTGCGCGATCGCGACTGGGGCACTTACGAGCCTGAACTGACGGACCTTGTCATCAACCAGGGCGCCGACACTTTCTCGGTCAGCTACACAGCAAATTGCACCGGGCCGGACGCGAGCCGGCTCGCCTTTCGCGCCACCATCAAAGGCTCTGATGGCCATCTGGTCTTCGACGTGAGTACCCTGCCCGAGAGCGACTTCGAGACCAATCGCTGCGGCTTCTGCGTCCTGCATCCGATCGCAGGCCTCGCCGGCAGTCCGGTCACGGTGGAGCACACCGACGAAAGCGTGGTGAATACCAGGCTGCCTGACCTCATCGATCCTTGGCAGCCGTTCAAGGACTTGCGCGCCATCACCCATGAGGTGCGGCCCGGCGTCACCGCCGAGTGCCGGATGGAGGGCGACATCTTCGAGATGGAGGACCAGCGCAACTGGTCGGACGCCTCCTATAAGACCTATGTGCGGCCGCTGGCGCTGCCATGGCCCTATGTGTTGCCGGCCGGCGAGCCGGTGCTTCAGACGATCCGCCTGCGCATCACCGGCAAGGCAACGGCCGCCGCAGCTGCGGCTGATATCGCGCCGGTCCTCATCGAACTCGGCGAAGCGGGACCGAGACTGCCTGACATCGGTGTGGTCATCTATCCCGAAGACGTCGAAGCGACGCTTGCCAACCTGCCGGATCTGGCTGGACTCGGCCCGCAGCAATTGCTGCTTCACTTCGATCCAACGCGCGGTCACGGCATCGAGGCACTGCTCGCCCATGCCAAGCTCGCCGCCGCGCTGCCGGCGGCAACGACGCTCGAATGCGTGGTCGCCTGCAGCGGCGATCTCGATGCCGAACTCTCCGACGTCGCCGAGATGGTGCGGCGGTCCGGTCTGCGGCTCGATGCCATCGCGGTGTCGCCGTCGGTCGACCGGCAATCCACGCCGCCGGGTAGCGCCTGGCCGGCATGCCCGCTGCTGGGGGATGTCTACGCCGCCGCGCGCCGGGCCTTTCCCGATATCCGCCTCGGCGGCGGCATGTTCAGCTATTTCACCGAGCTCAACCGCAAGCGGGTTCCGGCCGGGCTGCTCGATTTCGTTACGCATTGCACGTGCCCGCTCGTGCATGCCGCCGACGATCTCAGCGTCATGCAGTCGCTGGAGGCTTTGCCGTTCATCACGCGGTCGGCGCGGGCGATCTTCGGCGCGAAGCCGTACCGGATCGGCCCTTCGACGATCACCATGCGGCAGAACCCCTATGGCGGCGCGACCAAGGACAATCCCCAGGAACAGCGCATCGCCATGGCGAATCGCGATCCGCGCCACAACGGCCAGTTCGCCGCCGCGTGGACGATCGGCTATGCCGCGCGCGTCGCGCCGGCCGGGCTGGAGATGCTAACGCTTTCGAGCTTCACCGGTCCGTTCGGTGTGCTGGCGGCGTCAGGCGAACCCACCGCGGAGGGATCACCGCGACCGATCTTCCAGGCTATCAAAGGGCTCTGCAAGCTGGCCGGGCTCGCGCATGTCCCGACCAGGACGAGCGACGAGGCGCGCGTTGCCGCACTAGCAGCCCGCGCTGGCTCGGGCGAGACCATCGTGTGGCTCGCCAATCTGACAGCACAGGATGTTCAGGTCGACGCTTCCGCGCTTGGCCAAGGCCATCTGGTGATGTCGCCCTACGCCATTACGCGGATCGGCTAAGCTTACTTCTCGGAGTTCATCACGTAGAGCGCGCGCGAGCGCTCGAGGTGCTTGATCATCGCCTTCTCGGCGCCATCGGCATCCCTGTGCTCGATGCGGTCGACGATCTCCTCGTGTTCGGTGAGCGTGTACTTTTCCTTGCCGGTCCAGATCAGCATCTCGGTGTGGTACTCCTTCAGCCAGCCGAGCATGGCTTCGCTGACGGCGACGTAGATCGGGTTGCCCGATATCATCGCGATCTGGGTGTGAAACTTCATGTCGGCGGAGATGAAAGCCTCGGAATCGCCACGCGCGGCGCGCTGCTCGGCCACCGTTGCCTTAAGCCGCTGCACGTCCTCGGCGGTGGCCTTTTCGGCGGCTTCCCTGACCATGCCGCGCTCGAAGAAAATGCGCGCGCTCTTGAGGTGCTCGAGGGTGTCCTTCGACGACGAGAGAATGATCTTGGCCGCGCCATCGACCTGCTTGATGATCGACTTCGCGGTCAGTTGCAGCACTTTGGCGCGCTCCCCATGTGAGATCGCGACGAGCCCCATATTGCTCAGCGCCTGCATCGCCTCGCGGATCGCCGGCCGGCCCACCTCGAAACGCTCCATCAATTCGCGCTCCGACGGCATGTCGTCACCGGGCCGCAATTCGCCGCTGGTGATCAGCCGCTGCAGCCGTGCAAAGACTTCATCGGAAAGCTTGCGCCGGACGATCGGCTCCGAACGGTTCATCGTCGCGAATCACTCCTTTGAGCTATGTCTATCTAGCATTGCCACAGCTGTTCCCGGAATGGCTGTGGCCCTGATCGCTCATAGCCGCAAGACAGGATATTGCTTGCAAAGCTTATGTACTCATTATACCAGATTTCGACGATCACGGAACTCTTTTCGAACCTCCTTCGGTCCCAGGCAATGATCACCCTCACCTACCGGATCGAAACGTCAGGCAGCATCGACGCGCTGGCAGCCAAGATCGCCAGCGACCAGTCAACCGGAACCTTCGTTGCGCTGCCCGGCGAGACCGAGGAGCTCAAGGCCCGGGTGGCGGCGCGCGTCCTGGCGATACGGCATCTGCCCGACGCCGAGCGGCCCTCCATCCCGGAAACCGGTAGTGGACCGTTCAAGCGCGCGGACATCGACATCGCCTTTCCTCTGGATGCCATCGGTACAGACCTATCAGCGCTGATGACCATCGCCATTGGCGGCACCTACTCGATCAAGGGCCTGTCCGGCATCCGCGTGGTCGACATGAAGCTGCCGGACGAGTACCAGGGGGCGCATCCGGGTCCGCAGTTCGGCGTTGCCGGCAGCCGCAGGCTGACCGGCGTCACGGATCGCCCGATCATCGGCACTATCGTCAAACCGGCGCTAGGGTTGCGGCCGCACGAGACGGCCGAAATGGTGGGCGAACTGATCGCGGCCGGCGTCGACTTCATCAAGGACGACGAAAAGCTGATGAGCCCTGCCTATTCTCCCTTGGCGGAACGGGTGAAGGCGATCATGCCGCTGATCCTCGACCACGAGCAGAAGACCGGCAAGAAGGTGATGTACGCCTTCGGCATCTCGCATGCCGATCCCGACGAGATGATGCGCAACCATGATCTCGTGGCCGCAGCCGGCGGCAATTGCGCCGTCGTCAACATCAACTCCATCGGCTTCGGTGGCATGGCATACCTTAGAAAACGCTCCGGCCTAGTGTTGCACGCGCATCGGAATGGCTGGGACATCCTCACCCGCCATCCCGGCCTCGGCATGGATTTCAGGGTCTGGCAGCAGTTCTGGCGGCTGCTCGGCGTCGACCAGTTCCAGATCAACGGCATCGCCTCGAAATACTGGGAGCCCGACGAGTCCTTCATCCGCTCCTTCGAGGCAATTACGACGCCACTGTTTTCGCCCGACGATTGCGCGCTGCCCGTGGCCGGTTCGGGTCAGTGGGGCGGACAGGCGCCCGAAACCTACGAACGCACCGGCCGCACCGTCGATCTTCTTTATTTGTGCGGCGGAGGCATCGTCAGCCATCCGGACGGACCCGGCGCCGGCGTGCGCGCCGTGCAGCAGGCTTGGCAGGCGGCGGTCGAGGGCATTGCGCTCACGGACTTCGCAAAGAGCCATGCCGAGCTGGCGCGCTCGATCGAGAAATTCGGCGACGGCAAGGCGGCCTGAGCCATGCAGGACCTTCTGCTCAGCTATTATGGCGACGACCTCACCGGCTCGACCGATGTGATGGAGGCGCTGGAGCTCGGTGGCGTGCCGACCGTGCTGTTCATGCGCCAGCCGGACGCGGCGCAGCTGGCGCAATTCCCGCACTGCCGCGCGGTTGGCCTCGCGGGCACCAGCCGCAGCGAGACACCGCAATGGATGGACACGCATCTCAAGGATGCCTTCGCCTGGCTGAAGACGTTGAACGCCGCCATCTGTCACTACAAGGTTTGCTCGACCTTCGATTCCAGCCCAACGATCGGCAGCATCGGCCGGGCGATCGAGATCGGCCGTTCGGTCTTCGCGCAGGCCAGCGTGCCACTGCTGGTCGGCGCGCCGCAGCTCAAGCGATACACCGCCTTCGGCCATCTGTTCGCGGCCTATCGCGACAGATACTACCGCATCGATCGCCATCCGGTGATGAGCCGCCATCCGACGACGCCGATGGACGAGGCCGATCTTCTGATCCACCTGTCGCGGCAGACCGCGCTGCCCTCGGGATTGCTCGACCTCGCGACGCTGCGTTCGACCAACCGGTCGACGGTCTTCGATCGCCTCGCTGAGGCTGGTGCCGCGATCGTGCTCATCGATGTCGACAGTCCGGAAAGCCAAGCGCTTGCTGGCAGGGAGATCTGGCGCAGCCGCAAGCCCGGTGGTTCCTTCGTCGTCGGCTCGTCCGGCATCGAGTACGCGCTGCTTGCCGAATGGGCGGAGACTGCCGCCGTTGACGCCGAGTCCCGCTTTTCGCCACCCGGCACTGCCGGCCGCGTCGCGGTGGTCTCGGGGAGTTGCTCACCGACGACCGAGCGGCAGATTCGCCATGCGCTGACCGATGGATTCGACGGCATCGAAGTCGATCCCATCGAACTGGTCTCTGGGAATTCCGAACAGGCGATAGCGCGCGCGGCAGCAAGCGGCCGCGCCGGCCTGGAAGCCGGGCGCAGCGTCATCCTCTACACCGCGCTCGGACCCACGGCCGATCGCGGCGCCGAGATCGACCGTGAGCAAGGCGCTCGCCATAAGCTAGGCCGCGGCCTCGGCACGCTGCTGCGGCAACTGGCCGAGGAGCAGGACCTGAAGCGCGTCATCATTGCAGGCGGCGATACGTCCAGCCATGCGCTGGGACAGATGGGCGTCGATGCACTGACGGTCAGGATGCCGCTGCCCGCCTCGCCCGGCTCCCCGCTGTGCGTCGCCCATTCGCGCATCAAGGCAATCGACGGGCTGGAAGTGGCGCTGAAGGGCGGACAGGTCGGAACCGATCGCTATTTCTCAGCCATCCGTGATGGCGTTGGCGGCTAGCGGCGCCCTGCCCCACACAGGTTAAGGGAAAAAAGCAGCCAGGGCCTGCGTGCATATCCTGGCGGCAGGTGAAGAACTTGCCGCGTAAACCTTTCCTGCCGGGTGGAAATCACGACAACACTCGATAGTATCTGCGGAATACAGAGATCGGGAGGATGCCGGTGCAGACCAAGAAGATCATCAACGACGGCAACCGCGCCGTCGACGAGATGCTGGAAGGTATTCTCGCCGCGCATCCACGCCATCTCAAAAGCGTGGGCGGCAGTCCACGCTCGATCGTCGCCCGCGACGGGCCGCGCCAAGGCAAGGTCGGTCTCGTGATCGGCGGCGGTTCGGGTCACGAGCCGAGCTTTCTCGGCTTCGTCGGCAAAGGCTTGGCCGACGCGGCGGCAATCGGCAATGTCTTCGCCTCGCCGCCGCCAGACCCAATCCTCGAATGCGCCAAGGCAGTCAGCGGCGGCACCGGGGTTCTGTTCATGTACGGCAACTATGCCGGCGACGTGATGAATTTCGACATGGCGGCCGAGATGGCAGCGATGGACGACATCGAGGTGCGCACGGTGCTGAGCACCGACGATGTCGCTTCCGCGCCCGTTGGCGACAGGCACAGGCGGCGCGGCGTCGCGGGCAATTTCTTCATCTTCAAAGCGACCGGTGCGGCCTGCGACCTGATGCTGTCGTTCGACGAGTGCGAGCGCGTCGCAAAAAAGGCCAACGACCATACATTCACCATGGGCGTGGCGCTGTCGCCGTGCTCGCTGCCACAAACCCGCCGGCCGAATTTCGAGATCGGACCGGACGAGATGGAGATCGGCATGGGTATCCATGGCGAGCCCGGCATCGCGCGTGGAAAGCTGAAGACGGCCGACGAGATCACCGACGAAATGCTGGACAGGATTCTCGACGAGATGGCGCCGTCGCGCGGCGACAAGATCGCCGTGCTCGTCAACTCGCTCGGCTCGACGCCGCTGATGGAACTCTACATCATGAACCGGCGGGTAAAGCAGAGGCTCGACGACATCGGTGTATCCGTTCACGCGACCTGGGTCGGCAATTACTGCACCTCGCTCGAAATGGCCGGCGCCTCGATCACGCTGCACCAGCTTGACGGCGAGTTACAGACGATGCTGGACCACCCTTGCGACTGCGCCATGTTTCGCGCCGGCTAGACCATGATCGCGAAAAGTGGAGCCCGGTTTTCGGAGCAGATCATGGTCAATCGACAAGTCCCCTAGCATCGAGGACAAAAGACATGACGACAATCGACACCGCCCGCCTTGCCGGGATGTTCGCGGCCATCGCGGACGCCATGTCGGCCGACAGGGACCGGCTGTGCGCGCTCGACGGGGTGATCGGCGACGCCGACCACGGCATTGCGATGGAGCTCGGCTTTTCCGCCGCCCGCGATGCGGTTGCAGCTCTGGACGCCGGCAAAACCGATCCGACCAACCTCCTGAACACCGCGGCAAAAGCGTTCCTGAATGCCGTCGGCGCCTCTTCGGGTCCGCTCTATGCCACCGCGTTCATGCGTGGCGCGGCAGTGGTGAAGGGCAAGGCGACGCTAGACGATGCGGACATGGTTGCCCTGTTCCAGGCCATGGCCAAGGGCATTCAGGACCGTGGCAAGGCCGAGCCTGGGGAAAAGACGATGATGGATGCATGGGCGCCGGCCGCGAAGGCGGCGGGCGAAGCACTGGCTTCCGGCAAGGGTCTGGCGGCCTGTCTCGAAGCTGCCGCAGAGGCGGCAAAGGCTGGCGCGGAAGCGACCAAGGCGATAGTCGCTTCCAAGGGCCGTGCTTCCCGCCTCGGCGAGCGCTCGCTCGGCCATATGGACCCAGGCGCGGCGTCCGCCGTGACCGTCATCGAAGCGATGCGGATCGCTTTGGTGAGCTAGGAGCGGTTCCGACGCTTCAGCGCTTGCCGTCGAGCTTGTCGATGGCCTGCACGTTTGGGGCGGAGGGGCCGTTCGGATCGAATTCCGAGGCCAGCCACGCGTCGGCGATCGATTTCGCCAGTTCGGGACCGATGACGCGGGCGCCCATGGTGATGATCTGGGCGTTGTTGGATTTGGCGGCGCGCTCCGCCGAATAGGTGTCGTGGGTCAACGCCGCGCGAATGCCCGGGACCTTGTTGGCCGAGATGCTGACGCCGATGCCGGTGCCGCAAAACAGGATGGCGCGGTCGTAGTTGCCGTCGATGATTTCGTGGCCGACCGCGGCGGCGATGTCGGCGTAGAATCCGGCCTGGCTGAGATCGACGACCTGCAGCTCGGGCTTGGTGGCGAGATGCTTGGCGATGACATCGAGCAGCGGCTTGCCGGCGCTGTCGGCTCCGAGTGCGATCTTCATGACGATAACTCCTTTTGCTTCGTGAGGTCAGCGCTCGATGGCCGCCGACGCCTTTTTCAGAATGTCGATATAGCCTTCCGCCTGCCATGCCGAGCGGCCGATGAACAACCCGTCGATATGTGGCTGGCCGATCAGTTCGGGCGCATTGCCTGGATTGACGCTGCCGCCGTAGAGCACAAGCGGAGCGTCCGGCAGCCGGCTTGCGGCGACCTGCTTGATCAGCGCCTGCTGCTTGTCGGCGTAGTCGGCGCTGGCCGGGATGCCCTTCTCGCCGATCGCCCAGACGGGTTCGTAGGCAAAGAGGATTTCCGCCGACAGTTCGGCGTCCTTCAGGCCTTGCAGCGCGCCAAGCACCTGCGCGGTCAAGACGTCATCGGCGCGACCGCCTTCGCGCTCTGCCAGCGTCTCGCCGACGCAGATCAGCGGCACGAAGCCGTGCCTGACGGCGGCTGCCGTCTTCAATCCGACAGTCGCATCCGTTTCACCGAAATGCTCGCGACGCTCGCTATGGCCGAGTTCGATCAGGTCGAGCCCGCAGTCCTCCAGCATCACCGGAGAAACCTCGCCTGTCCAGGCGCCGGCGTCCGCCCAATGCATGTTCTGGGCGCCGACTTTGACGCGGCTCTTGGCCAGTGCCGCCTTGACCTCGCGCACGGCGGTGAACGGCGGAATGACGAAGGGCTGTATCGCCGGATCGAAACCAGGCACGAAGGCCGCCAGCGCATCGGCGAATTGCAATGCTTGCGCCAGCGTCTTGTTCATCTTCCAGCTCGTGCCGACCCAATATGGGGTCATGCTCTTTCTCCTTCGACCCATGTTGTCCCGACGACCATCCAGCGCCCGCCGCAGGCCGATGTTTCACTCAGGCCGGAGGCCCGAGACTGTCGCGACCGCTATCGACGTAAGGCGCCCAGAAATCAACCGACTCACGGATCATTTCGATAACCTGATGATCGACCGGTTCCCTCTCCCTGAAGGAAAGTTCAAGGCAAATTTCGTTGTCGGTTCCGCCGCCCTGCCGCACGGCGTCGAGTAGCTTCTCCGGAATGATGCGGCCATCCTTGTTGTAGGCAGCCGTGAACGGCCAGTGGCCGCCCTTGTTCATCGAGGACTGCTTGATATGGATGATCGGCGATTGCAACGGAAACGCTTTCGCCCAGGCGTAGGGATCGGTATCGGCAGGATTGGGCGAGGTTACGTCGCCATGATCGATGTCGACCATCATCCGCATCGGTATCGGCAGCTTGGCCGCATCGATGGCGCCCTGCAGTTCGACACAGCTTTCGATCGTGTGGCCAAACTCGCGGCCGACCGACATCGGTTCCCAGAACAAATAGGTCAGGCCCGCCGCCTTGGCGTGTTCGGCCACCTCGCGCCAGCATTCGAGCGCGACGTCGAGAAGCGCCGCGCGCCGTTGCGGATCGTCAAAATCCCTGTAGGTGAATATGGCGAACTGCGTGCCCATGCCCGACGCGCCAAGCTCGGCGGAAATGTCGGCAAAGGTCTTGAACCAGTCGACATAGTAGCGGCGCACATCGGCGTCCGGATGGCCGAAATGATTGAGCCGGCCATAGGGGCCGGTCATGCCGGAGGTGATGCGCACGCCGGTCCGCGCCAGCGCGCTGTTGAACAGCCGCACGAACTTGGCAATCGTTGCCGCCGGCCAGCCCGGATTGACGAATTCATGCGTCAGCTGCACGTCACGGATACCAATGCCATAGGCAATGGCGTCGATCAGGTCGTCGGGATCGGCGAAGCGATTGACCAGCGGGTTGGTGTTGAGGGAAAGCGTGAAGGCCATCAGTTCGCCGCCGCCATGATCTTGGTGCACCAGTCTTCGAATATCTTCCGCTCGGCCGCATCGATGTGCAGGCCGTGCTTGGTCCGGCGTTCGAGAACGTCGGCGGCTGTCATCGCCCATTCGGTCTCGAACAGGAAAACAGCTTCGCGCTCATAGAAATCCGGACCGAAACGGCGACCGAGATCGGCTTCGCCTTTGACCCCTTTCAGCAAGGCACGCGTGCGCGTGCCATAGCTTCGGGCATAATGCTTCACCAATGACGGGCTCAGCCAGGAAAATTCGGCGTGCAGATCGCTCAGGAATTGCTCGAAATCCGCGTTCGGCAGGTCGCCCCCCGGCAACGGAATCTTGGCCGTCCAGGCTTTCTTCATCGTCGGAAAAAACGGCTGGATCTTTTCCAGCGCATGTTCGGAAAGCTTGCGGAAAGTGGTGATCTTGCCGCCGAACACCGAAAGCAGCGGTGCACCACCGTTCGGGGCATCGAGTTCGAAGATGTAGTCGCGCGTCACCGCGCTCGGATTGTCGGCATTGTCGTCATAGAGCGGGCGCACGCCGGAGAAACTGTAGACCACGTCCTGCGCGGTCAGCTGTCGCTTGAAGTAGCGATTGACCACCTTGATCAGGTAATCGATCTCGCTGGCCTCGGCCGCCACTTCCTCGGGCCGGCCTTCATAGGGAATGTCGGTGGTGCCGATCAGCGCCAGATCGTTTTCATACGGGTTGACGAAGATCACCCGCTTGTCGTTGTTCTGAATCAGATAGGCCTGCCGTCCCTCCCAGAATTTCGGCACGACGATATGGCTGCCTTTCACCAAGCGAACGTTGCGGGTGGAGTTCTGCCCGGCGACGCGGCTGACAATGTCATTCACCCAAGGCCCCGCCGCGTTGACCATTCCCCTTGCGCGGACTTTCGTCACCGCACCGGTGCGGCTGTCCTGCATGTCGATCGACCACAGGCTGCCTTCGCGCCTGGCAGCAATACAGGCGGTGCGGGTGAACACTTTTGCGCCGCGCTGACTGGCGTCGAGTGCATTGAGCAGCACCAGGCGCGCATCGTCGACCCAGCAGTCGGAATATTCAAAACCGCGCTTGAATTCGTCCTTGATCGGCGCCCCTTCCGGCGCGGTTCTCAGGTTCAGCGTCCGCGTCCCCGGCAGCCGCTTGCGGCCGCCAAGATGGTCGTAGAGAAACAGCCCGAGCCGCACCAACCAGGCCGGCCGGTCCTCGGGGCTGTGCGGCAAGACGAAGCGCATCGGCCAGATGATGTGCGGCGCCGCCTCCAGCAGCACCTCGCGTTCGATCAACGCTTCGCGCACCAGCCGGAACTCGTAATATTCGAGATAGCGCAGGCCGCCATGCACCAGCTTGCCGGAGCGCGAGCTTGTGCCTTGCGCCAGATCGTCCTTCTCGCACAGGATGACCGACAGCCCGCGACCGGCCGCATCGCGCGCTATGCCGGCGCCGTTGACGCCGCCGCCAATGACGAAGAGATCGACAACTTCAGACGTATCGCTCAAGACTTTGCTCCTGTGCGGTGCGCCATACTCTTCCATACCGGCCGCAGCGCCTGGCGCGCCGCGACGAAGGATGGAAACAGCGCATCGTAGGTGTGGGAAAGCGCCTCGTCATAGGCATCGCATTCGCCCAGAAGCGGCGTCACCCATTCGGCGCAACAATCATCCATGGAGCGATAGACGCCGAGCCCGACCGCAGCCATCATCGCCGCACCCGCCGCGCCCGCCTCCTGGCGGCTGCTGGTTCTGACTTGTGCACGGGTCGCTGCGGCGATGATGCGACGCAGCGACGGGCTGCGGGCGGCGCCGCCCGACAGGCGGATTTCGCGCGGCATGATGCCCATTGCCTGGTAGCAATCGCGGGCCGCGAACGCCAATCCCTCGAGAACCGCGCGTGCCAGATCGCCAAAACCGTGCTTGACCGAAAGGCCGATGAAGCCTGCCCGCGCATCGGGATCGACGAACGGTCCGCGTTCACCAGCCAGCGAGATATAGGGCTGATAGACCAGCGATCCCGGCTCCGCCCCTTCGACCCAGACATCGAGTGCTTTCAGCAGTTCGTCGCGCGACGGTTTAGCGCCGTTGGCGGTCAGCACGTCACGCGCCAGGCCAAGCAGCCAGTCGATGTTGAGCGTCGCCGCCATGTTGGATTGCAGCTGCGCATAGGCCCCGGGGACCGGCATGGCGATCGTGTAGCCGGATGCAGCGTCGTTGAGGACGACATCATCAGGAGTACGCGCCAGGCGCGTGTGGATGCCGGTCGAGCCGATGACCGTGCAGCCGACATTGCCGCTCGGATCGTAGAGGCCGGCGCCAAGGGCGGTGCTGACCATGTCGACATAGCCCAGCACCACCGGCGTGCCCTCAAGCAGCCCGGCCTCTCCGGCTGCCGACGTAGAAAGCGGATGATGGTCGGTCGTGCCTTCGAGCATGGGCGGCAACAGGCGGCGATGCGTCGTCAGATCCAAGATGTCGAGCACCTCGTCGGAATAGCTGCGCGAGCGGAAATCGCCGAAGGTGAAAGTGCCTTCCGAGGGATCGGTGGCGCGCTCGCCGGTCATCTTGAAATAAAGCCAGTCCTTGCAATGAAAGGCAGAGGCCGCCTTCTCAAGGACTTCCGGGCTGTTCCTCTTCAGCCAGCTGAGCTGAGCACCCTGCTGGCAGGCGTTGAGACCTGTACCGGTGATCTCGAACCGTATGCGGTCGCGGGCATCGCCACGCATCTCGTCCACCAGATGTCCGGCGCGGGCGTCGAGCCAGAGCCAGGCGCGCCCTACCGGCAAGCCGTCAGCATCGATCAGCCAGGTGCCATCGCCCTGCCCGGTGATCGCCACCGCCGCGGTGCGTCGCGCCAGATCGGGAATTTTCGTCGCCAGCTCGCGAACGGTCTGCACCATGTCGCGCCAGGTCTGATCCAGGTCCTGCTCGGCGCCGCCGCCTTCCAGCGTGACGAAGGTGTTGGTCACCGACGCCATCGCCAACTGCCGCCCCGAAAGATCGAAAGCGACCGATTTGATCACGGACGTTCCCGCGTCGATCCCGATCAGCAGGTCTTTCATGCGGCAAGTTCCGGATGGTTATGAAGGCAATTCACAAGCAGAGTCTTTGTTGTCTGGAAGCCGTAGAAGAGGCAGGGAGTGTCCGCAAGGACACCCCCTGTGCAGGTTTTATTCCGACAGCACGAAGGGTGCGGTGTACTTGTCCACATTGTCCTTGGTGATGAGCAGGCAATCGAACAGCTGCTTCTCGCTGGTGGCACCGGTAGCGCCCGACTTGATGAACGAGTCAGCCTGCTGCACGGCCTTGGCCGAGAAGATAGCGACCGGCTGAAGCACGGTGTACTGCAGTTCGCCGGACTTGATGGCCGCAACCGCATCCGGCGAGCCGTCGAAGCCGCCGACCTTGATGCCGGCCAGCTTGCCGGCTTCCTTCAGCGCGGCAACCGCACCAAGCGCCATTTCGTCATTGCCGCTGATCACGGCGATGATGTCGGGATTGGCCTGCAGCATGCTCTGCATCTTGTCGTGGCCCTGGGTACGATCCCAGTTGGCGACCTGCGAAGCAGCCTTTTCGAGATCCGGATACTGGCTGAGCACGGTCGCGTAGCCGTTCGAGCGCGTGGCGGCGTTGTTGTCGGACGGGGCGCCGAGCAATTCGACATACTTGCCCTTTTCGCCGACCGCCTGTACCCACTGCTGCGCGCCGAGAGCCGCGCCCTGCGCGTTGTTGGAAACGAGCTGTCCCTTGGCAAGACCTTCCTGGTTGATCTCGGCGTTGACGAGGAAGACCGGGATGTTGGCGGCAATCGCCTTCTTCACCGCGCCGACCGAACCGTCGGCGTTGGCCGGGTCGAGAATGATCGCCACCGACTTGTTGGTGATGGCGGTGTCGATCAGATTGCTTTCGGTGTTGGTGTCGCCCTTGTGGGCGGCGACATTGGCCGTATAGCCAAGCTTCTCTGCTTCGGCTTTGGCGACGTTGCCTTCGGTCAGCCAGTAAGGGTTGGCCGGATCGTTGACGATGATTGAGATCAGGCCCGCGGCCGATGCGGCTGCGGTAAACCCGACCACCATCGCGGCGGCAAGCAAACTTCTAAGCACGATTTTCATGTACATTCCTCCAATGATTTACGCGGCGTTGCTGCCAGTCACCTGGCAGTCTTCCCTTGGGCAGGATTGGCCGGCTCGGCCTTCCCCCGTTTCTGAGAAGTCGGTTGGCCGCCCGTCGAAGCCGGGAGCTTGCTACGGCGGCGATACTGAACGGCATTGAGGAGCACGGCGAGCACGATGACGGCGCCGGTGAAGACCGTCTGCCAGTAGGATGAGATGCCGATGATCACCAGACCATCAGACAGGAAGCCGATGACGAAGGCCCCGAGCAAAGTGCCGCGGATATTGCCGCGCCCGCCGGTTAGGGCGGCGCCGCCGATGACGACGGCGGCGATGGCCGTCAATTCGTAGGTGGTGCCCGCAGTGGGTCCGGCCGAGGTCAGCTGAGAGGACAGGATCAGGCCGGCTATGGCGGCGCAGATGCCCGAAAGCACATAGACGGAAATCTGCACCGTCTTGACCGGAACACCGGAGAGTTCGGCGGCGCGCTCATTGCCGCCCGAAGCGTAGAGCCAGCGCCCAAAGGCGGTGCGGTTCAGGACGATGCTGCCGATCAGCGCGATGACCGCCAGCACCACAACGCCGGTCGGCACGCCGAACAGACGGTTGAAGCCGAGCGCGTCGAAGCCGGTGTTGCCCAGTTCCGGCTTGCCGCCGAGATTGTTGTAGGTCAGGCCGCTGGTCATCAGCAGCGCCAGGCCACGCGCCATGTACATGACGCCGAGCGTGGCGACGAAGGCCGGAACCTTGAACCGCGCGATCAGCACGCCGTTGATCAGACCGACAGCGGCGCCCAGCATGCAGGCAAGCACCGCGACCACCCAGACCGGCGGATAGAGAACGACGCCCAACCAGGTCAGCGTCACGCCTTGCATCAGAAATCCGGCGACGACGCCGGCAAGCCCGAGCGTCGATCCCACCGACAGGTCGATCCCGCCATTGAGGATGACGAGCAGCATGCCGACGGCGAGAATCCCGAAGATGGCGACATGTGAGGCCATGGTCAGGAAATTCGCCACCGAGAGGTAGTAGGGCGACAGGATCGAGAAGACGACGATGATGACGATCAGGGCAAAGAAGGCCCGGCCCTCGAGCAGCAGCTTGGCCACATCGAAGCCTTCGGCGCCCGCACTGGGACTGGACTGTTTGCTGGCCTGGCTGACATCGGTCATGGATCGGGGCTCCGAAATTCTATGATCAGGCGACCACGGCTTCGCCGGAGGCGGCCATGATCTGCTCTTTGGTGGCGTTCGCGCCGAATTCGGCTGAAATCTTGCCGCGCCGCATGACGACGATGCGGTGCGCGATGCTGAGGCACTCATTGACCTCCGAGGTCGAGAAGACGACCGCCAAGCCCTGCGCGGCGCGCTCGCTGAGCAAGCGGAAGACTTCGGCCTTGGCGCCGACATCGATGCCGCGGCTCGGCTCGTCGAGAAGGATGACCTTGGGGTTGGTCGTCAGCATTTTGCCGATGACGACCTTCTGCTGGTTACCGCCCGACAGCGATCCGATCATGGCGTTGCCGCCGGCGGTCTTGATGGTCACCTTGCGGATCGAATCCTCGATGAGTGCGCGTTCCCTGGGCCGAGACAGGAACAGGCCTTTGGCGAATGCCTCGATGCTGGCAAGCGACAGATTGCGGCCGACGGTCATCGTTTGGACCAGACCATCGCGCTGGCGGTCCTCGGGGACGAGCACAAGGCCTTTGCCGATGCGCTGGGCAATGGTCAGCCCCGAGACGTCCTCGCCTTCCAGCAGAGCCCGCCCGCCCGCCATCGGCACGCGGCCGGCAACAGATTCCAGCAACTCCGTGCGCCCGGCGCCCATCAGCCCAT
Organism: Mesorhizobium sp. ArgA1; assembly: GCF_053714375.1. NCBI lineage: Bacteria > Pseudomonadati > Pseudomonadota > Alphaproteobacteria > Hyphomicrobiales > Phyllobacteriaceae > Mesorhizobium > Mesorhizobium sp. ArgA1. The sequence continues at coordinate 292,367 of NZ_JBSKBQ010000001.1, forward strand.
AGATGCAGACGATCTCGCCCGCTTTGACATCCAGCGACAGGTGATCGACGATGGAATAGCCTGAACCCGAAGCATCTATGACGCTGACGTCCTCGATCGACAGGGCGACGTCGCCGAACGCATGAGCAGTCGGGGGCGACCCGAGATCGAAGTTTTCGCCCACCATGTTGCGGACGATCCACTCGAGATCGATGTCCCTGGCTTCGGCCGTTGCCGTAATAGCACCGTCGCGCAGCACGACGGCGTAGTCGGTGATCTGCAGCGCCTCTTCGAGGTGATGCGATATGTAGACGATCGAGACGCCGCGGCTGGTCAGGTCGCGGATCACCTTGAACAGCACCTCCACCTCTGTCGCGCTGAGCGCGGAGGTCGGCTCGTCCATGATCAGGATGCGGGAATCGACCGACAGTGCGCGTGCGATCTCGACGATCTGCTGCTGCCCCAGGCGCAGATCCTCGACCAGGGTTATCGGATCGATGTCTTCCTCGAGGTCGGCCATCAGCGCCCGCGCCTGGCGCGACTCCTCGGCGAAGTCGAGGCCGGTTCTGGTGCGCAGTTCGCGACCCATGAAGATGTTGTCGCGAACGCTCAGGTTCGGCGCCAGGCTCAGCTCCTGGTGGATGATAGAAATGCCGCGATCGCGTGCGTCCGAGGACGAGGAAAAGCTGACGAGATTGCCGTCGAGCACGATGTCGCCGGATGTCGGCGTCACAACGCCGGACAGGATCTTCATCAGCGTCGACTTGCCGGCGCCATTCTCTCCGAAAAGGGTGGTGACCTTGCCGCGATGGATGTCGAAGTTGACGCCTTTGAGCGCGTGAACGCCGCCATACGACATGACGACATTGCGCGCCGAAAGCACGGCATCGCCATTGGCGGGCTCTGTGCCGGAAGCCGAATTCATTTGACGTCCAGCCTCACTGGCGTGACCAGCCAGCTCTTCGGATTGACCAGCTTGAAGGCGCCGACCACCGCTATAGTCTTCCCGGTCAAGGCGCTGGTATCGACTTTCGCCAGCACCTCCTTCTTCATCTCGTTGTTCAGCGCCGAGCCGGCATCCTGATATTCGATCTGATTGGTGAACTGACCGAAGGTGATCTTGCCGGTGGCGTCGCGAAGCTCGGTCCCGTTGATGGCCGGCCCTGTCTGCACGCGGACCGTCAACGTGTCCGGCAAACCGTCGACGGCGACCTTGTAGATGCCAGACTTTCCCTCGCCGACAACGCCGGTGAACTTGACCGAGATGACCGGTCCGACACCCGCAGGCACGCCATATTCCTTTTCGGCCGTCGCCCTGTCCTTGGCGATCGCCGTCGCGACCGTCGCGGCGTCGGCGGCACGCGCCTCGACATCGGCCTGCACCTTGGGAAATTCTGACTTGCCATAGTCGGGGGCCGAAAAGACGGCATTGCGAACATCGCCGGCGGAGCCGATCTTGATCACCTTGGTGTCAAGCGCCATCGCGCCGAGCAGAACCAGAACCGCAGCTCCGGCTAGTGCCCGGCGCAGGCCGGGCGAAGCCTGCCGGGCGGAGGGCGCCTTCGCGCTCATGACGCAATCACCAGCGATACGGATTTTCGGTTGTCACGCATTCGTCGATCCTCCGTTCGCGCGGCGCTTCGTGGCACCGGCTGCATCATCGAGCCGGCTTTGCTCGACGAGCGCGCGGGCCGTGCATTCGTCGGTGATCAGGCCGCTGAGATAGCGGCTTTCAAGCACTGCCTTGATGGCCCGCACCTTCACTTTGCCGCCGGCGACGGCAACGATCCTGCGGCCCTTCAACTGGTCTCGCGGAAGCGCCAGTATTCTCTCCGACAGCGCCGTTTCGACAGGTCGCCCCTTGTCGTCGAAGAAATGCGCCAGCAATTCACCGATGCCGCCGTCACGCTTGACCTCATCGATTTCGGAGGGCTCGATCATGCCTGTGGCGACCAGCGATGCCTCCCGCTCGGCCGTGCCTATTCCGACGAACATCAGGTCGGACCGGCTGGCGAGAGCGAAGACATCGCTGATGCCGCGCTGGCCAAGCAGCACTTCACGGTCCTCGGCGGTGTTGGCGACAAAAGGCACCGGCATGACAAAGGCCTGCGCGCCGGTCCGCTCGGCCAGGCGATGCATGACGTCATGCGGGTTGGCGGCGAATTTGCGCGTCACGCCGCCAAGCAGCGAGACGAAACGGATGTGCGCAGCAGTGGAGCGCGTCAGATATTCGACGCTGGCCGCAAGCGTGCGGCCATGGCCGACGCCGATCAGCATGTCTTCGCCGCGATCGATTTCGCGCTTCAAAAACTGGGCGCCGGCAATACCCAGCCCCTTCAACGGCAGCTCCTCCTGATCGAGATCGGGAACCACTTCGCAATAGTCGAGCCCGTAGGCGGCGGTCAGTCGCTGTTCCAGGTCGACGCATTCGGCGACGTCGCCGTCTATGAAAACCCTGACCAGTCCTTCCTGGTTGGCCTTGGTGATTAGCCGGTGCGCCTTGAGGCTGGTCAGGCCAAGCCGCTTGGCCACCTGAGCCTGCGTCAGACCCCCGGCATAATGAAGCCAGGCCGCACGCGTGGCGAGGCTGGACTCATGGTCGCGGTTCGCGGCTCCACCGGATTTCAAGCCATCTCCTCCCCGAGATGATATTATTATCTTTGTGTGCAAAAATTTTCATACCTTTGCATCGCTGTCAATCCCTTCGCGGATGGTTGCCCCAGCCGACGGATCGGAAGCCAAAGCGGCCTATTAGGAGCCCAGCATATTAGGCGATCATAGAGAGGTGTTAATTTAACGTCAATCTGTGTTATCTCATGCTAAAGACAACTGTAATGCGTAGGTGACGGCAGCCGAAGTCATTGCTAAGAGTTTGTTTTTGTTCAAATGCATCGTGGCTTTGGAAAATCCCAATCTGGCTGTGAGATGGGAAGTTTTGCGCACAAAGCGCAACAAGGCCAAACCGATCGATTTGCCTCAGGAACAGCTATCGGCATCGGCGATAGCGCGATCAGTCCAGCCGCATCAGGTTCCGGCCTTCGAGCTCAACAATCGCGGCTTCGACTTCCCGCGTGAGCCGCTCGGTGCCCCACTCCAGCGCCCGTCCGGCTATCGCGGCAATCTTCTGCAAATCGCGACTTGTCAGCGAACCGCCTATCGCCAACGTGCTGCGCCGCATGACGATATCGGCCAGATGTTCGACGAATTCGTTGCGGACGATGTAGTCGATTTCGGATTTGCCGTAGCCGTCGGAGTCCGGCAGGCAACCCTCATCATTCGCCCCCCACTTGGCGATCTGCACTGCTCTGGTCCCGTAGCGCGACAGCAACTGGTCGAGGCGCCCTTCCCCGGCGCCCGTTGCCTGCTGAGCCTCAGCCAGCCAGTTGGCGCGCGCCGCGGCATTGGCCGGAAAATCCCTCCCGCCGCCGATCGGCATCGACTGTGTCGACACCTTGCGGCTGCGCTGCAGGCGCTTGAGAACGGTGTCGGCGACTTCCTCGGCAAAACCGCGGAAGGTCGTCCACTTGCCGCCGACCAGCGAAATGACCGCAAACGGCCTGTTGCCGTCCGGCTCGGCGACCGGTGCCGAATGATCGCGGCTGATCAGTCCGGGCGTCGCTGCCTCGGACGTCGGCAGCGGTCTGATTCCGCTATAAGCATAGACGATCTGGTCGCGCTCGAACGCCATGCCCGGCAGCAGCGATCGCACGCTGTCGAGCAGATAGTCGACTTCTTCGGGTTCACAGCGCACCGCGTCCGGATCGTTGGCCTTGATGTCGGTCGAGCCGACCAGCGCCAGGCCGAGATAGTCGTAGACAAGACAGATGCGGCCGTCATCGGCCTCGAAATAGAGCATGCGCCCGGCCAGGCTTTCGACCAGCGCGTCGTGCTTCAACAGGATGTGCGAACCCTTGGTGCCACCGATCATCTTCGACGGCGCGCCAAGCAACGCGTTGACGTCGTCGATCCACGGACCGGCGGCGTTGACCACCAGCTTCGGCCGCACCGAAAATGCGCTGCCGTTTTCCTGCCGGAAGGTGAGCACCCCATTGGCTGAAGTACCGAGTGCCGTGTAGTTGGCGCTGGCGGAGGCTGTATTTGCCTGCAGCCCGTCGAGGATCAGTTCCAGCACCAGTCTTTCGGGATGGCTTATCTTGGCATCGTAATAGGTGCCGGTGGCGACGATCGCGGGGCTCAGTGCCGGCATCTCGCCTAGCGCCTGCCGCCGCCCGACCATGCGGTGGCGTGGCATGACCTGGTTTCGCGAGCCGTAGAAGTCATAGATCATCAGGCCGATCTTGATCAGGATGGCGCCCCGGCTACGCGGTGCGCTGGTCGAGCCGAACAGCGTGCGCAGCGCCGCCAGCATGCCCTTGCCCCAGGAAAAGATCGGGATGACGGTCGGCAGCGGGCTGACATAGTGCGGCGCGTTCTGCAGAAGCAGGTTGCGTTCGAGCGTCGACTGCGCCACCAGCCCGAACTCGCCGGTTTCGAGATATTTCAGGCCGCCATGGATGAGCCGCGACGGCGCGGCACTGGTGCCCGAGCCGAAATCCGCCTTGTCGACGATCAGGCAGCTGACGCCTTGCGAGCACAGGTCGCGAAACAGCCCTGCCCCGTTGATGCCGGCGCCAAGAATGACGACGTCGACCTCGCCGGCCGCAGCCATTGCGGCGAGACGCCCGGCGCGATTGTCCGCCCCTGCTCCGTCGGCTGGGCTCATGGCGCTTTCGTCTTGACGATGCGCAGCTTCACGCCCGACCGCTCGAGGCTCTGCGCCTGCGCATCGCCCAGGCCCTCGGTCACCAGCACGGCGTCGAAACTGGTCAGATCGTCGAAGACATGCAGCGCGATCCGGTCGAACTTTGCGTGGTCGACCAAAAGGATGCGTTTGGCCGATGCAGCCATCATCGCCTGCTTCACCCGCACAACATTCGGATCCTGGATGAAGGCCGTGGTGCCGGTGATGGCCGAAGCCGAACAGATAAGCACATTGGCACGCAGCTGCGCCACGGCATTCTCGCAGACGATGCCGATATAGGCATTGTAGGTGCCGTGGTACTGGCCGCCGAGACAGATGAAATCGATGTCATCGACATTGATCATCAGCGCAGCCGTCGACACGCTGTTGGTGACGACCGTCAGCGGCTTTACGTCGAGCAGCAGCGTCGCAACAGCATTTGCCGTCGATGAATCGTCGAGCATCACCACCTGGCCGGCTTCGACATAGTCCAGTGCTGCCCGCGCCAGCGCATCCTTCTCGGCCCTGTTGACCGTCACCCGGTAGCGGAAGGCGCTTTCGTAGAGACCGGACGGCTGAACCGTCACCGCACCGTGCAGCTTGCGCAGCACGCCCTGCTGCGCCAGCCGGTCGATGTGCCGGTGGATGGTCATGCGCGACACGCCAAAATGCTCGACCAGATCGTCGATGCGCACCTGGCCGAGCTTGATCACATAGTCGGCGATCTCTTCGCGTCGTTCGTCGGCCTTGATCATGCGTTTCCCTCCGGCCGCGCCAGCCTTTCGATTTCCGGCCAATGCGCCTTCATCTGCTCGGCGATGCGGCAGTAGAGCGAAAACCGCTCGTTGAACACAGCAGTTGAGGCTGGCACGGGCTGATATTTCCGTGCCATCATGCCGACCTGCCTTGCACCTTCTTGTGGCGTCTTGAACAAGCCGACCGCGGCACCGGCACAAAGGGCGGCGCCCAGGGCGGCGGCCTCATCGGTCGAGGTGACGGTGACCGGGGCGTTCAGCACATCGGCAAACATCTGCACGAAGGCGGGGTTGCGCGAACCGCCCCCGGTCAGGCGGATCTCGCTGATAGCAAAGCCGTCGCGCAAGGCTTCGACATGGGTCCGATGATTGAAGACAATGCCTTCCAGAACCGCCTTCAGCATATCGCCGCGATTGTGCCAGCCGTGCAGGCCGACAAAGCTGCCGCTGGCGATTTCGCCGTGAGGGGAGCCGAACAGATAGGGGTGGAACAGGATGGTCGAAGGCCTCTCCAGCGCGGCGTCGATCTCTGCTGCCAGCGTTTCGTGGATGGAACCGCCATCCGCGTTTGTCCTGTCCTGTTCCGAGCGGCAGAACGTGTCGAGAAACCAGTCATAGTTGGCGGTCGAGGCCGGCGAGATCGCCATGTTATTCCAGCGTCCGGCGTCAAGGGCGTTGCGGCAGAACCAGCGCCTGTCGACGCGCGGCTCTGAAGAAACGACTTCGTTGATGGAATAGGTGCCGGCAACAATGGCGAGCGTGCGCTCCTCATGGCCGCCCATGCCAAGTGCGGAGGCGGTCACGTCATGCAGGCCGCAGGCGACGGGCGTGCCCTTGGACAGACCGGTCATTTCGGCGGCCTCGGCGGTGACATGCCCAACGATGTCGGCCGAATGTGCCACCGGCGGCAGCGCCTCGAAAAGATCGTCCAGGCCGAAGATGCGCATCGCTTCCGGCGCGAAGGCTTGGGTGCGGAAATCCGTGAATGAGGTGCTGGCCTCCGTCCGGTCGGTGCCGATGGTGCCGGTCAGGCAAAAGCGCAGCCAGTCCTTGCAGGCCAGCACGTGGCCGATGCGCCCGTAGCGGTCCGGATCGTTCTGCCTGATCCATGCCAGCAGCGCCGATGGCGCCGAGACGTGCGGCGCCTGGCCGGTGCGCGCCAACGCGTCTTCGAAGACCTCGGCCGACCATCGTTCGACAACCTCGCCAGCGCGGCTGTCGAGCGACAGGATCCCGGGCCCGAGCGGCCGACGATCCTTGCCGAGCAGATAGAGACCGTCGCCATGCGCGGTCGCCGCCACCGCCTTGATATCGTCGGCCGGGCGGCCACAGAGCGCGATCGCCTCCCTGATTGCGTCGGCGGTCGCTCGCCAGAGACCGGCCATGTCGCGTTCCACCCAGCGCGCATGGGGCATCGACTGCGCAACCCGCCGACGCGCCACCGACAACTGCGTGCCGTCGGCGTCGAAGATCACCGCCTTGGTAACCGTGAGACCGTTATCGATACCGAGCAAACAAGGCATGGTCACCGCCTCTTTCAGCAACTGGCGATGCGCACTGCAGGGCAATCCTGCAGGCTGGGGCAAGGGTGGCGGAAATGGCGACAATCAACGAGCAACGATGATACAAGTGATGGCACCCGACGGATCAAACGAACCATAGCGCGATGTTAATTTAACGTCAATATGTGGGACATTGCCACGTAAGTCGACGCTGTTTTGGCTGTTGAGAGCGGTGCACGTCTACAAAGGTATATGATTTAATTGCGTTTTTTCCTAGTTTCAATATCTCATCCTGATTCGTTCACTCACGCCCACAATCCCATAGCTCGCCCTTCGAGCGTCTGCTTCTTGGATCTCGCAGCAAAATGGCGAATCAGGTGCACACATAGAAAGGCTGGAGAGCCGACATTCGGTCGGAGCGCTTCAGTTCGATTTGGTGTCGAATTCGACCGTGCAATCGCTGCCCGGCGGCAAACGGAAAGCGATGGCGGGCATCGGACCTGAGCTAACTGCCAGCCAGATCACCCAAGTGGCGTCCGTCGAGTGAGGATCGACCCGCTGCTGGGTTGGGCTCCCCGTGACAGCTTTTTCGGCTGTCGGGAAACCACCAAAGCGTTGTCAGCGGCGTCTCCGCCAAGCGTTACCGCGAAGGCGCCGCTAACCTTCGGAAATATCGGCCTATTCTGAGACGGTCGAAAGAATGCCAAAACTGGCGGACTGAATGGTGGGCCCGGAGGACGTATCAAGAACGTTGATTTCATGGGGTTTTTCGCGGGCCAAAACCAGAAATCTTCCCGTATCGTTCCGTATGGTTCCGCGACGCTTTCATCGTCAAAACTTGGCTAGATATGCATTGATGCACGCCTGCCTTGGGTAACTTCGAAGGCTGTGACAATCCACTTTGGTCTGCTGCGTTTGGTCCAAGTATAGCTGCAGAAACCGTACTTTTGGATGTTAGTTATCCTAGCGCCACAAGAGTGCCTGTGAAGGCCTGAACAGCCGCGCCTGCCTCGACTCAACTACCCGAGAGTTTGACTGGCAAGCGCATAGGTCACCAGTCCAGTTGAGCCGCCGACGGCAAAATCGTCGAGGGGCTTGCCCATCGACATGGTGAGCACCGTGTCGAAAACCGGCATTCCGCTGTGCGACAGAAAGGCGGCGAACTCGCCATTGTCCATGTGGGTGTCTATGCGCAGGAATGACCCCGAATGCTCGGCCACGTGCGGCCGCACGATCGCCACGGCGTCGGCGTCACTTTCCGCCACGACCGGCCCCACGACATGGCCCCGCCCGAACGGCCGACAAAGCGCGAACGCGTTCAGCTTGTCACCCTTGAAAAGACCATAGCCGGTGGAGTGCGCGAAAAGCCTTTCGATGAGTGCCGCCCGCTTCACGCCAAATCCTGCCGCGTCGAGCGCGATTGTCGCGGGAATGTCCCTTGCGTCCAAAGTCCGGACATCGCCTCGAATATCTGCCGGCCCAGCCATCGTCTGCATCCGGGCGGTGCCCTGGCATTGATAAACGGTCTTCTCCGGCTGGAAGTCGAGCGAGAGATAGAGCCGTCTTGCCGCGCGCGTTGCATTAAGGCGCAAATCGTGCCCGGCGACCTTGTCGAAGACCCGCTTCATCAGCCATTGCCCCGCTCCCAGCGTCTGGAGTCGCGGCGAGGTGATGACCATCCCCACGGTGGCGAAATCGGTGCCATGTGCGAACCACATGGCCGAGCCGAGAACCCGACCGATCTCGTCGAGCGCCACGAACCCCTCTCCCGATTCGCGCAGGAATTGCCAATCCTCGGCGCGGTGTGGCCATCCCACGGAGAGCGAGAGTGCATGCAGCCGGTCCAGCTCGACGCCTTCGATGTCACCGATACGCATCGAGAAGGTGTCGATTTTCAAGTTTCCGGACGGCTTCAAGTCCATGCCTCTGAAATATCCCCGCAAATTGACCGGCGACACGCCGCAACAGCTCTTTGTCCACCAACGCTAAACAAACAGGCCCGTACGATTTGCTCGAAAGCCCCCTGCCAACGCAAGATTCAACTGAAACATTTCCGCTTTCGGCATGCAATCGCGCGAGAACGCAGACATCCTCTGCGGAAATGTAGCAGCACACAATCGTCGGCATCGATTCCGGCGATCCCGATATGCTTTGAGGGCTGGAATGGACGTCTTCGACATCCTCGACCGTCTCGTCGCCTTCCCATCGGTCGCCGGCAAGCCGAACTGTGACATCACCGAGTGGATCGAGGCCTACCTCGCGGGGCACGGGGCGCAGGTCACGGTGCTGCCGGGGCCGGAAGGCGACCGTTTCAATCTTTTCGCGACGATCGGCCCTGTCGATGTCCCGGGCTACATCCTGTCCGGCCATATGGACGTCGTCCCCGCCGGCGAACCGCAGTGGAGCTCGGCCCCTTTTACGCTGCGCCGGGAGGGCGAGCGGCTCTATGGACGCGGCACCACGGACATGAAGGGGTTTCTGGCCGCGGTGCTCGCGGCCGTGCCCATGCTGGCGAAGCTGCGCCTTGCCAGGCCAATCCATTTCGCCTTCTCCTATGACGAAGAGGTGGGATGCCGCGGCGTGCCGCATTTGATCCCGCGCCTTGCCGAACTTTGCGCCAAACCGCTCGGCGTGATCGTCGGCGAGCCGAGCGGCTTGCGCGCCGTGCGCGGCCACAAGGGCAAGGCGGCCGCCCGTGTGACGATCAACGGCCGCTCCGGCCATTCCTCGCGACCCGACCTCGGCCTCAACGCCCTCCACGCCATGGCCAAAACGCTGGCTGCGATCGTGAGCGAAGCCGAGCGGCTGACGCATGGCCCGTTCGACCCGGCCTTCGAGCCGCCCTATTCCTCGCTGCAGGCTGGCGTGATCAAGGGCGGACGGTCGGTCAACATCATTCCCGACAGCTGCACGCTGGAGCTGGAGGCGCGCACCATTCCGGGCGTCGACCCGGCCAGCCTGCTTGCACCGGCAAGGGCGAAGGCAAAGGCCTGTGAGGCCGACGGCTTTCGGGTCGAATGGACGCCGCTCAGCGCCTATCCGGCGCTGTCGCTGCCACAGGACGCGCCGGTGGCGGCGCTGCTGCAAGAGCTGACCGGCGAAACACCGATCGCCGCCGTCAGCTACGGCACTGAGGCCGGGCTCTACCAGGCGGCAGGGATCGATGCGATCATCTGTGGTCCCGGCGACATCGGCCGAGCCCACAAGCCGGATGAATACATCCTCACCAGCGAACTCGCCGCCTGCCAGCGATTGATCGAGGCGCTGGGCGCGCGTTGCGCGGCCTGAAGGGGAACCGGAATGACATTCCTGTTCAATTCCGATGCGCGGCGCGGGGCGATCTTCGCCGAAGCCTTCGCCAAAGAACTGCCGGACGTCCCCTTTACCATCGATTCCACAACGGTCGATCCCGACGCGGTACGCTATCTCATTACCTGGACCGCGCCAGAAGACCTCGCGCGCTACAGGAACCTGGAAATCCTGTTTTCCCTGGGCGCGGGCGTGGACCAGTTTCGCTTCGATGCCGTGCCGGCGAAGGTGAAGATCGTGCGGACGATCGAGGAAGGAATCGTGCGCATGATGCAGGAATATGTGACGCTTGCCGTGCTCGCCCTGCATCGCAACCTGCCCGCCTATCTGGCGCAGCAGCGCACCGGCCAATGGCGCGACATCGGGCAACTCCAAGCCGGGTCGCGCCAGATCGGCGTCCTCGGACTCGGGCAACTCGGCCAAGCCGTCCTCGATCGCCTAAAGCCCTTCGGCTTTCCGCTCGCGGGCTGGAGCCGCTCGCCGCGGCGGATCGAGGGCGTGACCTGTCATCATGGCGAACTGGGGCTGGAGGAGATGCTCGCGGCCAGCGACATACTCATCTGCCTTCTGCCGCTGACCGAAGACACGCGCGGTTTCCTCGATGCCGACCTGTTCGCGAGACTGCCCAAGGGCGCGGCGCTCGTCCACACGGGTCGCGGGCAGCAGCTTGATCATGAAGCGCTTCTCGTCGCGCTGGACAGCGGCCACCTTTCGGCGGCGATGATCGATGTGACCGATCCCGAACCGCTGCCCGCGGGCCGTCCGTTCTGGCGGCATCCGAAGATCATCCTGACTCCGCATGTCGCCAGCGTCACCCAGCCCGCGACCGCTGCGCGCGCCGTCATCGAAAACATCCGACGCCACCGCGCCGGCCTCGACCCCATCGGGCTCGTCGACCGGTCGCGCGGTTATTGAAATCCAACCTGAAAGGCCATCCCTTGTCCCTGCTCAAGACCGTCGAAACCAGCCCTGCCTTCCCGCCGCGTGAATCCCGGGCGCTGCCCGAACGACTGATAGCCGGCGAGCCTGCTTTCAAGACCTGGGCGCAGGACGCGGCCAAGGGCGATCTCGTCCATACCGGCGTCTGGGAAGCGACGCCCGGCGAGACGCGCTCGATCAAGGGGGAGACTTTCGAGTTCTGCCATATCCTCACTGGCGTGATTGAAATCACGCCCGATGGCGGCGAGGCGGTGACCTACCGCGCCGGCGACAGCTTCGTGATGAAACCCGGCTTCACCGGTGTCTGGAAGACCATTGAAACGGTGCGCAAGATCTACGTCACGGTAGGGTAATGGCGTGCGAGCGAGGTGCTGGCCCCGCAAAAGATTTTGCCGTCCTTCATCGCTAGCACGCAACAATCATCCGCGACTGATCGTCGAACGGTGCATGCTGCGCTCCTGCCCGCGCTAGGCTCCCGCAGAATGCTGCAAGGTGGTCGCCTATGAAGTTGAGCTTCGATCCGGATACCGTCTCCCTTCCTGTCGGCCATTTCATTGGCGGAGAGCTCATCGCGGCGGAGGGTGCGATCGAGATGCGCCGACCCTCGGATGGCAAGGCATACGCCGCCAGCCCCGTAGCCGACGTCGATATGGTCGACCGGGCTGTGGAGAGCGCCAAGGCGGCGTTGAAGGCCAGCAACTGGGGCGGTGTTCGGCCGCGCGAGCGCACAAAGGCACTCCAGGTCTGGGCCGACCTGATCGAGGCGGAAGCCGAAACGCTGGCAAAGATCGAGGCTCTGTGCTCGACACGGCCCGTCGGCCAGCTCGTCGCCGGCGACATCGCCGTGACCGCCGAGCAGATCCGCTTCTTTGCCGAATTCGCCGACAAGGAAGGCAGCGAGCTCGTACCCACGGACGATGCCACCCTTGGCATGATCATGAGCGAACCTTATGGCGTGGTCGGCGCAATCACGCCCTGGAATTTTCCTATCTCGATGGCCGGCTGGAAACTTGGTCCGGCACTGGCCGCGGGCAATGCGGTGGTGCTGAAGCCGTCGGAAATGACACCTTTCTCAGCCGTATATATGGCAGAGCTCGCCGTCAGGGCTGGCCTGCCTGCCGGGCTGATCAACGTGGTGCTCGGCGACGGTCCGACGACTGGTACGGCGCTGACCGGTCATCCCGAGATCGCCAAGGTCAGCTTCACCGGCTCGACCCGCGCCGGCTCGGCCATCATGGAGAACGTCGCCCGCACCGGCGTCAAGCCGATGACGCTGGAACTCGGCGGCAAGAGCCCGCAGATCGTCTTTGCCGATGCCAATCTGGACAAGGCGGCGACCGCCATCGCCGGCAGCGTCACCTTCAACGCCGGCCAGGCCTGTGTCGCCGGCACGCGCCTGATCGTCGAGAGGAACGTGGCCGACAGGCTGACGGCCGCCATCCTGGACAAGATGAAGGCGGTGCGGCCCGGTCCGACCTGGGACCAATCGACACAGTATTCGCCTGTTATCTCGGAACGGCAGCGGGCACGTGTCGAGGGCATCGTGCGGGCCGCCGTCGAGGCCGGCGGCGAATGCCTGACCGGCGGCCACACCATGGACAGCCCAGGCTATTTCTACGAGCCGACGCTGATCGCCGATGTGGACCAGACCAATCCCGCGATCGTCGAGGAAATCTTCGGCCCGGTCCTGACCGTCCAGACCTTCGAGACCGAGGAAGAGGCGCTGGCGCTGTCCACCCATCCGACCTATGGACTGGCTTCCGGCCTGTTCACCTCCGATCTATCCCGCACGATCCGCCTGGCACGCAGGCTCGAAGCGGGCACGGTCTGGGTCAACCGCTACAGCCGCTCGCGCGACCATATCCTGCCGACCGGTGGCTACAAGCGCTCCGGCATCGGCAAGGATCTCGGCCGCGAAGCCTATCAAGCCAACCGCAGGACCAAGAGCGTCCTGATCAGCCTGTGAAGAGGTGCCGATGAAGTCCTATTCGATCGCCCTGATCCCCGGTGACGGCATCGGCTGCGACGTGACCGTAACCGCCTGGTCTGTGCTGCAGACCGCGGCCAAACACGCGGGCTTTGCCTTGACCGGAACCGAGTTCCCCTGGTCCTGCAAATTCTACAAGGACACCGGCCGCATGATGCCGGAGGACGGCCTCGAGACCTTGCGCGGCTTCGATGCCATCCTTCTCGGCGCCGTCGGCTGGCCGGCGGAGGTGCCGGATTCCGTTTCGCTGCACGGGCTGCTGCTGCCGATCCGCAAGGCATTCGTTCAGTACGCCAACATCCGGCCGCACCGCCTGCTGCCGGGCGTGACAGGCCCGCTGCGGGCGGAAAACTTCGACATATTGTGCATCCGCGAGAACACCGAAGGGGAATATTCGGGCGCCGGCGGGCGCGTGCATCAAGGCACGCTGGACGAGGTCGCCGTGGAGACCTCGATCTTCACCCGCGCCGGCGTCGAGCGCATCCTACGCTTCGGCTTTGAGCAGGCGCGGACACGGCGCGGCAAGCTCGCCTCCGTCACCAAATCCAACGCGCAGAAACACTCGATGGTGTTCTGGGACGAGATCACCCGCAAGCTGGCTGCGGAGTACTCTGACGTCGCCGTGACCAGCTATCATGTCGACGCGCTCGCCGCGCGGATGATCATGGCGCCGGAGAGCCTCGACGTGGTCGTCGCCTCCAACCTGTTCGGCGACATCCTGACCGATATCGGCGCGGCGATCCAGGGCGGGCTCGGCTACGCCGCCTCCGCCAACATCAACCCCGGCCGCACGGCGCCGTCCATGTTCGAGCCGGTGCACGGCTCCGCGCCCGACATCGCCCACCTGGGCATCGCCAATCCGATCGCCACCATCTGGTCCGGCGCGATGATGCTCGATCATCTGGGCGAAAAGGATGCGGCCAGCCGCGTCATGAAGGCAGTCGAAGCCGCAACCGCGCACGGGATAGGCACCATTCCCGGCAAGGACAGCACGGAATCCATCACGGCCGCCATCGTCGCGGCGCTCACCTGATTGCAAGGTCGTTTTCGATGAAAAACCTGAAAGACAAAAACCTCTTCCGCGAGGCCGGCCTGATTGGCGGCCAACGGGTCGCTGCAGACTCCGGCAAGACGGTCGATGTTGTCGATCCGGCGACCCAGGCGGCGATCGGCACGGTGCCCGACATGGCCGGTCCGGAGACCCGTGCGGCCATAGAGGCCGCAGCTTCCGCCTATGGCGACTGGAAGAAGAGGACCAATGCCGAACGCGCTTCCCTGCTCGAAGCCTGGCATGGCCTGATGCTCGCGCATCTGGACGATCTGGCGCTCATCCTGACGACGGAACAGGGCAAGCCGCTGGACGAGGCCCGGGGCGAGATCCGCTACGGCGCTTCCTTCGTAAAATGGTTCGCGGAGGAGGCACGCCGCATCAACGGCCACACCATCCCCTCGCCGACGCCAGACAGGCGCATCATCGTGCTGAAGGAACCGGTCGGTGTGTGCGGCATCATCACGCCGTGGAACTTCCCCAATGCGATGATCACCCGCAAGGTCGCGCCGGCGCTGGCCGCAGGCTGCACGGTGGTGATCAAGCCATCCGAGTTCACGCCCTATTCGGCGCTGGCGCTCGGCGTGCTTGCCGAACGCGCGGGCATCCCCGCCGGCGTCATCAACATAGTTACGGGCATGCCGGCCGAAATTGGCAACGAGATCATGGCGAACGAGACCGTTCGCAAGATCTCCTTCACCGGCTCGACGCGGGTCGGTTCGCTGCTGATGCGCGGCGCGGCCGACAGCGTAAAACGGCTCAGCCTCGAACTCGGTGGCAACGCGCCCCTTATCGTCTTCGACGACGCCGATCTCGATCTCGCCGTCGAGGGCGCGCTGGTCTCGAAGTTCCGCAATGGCGGCCAGACCTGCGTCTGCGCCAATCGTATCCTCGTCCAGGCCGGTGTCCACGAAGCCTTCGCCGCAAAGCTCAGCGCTCGCGTCAACGCCATGACCGTGGGGCCTGGCACACAGCCCGGCGTCGCCATCGGGCCGATGATCAACATGGCGGCGGTTGAGAAGATCAACCGCCATGTCGAGGATGCGCTCGCCAAAGGCGCTGTGATCATCACCGAAAAGCCTGCGCTACCGGAGGGTCCTCAGTACGTCGCGCCGCTGGTGCTGACCGGCGCCACAAAAGACATGCAGCTCGCCAGCGAGGAAACGTTCGGTCCGGTCGCGCCGCTTTTCCGGTTCGAGACGGAAGAGGAAGCGATCGCGCTCGCCAACGGCACGCCCTACGGGCTTGCTTCCTACTTCTACACCGAAAACCTGAAACGCGCCTGGCGCGTCGGCGAGGCGCTGGAGTTCGGCATGGTGGGGCTCAACACCGGCTCGGTCTCGATGGAAGTCGCCCCCTTCGGCGGCGTCAAGCAGTCCGGCCTGGGCCGTGAGGGCGCGCAGGCCGGCATCGAGGAGTATCTCGAGATGAAGAGCTTCCACATGGGCGGGCTCAGCTGAGGCAATTTGGCTGAGGCCCGGCCACACCGGATCGACGGTCACTGGATCCGGTCGAGTGCCTTGTAGTAGAGGCCGACCATCGGCAGGAACCATGGCTTGCCGGAATAGCCGGGAATGGAAGGCCACTCGAGTCCCTTCATCGGATTGCGGTCTTCGCGGCCGAGCATGGCATCGGCCAGGATCATGCCGAGATGGGTGGAAAGCTGCGCGCCATGGCCGGAATAGCCCATCGCGTACCAGACCCCGTCATGGTAGCCGGCGCGCGGAAAACGGTCCTTGGTCATGTCGACCAGCCCACCCCAGCAATAGTCGATCTCGACCTTGGCGAGTTGCGGGAAGATCGCCGCGAGGCCCGCCTGCAATATCTGTCCGCTCTTCGAATCCGAGCGCTGGTCCGATGTCGCCGAGAAGCGCGCGCGACCGCCGAAGATCAGGCGCCTGTCCGGTGAAAGCCGGAAGTAGTTGCCGATATTCATCGAGGTCACGCATGTCCGGTTGCCGGGCATGGTGGCAGTGATCTCGGCGTCACTCAACGGCCGCGTAGCGATGATGAAGCTGCCGACGGAGATGATCCTGCGGCGAAAATAGCCGAAATTCGGCGTGGTGTAGGCGCCGGTCGCAACAAGCACATTGTCGGCGCTGATCCGGCCGCGGGAGGTCGTGAGCTCATGCCTGCTGCCGACCTGCTTGCGATCCGTCACCGCCGCATTCTCGTGGATGATGGCGCCATGGCGGGTGGCTGCCGTGGCCAGGCCGGCGACATAGCGGCCCATATGCATCATGGCGCTCTTCTTCGACAGCATCGCACCGTGGAAGGACGAACCGATCTCGGACTTGAGATCGGCCGCCGACAGCAGCGCCGTATCCGGATCCACTTCCGCATGGAGGGCTTCGAAGTTGCGGGCGATCGCTTCGAAATGCTGCGGCTTGGAGGCAAGCTTCAGCTTGCCGGCGCGGCGGAAATTGCAGTCGATGCCCTCTTCGGCAACCAGCGCCTCGATGGTGTCGACGGAGTCGTCGAGCGCGCGGTAGAGCCCGATTGCCCGTTCCTTCCCAAGCTCCGCCTTGGCCGAAAGATAGCTGTGAGCGAGGCCGTTGTTCAGGTGCCCGCCATTGCGGCCGGATGCGCCCCAGCCCACCTGCTCCGCCTCCAGCACCGCCACCTTCGCGCCGGCCTTCGCCAATTGGCGCGCCGCTGCGAGACCGGTGAAGCCGCCACCGACGATGACGGCATCATAGTACCCCTCGACCGGGCCTTGCGCTCCGCCGGAAAATACAGGGGCGGTATCGTGCCAGTAGGAGATCAGTTTCATCGACGATCCGCCTGTTTCAAAGCCCGACCACTCCCGGAAGACCGGAAATGTCTGATATCTCGACATAGCCATAGTAAGGGTTTGCCGGTTCGTGGCCGCGATTGACCCAGACCTTGTTCTTGATGCCGAGATCGTGTGCCGACATCAGGTCGTAGCGGAACGAGGACGAGCAGTGAAGAATATCTTCCGGCCCGCAACCCAGCATGTCGAGCATGTACTCGAACCCCTTGAACCGGGGCTTGTAGGCCTGCGCCTGCTCGGCAGTGTAGACGGCATGGAACGGCGCGCCGAGCTTCTCGACATTGAACATGATCTGCGCGTTCATGGCGTTGGACAGGATGACCAGCGGAATTTCCTTGGCGACCTTCGCCAGGCCGGCTGGGACATCTGCATGGGGGCCCCAGGTCGGGACACGTTCATAGACCATCCTGGCGTCGTTAGGGGTGAAGGCAACACCATTGCGCTTGCAGGCCCGCTCGAGTGCGTTGTGGACAACGTCGGCATAGGGCTTCCAGTGACCCATGATCTCGTCGAGCCGATAGGCGGCGAAGTTCTTGATGAACTCCTGCATGCGCGGTTCGTCGAGGCGGCTGCCGTAAAGGTCTCGCGCCGCTTCCGCCATCTGGAAATTGGTCAACGTGCCATAGCAGTCGAAGGTGATGTATTTGGGCCTGAAAGAAGCCATGTCCGTCGATCTCCAGTGGAAGCACATTCGCGTTGGGATGTATTTCATCATAGGACGGGTGGTGGCGACCTACCTGACCGAAATCGGCCTCCCGAAAGCAGAAAGTTCCGTATCCACCATCCGGTTTGGCACGCTGTAGCATCCGGTGTGTCGAACGCGGCGCCGCGCGTGAGGTGAAGCGCCTCCGCGTGGCGGGCGCCAGCACAAGATGCGGCGCACCCCTCGCGCTACGGCGAAAGATACCGCCGAGGCCGAAGCCTTCAGACGATTTGCGACGCGCCAATGGTCGAGACTTGAGGGCAGACGGAAGGATGCCTCATGCAGCAGGGCGAGATCGAAATCCAGGACTTCGGGCCGGACCATATCGACGGCGCGGTGGCGCTTTCTCGCCAGGAGAATTGGCCGCATCGCCCGCAGGACTGGCAGATGGCGCTGCGGCTCTCCAGGGGCGTGGTCGCGCTCGACGACCGGGGCCGTGTCACCGGAACCATCCTGGTGACACCCTATGGCGCGGACTGCGCCATGATCAACATGGTGATCGTCGACAGGAACGTGCGGGGCAAGGGGCTCGGGCGCCGGCTCATGGATCAGGCCATCGCCCTTGCCGGCGACCGTCCGCTCCGGCTCGTCGCGACGACTGACGGCATGCCTCTCTATGAGAAGCTCGGCTTTGTGCCCTCCGGCACGATCCGGCAGCATCAAGGTACGGTTGCAGCGCTCGGCGCGCCCGATGGCGTGGAAGCAGCAGGCGCCGGCGATCTGCCTGACATCAAGACGCTGGACCGCGACGCCTATGGCGCCGACCGGGAAGCCCTGATCGATGCGCTGGCCGAACGCGGCCAGTTCGCAATCATCCGCCGCAACGGCACCATAGAGGCCTATGCCGCGATCCGCCCGTTCGGACGCGGTGAGGTGATCGGACCGGTCATCGCGGAAAGCGCTGACACCGCGAAGGCACTGATTGGCTTCTTCGCCGCGAGCCGCCCCGGCGCCTTCCTGCGCGTGGATACCGACAGCAGGACCGGCCTTGCCGGTTGGCTCGAGGAAATCGGCCTCGCCCATGTCGGCGGAGGCGTGGCTATGGACCGTCCACCCAAGAATGGCGCGGAACAGACCAGGCCAAAAGTTTACGCCCTCGCCAACCAGGCGCTCGGCTAGGAGGACAACAATGCTCGCCAATTCCCTGATCGAACTTGACCGCGCCCATCTCATCCATCCGGTCGCATCCTATCGCGGCCATGAGGCGCTCGGCGTGCGCGTTTTGAAATCGGCGAAGGGCGCGACCGTGACCGATACGTCCGGCAAGCAACTCGTTGACGGTTTTGCGGGGCTGTGGTGCGTCAACGCCGGTTACGGCCACGACAGCATCGTCGAGGCCGCGGCCCGGCAGATGCGCGAGCTTCCCTACGCCACTGCCTATTTCGACCTCGGCTCGGAGCCGGCCATCCGCCTCGCCTCGGAGTTGGCCGAGCGCGCGCCCGGGGATCTCAATCACGTCTATTTCACGCTCGGCGGGTCGGACGCGGTCGACAGCACGATCCGTTTCGTCCGCTATTACTGGAATACCAGGGGCGAGCCGAAGCGCGACCAGTTCATTTCCATCGAGCTGGGTTATCACGGGTCATCGGTGGTCGGCGCTGGCCTGACCGCATTGCCCGCCTTTCACGCCGGTTTTGGCATTCCCTTCGAATGGCAGCACAAGATCCCCTCCCCCTATCCCTATCGCAACCCGGTGGGCGAGGACGGCAACGCGATCATCGCCGCATCGCTCGCCGCGCTGAAGGCCAAGATCGAGGAGATTGGACCGGAGCGGGTCGCCGCCTTCTATGCCGAGCCGATCCAGGGCTCGGGCGGTGTCATTGTCCCGCCGAAGGGCTGGATCAAGGCGGTGCGCGAACTTTGCCGGGAGTACGGCATCCTGTTCATCGCCGACGAGGTGATCACCGGCTTCGGCCGCACGGGACCTCTGTTCGCCTGCACGGAGGAGGACATCGTTCCCGACTTCATGACGACCGCGAAGGGGCTGACTTCCGGCTATGTTCCTATGGGCGCCGTGTTCATGGCCGATCATGTCTATAACGTCATCGCCGACGGCGCGGGCGCTTCGGCGGTCGGCCACGGCTACACCTATTCCGCCCATCCCGTCAGCGCCGCCGTCGCGCTCGAGGTGTTGAAACTCTATGAAGGCGGCCTGCTGGAGAATGGCATCAAGGCCGGCGCTCGCCTGATGGCGGGATTGGAAGGCCTGAGCGATCACCCGCTCGTCGGCGATGTTCGCGGTCGCGGGATGCTTGCCGCAATCGAACTTGTGGTCGACAAAAAGAAGAAGACACCGCTTCCCGCATTGGCCATGCCGGCGCGGCGCGTCTTCGACAGGGCGTGGGACAATGGCCTGATCATCCGTGCCTTTGCCAACGGGGTTGTCGGCTACGCTCCCCCGCTCTGCTGCACGGACGACGATATCGACGCGATCGTCGAGCGCACGCGCCGGACGCTCGACCAGACGCTGGACGATGCCGACGTCCGCCAGGCCCTGGCATGACGGGCGACGAATACCACGTGTTTCGAAATAGCGCCGGGGCAGACGATTTCGCAATTTTGTGCCGCAGCCCAGCGCCTTTTCGGCGAATCCAGCGCGGGGGAAGTGCCAGACTGCTTATAAGACAAGGCCAGAAGCCTCGAATTTCCGGGTTTTTGAAAAGGCCGATGCCCCGGACAGCACGGAATTTTGTTCTGTTCAGCACCATGCAATTCGGCCGCGCGCAGAGGAGAGCCAGTCTTGGCCAGGGGCTTTAGCGAATTCAAATACATGACCTTCGACGTCGTCGGCACGCTGATTGACTTCGAAGGTGGCATCACGACCTGCCTGGCCGGGATTGCCGCCGACGCTGGCGTTTCCGTCGATGCCGAAGCCGCGCTGGCCCTGTATCGGCAGGCCCGCTACATGCCCGATGCGGGCCTGTTCCCCGACGATCTCGTACGTGTCTACATGGTCATCGCGCCGCAACTCGGCCTGCCGGCCGAGGAGAAATGCGGCGTCCACCTGCGGGACTCCGCCAGCGCTTGGCAAGGCTTTCCCGACAGCGCAGCCGCATTGGCCGAGCTTGCGAAGTCACACAAGCTGATCGCCATGACCAATGCCCGGCGCTGGGCGCTCGACCATTTCGAGAAGCAGCTCGGATCGCCCTTCTTCGCCACCTTTACCGCCGACGATACAGGAACGGAGAAACCGGATCCGGCGTTCTTCCAGAAGGTCTTCGATTTCGTCGCCTCCCGGGGTGACAGCAAGGACGACATCCTGCACGTCGCGCAGAGCCAGTATCACGATATTGGCATATCCCGGGCGCTTGGCTTGACCAACTGCTGGATCGAACGCCGGCACGCCCAGAAGGGCTATGGCGGCACGATCGAGCCGGAGCGCTTCACCGCGCCGGACTACCACTTCACCTCAATGGCCGCATTGACGGCGGCCGTGCGGGAAAGCCTGAAGGAACGAACCTGAGCCCAAGCCCGGAAAGCCGCGACAAGACGAGCATCCCGACCAAACAACCAGAAAGGGGAATAACATGACCGACAAGATCACGAACTGGACCAGCGCAGACGATGCCATGGTCGAAAACGCCATCCGCCGGGGCGCAAGCCGCCGCGAACTTCTCAAGATGCTGTTGGCCGGCGGCGCCGCGGTTGCCGCGGGCAGCCTGGTGCTCGGCCGCGCCACCAATGCCGTCGCCGCTGAGCCGGTTTCCGGCGGTACTTTCAAGGCCGCCGGCTGGTCGTCATCGACCGCCGACACGCTTGATCCGGCAAAGGCGTCACTCTCCACCGACTATGTCCGCTGCTGCTCGCTCTACAACCGCCTGACTTTCCTCGACAAGGGTGGCGTCACGCAGATGGAGCTCGCCGAGAGCTTCGACAGCAAGGACGCCAAGACCTGGACCGTGAAGCTGCGCAAAGGGGTCACCTTCCACGACGGCAAGGACCTCACGGCCGACGACGTCGTCTTCTCGCTGAAGCGTCATCTTGATCCGGCGGTCGGCTCCAAGGTCGCCAAGATCGCCGCACAGATGACCGGCTTCAAGGCGGTCGACAAGTCGACCGTGGAAATCACGCTCGCCGACCCGAATGCCGACCTGCCGACCATCCTGGCGCTGCACCATTTCATGATCGTCCAGGACGGCACCACGGACTTCTCCAAGGGCAATGGCACCGGCGCTTTCGTGCTGCAAACCTTCGAACCGGGCGTGCGTTCGGTGGTCACCAAGAACAAGAACTACTGGAAGTCGGGCAAGCCCTATCTCGACTCCTTCGAGTTCATCGCCATCAGCGACGACAGCGCCCGCGTCAACGCCCTGCTTTCCGGCGACATCAATTTTGCGGCCTCGATCAATCCGCGTGCGATGAAACTCATCGGCGGCCAGGAGGGCTTCGAATTGTCGAAGACGACTTCGGGCAACTACACCGACCTCAACATCCGGCTCGACATGGATCCGGGCAGCAAGGCCGATTTCGTGGCGGGCATGAAGTATCTCGTCAACCGCGAGCAGATCGTCAAATCGGCATTGCGCGGACTCGGCGAAATCGGCAACGACCAGCCCGTCTCGCCGGCCAATATCTTCCACAATCCCGACGTCAAGCCGAAGGCTTTCGACCCGGACAAGGCGAAGTTCCACTTCCAGAAGGCAGGCCTGCTCGGCCAGTCCATCCCGGTGATCGCTTCCGACGCGGCGACCTCGTCGATCGACATGGCAGTGATCATCCAAGCCGCTGGTGCGGATATCGGCATGAAGCTCGACGTCCAGCGCGTCCCGGCCGACGGCTACTGGGACAACTACTGGCTCAAGGCGCCGATCCATTTCGGCAACATCAATCCGCGCCCAACGCCGGACATCCTGTTCTCGCTCCTCTACGCTTCCAACGCGCCGTGGAACGAAAGCCAGTACAAGTCCGAGAAGTTCGACAAGATGCTCATCGAGGCGCGCGGCTCGCTCGACCAGGCCAAGCGCAAGGAGATCTACGGCCAGATGCAGGCTATGGTCTCCGAGGAGGCCGGCACCATCATCCCGGCCTACATTTCCAACGTCGATGCGCTCTCCAGCAAGGTGAAGGGTTTGGAAGCGAACCCGCTCGGTGGCATGATGGGCTATGCAATGGCGGAATATCTCTGGCTCGAAGCCTGAGAGAAGCCAGCCGGGGGCCGGTCAGCCAGCCCCCGGCACTTCATTGCGCAAGATTGCTTGGCCGAACAATCGCAGGGAGCGCTTCCATGACATCTGGGGTTCTCAACCTCGTGCTGAAGCGGCTGGGGATCGCGGCCGTCACACTTTTGATCGTGCTGTTCGCTGTGTTCTTCGCCACCAGCATGCTGCCCGGCGACACCGCGTCGATCCTGCTCGGCCAGGCAGCGACACCGGAAGCGGTCGCCGGCCTGCGCGAGGCCATGCATCTCAACGATCCGGCGATCCTGCGCTTCCTGCTCTGGCTTGTCGGCCTGCTCCACGGCGACCTCGGCACCTCCTATGCCAACGAGATGCCGGTCGCAACACTGATCGGCGGACGCCTGGTCAACACTATGAAACTCGCGGGCATCACCACGCTGCTCTCGGTGCCGTTGGCGCTGACGCTCGGCATCACCGCCGCCATGCTACGAGGCTCCGTCTATGACCGCACCGTCACCATCCTGTCGATCGGCATCATCTCCGTGCCGGAATTCATGGTCGCGACCCTCGCGGTCCTGCTCTTCGCCGTTTATCTCAAATGGCTGCCGGCGCTGTCCTCGGTCAACGAGGCGCATTCGCTGACCGACCTCGTGCGCATCTATGCAATGCCGGTGATCACGCTCACCTTCGTCATCTCTGCCCAGATGATCCGCATGACCCGCGCCGCGGTGATCGAAACGCTCTCTACGCCTTATGTCGAGATGGCGCTTCTAAAAGGCGCCTCGCGCGGCCGCATGGTGCTGAGGCACGCGCTGCCCAACGCGCTCGGGCCGATCGTCAACGCGATAGCGCTCTCGCTGTCCTATCTGGTCGGCGGCGTCATCATCGTCGAGACGATCTTCAACTATCCCGGCATCGCCAAGTTGATGGTCGATGCCGTCGCCACCCGCGACCTGCCGCTTATCCAGAGCTGCGCGATGATCTTCTGCCTCGGCTACCTCTTCCTCATCACCGCCGCCGACATCGTCGCCATCATGTCCAACCCGAGGCTCAGATGACGATAGCGCGCGCCACAACCTCCCGGCGGTCCTTCCTGGGTCACAGCTACAGCCTCGTCGGCGTCGTGGCTGCGCTGGTCATCCTGGCCTGGACGCTCATCGCGATCGTGGCGCCCTACGTCATTCCCCATTCGATCGGCGACATTGTCGACGACGACTATTTCGGCCCGATGCGCCAGGGACTGTGGCTCGGCTCGGACTATCTTGGGCGCGATATGCTCTCGCGGGTTCTGATGGGCGCCCGCTACACCGTCGGCATGTCGCTCGCCGCCGTCTCCATCGCCTGCTTTTCAGGTGTCGTGCTGGGGATGATCGCGGCCGTCACCGGTGGTTGGCTCGACACCTGCCTCAGCCGCTTCCTGGACGCCATGAACTCCATCCCCAGCAAGCTGTTCGGCCTTGTTGTCGTCGCTGCGGTCGGCTCGTCGATCCCGGTGCTGATCCTGACCCTGGCCGTCATCTATATCCCGGGCGCTTACCGTTTCGCGCGCGCGCTCGCCGTCAACATCAACACCATGGACTTCATCACCGTCGCCCGTGTCCGTGGCGAGAGCACCGCCTACCTCATCGGCTCCGAGATCCTTCCCAACATCATCCGCCCGGTGCTTGCCGACTTCGGCCTGCGCTTCGTCTTCATCGTGCTTTTGCTCTCCGGCCTGTCCTTCCTGGGGCTCGGCCTGCAGCCACCGCTCGCCGACTGGGGCGCGCTGGTGCGCGAGAACATCGGCGGCCTGCCCTTCGCGGCCCCCGCCGTCATCGTGCCGTCGCTGGCAATCGCCAGCCTCACCATCAGCGTCAACCTGCTGATCGACAACCTGCCGCAGAAGATCAGGGACCGGGACGCATGAGCAATCTCGTCGAGGTCAGGAACCTGAGGATCGAGGCAAAGACCGACTCCGGACGGCTTGTCGAAATCATCAAGGGCGTCAGCTTCGATATCGCCGACGGCGAGATCGTTGCCCTGATCGGCGAGAGCGGCTCCGGCAAGACGACAGTAGCGCTCTCGCTCATGGGCTATGCGCGGCCCGGCTGCCGGATCGTCGGCGGCGAGATCAACGTCAACGGCAAGAACATGGCTGCCCTTTCCGAAAAGGAACGCGCCAGGCTGCGCGGCACCGACATTGCCTATGTTCCGCAAAGTGCCGCCGCCTCGTTCAACCCTTCCTCTACGATCATGGAGCAGGTCATCGAGGTCACGCGCATCCACAAGCTGATGCCACCCGAGCAAGCGCGCCAGCGCGCGGTCGAGCTGTTCCGGGCCTTGTCGCTGCCAGATCCGGAAGGGATTGGTGCGCGTTATCCGCACCAGGTTTCGGGCGGGCAATTGCAGCGGCTTGCAGCGGCCATGGCGCTCATCGGCGATCCCAAGCTGATGATCTTCGACGAGCCGACGACAGCACTCGACGTGACGACGCAGATCGACGTGCTGAAGGCATTCAAGTCGGTCATGCGGGCGGGCGGGATAGCGGGTGTCTATGTTTCCCACGACCTCGCGGTCGTCGCCCAGATCGCCGACCGCATCGTGGTGCTGAAAGGCGGCGAAGTGCAGGAGACCGGCACCACGGCGGACATCCTTTCGGCCGCCCAACACCCCTACACGCGCGAACTGCTGGCCGCCTTCGAACCGAAGCCGCGGCAAGCGCGTGCGGACGCGCATACCGGGACGAAACAGCTGCTGCGTATCGACAATGTGACGGCTGGCTACGGCGCGGTGCGGGATGACGGACTGCCCCTAATCCGCGCTGTCGATTCTGTCAGCCTCGTTGTCGAGAAAGGGCGCAATCTCGGCATCATCGGCGAGTCCGGCTGCGGAAAATCGACGCTGGCGCGCGTCATCGCCGGCATCCATCCGGCGGCTGCCGGTGACATCGTCTTCAACGGTGAGGAACTGCAGCGTGCCGCCAGGAAACGCAGCCAGGACCAACTGCGCGAGATGCAGATTGTCTTCCAATATGCCGATACCGCGCTCAATCCCGCCAAGCCGGTGGAGGACATCATCTCCCGCCCGCTGGCCTTCTACCACCGGCTCGACAGGCAGGCGCGCTCGAAGCGCGTCGATGAGCTGCTCGACATGGTGCGCTTGCCAAGGGGCCTGCGCTACCGTCACCCATCCGAGCTCTCTGGCGGCCAGAAGCAGCGCGTGAATTTCGCGCGCGCGCTGGCGGCCAACCCCAAGCTCATCATCTGTGACGAAATCACCTCGGCCCTCGATACGGTGGTGGCGTCCGCCGTGATCGAGCTGCTCAAGGAGCTGCAGCGCGAGCTAGGCCTCTCCTACATCTTCATCAGCCACGACCTCTCCGTCGTCGAGGCCATCTGCGACGAGATCATGGTCATGTACAACGGGGAACGGGTGGAGAAGATCACGCCCGACAAGCTGACGGCGCCCACCCACCCCTATTCCAAGCTTCTGTTCTCTTCGGTGCCGAAGCTCGACCCGACATGGCTCGACGGCCTCGTCCGCGACCCCGAACTCGTCAGCCAATACGGCCACCGATAGAGCGGTTCGCCATTTCACGGAAACCGCGAACCGCTCTATCCCTTTCCTTTTTGACGCAATTCCAAAGGGAAAGCGTTGCGCGCTTTTCCCGGGAAAACCGCTTCACACTTTTCCTGGAATTGCTCTGACTACATCGGAAACAGGCTGGGCAGCGGCATGTGCGCCTTGACGATGGGGGATTTCAGCACCACGAAGCTGAAATACTTGTCGATGCCGATATCCATGTCGGTCAGCCGCTCCATGATCGTCTGATACTCACTAATGCCGGAGGTCACGAATTTCATCAAATAGTCGTAGCCGCCCGACACAAGATGGCATTCGATGACCTGCTCGATCTTCTCCACGACAGCGAGAAAGCGGGCGAAGTCAATCTGACGATGGTTCTTCAACGTGATTTCGGTGAAAACGGTCAGCGTCTGGCCAAGCTTGCCTATGTTGATCTGCGCGGAATAGCCTTCGATGTAGCCTTCCGACTGGAGTTTCTTGACCCGCATCAGGCACGGGCTCGGCGACAGATGCACCAGATCGGCCAGTTCCACATTGGTGATGCGGCCGTTCTTCTGCAGTTCGTGAAGAATCTTGATATCGATCCGATCCAGTTTCACGGGTTGCCTCCGGGGAAGAGTGCCGCAGCACAAAATGCTGCCTTGCTGGTGACCATCGAGACTACCACAGCCCGCTGGCCTGTCCATCCGAACCGGTACCGCTTTGAAACGCAGGGACTCCTGATTTCAAACGGGCTGTCGGAATAAAATTCTGATTGGGCCTCAACTGCGGCAGCGGCTGCCTGCGCGACGCGATAGACTGGCGCTTCAAGGCAGAGAGGATCATGCGCGCGCCGCTGCAGCAAATCGAGACGTCCGGCGAACTGCCGCAATCCGCGGATGCGGTGGTCATCGGCGGCGGCATCGTCGGCATCTTCGCGGCCTATTATCTGGCGCGGCGCGGCATGCAGGTCGCGCTTGTCGAAAAGGGGCGCATCGGCGCCGAGCAGTCGAGCCGGAACTGGGGCTGGTGCCGCCAGCAGAACCGCGACGCCCGCGAGCTGCCTATGGCAACCCGCAGCCTCGATCTGTGGGACAGCTTTGCGACGGAGACCGGCGAGGACACCGGCTTCCGCCGCTGCGGCCTGCTCTATCTCAGCAATGACGAGGCGGAACTGGCCGGCTGGGCGCGCTGGCGCGACTATGCCAGAACCGCCGGCGTCACCACGCATATACTCGACAGCACCGAGGCCAGCGAGCGGGGCCGCGCCACCGGCCGGACGTGGAAAGGCGGCGTCTTCTCGCCGACTGACGGCACCGCCGACCCATCGCGGGCGGCCCCCGCCGTCGCCCGCGCCATCCTCAACCTTGGCGGCACCGTGCACCAGAATTGCGCCGCGCGCGGTGTCGAGATCGAGGCCGGGCGCCTGAGCGGCGTGGTCACCGAAAATGGCACAATCCGGACCAAGGTGGCGGTGATGGCCGGCGGCGCCTGGGCCTCGTCCTTTTGCCGGCAGTTCGGCTTCCGCTTTCCGCAGGCCTCGATCCGCTCCTCGATCCTGTCGGTCTCGCCGGGCGCCGAGGGCCTGCCGGACGCACTTCACACGGCAAAGATTTCGGCCACGCGGCGCGGTGACGGCGGCTACACGCTCGCGATCTCCGGCCGCGGCCGCGTCGACGTGACGCCGCAGCAGCTGCGCTTCTCTTCGCAATTCGTGCCCATGTTCCTGAAGCGCTGGCGAAGCCTCGGCCCCGGCGGGTTGCAAGGCGTGCGCTCGGGCCACGAAACGCTGAAGCGCTGGCGGCTCGACCGGCCGACGCCGATGGAGCGCATGCGCATCCTCGATCCGGCTCCGGACCGGGCCACGATCCGTCTGACCCATGCCCGCGCGCTTGAACTTCTGCCCGACCTCAGAAAGACGAAGATCAGCGCTGCCTGGGCCGGCTACATCGACAGCACGCCGGACGGCGTGCCGGCCATAGGCGAGATCCATTCCGTTCCAGGCTTTTTCCTGGCCGCCGGATTTTCGGGACATGGCTTCGGCATCGGACCCGGCGCCGGGCACCTCGCCGCCGATCTGGTGACCGGGGCAGAGCCGATCGTCGATCCGGCTTCCTATGATCCCCGGCGCTTCGACGCTTCGGCCTGGGGGAAGGTCGCCGATTTCTAGGACGTGATCCATGCCGTCCGTGCACGGCCTCCGGAACTGCATCAGCCGTTCCGGAGAAAAGCGCCGATAGGCGCTGGCCGGACAGGCGCCTGCCCGCGAAACCGGCCGACAGCGTCGGGCGTGCAGCCGGCTTGCGCCGCAACGAGCTCGACGGCAGCCAACTGGCAATAGCGCCCCTGGCATCGCCCCATGCCGACGCGCGACAGCGATTTCGCCCTGTTGGCTTCGCCGCCGCCGAAATCCACACTCTGGCGTATGTCTGTGGCAGTCACGTTCTCGCAGCGGCAAACGACCGCGTCGTCGGGGAGCGCCTGCACCATCGCGGCCGGCCAGGGAAAGGCCCGAGCCAGGCCGCGGGCAAAGCGCTCGAGCCGCGCGAGCTTGCGCAGATCGGCGCTTGCGGAAGGCAACGGATGTCCGAGATCGGCAAGGCATGCCGCCGCCGCGAGACGCCCCGCGATCTCCGCGCCGTCAGCTCCAAGAAGACGAGCCCCATCGCCTGCCAGGTAAATGCCATTGCCGACACGACCCATCTCGTCGGTGTTTGGCAGCCATTGCCGCCACTGCTCGTCATAGGTGAAGGCGCATCCCGAGAGGTCGGCCAGATGCGTCTCCGCCCGCAGGTGCCAGCCCATGCCGATCATGTCGCATGGAGTGAGGCGCTGCCTTCCGCAGGCGTCGCGCCAGCGCATCGCTGTGACACCTTGTTGGTCGGCCTCGATTCGTTCGAGCGTCACACCCGCATGGTAGCGGCTGCCGAGCCTGGCTCGCAGGGCCAGGCCGCGCAGCGCAACCAATGGCCGGGCAGCAAGTCCCCGGGCCCCTCGCATCTGCTGGCGCCAGGGCGAGGTATCGAGCGCCGCCGCCACATCCGCTCCTGCCTTGATGAGCTGGGCGCCGACCAGCGTCAGCAAGGGCCCCGATCCGACGAGCACGATGCGCCGCCCGAGCGCCACGCCCTGCGCCTTGAGCGCGATCTGCGCTGCGCCAAGGCCGTAGACACCGGCGTTCTGCCAGCCCGGCACCGGGGCGACGCGGTCGGACGCGCCGGTCGCAAGGATCAGGCGGTCATAGAAGACCACCTGCACGCCGCCCTCCCCCAGCACGTGCAGTCGCCCGTCCTGCACGGCGATGACCGAGCTCGCTGCGCTATGGGTGAGCCGCCCCTCTGCTGCCAGCCGGTCGAAGAGCGAATGCAGGGCCTCCGCCTTTGCAGCCTCCGATCCGTAGAGCTGCTTCGCAGTACGGGTGAACCCGGCTGGCGGGCGCCTATAGATCTGCCCGCCCGCGCGCTGCCCTTCGTCGATCGCGACCGGATGGAGTCCCGCCTCGACCAGCGTCGCGGCCGCCCTTATGCCGGCTGGACCGGCGCCCACGATCACGACCCGCGGCGACGAGGTCTCGCTCACGGCCAGCTCTCCTGTGGCGTCGTGCGCAGCCGCATACCTTCGCTGACAAGTGCCGAGCACGCCCGCATGCGCGGGCCCTCGTCCTGCCATACCCAGCAATCCTGGCAGGCTCCCATCAGGCAGAAGCCGGCGCGCGGCTCGGGTCCGAACTCGGATTTTCGCAATGTGTGTCCTGATGCCAGCATGGCGGTCAGCACGGTGTCGCCAGCAAGGGCGCCGCGCACCTCACCGTCGAGAAAGAAATGCACCACTGCGCGGTCGCGCTCGGCCAGCCGGACGATGCGGCCGGCGGTGATCATTCCGCTGCCTCTCGCACAAGGCGAGGACGCGGAAGTTCGGGGAAGCGTTCGCAGACCGCATCGAACGCCGCCTGGACGCCTTCCGGTCCCGAGCGCCCCTTCATGCGACGGAATATCTCCGTCTTGGCGAAAAACCGCCAGTGGATCGGCAAGTCCCGCAATATTGCGGTCAGCAGGTCATAGGCCGCCGGCGTCCACTGCGCTTCGTAGCCATCGCGCTCCGGACCGAAATGAAAATGGCCGGCGGCTGGCGCCTGCCGCGCGCGCAGTCTTTCCGTCGCCTGCACGTCGACCTCGCCGTCGCGGATGACGACCCCATAGTCGCGCTCGGCAGCCGTTGCCGAGACATAGCCACGCCGCACGTCCTGCGCGACGCGCCAGGGCTCGCGCTCACGCGGATCGCCGCGCCCGCCGCCTCCGGCGGAGCGGATATCGAGCACGTCACCAGGCTGCAGCACCGCCGTGTCGATGTTGCCCAGCCGCCGCTCGTGCTCGGTCCCGGGATTGACGACCATGTCCGACAGGCCGGCCGCCTTGCCGCCCAGCACGCCCCAGGGACGAAAGAAGCTGCGGTCGCGGTTGCGCGCCGTGATCCTGGAGTCGGGGGCGAAGACACGGAAAGCCATCTCGGTCGCCAGCCCGCCGCGCCAGCGCCCTGCACCGCCACTGTCCCTGGCGAGCCCGTATTTCACGAACTCGACCGGAGTCTCGGTCTCGGTGATCTCGATCGGCGTGTTCTTGAGATAGGCGGCATCGGCGCCCGATCCGTTGGTTCCGTCGCGATGCGGCATCGCGCCGCCGCCGCCCACCACGGGATTCACCGCCGTTATGACAGTCTTGCTGGTCCGCTCGTCCATGGTCATGACATTGACGATGCAGTTGTTACCGGCAGGTGCTGCGGGCAGGCGCTCCGGCACGGCTTGCGAGAAGGCGCCGAAGATGACCGACCGCAGCCGGGCGCAGGTGAGCGAGCGCATGCCCACCGCGGCGGGATGGACCGGATTGAGCACCGAACCTTCGGGCGTAATGCAGGTGAACGGCCTGGTGAGGCCCGTATTGAGCAGGAGCTTCGGGTTGAGCGTGTAAAGCACGTAGTAGACGCCCACCAGCAGCATAGTGTGTCGTGGGTCGCCGCCTGATGGCACGTTGAGCGAGGAGCCGAGCTGCGGATCGGAGCCGGTGAAGTCGAGCACCGCCTCGTCGCCTTTGATCGTCAGCGTCAGCTTCAGCCTGCAGGGATTGGCCTCGACCGAATCCTCGTCGGCATAATCGGCGAACTGCCATGTGCCGTCGGCCATGGCGCGCAGCACGTCGCGCGCCTGCGCCTCCGCATGGTCGAGAAGCGCGGAAACGCCCTCGATGAAGCCGGCCTTGCCGAACTTCCTCACCATCGCCTGGATTTTGCGCTCGCCGGTGTTGAGCGCGCCGACGAGCGCCTTGATGTCGCCGATGTTGAGGTCGGGCTTGCGCACATTGGTGCTCATGATCCGCAGGATCATCTCATCGAAGACGCCCTCGTTCACCAGCTTCATGGGTGGAAAGCGGATGCCTTCCTGATGGATTTCGGTCAGCGCCCGGCTGAGCGAAGCCGGTACCGCGCCCCCCATGTCGGTGTTGTGGATGTGCCCTCCGGTCCAGGCGACGATCTCGCCGTCGACGAAGACCGGCTTCCACAGATGCGTGTCGGGCGCGTGCGTGGCGACGTGGCCGGAATAGGGATCGTTGGTGAACGCAACGTCCCCCGGCCGGTAGTCGTCGACCATCGCGATCGCGCGGTGATATGAAAGCCCCGGATACCAGGTGGCGCCCAATTCCATCGGCACGGCGAAGGTCGCGCCTGAACGGTCCATCAGCATCACCGTAAAATCCTGCGTCTCCTTGACGAAGGCGGAGTGCGCGGTGCGGTGCAGCGTATGGGCCATGTTCTCGGCGGCCGCGCGGGCGTGGTTCGCCAGAACCTGAAGGTTTGTCCGGTCAAACATGGCGTCACTCGGCGAAGGTCAGCAGAAGGTTGAGGTGGCGGTCGACGCGTGCCTGCGTCCCAGCGGGAATGGCGAAGGTTGTGTCTTCCTGAACGACCACGGCAGGCCCCCGGAAGGTGCTGCCCGGCACGAGGGTCTGCCGATCGTGGAGGTCGACGGTCTCGACGCCCATGCCCGTGTAGACCGGGAGCCGGCGCGCCGGAATGGCGGCGGCGCCGATCTCGTCTGCCTCCGGGAAGGAGAGTTTCGGCCCGGCGCCTATGGCGGACAGCCGGACATTCACAAGCTCGATCTCACCGTCCGGATCGTGGAAATCGTAGAGCTGCTCGTGGGTGCGGTGAAAGGCTTGCTTGATTGCCTCCGCGCCGCCCTCCGCCAGACATTCCGGCGACAGCACGACCTCGATCTCATAACTCTGCCCGAGATAGCGCATATCGCAGGAGAGATTGAGTTCAGCGGCCGCATCATGCCCCTGGGCTGCGAGCCAGTCGCGGCCCTCTTGCGCGAGCGCCTCGAAGGATTGGCGGATCGCGGGGAGCGACGCGGTCGACAGCGGCGCGAAGATGGTGCGGATGAAGTCTCCGCGCAGGTCCGCCACCAGCCCGCCCAACGCCGAGACTACGCCGGGGCGACGGGGCGCCATGACGCGCTTCATGCCGAGCTCGCGGGCAAGGAAGGCACCGAGCATCGGGCCGCCGCCACCGAACGGCATCAGCGTGAAATCGCGCAGGTCGACGCCGGCGCGCGAGGCGAGTTTTTCAACCTCGACGAACATTTCCGACACCGCGACGTCGAGGATCGCCTGTGCGGTCTGCTCGACCGGGCGGCCGAGCCGAGCGGCAAGCTCGCCGACCGCGCGATACGCCAGCCCGGTATCGATCCGGAGCTGGCCATAGGCCATCTCGCTGTGGCCGAGCCAACCGCACACTACCATGGCGTCCGTCACCGTGGCTCGCTCGCCGCCACGGCCGTAGCATGCCGGTCCCGGCGTCGAGCCCGCCGATTCCGGTCCGACGCGCAGCACACCTTGCGCGTCGACGCTGGCGATCGAGCCGCCGCCGACGCCGATCGAGCTGACCGACACCGACGGGATATGCAGCGGAAACTCGCCGATCAGCTCGCCGGTGCCGAACTGCGCCTCGCCGCCAATGATGAGCGCGAAATCGGCGGAGGTCCCGCCGATGTCGAGGGTAAGGATCTTGTCCTCGCCGGCCTCACGCGCCAGCCACGAGGCGCCGATGACGCCGGAAGCCGTTCCCGACAACAGCATGTTGACGCAGGCGCGCTTGCCCTCGGTGGCGTTCATCAGCCCGCCATTCGACTTGGTCAGCATCGGGCGGGCCGGCACGCCCCGCTGCTTCAGCCGCTCTTCCAGCGCCGACAGATAGCCCGAGACGCGCGGATGGACATAGCCATTGAGGATGGCGGTCGAGCTGCGCTCATATTCACGGATAACCGGCCAGACCTCGGCCGAGGTGAAGACGAAGAGATCGTGCGCCAGCCGCGCGATCGCCGCCTTCACCGAAGCTTCCTGCGCGGCGTTGCGCCAGGCATGGAGGAAGGAGACTATGATCCCTTGCGCCCCGTTCGCCTTCGCCGCCGCGACCGCACTCTCCACCGCTGCCATGTCCGGCGCCTGGGACTCACTGCCGTCGGCGCGCATGCGGGCCGGAATGCCGAAGACCATGTCGCGCGAGATCAGCGGGTCCGGCCGCGAGCAGAACAGCGAATACATGTCCGGCATGCGAAGCCGCGCCAATTCGATCACATCCTCGAAGCCGGCATTGGTGAACAGCGCGAGCGGTGCACCCTTGCGCTGGATGATGGTGTTAATGCCGACGGTCGTGCCGTGCACGAAGCGGGTCATATGGGCGGGATCGAAGCCTTCGCGTTCGGCGAGAATAGTGAGGCCGGTCATCAGCTCGGCGCCGGGGTCCTCCGGCGTCGTCAACACCTTCAGCGAGGCGACGCGTCCCGAGTTTGCTTCGAGCGCGCAGAAATCGATGAAGGTCCCGCCGATATCGACGCCGACCTTCCAGTCCGCCTTACTCCGCGTCTCACCCGTCG
This sequence comes from Mesorhizobium sp. ArgA1, assembly GCF_053714375.1. Classification (NCBI taxonomy): domain Bacteria; kingdom Pseudomonadati; phylum Pseudomonadota; class Alphaproteobacteria; order Hyphomicrobiales; family Phyllobacteriaceae; genus Mesorhizobium; species Mesorhizobium sp. ArgA1. Next base: position 326,711 of record NZ_JBSKBQ010000001.1, read on the forward strand.
CGACGGCACCACCCATGATGTGTCCCTTCCTGTCTGCTCCCGAAAACTGGCACGAGCGGGCACTGAGGGTCCAAGATGGATGAAGGGCAAGGATATAAGTCTTGCTTATGCCTTGGCGCGATGCCCACCGAGAACCGCGGAACAGGCCACACGGATTGCGTCGCGCATCATCTCATCGGCCCGCGAAAGGGCCCGGGCGCGCGACGTCAGCAGCGAGATCGGGAATTCCGGCCCGGCCGCCAACGGCCTGACGGCTAGTCCGGAAAACTGGTGCCAAGGGAGCAGCGCGTCGACGAGGCCGATGCCCAGGCCGGCCTGGACGAAGCCGACCGCGGAAATGGAGACATCTATCTCCAGCGACGGCGAAAGCGCCACGCCTTGCGCGCGGGCGGCGTGAGCCAGCTCTTCGGCGGGACGGGTGTTGCCGCGATAGGATATCAGTTCCTCGCCGACGAGATCGGCGAGCGTCAGCTCGGTTTTCCTCTGCAGCGGATGCCCGGCGGGCAGCAGGCAGGCGAAACCGACGCTGCCGATCACCTCAGCCTCGATATCGGGCGGCAAACGGTCGTCCAGGGCCACGCCGAGGCTGGCATCGCCGGCACGCAGCATGTCGACGATCGCGGCGATCGGCGCGCTGTGGGAACGCAGCAAAATGCCGGGATGCTGCGCCCGGAATGCGGTGAAGGCGCGCGGCAAGATCGCCATGGCCGGCGGCGGCGAAGCCGCTACCCGCACCAGTCCGGTCCGGCCGAGACGCAGGTCGGTCGTCTTGCGGCGCAGGCCGTCGAGCCCCGCCGACAGCCTCTCGGCATCGGCGAAGATCTCGAGCGCTTCCGGCGTCGGGCGAAGCCGTCCCTTCACGCGCTCGAACAGCGTGAAGCCGAGTTCGTCCTCGGTGTGGAGCAGTATCTGGCTGAGCGCAGGCTGGGAGATGTTCAGCATCCGCGCCGCCGCGGTCACCGTGCCGGCGCGCATGACGGCGATGAACACTTCGAGCTGCCGGGCCCGCATTGCCACTCCATAGGTAAAGCTTATGGGTCTTGCCCAAACCCATCTTTGACGCAATGCCGCGGCGCCGACAAGATGGATGCATCCAAGGATCAAGGAACGACTATGGATGTGATCGTGCTGGGCGGCGGTCTGATGGGGACGGCTTCGGCCTATTTCCTCGCCAGGCGCGGCGCGCGCGTGACGCTGATCGAGCGCAACCGGATAGGCGCCGGGGCGACCGTCGCTTCATTCGGCAACATCCGGCGCACGGGCCGCCATTTGTCCCAGCTGCCGCTGGCCCATCGCTCGCTCAAGCTCTGGGGCGAGGCCGAAAAAATGCTTGGCCGCGACGTCGAATTCCGCGCCACCGGCCACATAAGGCTGATCTTCGATGAGGGAAGCCTTGCCAACATGCGGGCCTATGCCGAGGCGGCCCGACCCTGGGGGCTAGAGTTGGAAGAATTCGGCCCGAACGAGATACGCACCCGCTTTCCGGGCCTCGGCCCCGAGGCGATCGCCGCGTCGTTCTCGCCGCATGACGGCAGTGGCAATCCGCGGCTGATCGCGCCGGCCTTTGCCGAGGCAGCCCAAAAGCTCGGCGCGGCAATCGTCGAGGACGCCGAAATCGAGACGATCAAGCACACCGGCTCCGGTTTCCTTGTCGCCACTTCGAAAGGTTCTTTCGCCGCTGACTGCATGCTCAACACCGCCGGCGCCTGGGGCGCGCGCGTCGCCGCCGAATTCGGCGAAGATGTGCCGCTGGACGCGCGCGGCCCGCAAATGGGCGTGACCGAGCCGCTGCCGCACCGGATCCTGCCGGTGGTCGGCATCTGGACGCGTGACAGGGATCATGGCGCCTATCTGCGTCAGGTCGAGCGTGGCAACATCGTCTTCGGCGGCGCGGCGGAACGGGTATCGGTGGACCTCGATCCCGGTTACGCAACTGCGGATCCCATGCGCCTCCCGGTGCAATTGCGCGCCGTCGCGCGGCTGCTGCCGGCGATCGCAAAGGTCGCTGTCATCCGCACATGGTCCGGATGCGAGGGTTATGTGCGCGACATGCTGCCGGTCATGGGGCACTCGGCAACGACGCCGGGCCTCTTCCACGCCTTCGGTTTCTGCGGGCACGGCTTCCAGCTCGGCCCGGGCGTCGGCGACGCCATGGCTGAACTCATGATGACCGGCCGCTGCGAAACACCGCTCGACGATTTCAGGGTGGACCGCTTCGGCCGCGCGGCATAACGAACTGAATTGATCACGGTTGGCCGTCCCAAGGCCACTGGCAATGACCGTTCTTAGGAAACGCCGGAACCTTACCGCACCGGCCTATTTGAGGCGCAAAACTGCCGTTCGTTTGATGGTCCTCAGCGGCCCACCATAAGTCAACAAAATCAAAGCGATGCGTAGAGGTTCGCCACTTAACTTTGGCTATCCAAAGGAAGAAATATGTACTAAGTCATTGATAAATAACGATAATGGTAGGCCCGGAGGGTGTGTGACTTCTAAGGAAAATCAATGGTTTAGCGGATGGTTAGCCAACCCATATCCTTCGTATCGTCTCGTATGGTCTGGCGAACTAAAGACACTGAAAGTGGATCATTAGATTGGATACATCGACTACTTAGCGCGGCCGCCCCGACCGCCGGCCGTAGGCTCGCAATTTGCAAGCTCTGCAGTTTGCCAGTTAAGGGCTCATCAATGCCGAATGCTCCTCCAATCATCTCGGCATTCCGCTCGGAGGCAGCCGTCGCTTCAGAGCGGCGATGCGGAACGGTGCATTGACGGCGCCGTAGCCCTTGTAGCCGTTTCGGCGCTCAACTACCTCGAAGAAGAAGCCCTCGCCATAGTTTTGGCTATAGAGCTGGAGATACTCACCGACCTCATCGCGATCGTAGAGGATATTCTCGGCTCGCAAGCGGCTCGTCAGATCAGGATCCAAGCCGAGACGTGCTTCAAGGTCATCATAGTAGTTCGCCGAAATTTCCAGCGCATGGAAGCTCAGTAGTCTCAACCGAGCCGCCGTGGCAAAGATGTCGTCGCATGCGAATGCGATATGCTGGATGTTGGAGCCGAAGCTTTCGGCGATGAAGTGGCCCGCCAGTGTCTTGCGGCTTTCGGCACCGTTGAGCGTCAGTCGCAGTCGGCCATCCGCCCCCTCGACGACTTGGCTTCGTACCAGACCGCCTGGATCGACGACGTCGACCATCGGCAATTTTCGCGCGCGGAAGATGGAAGTGTAGAAGAGAAGCCAGGTCAGCATCTCCTCATAGTTCATCGTCTGCGCGGTATGATCGATGCCGACAAGGCCAGCACCTGGCTCGCCGGTTTCATTTAGCGGATCGAATTCAACGTCCCAGACCTTCGCGAGAGCGTTATCGAGGAAGTAAATGACGCCGCCGCCGACGCCGCGGATCGCAGGAATGGAGAGCTCGCCCACGCCGCGTTGCTCGGCGAAGGTCTCCGCGCCCAGTGCCCTCGCCCGCGCCACAGTTGCAACTGCGTCGGCAACCCTCAGCCCCATCGCATAGGCGTTGGTGCCGTGCACGACATAGGAGGAATGGGCAAAGCCGTCGTGCCCGGTGTTGATGACGATGTTGATCCCGCGGTCTCCACCTTGCCTCCACACTGTCACGTCGCGATTCTTGTGGCGAGCCGACAGCGAGAAGCCCATGGTCGAGAGAAGTGCCGCCAGCTCCTCGCCTTCCTTCTCGTTGGCCGCGAACTCGACGAACTCGACCCCCGAGACACCAACCCGGTCCGGCATATCCGGTGGATCGAGCGCAATTGCCGGCTCGGCTCGGCGCACCTGATCCATCAGAAAGATGAGCGAGCGCCTTCCATCCATCGCGATCGACTTTGGCGAGCCGCCGCGGAATTGATCGTTGAATATCTCCAAGGATAGTGGCCCCTCATAGCCGGTCGCCGCCACGGCCCGCATGAAATCGGTGACCGGCAGGTCGCCCTCTCCCGGCATGTTGCGGAAATGGCGGCTCCAGTAAAGCAGATCCATGTCGATCAGCGGTGCATCCGCAAGCTGCACGATGAAGATGCGGTCGCCGGGGATGGCGCGAATGGTGTCGACGTCGATCTTTCTCGACAGAGTGTGGAAGGAATCGAGAATGAGGCCGATGTTCGCATGGTCAGCACGGCGCACGATCTCCCAAGCGTCGCGATGGTCGTTGATATGGCGCCCCCAGGCGAGCGCTTCGTAACCGACGCGCAAGCCCCGCCGCGCGGCGCGCTCGCCCAGCTCGTGAAAATCGGCGGCGGCCCGGTCTATGCCGCCAAGCGCCGCTGGCGAGACGTTGGAGCAGATCAGCATCAGATCGGTGCCGAGCTGCTGCATCAGGTCGAACTTGCGTTCGGCCCTGTCGAAGGCGCGTTGCCTTTGCGGCTCCGGTAATCCTTCGAAATCACGGAATGGCTGGAACAGCGTGATCTCCAGCCCGTGATCGCGAACCATGCGGCCCACCTCAGCCGGCGTGCCGTCGAAGGCCAGGAAGTCGTTCTCGAAAATCTCCACGCCATCGAACCCGGCCGCGGCTATGGCCGCGAGCTTTTCGCGAAGGTCGCCGCTGATCGAGACGGTGGCGATGGAGGTCTTCATCGTTGCTGGCGCGTCACAGGAGCGCGATGACACGCGTTGGCCCGCCGGTCGCGCCCTTTACCTTCGGAATGCCGAGGAAGAGACGCGCGCCGGCTTCCGGGATCGCATCGAGATTTGCAAGGCACTCCACGCCCCAGCGGCCGCTGCCCAGCCATTCATAATGGACCGGGAATGCTCCGGTCGAATTAAGTCCCGTATCGAGCGAAAGCGTATCGACGCCGATACCCTTCACCTTGCGTTCGTTGATCAGGAACTGCGCGGCCTCAAGGTGAAAACCAGGAGTGTGGTTCTTCTTCTCGTCGTCCCTACCAGCGAATTTTGGATCGCTGACCAGTTTGTGCCAGCCGGAGTTCATCACCACGCAGCAGCCTTCCGGCAGGGGTCCGTTCTTCATTTCCCAGGCCTTGATGTCGTCGGGCGTCAACGCAGTGTCAGCGTTCTCGCCAGCGCGCGCCGCGATGTTGATGATGGCCACCGGAACGATCAGGTCCGCGATCGGGATCAGATCCGCCGTCATTCCATCGGCGGAAAAGTGGATCGGCGCGTCCATATGCGTGCCGCTATGCTCGACGATCGTCCAGCGGTTGAGGTTCACCTTGTCCTTGGCGAAGGTGACGAGATGTTCGACAGTGAACCATTTCTCGCCACTGAAGGTCGGAAAGCCCTCATAGAGAGCGTGCGAGAGGTCGACTGTATCAGTGAAGCTGATCGGCGCCGCCTGGGCTGGCGGCCCCGCCGGAAGCGTGGCGGCCGCCGCGCCAAGCCCCAGTGTAAATCCGGCTTTGAGCAAGCCTCTCCGCGTCGCATTTTCACAGATCGAATGAAGACATCCTGGAGGGCACATCCGATTTCTCCTTCCCCTGTTCGGTTCAAAATCCACGCACTTACTATACTAACCAGTTCGTTCATTGTTCATGCGAGCGAACCCATGATTGACATTGCGCGACTATGTGTCGATCAACTCCCGCAGCGCTTTCACGGCTGTTGCGTATCCACGAGGTCCGAGACCGGCGATGACCGCAGTCGCGACCGTCGAGACCAGCGAGCGATGATAGATTTCCTCACGCCGATGGATGTTGGATATGTGCAGCTCGACGATCGGCCCAGTAAACATCTTCAGCGCGTCGAGAATGGCAATCGAGGTGAAGGAGAAGCCTGCCGGATTGATGACGATGCCGGCGCCGTCCTCGATCGCCTGGTGGATCCAGTCGACGATCTCGCCCTCGAAGTTGGACTGATGGAAGCGAAGGGGATGTTCCCCTGTCGCCTCCCGGCACATGATCTCGATCTCGGCGAGCGTCGTCCTGCCGTAAATCTCGGGTTCGCGTGTACCGAGGCGATTGAGGTTCGGACCGTTGATCACGAAGATAGGCTTCATTCAGCAGCTCCTGTCACCCTTGATAGCCGAGCAAGCGCGGCAGCCAGAGCACAAGCCCCGGAAAGAACGTGATCAGCGCCAGCGAACCGATCATCGCCCAGAGGAAGGGCAGCACATTTCGCACCAGCTCCCTGAACGGCACCTCGGCGATCCTGGTCATGATGAAGAGCAGCAGGCCGTAAGGCGGTGTGACCAGGCCAAGCATGATGTTGACGACGACCACCACGCCGAAATGCACCAGATCGATGCCCAGCGCTCTGGCGGTCGGGATGAGCACCGGAACGATCACCAGCAGGATGGTCGTTCCTTCTAGCACGCAGCCCAGCAGCAAGAGCAGGATGTTGACGAGGATAAGGAAGCCGGTGGGCGATAGCTGCCAGGCATGCAGCAAGGCGCTCACCGACTGCGGGATATTTTCGACGGTGACCACATAGTTGAACACCAGCGCGCCACCGATCAGCATGCCGATCGAGGCGCTGGTGCGGGCGCTGGCCAGCACCGAACGGTAGAGATCAGCCAAGCTGACGCTGCGATAGAGGACCACCGAGACCAGCAGCGCATAGGCGCCGGCGACGGCAGCCGCCTCAGTCGGCGTCGTCGCACCGCTATAGATGCCACCCAGCAACACCACGGGCATCATCAGCGAGGGCAATGCCTGCCAGGTGATGCGCGGCAACTGGCGAAGCGGTGTTGGCGGCTCGACCGGGAAGCCACGCACGCGGGCATGATAGGCGACGATGATCATCTGCCCCGCCGCCATCAGCAAACCCGGCACGACGCCTCCGAGGAAGAGGTAGCCGATCGACGCGTCGGAGACGAGGGCGTAGACGACCATCGGGATGGAGGGGGGGATGATCGGCCCGATCACGGCGGTGGCGGCGGACAGCGCGGCAGCGTAGCTCGGCGGGTATTTGCCATCCTTGGTCATCATCTTCTGCATCAGCTTGCCGGGGCCGGCCGCATCGGCGATCGCCGAGCCCGACATGCCGGCGAAGATGATCGCCTGGACGATGTTGACGAAGGCGAGGCCGCCGCGGAAGCGACCGACAATGGCATTGCAGAAGCGCAGCAGCCGCTCCGTCATCGAGCCGATGTTCATCAATTCGGCGGCCAGCACGAACAGAGGCACCGCAAGAATGATGTAGTTGGCATACATCCCGTTCAGCAGCTGCTCTGCCACGGTGCCCATGTCGAGTCCGGCTAGCAGGAGATAAAGGATCGAGCCGGCGATCATGGCATGACCGATCGGCAGGCCGAGAAAGGCGAGCGCGGTAATCGCTACGATTGACAGGGAGAAGGGGCTGGCAAGGTTCACGTCCCGGACCCCATTTCTGTCGGATCTGGCCTCTTTGGAGCTGGGCCGAAGGCGGCCTGCCAGGAGAGCCACAGGTAACGCACAAGCGTAGCGACGACGAACACCACGTAGATGGAGAAAAGCCAGTCGAAGCGGAACTTCAGGTAGGCGGTGTGCTCGACCTTCATGAAGGTCACGTAGGCGAGGACCGCTGGGAAGGAGATCGCGTAGAGCGCGACGATCGCGGCGGCCGCGGCCAGGAACATGATGCGGCGGACCCTTGGCCCGGCCGATGCGTAGAAGAGGTCGAAGCGTATCTCCTCCTCCTCGCGGATCACGAAGGCTGCGCCCCAAAGCACCAACCAAATCCACAGAATGACGCTCAGCTCATTGGTCCAGCCGATCGGGAAGTTGAGCAGGTAGCGGAAAAGGATCTGCAATAGGAATACGGCAAACATCAGCGCCAGCATGGCCGCGAGCACGACCTCGGCGAAGCGATAGAGTCCGCCGGCGATGGAGCGGGGATTGGCGTTCAAGACATGTCCCTCGTGGCAGTCGCTGCTGGCGCAGCCAGCTCCGTCGGGCTTTGACCGCCGGAGCCGGAGGGCGCATCAGAGCGCGTTGATCTTATCCAGCATCCCCGCCGGCCAGTCCTTCGCCAGGTCCGACGCCAGATACTGCTCCTGCACATGCTTGCGGAAGGCGGCGACGTCGGGCTCGTAGAGCTTCAGCCCCTTGCCCTTGAAGAACTCAACCAGCTCCTTTTCCCGCGCCAGATGCTTGCCGGTCGAAAATTCGATGGCAGCGTCGGCCGCCGTCTGGAACTTTGCCTGCTTGTCGGCGCCCATCTCGTCCCACACCTTCTTCGAGACAGCCAGCAGATCGAAGCCAACGAGATGCGACGTCAGCACGATCTGAGACATCACTTCGTAGAATTTCATGTTCTCGACATTCGGCAGCGGATTGTCCTGCCCGTCGATCGCGCCGGTCTGTAGACCGGTATAGACCTCCGCATAAGCCATCGGGGTCGGGTTGGCGCCGAGCGCCTTGCCAAGGAACTGCCAGGCGTCGCCGCCAGGCATCCTGAGCTTGACTCCGGCCAAATCGGCGGGTGTCTTGACTTCCTTGTCGGGCTTGAGGCCTAACTGGCGCACGCCGAAATAGGTAGGGCCAAGCACCTTTATCCCGAGCTGGTCCTCGGTCATCTTCTTCAACTCCGCGCCTGACTCGCTGGCGAAGAACTTTCTCATGTGGGCCGCATCGCGAAACAGGTAGCCCGCGGTGACAATCGACCATGCCGGAATTTGCTTGGAGACGTCCTGCGGGGCGATGTTGCCCATTTCGAGGTTGCCGCGCTGCATGGCGACAAGCTCGGTACCTTGCTTGAAAAGGTTGCCGCCATAGTACCCTTCGAAGGTGAAGTCATCCTCGATGGCGTCGGCGAATTTCTTCATCATTTCGGCCCGGATGTCCTGCTCTGAGAACACCGCCGAGAATCGCAGCTTCGGCTTGTCCTGCGCAAAAGCCGGAAAGGCCGCGGCGGTCGTCATAAGACCAGCGCCGACAAGAAACTGGCGTCGGGTTGCGTTCAGCGTCATATCTTCCTCCCTGTTTTATTCCCATGGTCCTGATGGGGTTCGCCGCCGCCAGCCGATCGCGGAAGGGGCGTGTCGTCAAAGGCGGTGAACGCCGCCCTCATTCGATCGATGTCCGGTGCGATGCCGGTGAAAAGTTCGAAAGCCCGCGCCGCCTGATAGACCGCCATGCTCTGGCCGCTCAGCGTGCGGCAGCCCCGGCGCCGCGCTTCGGCCAGAAGCTCCGTCTCCAGCGGGAAGTAGACAATGTCGGCAACCCAGCAATCTGGCCTCAGCAACGCAGGATGGAGAGGGATACCCGGTAGCTTGGCCATCCCCACCGGCGTCGCATTGACGATCCCGTTCACCCGCGCCGCTGCCGCTACGCAGTCGGAAACAGCTTTCACCCGGTCGGCGCCGAACTGCGACGCGAGCCGCGCTACCAGCGCGGCTGCCCTTGCCCCCTCGATATCGAAGAGCCGCAGCTGCCCGACGCCGCCTTCCAGGAGTGCGTGGGCAACCGCCGCACCGGCCCCGCCTGCACCGAGCAGCAGGACGCTGTCGCTGGGTACCCCAGCCATCTCCCGCCGGAAACTCTCCTTGAACCCGTGCAGGTCGGTGTTGTGCCCAATTCGGCGGCCGTGAGCGAGCACGACAGTGTTGACAGATCCGATCGCCTCTGCCGCCTCGGACAATTCGTCGAGCAGCGGGATGATCTCCTGCTTGAAGGGATATGTGACATTCAGCCCGTCGAAGCCGAAATCTGCGGCGGACGCGAGTATGTCCTCGAGCCGCAAGGTCCCGTCGCCCATGCGGTCGGCATCGAGCAGACGATATATGTAGGCAATGCCTTGTGCCCTGCCCTCGGCCTCATGCATTGCCGGCGTCCGCGACAGTTGGATGCCTCGCCCGATCAGGCCGACCAATACACGCCGCGGATCGGCAGCCGCATACCCATCGGCCTTGATGCTGGCAGTAGCTGACGCCAATCCAACCTCCCCGACGCCGCCTTGCTCCTCGCAAGTTCCTCCCGGCATCCAAAGCCAGTTTGTACCGTTCGGTTAATTTCGTCAATGGCTTTGTACGAAACGGTTAATTTGCTAATCGTTCGCGCTGGAGTAACCCTTCACTGGGAGAATTAGCCTGACATGGACGACAAACCGGCAAACGGACGAAGCGGGTGGAAGCAGGATCCGGTGGGCGTGCGCAAGAACATCCTTGCCGTCGCGATGACGGAGTTTGCCGCCAACGGTCTCGCAGGTGCGCGTATCGACGAGATCGCGGCTAAGACGAATACGTCGAAGCGCATGATCTACTATTATTTCGGTGACAAGGAAGGACTATACGGCAGGGTTCTTGAAGAAGCCTATCGCGAGGTCCGCGCAGGCGAACAAGAGCTCGAGCTTGACGACCTGCCCCCAATCGAAGCGCTGGCGAAACTGGCCGAGTTCACTTTCGACCACCATAGCCGGCATCCGGACTTTATCCGGATCGTCATGATCGAAAATATCCACCGCGCCGAATATATGGGGCAGTCGGAGCTGATACGACTGCTCAATGCTGGCGCCGTCCAAAAACTGGAAGCGATCTGTCGGCGCGGTCGCGAAGCCGGGCTGTTTCGTGACGATGTAACGCCGCTCGAACTACACTGGCACATCAGCGCGATGAGCTTCTTCAATGTCTCCAACCGCGCCACCTTCTCGCGCATCTTCGGCCACGACCTGTTCAGCGCTAAAGGCCAGGGCGCTTTAAAGCAACATATGGTCGAGATGGTTGTCGATCTTGCACGCAAGCCGGATGGGCGACTACGCCGCTGATCGTTGAGGCTGCGTGTCGGTACCGCCACAATTGCCGGCATCGGCAGATTTCGCGTGTCAAGCGTTGCCGCAAGAGCGTCGCTAACCTACGGAATGACGGCACTATTCGGAGACAATCGAAAACGCGCCAAGACTGGCGAACTGAATGGTGGGCCCGGAGGGACTCGAACCCCCAACCAAGCGGTTATGAGCCGCCGGCTCTAACCATTGAGCTACAGGCCCCACGCGCGCTGGATTAGTGTTTTTCCTTACGCCGCACAAGGCTTTCCGGACGGGCTGGCCGAGATCGCCCAAATCAGCCCATATTCGCACCCTAGAGCCGGGATGATTTCAGGTCTATTCGACCTGAAATCTGAATCCGTCTCTAAACCAAAGAAGTAGAGCATGATGTTGTCCGAAAACCGCTTCACACTTTTCGGCATCATGCTCTAGTCGACAGGCGCGACTGGATCGCAGACCGAGGAGATTTTCATGACCAGACATCTTTTGCCGCTCGCACTTGCCGCCGCGATCGCTTTTCCGGCGATTGCCACCGCTGCCGATTCGCTGCCCCCGCCCCGCATCATCGTTTCGGGTGAAGGCCAGTCGACGGTGGCGCCCGACCTGGCGCTTTTGACGCTCAGCGTCATGCGCGAGGCCAAGACCGCACGCGCCGCACTCGACGCCAACAACGATGCAATGGCCGCCGTGATCGCGGCAATGAAATCGGCCGGGATCAAGGACCGCGACCTGCAGACAGCCGGCATCCAGATCAACCCGCGTTACAACTACACCAACAAGCCCGACGGCAGCCAGGAAGCCGAGCTTGTCGCCTATCAGGTGACCAACACGCTCTCCGTGCGCATCCGCGACATCGACAAGACCGGCGAGATACTCGACAAGGCGGTATCGCTCGGCGTCAACCAGGGCGGCGGCATCTCGTTCTCCAACGAGGATCCGAAAGCCGCCGTCACCGAGGCCCGCAAGAAGGCGGTCGCCGACGCCATGGCCAAGGCCAAGACGCTGGCCGGGGCTGCCGGCGTGAGCATCGGACAGGTGCTGGAAATCACCGAACAGAACATCGCGCCGGCGCCGATGCCGATCAACGCCAAGGCCTTCGATGCGGCGGGCGCCGCGGTTCCGGTGCAGGCCGGCGAGAACGCCTACGCCGTGCAGGTCACCCTCACATTTGAGCTGAAATAGGCCTATCCAAGTCAGTAAAGGCCCGCGGCAACATGCTGCGGGCCGAACTGGCCGGTATCTTGATCGGCACCCGATACGAAAAACCCCGGAGGATCTGGTCCTCCGGGGTTCTTTTCGAGCCGCACCCTTCCGATCTATGGGAAGGGGGCTCCTGGCTGACCTCGCAGAAGGTCATGCCGCTACCACAGGCTGATCCTCGCAGAGGATCATGCCTCCGTTTGCTTAGCGATAAATAACCGGGCAACCGCGCTCATTGGCGAACACGACCACCACCCGATCGCCATACTGGCGGCCGGCAACCTTCACCACGCGGCGATTGATGTCGACGATGCGAACGCGGTGCAGGCCCATGCGCTCGGCCTTGTCGAGGGCGCGCTCCGGCGAGCAGCGGCGCCAGCTGCGCTCGCGGCGGTAGCCGTCATCGTCGTCGCCGATATAAACACCGGTGCGGCGGTCGTGATTGTTGCCGAAGCCGAGATAGATCGAGTCAGCATGGGCGGGCACGGCGGCAAGCGTGCCGAGGGCCACGAGACCCGAAAGGGCTGCCGTCTTGAACGTGTTGAACATTGTCTTCTCTCCTTGTTGAGGGCTTGCGCCCGTCTTCGTCGAACCGATTGGGGGGAGAATGCTCCTTGCAGTCTGAACTCTTTGCGAACCGGCCGTTCATTTTCGGTTAATCTGCCGGACAGGTCGAAAGCAACCGCCCCTTCCACAGCCGCAAACGGCTTGGGACCCAAAAACGTCCGGCCACCCCGCAACGGGCGGCGGCTACATCGGTTCCGTTTAGGGCTCGTCGTCGAGCATATAGTCGAAATAGTCGTCCGGCTCGGCAAGATCGGTCTCGCTGGCGCGGACGCGGCCGCGCATGGAGATGCCGGCCTCATGCACGGTCTCGGCACTTCCCGACACCAGCCTGTGCCACCAGTAGAGATCGTGCCCCTCGGCAACCAGCCGATAGGCGCAGGTTTTTGGCAACCAGCTGATGGTGCGCACATTCTGCGGAGTCAGCCCGACGCAGTCCGGCACGCGCGCCAGCCGGTTGGCATAGTCCGAACAGCGGCAGCTTTGCCCGTCGAACAGCCGGCAGCCGACCGATGTCCAGTAGATCTCGCCGGTATCTTCGTCCTCGAGTTTCGACAGGCAGCATTTACCGCAGCCGTCGCAGAGCGATTCCCACTCGGCCGACGTCATCGCCTCCAGCGTCTTGGTTTTCCAGAACGGGGTTTCCATTGTGAGGTGAGATGTGGCCCTCGCTGGCGGTGAGGTCAAGCTGTACCGCCGCCGCAAATGCCGACCGCACCATACGAAAAACATGAAGTTGCCTTCAAAAGGCCGGTCAATCGTCCTTCTTGTCGGCAATGTCCACGAACCGGAACCAATCCGGCTGATGAAAGTTTGGGCAGGGATGGGACCCCACAAGGAGAATTTCTGATGAAACGCCAACCACGGGTACTGGCAGGTACGGCACTTGGCCTGCTGATGGCATCCGCGCCGTTGGGCGCATCCCCGCTGCAGGGCAACGCCGTTTTCGGCCCCTTGCAGCACACGGCCGCGCCATTGATCCTGGTCCAGGACGATCCTGCTGCAGATGGTCAGCAGACCGACCAGGAACTGCCGCGCAAAAAAAAGCGCAAGCAGGTCGAACAGGCTCCGGCCGAACAGGCAGCCCCCGCCGCCGAGCAGGCCGCACCAGCCGAGGAACAACAGCCGCGCAAGAAGAAGCGCGACCAACAGCAGCAGGCCGAGCAGGCGCCCGCTGAACAGGCCGCTCCGGCTGAAGAGCAGCAGCCGCGCAAGAAGAAACGCAATCAGCAACAGCAGATCGAGGCAGCACCGGCTGATCAACCCACCGAACAGGCCGCGCCCGCAACCGACGAGCAGCCGCTGAAACCGCGTAGGAAGAAGCGCGACCAGCAGCAGCAGATCGAAGCAGCGCCTGCTGAACAGCCGGCCGAACAGGCCGCGCCCGCAACCGAAGAACAGCCGCTGAAGCCACGCAAGAAGAAGCGCGACCAACAGCAGCAGATCGAAGCGGCGCCTGCCGAACAGCCAGCCCAGCAGCCTGCCGAGCAAGCAGCGCCTGCCGAACAGGCGGCGCCCGCGAGCGACAACAATGCGCGCAAGAAAAAGCGCAAGCAGGACCAGCAGCAGATCGAGGCCGCACCCGCCGAACAGGCACCAGCCACCAAGGTTGCTCCTGCCGGAGAACCCGTGCCGCAGGCCGAGCCGGTTCAGCCCCCGGCCGATCAGCAAGCCGCTCCCGCCGAAGGCGAACAGCCTAAGGACCAAGCCAGGAAGCAGGGCAAGAAACCTGTCGGCGAACAGCCGGTGACAGGCGAGCAGCAGCCTGCGGCCGGCGAACAACAGCCCGCGACGGGTGAGCAACAACCCGCCAATGCCGAGCAGCCGGCGCAGGGCGAAGCCGTGGCCAATCCCGACGAAGCACCCATTCTGGACAGCCAGAAGGATGCCAAGCGCAAGCACCGCAAGGACCAAGGTGGCCAGAATAACGATGGCCAGAATGCTGGCGGCCAGACGGGCGAGCAACCCGCTCAGGACGGCACCCAGGCGCAGAGCCCGAAGCCTGCCCCGGTCGACCAGGGACCACCACCTACCGACGACAAGTCGGCCCAGCAGGCAATCCAGCCTGAAAAACTCGTTCCCGTCACCGAGGAAAAGGGCAAGCGCGTCGACCTCACGCCGCAGGACGTTGTCCGCGAGCGCCGGCGGCCGCAGGGTGCTGATGTGGTCAGGCAGTTCGGAGACCGCGTGATCCTCCAGTTCAACAACCAGACATTCGTGGAAAGCAACGAGGCACCTCGCATCACGCGCGGCGCCAGAGACGTCTACTACGAGGATCTTTCGGGCGGCCGAACCCGTGAAATCGTGGAGCGCGACAACGGCGTCAGGATCGTCACCATCCGCAACCGCAATGGAGATGTCGTCAGGCGTTCCCGCATCATGCCGGACGGGCGCGAATATGTGCTGAGCTATGTCGACGAGCGTTATTACAACGACGTCGACGAGTGGCGCGATCCCGGCGACGACCTGCCGCCGATGCGGCTCGACATATCCCGCCGGGACTACATCCTCGATTCTGAGGATGTCGAGAGCGACGACGACTACTACACCTTCCTCGAGCAGCCGCCTGTGGAAAGGGTGCAGCGCCTCTACTCGATCGACGAGGTCAAGCGGTCGGCCCGGGTGCGCGACATCGCCCGGCGTATCGATCTCGACACGCTGAACTTCGAATTCGGCTCGGCCACGATCTCCGACACCGAGGTGCAAAAGCTCGATGGCGTCGCCAACGCCATGGAAAAACTGCTCAAAAAGAACCCGGCCGAGACCTTCCTGATCGAAGGCCACACCGACGCCGTTGGCACGCCGGAGGCGAACCTCGCTCTGTCTGACCGACGCGCCGAGGCGGTCGCCGAGGCGCTCACCAATGCCTTTGGCGTTCCGGCCGAGAACCTCACCACGCAGGGCTATGGCGAGGAGTATCTCAAGGTGAACACGTCCGGCCCGAACCGCGAGAACCGGCGCGTCGCCATCCGCCGCATTACCTCGCTGGTGGCGCCAGTGGCGAGCAATAATTGATCTACGTTTCCAATAGCTTGAGTAGCTTTCTGGAATCAGATCAGCAAGAAGGACCCATCCCGGTACTCCGGGGTGGGTCGAACTGCGGACAGCAGCCTCGGTTCAACAAGAATTGTAGCCACATTAGCGCCGGCTCATTGAATCGCGAGCCTGCTCACCCCAGATTCAGGGCTGGGCGTTCCCTGCCCCGTCCCGACTCCAGCGGGACGCATTGAGCCCCGCCGGCCCTCCCGGCGGGGTTTCTTTTGCGTCGCAATGAACGCGACGCGGTTTGGCCTTGCAAACCGCGGCAAGCTGACCGAAATACCCCATTCGATCGAGAAAACTGACCGGAACCGCTGCATGAAACGTCTCGAACTCGCCATCGAATCGATCATTCTCGCCTCCCGCTGGCTGCTGGTTGTTTTCTATATCGGATTGGCCCTGGCACTGGCAGTCTATGCGCTGTCGTTTGGCAAGAAGCTCTACGAATTCATCATGGTGGCCTTCACGCTCGGCGACACCGACACCATCCTGAAGATGCTCGGCCTCATCGATGCGGCGCTGGTCGCCTCGCTGGTGGTGATGGTTATCATCTCCGGCTACGAGAATTTCGTCAGCCGTTTCGACGAGAATGACGGCGAGGTCCATTGGCTGGGCACGATCGATGTCGGCTCGCTGAAGGTCAAGGTCGCCTCGACCATCGTCGCCATTTCCTCGATCCATCTGTTGCAGGTGTTCCTCAACTCGGCCTCCTACACGACCGAGCAGCTGATGTGGCTAACCATCATCCACCTCGCCTTCGTCCTCTCGGCATTCATGCTGGCCTATATCGACCGGCTGATGGGCCTGGCCAAAAGCAAGAAGGCCGAGGAGTGAAGCGATCCCTTTCCCCCGTCACCATACGGGAAGTTGAGAACTGGTCCGCGCTGCAGATGAAAAGCCAATTGCTTGGCTTTTCGAACAGTAGGTAATGTCCGCTAGTAGATGCTTTTGACGTTCGTCGGCGAATTGGCAAACACCTCATCCGGCACGAAAAAGTCGCCGGCCAGCGGTCCGGTCGCGCCCGGCGCATAAGCCGAGAAATCCGTCACGCCTTCGGCGCGCAGCACCTCTTCGTCGATGTAGAAATTGCCTGATGTCTCGCGCGACGGCCGCAGGAAGATGGCGTGCGCGGCATCGGCCATGATATCGGGCAAACGGCTCATCGCCGCCACCGTCGCGCCGCCAAGCAGATTGCGCACCGCCGCCGTATCGATGGTCGAGATCGGCCACAGCGAATTGACCGCAATGCCATCCTTGGCAAACTCGGCGCTCATCCCCAGCGTGCACATCGACATGCCGAACTTGGCCATCGTGTAGGCGACGTGGTTCTTGAACCATTTGGCCTTCATATCGAGCGGCGGCGCCAGATTCAGGATGTGAGGATTCTCAGCCAACTTCAGATGCGGGATGCACATTTTCGACACCAGGAAGGTGCCCCGCGTGTTGATCTGGTGCATCAGATCGTAGCGCTTCATGTCGGTCTCCAGCGTGCCGGTAAGCTGGATCGCGCTGGCATTGTTGACGCAGATGTCGATGCCGCCGAATTTTGCCACGGTCTTCGCGACTGCCTCGGCAACCTGCGCCTCCTCGCGGATGTCGCACAGCACAGGCAGCGCCTTGCCGCCCGCCTGCTCGATCTCTTCGGCAGCCGAATAGATCGTACCCGGCAGCTTCGGATGCGGCTCGGCGGTCTTGGCCGCTATCGTCACATTGGCGCCGTCGCGCGCCGCCCTGAGCGCAATCGCCAGCCCAATGCCGCGCGATCCGCCGGAGATGAACAGCGTCTTTCCCTTGAGCGACATTTCCTTGCGCCTCCCTGGCTTCACGGCAGACGCGAACCTTTGCGCGGCAGACCGCTACAGCGCAAGGCCCGACTGAACGGATATGGGGTTACGCAGCGTAGGGTCTAGACCAGCACCAACCCCTGCCGCATCGCAATGGCAATCGCATCGGTGCGGTTGGCCGCACCCAGCTTGATCAGGATCGCGGCGACGTGGAATTTCGCCGTGTGCACGGAGATATTGAGCCGCCGCGCGATCACCTTGTTGGGCGCCCCTTCGGCCAGCAGCGCCAGCACTTCGGCCTCGCGCGGCGACAGCGCCGGACGGACATGCTCGTCGGAGCCATCATCCTCGAACGGCACGCCTTCGTGGAAATCCTCGTGGCGTCCACCGACGCCGTCGCTCGAGACGCGATAACCCGCCGCCGCCAGCCGCACGGCCGCGGCGATCAGCAGATCGTCCGCGCCCGCTTGCATGACTGCCATCACCTCGCCGGCAGGCCGTTCGCCGCCCGCGCGCCCTGACAGCAGCACCCGCGGCGTGGCGGCCGGCACGGCGTCAGCACTGCTGCCGTCAATGATGGCGACGTCGGCCGCACCACTGCCGAGCGCGACCGGCAACAGATCGTCGCTCGCGGCAAGCGCGGTGGCCAGACGCTCGGCACGTGCGGCGTCGCCCAGAGCGATCAGCACCACCAGCCGCCGCGAGGCGGGGCCGTCAACCGTGATCGGATCGTTGGCGAATGTGTCCATCAATTCCTCAGCTCAGCGGCTTCTCGCCGACGGTCAGCGCGACATCGCGCTCTTCGCCGCCGCGCACCACCCCAAGCGTCACTGCGGCACCCGCGCTGTCCGGTCCAAGTTTGCGGATCAGTTCGCGCGGCCCGTGCACGGCCTCGCCGTTCCAGGAGACGATGATGTCACCGAGCGCAAGGCCGGCGGCCTTGGCCGGGCCGTTGTCGTCGAGGCTCATCACCATGGCGCCGCGCGCCGCGCCGTCACGGATCGGGTGCAGGCCGGCGCCGAGATAGCCGCGGGCGACGTGGCCTTTTTCACGCAGCGTCGCTGCGGCCCGCTCGATCGTCTCGTAAGGCATGACCAGGGCGCGGCCACGCGGCCCGAACAGCAGCATGCCGATCAACGCGCCCCTGGCGTCGAGCACCGGACCGCCCTCGAACCGGCCGCCGGCATTGACGGCAAGATTGATGCGCCGGTCGATGGTGCCGCCGCGCATCGAGCGCCAGGCCGGACCGACCTCGCCGACCGAACCCGACACGGCCAGCGCCGAGCCCTGGCTGCTGCCGATGGCAATGGCCAGATTGCCGGGCCGTACCGCGTCAGCGCTGGCAAGCGTAGCGGCACTGACAGCACCCGCCGGCTTCAGAAGGGCTACGCCGGTCGAGGGGTCGCGGCCGACCAGTTCGGCCTTCACCGTCTCGCCCGAAGCCAACGTCAGTTCGATCTCTTCGCCGGCCTCGACGGCTTCCTCGGCGGTGACGAAATAACCATCCCGCCAGTGGAAAGCGCTTGCCGTGCGATGGTGATGGGTGGTGAAACTTGCCGTCGCCGGTGCTGCCGCCGCCGCGACATCGGCGATGGCCTCGGAAAAGGCACTGAGGTTGAAGTCGCTCATTTTGGTCTCCTGGGTTTCTTGCATGCCCCAGATATCGCTCGGCAACGCGCCCGCAGATACTCGCCTGACGGCTAGTTAAAGGTTTCACTGGCCATCTGGTCAGGTCGCGGCGGTTCGGGCCGCTCCGCACATATAGTCACGAACACGCCTGAAAACACGGAGCCCGCCAATGGCCCTCGCCGCCACCAAATTCCAACCGGACGACACACTGCTCGACGCCTATTCGATGACGGTGGCGGACGCGGTCGACCGCATCGGCCCGGCCGTCTGCCGCATCGAGCGCATCGGCGGCCAGGGCGGCCACGGCTCCGGTTTCGTCATCGCGCAGGACGGCTTGGTCGTCACCAACTTCCATGTCGTCGGTGACGCCAGGGCGGTGCGTGTGTCGATGCCCGACGGCGGCTCGAGCGAAGGCCGCGTTCTCGGCCGCGACCCAGATACCGACATCGCGCTGGTGCGCGCCGACGGCAGCTTTGCCGATGTGGCGCCGCTTGGCGATTCCAAGCGGCTGCGGCGCGGCCAGATCGCGATTGCCATCGGCAATCCGCTCGGCTTTGAATGGACCGTCACCTCCGGCGTCGTCTCCGCGCTCGGCCGTTCGATGCGCGCCTCGACCGGGCGGCTGATCGACGACGTCATCCAGACCGACGCCGCGCTCAACCCCGGCAATTCCGGTGGGCCGCTGGTGTCGTCGGCCGGCGAGGTCATCGGCGTCAACACCGCCATGATCCACGGCGCGCAAGGCATCGCCTTCGCCGTTGCTTCCAACACCGCCAATTTCGTCATTTCGGAGATCATCCGCTTCGGCCGCGTGCGCCGCGCCTTCATCGGCATCTCCGCCGACACCACCAATTTGCCGCGCCGTGCAGCGCTCCTGTCGCAGGTGTCGACCAACACCGCCGTGCGACTGCGCAGCGTCGAGAAGGATGGTCCCGCGGCCAAGGCCGGCCTGAAGGAGGGCGACATCATCGCTGCCATCGACGGCCGCCCGGTCACCGGCGTCGACGACCTCGTGCGCATGCTCGATGCCGAACGCATCGGCCGCGAGACGCTGTGCACGGTGGTCCGCCGCACCGGTATCAGCCAGGTGACGGTGACGCCGGTGGCGAGGGCGAGCTAAGGCCTATCGCTGCTTGAGCACCCGCCCAAGCAGCGACACCAGCAGGCGCGCCAGTTCCCCGGTCGGGTCGAGATCAGGATCGTAAATCGTCATGTCCATGCCGATGCAGCTCTGGTCCCCTGCCAGCGCTGACAGGATTACAACGAGATCGTCGAGGTCGATGCCGGGACTGCCGGGCGAATCCACCGCCGGCATGATTTTCTGGTCGAGCACGTCGACATCGAGATGCAGCCAGTAGGGACAGCCGGCGCGCGCCAGCGTCGCCCTTGTTTTTTCCAGCACTCCAGCCGCACCGAGTTCCTGCGCGGCAAAGGCATCGATGCGCGTGATTGCGGTCGAGTTGATATCGGCCCATTCAAAATCGGCATCGCGGCTCTCGCGTTCGCCGATCTGCACCGCCGCCTTATCGGCGACGAGCGGACCGGCAATGCCGGGCCACTGTGTCAACAAGGGCTCGCCGCGTCCGGTGGCAAGCGCCAGATCCATGCCGGCGGCCGAGCCTAGTGCAGCATCGACATCGTAATTGCCGGGATGGCGGAAATCGCTGTGGCCATCGACATGGACCAGCGCGACCGCGCCGGAGCGTCGCGCCGCCGCCAGCGCACCAAGCAGGATCGAACAATCGCCGCCGATGACCAGCGGAAACTCGCCTTGCCCGAGCGCACCGGCGACGATCTCGGCAAGGTCAAGGTTGAAGCGGCGGATCGCCGGACCGTTGCGTAGCCTTGTGCCCGGTTGCGGTTCGGTGCCGTAAGCGGGCTTTTCGAGATCGACAACCCTTGATGGCGCGAGCGCCTCAACCAGACCAGCCTCGCTCAGTGCCTGCGGCGCCCGCCAGGTGCCGGGCACATGGCCGGGGTGCAGCGGCCGCAGGCCGAGATTGGAAGGCGCACGAACAAGGCAGATATCACGCATGCGGCAGGACCAGCTTCAACGTCGTCCACCATAAACCGCGTCGCGTTATCCCGACCACAGCAACTGGCGCTGCTGCCGACATTTGCTGCCATGGTTCAGGCGCTGGCCGCACCCGCAGCGAATTGCGCCTGAAACTCCGGGCTGGGCGGGATTGGCTTGATCACGTCGATCAGCACGCCATTGGGATCCCTGGTAATGAAATGGCGCTGGCCGAAGGGTTCGTCGCACAGCGAGCGCAGGATTGGCAGCCCTGCCGCAAGGGTCCGTTCATAGACGGCATCCGGATCGCGGACCTCGAAATTGATGAGCAGCCCGGATGTACGTCCCCGCCCCTCTTCCGGGATCGTCTCATGGTCGCCCTGGACGATACCGAGATTGACGCGCCGGTCCTCGGTCGACTGCAGATGCACATACCAGTCGCTCGCAAACAGCGGCCTGAAACGGAAGTGCTTGATATAGAAGGCTTTCGTGCCGGCCACATCGCCGGTCATCAACACCGGATAATAGCTCGTCGCCTTCATCTTTCTTTCTCCTCTCAGCTAACATACAGTCTGCATGTAAGTTGAAATAACATACAGGCTGCATGTATGCAACGAGAAACAGCGCGCCGCTCCAATCGAGATCGCACCGAAGCGACGCGCGCCGACCTGATCGCCGCCGCGCGCAAACTGTTCATTGAAAAATCCTACGCCGAGACCGGCACGCCGGAGATTGTCGCCGCCGCCGGCCTCACCCGCGGCGCGCTCTACCATCATTTTGCCGACAAGCAGGCGCTGTTTGCCGCTGTGGTCGAGCAGGAGGCAGAAGCTGTCGCCGCTGAGATCGATCGCGCCTCGCCGCCATCGCTGTTTGCCCGCGACGCACTGATTGCCGGATCGGACGCCTATCTCGCCGCCATGCGCTTCCCCGGCCGCACCCGGCTTCTGCTGCTCGACGGGCCGGCGGTGCTTGGCCGCGCCGCCATGGATGCGATCGACAACCGCCACGGTAACCGCTCGCTGCGCGAAGGCCTGGTCGCGGCAATGCGCGAGCAGTCGATGACGAGACTACCGACCGACGCGCTGACTGCTTTGCTAGCCGCCGCTTTTGATCGGGCAGCGCTCGCCGTCGAAGCGGGCGCCTCGGCCGAGGATTACCGTGCCGTCCTCATGGCGCTGATTGCCGGATTGTCTCCCGATCCTCTTCTGGCACCTCGCCCGGCTCGAACTCGTTGAAGCGGCCGAGCTGGCGTTTGAACTGGTCGATCAACCAGGCCGCAGCAGGCTTCGGGCTGCGGTCGACGCGATGCATGGCATAGAGCGATGAGCGCACCTCGCTGTAGGGTTCGAGGTCGAGTTCCACCAGCCGGCCGCTGGCCAGATCGTCGGCGATAAGCCAGCGCGGCAGCCCGCCCCAACCCAGGCCCTCGCGCATCAGAATATGCTTGGTGCGCACATCCGTCAGCCGCCAGGTGCGGTAGGCGAAGACGCCGAAGTCGCGCCCTTTGGTGCGTTCGGACTGGTCGGTGACGACAAGCTGGGTGTGTTCGCGCGCATCTTCGATCGCCACCGGCTTCGGCAGCCGGGCCAGCGGATGGCTGGGCGCGGCAGCCAGCACGATCGACATGAAGCCGATACGCACGAGATGCACGTCGACCTCTCCCAGCAGGCCACCAATGCCAAGATCGGATTGTCCGCTGACGACATGATCGGGGATCAGGCCGAGCGAACCGATGTGCAGGCGCAGCATCACGGTTGGAAACTGCGCCTCGAATGCCTTCAGTACACGAACCAGCACCGGCGAAGGCAGCGTCGCGTCTACCGACAGGGCGACTTCCGCCTCCAATCCCTGGTGGTGGCTGTCGACCCGCGAGCGGATGCGCTGCAGCACGCCGACCATGCGCCGCGCATCCACCAGCATCGCCCGGCCGATCTCGGTCAGCTGCGGCTCGCGCGTGCCCTCGCGCTCGAACAGTTTCAGCCCAAGCTGCGCCTCGAGATTGGCGATGGTGTAGCTGATGACAGACTGCGCCCGGTTGAGCTTGCGCCCGGCGGCCGAAAAACTCCCCGCCTCGGCCACCGCGACAAGCACCTGAAGCTGATCGAGCGTTGGATTGGGTTGCATTGTATATATCTACTTTATGGATGGATCGTATAGAAAATATACCAGTTTTTCGAATGGGTCGCTAGCCCCATATCTGGCGGGACAATTCAATTCCCACTGGAGAGAACCGCTATGTCCATTCTTCTTGTAACCTCGAGCCCGCGTGGCTCCGCTTCGCACTCGACCCGCATCGCCACCGAATTCGCGCAAAAGCTTGTCGCTGCCAACCCCTCGGCCGAGCTTGTCGTGCGCGACCTCGTCGCCAACCCGCTGCCGCACATCGACCCCGATTATGCGACCGGCATCTACACCCCGGCTGAAGCCCGCACTGCGCACCAGGCCGAAGTCGTGGGCGTTTCCGATGTCGTCCTCGACGAACTGTTTGCCGCCGACACCGTGATCCTGGCCACCGGCTTCATCAACTTCAACATCTCCTCGACACTGAAGTCGTGGGTTGACCACATCGCCCGTTCCGGCAGGAGCTTCTCCTATGGTGAGGGCGGCCCGAAGGGCCTCGTCACCGGCAAGAAGGTCTACATCGTGCTTGCATCGGGGGGCATCTATTCGGAAGGCGCGGCCGTCCAGATGGACCACGCTGTCCCCTATCTGCGCTCGGTGCTCGGCTTCCTCGGCATGACAGATGTCGAAGTCATCCGCATCGAAGGTGTCGGCATGGGCGCCGATGCTGTGACGGCAGCACTTGCCAAGGCGACAGCCAAGGTCGACGCCGTGGTGGCCGCGACCGCCAATGGGCAGACCGCAGTGGCGGCGTAAAAACGCCGGCCCCGTACACCCGACATGAAAAAGGCAGGCGCCTTGGCGCCTGCCTTTTTATTTTCGTAGAAACAGAGAGTTAGTGCGGTCTGCAGATTCGGTCCCTGAACCGCTTCATCCGAAAATCTTCTCGCCCTGCTCGTCGACCAGCTGCATTCCCTTCTTGATCGAGATGTCGACAGCGTCGTCGAGACCGGCGAAACGGTCGGCGCGGATGAAGCGGTGCTCCTTCATCACGCCGCCGACTTCCTTCGAAACCACGCCGCAGGTCTGATACTGGCCGTCCGCCTTGTAGGGCGTGGCGCTGATCAGAAATCCCTTGTGCTCGATCTGCTTTGCCGGGGCAGCGCTCTTAGGCTCGCCGGCGTCACCGCCGCCACCGCCGCCGAAAAGACGTTTCAGAAAAGACATGGGGAATCCTCCAACGGCAATCATCCCGCACCGATAGAAGGTGCAGGATGATTTTCAGTACCGTTCCTCTGTCGAACGGGCAAGGGTCGTGTACCGGTCCCCCGCCAGAGCTCAGCCGCGCGACAGCGCTTCGAGGGCTTCGGCGGCCCCTTCCAGTATCGCGATCGCTTCGGCCTGCTTTTCGGCCGGCGCGTCGACGATCTCGCCAAGGGCGGCGCGCAGCCGGTGGCGCACGGCGCGGAACTCGTCGCGGGCTTCCGAACGGCCGCCGCGGCCACGTCGTCCGCCCTCCTCGCTGTCATCGTTCCAGCCAAACCACTCGCGCGCCTTGGCCATCTTGCGGCCGAAGCGCTCGAGATGCTCGAGCACACCGTCGATCATTTCGCGGTTTTCGTCGAGATGCGCCTGGCCCGCCTCGGTGATCGAAAACACCTTCTTGTTGCCATCGGCCGCAGAAGCGGCATAACCGGCCTCTTCCAGGAAGGTCAGCGTCGGATAGACCACGCCCGGGCTCGGGCTGTAGATGCCGCTGGTGCGCTCTTCCAGCGCCTTGATGATGTCGTAGCCATGGCGCGGCGCCTCGGCCAGCAGCGACAGCGTGATCAGCTTGAGATCACCGTCGGCCAGCATGCGTCCGGCGCGAAACATGTCGCCCGGCCCGCCGCGTCCACCGCCACGACCACCGTGCCCGAACGGCCCAAAGCCGCCGCCCCCTCTGCCACCAAATTTGCCGGCCATATGCAGGAATGCGCGCTCGGCGCGCTCGCCAAAAGGATGATGTCTGTGCATTTTTTGCTCCTTGAGTTATGTCTTACGATATATCGTAATTAGGCGCACATGGCCGAGGAGTCAAGATATATCTTACGATGTATCTGAAGGCAGCGTCAGCGACGGGTCACCGGCTCAGGTTCGGAGATGTCCGGGGTGTTTCCCGGCTACCAGCGGCCGTTGCGCCGGTTCCAGGCATAGAGAAGGTCGGCGAAGCGATCATAGGCGAAGCGCGTCAGCGGCAGCGCGACCGGATTGCCGAACAGCACCGCCAGCCAGCCCTCGCCCGGCGTTACCCTCCAGACGGCGACAGCGACATCGGCGCCGACGATGAGCTTGCCGTCGGCATCGGTGGCATGCAGCCGGCGACGGATATCCTCCAGCGAAGCGCCGTAGCCGGCCAGGGCCGCCGGTTCGAGGTTGATGTCGCGGAATTCGATCCGCCCGGCCTTGATCGCTTCGATCAGCCGCCGTTTCTGCTTGGTGATGCCGCCATCGCAGACCGGGCAGCGCGTGTTGTACCAGACGGTCAGCAGAGGCTTGGACATGGATTTCAAACCACGACCCGAGGGACGGAACCGACTATCGTCGCAATGACGTCGGCCCGCAACCTGGCGAAGCGCCGCGCTTTGAGACCCCGCGCCTGAAATCAGAACTCGTAGCCGAAGCGCTCAAAATCTCTGATATAGAGCCGCCGCACGATGGCTTTCGCCTCCTCGTCATAGAGGGCACGATAGTCGACCGGGCCACTGACGTTCTTTCGGGGAAGCGTCACTTCGGCGGGAAGCCCGAGTCGTCCGGCCAGGATATTGAACTGATCGGCCAGCCTCTCGAACCGCAGCACCTCGTCGATGATAAGCTTTCCATCCTTGTCCGAAATCCAGCTTGTCTGGTCCACCCGCGCCAGCCGGTTCTTGCGTTCGAGGTAGCGCAGGAACGCCTTGAAATCCCAGCGCTGCGCCTGGCGATGCCGGCGCCGCGAGGTTTTCCGGCGCAAATGCTGGTAATTGGAAACGGCCAGTTCGAAAGGGTTGCGCACCACGGCGAATTTGTAGGCGCCGTCATAGAGCTGGGCCGGCAATTTGCGCAGCAGCCAGGCGGCTCTGTCATGCTGTCTGAAATTGACCCTCTCCGGCGCCTCTGGCACCGGCAGGCGCGACAGCAGACGCCGCCACCGCGTCGGCTTCGGCTGCAGGCACCATGGCCGCAGCGCACGGGTGATCGAGGTCCCGGCCGTCTTCGGGATGTGGATGAAAATGAAGTTCTTCTCGAGCGAGAGGAGCATTTCTCCTCAATATCGGCAGCTCAGGCGCCGTCAAGCGGCACCGCCTATCCTAGCGAGGTGACGATCTCGCGGTAGGCAAATTCCGGGAAAGCCTTGAGCGTTCGCGTCTTGACGCTGCCGCCCGCCCCCAGCATCAGCGCAAAACGCGCAAGTACCGCATCGTCGGGAGCCTCGACCACGGCCACCATGTCGCATTCGCCCATGGTGAGATAAAACGCCTTGAACGACCCTCCCATGTCGGCCAGCTGCTTCTTGGCGGCATCGAGCCGCTTCGGCGACTCGCGCACATTCCTGGCGCCCTGTTCGGTCCAGTTCATCAGCAGGATGTAGGTTGTCATCGCATACCTCCCTCCGGCGCCACGGAGCACGGCTGAGGATCTCAGCCGGGGCGAACATCCGGTTTGTCACCCAGAACACGCATCCGACGGCGAAGTATCCGCCCGCAGCGAGCTTCGTGCAAGGACCGCCGCGCCAGCCCCATTGACCCGTGAAGGCCAAGCATCAAGGCAGCGGCAAAGCGACGACCGCAAAACTGTCGGCGCCGACCAGGGAAAGCCGGTTTAAAATTCCGCCTGACTACGGCAATCTCCGTTCGTGGCCATCGACCTGGCGGAAATCCCGCCGATCCAGCGGCTGGAGAGTTTCATGGGCGAGAGCATCGGCCTGCCGCCAGGACGGATCGAAATTCCTGCCGCATGGACAGGCGAGGAAATGGCGAAGCATCCTGAAAATTGGCTGGTCGAATTGGACAAGCAGGATGTCGCGGAACTGGAGTTGGCGGCAACCGGCTTTCTCGCCCGCTCGCAAGATATCGGCAACCTGAGCAAGGCCGATTTCCCCTTGCCCCGGCTGGCCGACCATCTCGTTGCCCTGCGCGAAAAAATCATCGCAGGCATTGGGTTCGAGGTGCTTCGCGGCCTCCCGGCCGAGACATATTCTGCGCAAATGGCGGCAACGATCTTCTGCGGGATTGGAGCGCATCTTGGTAGCGCACGGTCGCAGAATGCGCAGGGCCATATACTTGGCTACGTCCGCGACACAGGCGCCGACGCCAAGGATGCCACGACGCGCATCTACCAGACGGCGGAGCGCCAGACATTTCACACCGACTCCGCCGACGTCGTCGGTCTGCTCTGCCTGAAAGATGCCATGCAAGGCGGCGAGTCCCTGCTGGTCAGCACGGTGACGATCTACAACGAGATGCGCAAACGACGGCCCGACCTGGTCCGCCTGCTGTTTGATCCGATTGCCACCGACCGACGCGGCGAGGTGCCGGAAGGCGAAAAGCCCTACTTCGAAATCCCGGTCCTCAACTGGCACGCGGGATTGCTGACCGGCATTTATCAACGCCAGTACATCGACAGCGCACAGCGTTTCCCGGATGCCATGCGGCTGAGCCCCGTACATATCGAAGCGCTGGATCTCTTCGACAGCCTTGCCAATGACCCGAAACTGAACCTGTCGATGCGGCTGCGGCCCGGCGACATGCAGTTTGTCTACAATCATTCGCTGCTTCACGACCGCATGGGTTTTCGGGACTGGCCGGATCCGGACAAGCGGCGCCATATGCTGCGCCTGTGGCTGTCTGTTCCCGGCGACCGTCCGCTCCCCGAGTGCTTCAGGCAGCGTTATGGCTCGATAGAAATAGGCGACCGGGGCGGCATCATCGTCAAGGGAACGCGGCTGAACGTGCCGCTGTAGAGCAATTCGCTGAACCGCTTGAAACGAAAAGGGCACCCCGATGGGCGCCCTTAACTTCTTTGCAATCGGCGAGTGTCAGCTGTCGAGGAAGCTGCGCAGCTTGCGCGACCTGCTCGGGTGCTTGAGCTTGCGCAGCGCCTTGGCTTCGATCTGGCGGATACGCTCGCGGGTGACCGAGAACTGCTGGCCGACTTCTTCCAGCGTGTGGTCGGTGTTCATGCCGATGCCGAAGCGCATTCTGAGCACGCGCTCCTCGCGCGGCGTCAGCGAGGCAAGCACGCGCGTCGTGGTCTCGCGCAGATTGGCCTGGATCGCCGCGTCGATCGGCAGGATCGCCATCTTGTCCTCGATGAAGTCGCCCAGGTGCGAATCCTCCTCGTCGCCCACAGGCGTTTCGAGCGAGATCGGCTCCTTGGCGATCTTCAAGACCTTGCGCACTTTTTCAAGCGGCATTGCGAGCTTTTCGGCCAATTCCTCCGGCGTCGGCTCGCGGCCAATCTCGTGCAGCATCTGGCGCGACGTGCGCACGATCTTGTTGATCGTCTCGATCATGTGCACCGGGATGCGGATGGTGCGCGCCTGGTCGGCGATCGAACGCGTGATCGCCTGCCGGATCCACCATGTCGCGTAGGTCGAGAACTTGTAACCGCGGCGGTATTCGAATTTGTCGACCGCCTTCATCAGGCCGATATTGCCTTCCTGGATCAGGTCGAGGAACTGCAGGCCGCGATTGGTGTATTTCTTGGCGATGGAGATGACGAGGCGCAGATTGGCCTCGACCATTTCCTTCTTGGCGATCGCGGCTTCGCGCTCGCCCTTCTGCACCTGGTTGACGATTTTTCTGAATTCCAGGATCGAGATCGCCGTTTCGGTGGCGAGGTTCTGAATCTCCGAACGCAGATCCTTGATCGCGTCCTTCTCGTTCTTGGTGAATTCCTTCCAGCCGCGCGAGGTCAGATTGCCGATCGAGCGCGTCCAGTTCGGATCTAGCTCGGAACCCTGATATTCCTTGAGGAATTCCTCGCGGCGCACGCCATAGCTTTCGGCCAGGCGCAA
The DNA here is from genome assembly GCF_053714375.1 of Mesorhizobium sp. ArgA1. Lineage (NCBI taxonomy): Bacteria > Pseudomonadati > Pseudomonadota > Alphaproteobacteria > Hyphomicrobiales > Phyllobacteriaceae > Mesorhizobium > Mesorhizobium sp. ArgA1. The sequence continues at coordinate 355,699 of NZ_JBSKBQ010000001.1, forward strand.
GAGCTTGCCTTCGTTCTGCACCAACCGCTTGTTGATGTCGTAGAGCTGCTCGACCAGCGCCTCGATGCGCGCGGTGTTGAGCGACAGCGACTTCACCGCCTTGATCAGCTGGTCTTTCAGCTCCTTCAGGCGCCGGTCCTGGCTGGGCGACAGCGTGCCGGCGGCAGCCAGACGGTTCTCGACCTGCTGGTCCTGCAGCTTCCTGAGCTTCTTGTAAGTGTCGGCGATGACGTCGAGCGTCTCCATCACCTGCGGACGGAGTTCCGCTTCCATCGCCGCAAGCGACAGGCTCGCCTCGTCCTCGTCTTCCTCGTCGTCATCCGTCAGCCCGCGCGTGTCGGCGCCGACATTGGTGATGTCGTCTTCCTCGTCGCGTCCACGCCGCGGCTTGTCCTCGGGCTTTGGGGTTTCCTCGATGCGCTCGACCACCGGCGCCTGCTTGGCTTCGGGGCCGGCATAGGTGGCTTCGAGGTCGATGATCTCGCGCAGCAGAATCTTGGATTCGTTGAGCTCGTCACGCCAGATGATGATGGCCTGGAAGGTCAGCGGGCTTTCGCAGAGCCCCGCGATCATCGTCTCGCGGCCGGCCTCGATGCGCTTGGCGATCGCGATTTCACCCTCGCGCGACAGGAGCTCGACCGAGCCCATTTCGCGCAGATACATGCGCACCGGATCATCGGTGCGGTCGGTCGGCTCTTTCTTGGTGGTCGTGGCGGCGACGGCGGTGCCGGTCTGCTCGGCCAGTTCGTTGGCGTCTTCCTCGGCGTCGGCATTGCTGTCGGCGGCCTCGGGCTCTTCGCCCTGATCGTCGTCCTCGACCACGTTGATGCCCATGTCGGACAGCATCGCATTGATGTCTTCGATGCGATCCGGATCGGTCTCTTCCGACGGCAGCACCGCATTCAGCTCGTCAAGGGTCACATAGCCGCGCTTCTTGGCGGCCTTGATCATCTTCTTGACAGCATCATCGGAAAGGTCGAGCAGGGGGCCATCGGTGGCGCCTTCGCGTTCGGTCTCGACCTCTTCCTTTTCCTTTGTCGCCATAGTCTTTATCTTCTCCTAGCGGCCGAACATCGAAGCCGCGTAAGCTGCCGCACCGGTCAAATTATGCGCTCGTGACGAAACGCGCTTCACCGGCCGGTAACCGCATCAACTCTTTTGTTTGGTTCATATCGTGCCCCAAAACCGGGTTTTCACTTTTGGGCGACATGCATTAAGTCCAGATTAACCCTGATATCTGTGGCAGGCTAACAACCTGTCCAGTGATCAGCACCTCACATCGCTGCATTTCCCATCGACGCCGGCACGGGTTAAGGTTTCGAATCGTCCTGATTCCGTCATTCTGCCAGAAGGTCAAGCGCCTCTCGCATGATTCGCATCAAAAAAGCGAATCAATTACCCGACTTAGAGGCGTCGATTCGACGCGCAGCACATTTCAACTTCACTCTTGCGCAGGTTTCAACCTAGACGCGCCCAGCCTTGCCCGAGGACACGCCGAACCCTTCGATCAGCGCTTCCGTTGCCTGCACATCACGAAATTGCGCCTGAATCTCGACGAGATGCCGGTAGTTTTCGTCTGTGGGATCGCTGGCGAGCGCTGCTTCCGCCTGTTTGAGCTCCTTATGTAAGGTGCGCGCGCTGCGCTGCAAGTGCAGCGCCTGGTTGAAGGCGTCACGAGCATCGTCAAGGGCGGCGGTTTCCAGCGCCGGCCACTGCCGGGCGCGTTTGATCAGCATCACCGCCCGCCCCCAGATATCGCTGCAGCCGGCACGCTCGATCGTGGCGATCACCGCGTCGCGGTCATTGGCCATGTCATGCGCCATGGCATCGAGGATGGCGGCGTGCAGCCGCTTCAGGTCGGTGTTGGCCAGGTCGAGGAACTCGACATGGGCGAAATTCTCGTCGATCAGCGCCGGATGGTTGACCAGCGCCACGATGATCGTCGCCTCGCGCACAGACATCCCTTCGCTGCCGCGCTTGACCAATGCCGAACGCCCCAGGCTCTCGGTGATCGCGGCGCGCGCGCCAATGCCTCCGCCTTTCGCGAACTGCCCGCCCGGCGGTGGCGTCTTGCCCTGCCCCGGTTTCCAGTCCTGACGACCTTGCCGAACAGTGCGCTGGGCGCCGAAGAAGCTCTGCACCCGCTCGCGCATCGCCTGCTGGTAGTGATAGCGCGTGCTTTCGTCCCGGACGCGATTGGAGAGTTCGTTCAACGTTTTTGACAATTCCGCCCGCCGCTCCGGTGTATCGAAGACACCGCCCGCCGTCTCGCGCATCCACAACAGTTCGTCCAGCGGCCGTGCCTCGGCAAGCACGGCGCGGAACGCGTCCGGCCCTTCCGCCTTGACCAGATCGTCGGGGTCCTTGCCTTCCGGCAGCAGCGCAAAACGCGCCGTGCGCCCGCCCTGCACCGAGGGCAGTGCGAGATCCGCGGCGCGCCATGCCGCCTTCAGCCCGGCCTGGTCCCCGTCGAAGCACAGCACCGGCTCGGGCGCCATGCGCCACAACAATTCAAGCTGGTTTTCGGTGAGCGCGGTGCCGAGCGGCGCCACGGCATTTTCAAAGCCCGCCTGCGCCAGCGCGATAACGTCCATATAGCCTTCGACGGCAATCACCGTGCCGCCTTTGGCGAGCGCCTTGCGGGCGCGAGCAAAATTGTAGAGCACATTGCCCTTGTGGAAGAGCTCGGTGTCGGGCGAGTTCATGTATTTGGCCAAAGCATCGGGCGCCAGCGCACGGCCGCCGAAAGCGATGATCTTGCCGCGCGAATCCGGGATCGGGAACATGATGCGGTCGCGGAACCAGTCGTAGGAAACCGGAATGTCGTCGCCATGCCGCACCAGCCCGCAGGCCTCGATGTCGGCCTTCGGCACGCCTTTTGCCGCAAGATGCTCCTTCAGCGCGTTGCGGCTATCCGGCGCAAAGCCGAGCCGGAACGATTGCTGGGTCGCCGGCGTCAGCCCGCGGTCCCTGAGATAGGCGCGGGCCTTGGCACCTTCCGGTCCTTGCAGCCGGTCCTGGAAGAAGGCCGTCGCCATTTCCATGACATCGGTCAGGCTGGCGCGTTCCTTCTCGCGCTGTTCCTCCCGTTCGTCGCGCACCGGCATCGGCACGCCGGCCATCTCGGCGATCTTCTCGACCGCCTCGGGAAAGCTCAAACCGTCGAGTTCGGTCAGGAACTTGAAGTGATCGCCCGACACCGAGCAGCCGAAGCAGTGGTAACGGCCCTTCTTGTCCTCGCAGTGAAAGGACGCGCTCTTCTCGCCATGGAAGGGGCAGCATGCCCAGTAATCGCCACGCGACGCGTTGGTCTTCTTTCTGTCCCACGCGACGCGCTGGCCGATAACCGAAGAAATCGGCACACGGTCGCGTATCTCGTCGAGAAAGGCGGGCGGAAAGCGCATCGGGGAACTCGTTTGTCCCTCATATAATCATGTGCGCGAAATCCGACGACCCTTATTGCGGACCTTACCCGGTTTCCACAGGCCAAAAAGAAGGCGGCCGTTGCGGGCCACCTCCTTTCAAGCCTCAGCAGTGTGCTGGTCAGACTTACTGCGCGGCGACGGCGCCGAAGATGATGCCGGATAGGATGCTGACCAGCACATAGTCGTTGCCGACGCGGATCCACTCCTGGCCGCGGCCGGGACGATGCAGGCCGTAACGGCCATAGTCGCGGATCGGCTGGTGACGCTTCCAGCTGGAGTACTTCTGTCCATTACGCCAATGGCTGCGTTTGACGATGACCGTCTTCTTCACGACGCGCTTGCGCACTTCGACATGCTTGCCGGGCTTCTGCCAGTCGATCTGCGTATAGTTCGACTGCGGCACGGCCGGCGCATTCATCGGCGCTGCCTGCCCGGCGAGCGAGCTGGCAGCCAGCATGGAGACAGCGAGGGCGGAAAGAACAATGCGTTTCATGGGAGGGGCTCCTTGGTTGTCGATATCAGAGGGAATAGCGGCCAATGGATGAACTGAAACTGAACACCAGCATTACAATTATGTAATGAAATCTTCTACTTAGCTTCGATATCTCAGCATCATCTCCAAGGCAGGTGTCGAAAAGTGCGACAACTGCGGTGGATGCATCGCATCGCCGTGCATCCGCCGTGCAGTCATCTGCGCATCCGTCGATTTTCCGACACGCCCCGTCGCGCCGCGACGACCCCTTGAAATCGACAAGATTTTATTATCCGGCTAAAATAGTCCGGCTATTGTTCAAGACTGTCATGACGATGATTCGCGCCCTCCTTTCCGACCCTGACCGCCACGCCTTCCGCGTCGCGGTTCCTGTCCGCATGCAGGTTTCGAAATGAGCGGCTCCGTCGTCCTGCTGCATCTGGCCGGCGCGGTGGCGCTGATGCTGTTTGCCACCCGCATGGTCAAGACCGGCGTCGAGCGCGCCTATGGCGACGTGCTGCGCCACAGGCTGCGCTCCACCATGCGCAATCCGATCATGGCGGTGCTGACCGGCTGCGGCCTATCGATTGCGCTGCAGAGTTCGACCGCCGTCACGCTTCTCGTCGGCTCCTTCGCCGGCGCCGGCATCGTCTCGGGCATGTCGGGTCAATTGGCAGTGCGCGGCGCCGAGATCGGCTCGGCGCTGGTGGTCAAGCTTTTGACGTTCGATTTGACGCTGCTGGTGCCGATCTGCCTCGTTGCCGGCACCGTCATGTTCATGGCCACCGAGCGGCGCGACTGGCGCCAGTTCGGCCGCATCCTGGTCGGCATCGGCCTTTTGGTGCTGTCGCTGGAGATGATCGGCCAGGCGTCGGAGCCGCTGCGCCAGAGCACGCTAATGCCGCTGATCATCCAATATTTCTCCGGCGATTTCGTCACCGCCTATCTGCTGGCCGCGCTCGTCACCTGGCTGTTCCACTCCTCGATAGCCGCCGTGCTGTTGATGGTGACACTCGCCGGCCGCGGCTTCATCCCGCCTGAACTCGGCATCGTGCTGGTGCTCGGCGTCAATCTCGGCTCCTCGATCATCGCGCCGCTGCTCACCCGCAGCGCCGAGCCTGGGGTGCGCGTCGTGCCGATCGGCAATCTTTTGATGCGCGGCATGGGTTCCCTGGTGATGCTGATCGCCTTCATGACGCTGAAGCCGCCGGTCGCCTTCCTCGGTGCAACCGTGCCCGACCAGATCGTCAACGCCCACATCCTGTTCAACGTCATCATCCTGCTGGCCGGGCTGCCGCTTGCCAGCCTCATCTACCGCGCCTCGGAGAAGATCGTGGCGATAGGCACCAAGCCGGCGCCGGCCGCCGCACTCGACGTGGTCGAGCTTTCCGCGCTCAACGACAGCGCGCTGGATACTCCGAGCCAGGCGCTGGCCAACGCCACCCGCGAGGTGGTGCGGGTCTGCGAAACGGTCGAGATCATGCTCAAGCGCATCATCGAGCTCTATGAGAGCGCCGACGCGGACAAGATCAAGGCGCTGGCCGCCCTCGACGACCGCGTCGACCGGAAGCACGCGGCAATAAAACTCTATCTGGCCAAGCTCACCAGGAATTCGCTCACAGAGGACGAAGCCCTGCGCTGCCAGGAATTGATCGGCGCCTGCGTCAAGCTGGAGCAGGTCGGCGACATCATCGTGCGCAACATGCTGGTGCATGTGAGGAAGAAGCTCGAGCGCGGGCTGGAGTTCACGCCCGAAGGCTGGCGCGAACTCTGCGCCTTCCATGCCTCAGTGCTCGCCAACGCCAGGCTCGCCTTCAACGTGCTGGTCTCGCGCGACCCCGAGGCGGCGCGCCAGCTGGTGTTGGAAAAGGACCGGCTGCGCGACCGCGAGAAGGAAACCAGCGCCAGCCATTTCGTGCGCCTGCGCGACGGCACGGCCAAGAGCGTCGAGACCAGCTCCATCCATCTCGACACCATCCGCGACCTGAAGCAGATCAACTCGCTGCTGGCGTCGATGGCCTACCCGGTGCTGGAGGAGCGCGGCCTGCTGGGTGGGTCGAGGTTGAAGGCGGGGTGAGGCACTTTTCCCTTCTCCCCTTGCGGGAGAAGGTGGATCGGCGCGATAGCGCCGAGACGGTTGAGGGGTGTTCCAGCGGAGTGAGGCGTTGGCGTTCCCTGGAGCACCCCTCATCCGACCGAGCTTCGCTCGGCCACCTTCTCCCACAGGGGGAGAAGGAAGAAGCCGCATCACCCGCTCAAGAAAACCTAAAGCGGCGTCGACAATTTCTGCATTGCCCGCGCGCTTCATCCGTGGTTTGAGGCCACCTCATCCGAGGATCGCTTCCGCGCCATGCTTCCGCTCATTGCCCTGTTCATCGCCGCCTTCGCTTTCGGCACCACCGAATTCGTCATCGCCGGCGTCTTGCCGCAAGTGGCCGACGGTCTCGGCGTTTCGATCCCGACCTCCGGCTATCTCGTTTCCGGCTATGCTGGCGGCATCGCCCTTGGCGGGCCGCTGCTGGCGCTCGCCACCAAGGGTATCTCCCGCAAAACCCTGCTGCTTGCCCTGACCGTCGCCTTTACGATTGGCCAGGCGGCTTGTGCGCTGGCGCCCGACTTTACCTCGATGCTGCTACTTCGCATCGCGGTTGCCGTCGCGCATGGCGCCTATTTCGGCGTTGCCATGGTGGTGGCCGTCAGCCTGGTGCCGCAGGACAAACGCGGCATGGCGGTCGCCGTCATCCTCTCCGGCCTCACCGTCTCCAACATCATTGGCGTGCCCGCCGGCACCGCCATCGGCAACCTCTGGGGCTGGCGCGCCACCTTCTGGGTGATGTGCGCGCTTGGCGTGGTCGCATTCGCCGCCATGGCCACCCTGCTGCCCCGCACGGCAGGCGCGTCGACCCCGTCCGCCGGCCTCGGCCGCGAGGTGCGTGTGCTCGCGCGCCAACAGGTCTGGACCTCGCTGATCCTGATGCTGATGCTGATGATCGGCCAGTTCGCCCTGTTCACCTACATCACCCCGACACTGCTCGAAGTGACAGGCCTCAATGAGAGCCTGATCCCCTGGGTGCTGCTGCTCAACGGCGTCGGCGCCACCATCGGCGTATTCCTCGGCGGCAAGCTCTCCGACTGGAAACTGATGCCATCGCTGATCACCATGCTTGCCTTGCAGGCGGTGATGCTTTGCGTGATCTATACGGTCAGCCCCTACGCGCTGCCGATGGTCGTCACTATCGTTATCTGGGGCGGCCTCAACTTCGCCATCGGCACGCCGATCCAGACCCGCATCCTGGCCTGGACGGCGGACGCTTCCAACCTCGCCTCCTCGCTCATTCCCTCGGGCTTCAATGTCGGCATTGCGCTCGCCGCATCGCTGGGCGCCGCCATGCTCAATGCCGGCTTAGGCTATCGCAGCCTGCCGCTGGCCGGCGCCGCGGCGATGCTGGTCGCGGTGGCGGTCGCGCTTGCCTCCTATGTCTGGGAAGGTCGCAGCCGGGCAGCACCGCCGCTACCAGCTGCAGCGGAATAGGGTCTGGCTACAAGTCTATCCGGAACCGCAGGCTCTCCGCCCCGCCATAGGCCGCGTCTTCAAAGAAGCGCTGGACGAGTCTACCGCCGTTGGCCAGGATCACCTTGTGTGAGGCCGGGTTGTGCGGCTTGGCGGTGATCTCGACAAACTCCAAGCCGACCGCCCTCGCCTCGTCCAGCATCAGCCGCAGCGCCTCCGTCGCATAGCCGCGCCGCCGCTTCCAGGGTACGACGGCATAGCCGATATGGCCGAGCACATGCGACGGCAGTGCTGAGGTGCCAGTCTGCCAGCGAAAGCCGATGGAGCCTGCCACTTCGCCGTCCCAGATCCAGCGCCAGAAACCAGGCAGCCGCGGGACTGTCGTGCCGTCTGGCAAGGTGATTGGGCCGCCCTTCGCCTCGGGATCGTCGAGGCTATCGAGGAATGCCACCGGATCCGCGTCGATCGCCGCAAGCTGCTCACGTGTCGCCTCCATCAGCCGGACATTATCCGGCGACCAGCCGCGCTCGAGTGCGGTCTTATAGGATGGCAGGTGTTCGAGCGCGGGTTTGACGATTTCGATCATGACGACAGACGGCTCAGAGTCCGGCCGTAAGCCGGAATGTGGCGAGAGACGATCCCTACTGCGGCAAGCCCCACTGCAGCAGTCCCTTGACGATGCCGCTTGCCTTGCCGAAATCCATCTGGCCGGCATATTTCTGCTTCAGCGCGGCGATCACCTTGCCCATGTCCTTCTGGCTCGCCGCACCGGTTGCAGCGATCGCCTCACGGGCCGCGGCCGTCACCGCGGCGTCGTCAAGCTGCGTCGGCAGGAAGCCGCGGATGATCTCCATTTCGCCGCGCTCCTGCGCCGCCAGTTCCGGCCGCTTGCCGTCCTCGAATGCCTTGGCCGATTCCTCGCGCTGCTTCACCATCTTGGCCAGGATCTGCAGGATCTCTTCGTCGCTGGCGGGCTCCTTGCCCGAACCGCGATTGGCGATGTCGCGGTCGTGGATGGCGGCCTGGATGAGCCTGAGCGTCGGCAGCCGGTGCTTGTCCTGCGCCTTCATCGCGCTCTTCAGGGATTCGGCGATTTTCGCGCGCATGATGCTTTCTCCTTCGAACGGCGCGGACAATAACCGTGGCGAACTCGTAAAGCAAACGCGCCAAGTCCCTGATATCGTTCGACGAAACAAATGCCCGTCGTTTTGGCACCGCATGATTGACCGCTCTGGCGCCTTCCCCTATGTACTCGGCCTTGCATAAGAGAATGAATTTAGGTGCGCAGGCTCGAGAAATCGGCCGCGCCGTTTGCTGCGCAGATGGCCCGCTATCGAAGCGCGCAGCCTGACAGGAGTGCCCCATGGCCGAGATGACGCCCGTGTTGACCCCAGCTTGGGTAACCGAAAAGCCGACCGCCCTGCTGGTGCTGGCCGACGGCACCGTCATTGAAGGCCGCGGTCTCGGCGCCACCGGGTCGGCCGTCGCCGAAGTCTGCTTCAACACGGCACTCACCGGCTACCAGGAAATCCTCACCGACCCGTCCTATGCCGGTCAGATCGTCACCTTCACCTTCCCTCATATCGGCAACATCGGCACCAATGATGAGGACATCGAGGACTTGAACCCTGTCGCCCGCGCCGGTGCCGTCGGCGCGGTGTTCAAGGCCGATGTCACCAACCCCTCCAACTACCGCGCCGGCACTGGCCTCGACCAATGGCTGAAGAAGCGCGGCATCGTCGCGCTCTCGGGCATCGACACCCGCGCGCTGACCGCGCTGATCCGCGAAAAGGGCATGCCCAATGCCGTCATCGCCCATGCGCCCGACGGCGTCTTCGACCTCGAGGACCTCAAGCGCCGCGCCGCCGCCTGGTCAGGCCTGATCGGCCTCGATCTCGCCAAGGAAGTCACGTCCGGACAGTCCTCGGTCTGGCGCGAAACGCCTTGGGTGTGGAATGAAGGCTTTGGCGAACAGGCCGAGCCGTCGATGCATGTCGTCGCCATCGACTATGGCGTCAAGCGCAACATATTGCGGCTGCTTTCCGGGCTTGGCGCCAAGGTCACCGTGGTGCCGGCCAGCACCGGTTCGGAAGAGATCCTCGCCATGCAGCCGGATGGCATCTTCCTTTCCAACGGCCCCGGTGACCCGGAAGCCACCGGCGACTATGCCGTGCCGGTCATCCAGGATCTGCTCAAGACCGACATTCCAGTGTTCGGCATCTGCCTCGGCCACCAGATGCTGGCGCTGGCGCTGGGCGGCAAGACCGCCAAGATGCATCAGGGCCATCACGGCGCCAACCACCCGGTCAAGGACCACACCACCGGCAAGGTCGAGATCGTCTCGATGAACCACGGCTTTGCCGTCGATGCCGACTCGCTGCCCGAAGGCGTCGAGGAAACCCATGTTTCGCTGTTCGACGGCTCGAACTGCGGCATCGCGCTCACCGGCCGTCCGGTGTTTTCGGTCCAGCACCATCCCGAGGCCTCGCCCGGCCCGCAGGATTCGCACTATCTGTTCCGCCGCTTCGTCAACCTAATCCGCGAAAAGCGCGGCGAGGAATTGCTGGCCGAGCGGGTTTGATTTTACAGGTCTTCGCCTAGCCGTTTCTCAGATCATCCGAGTAGCCGGCCTTCAGCCGGTTCCATTGGGCGATCGGTCGTTCGCCCTTGCGCATCCGCGCCTTGCCTTCGCCCCAGGGCTGCGGCCAACCCTCCGGCGAGTCTTCCCACTCCTCTTGCCGTCCATAAACGGTGAGGTCGAGCAGGTGGTAATTGTTGTCCATCGCCTCCACGCCGCGGGCGGTCGTCCAATACGTTTCGAAGACGGAGTTCCCCTTACGCACGTAACACACGATGTGCATACGGTTGTGCTGGCGGTCGACAAGCAGCGTATCGAGCGATTTCTCGGCGGAGTACCACGGCATGTCCCAGCCCATGAAATCGCGGTAGCGGATGCTGGGCTCATAGGGCCCTTGGCAGAAGGTGGCGTAGGTGACGTCGCGCGAATTGATGTAGACGCGTTCGCGCACCTGAGAGGTGAACAAGGTGCAGCCCTCACATTGCTGCGGCGCTGGCTGATCCTTGTGCCACATGAAATAATAGGCGATGAGCAGAGGCCGGTCCTCGAAGGCGTCGAGCAGGGTCACTTGACCCTTGTCGCTGATGAGTGGGGTTGCCCCGTCGACCTCGACCATGGGCAGCCGCCGGCGCGCAGCAGCGATCGCATCGCTTTCCCTGGTATGCGCTTTCTCGCGAGCCCGCAGCGCGTCGAGTTCCGCCTCGAACGTAGTCCGGTCGACGATCTTGGGCATGGCAGATCCGTTCTTCTTCAGATCGTTCATTTCCGTTCTCCCTTGGCTGTTGATGGAGAGAGCGATCAGCGCGCGTTTTCGCCGGCATGCTTTTCGATCAACGCCGCCGCGCCATCCGGATTGTCGGCGACGATATAGTGGCTGGCGTCTTCAATCTGCGCGCCCTCGACATGGCTCATGCCCTTGGCGCGGTAGCCGTCCAGAAAGGTCGGCAACAGTGCGCTGAAGAAGGATTTCTGGCCGACGGCGATGACCAGCGGCACGGCGTTCGGCGCCGTCTGGGCGGCGTTCCATTCACCGTCCGTGGGGAAGGCGCGATAGATCTCGAACGCAGCGTGCAGCTGCGGCGCGCGATAGATGCGGAAATAATATGTGCGCTCCTGACGGCTGAACTTGCCGATGTCGAGGAACCAGCCGAGCATGGCCGCCTGCCGTCCTGGAACTACCTTCTCCGCCAAACCGCCGGGCGCCTGGATGAAGCCGATATGCCACGTGCCTGATATCGCCTTGTCCCACCCTTCGATGCCGGGCATCGGCACATCGAGGATCATGGCGCCGCGCAGCGCTTCCGGGAACCGCCTGACATAGGCATAGGTGACGATGCCGCCGAGATCGTGCCCGACGACATAGGGCTTTTCCAGGTGCAGGGCATCGGCAAGGCCATGGATTTGAGACGCCAGATTTGTGGCCTCATAGCCATCTCGCGGCGGCGCCGAGCGGCCGATGCCGGGAAGGTCGACCGCAATCACCGTGAAGCGCTGCGCCAGCCTCGGCATAATGGCCTGATATTCGGTCCAGTCCTCCGGGAACCCATGCACGAGAATGAGAGCCGGCCCGTTTCCACCCCTGATATAGTGCAGGCTGCTGCCGTTCACCGCTACCTTGGCCGAGGTGAAGCCGGGCGGCGGCTGACCCGGACGCGCCGAAGACGCCGCTTGCGCCATGGCCACAGCAATACAGACAGCGGCGAGCACGAGCACTGCCTGATGAAGCATCCGGTTCAACATGGCGATCTCCTCTCGTTTCAACCCAGCCGTCTCAGGGAAACTAGGGCGCTGCGCTGCCCTGTCAGAATTACAAATGCGGCGCGATTGCCCTTGGTCTGCGTCTGCAAATTGAAAACCGGTCGACCGGTCTGTTCAACAACCGCGGCATGAAGAAGGTTCCGAGAGAACCAGCCTGACGGCATTTACCGGCGGGCGGCACTGTCGAGCAGGCGCCAGGCGCCAAACACCAGGCGAGACAGCGACACCCCATCCCTGGTCAGCTTTATGCGGCTGTCATGGCTCATCCCGGCGCTCCATCTTCAGCGACGCCGGTGGCGGCATTTCTCACTGCCGTCGGCCTCGCCACTTTCGTCACAAAGACGATGACCGCCAGCGTCAGGAAACACGCGCCGAGCAGATAAGGCGCACCGCCGAATGTCACCGGGGCTTTCGGCCCCGTGAACCAGGAAAAGATCGCGGTGTAGAGCAGCGGCGTTATGATCGAGGTGATCGAAAAGATCGAGGTCATCGCGCCCTGCAGTTCGCCTTGCGCCGAAGGCGGCACCTTGCCGGCGGCAAGGCTTCTCAACGGCGGATCGGCCAATGCTTCGAGGCAGCCGACGACGATCACCGCATAGATCATCCAGCCTTGCGAGGCGAAGGCGTAGCCGAAGGCGCTGGCCGCGGTAAATGTCAGGCCGATCACCGCCGTCCGCCATTCGCCAAGCCTGGGGATCACACGCGGCAGCACCGTCGCCATGACGATCGCCCCGCACAGGCCAAAGGCGCCGAGCGAGAAGCCGATCTGCTGCTCGCTCCAGCCATAGCGGTAATTGGAGACGAACGACCACACCGCCGGATACATCATGTGGCCAAGCGTCATCAGGAAGAAGGCGAGCCCGATCCAGCCGATGCCCTGGTACTGGCGCATCTGCAGCAGCGTGCCGACCGGGTTGGCGCGTTTCCACTCGAAACGGCGGCGGTGCTTTTCGTCCAGCGTTTCCGGTAGGAAGAACAGCGCGATGAGGAAGTTCACGAAGGCAAGCCCGGCGGCGAAATAGAACGGCACGCGCGGTCCGAAGGAGCCGAGCAGCCCGCCCAGCACCGGACCGATGACGAAGCCGACACCGAAGGCGATGCCGAGCAGGCCGAAATTCTTTGCCCTGTTCTCGTCATTCGAAATGTCGGCGATGAAGGCCGAGGTCGTGGAGTAGCTGGCGCCCGAAATGCCGGCCAGCACACGTCCGATGAACAGCATTGGATAGGACCAGGCGATGGCGCAGATCAAATTGTCGATGGAGAAGGTGAGCACGGAAGCGAGCAGGATCGGCCGCCGCCCGAAGCGGTCGCTCAAGCCGCCCATGATCGGGGCGAAGAAGAACTGCATCGCCGCATAGACGAAGAACAGCCAGCCGCCCTCGATCGCCGCTTCGCTGATGCCGACCCCGCTCAATTCCCTCAGATAGGCCGGCAACACCGGCATGATCATCCCGAAGCCGATAATGTCGAGCAGCAGCGTGGTGAAGACGAGCGCAAGGCCCCGCCTGGCGGTTTTGGGGTCGATCATGATGGCGTCTGCTCCCTAAGCCGCCCTTGGGCGGGGCGCCCGTTATAGGCGAGGCGTCATTCTGGAACAATAAGGGAACGGTCGGGAATCGTCGATCCTGACATCCCCTGACGGCAGTTTGGCGGTCGGCCGACGCCGGGAAACGCGGGCCCGAGCAGTCTCGTCAGATCGGACCGGTCAGCGTGTTGCAATCCGAAAGCTTGCCGCTCTTGTAGCCGCGCGCCAGCCACGTCTGCCGCTGCTGCGAGGTGCCGTGGTTGAAGCTTTCCGGCACGACATAGCCCTGCATCTTCTTCTGCAGCGTGTCGTCGCCGATCTGCTTGGCGGCGTTCAGCGCCTCTTCGATGTCGCCCTGTTCCAGAATGCCTTTCTGCCCGGTGAAGTGCGCCCAGACACCGGCGAAGCAGTCGGCCTGCAGCTCAATGCGCACCGACATCTGGTTGGCTTCCGCCTCGCCCATGGACTGCCGCATCTGGTTGAACTTGGGCAGGATGCCGGTGAGGTTCTGCACATGGTGACCGACCTCATGCGCGATCACATAGGCCTGGGCGAAATCGCCAGAGGCGCCGAACTGCTGGTCGAGCTGCTGGAAGAAGGTGGTGTCGAGATAGACCTTGTGGTCGCCGGGACAATAGAACGGACCGGCGGCCGTGGAGGCGGAGCCACAAGCCGAACGGATTTGCCCGCTGAACAGCACAAGCTTCGGATCCTCGTATGTCAGGCCCTGTGACTGGAAGATGCCGGTCCAGGTCTCTTCGGTCTCGGCGAGCACCGTCGCCACGAACTGCTTCATCTCGTCGGAAGCAGGCGTGCCGGCACCCTCGTCCTGGCCGCCGCTGTTGTCAGTGATCTGGCCGCCGCCGCTGTCGCCGCTGCCCAGGATCTGCGACGGGTCGAAGCCAAAATACCATCCGGCCAGCACCACGAGGATGACGAGCAAGATGCTGCCGCCGCCACCGGTGCGGCCGCCGATCGGGACGCGGAATTGGCCGGGGCTGCCGCCGCCGAAACCACCACCGCCGCTGTCGCTGCGCTCGTCCTCGACATTGTCACTCTGACGGCGGCCCTTCCAGAGCATGGCAACTCCCCGTAATGCAAACTTCCTGGCAGACCTGGCCGATGTCGTGGCCCGGTCCGACCCCAACAAACAATTATCGTAATGGTTGCGCCAAGTCACAGTATTTTTCGTGCCGGCGGCATCGCCGCTCCGCGCTCTGGTCGAGGCGGCACGCGCGCTGTAGCATCCGGTCGAACGGGGGGTAAGGGCTTGCAGACGATCGGCCGATTTCTGTTGCTGGCGGTGCTGTGGTGCCTTGGCTCGTGGCCGGCATGTGCCATCACGCTCGATTCCAGCGTCGCCGTGACCGATCCCGACACATTGCAGGCGCTCGAGCGTGGCGGCCTGTCGATCAGCCGCCTGCTCGGTCCGGCGCTGGGTCTCACCCGCGAGGTCGACAATCGCGGCCTGTTTTCGGTGCGCGCGCTGACTCCGGTGCGCAACGCCGTCAAGCAGGAGATCGCCGACGAGCCCGCCGGCAGCCCCGATCCCTATGTCGCCGCGCTGGCGAAGACGAAGGACCCCAGCCAGAAATTCAACCCGAAATACATCGACGACGACGGCTCGACGCTCGACCTGACCGGCGTCGTCAACCGCATGGACCGCGGCTATCTCGGCCACACCGAATGCGGCGAAATCAGGCTGATCTACCGCTTCCACTATTCGGTGGCGGAGAAGCCGGCGAAGGGGAAGACGGCACAGCGCATTTCGTCGCGCCTGCCATTGACCATGAGCCTGGTCTTCAATGCCATGCCCGGCGAGGCGCGCGCCCGCGCTTCGAGAGACCGTCCAAGCGCTACCGCCGTCTCGTGCGCCGATGTCGCCAAGCGCTGGCTGGCCGCCGGGCAAAAAGACCTTGCGCCCGATCAGCTCGCGGCCTGGCTGCGCTCGGATGAAGGTCCGCTTTCGAACGCCATGCTGAACTCAGCGCAGATCATGCGGCTCGAACTCAACATGCAGGTTCTCCGGCTGTCGGCCTCAAGCCGGCGCGATTTCGGCGGCCATGCCGAATATCTCCTCAAGATTTTCAAATGGGACCCGGCGACGTCCACCTTCCAGGAATCGAAGATGGAGAACCAGATCGACAGGAAGATCGTGCTGGCCGACCGGCCGGGTTTCGCCAAGTGGCTGCTGACCGATCGCAACATCTACGACCTCGATCTTGGTCGGCTGGTGATATCAGACAAATTCCTGGCGACCAGCGCCGTCTCGGTCGCACCCGGCGGCATGGCCAGATCGCAAAACAACATCGCCTATGGGCTGCTCGACGATGCCGATATCGACAAGGCGCTGAAGGATTATGTCGGCAGGGGCAACGAACTACGCAGCTTGAAATCGGTGGCCGGCTTCAATTTGCGTCTCAACGACATGACCTGCACCGGCTGCCATCAGACGCACGGCATTGCCGGCTTTCACTATACCGGCGCCGACCCGGCCAGCGAGCCGCGCCGCAACGCTGTCTTCGTGCCGGGCTCGGCTGTGTTCTTCGCCGACCTGCCGCGCCGGCGCGCCATCGTCGAGGAGTTCGCCGCCGGCAGCCATCCGGATTTCTCCCGCGGCTTCGCCGCCCGTCCCGATGCCAAATACGCCGAGGCGCTGAAAGGCACCGACCTCTACAATGGTTGGGGCTCGATCTGCTACAGCGGCGAGGATGCAAGCTTCAAGGACTGGACCTGCGGCGCCGGCCTGCGCTGCGCCGGCGTCCATGAAAGCGCCATCCATCCGGGCTTCGGCACCTGCGTCAGCGAAGGCGGCACCCAAGTCGGCGATCCCGTCGAGTTCGGCGAGATCAAGATGTCGAAATGGGGCAGCGACCAGTATTGCCGCCTTTCGCCGGCCACCGCAAAGGCCTGTGCCATCGATCCGGCGCGCGACAAGAAACCGCCGATAAAACTCGCCGGTTATGGCGCGGCGCGCCAGCGCTACGACAATCCCGAGCAGAAGACCGGCGGCTTTCCCGGCGGCATGCTGCGCAAGGCGAGCTGCGAAAAGCTGCCCGACGAGGCGAGTTGCGGACGGCTGGCCAAGACCGGCTTCAATGACTGCATTGCGTCTGGCAAGGACCACAAATTCTGCACCAAGGAATTCACCAAGACCGCCGGCCTGCGCGCCTGCGACAAGGCGCATCCCTGCCGTGAGGACTATATCTGCACTGCCGGCTACGACGATCTGACCGAGGCCAAGCCCGGCAAGGGCACCTGCATTCCGCCCTATTTCATCTTCCAGTTCCGCGTCGACGGGCATCCGCGCAGCTGGGTGCAGGATGTGAACGAAGAATAGGCGTTGGCGCTTGCGGCCGAGAACTCAGCTCTTCTGCTTGGCGCCGGCACTCTTGCCGTCCGAGCTTTTGGAGCGTTCCTCGAAACGCGCGGCGCCCTTCTTCAGCGGCCGGCCGGTTTCGGCTTCAGTCTTGCGCTCATCCTTTGCAGCCGCCTGCTTTAATCCTCTGGCAGCTTGCTTGCCCTTCGCGGTCGGTGCCTGTTCAACGCCCATGGTTTCCTCCCTTGACGCGCACCAATCGCGCGACGTCAGGAGCAACGTGCGTAAGGTGCGGAGGTTCCGATGGACTTCGAGGCGAGCGCGGCTTTAACGCGGCGCGATCATCGCCTTGCGAAACGCTTCCAGCGTCTCGGCGCTGACATGATGCTCGATGCCTTCGGCATCGATGCGCGCCGTCTCGGCGCTGACGCCGAGCGAGCGCAAAAAGGCTTCGACCGTCTGGTGGCGGATGCGGCTTTCCTCAGCCACCTTGCGCCCGGCATCGGTCAGGAACACCCCGCGATAGGGTTTTCGGGAGACGAGCCCGTCGGCGCACAGCCTGGTCAGCATCTTGGCCACCGTCGGCTGGGCGACGCCAAGCCTTGCCGCGATATCGACCTGCCGCGCCTCGTTGCCGTCCTCGATCAGGTCGGCGATCAGCTCGACATAATCCTCGACCAGCGCGCTGCGGCGCGCTTCGCGCGTCTGCCGGAAGCCTTCGGAATGGACGTCGGCATTCGGAAGCGGCTCTTCGCGTCGAACCGGTTTATGCTTCAGCGCCAATACGCGCTCCTTCCTGGCTTTCGACAAATCAATCGGCCTTTGCCATTCATAGCACAGGCTTAACTGTCCCCAGCCGTTTATTTGCATTCCGTGGCAGGCGCAACCGGCGTTTGCGATCGCTCCCTGCGCGTCCAACCGGCTGCCGCATAAGAAGCATATACAATGAAATATAGCCTATTGCATAATGTTGAGCCCTGACATAGATAGGATGACAACACCAATCCATCCAGTGGAAAGCCCTCCATGTCCGAAGCCGACGCAACCGTGGGATCAGCCTGGCGATTTGACAGGCCGGAAGACAATCCGCCGAGCCTGCGCGAGGTGAACTCCACGATCGCGGTGCCGCAATCCGGCGTCTGGTTCCGCCGCCTGTTCGCCTTCATGGGGCCGGGCTACATGGTTTCGGTCGGCTATATGGACCCGGGCAACTGGGCAACCGATCTCGCCGGCGGCGCCCAGTTCGGCTACACGCTTTTGTTCATCATCATGCTGTCCAACCTGATGGCGATCCTGCTGCAGGCGCTCGCCGCCCGGCTCGGCATCGCCACCGGCCGCGACCTCGCCCAGGCCTGCCGCGCCTACTATCCGCGTCCCGTCAGTTTCGTGCTGTGGGTCGCCTGCGAGCTCGCCATCATCGCCTGCGACCTCGCCGAAGTCATCGGCACGGCGATTGCGCTGCAGCTTCTGTTCGGCATTCCACTGGTCGGCGGCGCCATGCTGACCGCGCTCGACGCCTTCATCGTGCTTTTGTTGATGAACAAGGGGTTCCGCTATCTCGAAGCCTTCGTCATCGCGCTTCTAATCATCATCTTCGGCTGTTTCGCCATCCAGATCTTTGCCGCCGCCCCGCCGGTGGGCTCGATCCTGCATTCGATGTTCGTGCCGTCGACGGAGATCGTCACCAACCCGGCGATGCTCTACATCGCCATCGGCATCATCGGCGCCACCGTCATGCCGCACAATCTCTATCTGCACTCCTCCATCGTGCAGACGCGCGCTTATGAACGGACCGAAAAAGGCAAGCGCGACGCCATCAAATGGGCAACGACCGACTCGACCATCGCGCTTGTCCTGGCCCTGTTCGTCAATGCCTCGATCCTGATCGTCTCGGCTGTGGCCTTCCATGGCACCGGCCACCAGGATGTCGCTGAGATCGGCCAGGCCTTCGAACTCCTGTCGCCGCTGCTTGGCCTCGGCATCGCCTCGATCCTGTTTGCAGTGGCGCTGCTGGCCTCGGGCCTCAACTCGACGGTGACCGCGACGCTTGCCGGCCAGATCGTCATGGAAGGCTTCCTGCGCTTGCGCATCCCGCAATGGGCACGCCGTCTGCTGACGCGCGGCATCGCCATCGTCCCGGTGGTGGTCGTCACCGCGCTCTATGGCGAAAAGGGCACCGGCCAGTTGCTGGTCTTCAGCCAGGTGATCCTGTCGATGCAGCTGCCCTTCGCGGTTGTGCCGCTGGTGCAGTTCGTCTCCGACAAGAAGAAGATGGGCAACCTTGCCATTCCGCGCAGCGTGGCGGCACTTGCCTGGGTGGTCGCGGCGATCATCCTGGTGCTCAACTTCAAACTGCTCTACGACACGGTCTTCGGCGTCGGCTGAATTTCCCCTTGCGACCGCGACAAACCGGCAGTTCGCGCTATCTTGTAGCGCATCATGACAAGTGTGGAAGACGCCAGGAAATTCTATGCACAGCTGATGGCCGCAAATGCCGGCTCGGCCGATTCGCGCCTCGAAGAGGCGTTCGCCACAGTGCCGCGCGAGGCCTTTCTCGGTCCCGGACCTTGGACGATCGTGGCCGGCAGGGCGCTGATCACCGGCAACGGCAGGATCGTGACGCCGAGCGCCGATCCGGTTCACATCTATCAGGATGTGCTGGTGGCGCTCGATGCCGACAAGGGCATCAACAATGGCGAGCCTTCCCTGCACGCCATGTGGATCGGCAGGATCGCCCCCAGACCGGGTGAGGCCGTCACCCATGCCGGTGCCGGCACCGGCTACTACACCGCCTTGCTGGCGCGGCTGGTTTCGCCGGGCCCTGTGACTGCCTTCGAACTGGAAGCCGATCTTGCGGCCAGAGCGACAAAGAACCTCGAACCCTACCGCAATGCCAGAGTCATCCACGGCGATGCCGTCACAGGCGATCTGCCGCCTTCCGACATCATCTACGTCAATGCCGGTGTCGTGGCGCCGCCGGTTGCCTGGCTACGGGCGCTCAAGCCCGGCGGCCGCATGATCTTTCCCTGGCGCCCCTCCCAGAGTGTCGGCCTTGCCGTAATGGTAACCCGCACCGACAAGGGCTTTGCCTGCGACCCGTTCATGCGCTCCTGGTTCATCCCTTGCGTTGGCGCCTCGGTTGCCAGCTCCGGGGCGAAAATCCCCGACCTCCAGCAAGCGGCCCGCAGCCGCTCGATCTGGCTGGCGGCTGACAGGACGCCCGACCGGACCGCCACCGCTGTCATCGGCGATGTCTGGTTTTCGTCACAGGCTCCTGGCAGCGGGCGAAAGCGGCAATAGGTATCCTTCACCGGGCGGCGGCGGATTTCTTGCCGTTACCTGTCGGAAGGTCGCCTGCCCGTCCGTCCTTGGATCGAAATCCGGCCCTGACGGCGCGGATCACCAAAAGGAGAAGCCCAATGAGGAAGATCATCGCCGCCACCTTCGTCAGCCTCGACGGCATCATGCAGGCTCCAGGCGGGCCGGAAGAGGATCCAGTTGGCGGCTTCGAGTTCGGCGGCTGGACCTTCCATTACTTTGACGAGGTGGCGGGCGCGGCGATGGAGGAACTCTTCTCCAAACCCTTCGCCCTGCTGCTCGGCCGCAGGACCTACGACATCTTCGCCGCGTACTGGCCGTATCAAAAAGATCCGATCGGAGATGCCTTCAACCCTGCGACCAAATATGTGGCGACACATCGGCCGGACTCTCTCACCTGGGAGAACACGCAATGGCTTGGGGAAGATATCGTCGCGGCGTTGCGCCGCCTCAGCCAGGAGGATGGACCTGACCTGCTCATCCAGGGTTCGGGCGAACTGATCCAGACCTTGCTGGCCAACGGGCTGATCGACGAAATCCGGCTGATGACGTTCCCGCTGCTGCTGGGCAAGGGCAAGCGGCTGTTCGGCGACAGTGCGATGCCGGCCGCCTTCAAGCTCGCAAAGTCGCAAGCCACCACCACTGGCGTCATCATGGCGACCTACGAACGATCAGGCGAGATCAAGGTTGGGTCGTTTGTGACGCAGGAGCCGTCCGAAGCCGAGCTCGAGCGCCGCAAGAACTGGAAGTAGGAGTGGCTCTTTCTCCCCGTCACTATACGGGGAGAAATGCCCGGCAGGGCAAGGAGGGGCAGCGCTGACCTCGCCAATTGGACGAAACGTCTGTGGATCAGAAAACGGATCGGTTCGCGCCGCCCCTCATCCGCCTGCCGGCACCTTCTCCCCGTATAGTGACGGGGAGAAGGAGCGCACGTTCAAGCCGCCATCGCCCGCCGCCCCAGCCCATCCCTGATAAACCGCGCGAATTCCTGCGCGGCAGGCGCCGCGCCAAACCTTGGCAAATGCAGATTGATCGAGAAATTCGGCAACGGCGGTAGGCCTGAATCGAAAGGCAGAATGTCGAGGTCGGCCGGCACGGCGGAGGCCAGCCACGTGGTGACAGCGAGGTCGGAGCGCACCGTCGCGGTCGTGGCATCGATGTTGCCGTTTTCGAACACGGTGCGCCATTCAAGACCATGCTCGTTCAGCGCCGACAGCACCACCGGGCGGAAGGCGCAGGTGTCGGCGACAATCGACACCGGCAGCGGCCGCTTGGCGCGGGCAACGCCGCCCTTGGCGCCAACCCAGACCAGCCGGTCGATGGCAAGGCATTCACCGGCCGACGGGCCGACCGGCTCCTCGATAACGGCTAGATCGATGGTGCCGGCGGCAAGTGCGGCGGCAAGATCCGGCGAGGCGGCACAGAGCAATGAAATCTCGACCCGAGGATAGGCTTCGGCATAGGCTTTGAGCACCGGCGCCAGCAAGGTGCCTACGAGGTCGTAAGGCACACCAAGCCGCACCTGGCCGGCAACTTCCGTGCCCGCCATCTCGGCCCAGATCTCGTCATTGAGCCCAAGCAGCCGCTTTGCCTTGCCGAACAGCCGCTCGCCGGGTCGTGTCAGCCGCAAGCCGCGCCGATCGCGCTCGAACAGGCTGCAGCCCAGCGCCTCCTCCAGCCGCTTGACCTGTTGGCTGACGGCGCCTTGCGTCAGGTGCAGCGCGTTCGCCGCCGCGGTCATGCTGGCCTTGTCGGCGACGGTGACGAAGGTGCGGATCAGAGCCATGTCGAGGTTTCGGTTCATGCCTGGCATTATGTCTGCTAATGCCAGACATCGCAAACATTGCATTTACTGAAGCAGGCGGAAGTCTACCATGACGCCTTCGATGAAGGACGCCCCATGCTCCAGACCATGCTGCCGCTTATCCTGTTTGCCTTCGTGGCCACCGCCACACCGGGCATCGCCACCACTCTGTCCACCGCTTCGGGCGCGCAATTCGGCTTTCGCCGCTCCGTGCCGCTGATGGCCGGCAGTGCCGCCGGCCTTGCCACGGTAACGGGTGCTGCCGCCGCCGGGCTCGCCGGCCTGCTGCTGGCTATGCCGTCGCTGCAGCTGGCAATGAAGATCGTCGGTTCGGCCTATCTCGTCTGGCTGGCGATCAAGATCGGCCGCGCCGGGCCGCCCAATCTCGATGTCACGATGGCCAAGCCCAACAGTTTCTTCGGCGGCGCCGGCATTCAGTGGATGAACCCGAAAGGCTGGGCGATGGGACTGGGTGCCGCGGCCTCGTTCGCGGCCCTTGCCGACGGACCGGGGCAGCTCGCGCTGCTGCTCGGCTCTACCTTCGGCCTCACCGCGGCCATCTCGCTGTCCATCTGGTGCGTGGCCGGCATGGTGCTGGCACGGCTGCTCAAGACCGAGTGGCAATGGCGCGCGCTCAACATTGTGCTGGCCCTGGTGCTGGCGGCGTCGATCATTCCGATGTGGCGGGGGGCTTAGCTCTAGTTCCTCGCCCCCATGGAATGGGGGGAGAGGTGGCTCGGCGAAGCCGAGACGGAGAGGGGGGACTGGCGCGACGACGGTGACCAGACTCCATTAGGAATTCGCCCTAGGATGGCCCCCTCTCCGTCCGCTTCGCGGCCACCTCTCCCCCGCTTTGCGGGGGCGAGGAACCCAGGTTCTGTCAGCTCAAGCCGCGTAGCGGGCGGCCGGCTTGTCGGCATGCAGGCTGCCGTAGAAGGCCTGCCTTGCGCCGAGGAAGGTGTCAAGCTTGCCCGCATCGGCGAGCGCCGGCACGGTGACGGCTTCGCCCCTGGCGAGACCGACAAGCGCGGCATCGACCATATCGTCGGCGGTCATGATGATTTCCTTCGGCAGCTGGTCGATGTCGCTGCCGGCAAGCTCCCAGAAATCGGTGCGGGTCGCGCCCGGCAACACAGCCTGCACCTTCACATTGGTGCCGGCAACCTCGCGGTGCAGCCCCTCGGTGAAGTTGACGACATAGGCCTTGGTGCCGCTGTAGATGCCGCCGAACGATGTCTCATAGGCGAGCACGGAGGCGATGTTGACGATGGCGCCGCGGTTGTGCGCCAAAAGCCCCGGCAGCACGGCGCGGGTCAGGCGGGTCAAGGCGATGACATTGACCTTGATCATGCGCTCGGCCTCGTCGGCGTCGGCGGTCGCCACCACGGCTTGGCCGCCGATGCCGGCATTGTTGACCAGCAGCGTGACGCTATCGTCGGCTGCTATCGCCTGCTCTACGCGGCGCACATCATTGTCGTCGGCGAGATCGGCTGATATCACGCTGACCTTGCGCTTATAGGCATAACGCAGCTTTTCAGCCAATTCCTCGAGCCGGTCGGCGCGCCGCGCAACCAGCACCAGATCATAGCCCTGCCCTGCCAGCCGGTCGGCATAGACCGCGCCGATGCCTGCCGATGCGCCGGTGATGACTGCGGTTCCCTTGTTGTCCTGTCCACTCATTGTCGTGTTCCTTTTTTAGCTTTCCGGCGAGACTGGATGTCCCTCGCCGCCTGATTTCCAATTGGTGGCATATGCCACTATCTGGGAAGTAGGTATATGCCACTATCTTGTCAACGGTGGCGGCAGAAACTATTTCTGCGGCAGGCCGGCAGGCGCATTTGCCGGCGAGGAGTGGTGATGAACAAGACTGCGATGCCGGGATTCAGCCCTTGCAACAACGCCACGCTGCGGCGCGCCGCGCGCAAGCTCAGCCGCTTCTATGACGATGTGATCGCGCCTTCGGGCCTGAAGGGCACACAATTCGGCTTGCTGTACCAGATCCAAATCGGCGGCGAGCCGGCGATGGGTACGATTGCAGAAGAGATGGTCATGGATCTGTCGGCGCTCGGCCACACGCTGAAGCCATTGATCCGTGACGGCTATGTCGAAACCTTCGCCGACAAGGACGATCGCCGCATCAAGCGGGTGCGGCTGACAAGCCAGGGCCTCGCCAAGCTCGAGGAGGCGACGAAATTGTGGAGCATTGCCCAGCAGCGCTTCGAGGACATGGTCGGCGAGCAACGGGCGGCCGACCTGCGCGCCATGCTGGATGAAGTCGCCGCACTGGATTACGAAACGCCGCCGGCCACCCCTTCAAGCTGAAAGAGCGGCCGGCAATCAGGTATGGAAAAGCAATTCCAGGAAAAGTGTTGAGCGGTTTTCCCGGGAAAAGCGCGCAGCGCTTTCCCTTGGGAATTGCGTCAAACCAGCAAGTCTACTCCGCCGGCACGGCGACCGCCCGGCCGGCCCAGCGGCCGGCCAGCACCACGCCAAGCCCGATCAGCGGGAAGATTGCGGCGACCAGGCCGAGATCGGCCGGCACGCCGTAGCGCAGCACGGCTCCGCCGACCACCGCACCCAGCGCCACGCCGAGGTAGAGCGCCGAGGCGTTGAGCGACAGCACGATCGGTGCGGCGTCGGGCGCCAGCTTGATGATGCGACTGGCCTGCGCCGGCGGGAACGCCCAGCCGACCATGCCCCACGGCACCATCATGGCCATCAGCATCGGCCCGGCGAGATGCTGCGGCAGGAAGGTCGGCACCACCGAGAGCATGACCAGCATCACAGCACTCAGCGCCAGCGACCAGCCGACGGTGCGTGTCGCGCCGAACCGGTCGGCCGCCTGGCCGCCGGCGATGTTGCCGATGACGGCGCCGACGCCGAAGGCGAGCAGCATGCCGGGCAGCGCCAGCGGGCTCAGGCCGCCGCTCTGGATGGCCAGCGGTGCGATATAGGAAAACACGGAGAAGGCGCCGATCAGGGCGAGCGCCGTGGTCAAAAGGATCGGCATGACGCCGGGGCGCAGCGCCGCGGCCAGCCGCCGCTTGAGCGGCAGCCTGGTGCCGACAATGCCGCGCGGCAGCCGGTACCACAGGATGGCGCCGACCAGCGCGCCAAGTCCGGCGATGGCAAAGAACGTGCCGCGCCAGCCGGCAAAGGCGGCGACAAGCGCGCCGAGCGGCGCGCCGAGCGCAACCGCCACCGTGGTGCCGCCGACGACGACAGCAATGGCGCGGGCCCGGTGATGGTCATCGACCAGCGCCACCGCCGTGCCTTGCGCGGTTGCGGCAAACAGGCCGGACGACAGCGCCATGATGATGCGGGCAATCAGCAGCAGTTCGAAGGACGAGCTGACCGCTGCCGTAATATTACCAATGACGAAGAACACCAG
Source organism: Mesorhizobium sp. ArgA1 (assembly GCF_053714375.1). Lineage (NCBI taxonomy): Bacteria > Pseudomonadati > Pseudomonadota > Alphaproteobacteria > Hyphomicrobiales > Phyllobacteriaceae > Mesorhizobium > Mesorhizobium sp. ArgA1. The sequence goes on from NZ_JBSKBQ010000001.1 coordinate 380,800, forward strand.
CGTCCACAGGATGACCCGGCGCCGGTCCCATTCGCCGGTCAGCGTCGCCAGGATCGGCGTGCCAATCGCATAGGCGAGCGCGAAGGCGGTGATCAGCGTGCCGGCGAGCGGAATCGAAATGCCGGCGTCGCCGGCAATGTCAGGCAGCAGGCTGGAAATGACGAAGCCTTCGGTCGAGATCGTGAACGATCCGAGCGCAAGCCAGAGGAGGCGCTTGTCCATTGGGAGGTCCCTTAGTTCAAAAGTTATTGAACAATTGGATATAACAGGGCATGATGTCAATGAAGCCAGGTGAAAATAGCTGAAGCCTGCTGACAGCCTGTGTCAGGACAGCCGGTGAGCCTGGTCGCGAAACGGAGAAACACTGTGCATGCCCCGCAAAGGATGGACGCGTTGAAATCGCCACCGACTGTGCTTAGTTTCGGGCCATGACCTTGCCGCATCCCAATACAGACCAGATCAGCCTGCCGATCGTGCTCGCCGTGCTTGGCGACCCGACCAGGCTGGCCATCGTGCGCTATCTCGCCAGCAAGGAAGGCGTGGCGCTGAACTGCAGCCAGTTCCTCGACTTCGGCTCGAAGACCAATCTCAGCTATCACCTGGCCAAACTGCGCGAAGCCGGTGTCACACGCGCCGAAGTGGTCGGCACCAACCGGATGATCACGCTGCGCCGCACCGATCTCGACGCCCGCTTCCCCGGCCTGCTCGACAGCGTCATCGCCGCGGCCGGAGACGATCCTGCCCTTCCCGCGGTCGGTGGCCACGACATCGAAGTGCCGGCCTAACCGGTTTCGAAGTCAAGTTCCTAGCGCTGCCAAAAACCGATATGCGGGGCGAGAAGCTCCTCGTCCATCTCGGGGAAGGGACCGTGGACCTCGACCGGCTTCTGCCCGAAGCCGAGCACCGTGCGCGACGAGAGGCTCATCGTCGGATTCTCGGCATGGTCGCCAGTCAGCGCGAGAAGCTTGGTCTCCTCGTAGCCATAGACCAGCCGCCCGATATTGGCCCAGTAGAGCGTTCCTGTGCACATCGCACAGGGCTCGCCGGTTGTGACGAGCGTGCAGGACCACAGGAATTCCGGCGGATAGGCGTCCGCGGCACGCCGGGAGAGTTCGGTCTCGGCGTGGCGCACGGTGTTGATGTTGCCTTGCCGCATCAGGATGCGATCGTCGGGACCGACGAGTACACAGCCGAAAGGATGATGCCCGTGCGCGGCAGTCTCACGCGCGACGTCATTGGCGGCGCGGAGGTGGGCAACCATCTGGTCGCGGGTCATCGCCTGGTCCCTCCGAGGCTGTCTTGAGCGGATATTCCCCCCAGACGAACTCTGGACGGCGTGGACGCTAGCAGATGGAGCGCTTCGGCGATAGCCAAGGGCTCCCGGCTGTCGCGAACGATCTCAAGGGCTTGATAAAAGGCAGGAGCTTGATAACGAAGGCGGGCCGCAAGCCCCGACGGGCTGCACCAAGGAGCCCGCCGCATGCGCATTGCCGTTCTCGCCGACATCCATGGCAATGTGCTGGCGCTGGAAGCCGTGCTCGCCGATCTCAAGCGGCGCGGCGGTACTGATCTCACCATCAATCTCGGCGATTGCGTCTCCGGCCCGCTGTGGCCGCGCGAGACGTTCGAGCGGCTGGAAGCGCTCGACCTGCCGACCGTGCGCGGCAACCATGACCGCCGCGTCGCCGTTGATCCCGCCGACGACACGATGTGGGCCTCCGACCGCTACGCGCAGGAACGGCTGACGGGGGCGCAGCGCGAGGCCCTGTTCGCCCTGCCCTTCACGCTGGAGATCATTCCCGGCGTGGTCGCCTTCCATGCCCGGCCCGACCATGACGAGAAATATCTGCTCGACGCGATCGTCGATGGCCATCTGGTGCGCGCGCCGCTTGCAGCCATTCAGCGGCGGCTGAAGGGGCTCGACTGCCGCATCGTGCTGTGCGGACACAGCCACCGCGCGGAGCTGATCCGCATCCCCGGCGGCCCCGTTCTCTTCAATCCCGGCAGCGTCGGCTGCCCCGCCTATGACGATGACACGCCGCCGGCGCATGTTTCGGAGCAAGGCAGCCCGCATGCGCGCTACGGGATCGTCACCCTGGATGACGAAGGACCCGACCGTTTCGAGACCATCGCCGTCGACTACGACCACGAAGCGGCGGCCAGGCAGGCAGAACAGGCGGGACGGCCGGAATGGGCGCATGCGCTCAGAACCGGCTTCATGCCGAAACCCTCTTCGCAAGGCTCCGCTTGAACGGGACAGCCGTGCCTGCCTCCGCCCTCCCCGCACCAAAGATCGGACGCATTTTCGGACTTACATGGCGGCGCATCGTCCCTTATAAAACCGCCTCCGCATGCGGCTGAACATGCCGTGGCAAAGGTACAGAATATCAGTGCACGGCCAATGATGAGGCGCATCGTTACGCTCCGAACAAGTTTGCATGCGCTGATTGCCGCTCCGCTGCTGATGGCGGCATGGCTAGCCGTTGTCCCGGCCCACGCGGAAGATACGCCCTTCATCTCCATCGTTACGGGACTTGCCCCCGACGATCTGCTCAACATCCGCGCCGAGCCCTCGCCGATGGGCAAGACCGAGGCGCGGGTCGCTGCAGGTGCCAGCGTGCGCAACCTCGGCTGCAACGACATTGACGGACATCCCTGGTGCAAGATTGTTTCAGACAATCCCAGCGTCACCGGCTGGGCGCCGGCGCGCTATCTGGTGCCCCTCAATCCGGCGACGGTGCCCGACCAGGCGGCGGACGCCGTGGCCACCGAAACCGGTGCGACGCCCGATGCACCCGACCTGACCGCTCGGCTGGGTAGCGCGAGCCAGCCGGCCAGCCCCGAAACCATGCCGAAGTCCGCGGCGGAGATCGCCATGCAGGATGCCTATGGCCTAGCGCTGGCGGCGAATGAAACCCTGGAAATTCCCTGCGCCCGCTATGTCGGCCAACCGATGATGCAGTGCCAGATAAACGTCGCCCATACCGGCGGCGACAGCGCGGTGACCGTGACCTGGCCGGATGGCGGAACGCGCATCATCAGCTTTCACGACGGCCTGCCTGTCGGCTCGGACTCTCCCGACGAATTCCGCTTCACCCGCGAGGGCAGCTTGAACATGATCCGCATCGGCGCCTCAGAACGCTTCGAGATTATCGACGCCGTGGCGACCGGAGGTTAGCTTGAGCCTCGAACGCGGGCGGGACAGCGCCCCCCTCTGTCCTGCCGGACATCTCCCCCACATGGGGGGAGATCAGCAGTCTCACCGCCGGCGCCTCTTCTTCGATGTTGGAAAATTGGCGAAGGCGGTCGCGACATCCAATCTCCCCCCTCGTGGGGGAGATGTCCGGCAGGACAGAGGGGGGCGCGACGGAATGAGGCGCTTGTTGCTGAGAGCCCCACGATCCCTCATTTTCGGGGTTACATCTCCCAAAACTCTTCCCTATAAGGCCCTCCTAGCCTGATACCAGAATCGCAAGCACAACCGGCCGGGTCTTCCCGTCCCGGTTTTTCGTGCAAGCCGCTCGCCGAACGGAACTCACAACGATGCCAAGACGCACCGACATCAAGTCGATCCTGATCATCGGGGCCGGCCCCATCGTCATCGGCCAGGCCTGCGAGTTCGACTATTCCGGCACACAGGCCTGCAAGGCGCTGAAGGAAGAGGGGTTCCGCGTCATCCTGGTCAATTCCAACCCGGCCACCATTATGACCGACCCAGAACTGGCCGACGCCACCTATATCGAGCCGATCACGCCTGAAGTCGTCGCCAAGATCATCGCCAAGGAGCGGCCCGACGCGCTGCTGCCGACCATGGGCGGCCAGACCGCGCTCAACACCGCTTTGTCGCTGCGCCGCATGGGCGTGCTCGACCGCTACAATGTCGAGATGATCGGCGCCGACGCCACGGCAATCGACAAGGCCGAGGACCGCGCTTTGTTTCGCGAGGCGATGAAGAAGATCGGGCTCGAAACGCCGAAGTCGATGCTGGCCAACGCCACCGACGTCAAGAACACCGATCGCAAGATGCACGAGGCCGAACGCGCCGCTATGAAGGCCGAGGCGCCTGCCGATCTCGACGCTGCGCTCGATGCGCTGGAAACCCGCTGGAATCTCGGCGAAGGCGACCGCAAGCAGCGCTACATCAGCCACGGCATGGCGATCGCCGCCCAGGCGCTCGACCATGTCGGCCTGCCGGCCATCATCCGCCCGTCCTTCACCATGGGCGGCACCGGCGGCGGCATCGCCTACAACCGCGCCGAATTCTACGACATCGTCCAGTCCGGGCTCGATGCCTCGCCGACCACCGAAGTGCTGATCGAGGAAAGCGTGCTCGGCTGGAAGGAGTATGAGATGGAGGTCGTCCGCGACAAGGCGGACAATTGCATCATCGTCTGCTCGATCGAGAACATCGATCCGATGGGCGTGCACACGGGCGACTCGATCACCGTCGCTCCGGCGCTGACGCTGACCGACAAGGAATACCAGATGATGCGCAACGCTTCGATCGCGGTGCTGCGCGAGATCGGCGTCGAGACCGGCGGCTCCAACGTGCAGTTCGCCGTCAACCCGGCCGATGGCCGGCTGGTGGTGATCGAGATGAACCCGCGCGTCTCGCGCTCGTCCGCGCTGGCCTCCAAGGCGACCGGTTTCCCCATCGCCAAGATCGCGGCCAAGCTTGCCGTCGGCTATACGCTGGACGAGCTGGAGAACGACATCACCGGCGGCGCCACGCCCGCCTCCTTCGAGCCGAGCATCGACTATGTCGTAACGAAAATTCCGCGCTTCGCCTTCGAGAAATTCCCCGGCGCCGAGCCGGTGCTGACCACCGCCATGAAGTCGGTCGGCGAAGTCATGGCCATCGGCCGCACTTTCCAGGAGTCTTTGCAGAAGGCTTTGCGTGGACTGGAGACCGGCCTCACCGGTCTCGACGAGATCGAAATCCCCGGCCTTGGCCATGGCACTGCGCCCGCCAGCCACGTCGACGACCGCAACGCCATTCGCGCCGCCCTCGGCACGCCGACGCCCGACCGGCTGCGCATGGTGGCGCAGGCGATCCGCATGGGCACCTCGCTCGAAGACGTGCACGCCATGTGCAAGATCGACCCGTGGTTCCTCGAACAGATCGCCGGCATCCTCGCCATGGAAGCCCGCATCCGCGAGCACGGCATTCCGCAGGACGCCGTCAACCTGCGCATGCTGAAGGCGATGGGCTTCTCCGATGCCCGCCTCGCGTCGCTGACGAAGACCGACGCCGAAGTGATTCAGAAGACTCGCGAAAAGCTCGACGTTCATCCGGTTTATAAGCGCATCGACACCTGTGCCGCCGAGTTCGCCTCGCCCACCGCCTACATGTATTCGACCTACGAAGTGCCCTTCGCCGGCGCGCTCGCCAACGAGGCGCAGGTCTCGGCGCGCAAGAAGGTCGTCATCCTCGGCGGCGGTCCGAACCGCATCGGCCAGGGCATTGAGTTCGACTATTGCTGCTGCCATGCCGCCTTCGCCCTGCGCGACGCCGGCTATGAGGCGATCATGATCAACTGCAACCCGGAGACCGTCTCGACCGACTACGACACCTCCGACCGGCTCTATTTCGAGCCGCTGACGGCGGAGGATGTGCTGGAGATCCTGCGCGCCGAACAGGCCTCGGGCGAACTCGTCGGCGTCATCGTCCAGTTCGGCGGCCAGACGCCGCTGAAGCTGGCGGATGCGCTGGAGAAAGCCGGCATCCCAATCCTCGGCACGTCGCCCGACATGATCGATCTCGCCGAAGACCGCGACCGCTTCCAGAAGCTGCTGCACAAGCTGAACCTGACCCAGCCGAAGAACGGCATCGCCTACTCCGTCGAGCAGGCCCGCCTCGTCGCCGGCGAGCTCGGCTTCCCGCTTGTGGTGCGCCCGTCCTATGTGCTGGGCGGCCGCGCCATGCAGATCATCCACGACGAAGGCATGCTGCAGACCTATCTGCTCGACACCGTGCCCGGCCTGGTGCCGGAGGACATCAAGCAGAAATACCCCAACGACAAGACCGGCCAGATCAACACGCTGCTCGGCAAGAACCCGCTTTTGTTCGACACCTATCTCAGCGGCGCCATCGAGGTCGATGTCGACTGCCTCTGCGACGGCACGGCGACCTTCGTGTCGGGCATTCTCGAACACATCGAGGAAGCCGGCATCCATTCCGGCGACAGTGCCTGCTCGCTGCCGGTGCACGCGCTGCCTTCCGAGCTGGTCGACGAGCTGGAGCGCCAGACGGCGGCCCTTGCCCGCGCGCTCAATGTCGGCGGGCTGATGAACGTGCAGTACGCGATCAAGGACGGCACGGTCTATGTGCTGGAGGTCAACCCGCGCGCGTCGCGCACTGTGCCCTTCGTCGCCAAGACCATCGGCCGGCCAATTGCCAAGATCGCCGCCCGCATCATGGCCGGCGAAAAACTGGAAGACGCCTTCGCCCATTACGGCGCCATGCCCGATCCGCGCAATCCTGGCCACATCGCGGTCAAGGAAGCCGTCTTCCCCTTCGCCCGCTTCCCCGGCGTCGACATTCTGCTCGGGCCTGAAATGCGCTCGACCGGCGAGGTCATGGGCCTCGACCGCGATTTCGCGCTCGCCTTCGCCAAGAGCCAGTTAGGGGCGGGCGTCGACCTGCCGCGCTCCGGCACGCTGTTCGTCTCCGTGCGCGACGAGGACAAGAAAGGCATATTGCCCGCGGTCAAGCGCCTCGCCGACCAGGGCTTCAAGGTGCTGGCCACGTCAGGCACACAGCGCTTCCTCGCCGAAAACGGCGTCGTCGCCGAAAAGATCAACAAGGTGCTGGAGGGACGCCCCCACATCGAAGACGCCATCCGCAACCGCCAGGTCCAGATCGTCTTCAACACGACGGACGGCCAGAAGGCAGTGTCGGACTCGAAGTCGCTACGGCGGGCAACACTGATGCAGAAGGTGCCGTATTACACCACGCTGTCGGGTGCAGCAGCGGTGGCCGAGGCGATTGCGGCGCTGAAGGCGGGGAGCCTGGAGGTCAGACCGCTGCAGGAGTATTTTGCGTGAGAGATTAGCTCTCTTCTCCCCGTTCAACGGGGAGAAGGTGCCGGCAGGCGGATGAGGGGCAGCGTCAGCTCATAAGATTGGCCTATGCAGAGGCATAGGCCTCCCTATTTTGCCGGCTCCGTGATGAAATCGCCGTTGCTCTGCTTCTTCCAGACATACATGGCCGTGTCACGCTCGAGCCGATCCCCTTTGGCATCGAAAGCCAGGTCGCCCAGCACAGTTGGAATTGGCTGCCCGGACTTAATGGAAGCCGCTACAGCCCGCGGCGCTTGGGCCCCAGCCATTTCGATGCCTTTGGCTATCACCTGAACCGCAGCATAAGACTTCAGCGTGTAGGCTTCCGGCTCAAAGCCGTGCGAACGAAAGCTCGCAACGACACTCGCTGCGGCTGGATTGATTCGGTCCTCGAGCGAAAAGACAAACAGGACGCCCTCCACCGCCGGCCCTGCTATCGTCTTCAGATCGTCGATGAAAGTTCCATCGCCGGAGATAAACTGAACGTTCAACCCGGCATCCTTGGTCTGGCGAATAAGCTGGCCAAAATCATCCGCGAGACCGGCGAAGAAGAGAACCTCTATCTTCGCCGCCTTCATTTTGCTGATGAGGCCCCCGAAATCGCCTTGCCCCTGCTTGATCTTGGCAGCCAGCACCTCACGGTGCTTCTTTGCTCGCAGTGCCTTCCCGGCCTTGTTCGCCAAACCATCGCCATAGGGCGTACCATCGCTCACGATAGCGAGGTTCCGGCCTGGAAAATGATCCGCCATATATTCAGCTGCAAACGTCCCTTGAACATCGTCGCGCCCTGATGTCCGAACAACGTTCCAAAGCTTGAATTCGGTGAGCGCGGGATTTGTCGATGCCGGGCTGACCATCAACGTGTTGTTCTTGGCGTATACTCGCGAGGCGGGAATGGAGGTCCCTGAATTGTAGTGGCCGACAACGAAGCGAACTCTGTCTTCGGCCAGTTTTTTGGCAACGGCGATGGCGGTGGTTGGGTCAGCCTCATCGTCCAGGACGGTGAGCGCTATCTTGCATCCCCCTACGCCGCCTTTGGCATTGATGTCGTCTGTTGCGAGTTGAGCACCACGGCGCATTTGCTCGCCCATGAGCGCCAAATGTCCCGTCATGGGGCCGACCACCGCCATGCGAATATCCGAGCATTCTGCGGCCGCCAACTGCGGAGTTGCTAGCGTTGTCAGGGCCAATAGTCCGAGCGCCAGTATTGTGAATATCCGAGACACTGCAGCCCGCAATTCACGCATCCCCGCCCCCAAAAGTATTTGAAAAAAATAGTCCCGAGATTGGAGATCTAACACGCGCTTTCAGTAAATTGAAAGCCTCCGTTACTTCCTGACCGAGCGCTCCAACAACGCCCTCTTCACCCCACCGCCACGCACTCGATCTCGATATCAAACTCCATCGGCCAAGACGCCACCGGTACGAAGGTCCGCGACGGCGGGTTTTCGGGGAAATGCCTGGCGTAGACGCGATTGATGGCGTTGTAGAAGCCGGAATTGGCGGCGTAGATGCGCACCATCAGCACGTTTTCCAGCGAGCTTCCCGCCGCTTCGAGACAATGGCGCAACGCCTTCAGCGACGCGTCGGCCTGCACTTCGATGTCGCCCTTGACGAGTTTGCCGGTCGTGAGATCGAGCGGCGGCGTGCCGGAGACGAAGACCAGCCCGGCGCCCTTGGTCACCAGCGACAGCGGCACGCCCAGCGCACGCACCGCCGCCGACAACACCGGCACTTCGACGATTTCCTTGGTCATGACAATCCTTCCTTGTTTGCGGGCGAGCTTATCGCGGCACTGGGGGAACGCCAGCGGCGTTCTTTCCTTCTCCCCTTGTGGGAGAAGGAAAAAGGCTCACCCCTGCCCCGGATAAGGCGTGCCATCCTTGTGTAGAAACCGCCCATCTCGGCTCGGGCTCATCATGTCGATGTCGGAGCAGGTGATGACATCGTCGGGATTGCGCGAGCCGACCTCCAGGTAGCGCGCCGTAGTCGACGAGCGATTGACCATGTGATGGCCGTTGCCGCTGTTCTTCGCAAAGGTCGCGCAGTCGCCCGCCCTGAGCAGCGTCTCGCCGCCATCCTCGACCAGCACCAGTTCGCCTTCCAGCACATAGACGAGCTCGTCCTCATGGCTGTGCCAGTGGCGCTGGCTCGACCAGCTGCCGGGCGGCAAGGTCATCAGGTTGACGCCGAAATCGGTCAGGCCGCCGGCATCGCCGAGGCGGCGGCGCGTGCGGTCGGCGCAAGGTTGATCGAAAGGCGCGGGATAGCCGGAACCCTTGCGCACGGGCACTGCGGATAGGTCGATCTTGGGCATGGAACCCCTCCCTCGGATTGGAGCCGATATTCTTTACTGCCCCGGCAACAATGCCAACCGCTGCGGCGGCCTGATTGGGAACATCATCATGAACGTCGGCGCTGCCCCTCATCTGCCTGCCGGCATCTTCTCCCCGTAAACGGGGAGAAGGGGACGACCGCAGCGTCGGCGCCCTCTCACAACGCCAGTTGTTGGCGACGCCAATCGGCGCAAGCCCCTTTCTCCCCGTCACTATACGGGGAGAAATGCCCGGCAGGGCAATGAGGGGCGGCGCCAACGCTCGGGCAGGATGACGAAGTGGACGATCGGCATGACATCAAAACGGCAATGCGAGCGATCTCTCAATCCTAATGCGCCGCCGCCACATCCCTGAGGTGCATCTCGTGCATGTTCAGCACCTCCAGCGTCTTCTTGGCGAATTCCTTCAGCGCCGGGTCGTCGCCGGACCGGGCATAGGTGGAAAACATCGCCACCGCCTGCTTGTGCGCCTCGGTCTGCAAGGTGATGTACTTGGCCTGGAAGGCCTCGCCATCCAGCGCCTTGAGCTGGTCGAGCATTGCCTGGTCTTTCGGCAGCAGCGGCGGGCCTTCGGGCTTGATGGATGCCGTGGTCTGGCTCCTTTCCAGCGCCGCCTCGAAATCCTGGCCGGCCTTTGTGTGGTCCTTCACCATCAGCGCGGCGAAATCGGCCACATCGGCCGCGACGCCCTTCTTCTCGGCCAGCTTGCTGCTTTCGATCTCGAAGCGGTTGGCGCTTACAAGTGTTTTGGTGAAGGTGGCGGTGTCGACCTTGTTCTCCGACACCGCCGGCAAGGTGCTGATCGCCTGCTGGGCAAAGGCTGAAGGCGTTCCGGCCAGAAGGGCCAGCATGGCAATGGCGAGATGCGGTTTCATCGAAACGCTCCGTGAAATTGTCCTCGCAGACCCAACGCAGCAGATGCGGTGAGGTTGCCAGCCGCGTCCTATCTCCTCGCGCGAGGAGCAGCGTGATCTCTTCCTACGGGCGACGAGGCCCCAGCAGAAAGGCTGTCATCGTTGCGCTCACGCACGCCACCGCCAACAACGCAACGGCGCCCGAAGAGCTGGGCTTTCGGGGAATTGAAACAAGGTTTTCTGAAGCGGGAGCATTTTGAACCAACCCGTCCAGGTCGGACCTGCTTCCATGTCGAACGGAATAGGCGCGGGTCAACTCTGCACCGAGCAGAAAGATTTCTGATGAATAATAGACCCAGAGCAGTATGACGAGCAGCCCTCCGGCCGCACCATATGATGATGCGATCGCACTTGTGCCGATATACCAACCGATAAGCGACTTCCCCAGTGTGAACAGAGCGGCGGTCACGACAGCACCGATCCCGACATCCCGCCATTTCAAGGCGCGGTCCGGCAGGACCTTGTAGATCGCGGCAAACATCACGGAGATCAGGGAAAAGGAAATCAGGGTGTTGATCGCGCTCAGAACATATCCGCCGAACGGCAAATGAGCGCTGATCACGTTGCCCAAAGCAGAGATCGCCGCGCTCGCCACCAAAGATACCAGCAACATAAAGCCGAGAGCGGCGACCAGGCCGAGACTTGCCGCACGCGCGCGCAAGAGACGCGACAGCGAACTCCCTTTCGCTTCAACCTTCCATATTGCATTCAGGGCCTGCTGCATCTCGCCAAACACCGCGGAGGCGGTGACGAGCAAAGTCGCCACGCCGATGATGGCCGCCAGGGTCCCCGATGATTTGCTGGATGCCCCTTCGAGCGCTGTTTGAAGGAGCGCCGCGCTTTCTGCACCCATCAGCCCCGATATCTGAGCAGACAAAGCCACCTGTGCTGCGTCATGACCAAATGCGAGGCCAACTATCGCGACGACAATGATCAGAACCGGGGCCAGGGACGTGGCGGCATAAAAGGCCATCGCCGCGCCATGACTAAGGGCATTGTCGTTGACAAAGCCAGCCACGCTTTCTCGCACCAAGTCCCATACAGTTTTAAGTGTGGGTCGCACTTCGAATCCGTGAAAGGGGTCGCAAACCGTCTCCTATCAATGCAGCGGATGTTCCGATGTTCCGGCCGCCTTGAGAGAGAGCTTCACCAGCGACGTGAAGCGCAGATCAAGGACACTGAAGTCGTGCGAAAGGCCAGCAAGAGCGCGCCACCCTCAATGACAGCACGCCTCGCCATACTGCAGCTGCTCTTGCCAGTTCGGCCGGCCTTCCGGGGTAAAATCCATCAGGTTCCACAGGATCTCGCAGGTGCCGATGGAGCGCGGGTCCTGTCCCGGGTCGGTCGGCGCGAAGTCCAGCTCCGACGACCAGAAATGCCTGATGCCGTCACCATCCCTGTGAAACACGGAAAGCAGCGGAATCTGCGCGCCGTCGGCCGTCTCGGCATTATAGTCACGCTTGAAGCTGTTGCGGGCCGCCGACACCAGCAGCATGTTGCGCCAGCCGCGATCCCGGCCAAGTGTGACCAGATTTTCGAGTGCCGTCTTGGCCACGACGGCGAAGTTGAAGCCGGCCGCTTCCAGGTGGCCGACCGCGCCGTCGAACTGGTCGAGCAGCGCGGTGCAGGACGGGCAAGGCTGGTCGGGCCGCGCGAGCTTTGCCGTGCCGCCGCTGGTTGCCACGTCGCGCGTCTCCTGCGGGTGGCGCGGAAACATCATCTGGTAGAGGATCAGCGAATCCTTGCCCGGCGCAAACAGCTCCGACAGTTTTATCCGCGCCGGCCTGCCCTCCGCATCCAGCGCGTCGAAGACATAATCCTGCGGCACCAGCCCACCTGGCGGCAAAGCGCGGCGGGCAACAGCCACGGCCTCCATGGCGCGGCGCAATTCGATTTCCTTCTGCAGGAGTTTTTCGCGGGCAGTGCGATACTTCGCGGATTCGTTGGGGAAGCTGATCATAATCGTCTCCTTGGCCGTTGCGCCGGCGTCCCGGCGCGGATTGCTTTACGACCCAAGGACGAGCCAGCCCGACTGGTTCCGACATTTTTGATCCGGGAAATGGGCCCGCCTTGCCGTATTCTTCCCGTCAGCTAGATCTCTGGGGATCAGGGGGAGCACACATGGGCGAGCAAAGCACCGAAGAGATCGACCTGCGTTGCCCGCAAGTGGTGGCCGACAACGCCGCCAAGGGGTTGCGACTGCGCAAGCAATTCGGCCGCGGCGGCACCGAGATCGGCGTTGCCCGCGCTACGGAACTCAAGAACCGCGAAAAGCTGGCGCCCTCCACCATCCGCCGCATGGTCAGCTATTTCGCCCGCCACGAAGTCGACAAGCGTGGCAGGAATTACGGCAATGAAGACAATCCGTCGGCCGGCTTTATCGCCTGGCTATTGTGGGGCGGCGACGAGGGCCGCGCCTGGGCGCTCGAGCTCAAAAAGAAGATCGGCAATGCGCCTGATATTTGAGGGCGCCTGAAGGCTGGCTGTAAAACGACTGGCGGGCCCCAAACCCCCGCCTGGGACCCGCCAAGGAGCGGCTGAACACATGCCGGTGCAGCCTCTCCACATCAGCCAGTCGTCGATCCGCCATCGGTCGAAAGGCATGGATGGTAGGTAGCATCCGGTTGCGGCGGCCAATGTGAAGCAGTTCACAAATCGAAGGATTTCAACAGCCGCTTCAGCCTTCCCAAGGGACCTGGATCATGCCCAGCCGCTCGTAGAGCCTGAGCGCGGCGGCGTTCTCGACCGTGTTGGTCTTGAGGTCGACATGAGGCGCGCCTCGATCGCGAAAGGCATTGAAGGCCTGCCACATCAGCGCCTCGCCAATGCCTTTGCCGCGCGCCTCGGGGTGAACGGCGAGGTCCTTGACGAAGGCCCTCGTCCAGCACAGCGCCGCCGCCGCCAGCCGTCCCTTGGCGTCGATGACCAGGAAACACAGCGCCGGGTCGAATTCGGCATCGCCTGACATGCGCGGCCACCATTCGTCGAACGGTCCGTCGGTGCCGTCGTCGAACACCTCGGCCAAAAGCGCATGCAAGGGCTGTGCGTCGCCATGTTCGAAGCAGCGCATGGCAAAGCCGTCCGGCCAATGCGGTGCAACGATTGTCTCGTCGAGGATCTTGCGCAGCCGGATGTCGTTTGGAGCCGGCGGGCGCGGTTCAGGCATTGCGCTCAGGCGTCGGGCTGCAGCCGGCGCCGCTTGCGGTCGACTCCGAGGCCGGTCGCCTCGAGCAGGCCTTTGCGCTTGGCATCGAAATAGTAGCCGGACTGGTAGAGCCAATCGGCCTTCTTGGCGTTGCCGTCGGCACAGAGCCAAGCGCCGCGCAGATATTTGACCGCGTATTTCAGATTGGTCTCGGCGTCGAACAGGCCCTTGGCCGGCCCGTCATAGCCCATGCCGCGCGCGGTCGCGTGCTTGATCTGCATCAGGCCCCAATGGCCGTTATTGTAGGCCTTGGGGTTGTAGGTGCTCTCGCGGCTGACGACATGGCGCACAAGGTCGACCGGCACCTCGTAGAGTGCGGCGTATTTCTGGATCAGCTGGTCGATGTCACCGCGCATGCCGGTCGCATGCTCTTCTGCCGGCGCGGGGCTGAGCGGGGCGGCAGGGAACTGCACCAGGGCAGCCGGGTTCTGCGGCCCGACATAGGCCACCTGCTGCACGCCGGGCAGGGTTTTCTCGCCACCCTTGGCGGTTGCCGGCATGACAAGCTCGGCGGTCGTATATGTCTCAGCCGTGACGGACTGTCCCGCCTTGGCGGGCGCAGGCGCCTGCCAGGCGCTGGCGGCCATCACCGCAGGCATGGCTGGCGCCGCGGGCGTCGCGCCGGCAAAGGCCGCGGTCGCGGCAGCAGGCTGCGCGGCGGCATCGAGCGCTGGTGTGGCAGGTGTCACTTCGGCTGCCTGGACGGGCGCTATGCCCGAGGATTGCGGCAGCACCGAAACCGCGTCGGGCAGCGGCACGGTGAAGCCGGCATCGCTGCCCACGGCGGTCGTGGTTTCCGTCAGCGCAGGGGTAGCCTTCATCTGCGAAGTCGATTGGCAGCCGCTGAGTGCGGCGGCACCGACGATCACGCAGATCGCAATAAGGTTTAATTTTGCTGGCAAGCCGCGCGGGTCCGGTTGTCGGGTTGTTAAGAAGTCCTTACACCAGCGATTCCTGGTGAGCAATCGGGGCCATCCGGTGCTTTTCGGGTGGCGAGAGGGAGGTCCAGATGCCATATTGTTCTGCATATGTACCGGTCGGTATGCCGGTTTTCGCCACTTTGCGGAAAGGAGTGCATCATGGAAACGACATCTTCGATCACAGCCGGTCACGCAGTGTTAGAAACAGTGATCGGCTTCATGGGCATCGCCTGGAGCGAAAGGGGCCTGATCCGTCTCTGCCTGCCCGAAAAGAGCCGTGAGGCGGTGGAGCGCCGGCTGATGCGGCATGCCGGTGTTTCAGGCAATACGACCGCCAACATTGGGCAGCCGCAATGGGTCGTCGAGCTGATCGCCTCTATCAAGGCCTATGCCTCAGGCGTGGACGTCGATTTCTCCGGTGTGCCGGTCGATTTGGACGGCGTCGACGACTTCCGCCTCGCCATCTACGACGCGGCGCGAAAGCTCGGCTATGGCGAAACAACCACCTATGGCGAACTGGCCAAGCGCGCCGGCAAGCCCGGCCTGCCGCGCGAAACCGGCGCCGCGCTTGGCGCCAACCCGGTACCGCTGGTCATCCCGTGCCACCGCATCCTGGCCGCCGGCGGCAAGATCGGCGGCTTCTCCGCGCCCGGCGGCTCGGCCACCAAGGAAAAGATGCTGGCCATGGAAGGCGTGCGCGTCGGCCCGCCGCCGCCGGCGCAGGTCTCGTTCGGGTTCTGAAATTCAGAACCCCACGCGATCTGATGCATGTCGCCCAAAAGTGTGCAGCGGTTTTGGGAGAACGACATGCATCAAAACAAAGGTCTAAAGCGCGACGCGCTTTAATGCCGGCGCAGGAAGCGCCGGTGGAAATGATCGTTCTCGATCCGCTTGCACAGATAGACCGGGCAGGAATCCGCGTCGGCGCTCGGCACGTAGGCGCGTTTCCTAATCTCGCCGATGTTGCAGAACTGCTGGCTCTGCACATAGCGGTCGAAGAGCGGCAGCCCCGGCACACGCTTTGACTGGTAGCGCAGGATCACCGCGCCCTGGCGGGCGATCGTGCCCTGCACCCTGTCGCAGCTCATACGGGTGGGATCGTAGCGCGAAATCGCCTGCGCTTCGGCGGCCGCCAGCGTCAGGCAGACAGCCAGCAGAATGGTTTTCCCGACGGTTTTCATGCTTGCCTCCCAAAACCGGACTAACGCCACAGGGCGCTCCGATCTTCCCGATTGCTCAACGCTTTCATGCGATTGAGGCGGCCTTTGGGCGGCGCCACGGTGGCGCCTTTTTTCGAGCCGTCTTGTTTTTGGTGCAAAACCTGCCTATATCAGTTCCATTGATATTTCGGCCGATCGATCCGGGCCTCGCGATCTTCGCGTTTGCTGACGTCTATCTCCAAAATCTCGATACACACCGGCTGAACCTCGGTTCGGTCAAACCAAAGCAAATGCGAGGACTATTCATATGGCAACTGGTACGGTCAAGTGGTTCAATGCCACCAAGGGCTTCGGCTTCATTCAGCCTGATTCGGGCGGCGCGGACGTTTTCGTCCACATCTCCGCTGTCGAGCGCGCTGGACTGTCGACCTTGGTCGAAGGCCAGAAGATCAACTTCGAGATCGAGCAGGACCGCCGCACAGGCAAGTCGTCCGCTGGTTCTCTGAGCAAGGCAGCCTGATTTTGCGATAGCGCGCGCCGGACGAGAGTTCGGGGCGCGCGGCAAGTCACGGATGTACTGACAGTCGCGCGAGAAGCGCGCTGGAGTGGAAAGACTCGACAAGCTGGATCAGCAGATAGTTGCCAGCCCGGACTTAAAGCTCCCGATCAGGCTACCGAAAATGGGAAGGCGGGATTTATCCCGCCTTTTTGTTTGTCTGGGGTTCAGCGTCCTTCTCCCCGTTGAACGGGGAGAAGGACGAACATCAGCGCCGCAGATGCAACGGCACAACCTTGTTGTCAGCGCCCAGCAGCGCTTCGATCGACAGCGGCTGCTGGTTGAAGAGCGTACCGGCGAGCGCTGGTCGGCCGAGATGGAACCCCTGCAGCAGGTCGGCACCGCCATCCAGCGCGACGCGCAGGTGCACGGGTTTCTCGATGCCTTCGACCAGCACTCTCGCGCCACGGTCGTGCAGCGACGAGACCAGCGGCCGGAAGAAGCGCTCGGCGGCAGTGTGGCGGCAGAATTCGGCGAACCAGCCGCCGTCGATCTTGACGATATCCGGTTGAAGCAGGTTCATCCGCTCCGCGGTCGAATGGCCAGTACCGAAATCGTCGATGGCGATGCGAACGCCGTCGCGCCGCATCTCGCGCACCAGCGGGGCCAGCACATGATCGTCGGCGGCCTGTTCGGTGATTTCGCAGACCAGCAAGCCGGCATGCAAGTCGAGATCGCCGAGATGCCGGGTCATCAGCCGGATCTCGGCCAACGCCCGCCCGAGATGATCGTTGATCATCGGGTTGTAGTTGAAGAACAGATCGAGCCCGTCGACGCCGATGTTGCGGAAATTTTTCAGATGCAGCATCCGGCACATCGTCTCGACAAACAGCCGGTCGCCCGCCGCGACGCTGTCGAAGAACACGGCCGGCGCAACCGGCATGGCCGCGCGGTGCGGTTCGATCAGCGCCTCTACCGCGACCGCGGCCAGTGCGCCGCCGCGCGGCGCAAAGATCGGCTGGTAGGCGGTCTTCAGCCGGAACGCGCCATAGATGCCGTATTCGATGCCGACCTCGTCGGCGAAGATCGCTTCGCCGACATCGCGCCGCCGCTCGCGCTGCCCGGTCATGGCCCGGTCCTGCGCCCGAACACCCTGCCCGGCCGCGCTGAAGCGGTTCGGCCGGCAGGCGCCTTGACTGGCTCGGCCACCGCGACAGGTGCCTGCGCATCCATGCCGAAAACGCGAAAACTGGTCGGCGCCAGTTCCGGCTTTGCCAGCACGAAACCCTGCACCATCGAGGCGCCCGATTTCTCGGCCAGTTCAAGCTGCCAACCCTCCTCGATGCCCTCGAAAACGGTGCGGATGCCTTGCAGTTCGAAGTTCGTCACCATGGTGGTCAACAAGGCAAAGCCGGCGCCGGACTCCATCAGTTGCGTGATCCAGTGCGCATCGAATTTGACGATATCCGGCTTGAGTTCCTTGATGCGGTGGATGTCGGATTCATCGGCGCCATAGTCGTCGACGGCAATGCGGAAGCCATTGGCCCGCAGCGCCTCGACAAAGCTGTAAAGCGTTTCCTGCGACGCCGACTTCTGCTCGGTCACCTCGCACACGATGCGGCCCGGATCGATCCCGGCCTCGTACAGCACCAGGCGCATGTCGCGCAGCGCGTTGTCGGCGATGGAGCGCTCGGTGAACACCGACGGGTCGAAATTGATGAAGATCGAGGCCTCTTGCGGCAGGCAGGCGCCGGCGTTGAGCAAATGCAGCGTGCGCGTCAGCGCCTCGATATGCAGGCGGTCGCCGGCCGGACAGGTCGAGAAGAAATTCATCGGCGATTGCGGCTCGCCGTCGCGGAACGGCCGGATCAGCCCCTCGAACGCCACCACCGACAATTTGCCCTCCTTGAAGGCGAAGATCGGCTGGAAGGCGCTTTGCAGCGTATAGATACCCCAGACACCTGACGAGGTGCCGTCATCGTTATGGATTATGTGGGCAAGCCCGATGCTGCGCGACAAGGGTCCCTCGCTCCGCGAGACAGGCGAAATTGCTGGCGATCCTGCCATCAAAGGTTTTAGCGGCCGTTGATGAATTTATTCTTGCCGGGGATCCGCCGCATGGATTGCAAGGTCCCAAGCGCGGACGAAACCCGGAATACGCAGTGTTCCAAAGCCGATCTTCACAGGTCCTTGACCCCTGGCTTATCCGACAATGCTTGCACTTGGCGGGTTGATGCGACATGAGAAGCGCCGCAGCTGTTCCCTCTGCGCCGACCCCTCTGGAGATATCTGGTCATGGCCTTTCTTGCCGACGCCCTTTCCCGCGTGAAGCCTTCCGCCACCATCGCGGTGACGCAGAAAGCCCGCGAGCTGAAAAATGCCGGCCGTGACATTATCGGCCTCGGCGCCGGCGAACCGGATTTCGATACGCCCGACAACATCAAGAATGCGGCGATCGAGGCGATCCGCCGTGGCGAGACCAAATACCCGCCGGTTTCCGGCATCGTGCCGCTGCGCGAGGCGATCGCCAAAAAGTTCAAGCGCGAGAACAATCTCGACTACAAGCCCGAGCAGACCATTGTCGGCACCGGCGGCAAGCAGATCCTGTTCAACGCTTTCATGGCGACGCTGAACCCCGGCGACGAGGTCATCATCCCTCGCCCCTACTGGGTCAGCTATCCCGAAATGGTGGCGATCTGCGGCGGCACCTCGGTGTTTGCCGACACCTCGATCGAGAATGGTTTCAAATTGACTCCCGCAGTGCTGGAGAAGGCGATCACGCCGAAGACCAAATGGCTGCTGATGAACTCGCCGTCGAACCCGTCGGGCGCCGCCTATACGGAAGCGGAACTGCGCGCGCTGGCCGATGTGCTTGTGAAGCACCCGCACGTCTGGACGCTGACCGACGACATGTACGAGCACCTGACCTATGGCGACTTCGTCTTCAAGACCATCGCCGAGGTCGAGCCGACGCTTTACGAGCGCACGCTGACCATGAACGGCGTGTCGAAAGCCTATGCCATGACCGGCTGGCGCATCGGCTATGCGGCGGGTCCAGTGCAGCTGATCAAGGCGATGGACATGATCCAGGGCCAGCAGACGTCCGGCGCCTGCACCATCGCACAGTGGGCTTCCGTCGAGGCGCTCAATGGCCCGCAGGATTTTGTCGCCAGGAACAAGGCGATCTTTCAGGGGAGGCGCGACCTCGTCGTGTCGATGCTCAACCAGGCCCGCGGCATCACCTGCCCCTCGCCGGAAGGCGCTTTCTATGTCTATCCGTCCTGCGCCCAGCTGATCGGCAAGAAGACCAAGGCCGGCAAGGTCATCGACACCGACGAGGCCTTCTGCTCCGAACTTCTCGAGGCCGAGGGTGTCGCGGTGGTGTTCGGCTCGGCCTTCGGCCTCGGCCCTAACTTCCGCATCTCCTACGCGACGTCGGAGACGTTGCTGGAAGAAGCCTGCACACGCATCCAGCGCTTCACCGCATCGCTGACCTGATTAGGACAGCCTGAAGACACAAAAACCCGGCGTCATCGCCGGGTTTTCTGTTGGCGCCTCATGCCTCCTGCTCCGGCATGGGCGGTGGCGAAGGGTTCGTGCATTCCGGTTTCGCCCGCCAAGCGTTCAGCCGCCATATTGTTCAGGGGTTACCGCTTCCATCCAATCGGCATGGACGCCGTCCAGCGCCTCCTGCATGGCGACATGGGTCATCGTCGTTTTCGGACCTGCGCCGTGCCAGTGCTTCTCACCGGGCTCGAACGAGATGACGTCGCCTGCCTTGATCTCCTGGATCGGCCCGCCCCATGTCTGCGCAAGTCCGGCGCCCGCAGTGACATAGAGTGTCTGGCCGAGCGGATGCGTGTGCCAGTGGGTGCGCGCGCCGGGCTCGAAGCTGACCAGGGTGGCGCGCAGCCGCGCCGGCGCTTCCTTCTCGATGATCGGCGTCTGCAACACACGGCCGGTGAAATATTTGTCGGGGGCGATGATGGTTGGCACGCTGCCGCAGGCAATGATCTTCATCTGGCGATCCTCAATCCGGCAAACCTTGCCCCTGCTGCCTACCACCCCAGCCGCGGCCAGAACAGACCTGCGCGACCGCGATAGGCCTGATAGTCGCCGGCCAGCGGCGTGCGCGAAAACTTCTTCTCTTCGCCGAGCGCCGCAAACACATACATGATGACAATTCCGGCGACCGGTACCACCGCCCAGATCGACCAGGTCGCGATCCCCCATCCGATCCAGAAGATGATGTAGGACGTATAGAACGGGTGGCGGACATAGCCGTAGGGGCCGTCGGTCAGCAGGCTGTGCGGATCGTTGGGCGCGAAGGCGAAGCGCAGCCGCGCCTTGCGCGACGTGGCAATCGCCCACCAGAACAGGGCAGAGCTTGCCAGTTCGACGGCGAGCCCGGTGAGCTTTGCCGAAACCGGCTGCGATTGGATCCACAGTAGGGCCAGAAAGAACAGCGCCGTGGCGATCACAGCCGCCGATACCACCATCGCCCCTGTGGACATGGCTGGCAAATGGAAATGCGCCCGCATCGACCAGACATACTGGCCAAGCGTCGCGATGCTGCAGATCGAGACAAGAAGATCGAGGACTGGTTCCATTGTCGAGATTCCGCGGTGGTTGCCCTGGACCCGGCAGTCAAGCCGGCGGTCGATTTCTAGCAATCCTTTCTTAACCACATGTTTAAAGAACATATAGATCCCCCCATGCGATGTTGGCCTTCAGGCAAATCTGAAGGTCTAATCCAGCATGAGCGTCACTGACCGCACCATCCGCACGCCGCAGGCCGATTTGCGCCTCAGCCAGTCGTCGGGATCCGGCATGCCCATCGTCATGATCCATGGCTCAGGCAGTTCGCGCGCCGTGTTTGCCCGTCAGTTCGACAGTCCGCTCGCCGATGCCCACCGGCTGATCGCCTTCGACCTTCCCGGCCATGGCGAGTCCTCCGATGCCCGCGACCCGGCAACCGCCTATACGATTACCGGTCTCGCGCAGACGACGGCCCGCCTTCTCGATTTGCTGGGCATTGACCGTGCCATCATCTTCGGCTGGTCGCTCGGCGGCCATGTGGCGATCGAGCTTGCCAGCTTCCATCATGCTGTCGGCGGCCTGGTGCTGACCGGAGCACCGCCGGTGTCGAGAGGACCGCTCGGCATGCTGCGCGGCTTTCACGCAAACTGGGACATGCTGCTCACCTCCAAGAAGGTCTACTCGGAACGCGACATCGAGCGCTTTGAGGCGCTTTGCTTCGGCGACACCGCAAGTCCGTCTTTCCGCGAAGCCATAAGGCGCACCGACGGCAGGCTTCGCGCAGGCGTGGCGCGCAGCATGTTTGCCGGCAAGGGCGCCGACCAGAAACAGGTGGTCGAACACGCCTCATTTCCCGTCGCGGTGATCAATGGCGAGCATGACCCGCTGGTGCGGCTGAGCTACTTCGAGACGGTGGCCTACGCCTCGCTATGGGAGCAGTGCCATGTCATCCCGGACGCCGGCCATGCACCTTTCTGGGAACAGCCGGAGCGGTTCAACCCGCTTCTGTCGCGCTTTGCCGAGACAGTGGTGAAGCAGAGCGCGGCCAGGCCGGCGAGCCGCACCCAGGCCCGCTGAAAATCTCCCGACGGTTCTGATCCCGGCTCTCGCTGGTCCGCCTGACTACCGCGCATTTCTATTTTCCTTGCCCTGCCGGCTAACCCGTGGGACGATGGGTTTGGGCAGGAGGCTAAACGAAAATAACCCGCCCGCGACGGTCGAACAGGCCGGCCGCCGCTCACGACAGGGTGCGATCGGCGCAAAACCGTTTCCACTTTTGCTGATCGCAACCCAGGGGCAAACGCCTGAGTGGAGGTCAGCCATGGGTACTCGCGCCGGAGGACGACGCACGGGACCGAAATGCATTGCCATAGTCGGTCCCTTTGCAAGCGGTAAGACGACACTTCTCGAAGCCATCCTCGCCCGTACAGGCGCCATACCCCGCCAAAATCCCGTTTCATCGGGAAGCACCGTTTCCGATCATTCGCCCGAGGCTCGGGCGCATGCCATGAGCGTCGAGGCGACCTTTGCCACCACCGAATTCATGGGCGAGCAACTCACCTTCGTCGACTGTCCCGGATCGATCGAATTCTCCTTCGAGGCCGAACCGGTGCTGGCCGCCTGCGACATCGCCGTGGTCGTCGCCGAGGCCGATGAGAAGAAGATCCCCGCCTTGCAGCTCATCATGCGCAAGCTCGACGATCTCGGCGTGCCGCGCATCCTGTTCCTCAACAAGGTCGACAAGGCGATCGCCGGTGTGCGCGACACGCTGAAGATGCTGCAGCCGACGAGCGCGGCGCCACTGCTGCTGCGCCAGATTCCGCTGCGCAAGGACAACGTGGTCATCGGTTCGATCGACCTTGCGCTGGAGCGCGCCTACATCTACCGCGAATATGCCGAAAGCCAGGTCGCCGAAATACCGGGCGACGAAAAGGCGCGCGAACTGGAAGCCCGCTTCTCCATGCTTGAGACCCTTGCCGATCATGACGATCAGTTGATGGAGCAGCTGCTGGAGGAGATCGAGCCGCCGAAGGACGCGGTGTTCGACGATCTCTCCGCCGACCTGCGCGCCGGCGCCATAACCCCGGTGCTGATCGGCACCGCTGAAAAGGGCAATGGCGTGCTGCGCCTGTTGAAGGCGATCCGCCATGACGCACCGGATGTCGAGGCCACCCGAAAACGGCTCGGTGTCCCCGACGGCAATCAGACCGTCGTCCAGGTGATGAAGACCATCCACACCGCGCATGGCGGCAAGCTGTCGGTGTCGCGCGTGCTCTCCGGCCAGATCGCCGATGCCGCCGAGCTCTATTTGTCGAACGGCGAGACGGCAAAGGTCTCCGGCATCTACAGGATGCTCGGCAAGGACCAGTCCAAGCTCACGTCGGCCAAGGCCGGCGACACGGTGGCTCTAGGCAAGCTGGACGAGGTCAAGACCGGCCAGACGTTGAGCTCCACCAAGGGGGGCATCAAGCCGCTGGTCACGCTCGCAGCGCCGCAACCCGTCTTTGCTTTCGCCCTGCGGCCGAAGGAGCGCAAGGACGAGGTCAAGATGTCGGCCGCCATCCAGCGTCTGGCCGAGGAAGATCCCTCGCTCAGCCTGCGCCACAACCAGGACTCGGCAGAGACCGTGCTATCAGGCCACGGCGAGATGCATCTGCGGGTCGTGCGCGAGCGGCTGGAAGGCAAGAACCAGATCCCGGTCGAAGGCCATGCCCCTGCCGTCCCCTACCGGGAGACCATCCGCAAGACGGTGCAGCAGCGCGGCCGTCACAAGAAGCAGTCCGGCGGCCATGGCCAGTTCGGTGATGTGGTGATCGAGATCAAGCCGCTGCCGCGCGGCTCCGGCTTCCAGTTCTCGGACACCATAACCGGCGGCGTCGTGCCCAAGACCTATATTCAGTCGGTCGAGACCGGCGTGCGCGACTATCTCAAATCCGGCCCGCTCGGCTTCCCTGTGGTCGATGTCGCTGTCAACCTCTCCGATGGCTCTTACCATGCCGTCGATTCCTCCGACATGGCCTTCCAGATGGCGGCCAAGCTGGCGATGAAGGAAGGCATGGCGGCCTGTTCGCCTGTGCTGCTCGAACCGGTGATGAAGGTCGAGATTGTCACCCCGTCCGAAGCCACGTCGAAGATCATTGCGCTGATCCCGCAAAGGCGCGGCCAGATCCTCGGCTATGACGCGCGGCCTGACTGGCCGGGATGGGATGTCGTCGAGGCGACCATGCCGCAGGCCGAGATCGGCGATCTGATCATCGAACTGCGCTCGGCGACCGCCGGCGTCGCCAGCTATCGCTGTGCCTTCGATCATATGGCGGAGCTTACCGGACGGTTGGCCGACGAGGCGATGAACGCCAACGGCAAGGCCGCGTAGAACAATGAGCTAGAGCGGTTCAGCGTTTCAGTGAAACGGTGAACTGCTCTGAAGGCCGCGTGTGATTCGCACAAAAAACGGCGTCCGGATGATCCCGACGCCGTTTTTTGTGCGGACCGTCTTCTTGGGAGGAAAACGGCAGGTCCGCCGCATGTATCCGCCGCGCCATACGGCACTGGCAGAAGAATAGGTTCGGACGCGGTAGCCGCCTGAGCCCGGATCTTCCGAGTGATGCCCCCATCTCCCGGACGAACCACACCGCGTCCTATGATCTACTTAAACGATGAATCGCGCCTGCGACAGGTTACCCGAGGTTACATGTCACTGTTACGCGGCAATTCTGATCGGTTTTTTCGCCGGCTGCGGCAGGCCTTTAAAACAAAAAAGCCGGATCAACGAAGATCCGGCTGAGTTTGATTGGAAGTGCCTGTTAAGGCTAACCTCCAGAGGGGAACACTCGAGGGCGCTAATGGGAGGAGAACGCGCCCAGGAGATGATCTATATATGTGCTGATCATGCCCAAGAAACAAGCATCTATTTTGCAACACACGCATGCAAAAAGGCGCAGGCTGTGGTCTAACCCATTTCAGAGGCCGATAGGACCAGAAAAAGACTTCAAATGGCCTGTGCGACCGGCCTATTGCCGTCACAAAACCATCATGGCCCTGATTTTCGCGCCGAAATGCAAAAATGCCAAATGACACGGAATCAGGCAGAGCGCGTTTATTTTTGCGGCACCGGTCAGAATCGGAACGCCCGGCCACGGCAAAGGAGACCAGAAATGCGGACACCGCAGGCGATCGCCGGCAGCGCGGTCTTCTTCATCGCAGCGCCTTGCGTCGTCGCCGGTGTGGTGCCCTGGCTGCTGACGGACCACTACCGTCTGCCGCTGTCGACGGTACTCGGCTTGGTCCCTGTTGGCGGAATCCTGATCGTCGCAGCCCTCGCCCTGCTCATCCATTCCTTCGCCCGATTCGCGCTCGAAGGGCTTGGCACGCCGGCACCTGTCGCGCCCACGGAAAAGCTGGTGATCGGCGGCGTCTACCGCCATGTTCGCAACCCGATGTATGTCGCCGTGCTGTCGATCATCGTCGGCCAGGCGCTACTGTTTTCGAGTTGGACCGTCGTTGCCTATGCCGCTATCGGCGCGGTCGTCATGAGCTCCTTCGTCAAGTTTTACGAAGAGCCGACGCTCGCCAGCCGCTACGGCGCCGAATACGAGACCTACCGCCGCAACGTCCCCGGCTGGCTGCCGCGGCTGACGCCGTGGCGGGGATAATTGAGCGCCAGGGGCATGTTGAGATTCAGGTCAGGCTGAGCCGAGAATGGTGGCATCCGAGAACCGGAGCGGAGCGTACTCAAGTACGTGAGCACCGGAAGCGCAGGACGCCATCATTCGCAGGCCGGCCTCACCTGAATATCGACGTGCCCCTAGAACGACCAGCTGCGTGCTTTCGCGATGATGAAATCGCGGAACACGTGCAGCTTGGCCTGGTTCTTCATCGCATCGGGATAGGCGAAATAGGTGTCGAAGGACGGCACCTCGGTCTCTGGCAAAAGCTGCACCAGATCGGAGTCCTTGGAGATCACATAATCGGGCAGCATGGCGATGCCGGCGCCGCCCTGCACGGCGCGCTTGATCGACAAGATGTCGTTGATCTGCAGTGTCGGAACCCTTTGCCCGCCTTCGAAATCGCCGATCGTCTCCAGCCAGTTCAGTTCCGACAGATGCGACGGCACCGGCACGCCGAAGGTGACGATTCGATGGTTCTTCAGATCGGCGACCGAGGTCGGCCTGCCGTGTTTGCCGACATAGGCCGGGGAGGCATAGAGGTGGAAATGTACGGTGAACAGACGGCGCTGGATCAGATCGGGCTGCTGCGGCTGGCGCAGCCGGATCGCGCAATCGGCCTGGCGCATGGTGAGGTCGAGCTCCTCATTGGCGAGGATCAACTGCAGGCTGATTTCGGGATAGAGTTCAATGAATTCCTGCACCCGCTCCGTCAGCCAGCCGGCGCCAAGCCCGACAGTGGTCGTCACCCTGAGCACGCCGGACGGCCGGTCCTTGGCCTCGGTCAGCCGCGACTTGATGGTCTCAAGCTTCATCAGCACGTCATGCGCAGTGCGGAACAGCATCTCGCCCTGCTCGGTCAGCACCAGGCCGCGGGCATGGCGGTTGAACAGCGGCACGCCGACATCATGTTCGAGCGCACTGACCTGGCGTGAAATCGCCGATTGCGACAGATGCAATGTCTCGGCGGCATGGGTGAACGACCCAGCCTCCGCCGCAGCGTGAAACACGCGAAGTTTGTCCCAGTCCAACGCCATTGAGTTCCCCTCGTTCTGTTTTTGGCGTCTGAATGAAAAATCAGGCTTTTGAACGGCTTGCTCTGCCGTCTTGATAGATTTTATTCCGCCGCTTCGCGGTGCACCTCGATGCCGGCCAGATACTTTTCCGCCTCGAGCGCGGCCATGCAGCCGAGCCCGGCGGCGGTCACCGCCTGGCGGTAGATGTCGTCGGTCACATCGCCGGCGGCGAACACACCGGGCACGTCGGTGCGGGTCGAATTCGGCGCCGTCCACAGATAGCCGTTCGGCTTCTGCTTCAGCTTGCCGGCAAACAGCTCGACCGCCGGCGCATGGCCTATCGCCACGAACACGCCGTCGACCTTGAGATGGCTGATCTCGCCGGTCACCGCATTTCTAAGGTTCAGCCCTTCGACCGAAGGCGGCAGCGGCGTCTTGCCGGGCCGGCCTGTGATCTCGTCTACGATCGTGTCCCAGATGACGCGGACATTGTCCTTCTTCAGCAGCCGCTCACGCAGGATGCGCTCGGCTCGGAAATCGTTGCGCCGATGGATGACCGTCACGCTTTTTGCCAGATTGGAGAGGTAGAGCGCCTCCTCCACCGCCGAATTGCCGCCGCCAATCACCGCGACATCCTTGCCGCGATAGAAGAAGCCGTCGCAGGTGGCGCAGGCCGACACGCCAAAGCCCATGAAGGTCTGTTCGGTCGGAATGCCCAACCATTTCGCCTGCGCGCCGGTCGCGATGATCAGCGCGTCCGCCGTGTAGGTGGTGCCGGAATCGCCCTTGGCGCGGAACGGCCGCACATTGAGATCGACCTCGGTGATGATGTCGTTGATGATGTCGGTACCGACATGCTCGGCCTGCTTCAGCATCTGCTCCATCAGCCACGGACCTTGGATCGGATCGGCGAAGCCGGGATAGTTTTCGACATCGGTGGTGATCATCAACTGGCCGCCCTGCTGCAGGCCGGCGACCAGCGTCGGCTTCAGCATGGCGCGCGCGGCGTAGACCGCAGCCGTATAGCCGGCCGGGCCGGAACCGATGATGAGGACAGGCGCGTGCTTGGTGGTCATGTAAAGCCTCTGCGGGGCAGACAATCGAGTGTGCCTTGGAAAAAGACGTGAAACGGTGCCGGTAATGTAAGGGTTGCCGATCACGCCAGCAAGACGAACAGGCCGTCGTCCCCGGAAAGCTTCGGCCCACAGGCTTATTCGCGTGGGTCGCCGCTTTCGTTGCCGCCTTAAAATCGCCCGACCAAGGGCTGGCATCGACACAAAAGTCGTTTAATGACGAGATCGCGAAAGATTCTTGCGCTTGAGCTGAGACCGCCATGCCCCTGAAAGCCGACCTTGACGCCATCGACTGGAAGATCTTGCGCGAGCTTCAGGCCGACGGGCGCATGACCAATGTCGAACTCTCGAGCCGTGTCGGCATTTCGGCGCCGCCCTGCCTGCGCCGCGTCCGGCGGCTGGAGGAAACCGGCATCATCAGAGGCTATCGCGCTTTGCTCAACGCGCCGGCGCTCGGCATGGATGTCGTCGCCTTCTGCCTGATCGGCCTGCACCACCAGGCCGATGCGGAGCTCAAAACATTCGCCGAGCGCACCCGCGGCTGGCCGATCGTGCGCGACGCGTGGATGGTGTCGGGCGAATCCGACTTCCTGCTGCATTGCGTAGCGAGCGACCTCGGCACGTTCCAGACCTTCGTCATCGAGCAGCTGGCCTCGGCGCCCAATGTCGACACGGTGCGCACCGCACTCACCATCCGCCGCGTCAAGGACGAGGGGCTGGTGGCGTTCTAAGCCACGCCCAACCCTGCGACTACGTCGCACAATCTGCGGTAATCATTACCCGTCATCAGCTTGCGCGTCGTGAAACTGCCATCCGGCGCCTTTTTGTTGAACCTGCCGCCGACCAGCCAGCCTTCTACCAGCCCGGCCCGTCGACCGGCTTCCATATCGTCGGCCTTGTCGCCAATGATGATCGATCGACCAATGTCCACACCCAACAAATCACGAGCACGCAAAAGCATGCCGGGATTGGGCTTGCGCATCGGATGATCGCCTATCGCCAGTTCACCCGTGCTACTCGAATGGTAAGCACAGGCAAGGACCATATCGATATGGCATTGCTCGGCTTCGAGAAGTGCCAGCAGCCGGGCATTCACGGCGGCGAATTCAGGCCACCCAAAGTAGCCGCGCGCAATGCCCGACTGGTTAGACACTATGACCGCAGGAAGGCCGACGATATTGGCGGTTCGGATTACTGGCAGCATTTCCGGCCGTAAGACGATGTCGGCGGGATCGGCGGGATAGCCCGTATCGACATTGATGGTGCCGTCGCGGTCGAGGAACAGCGCCGGTGCGTTGGCTGGAAACACCCGCGAACCGACCCGCTCGACCCACAGGCCGGGCTCAGCCAGCGGGTATGGACCGGAGGCGCCGGTGTCAGCCATCGCTGAGACGCGCTTCGACCACTTCGCACAGATAATGGTAGAGGCAGAGATGCCCCTGCTGGATAATTGGCGTCGAGGTCGAGGGCACGTTGAGCAGGATGTCGGTCAGCGGCTTAAGCTTGCCGCCGGTGTCGCCGGTCAGGCTGATCACCGTCATCTCCATCATCCGCGCCTGTTCGGCGGCGGCAAGGATGCTCGGCGAGTTGCCGCTGGTCGAGATTGCCAAAAGCACGCTGCCGGCCGCGCCATGCGCCTCGACCTGGCGCGAGAACACCGTGTCGAAGCCGTAGTCGTTGCCCCAGGCAGTCAGCACCGCGGCATTCGCCGGCAACGCGATGACATTGTAGGCCTTGCGCTCCTTGAGGAAGCGGCCGACCAGTTCGCCGGCGATGTGGATGGCGTCGCTGGCCGAACCGCCATTGCCGGCAATCAGAAAGGCTTTGCCCGACGAAAGCGCCGTCACCACGGCGCTCGCCGCGCGCTCCATCTCGCTCGTCAGATCGCGCTCGACCATCGCCGTGATCGCGGCCGCCGAGCGGACCAGATAGTCGTTCAGTTCAGACATGAAACCCTCAGTTTGTAGCGCCGCCGGCGCGCAGTTTGCCGATGGTGCCGGTGGTGCTCTTGCCGGCGACGAGATCGACCAGGACCACGCGCCCACCCGCCTTTTGCACCACATCGGCGCCGACCACGGTGTCGATCGTGTAGTCGGCGCCCTTGACCAGTATGTCGGGCAGGAGCGCCTCGATCAGCGCCAGCGGCGTATCCTCCTCGAAGACAACCACGGCATCGACCGACGCCAAGGCAGCGAGCACGCAGGCGCGGTCATGCTGGTCGTTGACCGGGCGCCCTTGCCCTTTCAACCGCCGCACCGAGGCATCACTGTTGAGGCCGAGCACCAGCCGGTCGCACTGGCTGCGCGCCGCGTGCAGCAGGCTGACATGGCCGGCATGGAGGATGTCGAAGCAGCCATTGGTGAAGCCGACGCTCAGGCCCTCCGCCTTCCACGCCGCCACCATGCGCGCAGCCGATGTGGCATCGAGGATGGCATCCTTATGCGCGGTCGGTCCATGCGAGCGGAACAGCGCGCCGGTGAGTTCCTCGACGCTCAGCCGCGCGGTGCCGCGCTTGCCCACCACGACGCCGCCGGCGGCATTGGCGATGGAGGCCGCGGCGGCCGGATCGGCACCCGCCGCCAGCGCCAGCGCGAAGGTCGCGATCACCGTGTCGCCGGCGCCCGAGACGTCGAACACTTCGCGCGCCTGGGTGGCGATGTGGCGCGCCTCTGTGGGGCCGACCACGCTCATGCCCTTTTCGCTGCGTGTCGCGACGACGAAGTCGAAGCCATGCGCCGCAATCAATTCGCGTGCTGCCTCGACAATCTCGTCATCGGCGAAAACCGGATGACCCACGGCTTCGCCAAGCTCCTTGCGGTTGGGGGTGATGGCGGTTGCCCCCGCATAGCGCGCATAGTCGCGTCCTTTGGGGTCGACCAGAACCGGTTTTCCCGCCTCGCGGCAGATGGCGATCAGTTCGGCGGCGACGCCATCGAGCAAGATGCCTTTGCCGTAATCGGACAGGATGACGATATCGGCCAGAGAGAGTGCGTCGCGAAAATGTCGGACCAGGCCTGCCCGCTCCGCCTCGTCCAGCGGCTTGATCTCTTCCTCGTCGAAGCGCAGCACCTGCTGGTTGAGCGCGCTGAAGCGGCTCTTCGACGACGTCATGCGGCCGCTCTCCTGCGCCATGCCTGCCGTGTCGGCGCCGAGCTCGCCAAGCATGCGCACCAGATTGTCACCGGCCACATCGGTACCGATCACCGAGACCGGGATGGCATTGGCGCCCAGCGAGACGATGTTGGCGACGACATTGCCGGCGCCGCCCATCGTCGATGTCTCGCCGCGCCCGTGCAGCACCGGGATGGGCGCTTCCGGCGAGATGCGTTCGATGACGCCGTTGACGAAACGGTCGAGGATGAAGTCGCCGACCACCAGCACGGCGACGTCGCCGAAGCGGGCAATGGCGCGGTGCAGGGGCTCGGGAGAAGGCGGATTGTGCTTGATCATGTCACTGGCAATGCGAGGGAAAGGCCGATCTCAATCACGCTGAAAATTGTCAATTTACGGGCCGGATCGTTCACGGCGAAGCCGATATACCGCAAATCCACGCAGCGCAACGTCAGGCAGCCGTCAGCTCTTCTGCAGCGCGACGTGGACACCCAGTCCAACCAGCACCGCCCCGCCTGCCCGCTGCATCAGGCGCTGCGCCCGACTGGAGCGCTTGAGCCGGCCGATCACCAGCCCGGCGAGCAACACGCAGACGATGTCGGCGGAAGAAAACATCAGATTGACGATGGTGCCCAAAACGACGAACTGCAGCCAGACCGGGAAGCCCGCCGAGGCATCGATGAACTGCGGCAGGAACGCCATGAAGAAGATCGCCGTCTTCGGATTGAGCACTTCGACCGTGATGCTCTCGAAAAACGCGCGGCGCGCCGATTTGCGCTCGATAACAGGCAATGCCGCATCCCCCTCCCCGCGTTTGCGGAACAGGGCGACGCCGAGCCAGATCAGATAGAGCGCGCCGATGAGCTTGACCGCCATATAGAGCGGCGGAACGGCGTGGAACAGCACCGACAGGCC
Organism: Mesorhizobium sp. ArgA1; assembly: GCF_053714375.1. Classification (NCBI taxonomy): domain Bacteria; kingdom Pseudomonadati; phylum Pseudomonadota; class Alphaproteobacteria; order Hyphomicrobiales; family Phyllobacteriaceae; genus Mesorhizobium; species Mesorhizobium sp. ArgA1. The sequence continues at coordinate 412,210 of NZ_JBSKBQ010000001.1, forward strand.
GGCCGCAGCCGCAAAGACATGGACATAACCGCCGAGATGGATGCCAAGCGCAGCCGTCAGCCCCGACCAGCGCCCGCGCGCCATGGTCTGCGCGGCGGCGTAAAGCATGGCCGGACCGGGGATATAGGCGAAGATCGCCGTGGTTACGAAAAACGCAATGAGCAGTTCGGTCGACGGCATTCTTTGTCCTCCTGTCGGCAAAGTATAGAAATCACACCGAACGGGCGCCTGGTTCAGTTCTTTGCGCTGGCTTGCGTCTCAGAATTTCCCAGATTGGAAAACCCGAACGCTGCCACGAGCCGTTTGAAAGTCGGCGTATCCTGCCTTTGGCCGAATGGTCGGACAAGCTGCCAGATGTCCTCGCTATAGAGGAGCAGCATTTCCTCCGTAGCTGCAACGACCTCAATATCGTCCGGAGCCACGTAGAAAGAGATGCCTTGGATCCCGTCGGGAGAAAGCGCCGTGTAATGGACTCGAAACTCGCCTGTGCTAATTTGGATGCCATTCGTGGACGTCCCTTCGTAGGGCTCAGCAATCCGGCAAATGCGTCCTAAAGATGACTGGCGCAACTCTTCGATCGGCTTTCCGCGGTTTTCGTTCGGCAGAGACGAAACCCTTACGTAGGAGCCGATAAACACCGAAGTGCCTTGCCTATCGGTTGGTGTCGTCCCGTAAGAATCTCCTGTCATTCATCTGTCCTTGCTGCTGTCGGTCCGGCTGTTCTATCGACAGCCCCGGCGGCGACAGGTTTAATCACGATCCAACTCTCGAGAGTACTCTTCGAGCATCTCGACATGTTCGGGTGGAGCGTCCTTGGCCGCGTAAGCGCGGCGGCCGTCGTTGACGAAGCGAGCCTCGTAAGCCTCGATGCTCATCAGCACGTATCTCGGCTTGTTGTGACGGGTAATGGAGACGGGGTGCTGGCTGGCAGCCGCAAGCACATCTCCGAGATTCTGTTTCAGATCGGTCGATGGATAGTGTTTCATCACACACTCCGTTTTGTACATAATAGACAAAACAGATAAAGTAGACAAGCACAACTCCGTGAGATTAGGCAACCGCCTGCTTCATCGACAGCCCGGCTAGTCTCCCTTATAAGGACCGGAATCGCAAGCAACCAGAGGCCTTCATGATCATCGTCACGGGCGGCGCCGGCATGATCGGCTCCAACATCGTCGCCGCACTCAACGCCGAAGGCCATGACGACATCCTTGTCGTCGACGACCTCACCGACGGCCACAAGATCGCCAACCTCGCGGACTTGCAGATCGCCGACTATCTCGACAAGGACGAATTCCTGCCGCGCTTCGAGGCGGGCGGCCTCGGCCGCATCGAGGCCGTCTTCCATCAGGGCGCCTGTTCGACCACCACTGAGTGGAACGGTAGGTACATGATGGAGGTGAACTACGAATATTCGAAGCGGCTGCTGCATGCCTGCCAGGCGCTGCGGGTGCCTTTCCTCTATGCCTCGTCGGCATCGGTCTATGGCGGCGGTTCGGAGTTTCGCGAGGACCCGGCGCTCGAGCGGCCGCTCAACGTCTATGCCTATTCGAAGAAACTGTTCGACGAGTATGTCAGGCGAACCGTCTTCGACGCCGATCATTCGCAGGTCGCCGGCCTGCGCTACTTCAACGTCTACGGGCCGCGCGAGGCGCACAAGGGCGCCATGGCGTCCGTCGCCTTCCATTTGTTCAACCAGGTCGAACGCGGTGAGAACCCCAAGCTGTTCGGCGCCTATGACGGTTTCGGGCCGGGCGAGCAGAGCCGCGATTTCATCCATGTCGGAGACGTCGCCGACGTCAATCTGTGGCTGTGGAAGCGCGGCTCGAGCGGCATCTTCAACTGCGGCACCGGCCGCGCCCAGCCGTTTCGCGCCATCGCCGAGACCGTCATCGATACGCTGGGCAAGGGCGAGATCGAGTTCATTGAGTTTCCCGACCATCTCAAGGGCAGCTACCAGAGTTTTACCCAGGCTGATATGTCCCGCTTGCGCGCAGCCGGCTATAACGGGCAATTCCGCAGCGTGGAAACCGGCGTCAGAGACTATGTCGAATGGCTGAAAGCCCAACGATCCTCGTGATCGGCCCACGCTGGGTGGGCGACATGGTCATGGCGCAGTGCCTGTTTTCGGCGCTGAAGGAACTCCATCCCAACGCCGCCATCGACGTGCTGGCCCCGGCTTGGGCCGCCCCGCTGGTCAAGCGCATGCCCGAGATCCGCCAGCAGATCGATTTTCCACTGAAAGCCGGCGCGCTCGAATTCACCATTCGCCGCCGCTTCGGCCGCCTGCTGCGCGGCCGCTACGACATGGCATACGTCCTGCCGGGCAGCTGGAAATCGGCGCTGATCCCGTTCTTTGCCCGCATTCCGCGCCGTTTCGGCAATTTGCGCGAAATGCGCTACGGCCTGCTGACCGACATCGTACCGCTGCCCGATGCCGTCAAACGGCGCACTGCGCAGGCCTATTTCGGTCTCGCCCAGGGCGGACATTTCCGGCCGCCGCGGCTCACTGTCGATGCGGGCAATCAGAACGAGCTTCTGGCCCGCTTCGGTCTGCAGCCGAGAAAATTCGTGGCCCTGATGCCCGGCGCTGAATTCGGCCCGGCCAAGCGCTGGCCGAGCGAAAGCTATGCCGGTCTCGCCCGCGAGATGATGGCAAAGGGATTCAAGGTCGCGCTGTTCGGCTCCAAGAACGATCGCGACGTCACCACCGAGATCGCGGCACTCGCGCCCGGCGTCATCGATCTCGCAGGCAAAACGCGGCTGGAAGACGCCATCGACCTGATCGCCGCTGCCAGGTTGGCTGTATCCAACGACAGTGGGTTGATGCATGTCGCTGCTGCCGTCGGCACGCCGATCGTTGCCGTCTACGGTTCGACCTCGCCGGAAAACACGCCGCCGCTTGCCGAGCAGCGCGAGCTGATCTGGCTGCATTTGTCCTGCTCGCCTTGCCACCAGAAGGTTTGCCCGCTCGGCCATCTCAACTGCCTGAAAACACTCGATGTCGAACGCGTAACTGCGGCGGTCGACCGCTTGCTGGAAATGCCGGCCGTCGCATGAAGGTGCTGATCGTCAAGACATCGTCGATGGGCGACGTCATCCACACTTTTCCCGCCATCGAGGATGCGCGGCGCGCGCGTCCCGACCTTTCCTTCGACTGGTGCGTGGAAGAGGCCTTCGCCGGCATCGTTGCGCTGCATCCGGGGATCCGAACCATCCACAAGGTGGCGATCCGGCGCTGGCGCAAGCGCCTTTTCGACAGCGGTACATGGCGCGAAATGGCCGGCTTGCGCCGGAAACTGCACGCCGGCCAGTACGACCTGATCATCGATGCGCAGGGATTGTTGAAGTCGGCCTTTGTCGCCATCCAGGCTGGCGCGCCGGTTGCCGGTTTCGACCGCGCAAGCGCGCGAGAACCCTCGGCAACGTTGTTTTACCAGCGCAAATACGCTGTGCCGCGCGACCTGCACGCCATCGAACGCACGCGCCGGCTGTTCGGGCTGGCGCTCGGCTACGAGCCCGATCTTTCGAGACTCGAGTCAGGGATTATGCCGCCGCCGGGCGGCCTGGCCGGCATCGGCGGCAAGACCGCCTTCCTGCTGCACGGCACCAGCCGCGAGGACAAGAAATGGCCGGCCGAAGACTGGATCGAAACCGCCCGGCTGCTGGCTGAACGGCAGTTCACGCCGGTCACCACCTGGTCGAACGAGCGCGAGAAGGCCGTGGCCGAGGCGATCGCCGGCGCCGTGCCGTCAACCATCGCAGTGCCAAAATCGCCGCTGGCTGAGATTGCCGCCATCCTTGGCCGCTCGACGCTGGTCATCGGCGCCGACACCGGCCTGACCCACCTTGCCAGCGCCTTTGGTCTGCCGACAGTCGCGGTGTTCCTTGCGACGGAGCCGGGTTTGACCGGCCCACGCGGAGCGTATGCCTCAACGCTGCTTGCCGCGTCAGGTGGCCGCGTAACACCGGCGCAGGTAGTGGCGGAAGCTGAAAAACAGCTGGCGCTCAAATCACGAGCGCCAGCTTAGAGCCTTTCAGAATTATCTGAGGTCCTAGATGAACTGCACCTGGACGATCTCGTAGCCCCGTGCACCGCCCGGCGCATTGACCTCGATGGCGTCGCCGACTTCCTTGCCGATGAGAGCGCGCGCGATCGGCGACGAGATCGAGATACGGCCCGACTTCACGTCCGCTTCCTGGTCGCCGACGATCTGGTAGGTCTTCTTCTCCTCGGTGTCCTCGTCGACCAGCACCACCGTGGCGCCGAACTTGACCTTGTCGCCGCTGAGCTTGGTGACGTCGATCACCTCGGCGCGCGCGATATAATCTTCGAGCTCGTTGACGCGGCCCTCATTGAGGCTCTGCGACTCTTTGGCGGCATGATATTCGGCATTTTCGGACAGGTCGCCATGCGAGCGCGCTTCGGAGATCGCCTCGATGATGCGAGGCCGCTCTTCCTGCTGGCGCCAACGCAGTTCTTCCTTCAATGACGCGAAGCCCTCGCCTGTCATCGGGACCTTGTTCATGATGCCTGACCTTTCCTGCCGCCACCCCCGCGTTTCGGGGAAAGCCTTGTCGATGGGTACAAAAAGAAAACGGGTCCGGCAGCCTCGGGCTAACGGAACCGTTTCACCGCAATTTCCCCTAATATAGCGATCTTCGCGCGCTTTTCACGCTGAAAAAGCGGGCTTTTGAAAAATCATGAGCCGATTGTGCAGTTGCCGCAACGGCATGCGCGCTGAGCTGCGGCCACCACAGCAAAAAGCCGGCTGCGATTGCTCGCAGCCGACCCAAAGAAGCCGTCGGGGTGGGGTTCAGCTTCTCATGAAATGGTAGATCTGTTCGGCCAGCATGCCGTATTCGCGCGAGCCTTTGCCGGTGCGCTTCTCGATTTCGGCCAGCTGCTCCTGCGCGCCGGCCAGGTCGCCGATCTGCAGATGCGCCTCACCGAGATATTCGCGTACCAGCGTGTAATCGGGATTGATGCGCAGCGCTTCCTCGTAATAGCCGAGGCCGACCGTGATGCGGCCGGAATGACGGTGCGAATAGCCGAGATAGTTGAGGATGCGCGGATCCTGCTTGTTCTCGGCAAGGCTGAGCACGGCGATCGCCTCATCATAGCGCCCGGCCATCGCCAGATCGTGGCCGGCCTCGTAGATGTTGTCGTCGTCGAGCATGCCGTACTTCGGCGCGACGCACTTCTTGAGCTTCTTGTCCCAGACCTCGCCCTTCTTGCATTTCGTGCTCCCGCCGTCGCTGCCGCCTCCGCCGCCTTCACCCGCGGTGAATGCGGGCGCCGCAAACAGCGGCAGGGCGGCAACAGCTAGAACTTGAATCAGCAATCGTCTGCGCATCGAAGCCTCCTTGAGGGATAATGATGAAACGCTAACGCCAAGCCGACATCATTTCATCCCGGAAAAGCCGCCGCCAGCAAAACTATTTGCTAAAACCGCTTCAAAAGACAGCCGCGCGAGTCAAAATTCCGCCAGCCATGACGCCAGCCGGCCGAAGGTGACGTGACGTGCGCTGCAAATCCGCTATCATCCGCGAAATGACCAGCGGGAGTGCGCGAGAGTGCAACAGCGCCGTGAACGGGAATGGGAGCTATCGATCGGCCCGGACACCGTGCGGCTGTTCATTCTCAAGGCAAAGGGTCTGAGCGCGGCCGTCAACGAAGACTATACCGACGGCGCCGAGCATGAGGTCGAGTTCGACGGCGACACGCGCGACAATCACCACCATGACGGGCTTGCCGAGGAAAGCTCGGAAAACCTCAGCGAGGAAGAACTGCGCGAACTGATCAACGACCTCAATGTCGACGAAGCGGCCGAACTCATCGCGCTGGCCTGGGTCGGCCGCGGCGACTATGACGCAGCGGAATGGTCCGATGCGGTTGCCGCCGCGCGCGAGCGCGCCAACAAGCGCACGGCAAAATATCTGCTCGGCATGCCGCTCTTGGCCGATTGGCTGGAGGAAGGGCTGGAGGCTATCGGCGCGTAACGCCGGGGTAACCGATCGTGATCGGGCGCTGGCGCTTTCCGGGCAACCTCCGCAAGCCCAAGCCGTTTAGGGCCGATGGCGGCGCTTGTCTTTTCCAGAATGTGCGGGTTGGCGCTGGCCATGGTGGTGGCCGGACTGCTCACGACGCCTGCTGATGCGAAGCATAGACGGCCTCACAAGCCTTCCTGGGTTGAGCAACTGCTGACACAACGGGCCGACCGGCCGTCAAAGCCGCGCAGCAAGTACCGCCTGAAATCGCGCGGCAAGCGGCATATTGCGCCGAGCCAGGCAGAACCGAAAACGCCGGAGCCGCAGCCCTCAGCTGGCGATGTTCCGGTGCCCGAGACGCGCCCCGCGGAAGCGCAGAAAACCGACGCCGCAAAAACCGAAGAGCAAAAGACCGAAGGTCCAAAGACCGCTGCCAAGTTCAATGACGACCGGTTCAATCAAGAAAAATCCCGATTTAAAAAACAGGCGCGGCCCGGACCGTCAGCCCCGAAGCCGTCATTGCCAGAGCCGTCAAACGATACGGAAAGCGAGCCTGAGCCACCGGCAGTGGTGCCGGTTCCGACCGAAAGGCCCGACGCCACAAAGCCGGAGGCAGAGCCGCCGGTCATCGCCGCGCAGCCGCCCGAAAAACCGGCGGATGCCGACGACATGAAGATGCTCCCCGACCCCCGCTCGGCCGATCTGCCCGACGCGAAAATGCCGGCGGAGGAAGTTGCCTGCCGCGAACGACTGAGGGCTCTGGGCGTCGAATTCGAAGGACACCAGGCTGAAAGCAATCCCGACATCGGCTGCTCGATCCCTTATCCGATCATGCTGAAATCACTCGGCAAATCCATCGCCATCGGGCCCGCGACCGAACTCAACTGCCCAATGGCCGAGGCGGCTGCCCGCTTTGCCGCCAATGTCATCCAGCCGGCGGCAAAGGACGAATTCGGCGCCAACCTGAAATCAATCAACCAGGCATCGGCCTTTGTCTGCCGCCCGCGCCACGGCACGCGCAAACTGTCGGAACACGCCTTCGGCAACGCCCTCGACATCGCCAGCTTCACCTTGTCGGACGGCAGGAAGATCGAAGTCGGTCCAACGCCGCCCGAGAAGGACGGCAAATTCCTCAACGCCGTGCGCAAGGCGGCCTGCGGACCGTTCAAGACCGTGCTTGGACCCGGCGCCGACGCCGACCACGCCCTGCATCTCCACCTCGATCTCGAACCGCGCCGGCACGGCGGCACCTTCTGCCAGTAGGCTGGCAGGCTGCCGCATTTCGGCCGCAGGCGTGAACGCATGCGCTGAGTTTTCCTTTACCCTTGATCGTTAAAATGCCGGATATCCGTCAACGGGATTCCGTCAATGGCCGGCAGATTTCGCGCCGTTTTTCTCGCCTCCTTGCGCCAGTCGAAACGCGCGGCGATGGCGGCCTCCGGCCTTGCGCTGGCCGCCGTTTCGGCCTGCAACACCGGCAGCGTGCTGAATTTGCAGCCGGCCGTTGACGTCGGCTCGCAGACTGCGGCCGTCCCGCAGTATGAGGGCATGCAGAAGCTCGTTCCGTCCAATCCCTACATGACCGCCGCCTATCCGCGCATGGACGAGCCGATGTCGGAGCCTGAGCAGATGCCGGCCAGCGAAATCGACTGCCGTAGCGAGTTGAAGCGCCTTCGCGTCGCCTACACCGATGTCCAGCCGATCCATGAAGGACAGTGCGGCATCGACTGGCCGGTCAAGATCTCTTCCATCGCCGGCATCGAGATGAAACCGGCGGCGACGCTGACCTGCAACATGGCGGCCAGCTTTGCCGCCTGGACGAAGAACGAACTGGTTCCCTCGGCCCGCTGGCGCTATTTCTCGGGCGTGAAAACCATCCACCAGGGCTCGAGCTATTCCTGCCGCAACATCGCCGGTGAAGGTGTCTTGTCCGAGCACGGCAAGGGCAATGCGCTCGACGTCATGAGCATCGAGCTCAACAATGGCGACGACATCGACGTGCGCAAGCCGGGCCTGTTCGCCTTCCGCACCCGCGGCTTCCTCAACAATGTGCGCGCCGACGGCTGCCAGTATTTCACCACCGTGCTCGGCCCCGGCTACAATTACGACCACCGCAACCATTTCCATTTCGACATCAAGAACCGCAAGAGCGGCTACCGCGCCTGCCGCTGACGGTATTCGGCTCTCTTTGCCAAAACCCGGTTACGCCGCATAAGGTGAGCCTCACAAGCAGGCGGCGGCAGGTGGGTCGAAAAAGCCTTCGAAGACGCGCAACGATCTGGCTGGCGGCTATCGTGGCTGCCTGGCTGGCGCTTGCCTATGTCGCCGCGCCGGAATTCTGGACGTTTCGCGACCGCGGCTATCGCAAGCAGCCCTTCGAAATGGTGACGCATACGCCGCAAGGCATTCCGGGCGACCCGATCAATGTCGGCCTTGTCGGCAGCGAAAAGGAGCTTGTGCATGCCTTCGCCTTGGCCGGCTGGGACACGGCCGATGGCGTGACGCTGAAAACCGCGATCGAAATCGGTGAAAGCGTGCTGTTCGATCATCCCTATCCCGACGCCCCGGTCAGCCGGCTGCTGTTCGAAGGCCGCGCCCAGGACCTCGCCTTTGAAAAGCCGGTCGGCGGCAGCGCCGACCGGCGTCATCATGTCCGCTTCTGGCGCACCGATGCGACCGGCGACGACGGCCGCCCACTCTGGCTGGGCTCGGCCAGCTTCGATCGCGGCGTTGGTCTCAGCCACGACACCGGCGCCATCACTCACCATATCGGTCCCGACATCGACGCCGAGCGCGATCTCGTGATCCACGACCTGACTGCGGCCGGCATGGTGATCTCGGTGAGCGATATCCCTGGAATCGGCGCCACCAAAGCCGGACGCAATGGCGGCGGCGATCCCTATTTCACCGACGGCAGGGCCATCGTTGGCGTCCTGCGGCAACTGCCGTAAGGTCGGAAAATTTTGAAAATGGCGGCAAGCTGTCCGATGCTTTTGGGCCGTACCGTTGCGAGTTGCCACTGTCATTTTCCAAAAATCATCGCGGACTATTTTCCAGCAGCCCGCCGCAATGCTATTGACCCCTCATGCTATACGTTGAAATCGCGACCGTAGCCGTCCTCATCTGCGTGAACGGCCTTCTGGCAATGTCCGAGCTTGCCATCGTTTCGTCACGGCCAGCCCGCCTCAAGGCGATGATCGACCGCAACATAAAGGGCGCCGGGCGCGCGCTGGCGCTTGGCTCCAATCCCGGCAAATTCCTGTCCTCGGTGCAGATCGGCATCACGCTGGTCGGGGTCCTGTCCGGCGCCTTTTCCGGCGCCACGCTGGGCGAGCGGCTGGCGCAGTTCCTGGCCGCCAACGGCATGCGCGAGACCATCGCCGATCCGCTCGGCGTCGGCATTGTCGTCGCCATCATCACCTATTTCTCGCTGATCGTCGGCGAACTGGTGCCCAAGCAGATCGCGCTGCGCGATCCCGAGCGGGTCGCCGTGAGGGCGGCGCCTGCGATGACCGTCCTCGCCACCGTTTCGGCGCCGCTGGTCTTCCTGCTCGACATTTCCGGCCGCGCCATATTGTGGCTGCTTGGCCAGCGCGGCGAGAGCGGGGATAAGGTTACCGACGAGGAGATCAAGATGCTCGTCGCCGAAGCCGAGCATCACGGCACCATTGAATCCGACGAGCGCCGCATGATCGCCGGCGTCATGCGGCTTGGCGATCGCGCCGTGCGCGCGGTGATGACGCCGCGCACCGAGGTCGACTGGATCAATCTGCAGTCCGACGAGGCCGCCATCCGCAAGCTTCTCATGGACTCCCAGCATTCGCGCCTTCCCGCCGGCGATGGCGGCGTCGATGTCATGGTTGGCGTCGTCCAGACGCGTGACGTGCTGGCTGCGATCCTTGCCGGCCGCCCGCTCGACCCGCGCAAGCACGTGCGCGCCGCCCCCATCGTCTATGACCAGGCCGACGCGCTGGACGTGCTGCAAAAGCTGAAGGATTCCGACGTGCCGATGGCGCTGGTGCATGACGAATACGGCCATTTCGAAGGCATCGTTACTCCCGCCGACATTCTCGAAGCCATCACCGGTGTCTTCCGCGCCGACCTCGACGCCGGCGAGGAGGAAAACGCCGTCAAGCGCGAGGACGGTTCATGGCTGCTCGCCGGTTACATGCAGGCCGACGAGATGGCGGAGGTTCTCGGCATAGACCTGCCGGAGAACCGCGACTACGAAACCGTAGCAGGCTATGTTCTGTCGCATATGCACCATTTGCCGGCGACGGGTGAATGCGTCGATGCGCAAGGCTGGCGCTTCGAGGTCGTCGACCTCGACGGCCGCCGCATCGACAAGCTGATCGCCACCCGCCTGCCCAGCGGTCATCGCGAAGTGGTGCGCTGACAACAGCGCCCCTTCACACCGCGGCTTCGATCGGTTCGGCAAGTCTGGGATTTGAGCGCGAGGCGATCAGGCAACTGGCGACGATCAGGGCCGCACCCGCCAGTGTGGTCCAGGTCGCCGCCTCGTCGAAGAACAGCCAGCCAAACACGATCGCCCAGATGAAGGCCGAGTATTCCGTCGGAATCAGATATTGCGCTTCTGCCCGCGCATAGGACCAGCTCATCAAGAACTGGCCGGAGAGCGACAGTGCCGTCACGCCAGCCAGGGGAAGCCAGAGATTGCCCGGCAGGGAAACCGCCAGCCAAGGCGCGGCGGGGAGAAGGACGGCGGCAACGCACAGGTTCTGAAACAGCATGATCTCGACCGGCTTTGCCACCAGCGCCTGGCGCCGCGAGAGGATCAGATTGTAGGCGTAGAACACCGTCGATGCGAGCACAGCCACCGTGCCAAGCAAAGCATCCCCGGTATAGTTCCCTTGCCCGAATTGTCCCGCCATGATGATGACGACACCGGCAATGCCCGCCAGCGACGCCCAGATCGCCCGACGCTGTATGCGTTCGCCCAAGAGCAGCGCGGCCAGCAGAAGAGCAAACAGCGGTGCGACGAAACTAAGCCCGATGCCATCCGCCAGCGGCAGCCTGGCAAGCCCCCAGAAGAACGACAGCAGGACGATACCGACGACGATGGCACGCAGCGCATGCAGCTTGAGCACGGAAGGCGTGGGAAGCGTGCGCGGCCCCGCCGCCCAGGCCGTGCCCGCAACCACGGTCGCCAGCATGCTGCGCCACAGCACGGTGTTGTAGACGCCGACGGCGATAACCAGGCTCTTCATCGCCGCGTCCATCGCCGACAACAGGAAAATGGCAAGCGCGCAGACCAGCACCGGGATCATCGGCGAAACGGCGTTTGTCGTGCTGGGTGACTTCACTGATATCGCTCATGTGACGGATTCCAGCCGGATATATCAGGCCCAAACGGCAGGGCCAGATGGCAGCCCCGGCCCGTAGTGCGGGCCAGTGCGGCCTTCGCGGATCGATCCATGATCGCACGGCGACCCACCAGCGATACTTAATTCAAAGCTTATATTTATACTGCTTATATGTCGAGATTCTAATGTTGCATGGAAGTAACGGCAGAAAATATTCAGTAACGAACACTTCAACTGCAAGACACGAATCAAACCTGGAGTTAACCTATTGACGGTTTGGTCGGCGCGAGCCACCGCAGGCATTCGGCGTTCAGTTAGGGCATCATTCAATGAGAGCAAGCAGTGGCACGATTGCGTCTGGGCGCATTCGGGGTAGGACGCTCCTTGCGGGCGCGAGCGGCGCGGCGATCGCCTGCATGCTTCCAGGCGCCGCCTCGGCCGCGACCTATTTGGTCAGCACTGACGCCGAGTTGCGCGCTGCCATCACTGCGGCGAATGGAAACGCCGATTCCAGCTCGACGATTGTCATGACCGCCAGCTTTGCCACGGGTAGCGGTTCACTGCCGGTACCGACCAAGTCGATCACGATCGACACGCAAGGTTTCACGCTTTCGGGCGCGGCGAGCAGCGGCGTCCCGATCATAGGCACCGGCGCCGTCAGGACACTGGTGGGCACGTTCATGGGCACCAGCGGCGGGAGTTCAGGGGCGGGGCTGCAAATCCGGAACGGGGCGTCGGTTACGAATATGGGCCTCGTCCAGGGCGCAACAGCCTCTACAGGAAATGGAGGTGCTGGCGTCGATTTCGGCGGCCCTGGCGCCGCCACTACCTTAACCAATCACGGAACGATCCGCGGTGGGCCAACCGCAAGCGGGATCGGAGGCGTCGGCATGCTGGTGCGAAGCGGCGCCGGCCAGATCATCAACACCGGCACGATCGAAGGGGGCGGCGCCGGTGGAAGCGCGATTGTGGGCACCGCCAGCGCCGTGATGGATATCGTCAACAGCGGCATAATCCGGGCCGGCGCCGGCGCCGACGCAATCGGGTGGAGTACCACGCCGACGACGGGCGTAATCCACCTGGAGCTGCAGGACGGCTCGCAAATCTTTGGCAATGTGGTGGCGAACGCGACGGCGACCACGGATCGCCTTCGGCTCAGCGGAACGGGCTTCTCGATCCTGGATGGTTCGATCGGTGCCGCCGGGCAATACCGGAACTTCGATATTCTCGAGAAGACCGGCAGCGGCACCTGGGCGCTGACCGCGGACAACACCGCCACCGAAAGCTGGACGATCAGCCAGGGCACGTTGCAGATCGGCAATGGCGGCACATCGGGGAGCATCCTCGGCAACGTCGCCAACAACGCCACTTTGGCCTTCGACCGCTCCGACACCTACATTTATGCCGGCATCATCTCCGGCAGCGGCGCTGTGAACCAGATCGGCACCGGCACGACGGTGCTGACCGGCGACAACACCTATGACGGCGGCACGACCATCTCCGCCGGCACGCTGCAGCTCGGCAATGGCGGCACGACTGGATCGATCATCGGTGACGTGACCGACAACGGAACCCTCGCCTTCGACCGCTCCGATACCTACACCTTTGCCGGCATCATCTCCGGCAGCGGTGTTGTAAACCAGATCGGCACCGGCACGACAGTGCTCACCGGCGACAGCACCTATGCCGGCGGCACCACGATCTCGGCTGGCACATTGCAGCTCGGCAATGGCGGGACGACTGGATCGATCATCGGTGACGTGACCGACAACGGCACCCTCGCCTTCGACCGCTCCGACGATGCGACGTTCGCCGGCACGATTTCCGGCAGCGGCGCGGTGGTCCAGCAAGGTTCAGGCACAACGATCCTGACGGCCGACAGCAGCTACGCCGGCGGCACGACGATCTCGGCTGGCACATTGCAGCTCGGCAATGGTGGCATGTCGGGCTCGATAACAGGCAACGTCACCAACAACGGCACCCTCGTCTTCGACCGCTCCAACGGCTTGATTCTTGCCGGCGTCATCTCGGGCAGCGGCGGCGTGGTGCAACAGGGTTCCAGCACCACGGCCCTGACCGGCGACAACACTTACAGCGGCGGCACGACGATCTCGGCCGGCACCTTGCAACTCGGCAATCGCGGCACATCTGGCTCGATAACAGGCGACGTCACCAACAATGGCACGCTCGCCTTCTACCGCACTGACAACTATACCTTTGCCGGCACCATCTCCGGCAGCGGTGCGGTGAGCCAGTTGGGGTCCGGCACCACGATCCTGACCGCCGACAACACCTATGCCGGCGTCACAACGATTTCAGCCGGCACGCTGCAACTCGGCAATGGCGGCACGTCAGGCTCGATCGCCGGCAATGTCACTGACAACGGGACGCTTGCCTTCAATCGTTCCGATGCCGTGACCTTTGCCGGCGTCATCTCCGGCAGCGGCGCGGTCGTGCAGCAGGGCACCGGCAGCACGACGCTGACCGGCGCAAACACCTACAGCGGCGGCACGACGGTCTCGGCCGGCACGCTGATCGGCCAGGCAACGAGCTTCGGCACCGGCAACATCCTGAACGATGCCACGCTCGTCTTCGACCAGCCGACCGATGCCAGCTTTGCCGCCATCATCGACGGCACCGGCACACTCACCAAGAGGGGTGCCGGCAATCTCAACCTCACCGGCATCAACACGCTGAGCGGCGCGACCACGATCGAGGCCGGCAAGCTCTCGGTCAACGGCTCGCTCGCCAATTCGGCCGTCACCATTCTCAGCGGCGGCGCGCTTGGCGGCAACGGAACCGTGGGCAACACCACGCTGCAGGCCGGCGGCGTGATCGCGCCCGGCAATTCGATCGGCCTGCTGACGGTGCAGGGCAATTTCGTCGGCGCCGGCGGCACGGTCGAGATCGAAGCCATACTTGACGGTGATGCCTCCCCAACCGACAAGCTGGTCATCACCGGCGACACGTCGGGCACCGCCAACGTCAAGGTGATCGGCATCGGCGGGTTGGGCGGGCAGACCGTCAACGGCATCAAGATCATCGATGTCGGCGGCGCGTCGGCCGGCACTTTCAACCTGCAGGGCGACTACGTCTTCGAGGGCGACCAGGCCGTGGTGGCCGGCGCCTATGCCTACCGTCTCTATCAGAACGGCGTCTCGACGCCGGATGATGGCGACTGGTATCTGCGCTCCGCGCTGATCGACGACCCGACATCGCCGCTCTACGCGCCCACCGTTCCGATCTACGAGGCTTACGCCGGCGTGCTGCAGAGCTTCAACCAGCCGGGCACGCTGCAGCAGCGGGTCGGCAACCGCTCGTGGGCGCCGCAATCGGCGGGCGCCGAGGCAGGCAACCCGATCTGGGGCCGCATCGAGGCGGCGCACAGCCAATTCGATCCCGGCACGAGTACGACCGGAACCGACTATGATGCCGACCTCTGGAAGCTGCAGGCGGGTCTCGATGTCCTGCTCTCCGAAACGGCAGCCGGCGTCGTGGTCGGCGGCGTGACCGTTCACTACGGCACGGTGAAGTCCGATGTCGCCTCGGGGTTCGGCGTCGGCTCGATCGACACGACCGGCTATGGCGTTGGCGGCACGCTGACCTGGTATGGCAAGAACGGTTTTTATGTCGACACGCAGGCGGAACTCACCTGGTTCGACAGCGACCTCGAGTCCGCGACGCTGGGCCGACGCCTCGCCGACGGCAACAACGGCTTCGGCTATGGCCTCGGCATCGAGGCCGGACAGAAGATCGCTCTTCAAGGCAGATGGTCGCTGACCCCGCAGGCGCAGCTCAGCTATGCCTCGGTCGATTTCGACACCTTCACCGATCCCTTCGGCGCCGTCGTTTCCAACGGCAGCAGCGACAGCCTGACCGGCCGCCTCGGCCTGTCGGCCGACTATGAGAACGAGTGGAAGAACAAGGCCGGTCAGTCGAGCCGCTCGCACGTCTATGGCATCGCTAACCTCTATTACGACTTCCTCGACGGCACCGATGTCGGCGTGTCCGATGTAGCCTCCTCCACCAGGCTGGTCAGCAAGCCGCAGCCGCTATGGGGCGGACTCGGCCTCGGCGGCTCGCTGAGCTGGGCCGATGACCGTTACGCCGTCCATGGCGAGGTGCTGGCGCGCTCGAGCCTGGAAGATTTCGGCGACAGCTACGCCGTCGGCGGCTCGTTGGGTTTCAAGATGAAGTGGTAGGCAGGCAACAGCCAGCATGGTCGACGGCAGCTGCAGTGAGATGGTGCTGGCAGTCGGTTTCGTTGTCAGCCTTTCTCACCTATGATTGATCCGACGCAAATGTGGGAAATGCCGCCAAAGCCTCTATATCGATAGTCATGGATGCATCGAACGAACACGCGCTGAATGACGAGTTGCTCCAAGACATCCAGCGCCTGTCCTTCGAGTATTTTCTCAACGAGGCCAACCCTGCCAACGGCCTAGTCGCCGACCGCAACACGTCGGCGTCGCCTGCCAGCATAGCCGCCGTCGGTCTCGCTCTGTCGTCCTATCCCGTCGGTGTCGAGCGCGGTTTCATGACGCGCGCCGCTGCAATTGAGCGGACGCTCGCCACGCTCCGCTTCTTCTGGAACGCCCCGCATGGACCGGAGCCTGATGCTACCGGCTACAAGGGTTTTTACTATCATTTCCTTGACATGAAGACCGGCCGCCGCGTCTGGAGCTGCGAGCTGTCCACGGTCGATACCGCACTTCTGCTGGCCGGCGTTCTGGCCGCCGGCGCCTATTTCGGCGAAGACGATGAATCCGAACTGGAAATCCGCCGGCTGGCCGATGCGCTCTACCGCCGCGCCGACTGGCGCTGGGCACAAAATGGCGGCGCCACCGTCACTCATGGCTGGCGGCCTGAAAAGGGCTTCCTCCGCTACCGCTGGGAAGGATTTGATGAGGCGCTGATCCTGTACGTGCTTGGATTGGGATCACCGACCCACTCGCTGCCGCCCGAGAGCTATGCGGCATGGCTGTCCACCTACAAGTGGAAGACAATCTACGGCCGCGAGCTGGTCTATGCCGGCCCGCTTTTCATCCACCAGTTCTCGCATATCTGGATCGATTTTCGCCGCATCCGCGATGCCTTCATGCGCGACCACGACAGCGATTATTTCCACAACAGCCGCCAGGCGACCTATCTGCAGCGTGACTATGCCATCCGCAATCCGAAGGGACTGACCGGCTATGGCGAGAACTGCTGGGGTGTCACCGCCAGCGACGGCCCAGGCCCGACACAGCGTGAAATGCGGTTCAATGGCCGCCGATTCTTCGGCTATCTCGCCCGCGGCGCGCCTTTCGGTCCTGACGACGGCACGCTGTCGCCATGGGCCGCGATCGCCTCCCTCCCCTTTGCGCCGGAGATCGTGCTGCCGGCGCTGCGCCATTTTCACGAGATGGACTTGCTTGTGGGCAATCCTTACGGCTTCGCCGCAAGCTTCAATCCGACCATCGCTGCCGCCGACGGCCGCGCCTGCGGCTGGGTATCGCCGGACCATGTCGGCATCAATCAGGGGCCGATCGCCCTGATGATCGAGAACTACCGGTCGGACTTCCTGTGGAGCATGATGCGCCGCGTGCCGGCCATCGTCACGGGATTGCGTCGGGCCGGTTTTTCCGGTGGCTGGCTGTGACGGGCCGCCGGCGCGATTAATTGAGCAAGAAACTCAAGACACCAACGGATTCGCGGAATGAAAAAGGGCGGCGCAAGCGCCGCCCTTCGGGAAGATGTTATCCTTGGGAGGAAAAGGCTCAAGCCGCCTGGGCTTCGCCGGCAATCGCGTCGGCCTGACGCGCAGCCTTGAGCACGCGGGCCCACCAGGCGACGTCGTTGACCAGCGCAGCACCGGCCTGGTTCAGATGCTCGATGTCTTCCAGCTTCTTCTCGCCCTGGCGTACCGCCAGGAAATCGCCCCAGGCGATGTGGACGGCGGACTTGACCGGCGCCATCTGCAGTTCGACGGCGGCAAGGCGCAGATGTTCGACAGCACGCGAGCCGCCGACGCTGCCATAGCCGACGAAGCCGGCCGGCTTCTTGTTCCATTCATTGGCGGCGTAATCGATGGCGTTCTTCAGCACGGCCGTCGGCCCATGATTGTATTCGGCGGCGGTGAAGATGAAGCCGTCGAACTCGGCAACCTTCTTCTGCCAGCGCTGCGCAACCTCGTTCTGCGAGGGCGCCCAGGCGGACGAAGCAACTTCGTCGAAGAAGGGCAGCGGCCAGTCGCGCAGGTCGACGATCTCGACATCGATGTCGGCATGCGACTTGGCGATCTTGGCGATCCACTGGGCGGGCACGTCGGCGAAGCGGGCGGCGCGGGTCGAACCGACGACGATGGCGATTTTGGGCTTGGACATGGGGCTCTCCATATATGTAAAAGCTGGTATCGTTTGGATACCGGCGCTATATGAGATACTGTCAAACCACTGCGCAAGGAGGCACCGTTTTGTTACTGAGGCACCCGCACAACACCGAAGACTGCCGCGCCGTCTCGGAAATCCTGCAGCGCATCGGTGACAAATGGACCGTCCTGGTCGTCGGCAAGCTCGGCGCCGGGCCGTTGCGTTTCAATGAATTGCGCGCTGCTGTCGGCGGCATTTCGCAGAAGATGTTGACCACCACTTTGCGCGGTCTGGAGCGCGATGGCTTCGTCACCCGAACCGTATTCCCGACCATCCCGCCACGCGTCGATTATGAGCTGACAGAGCTCGGCCACGAGCTACTGGTGCCGGTCGGCGCCCTCGGTCTCTGGGCGCGCAAGAACACCAGCAGAGTTCAGGAAGCGCGCGCGAAATTCGACGATTTGAACGGCTGAAAGCCTTGCTGCGCAAGGGTTTTGCTCTTGAAGACACGGTTCGGGTTCAACCGAGTCGCCTTGCACGCCGTCACGACCAACGGCAGCGTTTGGTTCGCGGCGCATCATCGTTTGAGGCTGACAAGCGTCTTGCGCTGAGGGACCCTCAGGCCTTTGGTGCGAGGGTGCTGCAACACACAGCGCCACACGTCTGGACGTTTGCAGCCCGCCGGGCAGTCCGCTGGTCGCCGACGGTCCGGTCATGCATGCAGGCGACACTTGGAAGCTCTTTCCTGATCTCGGTATAGGCGGTCGTGCCAAGCAGACAGATCACTGCGACAAGGGCCGCCACGAGCCAGCCGTTCAGCATATGTTGACGCATTGTCTTCCTCCGCCATCCGCAGAATCGGAGACGAAGGCAACCATTGGATGTCGCGCAGCGCATCGCCCGGGCGGGGGATGTTACAAAGGTCCCAGGGTTGGCAGAATCGAACGTCAGCTTTCCGTCGGAATCGGCTTCGGCTTGCCGTCGCTATCCAGCGCCACCATGACGAAATCGGCGTGCGTGACCTTCTCCATCAGGTCGGAGAGATAGCGCTGCGCCCAGGCTTCCACCTTGAGCGTCATCGAGGTGCGGCCGACGCGCTCGACGTGGGTGTAGATGCACAGCGTGTCGCCGATCTTCATCGCCTTGGCGAAGGACATCTCCTTGACCGCCGCCGTCACCACGCGGCCCTTGGCGCGCTCCGCTGCGCGGATGCCGCAGGCCAGGTCCATCTGCGCCATCACCCAGCCGCCAAAGATATCGCCGGCCGCATTGGCGTCCGCCGGCATGGCAAGCGTGCGCAAGGTCAGATCGCCGATCGGCCGGCCGTCCGCGTAGTGCACCATGCGCCAAATCCCCTGAAACGATTGCCCTCGATCCCGTAGCGTCACGGCGCCGACAGGTCAACGCGACGTGGGAGGCCGGCGGCACAATGTCGGTTCCGTGATGGCTTTTCCGAACGACGCGCCACCCGGTCGTATTTTTCACAACGCATGCCGGAAGGCGCGGCGACGCGGCGAGCCTGCCGCGTCTAGGCTGCGGCCAGTTTTCCGGAGCCGTCCAAGTTCATGCAGACTTATGACTTCATCGTCGTCGGCTCCGGCTCGGCCGGCTCGGTTCTCGCCGACAAACTGTCGGCTTCGGGCCGCTTTTCCGTTCTGGTGCTGGAAGCCGGCGGAACCGACCGCCGTTTTTACGTGCAAATGCCGCTCGGCTACGGCAAGACTTTCTTCGATCCCGCGCTCAACTGGAACTACAAGCCAGAGCCGGATCCAGGTCTGGCCGGCAATGTCGACCACTGGCCGCGCGGCAAGCTGCTCGGCGGATCAAGCTCGATCAACGCCATGGTCTGGATCAGGGGCGCGCGCGAGGATTTCGACGATTGGCGCGACGCCGGCAATCCCGGCTGGGGTTATGACGACCTGTTACCGGCCTTCAAGGCGCTGGAGGATAACGAGGCCGGCGCCGACGCATGGCGGGGCACAGGCGGGCCGTTGCACATCAGCGATTGCACAAACACCGTCCATCCGCTGACCAGGCGATACCTCGCCGCCGGCCAACAGGCAGGCCTGCCGCTCAACCCGGACTTCAACGGCGCGGCGCAGGAAGGCGTCGGCATCTACCAGATTTCGACCAAGAACGGCCGCCGCATGTCGGCCGCGCGCGCCTTCCTGCGTCCGGCGATGAAACGCGCGAATGTCCGCGTCGAGACCAACGCGCTGGCGAGCAAAATTCTGTTCGAGGGCAAGCGCGCCATCGGCATCGAATACCTGCAGAACGGCGAGACGAAGACGGCGCGCGCCGGCCGCGAGGTCATCCTGTCCGCCGGCTCGATCAACTCGCCGCAATTGTTGCAACTTTCCGGCGTCGGCCCTTCGGCGCTGCTTGCAGGCCTCGGCATCCCGGTCGTTCACGCCAACGAAAATGTCGGTGCGCACCTGCAGGACCATGTCGGCATCAACTACACGTTCAAGGGCAAGGTGCCGACGCTGAACCAGATCCTGCGGCCGTGGTGGGGCAAGCTCTTGGTCGGCATGCAATACATCCTCACCCGTTCCGGCCCGCTGTCGCTGTCGATGAACCATGGCGGCGGTTTCTTCCGCACCGACCCGACGTTCTCACGGCCCAACATGCAGCTTTATTTCCAGGCCTTCTCGACCGTCATTCCGAAGAGCGGCGAGCGGCCGATCCTGACACCGGATCCGTGGCCGGGCTTTTCCATCGGCCTGTCCAACTGCCGCCCGTCGAGCCGCGGCGAGATCATGAT
The DNA here is from genome assembly GCF_053714375.1 of Mesorhizobium sp. ArgA1. Taxonomy (NCBI): domain Bacteria; kingdom Pseudomonadati; phylum Pseudomonadota; class Alphaproteobacteria; order Hyphomicrobiales; family Phyllobacteriaceae; genus Mesorhizobium; species Mesorhizobium sp. ArgA1. Next base: position 432,639 of record NZ_JBSKBQ010000001.1, read on the forward strand.
CCGCTCCAGCAATCCGCGCGACTATCCCAAGATTGTCGCCAATGCCTATTCCACCAATGCCGATGTCGACGAGATGCTGGCGGCGGTGAAATTCGTGCGCAAGATCGCCTCGATGCCCGCCATGGCCGAAATCATCGCCGAAGAGGTTTTGCCCGGGCCGTCGATCAGCTCAGACGCTGACCTGATCGCGGATTTCAGGAAACGCTCGGGCACCGTCTACCACCCGGTCTCGACCTGCCGCATGGGTCCCGATGCCGGGCAGGCGGTGGTCGACCCTCGCCTGATAGTCCATGGTCTAGAAGGCCTGCGCGTCATCGACGCCTCGATCTTTCCCGCCAACATTACCGGCAACACCAATGCCGCCTCTGTTCTGACCGGATGGAAGGGCGCCGAACTGGTTCTGGAGGACCAAAAATGAAGATCACCGACGTCAAGACCTGGGTTGTCGGCAATCCGCCGCCCGGCATCGGCGGCAAGTATTTCATCTTCGTCAAGCTCACCACCGATGGTGGTGTGGTCGGCTATGGCGAGGCCTACAACGCCACCTTCTCGGCGCACATCACGGCCAAACTCGTCGAGGACATGGCCGAGCGCTACCTCATCGGCCACGATCCGCACGACATCGAGAACTTCTTCCGCCGCGCCTATTCGTCCGGTTTCACCCAGCGCCCTGACGTGACCGGCATGGGCTGTTTTTCCGCACTCGAAATGGCCTGCTGGGACATTGTCGGCAAGGAGGCCAACAAGCCGGTCTACAAATTGCTCGGCGGCCAGGTGCATGAGACGCTGCGTTCCTACACCTATCTCTACCCGCACACCGGCAGTGTCCATTCGGAGGACGCGCCGGACGGCAGGAACGTCTACAACGACCCCGAAATGGCGGCGGCCTGCGCGCTCGAATATGCCGAGCAGGGGTTCAACGCCGTCAAGCTCGACCCGGCCGGGCCCTACACCGCCTTTGACGGCCATCAGCCGCGTCTCATCGACATCGATGTCTCCACCCGCATGATCAAGGCGATCCGCGAAGCGGTCGGCACCCGCGCCGACATATTGTTCGGCACGCATGGCCAGTTCACGGCGTCCGGCGCGCTGCGCATGGCGCGCGCCATCGAACCCTACGATCCGCTGTGGTTCGAGGAGCCGGTGCCGCCTGACATGCCCGAAGTGATGGCGGAGGTCGCCCGCGGCACCTCCATCCCGATCGCCACCGGCGAGCGGCTGACGACCAAGTTCGAATTCGCCCGCGTCATCGAGAACCGCGCCGCGACCATCCTGCAGCCGGACCTCGGCCGCTCCGGCGGCATTTTGGAAACCAAGAAGATCGCGGCGATGGCCGAGGCCTACCACATCCAGGTGGCGCCGCACTGCTACTGCGGACCGATCGTCGGTGCGGCCAACATCCAGCTGGCGGTGACACTGCCCAACTTCCTGATCCTGGAATCGCTGAAACAGTGGGATGGCTTCCACGCCACGCTGTTGAAGAAGAAGATCGAGTGGCAAGACGGCAATGTCATCCCCTCGAAAGAGCCGGGCCTCGGCGTCGAGCTTAACGAAGCGGTCTGCGATGCACACCCTTACACCGGCAAGGATTTGCATCTGCAGATGATGCAGACGCCGCTGATGCCGTGAGCGAGCGCTACGCCTTCATCGGCCTTGGCCATCTCGGCGGCAACCTTGCCGCCAGCCTGCTTCGCAACGGCTTTGCCGTCACCGTCTTCGACCGTGACCCCGTTGCCGTCGAGCTGCTTGTGGCGCTCGGCGCCACCGCCGCCAACAGCCCTGCCGAAGCGGCGACACGGGCAGGCAACGCAATAACCTGCCTGCCCTCGCCCAAGATCAGCGAAGCCGTGCTGGTTGGTCCCGGCGGATTGCTCGAAGGCTTGGCCCGCGGCGGCACCTGGATCGAGATGTCGACCAACGGCCGCGAAGAGATTCTGCGCCTCGCCGCTCTCGCCTCGGCCAAGGGCGTCGAGACGCTTGAGTGCCCGGTCACCGGCGGCGTGCATCTGGCGGCGGTCGGCAAGATCACCGCGCTGGTCGGCGGCGATGCCGCACTCTACGAACGCCATCGCCCGGCCATCGAAGCGATGTGTGCCAAGTCGTTTCTGATGGGGCCGGTCGGTTCGGCGGCGGTGATCAAGGTCATCACCAACATGCTGGCCTTCATCCATCTCGTCGCCGCCGGCGAGGCGCTGATGCTGGCCAAGCAAGGCGGGCTCGACCTCGCCCAGTCCTACCACGCCATCGTGGCTTCCTCCGGCAACAGCTTCGTCCACGAGACCGAAAGCCAGCTCATTCTCAACGGCTCCTACGATATCGGCTTCACAATGGACCTGGCGCTGAAGGACCTCGGCTTCGCGCTCGCCATGGCCGAACAATCCGGCGTACCGCTCGACCTTGCCACCCGCGTCAACGCGATTTTCGAGCAGGGTAAAGCGGCCTATGGCGGCAGCGCCTGGTCGACCCAGATCGTCAAATTGCTCGAGGACGCCGTCGGCACCTACCTGCGCGCCCCCGGCTTCCCGGTCAAACTTGAAACCTAGCCGGCAAATATTTAGCCAATGCCTTCAGGGGTTTAGTCCGGCCTTCAGAATCAGCCCCTGAGGCACTTGATTCAATATCTGAGCGTCAGCGCTCCCGGCAAAATCTCGAAGGTCGCCGGTATGCGACCTGGCGACTCGCCGTCAATATCGACCAGCGCACCGTTCTTCTCGGCGTCGCCGAGTGGTTCGACCACCACTTTCCGGCCGCGCAATATGGTGATTGCCGGATGGTTGCGATGCCGTCCGCCATAGAGCAGGCGGATGTCCCAGATCAGCTTCAGCTTGCCGGCTGCGCGCAGGATGACGATGTCGAACTGGCCGTCGGCGAGCTCGGCGTCCGGCGCGATCATCATGCCACCGCCGAAGAATTTGCCGTTGGCCACCGCCACCAGCGCCATGCGCGCCTCGACCGGCGCACCATCGTCGACGGTGATCCGGACGTCCTGGAAGCGGTAGCGGATGAACTCGACCACGGTGCGCCAGAAAAACAGCGCCTTGGCCGACATCTTGCCCTTGCGTTTGTCGGCATTGACCGCGCGGTCGGTGGCGCCGGACAGGCCGAGGCTGGCGATGTTGATGAAGTGGCGGCTGGCCAGCGCGCCATGATCATCAATGTAGCAGATGCGCCCCGCATCGACCTTGCGCGCCTTCGCCTCGGCGATCCGTTTCAGCACCGCGTCCACCTCTTTCGGCAGGCCGAGCCCGCGTGCGAAGTCGATGCCGGTGCCACAAGGCAGCAAGCCGAGCTCGGATGTTCGGTCACTCTCATCGAATGCCTGCAGCAATCCGTCGGCCACCTCGCTGGCGGTGCCGTCGCCACCGGCCGCGATCACCAGATCGAAACCGCTGGCCGCGAGGTCGAGCGCCAGCCTTTCGGCATCACCCTCGGCCTGCGTCTCGCGCAGCTCGAAATCGCCGAAATGGCTTTTCAACGAAGCGGCGACCTCCGGCCAATGCCGTTTCAGCCGGCCGCCACCGGCTATCGGATTGAGCACCACCCCGACTTTCAACGACGCCTCCCCAAAAGGACGGCGGGACGTGGTGGCCGCAAAGTCCTTTGCCGGCATTGAAACCCGTGCCGACCGCCGGAGCAAGGGGCGCAGCCGATTGGAGTGTCAAAAAGCTGGGAAGGCTGTCTAAAGCAGCAGCCACAAAAATTCCGAGGTTCGTGGCAAACCATCCCCGATAATCCCGTTATCCACAGGCCCGCGCCCATTCCCCAAAACCCTTACCCGGCGTAAGTTCAACCCATCTCAGGCGGCTACCGATCGCCACGCCGAAAGGCAAAGCGAAAAGGCGGATTTCCTGAGGCCCGTACGGCCCGAAACGAAAGCAGGCTTGCCTGTTCGAGGGACGGATGCCGAGACCTACGGGGCCGCGGAAAGCGTGCGAACGCCGACGGCGGACCGATGCTGCCATGAAGGACGGCAAAACCTTCGATGGCACGCTGAGCGAAGCTCGCAAGGGTGGAGAACGGCGTGGCCTGGAACGGGCATCGCCTTCGGGTGATGACTGGCAGGGCCGTCAAAATCAAGGCCGGCATGGCGCGACGACTTTACGGAAGTTGCTGCCGCGACCGTGTCCTGATCTGACAGGGAGGCGCTGGGAGAAATCCCGGCGCCGACTGTCTTTTGGGCGCCCCACACACCTCGAAACCGCATCGCTGGCTCATTCCGCGATGGTGGCCAAAATCCCGCCTTGTTCGCGCGCGATGGAGGGGGGCTGCCGGGGGGCAATCCGAAGGACAAGACCGTGATCAAGACCGCCCTTGTCGCCATGATTATCGTCGGCTGCGACTGCGACGCCAAGCTTTGCGAATATATCGGCGAGACGCCGGCGAAGTGGGCGACCATCGCCGACTGCGAAGCGGCGATGAAAAGCCAGATGCTGCACCAGAAGAACTTCAACTATCCGCTGGTCTCCGGCATCTGCCGCACCAAGGGCTCGGCATCCTCTTCACAACTGGCAGCGACCGCATCCCGCCCGGAACTGAAGCCGGCCAGCCGGAGCGTTCAATCTGAAAGCCCATTGCCGCCGGAACTGAGCCGTCGGCCGAGCGTACCCGTCGGCTCGCCGACGACGGCAAAGGAAGCAGCAGCAGCCCGGCCCGTTGCCTATGAGCAAGTGGTCGATGGCGGAACCGGCGTGCTCTACCGTACCCAAAACGGCTATGCGCTGGTCAAGACCGACCTCGGCCGCGCCGCGTCGGCAACGGTCGGCATGGCCAAGCGATCGGCGAACTGGCTGTCAGGCCTGGTGCCCAGCGGATTGTGAGCGGCCGCGCCGTTCGGGCCATACCACGGTGACGTACTGCCGTTGAAAACTCCAGACGGTTTCGACTGCTGACGCCGAGGAGTGGGTGAGGCCGAATAGCCCGGCGAAAAATGGAATGTCGTTTCGGATGGAACGCCGATCTAGTCGCCGAGGATGGCATCCTAGCTTGCCACCGCCTCGCCATCCGTCGCACCGATCTTGCGCACCAGCGCAGCCGTCGCCAGGATGGAGCCCATATCGGCGATCATCGGTGCGATATGCCTGGTGTAATCGAGCGGCACGGAAATGGCAGGCAGTTCGAAAAAATTCTTCGGCTGCGGCAAAAGCAGGAAACCGTCGCTGCCGTTGAGCGCCACCCGCGCCGGATCATCACCCCATGTTTCATGCAGCCATTTCAACGCCTGCGCCAGCCGTCCAGCCACCAGCGGCTGGGCGGCGGCGACATTGTCGGTGCGAAATTCATAGTCGCCGTCGAGCAGGGGATCACCACTCGACAGTTCCTGCATCTTGCCGGCGAAGATGCCGCGGAAGAAACCGACGACCGCATTGCTGCGCCGCGTCGCCACCAATGTGCCGGGGAACGGCGTGATCGTCTCGAAGGCGACGATGACGCCCTTGAAGACCGTTGACGAGCCTTTGCCCGTGCCCTGGCGCAACTCCGCCTCGTAAAGCTCGAACGGAAACTCCTCGTAGCGGCCGGATACGATATCGTCGAAGCTCTGCCGGTTGAAGGCGCCGACCACGGCGCGCGGCAGCCGGTCGAAGGAATTCGGCGTCACGCCGTGCTGGTAGCGCACATCCCTGATAAAGCCGAAGATGATCGGCAGCAGCGTGTCGCGGAACGATTGCTGCAGCCGCGTTGCCGGTCTCATCGCCAGGAAATAGAGCAGCAACGCCGCGAAGAAGCCGCCGATATAGAGAAACACATGCGGTGTCGAGAACCACTGCTCATTGGCGTCGGCGACCTTGTTGAACAGCCAGGCGACCAGCGCGACGAAGACCAGCAGCAGCCCGAGAAACAACGGCACCCGCCAGCGCACCTGCCGGTAGGCCGAGGCGCGTCCGGCCTCATAGGTTTCGATGTTCTTCCTGATGCCGGCGACGACCGTTTCATCAGGCATGAAATCCGCTGTTTCCATCGCCCCCTCGCAAGCTTGATTGCATCGATGATAGCCGCTTTTGCGGAAAGTCGTCAGTCACCGAAAATCGCCTTCAGCCGGGCCTCGACCTTGCCCTTCATCGGGCCGGTGAGCGCCTCGACCGGGACCAACCGCTCATGCCCGCCGGCGCGCAGCCGCATGAAGGGATGCATCCGGTAGCCGGCAATGGTGCCGCGCTGGCCGAGGTCGGCGCTGACATCGACGACGAAAATGCCGCCGATGCGGCCAGGCCACGGCTGACGCGCCAAGGCGGTGCCGAGGAAGTCGCCGAGCCCATAGGCGACAAGCGTCTTGCCGACCCACTGCACCGGCTGCACGACATGGGCATGGTGTCCGGCAATCAGTCCGACGCCATGCGCGGCGAGCAGCCTGGCCAGCGCCTGCGTTTGCGGGCGCGGAAAATGCCGGAACTCCCAGTCCCAGTGCGGAATGGCACAGCGCAGATCGATGCTCTTGCCCGCCGCACCTTTTGCCCATGCCGCCGGATCGCTTTGCATCGACACACGCTCGTTGAACGATACAGCGTCGCCATTGCGCCACAGCGTGAAGGCGGTAAAGCCGATCGTCAGCGGCCCGGCCTTGACCTGCTCGACAGGTCCTTTTTTCGCAGTGCCGATGGTGCGGATGCCGAGCCGTTTCAGCGCCGCAACGGTCTCGTCGAAACCGGCGATACCCTGGTCGAGCACATGATTGTTGGCCAGCGACAGCACCAGTCTTTCGCGCGCGATGCCGACGGCGGCAAGTGCCTCGGCGAGAAACCGCTCGCTCATCGCATGGTGCGTGCCGAGCCGCGTGCCAAGCGCTGCGCTCGGCCGCTCCACGACCGGACTCTCGCAATTGCCGATCACCAGATCGGCCGACGCCAGCAGCTTTGCGATATCAGGATCGCACTCCGGCGCGATGCTGTTTGCCACCGCCGAAATGTCGCCGACGAAAGCCAACGTCACCCTCCGCCCGGGCGGCGGATCGATGATGGTTGTGGCCGCGATCGGCGCAAAGTCCCTGACATCGCCGCCGAGCGACGGCTTCAGGAAGCGCGGCAGCCATGACAGTTTGTAGGAAAGTGGATAGTTCGACACGCGACGCCCAATCGTTTGCCCAGTCGGTTGGCTTGTGTAGACGGTCTGCCCGGGAAGTGTCGACCGTCAGTCCTTGAAACATTGCCGCCGGCAGACACGGCGCCAAATGCGTGTAATGTCTGCACAATGACATGGTGGAGGAATGAGATGACACGTTTTGCAGGCCTGCTGGCGTCCGCCCTTCTTCTGTTGCTGCCGATATCTTCCGCCCGCGCCGTGGCGCCCGAAGCGGCAACCGCTTTGTTCGAAGCCAAAACCGTGTCCGACCGCAATGCCGCGCTGACCGCGCTCGAAGCCGCGGCATCAGGCGATCCGGCAGCGGCCTATGCCGCCGGCGCTGGCGAGTTCTTCACCGCGCTGGAAATCCTTGGCGGCGGCCTGCACCGCCACGGTTTCGAGAGCCCGCAATCCTTCATGTTGCCGCTGATGCGGCTGCCGGTCCCCGACAATCCCAATCCCGAACCGCTGACCTACGAGCAGTTCCGCGCCATCCTGGTCGCCTTCCGCGACCGGCTGGAGAAATCCGCCGCCACGCTGCGCTCTGTACCGGCGGATGCCGATATCGGCATGGTCATTGACCTCACCCATGTCGGCATCGATCTCAACGAAGACGGCGCCATCGCGCCGGACGAAAGCATGGCTGCCATCATGGCCTCGCTGTCGCGCGGCGGCATCGCACCCGACGATACCGCGCCGGCGCTCGCCTTCCGCTTCGACCGTGCCGACGGTTACTGGCTGCAGGGCTATGCCGAGTTCCTGATGGCGCAGGCCGATTTCTGGCTGGCGCACGATTTCAGGACCATGTTCGACTGCTCGTTCCACATGCTGTTCCCGCGCGCCAAACTGCCGTTGCAGGATGTCCTGGTGCCGCCGGCCGGCGACATGGGCAGCAGCATCTTCTCGTCGGAATGGCGTATCGCCGATTTCATCTCGATGGTGCATCTCGTCAACTGGCCGGTGGTCGAGCCGGAACGCCGGCAGGCCGCGCGCCGCCATCTCCTTGAAATGATCCGGCTGTCGCGCGAGGACTGGAAGGCGATCCGCGCAGAGACCGACAATGATCGCGAATGGTTGCCAGGACCGAAGCAGAAGGGCGAGAACCCGCTTACCGGCCTCGAAGTCGGTGAGGAGCAGGTCGAGGCTTGGCTCGCCACCTTGACCATGGCCGAGGACCTGCTGGAAGGCCGCAAGCTGCTGCCGCATTTCCGCATCACGGCCAGCACCGGCAAGGGCATCAACATGAAGCGCTTCTTCGAAGAGCCAAAGCCCTTCGACCTCGTGCTGTCCATCACCGGCCCGGCCATCGCGCCCTACCTCGAAGAAGGCGAGATCGTGACCAGCAGCGATTTCGACCAGATCCAGCGCCAGTTCGGCGGCGCGGGGTTTTTGACCTTTGCGCTGTGGTTCAACTGAGGACCGTCGCAAGACAGTCGTGCCAGCGCTCCTGACAGCCTTGTGTCAGGAGCCTCGGTTCGCATTCCGCGCCTCGCCACTGCGCCCTTTCCATTTTGGCGGACTCTGCCCATATTTGGGGCATGGCCAAACTCCCTGAAAAAAAAACGCCCTCGACGGTGGGTGATAACAGCGCTTCGCCTCCCAAGCGGCGCAGCCCGCTGACCGATTTCCTCGATGCCTCGGAGCCGTTGCACAAGGGTGGCTTCGCCGAGGCGCCGCAAGCCGACTTCACCGGCACGCCGCTGACCGGCTCGATTGCGGACTGGGCCGAGCAGATCGAGCAGGAGGCCGAGAAGGAAGGACGCCTCTCCGGCAAGGACGGCAAGTCGCCGAAGGCAGCGAAAAAGATACCTGAGCGCTCCGCCGCTCCCGGACGAACCGCGCGCGGCACCTCGATGGGCGGCGCGGCCACGGCCCGCGAACGCACGGCAGCCGGCCTAAACCCGGTCGCCGGTCTCGACATTTCGCTCGAAGACGCCGAGACGATGACCTCGAGCGGTGTCACCGCCACGGTGGCGGCACTGTCGGCGCTGATCGAATCCGGCAATCCGCTGCACAAGGACGGCGTGCTGTGGACGCCGCACCGCCCTGCCCGCCCGGAAAAATCCGAAGGCGGCATCGCCATCAAGATGGTGTCGGATTTCGAGCCGGCCGGCGACCAGCCGACGGCGATCAAGGATCTCGTCGAAGGCGTCGACAACAACGACCGCACCCAGGTGCTGCTCGGCGTCACCGGCTCGGGCAAAACCTTCACCATGGCCAAGGTGATCGAGGAAACGCAGCGCCCCGCCTTGATCCTGGCGCCCAACAAGACGCTGGCCGCGCAGCTCTATTCCGAGTTCAAGAAATTCTTCCCCGACAATGCGGTGGAGTATTTCGTCTCCTATTACGACTACTACCAGCCGGAGGCCTACGTTCCGCGCACCGACACATTCATCGAGAAGGAATCCTCGATCAACGAACAGATCGACCGCATGCGCCACTCGGCGACGCGCTCGCTGCTCGAGCGCGACGACGTCATCATCGTCGCCTCGGTGTCCTGCATCTACGGTATCGGTTCGGTCGAGACCTATACGGCGATGACCTTCCAGATGCAGATCGGCGACCGGCTCGACCAGCGCGCGCTGCTCGCCGACCTCGTCGCCCAGCAATACAAGCGCCAGGACATCAACTTCGTCCGCGGCTCGTTCCGCGTCCGCGGCGATACGATCGAGATCTTCCCGGCCCACCTTGAGGACCGCGCCTGGCGCATTTCGATGTTTGGCGACGAGATCGAGGCGATCACCGAATTCGACCCGCTCACCGGCCAGAAAACCGGCGAACTGAAGAGCGTCAAGATCTACGCCAACTCGCACTATGTGACGCCGCGCCCGACGTTGAATCAAGCCATCAAGTCGATCAAGGAAGAACTCAAGCACCGCCTGCAAGAGCTTGAAAAGGCTGGGCGTCTGCTGGAGGCGCAGCGGCTGGAGCAACGCACCCGCTTCGATCTCGAAATGCTGGAAGCCACCGGCTCCTGCGCCGGCATCGAGAACTATTCGCGCTATCTGACCGGACGCCAGCCGGGCGATCCGCCGCCGACCTTGTTCGAATATATCCCTGACAACGCCTTGGTCTTCGTCGACGAAAGCCACGTCACCGTGCCGCAGATCGGCGGCATGTATCGCGGCGACTTTCGCCGCAAGGCGACGCTGGCCGAATACGGCTTCCGCCTGCCGTCCTGCATGGACAACCGTCCGCTGCGCTTCGAGGAATGGGACGCCATGCGACCGCTCTCGGTCGCGGTTTCGGCGACGCCCGGCGGCTGGGAGATGGAGCAGTCCGGCGGCGTCTTTGCCGAGCAGGTCATCCGCCCGACCGGCCTGATCGACCCACCGGTCGAGGTGCGCCCGGCCAAGAGCCAGGTCGACGATGTCGTCGGCGAAATCCGGGAGACCACCGCTGCCGGGTACCGCACGCTGGTCACCGTCCTGACCAAGCGCATGGCCGAGGACCTGACCGAATATCTGCACGAGCAGGGCGTGCGCGTCCGCTACATGCACTCCGACATCGATACGCTGGAGCGCATCGAGATTCTTAGGGATTTGCGCCTTGGCGCCTTCGACGTACTGGTCGGCATCAACCTGTTGCGCGAAGGCCTCGACATTCCCGAATGCGGCTTCGTCGCCATTCTCGACGCCGACAAGGAAGGGTTTTTGCGCTCCGAGACGTCGCTGATCCAGACCATCGGCCGCGCTGCCAGAAACGTCGACGGCAAGGTCATCCTTTATGCCGACCAGATCACCGGATCGATGGAGCGTGCGATGGCCGAGACCAACCGCCGTCGCGAAAAGCAGATGGAGTGGAACGCGGCCAACGGCATCACCCCGGAATCGGTGAAGTCGCGCATCTCCGACATTCTGGATTCGGTCTACGAGAAGGACCACGTCCGCGCCGACATCTCGCAGTTCACCGACAGCGCCGGCGCCATGATGGGCAACAATCTGAAAGCCCATCTCGACGCCATGGAAAAGCAGATGCGCGACGCGGCCGCCAATCTCGACTTCGAGAAGGCTGCCCGCATCCGCGACGAGATCAAGCGCTTGCGCGAGATGGAGCTGTCGATCGCTGATGACCCGCTGGCCAAATATGCCGACATGGAAAGCCCCGTTTCGGGCCGCGAGAAGGGCAAGCACAACAAGGGCGTGGCCAAGCATCGCACGGTTGAGGAACAGGAGCGTTTCCGCAAACTCGATCAAGCCCGCGCCGCCGAAGAGGCGGCCAAAGCTGCCCGGCCCAACCTCTTCCGCAAGCCGGCGCTCGACGAAATGGGCGCCGACGGCACCGTACCGGTGAAGAAGCCGATGTTCGCCAAGCCTTCGATCGACGATATGGGTCCAGGCACCGACATGCCGACGCCGGCAGGCGCTGTCTCGCGTTCGCTGTTCAAGAAACAGTCGGCATCCGAAGCGCACGGTTCCGATTTCGGCATTCCGGGCGATGCCACCAAGCCGCTGTTCAAGAAGAACTCGCTTGATGAGATGACGGTGCGCCGCACCGAAAAGCCCGTCGAAGGAAAAGTGCCAACGAAGCCCCAGCCAATCTCCCCCCAAGTGGGGGAGATGCCCGGCAGGACAGAGGGGGGCGCGAAGGATCGCGACGACAAGCCCATCGTTCGCCAGCGCTCCGGCATCGGCTCCTACGAAGACCCAGGCGACGCCCGCCGCGAAAAGCGCCGTCCGGGCAAGACCGGACGACCGGGAAGGTAGTTCATTCAAAACGCTGGCAGGACAGCGCCCCCCTCTGTCCTGCCGGACATCTCCCCCACGAGGGGGGAGATCGGCAGCTGCAGCGCTCCGCCCTGACGGTCCACTTGCCACCAACCCCGCCTCTGGTGTAACCACTCCCGCACACTCAACGTCTTGTCTTGAAAGGAGGGCTCACGTGTTTACGTTTTTTCGTCACCATCGTCAGCGTGGCCCGATTTCTGCCCTGCGAGCTTGCTTGCAGGGCTGACCAGGACGGTCCGGGGTTTTCTCCCGCTTCGATTTTTTGGTCTGCCCTTCGTGGTGCGCAACACTGAGCCTGATGGCCGGCACGCGCACCGTCAACGTGCACCCGGAGTCGTCTCCGGCTAGACCAGAGAAATCACAATGGCCCTGATCAGCCTCAAATCCCTCGGCGTCACCATGAGTGCGCCGCTTTTCGCCAACCTCGACCTAACCATCGGCACCGGCGACCGGCTCGGCATTGTTGCCGCCAACGGCCGCGGCAAGTCGACCTTGCTCAAATGCCTGACCGGCGAGATGGAGCCGACCTCCGGCGACATCACCCGCACGCGCGGCCTGCGCGTCGGCCATGTCGAACAGTCGGTCCCCCCTGCCCTTCTCGGAAGCACCTTCCACCAGGTGGTGGCCGACGCCTTGCCGGCGGAGCAGGCCGACAGCGAGATGTGGCGTGTCGACATGGTGCTGGATTCGCTCGACGTGCCGGAGCCGATGCGCGAGCGCCAGATGCGGGCGCTGAGCGGCGGCTGGCAGCGGCTGGCGCTGATCGCCCGCGTCTGGGTTACCGATCCGGATGTGCTTTTGCTCGACGAGCCGACCAACCATCTCGACCTCGCCAAGATCAGCCAGCTCGAAAGCTGGCTGAACGCGCTGCCGCGCGAGGTGCCGGTGGTCATCGCCAGCCACGACCGCGCCTTCCTCGACGCCGTCACCAACCGCACGCTGTTCCTGCGCCCTGAGGAACCGCCGGTGTTCGCGCTGCCCTACTCCAGGGCAAGGCAGGCCCTGGACGAACTGGACGCTTCGATGGCGCGCAGGTTCGAGCGCGACATAAAGGTAGCGCAACAGCTGCGCAAGCAAGCGGCGAAGCTGAACAACATCGGCATCAATTCCGGCAGCGACCTCCTGACGGTAAAAACCAAGCAGCTCCGGGAACGGGCGGAGAGGCTGGAAGACGCGGCGATATCCGCGCATCGCGAGAAATCGGCCGGAGCGATCAGGCTGGCGAACCGCGGCACGCATGCCAAGGTGCTGATCACGCTAGACGACGCGGCGGTGGAAACGCCAGACGGCACGCTGCTGTTCAAGACCGGCAAGCGCCACATCTGCCAGGGCGACCGCATCGTGCTGCTCGGCCGCAACGGCGTCGGCAAGTCGCGTTTCGTCAACCTGATCCGCAACGCCATTGCCGAGCCGGACACCGTGCCCAACGTCAAGGTGACGCCGTCGACGGTGCTCGGTTACAGCGACCAGGCGCTGGCCGGGATCAGCGGCGACGACACGCCGCTGGCCATGGTCTCGCGCCGCTACGATGTCGGCGAGCAGCGCGCCCGCTCGCTGCTCGCCGGCGCCGGCGTGGTCATCGAGATGCAGGAGAAAAAGATCGGCGTGCTGTCTGGCGGCCAGAAGGCGCGGCTGATGATGCTGGCGCTCAGGCTCGCCAATCCCAACTTCTACCTGCTCGACGAGCCGACCAACCATCTCGATATCGATGGCCAGGAGGCACTTGAGGAAGAATTGCTCAAGCACCAGGCAAGCTGCGTGCTCGCCTCGCATGACAGATCCTTCATCCGCGCCATCGGCAACCGTTTCTGGCTGATCGACAAACGGCGGCTGACGGAAGTCGAGGACCCGGAAGACTTCTTCCGTTCTGTGGCCGAGACACACGATTGAGCGGTGACTACATAGTCCGGGCCGTCATCTGGAAGTGCTGCCGGCCCGTCGAAAGTATTAGCGACATGGCGATACTTCCCCATCGGCCGGAAAAGGCGCATTCTGAAGCTTCCGCAAACCGAGGGAGGAAACGGTCATGGGTGGGGTGGACGTCGTCAAGAGCCTTTATGATGCCTATGCAAAACGCGACATCGAAGGTGCGCTGGACCACTGCGCCGACGATGTTGTCTTCCGCTGGGTCGCCGAACCGGGGGCCCCGTATATCAAGGCAGGCAGCGGCAAGGAGGAGTTCCTCGCCCGCCTGATGTCGCTGGACAATGATTTCGAATACCGGAGCTTCCGTCCGGTTGATATCATCCATAGCGGCGACAGAATTGCAGCCCAGGTCGAAATCCATCTGACGCGCAGAACCAACGGCCAGGAGCTTGTCATGCGTACCGCTGATTTCTGGACGGTACGGGACGGCAAGGTGGTCGAGATGGTGGAGTACTACGACACTGCCCTTGCCGCATCGGTACTCTAAAATAATTTCAGCGACCTGTCGGATCGCCTGAATCTGCTGCGTCCTTGGGATGCCGACACGATGATGCCGGCTTCATCTGAGGAGAAAGCATCATGTCCATTTTGTCATCCATAGGCCGCGTCGCCGCCCGTTATGCGCAGAACCGCGCCCGCTATCGCAGCGAACGCGAGCTGCTGTCCCTGCCGATCGAACTGCGCAAGGATATTGGCTGGCCGGAAATCGTCATCGACGCGCAAAGCGGCCCGCGGATCTGCAGGGCATCCTGACCATGCAGTCGGAAAATATCGATGCAGGCCGCCACGGGGCGACCGTTGCTCAGTCATGCGTGTCGCCCGACAGCGGCGTCGCCTGCATCGATCCGCGCTTTTCGAACACGTCGAACCAGCGTGTCAGACGTGTCCTGGCGCGAAACGACGGAAGCTGGCGGAACGCCATCCAGGATAGTGTGGTGGCGAGCGCTATATGGCCGACATGCAGCGGCGCCTCGTCGTCCAGCGTGCTGTCGATCCAGTCATAGCTCGCCTCGATCTTGTCTTTGTATCCTTCAGCGAGCGCGGCGTAGCGCAACTGTTCGGGCCTTCTCTCCGTCTCCCAGCGCAAGGCTATACCAGTCTGCGCCAGACCCTGAGCCACCGCCTGCAGCCGCAAGGCCTGCCAGCGCGCCTCGCCATCTGGCGGCAGCAATTTGCGGCCGTCATGCAGCGTGTCGAGATAGGCGCAAATGACATCGGAATCGAAGAGCGGTGGCGCATCCGGCCGCAGCAGCACCGGCACCTTGCCAAGCGGGTTTTCGGCATAGACACGGGCGTTTCGCAAGGTCGGGCTGGTCTCGTGATGAATGACCTTGAGCCGATTGGCAAGGCCGACCTCATGGGCGAAGACCAGTGCCTTGCGCGCGAAGGGCGAATGGGTCTGGTAGTAAAGGATCATGGTCGTCACAGGCGGTTGAAGAAGCAGTCCCCTGTTCTAGCCTGCGGGCTGCGAGGATTGCGCTCTGATTGGGCGCCTCCGACGCAAGTTCATTTCACGCCAAAAAAATCGCAGCGGCTATGTAGGATTGCCGCCGCCTCGTTCGTCCTGGGGTTCGCAAGACCACATCAAGCGCCCAGACCAAACGCAAAGAGGAGCAAGACATGACCGACCAGACCCCCGTTCAGCCGGCCGCGAAAGTTCTCGGTGGATTGACCCCCTATCTGCAACTGGACGGCGCCTTCGAGGCTGCCGAATTCTACAAGAAGGCCTTCGGCGCCGAGCAGGTGTTCTTCTATCCGCCGGACGACCAGGGCCGCACCATGCACATCCATCTCCACATCAACGGCTCGACCTTGATGCTCTCCGATTTCTATCCCGAAAACGGCATGCCCGCCGTCAAGCCGCAGGGCTACACCATGCAGCTCCATCTCGGCGCCGACGACATCGAGGCCTGGTGGAAGCGCGCCGTCGAGGCCGGCTGCGAAGTCGCCGTGCCGCTGCAGGTCATGTTCTGGGGCGACCAGTGGGGCAACATGCGCGACCCCTTCGGCGTCGAATGGGCGATGAACGCGCCGGTGAAGAAGGCCTAGTACCTCCAGGAGCGCATCGTCCTCTGTGATGCGCTTCACGCGCCGGGTTGCACCCCTGCCGACCGGCGCCCGATTTCACGAAAGGAACCCGCAATGTCCTATGTCGATGGTTTTGTACTCGCAGTGCCGAAGGCTAATCTCGATGACTACAAGAAGCTGGCCAATCTGGCTGGGCCGATCTGGATAGAGCATGGCGCGCTGTCCTATGTGGAATGCATCGGTGACGATGTGCCTTATGGCGAAGTCACCTCGTTTCCGCGTGCCGTGCAGGCCAAGGACGACGAAGTGGTCATCTTCGCCTGGGCCGTCTACCAATCGCGCGCGAGCCGCGATGCCGTCATGGCCAAGGTGATGGCCGACCCGCGTTTTACACCCGATCGACCTATGCCCTTCGATATGAAGCGCATGATCTTCGGCGGCTTCCAGCCCTTCGTGGAGCTGTAGCCGCCACCTCAGTCCAACTTGTCCAGCAGCGGCTTCAGCCTGTCGCCATACCGCTTCCACAGATCGATCGAGCCCTGATACATCGGCTGGCGCACTTGCGCCGCCGAAGCCGTGCGCACCGGACGATCGGTCTCGTGGAAAGACAGCACCTTGTCATCCCAGGGCAGGCCGAGATGCGCGATCAGCGCCCGCGTCTGTCCCTCCTGGTCGGCGACGAAATCCTCGTAGCGCACATCGTGGACGATGCCGGGCAGCACGCTGCGCCAATGCGCCATGATGTCGGTGTAGAGATTGTGGAAGTCGGCGAGTTCGCCGAGATCATAGCCGTAGCGGTGACTGTCGCCGCGGAAATGCACCTTGTAGATCGAAAGGCAGGTCGCCGCCGCGTCGCGTGCGCAATGGATGATTTTGGCGTTCGGCAGCATCATGTGGATAAAGCCGATGAGCAGGAAGTTGCCGGGCATCTTGTCGGTGACATGCCTGAAGTTGGGATAGCGGGCATGCAACATGTCGAGATAGGCTCGGCCTGCTTCGGCGAACTCCGTGTCGGATACATCAACCAGTCCCCAGGGGAAGTCGCCGGGCATGGTTGTCGGGAACTGCTTGCCGACTGCGGTCTTCAAAATGCTGAGCTCGCCCGCACCGTAGACCTGCGGGTGGCTGGCGATGATCTGCTCGACCAGCGTGGTGCCGGAGCGCGGCATGCCGACGACAAAGATCGGCGTGCCGTCCGATATCGCGGCTGGCTTGTGCTTTTCGAAAAAGCCGGCGTCGAACACCGTCTTCATCGCATCGAATTCGGCGCGTGTCCTGACGGGATCGTAGTCGATGCCCTTGCGGCGAATGGCATTGCCTTCGGCGAAATAGTCGAAGGCCCTGTTGTAATCCTTCAGATCGTCATTGGCCTTGCCGAGGCCGAAGGAGAGTTGCATGCGCGACAGGCTGTCGGCGGGCGCCTTGGCATGCTGTGCCTCCATGCCGGCGAGTTCAGCGTCGCGCTCCTTCTGGCGCTTGACCTGCGTCAGCATCAGCCAGGCTTTGGCCATGCCCGGTGTGATCGCCAGCGCCTGCCGGAACAGATCGGCCGCTTCGTCGAGCTTGCCTTTTTCCATCAGCCCGACGCCGAGCCCATGCAACAGGTCGGCATCCTTGGGCCGGATGGTCAGCGCCTCGCGGAAGCTCGCCAGCGCCTCGTCCAGACGCCCGGCCTCCTGTAGCGTTTCGGCAAGCCCGATGCGGGCACGGACATGGAAGGGATTGCGCCCGACTGTGCCGCGATAGATCGCTTCGGCCTCCTCGAACTGGCCGAGCTGTTTCAACGCCGAACCCAGATTATCACGTGCCGCGAGCTGGTCGGGCTTGAGATCGACCGCACCGCGGAAGAAATCGGCGGCTGCTGCTACGCGACCGAGATCGCGCATCGCCGTGCCGAGATTGTTGAGGAAATCGGGATTCTTCGGCTGCAGACGCACCGACTGCTCGATCAGATCGAGTCCTTCGGCGCTACGCCCGGTCTGGTGCAGCAGCAGGCCCAGGAAGTGCGCCGCCGCCGCGTGATTGGGCTTGCGCGCCAGCACCTGCCGGTAGAGCGTCTCGGCCTCCTGCCGGCGCCCGGCCTGATGCAGCTGCAGCGCCTGCTGCACATATTGGTCGAGGCCTAGTGGCGGCTGTCCGCCAGTTCCAGCACCCGCCGCTCTTCTCTGATCTCTGTTGATGGGAAACCTGCCGTGTTTGTCCGCTTGCCGGACCTAAGGCATGCGAGTGGCAGATTCAAGGGTCGCGAGATGCGGATATATCGCGGGTTTGCAAAGCTGCATTGCCGGACAAAGCGCAACCGTGAAAGCCCGGCGGCACACCTCTAAAGGCCAAGGCCTATATCGGCGTGGATGGATGAGCGCAACCTGCCTTCTCCCCCAGGGACCTGGGGGAGAAGCAAAAAAGAGCCCCTCAGCAGGGACCGTTGTCGACGACACGGTAGTCAGCGGCTCGAGCCTCGCAGGCGTTGGGGAAGGTGCGCAGCTCGCCATGACGGCGGGCGCAGACGGGCGCGTATTCGCGGGTGCAGAACGTCGGCTCCTCGCCACCGCCGCCACCACCGCCATCACGGCAAGGGCCGTCGCGCACGATGCGGTAGCCCGAGCGCTCGGCGAGGCAGGCATTGGCGAAGGTCTGGCGGTCGCCACCGCGCCGTGCGCAGACCGGCTCATATTCCCTGGTGCAGAATTCCGGTTCAGGCCGTGGCGGGCGCGGTCCTGGCCCGTCATCGACGACGACGGTGCAGGCCGCAAGAAGACCTGACAGGAAGAGAAGGGTAAAACCCTGGCGCGAAAATATCGTCGCAAGAAATCCCATGAATATGCCTCTCTCGAGACCCCCCGTCCCGGCGCAAAACGCGCCTGTCGATCCTCGTCATTCCGTTGCCAGATGCAACCCCTGTTTGCGGCGCGGCGGAGCCATGCGACACCCCTCTCCAGCATTGCTTTGACCTTGGACCATACCCGCTGGACCATGCGTGGCCGGGCTCTGGCTGATGACCGCCAACGGGGCCGGGTTTATCCAAGCGCCTGCGTTGGGAGCGTCGATGGTCGCGGCCCGCGGCGCTATCTTGCAACTATCACGTTTCCGTGCGATAAATTTTGTGTTCGGGCATTTGCGACCCGGAGAGCGGAACGTTTTGGACGACCTTTCCCCGATACTGTGAATCTCTGACGGCCCCGTTTTCGGCGGGGGGTTTTACCATGCGCAAATGCAGGACTGCCGAAGCAACCACCGGGACTTGCCCACGATGCCAGGCGGCGGGCAAACCACAAGACTGACACGGGTGAAGGAGTTTCCCCAATGGCCCAGACCGGCACCGTTAAATTCTTCAACGCGACCAAAGGCTTCGGCTTCATCACGCCCGACGGCGGCGCCAAGGATGTGTTCGTCCACATTTCCGCGATCGAGGCTTCGGGCCTGCGTACCCTCGTCGACGGCCAGAAGGTAACGTTCGACGTTGAACCCGATCGCATGGGCAAGGGTCCGAAGGCGGTCAATCTCCGCGCGGCCTGAACCGGCGTTGCCGGCGCGCCCGCCAGGACGCGCGAAAAAAGCGCTTTGAGCGCGCTTGAACCGGCTTTGTCAGCCGTCCCAGATATTCGAAGGCGCGACGTTTCCCGTCGCGCCTTTTTCATGTCCGCCGTCGCCGTGGCAAAGGACACTCGACCCGCTCATGGAACGGGCTGGTCGCCGGAGCGATCGTCTGACGAGAACTGCCTTCGGTGCAACGATCTATTTTAGCCCCTTGATCGTTGCCGAGTTCGCCAAAACTTTCTCTTGCCGATGGCGCTAAAATAAAGGACAAATTTCCCTTCGGGCATTTGCCGGCCCGAAAACTGGACTTTATGGGATCAAAGGGAGCTTCCCATGCCGCAGACCGGCACCGTCAAATTCTTCAATCATGCCAAAGGCTTCGGCTTCATCACGCCGGACGACGGGCAGAAGGATGTCTTCGTCCATATTTCCGCCGTGCAGGCGTCGGGTCTTCCCGGTCTGGAGGATGGGCAGAAAGTGACATTCGACACCGAGCCGGACAAGCGCGGCAAGGGTCCGAAGGCCGTCAATCTGTCGGTCGGCTAAGCCGGCTGAAGACAGTCTGGGCGGAGATTGATGAGGCGGAGCGCCTTCCGCAAGCATGTGGTTTTTGCCGCATGACCTGAATTAAAGGTGCAAATTCCGTTCAGCCCCCGTTCAGCCACGGTCTCCTATTAATCGTCCCCAAGGCCGGACCGCATCCCCGAAAGAACTACCCGGACCGGCACGAAGGAGACCAAAATGAACCGCATTTTCAAGACCGCCATCCTGGGCGCCGCGCTCGCCGCGACCACGCTCACCACCTTTTCTGCAGCCAATGCCGATGACTGGGGCTGGCGCCATCATCATGGCCGCCACCATAATGGCGACGCTCTCGCCGCAGGTGTCGTCGGCCTCGCGGCAGGCGCCCTGATTGCCGGCGCGCTGAGCAACCCGCAGCCGCGCTACAACAGCGCTTACGACGACGACTACGAGTACCGCGAAGTGCGGCCGGTCCGCCGTTACTACGCCCAGCCGCGCGTCGTCTATGCCGACCGTTATGCCGAGCCGTGGACCCGCGACTGGTACGAGTACTGCTCGGACCGCTACCGGAGCTTCAATGCCCGCAGCGGCACGTTCACCGGCAATGACGGTGAGCAGCATTTCTGCACCGCCAACTGAGGCATCCCTGCCCCAACAAAAAGCGCTGACCGCAAGGCCAGCGCTTTTTTTGTTGTTCAGCGTGGATGCGTCCAGGTCGCGAGCTACGTCAAAAACGGATTGGTCCGCCGCTCCTCGCCAAAACGGCCGCCCGGACCATGGCCGCAGATGAAGCCGATGTCGTCGCCGAGTGGCAAAAGCTTGTTCTTGATCGAGGCGATCAGCGTCGCATGGTCGCCGCCCGGCAGGTCGGTGCGCCCGACCGAGCCGCGAAACAGCACGTCGCCGACATGGGCGAACTTGGCCGCCCGGTTGTAGTAGACGACATGGCCCGGCGCATGGCCGGGGCAATGCAGCACCTCGAACACGTGGCCGCCGAACGACACCGTGTCACCCTCGCTGAGGAACCTGTCGGGCACGCAGTTGCGCACCCCGGCAATACCGTAGCGCTGGCCCTGCTTCTCGAGATTGTCGAGCAGCAGCTTGTCAGCCTCGTGCGGGCCGATGATCTCGATGCCGAGCGCCTCTTTCAGCTCCATGGCGCCGCCGGCATGGTCGATATGGCCATGCGTGATCCAGATCGCACCGGCCGAGATCGAATTGTCCTTCAGCACCGCCAGCACCTGGTCGATGTCGCCGCCCGGGTCGACGACGACGCCATGCTTGTCATCCATGTCGAACAGGATGGTGCAGTTCTGCTGGAAGGGCGTGACCGGCACGATGCCGGCATTGAGCTGACCCATGATTGTCCTTTCGCTGTGTCTGGCGTGATGTAGAGGCACAGGCAGGCAACGTCCACAGCTCCGCGACAATCTTGACAGACCCCAAAACAGAAATGGGCGGCCCAACGGCCGCCCATTTGACGAAGCCCGAGATTTCGAGGCTTATTTCTTCATCGCGCCCATGACCGCACCGATGATGCCGGTCAGGATCGCGCCGCCGCCTGCGCCACCGACGAGATTGTCTACGTTAAACGCGCTGCCAGCTGCCGTCGCGGCCGCTGCCGGGTCGACCGTGCCGCCGCCGAGCAGGCTGCCGAGGATCGCCGCGCCGCCGACGCCGCCAATGGCGCCGCCCAGGATTTTGGTCAACTGGCCCATCGCCGCATTCTTCAGCGCGACGCCGACCGCCTGACCACCGACAACACCCGCTATTACCTGCACAACGATCGCAATGAGCGTGTTCGTATCCATGTCCCTAGTCCCTCCATAGCTGCCAGCCTCCCGGGCCGACGCCATCATGAGACGCCGAATTAGACGAAAGTCAAATGCGTAAATGCTGAAATAAAAGGGGCGGCCCTAAAACCGCCCCTGCTTGCGAAAAAAGCTGTGATTTCCGTTATTCTGCGGCTATCGCATGCTTAGGCTGCACTGCGGCAGAATAGTCGTTCATCAAAGTCTTGGCGATCTCGCCGACCTCGAATCGGTAGGGGCCGATCTCGGAAACCGGCGTCACTTCCGCCGCCGTTCCGGTGAGGAAGCACTGCTCGAAACCTTCGAGCTCCTCAGGCATGATGGCGCGCTCGATCACCTCGAGGCCACGGTCCTTGGCGAGGCCAATGACGGTGCGGCGGGTGATGCCGTCGAGGAAGCAATCGGGCTTGGGCGTATGGATCTTGCCGTCCTTGACGAAGAAGATGTTGGCGCCCGTGGCTTCAGCGACCTGGCCGCGCCAGTCGAGCATCATGGCATCGGCATAGCCCTTGGCCTCGGCGGCGTGCTTGGACATGGTGCAGATCATGTAGAGGCCGGCGGCCTTCGACTTCGACGGCGCCGTGCGCGGGTCGGGCCGGCGCCATTCCGCGAGATCGAGGCGGATGCCCTTGAGCTTCTGCGCCGGGTCGAAATAGCTCGGCCATTGCCAGATGGCGATGGCGCAGTTGATGCGGCTGTTCTGCGCCGAAACGCCCATCTGTTCGCTGCCGCGCCAGGCGATCGGCCTGACATAGGCGTCCTGGAAGCCCTGCTTCTTCAACAGCGTGGTCGAGGCGTCGTTGAGCTCGGCCACCGAATAGGGAATCTTGAAGCCGAGCAGGCGCGCCGATTCATGCAGGCGCTCGGTATGCTCGTTCAGCTTGAAAATCGCGCCGCCATAGGCGCGCTCGCCCTCGAAGACGGCGCTGGCATAGTGCAGGCCGTGGGTCAGCACGTGGATCTTGGCGTCGGCCCATTTGACGAACTCGCCGTTCATCCAGATGAAGCCTTCAAGCTGGTCGAAGGGAACGGATGCCATGGAAACCTCCCGCGGGCGGCGGCCCGCACATCATTGGTGTTCTTGTTTGTTTCGCGACAGCCGCGTCAGGGCGGCCGGGTATCTTGAAGCCTAAGCGGATAATCGAGCTCTGGCAAACTCAGGAAGTTCCGGAAAAACCGCGCTCCCTTGCCTTTTCGTTCGCAATCCGCCCAAAAGCTTGTCAAAAATTACCATTGCGGGGAAATTACGTCAATAGTACTGACATAATTTCCCTCTATTGACGGAGAAATGATGACGGATCGAAGCCCAGCTGCCGGAAAACCGATCAAGACGGCGATCACCGACGAGGACGGCATCGACTTCGCCATCATCGAACTGTTCTTCTTTGCCTACCGCGATTTCACCTCCGATCCCGACCAGATCCTGGCCGATTACGGCTTTGGCCGCGCCCATCACCGGGTGCTGCATTTCGTCAACCGCCGGCCGGGGCTGACGGTCGCCGAACTGCTCGACGTGCTCAAGATCACCAAGCAGAGCCTGGCCCGGGTGCTGAAGCAGCTGATCGATACCGACCATATCGTGCAGTTGCAGGGCCCGCGCGACCGCCGCCAGCGTGAACTCTACCCGACGGCCAAGGGCCGCGCGCTGGCGCTGGCCCTGGCGCGGCCACAGTCACGCCGCATCCGTGCTGCATTGGAAGATTCCGGAGCCAGCGAGCGCCCCTTGATCGAAAGATTCCTGGAAGCCATGGTCAATCCGGAACTAAGGGCGCAGATCGACATTGTGCCTGCAAACATGTCAGGGAAAAGCCATGGAGACCATTGACAGGGTGGACCAGCCGGCGGCGCCGGACGATGACGCGCCGCATCTGCTGGTGGTCGACGACGACACCCGCATCCGCAATTTGCTCAAGCAGTATCTGACCGAAAACGGCTTTCGCGTCACCGTCGCGGGAAATGCCGGCGAGGCCAGGCGCAAGCTCGCCGGGCTCGACTTCGACCTCCTCGTCCTCGACGTCATGATGCCCGGTGAAACCGGCGTCGACCTCACCAAGGCGCTGCGTGAGGAGAAGAACGTGCCGATCCTGATGCTTACCGCGCTATCGGAGACCGACAGCCGTATCACCGGGCTGGAGGCCGGCGCCGACGATTATCTGCCCAAGCCCTTCGACCCGCGCGAGCTGATCCTACGCATCAACAACATCCTGCGCCGCGGCGGCCCGGCGACAACGCCCAAGGTCGAGCAGCTGGTCTTCGGCCCCTACACCTTCCAGATCGCCAGGCGCGAGCTGAAGCGTGGCGGCGAGGCGCTGAAGCTGACCGACCGCGAGCAGGAGATCCTGGCGATCTTCGCCGCACGCGCCGGCGAAACCATACCGCGCCATGAGTTGGTCGGCGACGATTCCGAAGTCGGCGAGCGCACCATCGACGTCCAGATCAACCGGCTGCGCCGCAAGATCGAGCGCGACCCGTCCAACCCGGTCTGGCTACAGACGGTACGCGGCATTGGCTATCGGCTCAGTGTGGAGTAGCTGGGCTTCGGCTAGGCGGTCCAGGCGGTTGCGCTTTTTGATTTTAGGTATCGCGACGACCGAACGGATTACTGGGGTTCAGTGAAGCTGGCCCAGGATTCCAGAGCTGCTCGCCACCACCCAGCTCCCGTAAATCTGGAAGGCTATAGCGCCAATCGCAGCTGCCGAAATCGGCACGCCAAACGGCACGACGCCCTTGCGGTCCAAGTGCTGGACATAGACGCGAAACGCGCCGGCAGGCAGCATGAAAGGGTTTTTCATGATCGCCGCGGTGGCGATGGCGAAAACCAATAGCAGCACCGAGAAAACGGCGAGACCACTTCCACCAGTCAGAAACGGAACGATCGCCATCAGCTTGACGTCGCCGGCTCCGACCTTGCGCAACGCCCAGAACGGAAAAAGCGCAAGAAACAGCAAGAGGCCGGCAGCCGCGCTCAGCCCCATGTCCCACCAGGATCCGGACTGAACGGCCAACAACAGCAGTGAGCCCAAGCCCAGGCAAAGCAGCAGCAGTACGTTGCTGTTGGATATCTTCTGGGTGGTGAAGTCTCGCCACGCGATCTTTGCAAGCAGAGGAATGGCCAGCGCCTTCAGCAGCAGCGCTTCGATCAGCAACATTCTACCGCTCGATGTTCTGCACGCTGGACGACAGGAGCTTCAGATTGTTGACCACGGTCGGATCGTTGGGCGCCAGTTCATAGGCCTTGAGGAAATTCGCGCGGGCGTCCTGCAGCTTGCCGCGCAGCAGATAGGAATAGCCGACATTGTTGTAATATTCGGGCGACGCCCCCATCAGCTTGAAAGCCCGGGCGTAAGCCTTGTCGGCGAGATCGAAACGATGGATACGATCACATGAGGCGGCCAGTCCCATCCAGGCGCCGCCATCATTGGGTGCCAATTGCGTCGCCTTGAAGAACAAGGCACCGGAATTGCCGTAGTTTTCCGCGCGGAACTGGTTCTTGGCCTCGCCGACGGCCTGATCCGAGGCATAATATTCAACGTCGCTGACGGTCTTCAACCCGTCGAAGGCATCGCCAAACGACGTTACGTCGCCTTTCGACGGCTCGTTGGTGCGGACGACCCCGTTGGTGTCGGCACCATTTGTCTGGCAGCCGGCAAGCACAACAGCCAGCGCGCTGGCTGCGACTGCGAGGCGCATTGGCCTTGTCATTTTCTTGTCCCCAGAATCCCTCGACGCATCATTAGGACCAAACCATATACACAACTAGAAGAAAATCCCCTTCATGCGAATGATGACCGGCAACATGATGACCATCATAACCACAGGGAATATGCACAGCCCTAATGGAATCATCATCTTCACCGGCAGAGAGTTGGCGCGTTCTTCTGCACTCAGAATCCTTTGCCCACGCATCTCGGCGCTATAAACACGCAAGGCATCGGTGAGGCTGGTGCCGAGTTCTTCCGATTGACGGAACAGGACAGCCAGCGCCCGCGCCTCGTCAAGTCCGATGCGATCTGAAAGTTCGCGTAGCGCTTCCCGCAACGGCTTGCCAGCACGCAACTGCAAATTCATGATCGACAGCTGTATTCCCAGCCACTTGTGGGTGGCGGCCATTTCATGGCTGACGCGTTCGACTGCCCCCTCCAGGCTCATGCCGGCATCGGCGCAGGTGATCATCATGTCCATGAAGTCGGGGAAGGCTCGACGATAGATCTGTTTCTGGCTGTTCTCAAAACGGTCGAGCAGAATGGAGGGAAGCACCATGCAGGCGAGGCCGAACAGGGCAGAACCAGCAAGGGTGATGAAACCTGGCAGGTGCGGCGGCAGAACCCGCGACAGGACTGCGTACATTGCCAGAAAGCCGACGCAGACCGCGACAAGGCGGGATAGCGTGTAAATCAGCGGTGCGCTTGATTGATAAAAGCCGGCGCGAAACAGCTTCGCTTCCAAGGCGTTTGGCTCTTCCCGCTCCCTCTCGATCGACTTGAAGTAGGCTTCGACCGGCCGTTGCGCGGCAATCTTGGCAAGCTGGTCTTGTCCGAGCATCGATCGGCGGTCTGTACTTCCTTCGCCCATCAGGCTCTGCGCGACGAGCTTTCGTGTCTGCAGAGCCGGCAAGAAGACAAACGCACCGAACAGGAAGAAGGACACCGCCGCCACAAAGACGGCAATGGACACCAAGAAGCCCAGGTCCTGAATGTTCGAAAACAATTTGTTCGTCGCTCCCAGTCAAAAATCGAAAGTAACCATCCGGTACATGATGTAGTCGCCAAGCAGCGCCCACAACCCAAAAAGCAGAAATATCGGGAAGATGAGCGGGTTGCCCCAGACGGCGCCGTAATAGGCTGGGGAAAGGATCTGAAGTGTGAAGAACATCACAATAGGAAACAAGGAAATGATCCACGCGGAGACGCGACCTTCAGCCGAAAGCGCCCTGATTTTCATTCGCAATTTCTGCCGTTCACGCAGAACCGAGGAAAGATTGGCCAGAATTTCGGTCAAATTGCCGCCCGTCTTGCCCTGGATCGACAGCGATACCGACAGCAGCTGAAGGCCCTCGAAGCCGACACGCTGCGAAAGCTTTCGCACGGCCTGCTCGATGCTGAGGCCAAAGGTGATTTCATCGGAGACGATGCCGAACTCGGTGCCGAGCGGATCGGGCATTTCGCGCGCGACCAGACCGATCGCGACCGAAGCAGGGTGTCCGGCGCGCAGCGAGCGAACGATCATGTCGAGCGCATCCGGCAGTTGTTTGGCAAATTTCCGGATTCGTTTATTGCGGGCGCGCCGGAGGACGAGAAGCGGCAGGACAAGCCCTACGATCAGAAAGATAAGAAGCGACGCCAAAGGGGAAAAATTGAAGAGTACCAGCAGCAACGCCATCGCCAGCCCTGCAAGCAGAAATGTTGCGGCGAAGGTCAACGGATTTCCGGTGATGCCGGACTGGGTATAGAGCCTGTTCAACCAGACCAGTCCAAAAAGAAAGTCGCCGGAGTCCGTGAGGCCGCGTTCTCGCAGCAACCCTTGCAACGTTTGTTCGGCCGGAACCTCGCCGGCGAGCCGCTTCAATCGGCGATTAACTGCTAGAGACCGGGAGCGGCGGCCGGCAAATGAAAGATAAAGAGCTTCGCCGGCGAGAATGACCGAGGCTGCCGCCAGCATATAGATGAAATACAGCAGAGCTTGACCCGTCGGCATCACAGGGCAACCTGCGGGTTGAAGGCGTCCTTGGCAAATTGATGGCCAAGCGTCGCGGCCTCCGGAGCGAAACGCGGACGGACACCGGTTGCGCGAAAGTCTCCGATGACCTTGCCCTCGGCTGTGACCTCACGGCGGACGAAATGATAGATTTCCTGAAGCTGGACGACATTGCCCTCCATCCCAGTCAGCTCCGATATAGAGGTGACACGCCGGCCGCCGTCCGAAAGACGCTGTGTTTGAACGATGATGTCAATGGCGGAGGCAATCTGCGCCCGGATCGAGTCGTGCGTCATCGGCATGCCGGCCATGCCGACCATCTGTTCCAGCCGCGAGATCGCGTCGCGCGGCGTGTTGGCGTGGATGGTGGTCATCGACCCTTCATGGCCGGTGTTCATGGCCTGCAGCATATCGAAAGCTTCCTCGCCGCGCACCTCGCCGACGATGATGCGGTCCGGCCGCATGCGCAACGCGTTCTTCAGCAATTCGCGCTGGCGCACCTCGCCCTTGCCCTCGACATTGGGCGGGCGCGTCTCCAGCCGGCCGACATGCGGCTGCTGCAGCTGCAACTCGGCCGCGTCCTCGATGGTGATCAGGCGCTCCTTCGAGGGTATGTAGCTCGACAGCGCATTGAGCAACGTCGTCTTGCCGCTGCCGGTGCCGCCCGAAACCAGGATCGATTTGCGCGCCTGCACGGCGATCCGCAGCAGCTCGATCATCGGCGGCCGGATCGAATTGAATGCCATCAAACGCTCGAGCGAATAAGGGTTCTTCGAGAACTTGCGGATCGACACCAGCGGTCCGTCTACGGAAATCGGCCGTACCGCGATGTTGACGCGAGAGCCGTCGTTGAGGCGCGCGTCAACCATCGGCGACGATTCATCGACACGCCTGCCGATAGCCGAAACGATCTTGTTGATGACGCGCAGCAGATGCGCCTCGTCACGAAACCGGATGGCCGTCTCTTCAACCAGGCCACGCCGTTCAATGAAGACACGCTTGTGGGTGTTGATCAGGATATCGGTAATGGAATCGTCCTTGAGCAGCGGCTCGATCGGCCCCAGCCCCAGCATCTCGTCCGCCGTGTCGCTGGTCAGTTGATCGAGCTCGCGCGCATTAAGCGGCACGTTTCGGCCACGAACAAACTCGCGAACGATTGGACGGATCTCGTTCAGAATCTCGTCCTTGGAGGCATTTTCAAGAGCGGTCAGATTGAACCGATCGATAAGGTGCCGATGAAGTTCGACCTTGAGTGTCAGAAAATCGTCGCCGCGCGATTCAATATCAGCGGCTGGCGAAAGAGCCGGAACGGCAGGCAGCACAGTCGGCTGCTCGGCCCTTGTCGCGGTCTGCTGCTCGCTTGGTCCCTTGATAAACCGCCCCAGCATGATCCTCTATACCCCCGTTAGCCCCTATTAGCGGAAACTAAACGTTAACCAAGCGAGGCACAAGCGTCGGATGCCTCACGTCAGGCCAATGCTTTCAACATAGTTAAGAAGGACGCCGGAAAATATCGTTTTCATTTCGACGCCGCGCTTTGTCTTCCCCCAACTTCCCACCTCACGGAACCTTTCATATCGCAACAAACGAGATGCGGGTGAAAAATGTCCATAAGTCCTTAGATATAAAGGAATATGCTGATCGGCTAATGTGACTATCCTTTTGCCTTAGCTGTGGCCAAATTGTGAATGAATGGTTAAGGGCGGTTGAAAATTCAGCCGAATCAAGCTCTTGTCAGAATTTAGATCGCGCTTGAACTCACCGATTCAGGTATTGGAAGGTTAAGGAACTGTTAATCCGTTTGACTCTGCTTTTTCGTGGGACCTAGGATTGAGGTGACGGGGGATGCTTGGGTATGGGGTTTCATCCTTGGCTCTGTCTCGTCGGGTTCAAACCTCCAAAAGGGAGACATTGACATGAAGAAGCTCATGACGGTGGCCCGGCAGTTCCGCGACGACGAAAACGGCGCTGCTATGGTCGAATATTCCATCCTTATCGGCATCATTGCCGTTGCATCGATCCTGACTGTCCTCGCCATCGGCGGCTGGGTAAACGGTCGTTTCTCGGCACTCTGCACCGCCCTAGATGGGCACCCGACCGGCACGTGCAATGCCGCCGCCGGCACCGGCAGCTGATCGCCTGACTACTACACTCAGGCCCGGATCGTTCGAGCCGGGCCTGAATCCGATCGCAGCGGGCGAATCCCGCATTGGGGCTTGGGGTTTGGGGTATGCGCGCCAATACGCTTATCATGATCGTTCTCGCCGGCGTGTTCGGCGTTCTGGCAGTTGTGCTGGTCAATATCTGGCTGGCCGGCCAGCGTAGCGCCATGGCGCAAACCGGCCTCGTTCAAGGCAGCACAGTCGTCGTAGCGGCAATGCCGCTGAAGTTCGGCGACGCGCTCACCGCAGATAAATTGCGCGAAGTCGCGTGGCCGGCAGGTGCGGTTCCAACAGGCGCCTTCAAGACAACGAAGGAGGCTCTGGCAGGCGAAGGCACGAGGCAGGCGCTTCAGACCATTAGTGCCAACGAACCTGTCCTCGCCAGCAAGATCACCGGCCCAGGTCAGCGCGCCACGCTTTCGGCAGTGCTCGGCGAAGGCATGAAGGCCGTTTCTATCAGGGTGAACGACGTTCTCGGCGTTGCCGGCTTCGTGTTTCCGGGTGACCGGGTCGATGTGTTGCTGACACGCACGGTGCGCGGTGACGATGGCACGGACAAGAGTTTTGTCGACGTGCTGCTGCAAAGCATGAAGGTGCTCGCCATCGACCAGGTCGCCGATGAGAGCAAGGATAGCCCGACAGTCGTGAAGTCGGTGACGCTCGAGGCCAGCACCAAGGATGCGCAGAAGCTGACACTGGCGGCTGGTGCCGGGCAGCTGTCGCTGGCGCTTCGCCAGGCCGCGGGCAGCAAGGGCGAGACGACCGAACGCGTTACCCTCTCCGACCTGACCGGGGAGACCCCGGAGGATGTCGCCAGGCGGCAGGCGGAACTCGACAAGAGGGCGGCTGAAGAAGCAGCTGCTGCTGCCGAGCGCAAACGCGCCGATGACCAGATAGCCGGGCTGGCTCAGGCTGTAGAGCGGGTAGGCAGCCGGCTTGACGAGTTGGGCAAAGTGAAGCCGGCCGTGGTGTCGGCACCGGAAGTTAAGGAAGTAGTCAAATTCGTGCAGCCGGAACCGCCGAAGAGTGTTACAGTAGGCGTGTTTCGCGGCGTGAAGCTCGAATCGTATGACGTGCCGCGACAACCATAAAGGGGCGCGGCGAAGCGGGCGCTGCCGGCGGCAGCGGTTTGGGGAGATGGGGATGCAGGGGGTTCGGATGAGGGTTGCGGCGGCCGCGCTGTACTGTTTGGCTGCGCTGCTGACGTCGAGCCTTGGGGCTGGAGCAGCCGACCGCTTCATCGACGTATCGAACCCGAGCGTCCATCGCGTCTTCCTGCCGATGTCACAATCGGTGACCCTCCAGGTGAGCGCCAATCTCGGTGATATCGTTGTCGGCGACGAGAAGATCGCCGATGCCCAGCCCATGACCGACCGCACGCTTTATGTCATCGGCAAGAGCGCTGGCACCACAACGGTCAATCTCTTCTCCCCGGAAAAGCGCTCGCTGGGCGTCATCCAGATCGAAGTCGGTGTCGATGTCAGCGACATGGCGCAGGCGATCCGCCAGGTGGCGCCCAGGGCGCGCATCGAGATCGGTTCGATCAACGGCAAGGTCAGGCTTGGCGGTCACGTCAAGGATGGCGCCACGCTGGCGTCAATCCTGGAAGTGGCACAGCAATATGGCCCCGACGCCATCATAAATTCCGTCATCGTCGACGACAGCCAGCAGGTGAATCTCGAGGTCCGCGTGCTCGAGGCCAAGCGCAATACCGGGCGCGACCTCGGTGTGTCGATCAGGAGCACAAATGGCAGCGGCACTACCCGTACAGGCACGGGCGTTGCGGCCGTCGACGAAGACGATATCGTGCTCGGACCGGGCGCTCTGCTTAGCGGCCTCTTGTCGGGCAGCAATCCATTTGCTGCTTTGATCACCCGGGTTATCGACAGCAACATCAAGGTCGACCTGATCATCGAAGCGCTTGAGGCCAAGGGGGCCGTGCGCACGCTGGCTGAGCCCAATCTCACCACGCTTTCCGGTGAGCCGGCCAGCTTCAACGCCGGCGGCGAAGTGCCTATCCGTGTCGTCGGCGCCGATGGCGAGGTAACCATTACGTACAAGCAATTCGGCGTTAATCTGCTGTTCACGCCGGTCGTACTCGACGATGGCAAGATCCATATGAAGCTGGCGCCGGAGGTGAGCGACCTGACCGGTTTCACCACGGCCGGCGATCCGATCTTCACCAACCGCAAGCTGGCAACCGTTGTCGAATTGCGCGATGGCCAGAGCTTCGCGGTCGGCGGGCTGCTGTCGAGCAAGACCACCAAGCTGCAGAACCAGGTGCCGTGGCTCGGCCAGGTGCCGGTGATCGGGACGCTGTTCCGCAATTCGAGCAACCAGAAGGAAGAGACCGAACTGGTCGTCATAGTCACGCCGCACATCGTGCGGCCGGTGAAGCCCGGCGAGCAGCTGGCGACGCCGTTCGACAAGACACGGCCGGCCAACGATCCGGAGTTCTTCGTGCTCGGTCAGCTCGAGGTGAACAAGGACATGATCCGCAAATACGAACATGGCGAAGGCGTCACCGGCCCCTATGGCCACATGCTCGACTTCAAATCGAAGGACAAGATGCTCTATGTCAAGAAATAGCGCCTTGATCCTCATTCTGTGCGCCGGCGCGCTGACGGGCTGCGCCGCCGACTATCTGAACAATTACGACACGGTGACCCTGGCCGCAGGTGACACACAAAAATTCAATTCGCTGGCGCAGACGGTCGATCCGTTCAATCCGAACGCGAAGAACACACATATCGAAGGCGACGGCGCGCGGGCTGCCGCTGTTGCCCAGGCTTACAAATTTCCACCGCCACCACCGCCACCGCCTGCGATCACGGTCAATGTCGGCGGGTCGGGTGTGACCAACGGAGCGAATTGAACAGAAGGATGCGGTCGCGATGCGCCGGGCGGGACGAGGGGCCAGGTGCAAGGAAGCTAGAGAGTAAGGTCATGTTGGGGACCATTAGGGCGTTCTGGAATGATCAGCGCGGTATCGCGATGATCCTTGTAGCTATAATGATACCTGTACTTGTCGGCTTCGCCATTCTGGCCATCGATTTTGGTCGGGCCAGCAGTCTTCACAATGATCTTCAGAAGGGCGTCGATGCTCTAGCCCTTGCAACGGCTGCGGAACTGGATGGCAAACCGGATTCGATCACCAGGGCCGATCGGGCGAAGACGAACCTCCTGACCGGGCAGACGACCAAGTTTTCGACCGCAGGCAATCATACGCTCGCCCTGTCCGATGTAACGGTAACCTACCTGACCGGCATTCCCGCCAGCGACACCACCACGTTGAGCGCTGCCGGCGTCGATGCTAATGGCGTCAACTGGGCCAGCACTGATCCTACAGCGGTGTCGTTCTCCTTGGTGACGGTGAACCCTTCCGGCTTGGCGGACGGTGCCGGCGCCTTCGAAGCGATCTTTCCGGTAAGCATTCTCGGCGGCAACGGCAATATGGACATCCAGCCCCAGGCCGTGGCCGGGTTCGTTCAGTCGATCTGCGAAACCGTCCCGCTGTTCATGTGCAACCCGTTCGAGACGACCGACCCGTTAACCAGCAAGACCATCCAGCAGGCCTTCGCATCGGGCGACACCTACGGTCGAGAATTCCGCATCCTCAAAGTAGATTCCAACCCCGGACCGGGCAACTTCGGGTTGTTAGATAACAGCCTCAGCTCGCTGCGCGACGCCATAGCGATGGGAACGTCAGGCACTTGCTACAACCGAAATGCGCTTACCACGAAAACCGGGGTCACCTTGGGTGCGGTCAACACTGGACTGAATACCAGGTTCGATCTCTACAGCGGCTCTCTCAACAAGTATGACAGGGACTGGGCATATCGGCCGTCCAGCAATGTTCGCAAAGGCCAGAAGACTGGCTGCAGCAAATACGATCCCGTCGCCGATAATACCGCGCTGCCCCTCCCTCCCGGTACCAACTACGTCGACGCGAAGGGCATGTCCGACAAGATCGCGGCGCAAAGCTTCTGGAACAGCTACTGGACGATAAATCACGGGACGGCATATCCAAATGTCCCCAGCGCCACCGACCCGACCGGTACCAAAACTGCGCCCGCCTCCCGATACGACGTCTACAAATATGAGATTTCGAACGGGCTGGTGGGTGATAAATCAAAGGCGCCGACAAAAGAAACCGGCACGCCGGCATGTTACAAGGGGACCACCCCGACGGCAGATCCGGATCGCCGGCTCCTCAACATGGCGATCGTCGACTGCATTGCTAACCAGGGCAAGATCAATGGTCACACCACGCTCAAGCCGAACGGCTATGCGAGCATATTCGTCAACACGCCGGTACAAAAGCAGGACAACACCAAAGACCCCGAGGATACCTCGGCAGGTGAAAAAGCAATCAGTCTGGAGATAGTCGACGTCGACGGCGGGTTTGCCAACAATACTCTTGTCGACAAAGCATTCCGCAACGAAGCCCAGCTGTACCGGTAGAGCCTGTATGACCAAGCTTGGCCAAATCATCCGGCGGTTCCAGGGCGACGAAAGTGGCACCGCCTTGGTGGAAGCCGCGATCACCATACCACTCGTGTTGCTGCTATCGGTCGGTGTGTTTGAATTCTCCAACGTTCTGAACACGCGCCTGCTCCTTGAAGCAGGCGTGGAGGATGCAGCCCGGTATATGGCGCGATGCAGCAGCGACTGGGACACCTGCAAAGGGCGCGCGCAAAACCTTGCTGCCAATGGGGCGGTCAGTGCCGGCAGCGCTAGAGTTGATGGATGGCTTCCAGCGACAGTCGCGATCACCAAAACATCCACGCTTGCGACCGACGTATCGGGCACCCAGCTTTATCTTAGCAACAAGAGCACGGTCGACGTCGTAGACGTCAGCACATCCTATTCTTACCAGGACTTCGGATTCTTGTCGTATCTTGGCTTTGGTGCTGTTACCCTCAGTGTCTCCCATCAGGAACGAGTTATCGGATGGTGATGGGAAACCGAAAGTTTTGCGCCGAGCAGTCGGGCACCGCGATGGTCGAAATGGCCATCGTTCTGCCATTGCTATTGACGCTTCTGCTTGGCTTCGTCGATTTCGGCTATGCCTTTTACCAATGGAACGCCGGAAACAAAGCGGTGCAAGCCGGCGCAAGACTGGCGCAGATTTCTACACCTGTCGCAATCGGGCTTCCATCTGAAACGCTAACGCAGAGCGATGTAACCAAAGTCGGTACCGCGGTGCCGGCCGGAACGTATGATTATGTCTGCACTGCAAGCACGGCAGGCGTCGCTTGCTGCAGTATCGGAGGAGGCGCGTGCCTACCCGCGAATGCCAGCCAAACCTCGTTCGACGCGATCTATGACGGCACCGCCAACCGTGCCGGAATGCATGACTTCCTGTCGACGCTGAAAAAGTCAGAGGTTCGGATCGAATACGCCGCCTCCGGCCTCGGTTACTGGACGCGGCCCAGCGGGCCGGTGCCGACCATCACCACCAGCATCACCAATCATCCCTTTCAGTTTTTCTTCCTGGCCGGATTGCTCGGGTTCGGAAACATCACCATGCCCTCCATGCTGAGTACGGTTACGGGCGAAGACATGAAGAGCACGTGGACACCATGAACGCCATCGACACCAAGGTTACTCCGACCAAGCGAAAGCAGGTTGCGCTGTTCTCTTCGGATGCGAATTTCAAGCGCGAAGTGACGACGCGGCTCGATGCGCTGGCGATCTATGACGTCAGGGTTTCCGAGACCGGCGACTTCCTTAGGGGTCCGCCCGCCGACACGCGCCCAGGCATTGTTATCCTCGACCTCGGCAATGGCGAGTTGCTCGCCAGGCCTGGCATCGTCGAAGCGCGCGCGCTGTGGGCGGCCGTGCCGCTGATCGCGGTCTCCGACGAGCTGTCGTCGGAGCAGACGCGCGTGCTGGTGCGCATGAACGCTTCGGACTGGCTGCACAAGCCGCTCGACGGCAAGGAACTGTTGAACGCAGTGACCTTCCACGACACCGGCAACCAGGGCACCAAGAGCCGCATCATCACCTTCATCAGCGCCAGCGGCGGCGCCGGCGCGACGACGCTCGCTTTGTCGGCGGCAGAGCACCTGGCGTCGAAATCGAAGGAACGCGGGGCGTCCACCTGCCTGGTCGACCTCGATTTCCAGAGCGCCAATTGCGGCGCCTATCTCAACCAGTTCAACCAGTTCGACCTCGGCGGCATCATCGGCCAGCCGGAGAGGCTCGACGTCGAACTGATGGATGTCATCAAGCTCTCGCGCCCATCCGGGCTGACGCTCTATTCCTTCGAGAGGCCGCAATTGCCTTTCGAGCCGCAGGGCGCCGATTTCGTGTTTCGGCTGCTTGACCTCGTCGCCTACCGGTTCGACGACATCGTCATCGACCTGCCGAACATCGAAACGCGCTGGCACGATTCCGTGCTGTCGACGAGCGATGAGATCTTCATCGTCTTCGAACTCAACGTCGCCTCTCTGCGGCAGGGCAAGCGGCTCTACAAGAAGATCCGTGAATTGCGTGGCAATGCGGTAAGCATCACGCTGGTCGCCAACAAGCACAAGCGCAAATGGTTCGGGAACCACTTTTCGCGCAGCGAGCTGGAAAAGATTTTCAAGGCGCCGCACATCAAATCGGTCGCGCTGGACAATGCGCTTCTGGCCGATGCGTTGAACCGTGCTATCCTGCCTGCCGAGGTGGATGGGCGTGCGCGCTTCAACAAGGACCTGAAGCGGATGTTCAAAGAGCGGCTTGATGACGCTGCCAAATAGGTATCGGCCAAGTGGGTATCGGATTGGCCCGGGATTGGCCTGCGTCATGGGCCTGGCGCTGGCGATGTCGGTCCAGGACTTCGCCAGCGCGCGATCGGCACTTTCAGATCGGCCGCCGCTGCCGGCAATGGGCCCCAGCCTGCGCAAGACTGTCGCCTTCGAGACCACGGAACAGCCCGGAACGATCGTTATCCGCAAGGGCGAGAAAGCGCTTTATCTGGTGACCCGACAAGGCCAGGCGCTTCGCTATCAGATCAGCGTCGGACGGGACGGATTTGGCTGGACCGGGGTCGTCAAGGTGGGGGCGAAGACCGAATGGCCGGAATGGCGCCCTCCCCGCGAAATGCGCGCCCGCCAGCCGGAGCTGCCGCAAATGGTGCCGGCCGGTCCCTACAATCCGCTCGGCGCCAGGGCGCTCTATCTGCTTCGGGATGGGCGTGACACGCTCTATCGGATACACGGAACCAACGATCCGTCGGGGGTTGGCTTCGACGGAACATCGGGGTGTTTTCGCCTTACCAACACCGATGTGATCGATCTCTTCAAGCGCGTCGCGATCGGCGCAAAGGTGGTGGTTCAATGACCATGATCAGCGAACCGGACATGCCGGCAATCGAGATTGGGACAGCAGCCCGCATTGAAGAGCAGGTTGTCGTTGGGAAACCGAACGACAAAAGCATTATCGGCGCGGTCATCATCGGCACGTCCCTACTCACCCTGGTGAACATAATAGCCGCGGTTTATCTCTACCGCGGCATCAGCGATATGCGCGTTCTGGAAGGGCGCCTGCAACAACTCGGGACGTTCGAACAACGAATCGGGAGCCGGCTGGATACGGTCAACAACGGTTTTCAGAGTCGATTTGAAAAACTCGACAGTCAACTACAGAGCAGCTTTGGTGAGATCACCAGGAGCATAGCCCGGCTGGAACAGAGCCAGCCTCTTGCTGGTGACGACGTCATGTCGAGCGCACCGGAACCTTCCGTTGACACAACCAGCAGCATGGCGGAGACGCCCGCCGTTCTCGATGGCGAAGGCGCGGTCGAGCCCAGCGTTGTCGAAGCGCCGCGACAGCCGAAAAACAGGGTCGCGGCCGCAGCGCCTGCCCCAAGCCCCAATTACCAGCGCATACAACAGGCCGACGGCAAGGTTTACTACAGAAAGATCAACTAGCGCTGGAAGACGTGGGCTGCCTTAGTAGTCTCGCTGCAGACCAACGAGCCTCACGGCCAGCGCTTCTGACCGCTGTCGGCTTTCGCTGAGGAAGACAACATGACAATAGGCGCATGCTGTCACACCCAGAAACAGCACAAGACTGTTCTTCACGGTGAAATCGACCATTAGTGAGAATGGAAGACCTCCGGGTACCGTGAACGAGGCGACCGTGCTTGCTGTTTCGGAATGGCTGGTGACGGCGATCATAAGCCCTGCGAAAAGCAGGGCGACGTGATTTGCAAGGAAGAAGAAGGCAGCCGACTTTCTTGTGCGGCACGCCATCCAGCAGACGATCGACAGGGCGGCCAGGATAGAGGCATCGAGAACCATCGACGCCCCCAGAAAGACATCGATCTGTTGCCAGAACAGTGTCGACAGCGGCCTTAGTTCCAGCCAGATCCGCCACATTGTGGGACTGGCCGGATAGCCTCCCAGCAAGAAGGTCGCCATGCGCTCCCCTGCCAAGATCAGCAGGATCAGAGCTGGGAAGGCAAAGAGCAGTATCGACTTGCGCTTCATGTCACCCTCGACAATCTGGCATTCAAGATAGATTGCAGAGATTGAGCGAGGATTAACGAGCTTTGCTGGTCCCGGCGCCGCAGCCGGCTGCGCGTGGCAGCCTGCAAGTCAGCAAGAGCCATGCGGTTATGGCGCAGCCATTAGTTGTTTTGGCTGAGCACGAGCGTCACCACCTTGGGCTCGACTCGTTGCAGACATCGTTCCGGAATGTTGGGCCACGTCGCCTTGGCACATCCCTCGTTTCCGCCTGACGCCAGCGCAAGCCAGCGTTCCGACTTAAGGTCTTGCTCGGTGGTCGACAGGAAGACCTGTGTAGCCAGCGCGGTCGCCATGGACACCTGGACGAAGATAAGGGCGTAGGCGAATCGTCTGATCATCCGCTCGCAACGCCCAATCCGCGAAGTGGTTCCAACGTCGCGACGCGCGGGTGTACGCTTGATCACGATTCTTGCGCTTCTGCGCCCTTCCGGTCATCGGCGCCATGCCACGGCTGTTCCAGAACGGCTCGGCGTGGAATAGAATGCCACCCGATGGCCGCCGTTTGGCCATAGACGAGTGCCATCGACGAGCGACCAGCGGAAGAACACATGGCGACCACGCAACTGGAACGGTCGGACGGCTTCGGCGCGCGCATATCGCGCGCGCTGAAAGCCATGCCGCGCGCCTGGAACCGGTTCTGGCGGCTGGTCGCGCTCTATATGCCGAAGCGGCTTTATGCCCGCTCGCTGATCATCGTCATCGCGCCGATGATCCTTCTGCAATCGGTCGTCGCCTTTGACTTCATGGAACGCCACTGGGCAACCGTGACGCAGCGCCTGTCGCAGGCCACCGTGCGCGACATTGCCGCGATCATCGACATGATCGAGACCTACCCGCACGATGGCGACTACGCCAACATCATCCGCATCGCGCAGGACCGCATGCAGCTGAAGGTCGACTTGCTTCCGCCCGACCCGCTGCCGGCGCCCGGTCCGAAGCCCTTCTTCTCGATCCTGGACGACGTCCTCTCGAGCGAGATCACGCGCCAGATCAACCGCCCGTTCTGGATCGACACGGTCGGCAATTCCAACATCGTCGAGGTCCGCATCCAGCTCGAGGGCAAGGTGCTGCGCGTCTTCGTGCGCCGCAGCCAGGCCTACGCTTCCAACACCCACATCTTCCTGATCTGGATGGTCGGCACCTCGCTGGTGCTGCTGACCATCGCCATTCCCTTCCTGCGCAACCAGATCCGGCCGATCCTGTCTCTAGCCGAGGCCGCCGAAAGCTTCGGCAAGGGCCGTCCGATGCCGCGTGACTTCCGCCCGCGCGGCGCCGAGGAGGTTCGCCGCGCCGGCTTTGCCTTCATCCAGATGCGGGAGCGCATCGAACGCCAGCTCGAACAACGCACCGCCATGCTGACCGGCGTCAGCCACGATCTCAGAACCATCCTCACCCGCTTCAAGCTGCAGCTGGCGCTGGCCGGCGGCAAGCCCGAGACCAAGGCGGCGCTCAACCAGGACATTGACGACATGCAGTCGATGCTGGAAGGTTATATCGCCTTTGCCCGCGGCGAAGCGTCGGAAGATGCCGGCCATTTCGATCTTGAGGCCTATTTCCAGAAGCTCGGCGAGGAGGCGTCGCTGCACAAGCGCAAGCTGTCGACCACGCTCGCCGGCGACCCGGACGTGCATGTGCGCCCGCACGCTTTCGCCCGGCTGTTGTCCAATGTCGCCGGCAATGCCTTGCGCTATGCCAAGACGGTGGAGATCAGCGCCGATCACGGCCGCGGCTCGCTCGTCGTCACCATCGATGATGACGGTCCGGGCATTCCGCTGGAAAAGCGCGAGGACGTGTTCAAGCCGTTCGTGCGGCTTGACGAGGCGCGCAACCTCGACGCCAGCGGCACCGGCCTTGGGCTCTCCATCGCCCGCGACATCGCCCGCAGCCATGGCGGCGACATCATGCTGGACGACAGCCCGCTCGGCGGCCTGCGGGCCGTGATCAAGGTGCCTGCCTGATCAGAGCATGATCCCGAAGGCGGGCCTGGCCAAAACCGCCTTCATCCGCCCGTCATGAAATCATGGTCAAGAGCGCGCATGAAGCGCGCGACCTCAGTTGATTCGGCTCAGCCGCCTCACTTCGACCTCGTGCCTGCCCGGGTGCGCTGGAGCGAAGCGGGGGCAGCCGCGTGGATGCCGTTCCGCCGTCGCATCAAGGCAACCGACGATCCGAGCAAAGGGCCGCCATGCGCATCCTGATGGTTACCGACGCCTGGCGCCCTCAAGTCAACGGCGTCGTCCACACGCTGGAGCGGCTAACCGAAACGCTGAAATCCTTCGACGTCGAGGTCGACTTCCTAACCCCGAACATCTTTCGCACCTTGCCCTTGCCGACCTATCCCGACATCCGGCTGGCACTGACCACGCCCGGCAACGTCGCGCGGCTGATCGAGACGCGCAAGGCCGACCACATCCACATTGTCACCGAGGGACCGCTCGGCATCATGGCGCGGCGCTATTGCCGCAACGCCGGCCGTCCCTTCACCACCAGCTATCATACCCGCTTCCCCGAATATCTCAGCGCCCGCCTGCCGGTGCCCGAGAGCTGGGCCTATCGCTGGCTGCGCGATTTCCACAATTCGGGACAAGGCACGCTGGTGGCCACCCAGTCGCTGGCCGACGATCTCGCCGCGCGCGGTTTCAACAAGCTGCGGCCATGGACGCGTGGCGTCGATACCGATCATTTCCGCCCGGACAAGAAGAAGGACCTCGGCTTTCCCGGCCCGGTGTTCCTGTGCGTCGGCCGCGTCGCCATCGAAAAGAACCTGAGCGCCTTCCTCGATCTCGACCTGCCGGGCAGCAAGGTGATCGTCGGCGAAGGACCGGAACTAGCCAAGCTCAAGGCGAAATATCCGCAGGCGCACTTCCTTGGCCACCGTCCGAACGACGAACTGGCCGAAATCTACGCCTCGGCTGACGTCTTCGTCTTCCCCAGCCGCACCGACACCTTCGGCAACGTCATCATCGAGGCTCTGGCCAGCGGTACGCCGGTCGCCGCCTATCCGGTGACCGGGCCGATCGACATTGTTGGCGACGGCGTTGGCGGTGCGGTGTCCAACGACCTGCGCGAGGCAGCCCTCGCTGCCCTCAATGTCGACCGCGCAGAGGCCCGCGAACGCGCTATGCGCTACAGCTGGAAGGCGTGTGCTGAGATGTTCATGGACACGGTCGAAGAGGCGCTTGGCACCAGGCGCAAGCTGGCGGCCTGACGCTACTTTCCTAGAACAGTCGCCCGCCGTCCGGCACCCTGCGCTCGATCGCTCCGAGCACCACGGCGCCCTCTTCGTCGGGAAAGCCGAGCGTCAGCACTTCGGACATGAACGGGCCGATCTGGCGTGGCGGGAAATTGACCACCGCAAACACCTGCAGGCCGATCAGCGTTTCCGGCGCATAATATTTGGTGATCTGCGCCGAGGATTTCTTCACGCCAATATCGGGACCGAAATCGATCTTCAGCTTGAACGCGGGCTTGCGCGCCTCGGGGAACGGCTCGGCCTCGACAATGGTGCCGGCGCGGATGTCGACACGATCGAAATCGGCAAAGCTGATCTCGGGCTTGCGCGCTCTGCTCGAACTCATTTTCTTTTCTTGGCGACGATCAGGCGTTGCCATACGTCTCGAACAGGACGCCGGCCAGCGCATCCTTGGCCGAGGTTCCCGACCAGACAACGAACTGAAAGGCCTGGAAATAGCATTCGCAGGCTTCCAGCGCCGACGACAAAAGCACCTCGACCTGCTGGCTCGACGGTTCGACCCCGCCGGCGAGCAGCAGCGACTGGCGAAACATGATCGCGCCCTCCTGCTCCCACAGGTCGAAATGGCCAAACAGCATCTGCTCGTTGATCAGCGACAGCAGCCGCATCACTTCCAGCGCACGGGCTTCCGGCACCTTGATGTCGAACGCGCAGGCCAGATGCAGCGCCTCGAAATCCTCCATCCACGAGAAGGAGACGTGATAGTCGGTCCAGTTGCCGGCAACCGAGATCGAGATTTCGTCATCGCCGGCCCGCTCAAAGGACCAGTCATTGTTATGGGCCACCTGCTCGATGACATCCACCGGATGGATTTCACGGGAGAATTCGAGTTCGAGAAGTTCCATGGAATGCTTCCTGTGTTCA
This sequence comes from Mesorhizobium sp. ArgA1, assembly GCF_053714375.1. Classification (NCBI taxonomy): domain Bacteria; kingdom Pseudomonadati; phylum Pseudomonadota; class Alphaproteobacteria; order Hyphomicrobiales; family Phyllobacteriaceae; genus Mesorhizobium; species Mesorhizobium sp. ArgA1. The sequence goes on from NZ_JBSKBQ010000001.1 coordinate 474,738, forward strand.
GGGGAGCGCCACACGCTCCGCGGGGCACACACGACGAACAATCTTGTCTAGAACTCGGACGGCCAGGACTTCACGACACAAAGACCCCGGACCGGACCCCACCGCCCGGCCGCATGACCCTGTTCCGAATCATGCAACAAATTCAGTCTATTGATCGGGAGTCGCGTGAACAGCCTTATTTTTCGCACTGCGTCATCCGCATGTGGAAAGGCGCTGTCACAAAGATTCATGCATTGCCGGTAAACGATTCACGGCAAAGCACTTTTTCGGATTGCGCTTTGTGGAAAAGTTTAAAGATTATTTTTTTGCTTTGGGCTTTGCCGCCGCCGCCGGTGCGGCCTGTCCGGTCAATTCGGCAAGCCTGGCTTCGAGCGCGTCGATGCGGGCGGCCAGCCTGGTGTTCTCTTCCCGGGCCTTGGCGGCCATGTCGCGGGCAGCCTCGAACTCTTCGCGCTGCACCACGTCCATGGTGTTGAGGATGCGTTCGGCCTGCCCCTTGAAGGCAGTCTCGACCTCGCGGCGCACGCCTTGCGCAGCGCCGGCGGCATCGGTCATCAGCTTGGCGAACTCATCGAGAATGCGGTTCGGTCCGGTCGACATGGCAAATCCTCGCTTGCTCGAATTGACGTAATGGCGCTGGGCGCGGAATGCAAGAAGGTTGAAGCCTGGTGCGGCGTCACACCTCAACGGCCAGCCTGTACGGGACGGCGCTACATCGCCTATTATTGTGCCTCCTCTCACTCAGGATCAACCAATGGCAACGCCTCCGCGCCGACCGACAAATCCGATGGAAGCCGCAGAGGCTGCCTTCAAGCCGGTCAAAAAGCCGGCGGCACCAATTCGCGAAGCCTCGGCCGCACCGAACGTCAGGGAGCTCGTTTCGATCAGGATCGATCGAGCCGTGCTCGATCATTTCCAGGAAGACGGCCCCGGCTGGCAGGACAGGATCAACGACGCCCTCAGGCAATTGGTCGCCGGCAAGCCGCAAGGTTGAGCCCTCGATCTGCGACGTCAAGGCAACCGTGACCTTGCCTTGACCCCGCCAAAACCCTGCCGCATGGTCCGCGCCCGAACGCGAGCCCTTCCGGGAGACCCTGTTGAACGACTATTTCCTGCTGCCGATGGCTTCGCTGCCCTTCCCCAACGTCGACCCGATCCTGGTCCGGATCGGGCCGCTGGCGGTGCACTGGTACGGCGTCGGCTACATCGTCGGTATCCTGTTCGCCTGGTGGTATGCCAAGCGGCTTGTCACCAACACCAGGCTGTGGCCTGACGGCATCTCGCCGATGAAGTCGATCGATCTCGACGATTTCATCGTCTGGGCCGCCGTCGGCGTCGTGCTCGGCGGACGTACCGGCTACGTGTTGTTCTACGACCTCAAGCGCTACATCGACCACCCGCTCGATGTTTTCGCCATCTGGCAGGGCGGCATGTCGTTCCATGGCGGGCTACTCGGCGTCATCCTGGCCATGACGCTGTTTTCCATCAAACGCGGCATCCGCACCTGGTCGCTGTTCGACGTCGTGGCGGCCGGCGTGCCGGTCGGCCTCGGCCTCGTCCGCATCGCCAACTTCGTCAATGCCGAACTCTGGGGCCGCGTCACCGACGTGTCCTGGGGCGTCGTCTTCTGCAACGAGCGTCTCCTTCAGTCGGCGGCGGGTTGTGTCGCTGGCCTGGAACCCCGTCACCCGAGCCAGCTCTACGAGGCCTTGCTTGAGGGCGTGGTGCTGTTCCTGGTCCTGCGGCTCCTCACCCATTCGCGGCTGAAGCTGAAGACGCCGCGCTTCGTCGGCGGCGCCTTCATCTGCGGCTACGGCCTGTCGCGTATCTTCGTCGAATTCTTCCGCGAGCCCGACCAGCAACTCGGCTACCTCCTTGGTGGCTGGCTGACAATGGGCATGGTACTGTCGCTGCCGATGGTGCTGGCCGGCATCTGGGCGATGGCCACCGCCAAACCGGCGCCGCAGCCACAGCCGGCATGACACAGCTGAAGACCCGCATCGTCGACCTGATCGGTGCGCTAGGCCCCCTACCCGTCAACGAGTATATGGCGCTCTGTCTGTTCGACCCCAGCGACGGCTACTACACGACGCGCGAGCCGTTCGGCGCCGCCGGCGACTTCATCACCGCGCCGGAGATCAGCCAGATGTTCGGCGAACTCGTCACCGTCTGGCTGTATCAAGCCTGGCTGGCAATCGGCCGGCCGTTGCCGGTCACCATCGCCGAGATCGGTCCGGGACGCGGCACGCTGATGAAGGACATGCTGCGCACCCTGTCACGGCTCGATCCTGCGCTCGCTGCCGGTGCGTCCTTCGCCTTGATCGAAACCAGCCCGCGACTGACCGAAATTCAGAAACAGACGCTTGCCGAGAGGTCAGCTGAGGTCAGCTGGCACGAAACCATCGCCACGCTGCCCCAGGCGCCGCTGCTGATCGTCGGCAACGAATTGTTCGACGCCGTGCCGATCCGCCAGTTCATTCGCTCCGGAGCCGGATGGCGAGAACGGATGATCGGCCTCGATGACAGTGATGCATTGAGCTTCTTCGCCGGCGCCGGCTCGGTCGAGGCGACGCTGCTACCGGACAATGCCGCCGAGGCGCCGCAAGGCGCTGTTGTCGAGGTGGCGCCGGCCCGCGCCGCGCTGATGGCGGCCATTGCCGAGCGCATAAGCCGCGACGGCGGCGCCGGCCTGTTCCCTGACTATGGCCATCTCCAGCCCGGCTTCGGCGATACATTGCAGGCCGTGCGCAGGCACGCTCCCGAAGATGTGCTGGCCAATCCCGGCGAAGCCGATCTCACCGCGCATGTCGACTTTGCGGCACTGGCCTCTGTCGTGCGCGCGCATGGCCTCGATGTGGAATTGACGACGCAGGGGGACTTTCTGCTTTCCATGGGACTGCTTGAGCGAGCCGGCCTGCTGGGCAGCCAGGCCAGCGAAGAGGCACGCCAAACCATTGCCGACGCCGTCGAGCGCCTGGCCGGGCCCGACGCCATGGGCACGCTGTTCAAGGTCCTGAAAATCCTGCCGCATCAGCCATGGTGACCGTCAGAGATCGTTTACCAGCCGCCCCGCCACACCGCCAAGATAGGTCTCCCATACATGGTCGCACATCAGCCGGCGATAGTGCCGCGTGCTGATCAGCCCGCGATACGAAGCGCCGCCGACGTGAAAGAAGCTGTTATCCAGCATGCGATGATCGGCCTCGATGCCGCCGAGGTTCAAGCTGACCGTGGTCTTTTCTGCATTGACGATGTTGTCGTCATCCAGCCTGTCGCGCAGCATCGGCCAGTTGCCGCCGCCAGTATCGAACCCGGTGTCGAAGCGGGGCGTGAAATCTAGATCGAGATCCTCGACGACCGAAAAGCGAAAGAAGCAGAGCCCCGCCCAGAGGTACCATCCCTGATAGCCCCTTTTGGCGGGATGTTTGGTGCCGAAGGCGTTCTTGCCCTGCATGCGCCTGGCTAAATCGACGGCAACCACGGGAAAGCAGTCATGGTCGAGAAAGCCGAACAGGTCGGGCCGCAGCGGGCGCACAATGTTGTGGAAGACCCAGTTCATCGAGATGCCATGCGATCGGTTCGGATTCCATTCGGGATTTCGCGGCAAGCCGAAATAGGCGATGCCGCGCTGCCGGCAGATGGCCTCGATCGCCTGCCGCGCTGCGGGCCTGGACGAATTGTCGATGACCACCAGCGTCATCCCGGTGGAATAAGTCAGCCACGCCTGGGTCAGCGCATCGATGACCCAGGGCGTGTTGTAGGCGATGGAGAAGCAAAAATGCCGGGCACCGGTCTGCCTGAGGCTATCGGCAAATTCCGCCCCCGATGCCGCATTGCGTGAGCGGAAATAGCCTTTCACCAGCATGTTGCGAAAGTCCTTAGCCTTGCGCACCTGCCGGTTCCGATGGATCTGTCGGATCAGGCTTTTGACTGGATTCCAGCCCATGCACGTTCGCCCGCCCCGGAAATTGTCTGGCCATTGGCTATAGTCGAATGCCTGCTTTTCGCCAACTCGGAGCCAATGCGCGATGGCTGCCGCAAATACTGACCGAACTTCGCCTTGACGAAAGCGCTGGCGCGGACAACAAACCCATCCATGCTGAATCAGACCAAACCGGATCCTGTTCGCTCGCAGCTGCTGGAAGCGGCGAAGCCGCAAGGCGTCCGCCATGGCTATTTCACCCGTATCGGCGGTGTCTCCAGCGGCATCTACCAAGGACTCAATATCGGCACCGGCTCGGATGACGACCAGATGCTGGTCGCCGAGAACCGCCGCCGGGTCGCTGCCTGGATGGGCGTGCCGGCCAGCCATCTCTTGACCGCGCATCAGGTCCACTCGCCTGACGTCGTCATCGTGAGCGAGCCGTTTCCCGGCCCGCGGCCCAAGGCCGATGCCATCGTCACCGACCGCCCAGGCATGGCTATCGGCGCCTCGACAGCCGATTGCGGCCCGGTCCTGTTTGCAGACGCCGAAGCGCGCGTCGTCGGCGCCGCGCATGCCGGCTGGAAGGGTGCTTTCACCGGCGTGCTTGAAAACACCATTGCGGCGATGGAAAGCCTGGGCGCCCGCCGCCAGCGCATCGTTGCGGTTCTCGGCCCTTCCATCGGCCCTGAAAACTACGAAGTCGGGCCGGAATTCGTCGCCCGTTTCGTCGAAGCCGATGCCGAAAACATTCGCTATTTCATGCCATCGGCCAATCCCGGGCATGCGATGTTCGATCTCAACCTCTATACGGTCGACCGGCTGAGGAAGGCCGGCGTGATCGCAGAGGGGCTTGGCCGTTGTACCTATGCCGAGGAGGATCTCTTCTTTTCCTACCGGCGCACGACACATCGCAAGGAACCGGACTACGGTCGACAGGTTTCGGCAATTGTTTTGGAGAACGAATAATGGCGTTGCATTTCGAACGATCGGAATTTGACGCCCGGCGTGACCGGCTGATGATCGAGATGACCGAGAAGAAGCTCGACGCGGTGCTGCTTTTCGCCCAGGAAAGCATGTACTGGCTGACCGGCTACGACACGTTCGGTTTCTGCTTCTTCCAGTGCCTGGTGGTGAAGGCCGACGGCTCGATGGTGCTTCTCACCCGCTCGGCCGACCTGCGCCAGGCGCGCCACACCTCGATCATCGACAATATTGTCTTGTGGACCGATCGCGACGGCGCCAACCCGGCGATCGACCTGCGCAACCTGCTAAACGACCTCAATTTGCTCGGCGCCCGCATCGGCGTCGAATACGACACCCATGGCCTGACCGCCTTCAACGGCCGCCGCGTCGACGAACAGTTGCAGACCTTCGGCCAGATCGCCGATGCTTCCGGCATTGTCGGCCGGCTGCGGCTGTTCAAGAGCCCGGCCGAGATCGCCAAGGCCGAAAAAGCCGCCAATCTGTCCGACGACGCGCTCGACGCGGCGCTGCCGTTGATCAAACAGGGCGGCGACGAAGCGCTGATCCTTGCCGCCATGCAAGGCGCGGTCTTTGCCGGCGGCGGCGACTATCCGGCCAATGAGTTCATCATTGGCTCGGGTGTCGACGCGCTGCTCTGCCGCTACAAGGCCGGACGCCGCAAGCTGACCAAGAACGACCAGCTGACGCTCGAATGGGCCGGCGTCTTCCACCACTATCACGCACCCATGATGCGCACCCTGCTGACCGGCAAGGTGTCGAAGCGCCATCAGGAGCTGTTCGACGCCGCCCGCGCCGCCCTGCTGGCGGTCGAGAAGGCGATGATGCCGGGCAACACCTTCGGCGACGTCTTCGACGCGCATGCGCGCACGCTGGAAGCGCATAATCTGACCAAGCACCGGCTCAACGCCTGCGGCTACTCGGTCGGCGCCCGCTTCACCCCTTCCTGGATGGACATGCCGATGTTCTACCAGGGCAATCCCGAGCCGATCGCGCCCAACATGACGCTGTTCGCGCACATGATCATCATGGACTCCGAAACCGAGACGGCAATGACGCTTGGCCGCACCTACCTGACCACCGAATCCCAGCCGAAGCCGCTTTCACGCCATGATCTCGACTTGATCGTACAGTGAATCCATAATGACTGGTCCACGCGGGGGCGTTCACGAGAGCAACTCCAGGAAAAGTGTAGTCGATTTTCCGTCCGGAATTGCGTAAAAAGACATAGGGAGTTTTCGGGCAGATGGGACGATCGCATGTGACGACCGTGTCATTGCTCGCAGCGCTCGTGCTGGCCGCTTGTACCAACGCCAAGGACGTCCTCGAACCCTCCGCCATCACGCCGCCGGCAGCCTCGGCCCAGCCGCTATCGGCGGCCCCGGGCACCGCGCCGGCCACGCCGGCGCCATCGTCGCCGGCCGTCGGCGCCACCACACCCGCCAACCCTGCGCAGAGCGCCGCCGCCCTGGCGAAGACGCGGCTGCAGATCGCTCCGATCGTCGGCGCTTCGGTGGAAGCGGCAACGCCGTTGACGGCCGAACTGCAGACGCGCGCCAGGCAGCGCGGCATCACCCTTGCCGGCAGCGCAGACCAGGCCGCCACGCATGTGCTGAAGGGCTACTTCTCGACCATGACGGAAGGCACGGACACCACCGTCATCTATGTCTGGGACGTCTATGACCCCGCCGGCAACCGGCTGCATCGCATCAACGGCCAGCAGAAGGCGGCGTCAGTCAATGCCGCCGAAGGCTGGCCCGCGGTCGCGCCCGCCACCATGCAGGCGATCGCCGACCAGACGATCGACCAGTTCGCGGCCTGGCTCGGCGGCCGCGCCGGCTGATCCGCCTGTTGCCGGCATCCGTCATGCGTTGACGTTTTTGAGATTAGCCGGCGGATTCCCGTCAACGAGGCTTGCAATACCGGCACGGCTCGCTAAAAGCCCGATTAAGAGGCCTAAGAGAGTTTGTCTGCCTCTCCATCCTTCGCCAGGAACGGTGCATGAAGCTTTTCGCGGGCAATTCCAACCGGGTGCTGGCCGAAGCGGTCGCCCGCTATCTCAACGTCCCGCTGGGCAAGGCCAGCGTCAGACGCTTCGCCGATCAGGAAATTTTCGTCGAGATCCAGGAAAATGTGCGCGGCGAGGATGTCTTCATCCTGCAGTCGACCTCGTTTCCGACCAACGATCATCTGATGGAACTGCTCATCATGATCGACGCCTTCATGCGCTCCTCGGCCAAGCGCATCACCGCGGTCATCCCCTATTTCGGCTACGCCAGGCAGGATCGCCGCGCCTCGGGCCGCACCCCGATCTCGGCCAAGCTGGTCGCCAACATGATCACCCGCGCCGGCGTCGACCGCGTTCTGACGCTCGATCTCCATGCCGGCCAGATCCAGGGCTTTTTCGACATTCCGACCGACAATCTGTTCTCGGTGCCGGTGATGGCTCGCGACGTGAAGGCCAAATACAAGCAGCTTGCCAATGTCGTCGTCGTCTCGCCCGACATTGGCGGCGTGGTCCGCGCCCGCGCGCTGGCCAAGCGCTTCGACGCGCAACTGGCCATCGTCGACAAGCGCCGCGAACGCCCCGGCGAATCCGAAGTGATGAACATCATCGGCGCGGTCGCCGGCAAGGATTGCCTGCTGATCGACGACATCGTCGATTCCGGCGGCACGCTGTGCAACGCCGCCGACGCGCTCTTGGCCAACGGCGCCACCAGCGTCACCGCCTACATCACCCATGGCGTGCTGTCGGGCGGCGCTGTCGCCCGCATCAGCGGCTCGAAGCTGCAGGAACTGGTGATCACCGATTCCATCCAGCCGACGCAGGGCGTGCTCGATGCGCCGAACATCCGCGTCATTTCCATCGCCGACCTGATGGGCGAGGCGATCTCTCGCACGGCGACCGAAGAGTCGGTATCGAGCCTGTTCGACTAGCGGACGCCCCATATTAGCGGCCCGTAATCTGCATTGTTGCGGGACGCAGACGTTTCTCCTGACGCGCTTGGCATGGCATACTGCCCCTCCAAACAATGGAGGAGTGGCAGATGCGGCGTAGGACTTTGCTCGGGCTTGCGGTTTCCATCGCGGCTGTCTTTTCAGCGCCGGCGGCCTGGGCTGCCGATTTTCCGGACCGGACCATCACAATGGTTGTCCCCTTTTCCGCTGGGGGCTCAACGGATCTGGTTGCGCGCCTTGTCGCCAACAAGATGTCCGAAAAACTCGGCCAGCAGATTGTCGTCGAAAATGTCGGCGGCGCCGGCGGCAGCATTGGTGCTGCCCAGGTCGCCCGCGCCGAACCGGACGGCTACACAATCCTCATGGGCACGGTTGCGACACACGCGCTCAATCCGCTGATCCTGAAGACAAAGCCTTACGACGCGGAGAAGGATTTTGCTCCGATATCGCTGCTTGTGCTGGTGCCGAACGTCCTGGTCGTGAACCCTCAGTTTCCGGCCAAGGACGTCAAGGAACTGATCGAGCTGCTGAAGAAGGACCCGGACAAATACGCCTACGCCTCGTCAGGCAATGGCACGCCGCTGCATCTCTCCGGCGAGCTTTTCAAGACGATGGCTGGCGTCAGCATGCAGCACATTCCCTACAAGGGCGCTGGACCGGCCTTGAACGACGTCATCGGCAATCAGGTGCCGATGATGTTCGACAATTTGCCGTCTTCATCGGGCCATATCAAAAGCGGCACGCTGAGGGCGCTCGGCGTTACCACCAAGGAGCGCGTTCCCTCATTCCCCGATTTGCCAGCCATTGCCGAAACCATCCCCGGCTATGAGACCTACAGCTGGAACGCACTGTTCGCGCCCGCGGGCACTCCGCCGGAGGTGGTCGCCGTGCTACAGAAGGCAGCAGTTGAATCCCTGAAGGACCCCGATGTGATTGCACGCATGGGCACGTTCAGCGCCTCGATCGTCGGCTCCACCCCGGAAGAGTTGGGGGCACATGTGAAGGCTGAGCTCGCCAAGTGGGAGCCGATCGTCAAGGCGAGCGGCGTTCAGATGGACTGAGGTAAGGACAGCGCGCGGGGCGGAGCCCGCCGCATGGCTTCGCCATTGTCGCGCGCGCCGCGCATATAGCCGCGCGGCGAGGCGCCCAGCATACGCTTGAACATGGTGATGAAGGCCGGCACGCTGTCATAGCCGAGATCGAGCGCCACCCTGGTGATCGGCTCGCCGTCGGCGAGCCTGGGAAGTGCCGCGAACAGGCAGGCCTGCTGGCGCCATGTCGACAAGGACAGTCCGGTCTGGCGGTGGAAGGCGCGAGTGAAGGAGCGCCGGCTCATCCCGGCGGCATCGGCCCATTCGTCGATCGTGGCACGCGGCGAAGGTGCCGCGACGAAGCGCCGGCAGAGCGCCGCCAGCCTCGGATCAGTCGGGAACGGCAGCCCGAGCGGTCGTTCCGGCAAGATCGGGATTTCGTGCAACAGCAGGTTCATGATCAGCCCGCCGCGCCCTTCCAGTTCGCCGCCTTGCGGCAGCTTTTCCGACTCCACGATCAAGCTGTGCATCAGCTCGGTGACGCCGACGACGCGCAAGCCTTCCGGCAGGCCGGGGATCGCGCCCGGCATGACATAGACCGAGCGCATCGAGACATCGCCCAGCATCTCGACGGAATGCTCGGTGCCAGCCGGGATCCACATGGCGTGATCGGGCGGCACCATCCAGCGCCCGTACCTGGTCGTCACCAGCACGACGCCGACCAGCGCATGCAACAGCTGGCTGCGGCTGTGGCGGTGTTGCGGCACGTGGTAGCCGTCCGGGTATTCGGTCGGCAAAGCCACTGCAGGGCCGGCAACCTCCTCCAGCCACTGCCAGCGGCTTTCGTGCAACCGTCCGAGATCGGCATTGCCGGCGCGGAAGATGTCCCTGCCATGTGGCATCGGCTATGGCCCACTTGCGAAACTATTGGACCAAACCACGAAAGAAGTCGCCTCGCAAGCGGCTTATAAGGCAAACGTCCCAAGGCGCTCCCGTAAGGGTGTCCTTAAGCGGTCCGCCAGAAGCGGTCGCCAAGCCTGCCCGCGGGCAAACCACCCGCCAAAAAGACCTCGGAGCCTGCCTTGACCGATACCACAGCCACCAGCATTGCGCCGCAGCCAAGCGCCAGCCTCCCCTCAGTCCAGGCAACCGCCTTTACCGTCATCCTGGCGGTGAGCTTTTGCCACGGCATCAACGACATCATGCAGTCGCTGCTGCCGGCGATCTATCCGCTGCTGAAAGAAAATTACGGGCTCGACTTCTGGCAGATCGGTCTTTTGACCTTCACCTTCCAGGTCACGGCGTCATTGTTGCAGCCGGTCATCGGCATGATCACCGACAAGCGGCCAATGCCCTATTCCCTGCCCTACGGCATGGCGTCCTCGCTGATCGGCCTGATCGTGCTCGCCTATGCCGGCCATTATGCGCTGCTTCTGGTCGGCGCCTCGCTGATCGGTATCGGCTCGGCGATCTTCCATCCGGAATCCTCGCGCATTGCCCGGTTCGCCTCGGGCGGTCGCTTTGGTCTGGCGCAATCGCTGTTCCAGGTCGGCGGCAATTTCGGCCAGTCGATGGGGCCGCTGCTCGCCGCCTTCATCGTCGTGCCCTTCGGCCAGACCAGCATCTCCTGGTTCGCCGTCGGCTCGCTGATCGGCATCATTGTTTTGTCGCGGGTCGGCAGCTGGTACAGTCGGATGCGCGCCGCGCAAGGCAATCGCAAGGCGGCAAGCTTCGTCTCGCCCTTCCCGCGCAAAAAGGTCATGGGAGCGCTGGCGGTGCTAACGCTGCTGGTGCTAAGCAAGAACGCCTACATCGCCTCTCTCTCCAGCTATTACACCTTCTATTCCATCCATAAGTTCGGCGTGTCGGTGCAGATGAGCCAGGTGATGCTGTTCCTGTTCCTCGGCGCCTCGGCGCTCGGCATCCTGCTCGGCGGTCCGTTCGGCGACCGCTACGGCCAGAAGGCGATGATCTGGTTCTCGATCGTCGGCGTGCTGCCGTTCACGCTGGCGCTGCCTTACGCCAATTTCGAATGGACGATGGTGCTGACGGTGTTGATCGGCCTGATCCTGTCATCGGCCTTCTCCAACATCGTGGTGTTTGCGCAGGAACTGGTGCCAGGGCGTGTCGGCACCATCGCCGGCATCTTCTTCGGCTTCGCCTTTGGCATGGGCGGCATTGCGGCTGCCGTGCTCGGCGTTATCGCCGACATGAAGGGCATCGATTTTGTCTTCCAGGTCTGCTCGTATCTGCCGCTGCTCGGCCTGCTGACGGTGTTCCTGCCCAACATGAAGGAAGCCAGGAAGGCGCAGGCGACGGCCGGCTGAAAACCGCCCATCTCCAGAACGCGACATGAGGGCGTGGCAGCTGCCGCGCCCTCTTTGATTCTTTCACCTTACGCCGGGTGAAAAGACTGCTAGGAAATAGCATCAACGAAGGCTTGGGGCCTCCGGCAGCTCTGGAGATGATATGCGCAAAATCATGTTGGCCGTGGTGGGTTTGCTTCTTGTTACTTTGCCGGCGACGGCACGCATCGTTCCTTTTCCACCGGGCTTCAAGACTCAGTCCGTCGAAACCAACGGCACCAAACTCTATGTGCGCGTCGGCGGAAAGGGCCCCGCCGTCGTGCTGCTGCACGGCTTTGCCGATACCGGAGATATGTGGGGTGCCGCGGCGGCGGCACTTGCGAAGGACCATACCGTCATCGTGCCGGACCTGCGCGGCATGGGTCTGTCGGCCCACCCGGACGCGGGCTACACCAAGAAGAACCAGGCCGTCGACATTGCCGGCGTATTGGACGCGCTGAAGATCGACAAGGCCGACCTGGTCACGCACGACATTGGCAACATGGTCGGCTATGCGCTTGCCGCGCAATATCCAAAACGCATCACCAAATGGGTCATCATCGATGCGCCGCTGCCGGGAATCGGCGACTGGGAAAAGATCAAGCAAAGCCCGCTGCTTTGGCACTTCAACTTTCGCGGCCCGGATATGGAGCGGCTGGTCGCGGGGCGCGAGCGCATCTATCTCGATCGTTTCTACAACGAGCTGTCGGCCGACCCCAAGAAGATCGACGAGGCAACGCGCAAGCACTACGCCAAACTCTATGCCCGCCCGCATGCGATGCATGACGCTTTCGAGCAATTCAAGGCCTTTGACCAGGACGCGATCGACAACCAGGCGATGCTCGCCGCCGGCGGCAAACTGACCATGCCGGTGCTGGCTGTTGGTGGGGAAAAATCCGCCGGCACCACGCAGGCCGATATCTTGCGGCTTGTTGCCACCGATGTCACGGGCGGGATCGTGCCCGACTCCGGCCACTGGATCATGGAAGAAAACCCCGACGCCACCGTCAAGCTGATCACAGGTTTTCTCGCCAAATAGGCGCTGCCCCGCGGACATTTCGATAACAGCACAAAGGCACCCGCCTGATGGCGGGTGCCTTTGTTTATCCAAGTCGCAGCTTTCTATGCCTTGAAGAAGGCCAGCAGGTCGGCGTTGATGACATCGGCATGGGTCGTCGCCATGCCATGCGGAAGACCCTTGTGGACCTTGAGCTCGCCCTTCTTGAGCAGCTTGACCGACAGTAGCGCCGAGTCGGCGATTGGAACGATCTGATCGTCGTCGCCATGCAGGACAAGCACCGGCACGTCGATTGCCTTAAGGTCTTCCGTGAAGTCGGTTTCCGAGAACGCCTTGATGCAATCGTAATGCGCCTTGGTGCCGCCCATCATGCCCTGGCGCCACCAATTCTCGACGACAGCCTGCGATACCTGGGCGCCGGGACGGTTGAAGCCGTAGAACGGACCGGCTGCAACATCGTGGAAGAACTGGGCGCGGTTGGCGGCCTGGGCGGCGCGGAAACCATCGAACACCTCAATCGGCAGGCCACCTGGATTGGCCGCCGTCTTCAGCATGATCGGCGGCACGGCGCCAATCAGGACAGCCTTGGCGACACGGCCGCCTGAGCCATACTTCGCGACATAGCGGGCCACTTCACCGCCCCCGGTCGAATGGCCGACATGGAAGGCGCCTTTAAGGTCGAGATGTGCCACAAGTTCCGCGACATCGGCGGCGTAAGTGTCCATCTCGTTGCCGGTATCCGTCTGTGTCGAGCGGCCATGGCCGCGCCGATCATGGGCAATGACGCGGTAGCCCTTGGACAGGAAGAACAGCATCTGGGCGTCCCAGTCGTCGCTGCTCAGCGGCCAGCCATGATGGAAGACGATGGGCTGGCCGGTCCCCCAATCCTTGTAGAAAATCTCGGTGCCGTCCTTGGTGGTGATCGTGCTGCTGCCGGGCTTGGTCATCTCAATCTCCGTTGATCGCTTTCGCGACAATAAATATCGCGATAACAATATGACTAGCGCTGTTCGAAACCCTTGTCTACAAGAAATATATATCGCGATATCATTTTTCGTGGTACATATCTGAGAATGCTCACTCGGCAAAGGAATGGGCCGTGCCTCTCCCCTTGGACAATCAGCTCTGTTTTACGCTCTACGCCACCAGCATGGCGATCAACCGCACCTACAAGCCGATGCTGGACGAGATGGGCATCACCTATCCGCAGTACCTGGTGCTGAACGCGCTTGCCGAGGCCGACGGCATGTCGGTGGGCAGCATCGCGCACAGGCTCGCTCTGGAATCGAGTACGATCACGCCTCTGGTCAAGCGCATGGAACAGGCAGGCCTGGTCACCCGCCACCGCAGCCGGACCGACGAGCGCCAGGTTCAGGTCGACCTGACCCCAGCCGGTCGCGCGCTGCTCACCCAGTGCAACTGCCTCAACGAAACCCTGATCGAGCGCTCGGGCATGACGCTGGCGCAGCTCGATGCCTTGAACCGGCAGATCCAGACGCTGCGTGACGCGTTGAGCGGCAATCAGTACGCCGGCAGCGAAAACGCTACAGGCCTAAAGCTGCCTTGAAAGTGGACAGTTCCGTGTCGGTGATAGGGACCACGTGCTGCGGTTCGGGATAGACGCCCGTCTGCACGTCGGAGATGAACTCGCGATAGGCGGCGACACGCTCGCGCTGCAGCCGTTCATATTCGGCGGCGAAGTTGCGGTAAGTCTTGGCGTGGCGCGGTCTATGGCCAGCCGTGTGGCCGAGCACGTCCTCGCTGAACAGGTATTGCGCATCGGCATGCGGCCCGGCACCCATGCCAAGCATGATCATCGGCGTATTCCTGGTGATCAGTTCGCCAATGCGGTCGGGCACCACCTCCAGCTCCGCGCCGAAGCAGCCAATGGCCTCCAGCCGCTTGACGTGATCCCACACCGCACGCGCGCTCTCGGCTGTCCTGCCGACGGCCTTGAAGCCACCGGTCCAGGTGCATTGCGACGGGATCAGGCCGACATGGGCGACGACCGGCACGGCATTGTCGCAAAGCGTCTTCTGGATATCGAGCGAGGCGGCACAGTAGAAGCAGTCGCCGCCGATGCGCATGAAGTGGTAGGCGGTTTTGAGATAATCCTCTGCGGTGACCAGACTGCCGGCGGGGCCGTAGGGCAGCCCGACCTGCACGAAACAGCGGCCGGCCGCCTCGCGCATCTCGGGTGAGAAGAAGCGGCCCTCGATCGACAGCATGTCGACGCCGGCCGCATCCGCCGCCGCAGCCTCTTCGAGCGTGGCGACGTAAAGCATGGAGATCTTTTGTCCGCGGCTCTTCATGGCGCGGATGTCGGCGACGGTGGGGCGGCTGCTCTTGGTGACCATTCTCGTTCCTCAGACTGTGAAAGCTTCGCGGAAGGCTTGCAGGGCAGCCTCGGGATCACCGGAGGCAAACGCCTCCAGTCCCACGGGTCCGCGATAACCCATGTCCTTCAGCGCACGGGCAATGCCTCGGTAGTTGATCTCGCCGCTGCCGGGCTCCATGCGTCCGGGAACGTCGGCGACTTGGACCTCGCCGATCCATGGCAGGCTGTTGCGGCACAGCTCGATCAGATTCCCTTCACCGATCTGCGCATGGTAGAGGTCGAGATTGAGGCGCAGCCCCGGCCGGTTCACACTCGATACCAAAGCAAGCGTATCCTCGGCACGCCCAAACGGCACGCCGGGATGGTCGACCGGAAGGTTCAAATTCTCCAGCGTGAAGGTTACGCCCTCGGCCTCAGCGAGATCAGCGATGCGGTTCAGCGTGTCGCGCGCCTTGAGCCACATCGCGCCAGTGATGGTCTCGCAAGGCGTGACCGGCAGGCCGCCCTCGCCGAGACCGGTGCCGTGCAGATTGAGCCGTGCGACGCCGAGGCGCTTGCCGACCGCCGCCGTCTCCTTTGCCGTCTTCAACAGTTCGGCGGCGCCCTCGTCATCGGCCAGCCGGCCGCGCAGATAGCCGTTCATGATCGAGAAGGTAGCGCCGGATTTCTCCAGCATTGCGAGGTCGTGCTCGGGCCAATTCCACAGGCCGACCTGGAAGCTCATTTCGGTGAGGCGCTTGAGGCGGAACTCCATCGGCCGGTCGCGCCAAAGCATTTCGGCGCAAGCCGCAAGCGTAAAAGTATCGGACATGTCAGACCTCGATATGCACGCGGCCGTCCTCGACCTTCGTGGCGTAGGTTTTAAGGTTCACGCAGACCGGCGCGCGCACGGCTTCGCCGGTCCGGTAATCGAACACGCCGTTGTGCTTCGGGCATTCGATCCTGTATTCCATAACCAGCCCGTCGCAGAGATGCACCTTCTCATGCGTACACAGCCCGTCGGTGCAGAAGAACGCATCGTCCGGACTGCGGAAGATGGCGAAGGTCCGGCCTTCGTGATCGAAGCGGATGACATCCTCTTCCTCGATATCGTCCGTCGCACACGCATCAATCCACTTTGCCATTGCTGGTTCCTGCAAGCCTGTCTCTGGTTGGTTGAAAGGCGGCCGGCGGAACCATGCGTTCCGCCGGCCGCACAGGAAGATGCCCGGGAGGAGATGGGCGCCTTCACTGTGTCGCGCTGAAGCCCTCGATCTCGGCTTCAAGCTCTGCCATCTGCTCGCCGCCCGCCATCAAATCGGTGATCGCTTCGCGGCTTTTCTCGCCCTTGCGGAAATCGGCGGCCTTGGAGCCTCTGATCAGCACGGCGAAGTGGTCACCGACGGTCAACGCATGGACGACATTGTGGGTGATGAAGATCACCGCGATGCCCTTGCGGCGTGCCTGCAGCACGATGCGCAGCACGTGCGCCGCCTCCTTGACGCCGAGCGCCGCGGTCGGCTCGTCCAGGATCAGCACGCTGGCGCCGAAATGCACGGCGCGCGCGATGGCCAGCGCCTGGCGTTCACCGCCGGACAGTCCGCCGACGAGGCGGTCGCCGTCGTCGATGCGGGTGATGCCGAGCTGGCGCATCTCGGTGACGGCGATCTCGTTGGCCCGCTTGCGATCGTAGATGGTCAGCGGCCCCCAGCGCCGTGTCGGCTCGGCGCCGACGAAGAAGGAACGGCCGATGCTCATCAGCGCGAACGTCCCGCCAAACTGGTGGACGGTGGCGATGCCATGGTCGCTGGCGTCGCGCGGGCTGGCGAATTCGACCGCCTTGCCGTCCATTTCCATTGTCCCCGATGTCGGCTTGTGGACGCCGGAAAGTATCTTGATCAGCGTGGATTTGCCGGCACCATTGTCGCCGAGCAGGCACAGCACCTCGCCTGCATTAACCTCCAGCGAAATGTCGTGGAGCACGTCGATCGGACCGAACGACTTGTTGATACCGGTCAGCCTGAGCAGGGGCGTTGTCATCAGCGGACCCTCTGTCTGGTGCGCGGCGCGTAGGTCAACGCCATGGTACGGAATGTATTGTTCATCAGCACGGCAGCGAGCAGCAGGACGCCGATGATCAGGCTCGCCCAGTTGGCGTCGAAACCTGTGTAGAAAATACCCTGGTTGACGATGGAGAAGGTCAGCGTGCCGAGCACGATGCCGACCACCGAACCGTAGCCGCCGGTGAGCAGCACGCCGCCGATGACCACGGCGATGATCGAGTTGAAGATGAAAGACTGCCCTGCCGCCACCTGGGCGCTGTTGTATAGGATCGCCTGCGACATGCCGACGAAGGCTGCGCACAGGCCGCTGCTCATGAACAGCGCGATGGTCACCCGGTCGGTCGGAATGCCGGCATTGCGGGCGCTGACGGCATCGCCGCCCATGGCCAGGATCCAGTTGCCGAAGCGCGAGAAATTCAGGATGAACCCGACAATCAGGATGATGGCGATCCACCAGAACAGGGTGACCTGGAACTTGCCGCCGAGATAGTCGCCGAACAACAGCTTGGCGGTCGGCCCGCTCTTCAGCGCCACACTGGTGCTGCCGGACAGGATGACCGAGAGGCCGAGCGTCAGTCCGGCCAGCGCGAACAGCGTTGCGAGCGTAACGACGAAGGACGGCACCCTGGTGCGGATCACCAGCACCCCGTTGATGAACCCGACAGCCAGCCCGAGGGCCAGCGCCGCGAGGATGCCGACGATGATCGGCAACCCGTAATGGCCCGAGAGGATGGCAATGGTCATTGAGCTCGCCGGGATCATCGACCCGATGGAAAGATCGAGGTGTCCGGCGATCATCAGCAACCCCACCGGGAGGGCAATGATGCCGAGTTCCGAGGCGACGTTGAGCCAGCTGGCGGAGCCGCCGGCCGACAAGAAATTGGCGCCGCCGAAGATAGAGAAGAAGACGAGAACGGCGATCATGCCGATCAGCGAGCCGACCTCTGGGCGCCGCACGAGGCTGCCTATCGATGGCATCGAAGAGGCGGGTTGCGCAGTCGCTGCCACCGCGGGTTGGTGATGGGCTTGGGATGTCATCGAAGTGGTCCCTGGCTTGAACATGGCTCCCCCTTCTCCCCTTGTGGGAGAAGGTTGTCGCCGAAGGCGGCGGATGAGGGGGCTGGGCGGAGTCAGGCGTTGGCGTTTCTTCCAACACCCCTTCATCCGTCTCGGCGTTGCGCGCCGATCCACCTTCTCCCACAAGGGGAGAAGGTGAGGCGGAGCTTTATCGGGCGCCGGCCGCCGCGCCACCCATCGTCGCGTCGACATTGGCTGCATCGACGATCCCCGGCCCGGTCAGCACCGGTTTCGTCGGCAGGTCCAGCCCATAGTTGACGAAGCCGTTCAGCAGCGACACAGCGAGATAGCCCTGCAAATAGGGCTGCTGGTCGACAGCGAACAATTGCGTCCCGTCCTTGATGCGCTGCAGACCGGTTTCGTCCATGTCGAACGACGCAAGCTTGACCTTGTCGCCGACACTGGCCTGGCTGATGGCGTTGGCCGCGCTGTTGGCGTCGCCGGCGCTGATGGTGATGACACCGTCGAGCGTATTGTCTTTCAACACGGCGGCCTTGATCGCCTCGGCGACCGCGGTCGGGTTGCCGAAACTGGATGAAGGCAGCGGCAGCTGGCTCGATTTGCCGCCGCTCTTGGCGATGGCGTCCGCGATGCCCTTGCAGCGGTCTTCGGTGTTGGTGGAGCCCGGCAACGTGTTGACACACAAGACGTTCTTGGCGCCATGGCTGCCGAAATAGGCGCCACCGCCCAGACCGGCCGTGTATTCTTCGTTGCCGACATAGTTCATGGCGCCGAGCCGCTTGGCTGCATCCATGCCGCCGGAATTGTAGACGATGAGCGGCACGCCGGCGGCGACGACTTCCTTGAAGGCGTCATCCATGGCCTCGGGCACCCAGTCCGGGCCGACAATGGCGCTAGGCTTCTGGCTGAGCGCGGTGCGGATCAGCTTGGCCGCGTCCGGGCCGAGATTGTCGTAGTTTTGCGGGCCGAGCCAGGTGACAGAGCCACCGGTCAGTTCGGCGACCTTGCCGGCGTCGTCGGCGCCCTTCTTGACCTTCGACCAGAACGGGTCGTCCGCCTTGCCGCCGATGACGAAGATCTTCGCCCCGTCGGCCATCGCCACTGTGGCTGATGTCGCCAGCACGGCGGCCGTCATCATCGCCGTCAGAAGGTTCGTGGTGCGTTTCATGTCATTTCCTCCCGGTTGCCGTCCTCGGACGGATTTAGAAAAACGTTGAATTCATCTGCACGCGCACCTCTCCCGTTGCGCGTGGTGTCGCGAGATCAATGGTTCGCCGCAGGCTTGGCGTTCATGCGTTCCTTCTTTTTCTGGAACCGGGCGCCCATCATGGCGTCGCCCTCCCTGGTGCCGTCGTGCCAGGTACCGAACCAGCGATCGAGCGGGATCAGCCCATCGCCGCCGTAGTTCACCTCGAAATATTTGTGGTGCAGGTAGTGCGTGTAGGCATGGCTATCGACGGCCGTGTCCTCGCTCACCTCAAGTTTGTCGAAGCCGAGATGACCGTTGACGGCGCCGAAGCCGGCGACATGCAGCTGGAACAGCGCGACGATCGGATTGGACGGGATGACAAGGTGCCAGAAGGCGACCGCGTGATAGAGAAACCCTTCCACCGGGTGCATCGACAGCGACGACCACGGCGAGGGGTTGATCGAATTGTGATGGACCGAATGGATCCAGCGATAGAGCGGTCCCCAGTGGATCAGGCGGTGGATGAAGAAGAAGTGCACCTCGTGGATGGCCGGCGCGATCAGCACCAGTGCGGCTAGGTAGACTGGATGATCCGACCAGCTGACCCACGGTGCGTAGCCATTGGCAAAGCACCACAGGAAAATGACTTCGACCACGGTCCATAGCGGAATGGTGATGAAGAACGAGCGCAGGAAGTTGTCGAGGTTCTGGCTCTGGAACCAGAACACGTCCGAGGGCGCATCGCCTGGAAATTTGTGGTTGTATTTGAACCGCGTCGCCTGGGCGCGCTTGATGTAATAGCGCAACTCGAAGATGCCGTAGAACACCAGGATCGCCGCGGCGTTGACGGCGTAGAGCCACAACGCCCAGCCCCAGCTGAGCGTCTTCATCGTCTCGACGCCGGGGACAACATAGAACCAGTAGATCAGCGCCGTCGTCATGTGGAACGCATTCCACGGCCAGATATAGCCGGGCAGCCATGCCAGGATTTTCGGCAGCCTGGGGGGCCAGTTCCACAACGGCGCCCCCTCGATGCGCCCGTTCGGCTTCCAGTCCCCGCGCTTGTCGCGCGCGCCGTATTTGAGATCGTCCATGCCAATCCTCCACCCGCAATGCCGCGCCCGCAACGCCAGACATGGCCGCACGCGCACGCTGCCTGACACCGCCGAGGCGGTGGGCGAAAACCCGTCTGCGCTGTGCTGCTGCTGTCCCTGGGCTGGCGGTGCGTCCGCCTTGCTTGCTTTTCCGGAGATAAACATCTTGATCCAAAATGAATCAAGAATAGAATGTTTATTCCAACTTTATTGTGTCATTCATATCAATCGTGCACAGCAAATGATATATTCGTATCAATTGCTACAGACGGATGAGACAAAATGGATCAGAACAAGCGGCCGACGATCAGGGATGTCGCCGCCGAGGCCAATGTCTCGGTGGCCACCGTCAACCGGGTGCTGAGCGGCGCCGGCGCCGTCCGCCAGGGCACGCGCGAGCGCGTCAGGCTGGCGGCCGAGCAGATCGGCTTCTACGGCATGGGCGCGCTGCGCAGCCGCATAGCGGCCGCCCGGCCGCGCTACGGCTTCGGCTTTCTGCTGCACCAACCCGGCCGCGCCTTCTATCGCAACATCGCCGAGGCGCTACGCGCGGTGGCGCCGACCATGCCTGACTGCGAGATAGAGCTGCGCACCGAGTTTCTCGACGATCTGTCACCGCAGAACGTCGCCGCCCGGATGCTGGCCTTGGGCGCCGAATGTGATGCCGTCGGCGTTGTCGCCGCGGTCCATCCTCTCGTCACTCAGGCGGTCGATGCGCTGCATGCCCGCAACGTCCCGGTCTTCGCGCTGATTTCGCAGATCTCGGCCACTGGCCATGTCAACTATATCGGCCTCGACAACTGGAAGGTCGGGCGCACCGCAGCCTGGGTGTTCGAGCATGTCTGCCGGGCGCCCGGCAAGCTCGGCATCCTCGTCGGCAATCATCGCTACCGCTGCCAAGAGATGAACGAGAGCGGCTTCCGCTCCTATTTCCGTGAGCACGCGCCTGATTTCACGCTGCTGGAGCCGTTGCTGACCTTCGAATCCAGCGCGATCGCGCAGGAGATGACCGAAAAGCTGCTCAACGAAAATCCGGATCTGTCCGGCCTCTATGTCGCCGGCGGGGGCATCACCGGCGCCATTGCTGCGCTCCGCTCCACCGGCCGCGCCGGCAGCATCGTCGTGGTAGGCTACGAACTGATGGACTCGACCCGCCCGGCACTGCTCGACGGCACGCTGACCTTCGTCATCTCGCATCCACTCGCCCGCATCGCGCAGGAAGCGCTGGCCGGCATGATCCGCGCAGTGTCGGCGCCGAACGAAAGCGGCAACGTCACCACCATCCTGCCCTTCGAGATCTACACCCGCGAGAACATCTAGGCGGTGGAATATCTCCAGCGAGCTCGCAACGTCGTTGGAATTTGGTGCAAACAGCAGGTTTGGACTTGGAAATGTCCGGCCACGGTGCCAAGCGCATTCAAAGTGCAATACCGACCATTGCCACCGACTTGCACCCTTTCCCGCCTTCCGCTATAGAGCCGCCACCCGCGTAGACACCCTTGGAGGCAACGCGGCGGAAGGCTGCCTTCCCTTGTGATCCCGAACAAAGGTCCGCGTATGCGGCTTCTGGCATTCGGATATCCAGGCCAGGCGGCTTTCGACGTTTACGGTCCAGGCACATTGCCCGCCGCAAACGCTCCATAACACGCGAAAGGAAATGCCATGAGCCACGATACTTACGAGCTCAAGGCCGAAGCGCGCGAACAGGTCGGTAAGGGGTCCGCCCGTGCAGTTCGCCGCAACGGTAAAGTGCCTGCAGTTATTTACGGCGACAAGCAGCCTCCCCTGGCGATTGCGCTCGGCTACAAGGACGTCTTCTACAAGATCCACGGCGGCGGGTTCCTGACCACGATCGCCACGATCGATGTCGACGGCCAGAAAATCCAGGTTCTGCCCAAGGATTTTCAGCTCGATCCGGTCAAGGACTTCCCGATGCATGTCGACTTCCTGCGCATCGGCAAGGACACCGAGGTCAATGTCGACGTGCCTGTCCACTTCATCAATGAAGACAAGTCGCCCGGCATCAAGCGCGGCGGCGTGCTCAACATCGTGCGTCACGAAGTCGAGTTCCACTGCCCGGCCAATGCGATCCCGGAATTCATCACCGTCGATCTCACCGGCGCCGACATTGGCGATTCGATCCACATCTCGGCGGTGACCCTGCCGGCCGGCGTCAAGCCGGTGATCTCCGACCGCGACTTCACCATCGCGACCATTGCCGGCTCCTCGGCGATGAAGCCGGAGACGGAAGAGACCGCGGAAGCAGCAGCCCCCGAAGCGGCGGCTCCGGCTGCCGAAGAGAAGTAATTTTCGGGTCCGGAGCGCACGATGCTTGTCTTTGCAGGCCTCGGCAATCCGGGCGCGAAATACGCTCATAACCGGCACAATGTCGGCTTCATGGCGGCGGACGCTATCGCCCGCCGCCATTCCTTTTCGCCCTGGTCGAAGAAGTTCCAGGGCCTGATCGCCGAAGGCACGATTGCCGGCGAAAAGATCCTGCTGATCAAGCCGCAGACCTTCATGAACCTGTCGGGACAGCCGGTCGGCGAAGCCCTGCGCTTCTACAAGATCGGCCCCGAGGCGCTCACCGTCTTTTATGACGAGATCGACCTGCCGGCCGGCAAATTGCGGGTCAAGGTCGGCGGCGGCGCCGGCGGCCACAACGGCATCCGCTCGCTCGACCAGCATGTCGGCAAGAATTTTCGCCGCGTGCGCATCGGCGTCGGCCATCCCGGAGTGAGGGATATGGTGCACGGCCATGTGCTCGGCGACTTCGCCAAGGCCGACCGCGCATGGCTGGACGTGCTGCTCGAAACTATCGCCGACGACGCCGGACTGCTGGCCAAGGGCGACGACAGTTCCTTCATGAACCGCATCACCCTGGCTCTGCGCGACAAGCTAACTCCGACCGGCGGTGACGACCGCCCGCCATCCAAGGCGCCGAAGGCTGCGGGCCCGAAAGCCCAGAGCCACATCCGCCAGGCACGGCCGCAGCAGGCGCCGGCCAAGCTGCCGGAAAGCGGCCCGATGGCTGCGATGCTGAAAAGGCTGTTCGGCAAGAAGGACTGAGCGTCGACGCTATCGGGACCGCGGGGCTTGACGTTCCTCACCCCTATCGCCCATAGCCCTGATCAAATTTCGAATTCCCGATAGGACTGGACGAACATGGGTTTCAAATGCGGCATCGTTGGCTTGCCCAACGTCGGCAAGTCGACGCTTTTCAACGCATTGACCAGGACGGCGGCGGCGCAGGCCGCCAACTATCCGTTCTGCACCATCGAACCGAACACCGGCGAGGTCGCGGTGCCAGACCCGCGGCTGCAGAAGATCGCCGCAATCGCCAAGTCGAAGGAGATCATTCCGACCCGCATCTCCTTCGTCGACATTGCCGGCCTGGTGCGCGGCGCCTCCAAGGGCGAAGGGCTGGGCAACCAGTTCCTCGCCAACATCCGCGAGGTCGACGCCATCGTGCACGTGCTGCGCTGCTTCGAGGATGACGACATCACCCATGTCGAGGGCCGCATCGATCCCGTCGCCGACGCCGAGACGGTCGAGACCGAGCTGATGCTCGCCGACCTCGACAGCCTCGAGCGCCGCATCGTGCAGATCCGCAAGCGTGCCGGCTCGAAGGATAAGGAAGCCACCACCGTGCTGCCGATGATGGAGGCGGCCCTGGAGCTGCTGCAGGCCGGCAAGCCGACCCGCATCCTGCTCAAGGGCATTTCAGCGGAAGACCTGCGCATCTTGCAGGGGCTGAACCTGTTGACGTCGCATCCGGTCCTCTACGTCTGCAACGTCGCCGAGGCCGATGCGGCCACCGGCAACGAGCACACCGCGGCTGTCGAGAAAATGGCGACTGCGCAGGGCGCCGGAACCGTGGTGATCTCGGCCGCGATCGAGGCCGAAGTCGCCCAGCTCTCGGACGAGGAAGAGATGGAGTTCCTGTCCTCGCTCGGGCTTGACGAGCCGGGCCTCAACAAGGTCATCCGCGCCGGCTACGATCTGCTGCATCTGATCACCTATTTCACCGCCGGGCCGAAGGAGACGCGCGCCTGGACCATCCACAAGGGCGACAAGGCCCCGCAGGCCGCCGGCGTCATCCACACCGATTTCGAGCGCGGCTTCATCCGCGCCCAGACCATCGCCTACAACGATTACATCACCCTGGGCGGCGAAGTGGCGGCCAAGGAAGCCGGCAAGGCGCGCGACGAAGGCAAGGAATATGTCGTCCAGGACGGCGATGTGCTGCTGTTCAAGTTCAACACGTAAGAGTGCCATGTCCGTGAGGTGGGCTCGGCTTGACCTTGCTGGACGCCGGGTCTAAGCGCAGCAAACATCATCCGGCAGCGCCCATCTCGATAGTTCAGCCGGTCACAGTCCTGAAACAGGCGTCGTCCATGACACGCCTGCCCCAACCAACGGAGAGCGGCGATGATCAAGGCCTTCGTCGTTGACAATGACCGCCTGCGCCTCGCCGACGATCTCGTGGCCAATGGCGATCAGGTCGTCTGGGCCGACCTTCTCAACCCGACCAAGGAAGAAGAAGCCACGATTGAGACCTGGCTCGGCGTCGCCATCCCGACGCGTGAGGAGATGGAGGAGATCGAGATTTCGAGCCGCCTCTATATCGAGGACGGCGCCTACTTCATGACCGCAACTCTACCGGCGCAGACTGAAATCGACGATCCGCTGATGTCGCCGGTCACCTTCGTGCTTGCCGGTCCGAGACTGGTCACCATCCGCTATCACGAGCCGAAGGCGTTCAAGACCTTTCCGCTGCGCGCCGAGAAGGTGGCGACGGGCTGTACCACGGGCAACACCATCCTGATCGGCCTGCTGGAGGCGATCGTCGATCGGCTGGCCGACATTCTCGAACGCGCCGGCCGCGACATCGAGACGATCTCGCGCGACATTTTCGAAGCGCGCTCGACCAAGGTGAATAAACGCAACCGCGATTTCCAGGAACTGCTCAAGGCCATCGGCCGCAAGGAGGACATCGCCTCCTCGATCCGCGACAGCCTGATCTCGTTGCAGCGCCTCACCGGCTTCCTCGCCCATGTCGCGACCCAGATCAAGATGAGCAAGGACATCCGCGCCCGCATCAAGACCGTGTCGCGCGACGTGCTGTCGCTCGCCGACCACGCCACCTTCCTGTCGCAGAAGATCTCGTTCCTGCTCGACGCCACGCTCGGCATGATCTCGATCGAACAGAACGCCATCATCAAGATCTTCTCGGTCGCCGCCGTCATCTTCCTGCCGCCGACGCTGGTGGCCTCGATCTACGGCATGAATTTCGATGTCATCCCGGAGCTGAAATGGGAGTTCGGCTATCCCTTCGCCATCGGCATGATGATCCTGTCGGCGATCCTGCCCTTCTGGTATTTCCGTCGCCGCGGCTGGCTCTGACGAGATCTGGCTCAGCAAAAATCGCTTGACCGAATGCCGCCCGGACGGCATCCGGATGCCCGGTGATCGTACAACCTTGAACCGGATTAGGATCATGACCGGAAAGACCTGGGCCTATGAGGATTTCACCGAAGGCGCATCGATCGACCTCGGCGCCAAGCAGGTGAGCGCGGCCGAGATCGTCGAATTCGCCACCGAGTTCGACCCTCAGCCGATGCATCTCGACGAGGCGGCTGGCAAAGCCAGCATCCTTGGCGGGCTCGCAGCCTCCGGTTGGCACACCTGCGCGATCTTCATGCGCATGCTGTGCGATGCCTTCCTGCTGGACTCGACCTCGCAAGGCGCGCCCGGCGTCGACTATGTCAAATGGAAAAAGCCGGTGCTGGCCGGCGACATTTTGAGCGGCAGCACCACCGTCCTTGCCAAGCGGGTGTCCAAATCGCGGCCGCAGATCGGCCTCATCACCATGCGCAGCGAGCTTTTCAACCAGCGCGGCGAAAGCGTCTTCGAATTCGAGAACACCTGTATGTTCCAGACCCGTGAGGCCATGGCGTGACCCTCGACGAGTTCTTCGGCATCGGCGTCACCGTCGCTCTCGGCTCCTATACATTCGAGCCGGAGGCGATCAAGGCCTTCGCCCGGAAATACGATCCGCAGCCCTTTCATGTCGACGAGGAAGCAGCCAGGAGCAGCGTGCTCGGCGGCCTCTGCGCGTCGGGCTGGCACACCGCCGCTACCTGGATGAAGCTGAACCTCCAAACCCGCATGGACACCGAAGGCTGGACCGGCCCCGGCCCGGTGCCGGAATTCGGCCCCTCGCCCGGCTTCAAGAACCTGAAATGGCTGAAACCGGTCTATGCCGGGGAAACCGTCAGCTTCACGCGCACGGCATTGTCGCATCGCCCGATCTCGTCGCGTCCGGGATGGCGGGTGCTGGCACTGCGCGCGGATGCTTTCGATTCGACGGACAAGGTGCTCGAGTTCGACAGTGCGGTGCTGGTGAAAGCTTAGTAGCGCCTCTTCCTCCTCCCCCTGCGGGAGAAGGTGGATTGCCGCGCAGCGGCAAGACGAATGAGGGGTGCGTGACCGAGTGAGACGTTGGCGTTCCCTGGAACACCCCTCATCCGACCGAGCTTCGCTCGGCCACCTTCTCCCACAGGGGGAGAAGGGAAGACCTGCTCAATGTCCCTCAAATCCGATCAGCGTCCGCACCGAAACCCCCAGCGCTTCCAGCTTGGCGCGCCCGCCGAGATCCGGCAGGTCGATGACGAAGCAGGCCGCAAGGATGTCGGCGCCGATCTGCCTGAGCAGCTTGACCGCCGCCTCCGCCGTGCCGCCGGTAGCGATCAGGTCGTCGACCAGGATCACCTTCTCGCCCGGTGCAACACCGTCCTTGTGCATCTCCATCTCGTCCAGCCCGTATTCCAGGCTGTAAGCGACGCGCACCGTCTCGTAAGGCAATTTGCCCTTCTTGCGGATCGGCACGAAGCCGGCTGAAAGCTGGTGCGCCACGGCGCCGCCAAGGATGAAACCGCGCGCCTCGATGCCGGCGATCTTGTCGATCTTCTGGCCGGCATAGGGATGCACCAGTTCGTCGATGGCGCGGCGGAAGGCACGCGCATTGCCGAGCAAAGTGGTGATGTCGCGAAACAGGATGCCGGGCTTCGGATAGTCCGGAATGGTGCGGATCGCGGCGACCAGCGTGTCTTCGAGTGAGGATTTCATGAGCCGAGATTACCTGAAACGGAGGTTGTTGCGCGACAATTGTTCGATCGAACTGCAGCCCATCAGCTTCATGCCGCGCTCGATCTCGACCCGCATCTGCTCGAGCGCCCGTTCAACGCCGGGCTGGCCGGCCGCCGCCAGCGGAAACAGATAGTAGCGCCCGACGCCGACAGCTTTGGCCCCGAGCGACAGAGCCTTCAGCACATGCGTGCCGCGCTGCACGCCGCCATCCATGATGACGTCTATTTGGTCGCCGACGGCATCGACGATCTCGGCCAGCTGGTCGAACGCCGCCCTTGAGCCGTCCAGCTGCCTGCCGCCATGGTTCGACAGCACGATGCCGCTGCAGCCGATCTCGACGGCGCGTTTGGCGTCCTCCACCGACATGACGCCCTTGAGGCAGAACGGGCCTCCCCACAGTCTGACCATCTCGGCGACATCGTCCCACGTCATCGACGGATCAAGCATCTCGGTGAAGTAGCGGCTGATCGACATCGTGCCGCCGCCCATATCGACATGCTCGTCGAGCTGCGGCAGCTTGAACCCTTCATGGGTGAAATAGTTGATCGCCCAGCCCGGCTTGAGCGCGAACTGCAGCATGCCGGCAAGGTTGAGCTTGAAGGGAATGGCAAAGCCGGTGCGCTTGTCGCGCTCGCGATTGCCTCCGGTGATGCTGTCGACGGTCAGCATCATCACCTCGACACCCACCGCCTTGGCCCGCTGCATCATCGCCCGGTTGAGGCCGCGATCTCTGTGGAAATAGAACTGGTAGACCTGCGGACTGCTGCTGATCTTGCGCGCTTCCTCAAGGCTGACGGTGCCGAGCGAGGAAACGCCGAACATGGTGCCGAACTTGGCCGAAGCCTTGGCCACCGCGCGCTCGCCCTGATGATGGAACAGCCGCTGCAAGGCGGTCGGCGAGCAATAGACGGGCATTGCCAGTTTCTGGCCCATCACCGTTACCGACATGTCGATCTCGCTCACCCCGCGCAACACGTTGGGAACGAGGTCGCAGCGCTCGAAACTCTCGGTGTTGCGGCGATAGGTGACCTCGTCGTCGGCCGCGCCGTCGATGTAGTTGAAGATCGGCCCCGGCAGCCGCTGCTGCGCCATGCGCCGGAAGTCGGAAAAGTTGTGACAGTCCTTGAGCCGCATCATCGATCCATTCTCATGGCGGCACAGGCGTCCGCCTTTCGCTGCGTCGAATATCAACCGGACGCCGCCATGCCAACGCACCATTTGTCGAACGACCCCACAAACCCGGCCATGAACAGGAAAGGGGCGCCGAAGGCGCCCCTTTGTGTCGAAATCGGCTGCTAAGAAGCGGTCTACATGCCTAAGTCGGAACGCAGCTCCGCTTTGGCCACATCGTATTCGGCCTTGAAGTCATCGCGGTTGAGCACGACCGCGGCAATCACGCTGCCGGAAATCCTGCCCATCTCGACGTCGGACGGGTAGTGGATGCCGCCGACCACACGGTTGTGGGCATACTGCGCCGCACGCGCCATGATCTCTGGGCGTTTCTCCGGCACCATGTCGGCCAGGATGATGCCCATCATGGTGCCGACCGTGGCGTGGCCGGAAGGCCAGGACCCGGAGCTCGAAAGCTTGACCACGGGCTTGACGAGGTCGCTGAGTTGATGCGGACGCGGACGCTTCCAGACATCCTTGGCCGGGTCGACAACGGCGCCCTCGGTGGCCACCACGCGATCAAAGAAGGCGCCGAATTTCGGCAGCTTGTCCTTGTTGAAGTTCGGGCCCATGACATCGGCGAAGCGCCAGACATTCTCCTCCGCGTCAGCGACGGCGCTGGCCACCATCTCTGGTGTGCGCGTCACCTGCAGCGTCAGCACCGCGCCGAGCTCGGCCTTGGTCTCGGCCGAATCGTTGGCCGGCGGCGGCGGCAGGATCATCGTCAGGTCGATGTCCTTGTTGGTGACGAAAGGCTGGGCGTCATCGGCAAGGGCGACGGAACCAGTAACGAGCAGCAGGAAGCCCGCCGCGAGCGATGCATATCTTTTCATGGGTGCGATCCTTTGATGAGGGCAAGGCAGGATCGTCCCAGGGGGTGACGGCCATGTGACACATCCACCTGCCGAAATACAAAAAGGACGCCTTTCGGCGCCCTTTTTTGATTTCGCATGCTGCGCAGCCTTAGTGCGCCACGCCTTCCCAAACCTTGCGCTTGGTCAGATAGACCAGGGCGCCGAACAGAAGCAGGAACACCAGCACGCGAAAGCCGGTCTTCTTGCGGTCTTCCATATGCGGCTCGGCGGCCCACATCAGGAAGGCCGAGACGTCGCGCGAATACTGGTCGATCGTCTGCGGCGAGCCGTCATCATAGGTGACCTGGCCGTCGGAGAGCGGCTTCGGCATCTTCAGCGACACGCCGGACATGAAGTACGGGTTGTAGTGGGTGCCTTCCGGGATCACCATGCCGGCCGGCGGCGTCTGGTCGTAACCGGTCAGCAGCGAATGGATGTAGTCCGGGCCGCCCTGCGCATATTGGGTGAAGATGTCGAAGACGAAGCGCGGGAAGCCGCGCTCGACGCCGCGCGCCTTGGCCAGCAGCGACATATCGGGCGGAGCAGCGCCACCGTTGGAGGCGGCAGCCGCCTCTTCATTGGCGAACGGCGCCGGGAAATGGTCGGACGGCTTGCCCGGACGGTCGAACATGTCGCCGGCATCGTTGGGACCGTCATGGATGGTGTATTCGGCGGAAAAGGATTTTACCTGCGCCTCCGAATAACCGAGGCCTTCGAGCGTGCGGAACGCGACCAGGTTCATCGAGTGGCAGGCCGAGCAGACTTCCTTGTAGACCTTCAGGCCGCGCTGCAGCTGCGCCTTGTCGTAGGTGCCGAACGGGCCGGCAAAGCTCCAGTCCATTTCCTTCGGCTCGTCGATCGGGAAATGCGTCGGCGCGGCCGCGTTATGCGCCTCTTCAGCGGCCATCGCCACGCTGCCGACGGCACCAATGCCGCCAGCAAACAGGCCAAGCAAGGCGAGCGAGGTGAGAATCTTTTTCATGCCAAATCCCCTTAGATTCTCGCTCAGCCCTTGGTTTCCGGCGCGGCATTCGCACCTGCCGGATGTCCGCCACCGGCACCTTTGTTCTTCTCCAGCACCGCTTCGGTGATCGAATTCGGCAGCCTGCGCGGCGTCTCGATCAGGCCGAGCACCGGCAGGATGACGAGGAAAAAGGCGAAGTAGAACAGCGTCGCCGCTTGAGCGTAGCCGACGTAGTTGCCCGAGACCTCACCTATCATGAGGGTCAACAGACCGCCGCCTTCCGCCGGCTGCGAGCCCAGCCATCCCAGAAGGACCGCGTCGGCCACGAAGAGCCAGAAGAACAGCTTGTACCAGGGCCGGTAGACCGCCGAGCGAACCTTCGAGGTATCGAGCCACGGTACCAGGAACAGCATGACGATGGCGCCGAACATGCACAGCACGCCGCCGAGCTTGGAATTGATAGGCCCGATGTTGAAGGTGATGGCGCGCAGGATCGCGTAGAACGGCAGGAAGTACCATTCCGGCACGATGTGGGCCGGCGTCTTCAGCGGGTTGGCGACCGTGTAATTGTCCGGATGGCCGAGGAAGTTCGGCAGGTAGAAGACGAAATAGGCGAAGACGAACAGGAACACGATCATGCCGAACGCGTCCTTGATGGTCGCATAGGGCGTGAAGGCGACGGTATCGGTCTGCGACTTGACCTCGATGCCGGTCGGGTTCGACTGGCCGACGACATGCAGCGCCCAGACGTGCAGCACGACGACGCCGGCAATCATGAACGGCAAGAGGTAGTGCAGCGCAAAGAAGCGGTTGAGCGTCGGATTGTCGACAGCGAAGCCGCCAAGCAGCAGCTGCTGGATCCAGTCGCCGACCAGCGGAATGGCGCTGAAGAAGCCGGTGATGACGGTGGCGCCCCAGAAGCTCATCTGCCCCCAGGGCAGCACATAGCCCATGAAGCCGGTTGCCATCATCAGCAGGTAGATGATGCAGCCGAGGATCCACAGCAGCTCGCGCGGCGCCTTGTAGGAGCCGTAGTATAGCCCGCGGAAGATGTGGATGTAGACGGCGACGAAGAAGAACGAGGCGCCGTTGGAATGGAGATAACGCAACAGCCAGCCCGAATTCACGTCGCGCATGATCTTCTCGACCGAGCCGAAGGCGAGATTGGTGTCGGCCGTATAGTGCATGGCCAGCACGATGCCGGTCAGGATCTGCGCCACCAGCATGATCGCCAGGATGCCGCCGAAGGTCCAGGCATAGTTGAGGTTGCGCGGCACCGGATAGGCGATGAAACTGTCATAGACCATGCGCGGCAGCGGCATGCGGGCGTCGAACCAGCGTTCGATACCGGTCTTGGGCGTATAGGTCGAGTGTCCCTCGCTCATCGAAATATCCCCTGCCTCAACCGATAAGGATTTTGGTATCGGAAATGAACTTGAATACCGGCACGGCCATGTTTTCCGGCGCCGGGCCTTTGCGGATGCGGCCGGCAGTGTCGTACTGCGAACCGTGGCACGGGCAGAACCAGCCGCCGAAATCGCCTTCCTGGCCGAGCGGAATGCAGCCCAGATGCGTGCAGACCTGCACCATCACCATCCAGGCTTCCTTGCCGGGCGTGGTACGGTTGGCGTCGGTCGCCGGCGCATCGGCCGGCAGATTGGCGTTACGGGCGATCGGATCCTTGAGGTCGGCCAGGTTGACGGCCTCGCCGTCCTTCATTTCCTGCTCGGTGCGGTTGCGCACCACGACCGGCTTGCCGCGCCATTTGACAATCAGCGACATGCCTGGCGTCAGCGAGGAAACATCGACCTCAACCGAAGCCAGCGCCAGCGTCGAGGCATCGGGGCGCATCTGGTCGATGAACGGCCAGGCGACGGCCCCAGCGCCGACCACGGCGGCCATGCCAGTGGCGACGTAAAGAAAATCACGACGGTTGGGATCCTGGGTGTCGGTTGCGCTCACGGGTGCCTGATCCTTTCGCCTCTTCCGAGCCGGTGGCCGAGCTTTGTTCCCGCTCCATCGCGCCGGCCCGACAGCGCATGGCGAACAAGCTAGCGAATTCCTCCGGCATTTGGAGTTCGGTTTATGCGTGAAGCCCGTTTTTGTCCAGCGGGGTCAGGCCACAAGGGCAGATTGTCGCGGGGACAGAACAGCGCGTCAGTCGGCCAGTTGCCCAAAGACCTGAAAAGGCGGCTAAACGACAGGAAAATACCAGCAAATCCGAGGGTCCCCGCCGGTCTCGACAGGCCATGTTGCCGTGATCTAGTCTCGCTGACATGGCACACATCATCGACCTCGAGACCTGGACCAGGACGCCCGGCCTTTGGCAAGGCGAACTGCAATTGGGCGCCTACGGCTCCAGCTCCTGCCTGATCTTCAACTACCAGGCAGAGATCGGCGGCGGCCCGCGGCTGCACACCCACCCCTATTGCGAGATCTTCATCATCCGCAAGGGCACCGGCCTGTTCACCATCGGCGACCAGCAGATCGAGGCCACTGCCGGCCAGATCCTGATCGTGCCGCCGAACACACCGCACAAATTCACCAATCTCGGCCCAGGCCCGCTCGAATCGACCGACATCCACGAAAGCGGCAGTTTCATCACCGAATGGCTGGAATGATTGTTTGCCGGCCGATGATCTCTAGCTCGCGCCGAGCCTGACCAGCACTGCCCTCGGGATGTCGTACTCGCGGATCACCGCATCATGCCGGCGCAAGCCGCAGAGTTCGCGCTGGATGAAATAGGCGTGCACCGCCGCGGCGGCTTCCTTCAGCAGCCGGGGGCGCTGTTCGCTGTCGCTGTTCTCGCGCAGCCTCTTCAGTGTCTCGTCGACACGCTGACCAGTACGGCCAAGTGCGGCCGCCTTTTCGGCCAGAATCTCGTGGCCGAGCAGGTCGAGCGCGCTCTCCTGCGCGCTGCTGCGTCCAAAGTTCGAGGGCATCCTGACCGACATCTCAGCGTTCTACTCTGCCGGCCGCGTCTCTTCCAGCACGCTTTCCTCGTTATAGAGGAAGCCGCCGGACTGCCGTTTCCACAGCCGCGCATAGAGCCCGTCGAACGCCACCAGCTCATCATGCGTGCCCTGTTCGACGATGCGGCCGCCGTCCAGCACCACCAGCCGGTCGAGTGCCGCAATGGTCGACAGCCGATGCGCGATGGCAATGACCGTCTTGTTCTCCATCAGCCGCGTCAGGTTCTCCTGGATCGCCGCCTCGATGTCGGAATCGAGCGCCGAGGTCGCCTCGTCGAGGATCAGGATCGGCGCGTCCTTGAGGAAGACGCGAGCGATCGCCACGCGCTGGCGCTGGCCGCCCGACAGTTTCACGCCGCGCTCACCGACAAAGGCCTCGTAACCGGCACGGTCCCGGTTGTCGCGCAGGCCCAATATGAACTCGTGCGCCTCGGCCTTCTTCGCTGCAGCGACCACCTCGGCATCGGTTGCATCGGGCATGCCGAGCTTGATGTTGTCGCGCAGCGAACGGTGGAACAGGGCCGTGTCCTGGCTGACCACGCCGATATTGGCGCGCAGCGAATTCTGCGTCACGTCAGCGACATCCTGGCCGTCGATGGTGATCGACCCGCCTTCCAGATCGTAGAGGCGCAAGATGAGGTTGGCGAGCGTCGTCTTGCCGGCACCCGACGGCCCGACCAGCCCGACCTTCTCGCCCGGCTTGACGACAAGGTCGATGCCATTGAGCACGCCGAACCCCTTGCCATAGTGGAACTCGACATTCTTCACCTCGATGCGGCCGCCGGCGACGACAAGCTCCTTCGCATCGGGTGCATCGATCAGTCCGAGCGGCTGCGTGATCAGCGCCTTGGAGTTCTCCAGCACGCCGAGATTTCGCAAAATGCCGTTGAGCTGCATCATCAGCCTTCCAAACAGCATGTTAAGCCGCAACACGAGGGAAAGCGTGAAGGCGACGGCGCCGACGGTGATCGACCCTTCGACCCAGAGATAGACCGCAAAGCAGCCAATCGCCGTGATCATGATGCCAGCCAGCGTCGTCAGCGCCATGCGCACGCCGGTCAGCCTTCGGGTGAAAGGGCGTAGCGCGTCGAGATAGATGTCGAACCCGTTCTTGATGTAGCGATCATCGCCATCGGCCGAGAACAGTTTCAGCGTCTGCACATTGGAATAGGAATCGACGAAGCGGCCGGTAATCATAGAGCCGGCCTCGGCGGTCGCCTCGGCATTCCTGCGGATCGAGGGCAGATAGAGCTTGGCCAGAAAGCCGAAAGCGACGATCCAGATTAACACCAGCGCCGCCAACCTGAGATCGAGCCCGGCGACCAGCGCCAGTGTCGTCACCGTATAGACGAGCATGAACCAGACGACCTCGATGAAGCTCTCCATCAGATCGCCGGTCGCTTGCCCCGCCTGCCAGACCTTTGTCGCGATACGGCCGGCGAAATCGTTCTGGAAGAAGGTGTAGGACTGCCGCGAGACGTGCCGGTGCGCCTGCCAGCGCACCAGATTGTAGAAGCCCGGCGTGATCGTCTGTTCGTTGACCAGCGCCGACAGACCTACCACGACGGTGCGGATGACCAGCACCACTGCGATCATGAACACCAGTTCAGGACCGGCGGCGGTCCAGAGCGCGTGCCAGCTGCGCTCGCCGGGCAGCTGGTCGAGGATATCGACCAGCCGGCCGACGAAGTAGAACAGCCCGGCCTCGACCAGCGGCGCGATGCCGCCGATGACCAGCATGGCGAAGAAGGCGAACTTCGCCTGGCCGACATAGTGCCAGAGAAAGCCGCCGACGCTTGATGGTGGCCGAAGGCTCGCAGGCTCCCTGAACGGATAGACCCAGTTCTCGAACCAGCGATAGACGGCTGTCATCATGCTGATGTCATCATTCCGCGGCTTCGCCCTTAACGCCGATGTCGTTGGCAACGGCGTCACTGGCGGCATCGACCGGGCCGTCGTCGAGCAGGAACCCGCCCGACTGGCGCTGCCAGAGCTGCGCGTAGAGCCCGCCGCTGGCGACGAGTTCCTCATGCGACCCTTCCTCGATGACACGGCCCTTGTCGAGGACGACGAGCCTGTCCATCGCCGCAATGGTCGACAACCGGTGCGCAATGGCGATGACGGTCTTGCCTTGCATGAGCTTGTAGAGATTCTCCTGGATGGCGGCCTCGGCTTCGGAATCCAGCGCCGAGGTCGCTTCGTCAAGGATAAGTATCGGCGCGTCCTTCAACATAACGCGAGCTATGGCGATGCGTTGCCGCTGGCCGCCCGACAATTTGACGCCCCGGTCGCCGACATGAGCGTCGAACCCTTTGCGTCCAGTGTGGTCCGAAAGCCCGGCGATGAACTCCAGCGCCTCGGCCCGCCCGGCTGCCTCGACGACCATCTCTTCCGTGGCGTCGGGCCGGCCGTAGAGGATGTTGTCGCGCACCGAACGGTGTAGCAGCGAGGTGTCCTGCGTCACCATGCCGATCTGTGCGCGCAGCGAATCCTGCGTCACCGATGCGATCTCCTGGCCGTCGATCAGGATCCGGCCTTTCTCAAGGTCATAGTAAGCGCAACAGGAGGTTGACCAGCGTCGACTTGCCCGCACCGGAGCGGCCGACAATGCCGACCTTCTCGCCAGGCTTCACCGTCAGCGACAGGCTCTCGATGACGCCTTTCTGCTTGCCGTAATGGAAGCGGATATCGTCGAACCTAATCTCACCCTTGGTGACGGCAATGTCCTTCGCCCCCGGCCGGTCCTCGACCAGGCGCGGCAGCGAGATCGAGGCGATGCCGTCCTGCACCGTGCCGATATTCTCGAACAGGCCGGACATTTCCCACATGATCCACTGCGACATGCCCCACATCCTGAGCACAAGGCCGATGACCACGGCGACGGCGCCGATCGTCACCGCCTGGCCAAGCCACAGCCACAGCGCCAGCGCCGTCACAGAGAACAGCAGCAACGCGTTGAGGATGTAGAGCAGGCCGTACAGCACAGTCACTAGCCGCATCGACCGGTAGACCGTGTCGAGGAAGCCGGCCATGCCTTCCCTGGCGAACGTTGCTTCGCGGCGCGCATGGGAAAACAGCTTGACCGTCTGGATGTTGGTGTAGCTGTCGACGACGCGGCCGGTCATGGTCGAGCGCGCATTGGCCTGCGCCTCGCCGACCTTTCCGAGCTTCGGGATGAAGTAGCGCAACAGGCCGATATAGCCGAGCAGCCAGACGCCAAGCGGTGCCGCCAGCCGCACGTCGGCTGAACCGACGATGAAGAGCATGCCGAGGAAATAGACGATGACGTAGTTGAGGACGTCGATCACCTTGATGACGCATTCGCGCACGGCAAGCGCCGTCTGCATCAGCTTGGTGGCGATGCGGCCGGCGAATTCGTCCTGGTAGAAGCTCATCGACTGCTTCAAGAGATAGCGATGCACCTGCCAGCGGATTCGCATTGGGTAGTTGCCCATCAGCGTCTGCTGGTTGAGCAGCGAGTGCAGCCAAACCGTACCGGGCAGCGCAAACAGCACGACGAAGGCCATGCCGGCGAGCTTCCAGCTCTCGTTCTGCAGGAAGGTTTCGCGATTCTGCCCGGACAGCCAGTCGACGATGCGGCCCATGAAGCCGAACATCCACACTTCGGCGACCGCGATCGCCGTCACCAGCACCGCATCGACGATGATGTAGGGCCAGGCGCCACGCGTATAATGCACGCAGAAGGCAACCAGCGTCTTCGGCGGCTCGACCGGTTCCGCTGCGGGGAACGGATCGAGCCTTTTTTCAAACCAGCTGAACATGTTGATGCTCACAAATCAGTTTTCCGCTCACGCGGCGTGGGAAAGGTCCCCGGAGCGTACGAAGTCGGGGACCGACGGCCCGGAATCACCCGGGCCATCGGTCCTGCTTCGCCCAATATAGGGACTTGCGGGCTTTTCGCCGACAGACGCGGTCGACTGACCTGACGGCACGCCGCCGCCAGCCCGGTTTTTCGCGCCCGGCCGTATGAGCCGGATGATCCGGCGCACCAGCGACGGCCGGCTGTGGTCTGGAACCGCGCGCGAGAAATCGACATCCGGCAACATGCCGCGATGCGGACGCCGGCGCGTCTCGGCGTGAACCACCGACGAATAGGTCTCGCCGACCAGCAACGCCCAGGTGGCCGTCTTGCGCTCGTGCAGGCTTCTTGAACCAGGTATTTTATAGGGATCGAACATCGGTCCGTCCTCCGTGTGCAAATAGTGATAAAAAGGCGAAGCAATGTCGTGCGCCGGCATTCGGCCGGAGGCACGGATTGCATCGGTCGGGACACGAGGGGACACCTCGGTCGGGACACGCTCAACTGGGGCGGTCAGCCCCTTCAACAGGTTGAAAAACATCGCAGGATTCCTTCGAAAGCCGAAAACTGGGTTCGACGGGAATCGGTGCGATCAGATCTAAGAAGTCAGGTAAATCGTCGTACCGAAACCGCCGGCGGGCAGGTAAGCCCACGGGAGGGGCGCTGGATGTGCATGGTCATCATGAAATACCCCTCCATCGGTTCGGGTTGACAATGCCTGCGGTATAATCGACTTCGCAGAAAATGGCCACCCGCAGGTCCAGCAATTTCCAAAACCAGGAGTCCGCTGTGGCCGATCTGCCACTTATTAGGAAGACGCGGAAATGAACCACCGTCTCCGCATCGCTCTCTACCAGCCTGACATTGCCGGCAACACCGGGACAATCCTGCGCTTCGCCGCCTGCCTCGGTCTCGGCGTCGACATTATCGAACCGGCCGGCTTCCCGCTCTCCGACAAAGCGCTCAAGCGAGCCGGGATGGACTATCTCGAAATGGCCGCTTTGACCCGGCATGTCGACTGGAACGCCTTCGAGGACTGGCGCAGAGGCCAAGCGCGCCGGCTGGTGCTGCTCACCACCAAAGCCGCGACTGCCTACACCGGCTTTGCCTTTACCGATGGCGACATCCTGCTGTTCGGCCGCGAATCCGCCGGGGTGCCTGATCCTGTCCATCAGGCGGCGGATGCGCGGCTCACGATCCCGATGCAGCCCGGCACGCGCAGCATCAATGTCGCACTGTCCGTCGCCATGGTCGCCGGCGAAGCCATCCGGCAGCTCGGCTAGAACCTTCAATGCGTTGTCGCCATCGCCGACGGCCGTTGCGTCTTGCGTCATTCTCACCCAGGCGCACATCGCCTTCTCCTCAATTGCTCTATCGACATTTCCTGGCTACAAGCTCAACTTAACTTGAGGTCAAGCGGAAAAACGAAATGGCTCCGATGAAGGAATTGACGGTTGGCCAGGTGGCCATGCGCAGCGGCGTGGCGGTGTCGGCGCTGCATTTCTACGAGGCGCGCGGGCTGATCCGCAGCCACCGCACGGCGGGCAACCAGCGGCGCTATGGCCGCGACGTGCTGCGGCGGGTGGCGATCATCCGGATTGCGCAGGAGGTCGGCATCTCGCTCGCCGAGATTGCTGCCGCACTTGAATCGCTGCCGGAGGGCCGTACGCCGACGCGCGAGGACTGGAACCTGCTGTCAACGGGCTGGCGCGACGACCTCGACCGCAAGATCAGCCAGTTGAAGAAGCTGCGCGACGGCCTCACCGACTGCATCGGCTGCGGCTGCATGTCGATCGACAAGTGCCCGCTGAGGAACAAGGGCGACCGGCTGGCCCTAGAAGGGGCAGGCGCGCGGAGATTAATCGCGTCATGAACAAAGGCATGCGATCATTGGGCGATGAGGAGGAAACATCTTTGCGAGGACACCTAATGCAAGCAGACGAAGAGACACAGCTCATTTCCATCTACCGGATCGATTCTGGCGGCATGCCAACCCTCTTTACCTCCATCAGCTTCGATGAAGCGCGGAAGATGGGGTTGGAAAAATTCGGCAAACTGCTTGGCGAGAACCTGATCCTAGATTCTCCAAAGTTGCGCGATCTGTTTTTGCCGTGACGTCCCTCAGTCCGCCGCCGGCAGCCGCCGTATCGTGAATTCGATGACGTCTCCGGGCCGTTCGAACCAGCTCTCGATCTCGGTCCAATAGGCCTGCTTGGGGAAGCGTTCGAACCATTCCTTGGCCTTGAGCCGCGCGTCGGAGCGCGGCAGGACGAAGGTTTCGCGTAAAAAGCCGTCACGCGGCATACGCTCGTGCTCGGCGCGCGAACGGTCGAGCCTTTTCTTCAGGCCGTGCAGCGGCGGTCTTGCCGGGGTGCGCACCAAAGAACTCCTGGGCCTTTACGAGATGACACTTGACCCTTGCTCCTAAGAGATTAGGGATCGCGCCCGGAAAAGACGAGTCATTTGTCGGCTCGGCTGGAGACGTGATTTGGAACGACCAGAAATACCGGCGGGCCTTCCAGCCGACATCGAACAGAAGAAGATGAAGGCCAGGCTCTGGTTCGAGACGCTGCGCGAGCGCATCTGCACCACCTTCGAGCAGCTAGAGCAGGACTTGACCGGCCCGCTCGCCGAATGGTCGCCCGGCCGTTTCGAAAAGACGCCGTGGGAGCGCGACCAGGGCAAGGGCGGCGGCGGCACCATGTCGATGATGCGGGGCCGCGTCTTCGAGAAGGTCGGCGTCCACACCTCGACCGTCCATGGCGAGTTCTCGCCTGAGTTCAGGAAGCAAATGCCCGGCGCCGAGGAAGACCCGAACTTCTGGGCATCGGGCATTTCGCTGATCGCGCATCCTTGGAACCCAAAGGTGCCTGCGGTGCATATGAACACCCGCATGGTCGTGACGTCGCGCCACTGGTTCGGCGGCGGCGCCGATCTGACCCCGGTGCTGGACCGAAACCGCACTGAAGATCACGCCGATACGGTCGCCTTCCACCGCGCCATGCGGTTTGCCTGCGAGAAGAACGCCGCGGTCGCCGACCACCCCAAATTCAAGGCCTGGTGCGACGAGTATTTCTATCTGCCGCACCGCAACGAACCGCGCGGCGTCGGCGGAATCTTTTTCGACTGGCTGCATTCGGGCGAGGAGAAAGGCGGCTGGAACGCCGATTTCGACTTCGTCCAGGATGTCGGGCGCTCTTTTCTTGTCGTCTATGGCCATCTGGTTCGGGCCCATTTCAATGAAAGCTGGACCGACGACGACCGCGACGAACAGCTCGTCCGCCGCGGTCGTTACGTCGAATTCAACCTTCTTCACGATCGCGGCACCATCTTCGGCCTGAAGACCGGCGGCAATGTCGCCGCGATCCTGTCCAGCCTGCCGCCGGAGGTGAGATGGCCGTAACAAATCGGTGAGCGAAGCGTGAGCCGCAAAAGCGTCCCATTCGCCGAATCTGGGCAGGCAATGTGGCATTGCCATTATCTTTTTCGTCTAATAGGCAATTGAAATAAAAGGATTATTTGTCGTTTCCGGGTCGGGAAGCGCCGGTGGTTCGCTCCCGAACTGCGACTCGACGCAACCGGACGGCCCTTAACGAAGCGGAGCGTTTTCCCAATCGAATGCCCCGCATTTTTCCAGGAGTACCTACCATGCGCAAACTCATTGTTTCGGCTGCCGCGGCCGCCCTTCTCGCCTCAGGCTCGGTTGCCTTTGCCGCGGTCAAGCACACCACGGGCACGGTCAAGACCTATGATGGAACGGCCATGAGCCTCGTTCTGGACGACGGATCCACCTTTACGCTGCCCAAGACCTTCAAGGATCCTGGCCTGAAGACCGGCGAAAAGGTCCGCGTTTCCTGGGACATGAGCGGCAAGAACAAAGTTGCCGAGGCAGTCAAGATCATGAAGTGACGGCCCTGTCGGGACAAGACCAAACTGGTCTTGTTCTGGGGTAGCGTAGAGAGGCGGAGCAGCGCTGCTCCGCCTTTTTTGCCTATGCATGTCACCCAAAACTGACCTCGGTTTTGGGAAAATGACATGCATAAAATCAAAGACCTAAAGCGCGTCGCGTGCAACCGTCTAGACGCGACACGCTTCAGCGGCAACCAAAACCGCTGAACCGTGTTATGCTTGTTCCCCCATACGTGCCCCCAAAACCGACTGCGGCGACAGGGCGCGAAACAAAGGTGACGGAGCTTCGGGTGCCCATGAGAGGCGCAGGCTCCTAGGAGGAAAGGAGAAAATCCCATGAAGGAATTCCATTGCGGCTCGCTGGTTCCCGGCTGTGAGTGGCACACCCGTGCCGACGAGGAAGCCGAGGTCATGCGCCGCGCCGTCGACCATATGCGCGAGACGCATGGCGAAACGATCATCCGCGAGACGATGATCGAAGCGATCCGCTCGCGCATCGAGAAGGTGCGCGACGCGGCCTAGGGAAATACCCTATCCGGCTTTCAGAGCCTCCGCGGCGCGCTCAAGCAGCGCGTCGCGATCGAGCGCAAAGCCTGAGCCGATCCATTCCTTTTCAAGGTTTTTCAGGATCGCGCCGAGTTTCGGCCCGGGCGAGGCGCCAAGCGCGGTCAGATCGGCGCCCTTGACCGGGAACACCGGTTTTTCCCATTTCAGAGCAAAAGCCAGCAGGCGCGAAAAACCGCCGGCCCGGACAAGCGCGTCATTGTCCTCGACGGCGCGCGCCCGCGCCGAGGCGAGCGACAGCCGCAGGCGGTCGACAAAACCCTGGCGGTCGCCGGCATAGAGTTTTTTGGCCAGTTCCGCCTCGCTCGTCTTGGGCTCGACCGCATCCGTCAGCGCCCAGTGCCTCAGGCGATCCGCCTCATTGGTGGAGAGCTTCAGCCGCTCCCCCAGCGTCTTCATCCGCCCGGCATCCGGCGGCACGATCGCCTCCAGCCTGAGCAGCGGGTCCGGTGCCCAGCCCAGATCTTTCTCGGTCTTGGCCAGCCCGTGTATGGCATCAATGCCCCATTTCTCGCTCTCCGGCAGGGCGCTGGTGAGCACGCCGGCCTGGCGCATCCACAGCAAGGCGCGCGACGGGTCGGGGGCCGCCAGCAGCTTCTTCA
The DNA here is from genome assembly GCF_053714375.1 of Mesorhizobium sp. ArgA1. Classification (NCBI taxonomy): domain Bacteria; kingdom Pseudomonadati; phylum Pseudomonadota; class Alphaproteobacteria; order Hyphomicrobiales; family Phyllobacteriaceae; genus Mesorhizobium; species Mesorhizobium sp. ArgA1. The sequence goes on from NZ_JBSKBQ010000001.1 coordinate 516,704, forward strand.
GTTCGGACCAGATGCGCTCGGCCGAGAGCTGGGCGAGCCCTTCCTTGAGCCGGGCGCAGGCCTTCAATCCCTCGGCATCGGGCCGGCCGTCGCCATACCAGGCGAAGAAACGGAAGAAGCGCAGGATGCGCAAATAGTCTTCGCGGATGCGCTGCTCGGCATCGCCGATAAAGCGCAGCCGGCGCGCCTCGATATCGCCGACGCCGCCGACCAGGTCGACTAGCGTGCCATCGGCCTCGGCATAGAGCGCGTTGATGGTGAAATCGCGCCGTTCGGCGTCGGCCCTCCAGTCGCGGCCGAACGACACTTTGGCCCGGCGGCCATCGGTCTCGATATCGGCGCGCAGCGTGGTGACCTCATAGGGTGTGCCACCGGCAACCACCGTGACGGTGCCATGCTCGATGCCGGTCGGCACCGCCTTGAACCCTGCGGCTACAGCGCGGCGGATGGTTTCCTGAGGCAGGCAAGTGGTGGCGATATCGATGTCGGCGACCGGCTGGCCGATCAGCGCATTGCGCACCGCGCCGCCGGCGATCCGGGCCTCTTCGCCGTCTTGCGCCAGAACGCCAAGCAGCCGCTGCAGATGTTTTTCACCGAGCCAGTCGGCCCTGCCCGCCAGCGATATCGGATCACTCACGCATAAAGCCTTTCATAGAGCGTGCGGATGATGCCGGCGGTGACGCCCCAGATGCGCTGGCCGCCATAGGGCATCTCGTAGAAGAACCATTCGAGTTCGTTCCACATGCGGCTGTCCCTGGCGTGATTGGCCGGATCCATCAGGAACGAGAGCGGCACTTCGAAGGCGGCGTCGACCTCGTCGGCATTGAGCGACAGAGTGAAGCCCGGCTTCACGATCGCCAGCACGGGGGCAATGCGATAGCCGCTGCCGGCGACATAGTCGGGCATGCGGCCGATGATCTCGATGCGATCCTGACCGAGCCCGATCTCCTCGAAGGTTTCGCGCAACGCGGCTGCTTCCGGTGTCGGATCGGTCGCATCGATCGTACCGCCGGGGAAAGCCACCTGCCCGGAATGGCTACGCAGCCTTTCCGCCCGCTTGGTCAAGAGCACGGTCGCATCGCGTCCGTGGTCGACGACCGGGATCAGTACGGCAGCATCGCGCAGCGCCTTCAGCTGCGTCAGCCGGGGATGACCGGGATTGAAGCGATGGTCGCCATAATCGTCGCCGGCATGGGCTTCAGCCTGCGCCGCGACCCGCGCGCGAAAATCCGCTGTGGAAAACGGCGGCGGCGTCACCTGGTCCATCATGCGCTCAGCCGCTTCAGCTTTTCCGCCGGCATGATCGGATAGACCTCGCCTTTCGAGCGCACGGCAAACATCGTCTTGCCGCCGATGTCGATCTCCTCGCCATGCTCGACCAGTTCGTACATCACCGGCCGCGTCACCAGCGCTTCCAGCCGTCCGCGCACCAGCACATAGGGTTTCAAGCCGCCGGTTTCGTTCTCGTCGACGAAGCGCAGCGGATGGCCGGGCCCGGCCTCGACGACGTCGCCGACATTGGTGCGGAAGGTGATGATTTGCCCAGCGCCGGCGCCGGAAACATCCATCTCGACGGCGATGAACGGCGCGTCGACGACGCGGATGCCGACCCGTTCGACCGGCGTCACCAGATAGGTCCTGCCATCCTCGTCCTTGCGCAGCACGGTGGAAAACAATTGCACCAGCGGCATGCGGCCGATCGGCGTGCCGAGATAAAACCAGGTTCCGTCCTGTTTGATCTCCATGTCGAGATCGCCGCAAAAGTCGGGATTCCAGCGCTCCACCGGCGCCGCGCCCTTGCCGGCGCGGGTGGCGCGCGAGATCAGCGCCTCCAGGCCGCGCGCCTCTGTGGCACCGGTAAGGCTTTGTTCGCGATGTTCGGAGCGGTCCGTCATGGTCACGAAATAGTCACTGTTGTTCCGCTTGTCAGCCTAAGTCTGTGATTTAAGTTCATTCGTAGGCGCCAGGCGAGGCCGAATCGCGGCATTCTGCGCACTGCGATAGTGCAAGCCGGTACCTCCAGCACAAGGATCGATGCGGCATGAGCGTGATGGTCAAGGAAAGCCCGATCAGCGAAAAGGACATGATCGCCCAGGCCGAGACGGCGCTGGCCGATATTTCGAAGGTCCGCGACGGCGTTGGCCGCGTCATCTTTGGCCAGGAAGCGGTTGTCGAGCGAACGCTGGTGGCGCTGCTCGCTGGCGGCCATGCGCTGCTGGTCGGCGTGCCCGGCCTTGCCAAGACCAAGCTGGTCGAAACGCTCGGCGTCGTGCTCGGCCTCGATTCGCGCCGCATCCAGTTCACCCCCGACCTGATGCCATCGGACATTCTCGGCTCCGAAGTGATGGAGCAGGACGAGGCCGGCAAGCGCTCCTTCCGCTTCATCTCCGGTCCGATCTTCGCGCAATTGCTGATGGCCGACGAAATCAACCGCGCCTCGCCGCGCACCCAGTCGGCGCTGCTGCAGGCGATGCAGGAATACCACGTCACCATCGCCGGCGTCCGACACGACCTGCCGGCGCCCTTCCACGTGCTGGCGACGCAGAACCCGCTGGAGCAGGAAGGCACCTATCCCCTGCCCGAGGCGCAACTCGACCGCTTTCTGATGCAGGTTGACATCCTTTATCCCGAAATCGAGGCGGAGCGCCGCATCCTCTTGGAAACCACCGGCATCGAGGACGCGAAGGCGCAAAACGCCCTCCAGCCTGTGCGGCTGAAGGAAATCCAGACGCTGATCCGCCGCATGCCGGTGCCCGAAAGCGTCGTCGACGCCATTCTCAAGCTGGTGCGTTCGGCGCGCCCCGGCCAGGGCAATGCCGAGACCGACAAGCACGTCGCCTGGGGTCCAGGTCCGCGTGCCAGCCAGGCGCTGACGCTCTGTGCTCGCGCCCGTGCCCTTTATGACGGAAGGCTGGCGCCGTCGGTCGACGACATCCGCGCACTGGCCGAGCCAGTGCTGCAGCATCGCATGGCGCTGACCTTCGCCGCCCGCGCCGAGGGCACGACGGTGCGTGACGTGGTGGCGAAACTGGCCAAAGGCATCTGATGGCGCGTATCGGCGGAGTCCAGGCACCGGCAGCGACGCGCGACGCGCTCGCCAGGGGCCGGTTGCGGGCGTCGCTGGTTCCCGACCTGCTGGTCGAAGCGCGCCGCATCGTCAACACCGTGATCGCCGGCTGGCATGGCCGCCGCAAGCGCGGCATCGGCGAAAATTTCTGGCAGTTCCGCCCCTATGTCGAAGGCGATTCCTCGCGCATCGACTGGCGCCGGTCGGCCCGCGACGACCATACCTATGTGCGCGACCGCGAATGGGAGGCCGCCCACACGGTGTGGCTGTGGGCCGACCCCTCGCCTTCCATGCTCTACAAATCGACCGGCGCCAGCGTATCCAAGGAATCCCGCGCGCTGGTGCTGGCGCTGGCCATGGCCGAATTGCTGTCGCGCAGCGGCGAGCGCATCGCATGGCCCGGTCTGACCGATCCGTTCACCGCCCGCAACGGGGCCGAGCGCATCGCAGCGCAATTGATGCACGCCGCCGATCCGCCGGCAAAGCCTGACCTTTCCGCCATCCGCCGCTTCTGCGACATCATTATCGTCAGCGATTTCCTCGATCCGGTCGAAGAGACCATGGCCTGGCTTGACGTGCTGGCGCGCCATGGCGTACGCGCGCATCTGATCGAGGTCGCCGATCCGGCCGAGGAAACCTTCCCTTATGCCGGACGCACCGAATTCACCGATCCCGAGACCGGCGACAAGCTGACCGCCGGCCGCGCCGAAATGCTCGGTGACGAATACCGCCTGCTCTACACTGCGCGCCGCCAGGAGCTGGCCGGCTGGTGCAAGCGGCTCGGCTGGAGCTACACCGTCAACCACACGGACCGCCTCGCTTCCGAGGCGCTGGTGCGTATCCACATGGCGATGACCGCCGATGGCTTTGCCGGGCCGGCCGCTAGCGGTCGTGCCGGCATGACCGCCAGTGGCGGTCAGCCAGGAAAGGTCAGCGCATGAGCTGGCTGCCGCTCTCCTTCGGCGCCCCCATGGTGTTGTGGGGCCTGCTGGCACTGCCGGTGATCTGGTGGCTGCTCAGGCTCACGCCCCCCAAGCCGCAAACGGAAGTGTTCCCGCCGCTGAAGATCCTCGCCCGCGTGCTGAAGCGCGAGGAAACGCCGCAGCAGAGCCCGTGGTGGCTGACGCTGTTGCGGCTGCTGATGGCCGCCCTTGTCGTTGCCGCCCTTGCCGAACCCGTCTTCAACCCGCGCGAAAAACTGCCGGCCGAGGGCGCTGGCTTGGCACTGGTCATCGACAATGACTGGGCAAGTGCCGCCGACTGGGGCAAGCGCGTCGCCACCGCCCAGCGGCTGATCGCCGATGCCGGCTCGAATGGTGTGCCGGTCGTCATCGCCTTCACCGCCGAAAAACCCAATGCCGAGATCGGCCCCTTCGACGCCGTCGCAGCACTCGATCGGCTGCGCGCGGCAAAACCGCGGCCGATCCCGACCGACCGCCCCGCTGTCTATGCGCGCGTTGCCGGCGTGCTGGAGACCTTGCCCGGCGCCAGCGTTGCCGTTCTGGCCGATGGCTTGGCGGCAAAAGGCGACGAGGCCGCCTTCAACACGCTGCTGTCGAAAAATGCCGCCCGTGTCGTCTGGGCGAGCTCCGACCGGCTGGCGCTGACCGGGCTGACCGGCGCCGAGAACCAGGTCGACGGCTTTGCGCTGACCGCCATTCGCGCGCCCGGCGATCCGGCCCCGGCTCAGGTCACCGCCGGCGCCTTTGACGATAAGGGCCGGCGCATCGCCGATGCGACGCTGACATTCGCTCCCGGCGAAACCACCGCCACCGGCACGATGGCAGTGCCGTTCGAACTGCGCAACGACTTCGCCTCGATCGCGCTCGATGGCGAGCGCCAGGCGGGTGCGGTGCGCGTGCTCGACGAAAGCTCCAAGCGCCGCCGCGTCGGATTGTTGTCGCAGGCCGAGGCCGACCAGGCGCAGCCGCTTCTGTCGCCTCTCTACTACATCAGGCGCGCGCTGCAGCCGTTTGCCGATCTGGTCGAGCCGTCGAGCGCTGATCTCGCCGACGCCATCCCGCAGCTCCTCGACCAGAAGCCGGCGATGATCGTCATGGCCGATATCGGCACCATTCCGCCGCAGGTCCATCAGCGGCTGGTCGACTGGGTCGACAATGGCGGCACGCTGGTGCGTTTCGCCGGGTCTCGACTGGCCGCCGCCGGCAATGACGACGATCTTCTGCCGGTCAGGCTGCGCACCGGCGAGCGTTCGCTCGGTGGCTCCCTGTCATGGACGACGCCGCAGGCGGTGACAGAGTTTCCGAAGAACGGCCCGTTTGCCGACCTTGCACCGCCGGCCGAAGTCACGGTGAGCCGGCAGGTCCTGGCCGAGCCGACGCCCGATATCGTCGAGCGTACCTGGGCGACGCTTGCCGACGGCACGCCGTTGGTGACCGGGCTGAAAAAGGGCAAGGGCACGCTCGTCCTGTTCCATGTCACGCCGGAAGCGACATGGTCGACCCTGCCGATCTCTGGCAGCTTCGTCGAGATGCTGCGGCGCATCGTGCAGCTGTCGCGCAACCAGGGTGCGGCGGTCGCCAACGCCGAAGCCGCCGCCACGTCGCTGGCACCCTACCGCATGATCGCGGCCGACGGCGCGCTGGTGCCGCCGACGCCGGATGCACGGCCGCTGGTGCCCGTCGCCGGCCCGCTGCCCGTGACGTTCGAGAACCCGCCCGGCCTCTATGGCTCCGAGACCGGCGTCTTCGCCCACAATCTGCTCGATCCGGCCACCGCCTTCGCGCCGCTGGTGCGGCCGCAATTCACCGTGCCGGTGACCAATATCCAATATGCTTTCGATGAATCACGCGACCTCAAGGCTCCGTTGGTCACCGCGGCACTGGTGCTGATGCTGCTCGACACGCTGGCTGTGTTCTGGATGGGCGGTCTGTTGTCGCGCAGGCCGCGCCGCGCCCGCTCGGCCGCCGCAACGACTGCTGCGCTGCTGCTCGGCCTCGGCATGCTGTTTGGCCATGCCGACCTCGCCCGCGCCGACGATGCCAAACCAGGCGACGCCGCGGCCATCGAGGACATTGCCAAGACCCGCATCGCCTATGTGCTGACCGGCGTGCCGGGTGACGATTCGATCAGCCGCGCCGGCCTTGAGGGCCTGACCCGTTTCCTGATCGAGAAGACCGCGCTCGAGCCGGGCGCGCCGGCAGGCGTCGACATCTCGAAGGACGAGCTTTCCTTCTATCCGCTGATCTACTGGCCGATCGACCCTTCCGCGCCGATGCCGAGCGAGGCCGCGATCGCCCGTATCGACGCCTATATGCAACAGGGCGGCACGGTGCTGTTCGACACGCGCGACCAGTTTGCCAACGGCATAGGTGCGGATTCGGCGAGCCCGGCAACGGAGCGGTTGCGCGACATCCTCGGCAATCTCAACGTGCCGCCGCTGGAGCCGGTGCCTGCCGACCATGTGCTGACCAAATCCTTCTTCATCCTGCCCGAATTTCCCGGCCGCTTCGCCGGCAGCCCGCTCTGGGTCGAAGCCTCGCTCGACGCCAGCAATGCCGAGAACCGGCCGGTACGCGTCGGCGACGGTGTCTCGCCGATCCTCATCACCGCCAATGATTTTGCCGGCGCCTGGGCTGTCGACGAGAATGGCGACCCGTTGCTGCCGACCGTGCCGTCGGACCCGATGCAGCGCATCTATGCGCTGCGCGCCGGCGTCAACATCATGATGTACATGCTGACCGGCAACTACAAATCCGACCAGGTGCACGTGCCGATCCTGCTCGAACGGTTGGGGCAGTGAGATCATGAACTGGTCGATCTCCTTCGAACCGCTGCTGTCCTGGCCCTTGCTGGCTTTGGTGCTCGTGCCGCTGCTGCTGCTCGCGGCTGTCGGCCTGTGGTTTCGCCAGCGCGGCGCGATCTTCCGCTTCGCCGCGCTGATTGCGCTGGGCGCCGCCTTGCTCAATCCGGTCTTCCTCGACGAGGAGCGCGAGGCGTTGAAGAGTGTGGTTGCCGTCATAGTCGACCGCAGCCAGAGCCAGGACATAGGCGACCGAACCAAACAGACAGACGAAGCGCTGGCCGGGTTGCAGCAGCGCCTTGGCCGCTTCAAGCAGTTCGACGTCCGCGTCGTCGAGGCCGGCAAATCGGAAGCCGCGGAGGAGCGCACCGAAACCAGGCTTTTTGCAGCGCTCGAAGGCGCTTTCCGCGACGTGCCGCCATCGCGCATCGGTGGCGCCATCATGATCACCGATGGCGAGGTGCATGACGCACCGCCCGCCGCATCCGACTTCAACGCGCCGCTGCACGCGCTGATCACCGGCAATGAGCACGAGAAGGACCGCCGCATCCGCTTCGAGAACGCGCCGCGGTTCGGCCTGGTCGGCAAGCCTCTCGACATGACCTACCGTGTCATCGCCACCGACGGCGAAACCGGCCCGGTCGATGTGCGCGTCTCGGTCAATGGCGAGCAGGTGGCGGTCGAAGAGGCCACCATCGGCCAGGCCATGCCGCTGCAGGTGACCATTCCCGGCGCCGGCCGCAACATCGTCGAACTCTCCATCGACCGCGAGCCGGGCGAACTGACCGACGCCAACAACCGCGCCATCGCGCTGATCGACGGCATCCGCGAGAATTTGCGCGTGCTGCTGGTCTCCGGCGAGCCGCATGCCGGCGAGCGCACCTGGCGCAATCTGCTGAAATCCGACGCTTCGGTCGATCTCGTCCACTTCACCATTCTGCGGCCGCCGGAAAAGCAGGACGGCACACCGATCAACGAATTGTCGCTGATCGCCTTCCCGACGCGCGAATTGTTCGTCGAGAAGATCAAGGATTTCGATCTCATCATCTTCGATCGCTACCAGCACCGCGACGTGCTGCCGATCCTCTATTACGACTACATCTCCGAATATGTCGAAAAGGGCGGTGCGCTGTTGATCGCGGCCGGCCCGGAATATGCCGGCGACTCCTCGATTGCCCGCACGCCGCTGATGTCGTCGCTGCCGGCGATGCCGACCGGCGAAGTCATCGACAAGGCCTTCTATCCGCGCCTCACCGATGTTGGCCAGCGCCATCCGGTGACGCGCGGCCTCGACGGTTCGGCCACAGAGCCGCCGCACTGGAGCCGCTGGTTCCGTACCATCGGCGTGCAGAACCCTGAAGGCGAAGTGGTGATGAAGGGCGCCGACAACCGTCCCCTGCTTTTGCTCGACCACAAGGGCGAAGGCCGCGTCGGCATGCTGCTGTCCGATCAGGGCTGGCTGTGGGCGCGCGGCTTCGAGGGCGGCGGCCCGCATGTCCAGCTCTATCGCCGCATCGCCCACTGGCTGATGAAGGAGCCCGAGCTCGAGGAAGAGCGGCTGACCGCCGACGGCCGCGGCATGGTGCTGGAAATCCGCCGCCAGACAATGAGCGACGATCCCGGCCCGGCCCAGGTCATCACCCCATCTGGCAAGGCGCTGATCGTCAAGCTGGAGAAATCCGAGCCTGGCGTTTTCCTGGGCAGCGTCGAGACCAAGGAGATCGGCCTCTACCAGATCGGCAATGGCGACCTGACCGCACTTGCCCATGTCGGTCCGGTCAACGCGCCGGAATTCTCCGACGTCATCTCCACCGAGAACCGGCTGAAGGCGCCGGCAGAAGCCACTGGCGGCAGCGTGCGCCGGCTGGCGGCGTCCTCGACCCTTGGCCAGCTTACCGGCAGTGTCGCCCTGCCCTCCATCGTCCCGGTCCGCGCCTCCGGCGCCGCCTCGGGCGCCGACTGGATCGGCCTGCGCACCACCGACGACAGCGTGCTGAAAGCCGTCTCGCGCGTGCCGCTGTTCGGCGGCTTCCTCGGCCTCGGCCTGCTGCTGCTCGCAATGGGCGCGATGTGGTACAGAGAGGGAAGGTAGCGCCACTCTTCCTTCTCCCCCTGTGGGAGAAGGTGTCGCCGAAGGCGACGGATGAGGGGGGTTCCAGCGGAGTGAGACGTTGGCGTTCCCTGGAACACCCCTCATCCGTCTCGGCGCTGCGCGCCGATCCACCTTCCCCCACAGGGGGGAAGGGAAAGGCTCCTACTCCTCCGGCTCCGTCGTAAACAGCAGCGGATAGCCCTTGGCCTTGCCGGCATCGGTGGCGCGCGTCGCCTTGGTCTCGGCGACGTCCCGGGTGAAGACCGCGACGACGCAGACGCCGCGCTGGTGCGCGGTGATCATCACCCGGTGCGCCTGGTCTTCGCTGAGCTTGAACTCGCCCTTCAGCACCGTCACCACGAATTCACGCGGCGTGAAATCGTCATTGATGAGGATGACCTTGTAGAGCTTCGGGCGCTCGGTCTGCGGCTTGGTCTTGGTGCGGGGCTTCGAGGTGATTTCAGGCATCGGGAACCGTCATCGCGCGAGGGTCGCTCTCACTTTGTCATGGGGGAAAGCGGTCGTCCATTTTGATCGGCGCGCGAAACCGGCTTCCCGGGAGTGCTGCCGTTCACAAATTTAGGAACTGTCTGCTGCGGTTCAACGGCCCTGACGGTCGATGATGCGACGGGTATGGAATTGCCTGGCGGTGGATGCCGCATCCGGCCTGGATCCGGCCGCCTTGCGCTCTATCCAGGCGAAAGCGAGCCAGCCGGCAAAGCAGGCCAGCGCGCCGACGGTGAGCACGGCAAGCAGCAGGCTCTGCCATGGTGCGATGTATTGCCAGTTGCTGGAGATGGCCGGCGCAAACAGCGACGGCTCGGTGCGCCCGCTCACCGGATCGGGCACCGGGCTGGCGGAAAACTGAATCAGCACCCTGACCACAGCCGAGGCCACAAGGCCGCCAATGGCCATCGAGCGCAGAATGGATGAAAGCCGCTTCTTCATGCTGGCTGTCCTATCGGACCGGCATTGCAAACGGGTTAAAGGCGGTCGGACCCATCGATGCGAGAATCGCGCTCGCCGGATATGAGAAGGCCGCTCCAGCCGGGGGGACTGGAGCGGCCTTGTTATCAGATAGGGCTGTTGGCCCGCTCTGATCAGGCCTTCTTCGCGGCCTTCTTGGGGGCCTTCTTGACCGGGCACTGGTGCGTCTTGGTCACTTTGCAGGCCTTGACGACCTTCTTCATCGCGACCTTCTTCGGAGCAGCCTTCATCGGCGCGGCAGCCGGAGCGGTCGTGGCGGTCGTAGCAGCCGGAGCAGCGGTCGTGGTGGCAGCAGCGTTGCTGACAACCGGCATCGAGAAGGCCAGAGCGACTGCGAGACCGAGAGCGGAGAGGATGGACTTGTTCATGGCTTCGTTTCCTTTTTTGTGCGGGTCGGTTTGAGTGTCACTGAACCGGGTCGATCGGTGTCACTCCAAGCAGCTTCAAAGCGTTCGCGAGCATCCGGATACCCTGCGCCTGTTTCTTGTTGGCGCAGAACCGGTTTCCCTTTCTTTGCAGTGCTTTCGCCGCGGTGACCTGCGTTGCCGCGGCATGGGTTTCGAGGGCTTCGTCTACCTGGCGATTGAGATCGATGCAGCGCTCGCTCCTTGTGATCGGCGTCACCTTTGCGCTGGAGGCTGCGATCGCGGCCGTGACGAGCGAAATGCTGAACAGCGCACCCATCAAGCTGATCGTGAACCTGTGCATTGGTAATGTCCGTTACTCCGGAGACTAGCGTCGCAGCCGATGACCTGACCGCCACGGCACCCTTTATGCCTTTGATTTTTTTCGGAAGTTTTTCCGGAATATAGAATTTTGTTTCTGGATTGTTTCTGGCAAATCGGCTCTGCAGGCGATCGTCGCCGCTGGCCAACATGTGGCCAGAATTCTATCGTGTGGGTGACGTCGCCAAAACAGACTCGAAGGGCGGCCGCCCGACTGGCCCGCCAGCAATGACAGGATCGCCGTGAAATCCGATGCACACATACTGATCGTCGACGACGACAAGGGCATTCGCGACCTGCTTCAGGAATTTTTCCAGAAGCGCGGCATGCGCACCACGGTTGCCGCCGACGGCATCGAGATGGAAGACATACTGCGCCGCACGCAGGTCGACCTGATCGTTCTCGATGTGATGCTACCCGGGAAAAGCGGGCTGGAGCTCTGCCGCGACCTGCGCGCCAGCTACTCGACGCCGATCATCATGCTGACGGCAGTCACCGAGACCACCGACCGTGTGGTGGGGCTGGAGATGGGCGCCGACGATTATGTGCCGAAGCCCTTCGATCCGCGCGAGCTTCTGGCCCGCATCCGTGCCGTGCTGAGACGAAATGTTGCTGCCGAGCCGAAGCGCCCCACCACCAAGCAGATCTACCATTTCGCCGGCTGGACGATGGACTGTTCGCGCCGCCGGCTGATGGCGCCGGGCGACGTCAGGGTTGAGCTGACCATGGCTGAGTTCAACCTCTTGCAGACCTTCGTCAAAAGTGCGCAGCGCGTGCTTACGCGAGACCAGCTCATCGAGCTTTCCGGCGGGGACAGCGACTATTCCTTCGACCGCAGCATCGACATTCTGGTCAGCCGTCTCAGGCGCAAGATGGAAGACGACCCCAAGACGCCCAAGCTGATCCTGACCGTGCGCAGCGGCGGCTACCAGTTCCTGCCCGAGACCACCTCCGAATGAGACGCCTGCTGCCGCAAACCCTGCCGGTCTGGGTTTTGCTCATTGTCATTGCCGGCCTGCTGATCAGCCAGGTCGCGACGCTCTATATCGTCTCGCGCGACCGTGCCGTCGCCAATGACGAGGTCGATCTCTACCGGCTGAACGACCGCGCCTATTCGCTGGTGCAGCTGATGCACGACGACACGCCAGAGCAGCGCAAGCTGACGGCTTCCGGCTTGTTCAACGCCACCTATGCGCTCACCGTTTCGGACACGCCCGCCGTCACCTCATCGATCGCCGGCGACGACGAACTGGCCGAGCTCGAGGACATCCTGGTCGGGCGGCTGTCGAAATTCGGCATCACCGACGCACGCGTGCGGCGCGATCCGGCATCGCAGGCAGCCAACGCGCCTGGCGGCGTGGTGCTCACCAAGGATGTCGGCGCGGTGGAGCGTGATCTCCTGGGACTGGCGGCAAGCTTTGCCCAGAGCGACAAGCTCACGGCATCGGTCCGCTTTGCCGACGGCCAATGGCTGAATTTCACCGAGCCCAACACGCCGGTCGGACCGATACTGAGCTTCGACAGCCTGCCGCTCTATTCGCTGATCGCCGGACTGGTGGTGATCATGTCGATCTGGTCGCTGCGCCGGCTGACGGCGCCCTACCGGATGATGGAAACGGCAGTCAATCGGATCGGCACCGATCTGAAGAGCCCGCCGATCGCCGAGACCGGCAGCCGCGAAATCCGTGCCGCGGCCAAAGCCGTCAACGCCATGCAGGTCCGGCTGCGCGACTATGTCGAGGACCGCGAGCATCTTGCGGCGGCGCTCGCCCACGATCTGCGCACGCCGCTGACCCGCATGCGGCTGCGCCTGGAACTGTTGCGCAAATCGACGGCGCGCGAGGCGCTGGCCCACGACCTCGCCGACATCGAGAGCATTGCCAGCTCCGTCATCGACTTCGCCACCTTCGAGGTCACCGAGGAAAAGAGCGAGCGGATCGATTTCTGGTCGCTGGTGGAATCGATCGCCGACGGTTTCGAGGACGTCTCGTTCGACCATGACGGCGCAAGGCCGCGTGGCATGATCTGCATGGCGCGGCCGGTGGCGCTCAAGCGCTGCGTCAACAATCTGGTCCAGAATGCCGTGACCTACGGCAAGAAGGCGCATCTGAGCCTGCGCCAGTCCGACGGCACGATCACGCTGGTCATCCGCGACGAGGGGCCGGGCATACCGCAGGCGCAGCTCGACCAGGTGTTCGGCTCGTTCGTGCGGCTGGAGCAGTCGCGCAACCGGCAGACCGGTGGCCTTGGCCTCGGCCTGACCATTGCCCGCAACATTGCGCGTGCCGCCGGCGGCGAAGTCAACCTGTCCAATCATCCCGGCGGCGGCCTGCTGACGGAACTCAGCCTGCCGCTGACAGCATAAGGCAGCAGACTATCGTCTCGGTATGCACCAGGGGCTGGATCAGCCAACCCAACCTTGCAATAGTGCGGCCGCTCGAACAGGAGGAGATCGCCGCATGTTTTATGCCATCCTGGCCTATCACGTCGAACAGACCATCCAGTCCCTGACGCCGCAGCAGGATGCGGCGCTGATGCACGACCTGCTCGAGGTCAATGCAAGGCTGACCCGGGACGGCAAGCTCGGGCCGGCGGCAAGACTGGGCGCGACGGCCAACGCCGTCACGCTGCGCGGTCCGGGAGACGGCATCGTCATCGACGGGCCGTTTGCTGAGACCAAGGAACAATTGCTGGGTCTTTATGTCCTCGACTGCGCCACGCAGGAGGCAGCGATTGCAGCTGCGCGCGACTTGCGTCGCGTGAACCCTTCGGCAGTCTACGAAATCCGCCCGATCACATTCTACCTTCCCGGCGTGACGTTTCCCGTCACGGAAGGATCAGGCAGGGGCGATTTCAAGGAGGCCGCCAGCGGCTGAGAGCCGACTGGCTGACCCCGTGGCCGGTCACGCAGACGCGATCTCATTGCCCAGGCGAACCATTTCGGCGACCAGCAGGTCGAGGTCCTCGCGCCGGGTGCGGTGGTTGTTGATCGCCACCCTGAGGCAATGCCGGCCCTGCACCGTCGTATCGGAAATGGCGGCGATGCCGTCTTCCTGCAGCCGCAGCATGATCTCGGTGTTGAGCGCCTTCGCGCGCTCGCCATCGAGCCTTTCCGCGCGATAGCGGAAGCAGACGATGTTGATGCTGGTCGGCGCCGCCAGCTCGAGCGCCGGTTCGGCCTCGATCAGGCTCGAGAGGTAGTGCCCTTGCGCAATGTTCTGGTCGATCAGGCGGCCGAATTTCTCGACGCCGTGTTCCCGCAGCGCCATCCACACTTTAAGTGCCTTGAAGCCGCGTGACGTCTGCAGGCCGTAGTCGTGCAGCCATTGCCCCGAGGCAAGGCCGCGCGGCGTCGATTCCAGATATTCCGGCGTCACCGCAAAGGTTGTGCGATGCGCCGAAGCATCCCTGACCAGCGCGCAGCCCGCCTCGAACGGCGCATGCAGCCATTTGTGCGGATCGAGCGCGATGGAATCGGCCCATTCGAGGCCGCCGACGCGGTGGGCATTCTCAGGCGCAATCGCGATCAACGCACCGATGCAGCCGTCGACGTGGAACCACATGTCTTCCTCATGCGCCAGCTTGGCCAGCGCCCGCAGATCGTCGATCGCGCCGGTGTTCACCGTGCCGGCATTGCCGATGATGCATGCCGGCTTGAACCCGGCCGCGCGGTCTTCGGCAATCGCCGCCCGCAATGCCCTAATGTCGATGCGCAGGCTGGCATCGCTGGCAATGCGGCGCAGCGCCCTGTTGCCGAGGCCGAGCGCTTCCATCCCCTTGCGATGACAGGAATGGATCTGGTCCGAGCCATAGAAGCGCAACGGCTTTTCGATGGCCGCAACGCCGTGCTCGCGCACGTCGATGCCGGCCTTGGTGTTGCGCGCCACGGTCAGCCCGATGATGTTGGCCATCGAGCCGCCGCTGACCAATGTGCCGCTGGCCGAGGCCGGCATGCCCGTCATCTGCTTGCACCAGTCGACCACCTGGCTGTCCATCAGGGCGGCGGCATGGTTGCCGCCGCCGAGGTTGGAGCCCTGGATTGCCGCCAGGAAATCGCCGAGCGCGCCCGTAAAATTGCTCGACCCCATATACCAGGCCCAGAAGCGCGGATGGATGTTGCCCATCGGATAGGGCATCACCTTGTCCACGACATCGCCATAGATGTCGGCAAGCGGCGTCGGCAACTGCGGCAGGGAGCCGGTGAAGAAGTCCCTCACATCTCCAGGCATCTCCTGCCACACCGGCCGTTCCCTGACGTCCCGCAGGTAAGCGACGGCATCGTCAACGATCCGATGCGACAGGATCTGCACATCGGCCCAGTCCGAGGGGTCAAGCGTTTCCTCGGTGCTTGCGGCCGAATGTCCAGGCATCGCGTCCATGCAGATTGCTCCCGCGCCATCATGCTGGGAACTGGCAGCCGGGCGTCGAGCGGGAGAGAGCGAGCTCTTCCGCATTCATCTCAGCCTCGATGCCCTCGAACAGCGGCGTCGTCATGTAGCGTTCCCCGGTATCGGGAAGCATGCACAGGATCACCGAACCGGCCGGCGCCGTGCCGGCGATCTGGCGCGCGACGGCGAAAGCCGAACCGCCGGAAATGCCGGTGAAGATGCCCTCCTGCTGCGCCAGCGCCTTGGCCCATTTCATGCCCTCCGGCCCGGCGATCGGCATCACCTCGTCATAGAAGTTGCCATCGATCGCTTCCTGCAGGACATCAGGGATGAAATCCGGCGTCCAGCCCTGGATCGGGTGTGGCTCGAAGGCCGGATGGCTGGCGGCCGGCGCGCCACCGGCGCCGCGCACCTGCGGCTTGCCGCTGCCGACAAGCTGCGCGTTGGCGGGCTCGGTGAGCACGATTTTGGTCTCAGGCCGCTCGCGGCGCAGCACACGCGCCACGCCGGCGACGGTGCCGCCAGTGCCATAACCGGTGACGAAATAGTCGAGCCGAGAGCCGGCGAAATCGTTGACGATCTCGCGTCCCGTCGTTGCTTCATGAATGTCGGCGTTGGCCTTGGTCTCGAACTGGCGGGCCAGGAACCAGCCATTGGCTTCAGCCAGTTCCATCGCTTTCTTGTACATGCCGAAACCCTTTTCGGCGCGAGGCGTCAGCACCACCCTGGCGCCCAGCATGCGCATCAGCTTGCGGCGCTCGACCGAAAAGCTGTCGGCCATCGTCACCACGAGCGGATAGCCCTTCTGCGCGCAGACCATGGCAAGGCCGATGCCGGTGTTGCCGCTGGTCGCCTCGACGATGGTCTGTCCCGGCTTGAGCGCGCCGGTGCGCTCGCCTTCTTCGATGATGTTGAGCGCCAGCCGGTCCTTCACCGACGCCGCCGGATTGAAGAACTCGGCCTTGACGTAGATGGTGGCGTGCCCCGGACCGAGATTGTTGACACGGATGACCGGCGTGTCGCCGACCGTGTCCAAAATGCTGTCGAACAAGCGGCCGCGGCCGGCCGTGGTTCTGATTTTCTGCTTGTGCAACATGGATGAACTCCTGGTTTTGCTCACGGGCCGGTTACACACCGGCGGTTTGGGCGGCGAGGTTTCGACACCTTGCCGCACTACAGGTCTTTGACGTGCCGCAATGTGGTAAACCCCACATCCGGCGCGCAAATTTGCAAGCCGGGTGCACTTTGTCGTGTTCGGTGATAAAGCAGGGGCCGGCGGGCCAGCGTGGGAGAAGGCGTGGTATCCGACGTGGAATCGAGCGTGGAGAGCAGCCGTCAAGGTCTTAGCGTGCGCCTGTTTGGGCCGCCGACGATTGCGCGCGACGGCGTCCCGGTGGTCCTGCCGGCATCGCGCAAGTTGCGCGCGCTGCTGGCCTATCTGGTGCTGGCGCCCCACCCGGTCGGACGTGGCAAGCTGTGCGAATTGCTGTGGGATGTCCCAAATGACCCCAGAGGTGAGCTGCGCTGGTGCCTCAGCAAATTGCGGGCTGCTCTCGACGAGCCGGGGCGACGCAGGATCGAAACCGCTGATGATACGATCGCGCTTGATCTCGACGGTATTTCGGTCGACGTGCTGGATGTCGTGGCTGCGACAGCCGCAGGCATAGAAACGCTCGACCCCGAGCGACTGCAGGCGCTGTCAAAGCTCTTCGTCGGCGATTTCCTGGAGGGGCTGGAGATCGACCGCAGCCCGCTCTTCAACAGCTGGCTGACCGCGCAACGCCGTCGTTTCGGATCCTGCCACGCGGCCATACTGGAACATCTGGTCAAGACGCTCCCGGCCGATTCCGAAGACGTCTCCTCCCATCTGGAAAAATGGTTGGAATTGACCCCGTTCGACAGCTGCGCCCACATCGCGCTTCTGGCAAGGCTGGCGCGGCGCGGTCAGTTCGGCGCCTGCGAGGACCATCTGGCAGCAGCAGCGCAGCTGTTTCAGTCGGAAGAGCTGGATTTCGGCCCGGTGCGCCAGGCGTGGCTGGCCATTCGCGCGGAACGTCACTGCGCGACTTTGCCGGCACAGGCGGTAACGGCGCCGGCTGCGAAACAGGCGCCGATCATGCTTGCCGGTGCCGAGCCCTCGACACCGCACAAGGCTTCGCTTGCCGTGATGCCGTTCGCCGAAGACGCCGGCAGCGGCATTCGCGGCGGGTTGGCCGACGGCTTCACCCACGACATCATCACCCGCCTGGCCAAGCTCAGGGATTTCTTCGTCATCGCCCGTGGCTCGGTCTTCGCGCTGGCCGAGAAAAACATCGCACCGGAAGATGCCGGTCGCCGGCTGAATGTCGACTATGTCGCCACCGGTACGGTGCGCAGCGTGACAGGGCGCCTGATCGTCACCGTCGAGCTTGTCGAGGTGCGCACGGCCAGGATCGTCTGGGCCGAGACCTTCGAGCGCAGGCCCGACGACATCTTCGCGATCCTCGACGATATCGGCAACAGCATCGTGGCCTCCATCTCATCCGAGATCGAGACGGTCGAACGCAACCGCGCCATGCTGAAGGCGCCCAATTCACTCAACGCCTGGGAGGCCTACCATCGCGGCCTCTGGCACATGTATCGCTTCACCCGCAACGAAAACGACCTCGCCCGGCATTTCTTCGATATAGCCGTACGGCAGGATCCGACCTTCGCACGCGCCTATGCCGGCCTGTCCTTCACCCATTGGCAGAGCGCTTTTCAGCGCTGGGGCGACCGCGACCAGGACAGCGCGCTTGCCTATGAGGCGGCCGGCCAGAGCCTGTTGGTCGACGATCACAATCCGGCCGCGCACTGGGCGATGGGTCGGGCGCTATGGCTGCGGGGCGAAGGCAACGCATCGCTTGTCGAGCTGGAAAGAGCTGTCGACCTCAGCCCCAATTTCGCGCTTGGCCACTATGCGCTTTCCTTCGTGCAGTCGCAGTCGGGCGACCCGCAAGCCGCGATCGGATCGTCGGATCACTCGCGCCATCTGTCGCCGTTCGATCCGTTGCTGTTCGGCATGCTGGGTGCACGCGCCATGGCCCATGTCCGGCTTGGCCAGTTCGACGAGGCGGCCGGTTGGGCACTGAAGGCTGCCGCCCGCCCCAATGCCCATGTCATCATCCTGTCGATCGCTGCCCATTGCCTGGCGCTGGCCGGACGGCTCGACGAGGCCAAAACCTTCGCCGCCGCCATCCGCAAGACGCTTCCGGACTATAGCACCGACGACTTCATCGGCACCTTCCGCTTCGACCCAGACGCGACAGCCCTCTACAAGCTCGGCGCCAAGCGCATCGGGCTTAGCTGAACCTGCAAAGCAGCCAGCCTTGGCCGCCGTATCAGCCTGTCAAGGAACGGCAACAATCTTCCAGGCCAGCAAGGCGATGATGACAATTGCCGCGAACAAGGTTGCCCAGCGATGTTGTCCGAACGCATGCAAGGCAAGAACAACAAGCGCGGCGATGGATGCAGCAAGCGAGCCTTCGATGTAAAAGACTTCCTCATTGCCGGGCGGCGACGCGGTCGCGCCTCCGAGGCGGAAGAACTCCAGGTTCGAGCGGATCGCAATCACGATCAGCAAACCGAGCGCCGCTTGCGCCGCCCGCGGCATCGACAGCCAGGTCAAAATCCGTTTCATCGGTGATGTTGCCGGCCTAACGCCGCAACACCGCGCTCAGCACATCGCGTATGCCAATGGCGCCGACGAAGCGCGACTGGTCGTCGAACAGCGCCACCGGTGCCGTCTGCGAGCGGTGCATGGCCAGCATCACCGTCTTCAGCGACGTGCCGGGGTTGGCCCAGAACACCTGCGCCGTCTCTTCCTTCTGCGCCTCGACCTCGGCGCAGGACACCCACACTGCCGGTTTGCCGTCGCGCTCGGCCGCCGCCACCAGCCCGTGCTCATCGATCTTGAACCGCGTCGTCTTGCGCCGGTCGAGCCACACCCAGCCGTTATCGCCGTGCTCGAGATCGCGACGGTCGCGCATCACGTTCCAGGCGGTCAGCACCGACAACGGGTTCACATTGGCGATGAAGTCGCGGACGTAGTCGTTGGCGGGCCGCAGCACGATGTCTTCCGGCGCGCCGGTCTGCACGATGCGGCCACCCTCCATGATGGTGATGTGGCTGCCTATCTTCAGCGCCTCTTCCAGATCGTGGCTGACGAAGATGATGGTTTTCTTCAGCTCTGCCTGCAGCTGCAGCAACTCGTCCTGCAGCTTGGTGCGGATCAGCGGATCGAGCGCCGAGAACGGCTCGTCCATCAAAAGGATCGGCGCCTCGGTGGCGAAGGCGCGGGCCAGGCCGACGCGCTGCTGCATGCCGCCGGACAGTTCATGCGCGTATTTCTTCGCCCACTGGTCGAGATTGACCAGCTTGAGCTGGCGATGCACACGCTCCTTGCGCTCCTGTTCCGGCACGCCGGCGAGTTCGAGGCCGAGGCCGACATTCTCCTCCACCGTGCGCCATGGCAGCAGGCCGAACTGCTGGAATACCATCGCCACCTGCTTCTGGCGCAGCCGCCGCAGCGTCGCCTGATCGCAGGTCACGACATCGACGATGTTGTCGCCGTCCTTGACCAACACCTGGCCGCGCGACACCACATTGAGCCGATTGACGGCCCGCAGCAGGGTCGACTTGCCGGAGCCGGACAGGCCCATCAGCACCGAGATCTCGCCCTCATGCACGGTCAGGCTGGCGCCCGCGCAGCCCAGCACGTTGCCGGTCTTTTCGAGGATTTCGGCGCGCGTGGCACCGCCGTCGATCAGTGCAAGCGAACCGGCCTGATCGGATCCGAAGACGATATCGACATTCTTGAAGTCAACAGCGACGGTCATTTCTTGCCTCCAACGCCGATACGCGTCATCCGGTCGAGCACGATGGCGAGCACGACGATCGCGAGGCCCGCCTCGAGCCCGAGGTCGATGCGGCGCGAGCCGAGCGCGCGGTTGATTTCAGTGCCGAGGCCGCCGGCGCCGATGAGTGCTGCAAACACCACCATCGACAACGACAGCATGATCGACTGCGTCAGGCCGGCCATGATGGTCGGCAGCGCCGAGGGCAGCTCGACCTTCCACAGCAGCTGCTGCTTGGTGGCGCCGAAGGCCTCGCCCGCCTCGATGATCGACTTCGGCACCGAGACGACGCCGAGATGGGTGAGCCGCACCGCGGTCGGGATGACGAAGATGATGGTGACGATGAGGCCGGGCGCGTTGCCGAGGCCGAACAGCGTCAGCACCGGGATCAGGTAGACGAAGGTTGGCAGCGTCTGCATCAGGTCGAGCACCGGCAGCATGATGCGGTAGACCTTCGGCTTGTGCGCGGCCCAGATGCCGAGCGGCACGCCGATGGCCATCGCCATGGCGGCGGCGGCCACGACCAGCACCAGCGTCTGCACCGTCTGCTTCCAGAGGTTCTGGTTGATGATGAAGATCAGGCCAAGAAAGACGCCGATGGCGAGCGGCCGCGAGCGCTGCAGCAGCCAGGCGATGATGGCGACGACCAGCGCCAGCAGCACCGGCGGCACTACCAGCAGGATGTCGACCAGCCCGTCTAGCAGGAAATTGAGGCCGTTCGAAAAGGCCCTGAACACAGTGTCGAAATTGTCGGTGAGGAAACCGAAGAACGCCTTTCCCCAGGCGCCGATCGGTATCTTGTGATCGACCATGAATTTCGAAATCGGATCCATATCGCCCCTCTCATGCGCGAGACCGCCTGCCCCCGGCCTCTGCTGTCGTTACGTCATCTTCTCACAGGATATGAAAAAGGGCAGCCCTTTCTAAATTGGCTGCCCTTCCTGGTTCGGCTTTGCCGAATTCAGTCGGCTCAGCTTCCGAGCGCGGTCTTCACCGCTGCCGCCGCATCGCCGCCATCGAAGGTGGTGACGCCGGCAATCCACGGCGCGACCGCGTCAGGGTGCTTCTTCAGCCAGTCGGCTGCGACCGTGTTGGCGTCGCCGCCCTTCAGGATCGCGTCCATCATCTCGCCTTCCATGTCCAGGTTGAACTTGAGGTTGGCGATGAACTTGCCGGCATTCGGGCACTCGGTGGTGTAGCCCTTGCGCACATTGGTGTAGACGGTGGCGGCGCCGAAGCCACTGTCGCCCATGCCGTCGAGATAGGTGATCTTCATGGCGCCCATCACCGGATGCGGCGTCCAGCCGAGGAAGGCGATCCACTCATTGTTCTTCATCGACTGCTCGGCCTGCGTCAGCATGCCGGCTTCCGAGGACTCGACCAGTTCGAAACCTTCGAGATTGTCCTTCGGGTTCTTGATCATGTCGAGGATGATGCGGTTGCCGTCATTGCCGGCCTCGATGCCATAGATCTTGCCGTTGAACTTGTCCTTGAACTTGCCGATATCGGTCAGCGACTTGACGCCGGCGTCAGCGACATAGGTCGGCACGACAATGCCGTAGCCGGCGCCCGTCAGGTTGGTGCTGATCGTCTCGACCGAACCGTCGGCGGTGTAGTCCTTGATGTCGTTGGTCATCGACGGCATCCAGTTGCCGAGGAAGACGTCGAGATCCTTGTTTTTCAGCGACGCCATGGTCACCGGCACCGACAGCTGGATCGTCTGCGGCTCATAGCCGAGCGCGGTGAGCAGCACCGAAGCGACGCCGGTCGTCGCCTGGATGTCGGTCCAGCCGACATCGGAAAGGCGCACTGTCTTGCAGCTCTCCGGATCGCCGGCGAGAGCAGCGCTCGTGGACAGGAAAGTCACCAGACCGAGGCCGGCGACGAAGGTGTTCATACGCGACATTGGTAGTCTCCCATTGTGATTCTTTGGCGAAGCGTCGTTACGGTTTCTCTGCCCGCCTTGTTTCGTCAGCCAAACATCATTCTGGTGTGGTTTCAAGCATTAAGGCAATCACGATCAACGGCGCGGACTGGCCAAACAGCGACACGCCTGCCGCTTTTTCGATGGCAGATGGCTTTTCCCATGAAATGCTGAGGTGCCCCCCTCCCCGCGCTGCGCCAACTCGGCTTAAAAGAGCGGCATGGCCAAGCTTTACTTCCACTATGCGACGATGAATGCCGGCAAGACGACGATGCTCCTGCAAGCATCGTACAACTATCGCGAACGCGGCATGACGACGATGCTGTTCGTCGCCGGCCATTACAGAAAGGGCGACACCGGGCTGATCTCCTCGCGCATAGGGCTGGAGACCGAGGCCGAGATGTTCCGCGACGGCGACGATCTCTACGCCCGGGTCGCCGAGCACCATGAGCACACGACGGTGCATTGCATCTTCGTCGACGAGGCGCAGTTCCTCGAGGAAGAGCAGGTCTGGCAGCTTGCCCGTATCGCCGACCGGCTGAACATCCCGGTCATGTGCTACGGTCTGCGCACCGATTTCCAAGGCAATCTGTTTTCCGGCTCGCGTGCCCTTCTGGCGATCGCCGACGACCTGCGCGAAGTGCGCACCATCTGCCGCTGCGGCCGCAAGGCGACTATGGTCGTGCGTCTCGGCCCTGACGGCAAGGTGGCCAGACAGGGCGAACAGGTGGCGATCGGCAAGGACGTCTATGTCTCGCTCTGCCGCCGCCATTGGGAAGAGGAAATGGGCCGCGCCGCGCCAGACGACTTCATCGGCTTCACAAGGGGCTGAACGGCCGGGGCAACATGAAAATTCTCCAGTTCGCAGTCGATTGCCCGTTTCCGCCGGTGTCAGGCGCCGAGATCAGGAACGCCGCCAACGCGCGTGCCTTGGCATTGATGGGCGAGGTCCTGACGGTAAGCCTAAGTGGCGCCCCGGCGCCTTCCACGCCGCCGAACATCCGTCACCGAATCATCGAGGCGGCGCGTGGCCGGGATCCCTGGCACAGGCGTAGCCCCCACCCGACCATGCACATCATACCGGACGACGAACTGGCCGAGGCGGATGCGCTGTGGCGGCAATTCGACCCCGACCTGGTGGTTATCGAGGAGATCATGCTTGCGCAGTTGCTGACGCTGGCGCGGAAGCATCGCGCGCGCACCGTCCTTGACCTGCATAACATCGATTCCCGGACGGTGGCGGACCGGATCGCTGGGCTGACGCTGTGGCAGCAAATTCGAGGCTGGCGCCAAAACAGGCGCAAGAAAGCGCAGGCGCGCGACGCCGACAGGCGTGCGGCGGCCGCCGCCGATCAGGTCTGGGTCTGTTCGCGGACCGACGGGATGCTGCTTTCCGCTCTCGGTCCGGTCAACGACATCAGGCTCATCGCCAACCCCATTCCGGACGAGAGCGTTCTCTCGTTGCCGATTGGCCCCGAGCGGTACCGTGAGCTCAGCCTGTGCTTCATCGGCCATCTCGGCTATTTCCCCAACATCGACGCCGTCAAGCAGATCGGCCGCAGAATGGTGCCGCGCCTCGCCGCTTCCGGCCAGCCATGGTCGATCACCGTCGCCGGCAGGAACCCGGGCAATGTCGTGCGCCAGACTTGCGCAAAAAACGGGCTGAGGCTCATCGAAAACCCGCCCTGTCTACCGGACCTGCTCGGCGCCGCCGGCTATGCGCCGATCCCGCTGCGCTTCGGCGGCGGAACCCGCATCAAAGTGCTGGAGGCGATGGCAGCGGGCCTGGTCGTCGCCGCCACCGAAAAGGCCGTCGAAGGGCTCGGCCTGCAGGCGGGCAGGCATTTTCTGTCAGGCAGCGATGCCGGCGAGCTGGCGTCAAAACTCGTCGATCTTGCGAAACGCCCGCAAGCGGCGGCTGAGATGGCGGAGAGCGGCCGCACCTTCGTGCGCGACAACCACTCATCAGCGGCAATTGAAAAAGCGATCGGGCAGGCAATCGCGGCAATCCCGCTCCGCCCCAATGAATAAGAGGGCAATCCCCTACGCCCTATGGCGTTTGTTAAGGCCCAGCAGCCTATTTTGCCCGCAGCCAGAGCCAGCCGGGGATCGCCATGCTTCGAGCCATTTCGTCAGCGTTCGTTTTTTACTTAGCCGGCATCATCGCCGTGCAGGCCGGCGGCGACGCCACACTCGGCAAGAAAGTGTTCTACCGCTGCATGGCGTGCCACGAGGCGGCAACCGACCGCGACAAGGTCGGACCGCATCTCCTCGGTGTCGTCGGACGCACCGCAGGCACAGCCGAGAATTTCAACTATTCGCAGGCCATGAAGGATGCCGGCGCCGCCGGCCTCGTCTGGGACGAAGCCGGCCTCAAGGCCTATCTCAGCGCGCCCAAGCTGAAAGTACCCGGCAACAAGATGGCGTTCTCCGGCCTGACCAGCGACGACGACATCGCCAACGTCATCGCCTATCTGAAGGCCGATCCGAAGCCCTGAACGGCTGGATGCTTAGCGTGACGGATGGTTTTCGCCAGCTGTCTCGCGCCTGTAACCGGTTGAGTTCTCTGCCGAATTTCAGGGCATCGGCGCCAGCGAAGATCGGCTGCTTTGCCAGCATCAAAGTTCAATGACAGTTGAACAATGTGTGGCCGGCCAATTAATCACGCCATGACCCCGCCTTCATTGACTTTCAAGACGATGACAGATTTTTTTGTTTTCGGGGCGGGTCTTGTCTTGCGTCTTTCAATCCCTGGATGCCCCACATATATTCGCCGCTGTTCGCAGCCAGCGACCGGAAGCCGAAGCGGGAGGCCCCTATGGCGACATTGCAGAATTTCGATGCCGAAATTGCCAAGACCAGGCAAGTCGTGCAGGACATGCGCACCAAGATCGAGCAGTCCGGCACCGTGCTTGACACGCTGGCCACCGCCGACAAGAAGATCGGTGACGCCAATTTCGACATCGAGAATGCCCGCATCGAGGACGTGCTGAAGCAGCAGAAAGTGATGGAAGGCAACATCGCCGACCTGATCATCGGGCTGGAAGACGCCACCAACGTCTTCGGCACCGAATTCGAGAGCATGAAGAACTACACCGGCTGGGAAAGCTTCGTCGGCGTCTTCTCCGCGCAACGCAAGCAGCGCATGCGCACCGACCGTGTCCGCAACATGTCGCTGGCCGGCAATCTGCAGGAGCTTCTGGTCAAATCCGACACCATCGTCGGCATCCTGAAGGCGCAGAAAGAGGTCCTCGACCAGCGCTACAAGACCTCCGAAGCCAGCCTGTCGCAGGTGATCGAGCGCCGCAAGGTGACGATGACCAACCTCGAAGCAGTGCAGAAGCGCATCGAGGAGGTCAATCCGCTGCTGCTCGACATCGAGAACAAGATCGCGGCGTCGACCAGCCAGAAGGAGCGCACGCAGCTTGAGGGCGAGCGCTCGAAACTGGCCACCGAATACAATGAAAAGCAGGCCAAGGAGCAGGAGCTGCTGGCCGAGAGCCAGACGCTGGAGCGCTACACCTCGATGTTCCAGACCTTCGTCGATTCGCTCAACAACCAGATTGCCGCGCAGTCGACGCTGATCAACAAGCTGACCATCGATACCGAACAGCGCATCGTCCTCTACAAGGCGCTCGAAGATTCGCTCAAGACCGCCGCCCAGCAGGACGTCGCCCACAAGATCAACACGCTGGGCAGCCAGGTCGACAACACCGCCGAAGAGACCATGGCCGGCATTGGCGCCGCCTCGCAAAAGCACATTGGCGATCTCCTCGAAATGCACGAGAAGAACATGGTCGCCAGCGCCGACATCCAGCGCCGCAAGAAGCTTGCCGACGATGCCTTCGCCCGCCGTTTCGACGACGTGATGAAGAAGCACAATTCGGCGAACTACGTGCAGTCGTAAGGAGCGGCTGCACGCGGGCACACCGGCATGACTCCCGAAAACGAAGCGGCGGCGCGCTATTTTTCCGCCATCACGGCCGCACTCAGCGGCCTTGAAGTGTTCATGCGCGACGACCGCTCGCCGCTTTACCGGCACGGCATCGTCGCCAAGATCGTCGCCGAATACATTGCCCGGCTGGACAAGTCGTTCTCCTGCTGGCGCAACCGTCTCGGCTTCATGGACACGTTCCGGATTTCGCGCGCCGACAGCGGCTATCCCGTCTTCCAGAACCTGCTCGAACTGGAAAACGATCGCCGCCAGGCCGACGCACGGCTGGCCAACATTCCGCTGGCCGGCGAATTGCGCGAGGAAATGGCCGACTTCATCCTGCGCCACAAGGAATTCCCCGAAGCGCTGCAGAAGTCGATGGCCGAGCGGCTCTATCTCGAGGACGTCAAGAGCGAGCAGACTTTTGGCCCGTTCTCGCTGGCGCAGACAGCCAAGGTCTCGGTCAATCCAAAAACCTTCCGGCCCTATTACCTCGTCCACTGGGCGACATTCGACGGCAGCGCCAACCTGCCGCTGGTCTACATGGTGACGGTGGAGGATTCCTCCGAAGCCATGATCAGCCAGCTCGTCGACAGCAACGGCAAGCTCAACGAACGGGTCGACATTCCGCTCCCCGTCGACGGCCTGCTCAATCCCGAGCTCGCTCACCGCTTCGACGATTTCACCGAGAAGAATTCCGCCTACACGCTGTCGCCGGCGACGATTGCCGTCAATCTAGACAAGGATTTCGAGCCGCTGCACCCCAAGCAGTTGCGTCGCGTCGTGCTTGGCCCCTTCTATTCCGCGGGCATTACTGACAACAATTCGACAGTGACGGAGGTACTGGCCAAGGTGCGCAAGCCGGAAAATGCCTGGCTGCTCACCTGGACTATCCAGGAGGTCTATTCCAAGGGCGAGAAACCTGGACGCAAAGGCCTGTTTTCGAGCGAGAAGACGACGCAGGAATTCTTCATCAACACCGACGATCTCGAAGCGGCGCGCCAGGGCGTGTCGAGCTACGAGAACCATGCGCTGATCCCGCACGAAGCCTATCAGGCACTCTACGCCGCCGGGGAGGCACAGAAGATCTTTTCCGGCTACAAGGTCCACATCCTGTCCAACGGGCAGGTCATCTCAGACGTCTGACCGTCACACCACGGAGCATCCTTCATGGACACCGGCCTGACCACCATCCCGGAAGCGGCGATCGAAAAGCACCGCGCCACGGCGCAGAGCTTCATCACCCGCGTCGTCGTTCTGGAAGACCCTTCGCGCGAATCCGGCACAGCACTGGCCGGCACCAACCGCCGCTTCGTCTCGACCGTCTCGGTCGGCTCGGTGCGGCGCACGCGCGAGGTCGAGCTGACCAAGACCGTCGCCGTCATTCATCCCGACGACCAGCTGATGAGCATCCCGCAGCACACGCTGCTCTATCGCGCCCGGCGTGGCCTGGCCATTGCGCTCGCCATCTCCGACGTTTTTGCAGAGGGCTCAGACCTCGAGAGCCTGCAGGCCAAGAACACCCGCGCGCCGCTGGAAGGCGACGAAGCCGCCACTTTCAAGAAGCTTCTGTCAGCCTCGGCTTACGTTTCAGCCTTCAGCCTTGCCTCCTATTTGTTCCAGCTGATCGACAGCGACGGCGAGGGGCCCAACGACATCCCCGAGCCGGACTTCCTGTTCGACACACCTCAGGATGCGGTGAAGTCGATCGTCGCCGGCCTCGACAAGGCGATTGCGGGCTCCAAGGATGATGGCGACCTGACGACGCGGGCACGTGCTTTCGCGCGCGTCGCTATAGACGGTCTGCTGGCGCGCAAAGGCCGCTTCGACGGCATCGGTCCGTTCGAAAACGCCCATATCCGCATCGACGCCGACAATTTCACCCTCGACGGTTTCGATGTCGCGCCGGGCAAGCGCTCGAAACCGCTGGTGATGACCTTCAAGAAGCCGGAAGAGGTCGTCGGCAACCACATCGCCAAATACCAGTCGGTCAAGCTCGCCAAGATGCTGATGGCCTATGATTTCGAGCGCGAGCTGAACCCGTTTGTCGAGCTCGGCGGATTCCTCTTCACCTTCATCGGCGACGGCGCGCCCGGTACCGGCAAAACGACGCTGATCCAGATGATCGCCGGCCTCGTCAACGGCTATTGCCAGGTCGCCGGATATCCTTTCGCTTATGAGAATTTCGGCGTCGACCAGATCTCGTCCTACCAGGGCAAATCCGGCCAGAACTGCCGCCAGTTCATCAACAATGTCTTGAACCCGCGCATCATCGGCTTCGGCACAATCGACGATATCGACCAGGTGGCGGCACGCCGCTCCGACGACCGCGCCTCGGCCGGCCAGCAGGAAATCACCGGCGTTTTGATGGATGCCTTCGCCGGAGCCGGCACGGTGGTGCGCGGCAACTGCTCCTTCGGCATGTTTTCCAACTATCCCGAAAATGTCGACGACGCGCTGCGCCAGCGCGCCGGCGCCCGCTGGCTGGTCGACGGGCCGCAGAGCCGTGACGACTATATCGACATCTTCGTGCTGCTCGCGGGCAAGAACCACAAGATCCCGCTTGGCGACCACAAGCTTTACGCCGCGCAGGAAATCCAGCGCGCCGTGACCGAAGCCTATGAGGAGCATGAGAAGCCGCAGGAAGACGGGCTGATGAAGGTCTATGAGCGCTACATGAAGGAAAATGGCGCGCCGCAATCGATGGCCGACATCGGCACCTATCTGCACCTGATCAAGGATGCCGAACCGCGCTTCACCGGCCGCGCCATCAAGAACGTCACCGACGCCATCAAGATGCGCGCCATGGACATCGAATTGCCGGACGACTGGTTCGAGAAGCCGGAAGCCTTCATGCACAAGGGCTATGACGAGAAGAAAGCCATGATCGAGGAACTGCGTGGTCCGTTCTCGATGGACATGGTGATGCAGGAGATCAACCGCTACGCCGATTCCGAGTTCCGCTATTCCGACAAATCCGACGACGCCGCGGTGGAAAAACTGCTGCGCGACGCGAGGCTGCGTGAACGCGCGGGTCGTGAGATGGAGGAGATGAAGAAAAAGGGGCTCTGGAATGCGTGAGTTGCGCCGACCTCCCCTTCTCCCCTTGTGGGAGAAGGTGGATCGGCGCGATAGCGCCGAGACGGATGAGGGGTGTTCCAGCGGAGTGAGACGCTGGCGTTCCCTGGAACACCCCTCATCCGTCGCCTTCGGCGACACCTTCTCCCACACGGGGAGAAGGGAAGGCTGCGCCGCCCCTCATCCGCCCTTCGGGCACCTTCTCCCCGTCAACGGGGAGAAGGAAGAATGATCCATCCCGCCAAAAAACCCGACCTCCTGCGCGACAACGAGCTGATCTACGGCCGGCTGCTCACCGTCGACGAGACGCACCTCATCCAGCGCTACAACAAGGCGCTTGTCGCCTTCGGATTGAAGCCGACCAAGCTGAAGAGTTTCCAGATCGACCGCACCGGCTTCTCGCCCGAGATCGCCGAGGAATGCGGCGACTATAATTACCTCGATCCCAATGAGGTCAATCGCCGCTTCATCATCCTGACGCCGTCGCAGATCGACCTGCCGGTGGTGCACACCGCCTTCTCCAACACCTCGCAGCTGATGTTCGAGTTCATGTCCAAGAACCAGCGCGCCATCGACGCGCTGACCATCAAGGACGTCATCTACGGCGAGATCGAGGATTCCGTTCCGCTGGTCAACGACATCGAGGATCTGCTGTCGATCAGCCAGGTCGAGTTCAAGGTGCTGTCGGCCGAGGACGTTCTGGGCAAGGCGGCCGAGCTCGGCAAGCTCGTCGACCGGCTGAAGCAGGAGCCCGACGCCTGGCGCGACAATGCCATGCTGACCCGTATGGTCGATCTCGCCAAGGTCTGCGGCGACATCAGAGAGAACGCGCTGGTTCCCGACCAGGTGATCTTCCGCCACAACGCCTACTGGACCAGCCATTTCGGCGGCGTCTACGTCTTCGTCGATTCCGATATGACGACGGTCATCGGCGATCCGGCCGCACCCGGCTTTCGCCGCTCGCGGCCCTGGCAGGTCAGCTACCTCTCGATCAACGATGCCGACAAGGTGTTCAAGTTCCTGGCCAGCACCGGCCGCATCGAACTGCCGCGCGCGTCATGGGTCGAAAGCTCGGGCTATCTCGAGCACCGCGCCGAGATGGTGGTGCGATCGCTGATCCGCGACACTGAGCCGAACCGCAATCTGACCGACGTGGACAAGGTCTGGCTGCAGACCTGGATCCACGGCCATGCCGACCTGATCACCAGCGATGGCAATTTCCCCTTCCTCAACGCCGCCAAGCGCGAGATCGCCCAGCTCGGCCATCTCAAGATCGAGGATGTCGCGCCGCGCCAGCGCTTCCTGGTCGTGCGCGGCAAGCCCGACCATCCCGATGCATGGCTGACCAACGAGCTGATCTCGGATTTCGTGCCGCAGGACTTCGTCTCGCGCTACGTCTTCAACAAGCCCGGCTTCTACAAGGACTATGACGGCTACAGCGATGCCTGGCGATCGCATGTTGTGGACGTTCTGAAAACCACATATTTGAAAGACAAGGTGGCGTTTCGCACCCGTCTTTATGGCCTGACTGATTGAGGGGTGAAAACAGCCATGCTTGATCCGATCGTGAATTTCTTCACCCGCATCTTCCAATGGATCGGCCGCGGCATCGGCCTCGCCATCGGCGTGGTCCTGTGGCCCTTCATGTGGGCGGGGCGCTGGTATACGCAGCGCGGCTGGATCCTGAAGGCGGTGGTGGGCCTGGCGCTTCTGGTGCTGATCGGCCTCTACGCCAACTTCTTCTACGCCACCCAGTGGTGGAACAAGTTCGATCCCAACTACGTCGACAAATACACCTTCGAGAACCGCAACATTTCCGCCGGCGAACAGGTCGCGGCCGGCGCCGGCACCGACACCGCCAAGACCTGCGGCAATTCGGGCATCGCCCAGGTGGCGGCCGACCTTACCGACTTCAACGTCAATCAGAATGCCTGGGTCTCGTCGATGATCCTCTACAAGCTCGGCCTGTTCGGCGTCGACTGGGATCACACGCCGTTCATGGACAACAAGGCCTCGTTCCAGCGCGGCATCAACCAGGCGGTGCGGCGCACCGCCACCGAGCTTGCCGACAATCTCGGTCGCGTGCGCACGACATCGCAGATCGACGCCGATCTGCAGGATGCGCGCGGCAATCTGCAGTTCGACGAGGAAACCTGGTATTTCGGCCTGAACCCGTTCGGACCGAAGACGCCGACGCCGAGCTATTATCGCGATGCCGTCAACAAGCTGCGCTCCTTCAACGCCCGCCTGGCCACCTGCCAGGCGACGTTCGACGCCCGTGCCGACAATCTGAAGCAGTATATAGACCGCATCTCCTCCGACATCGGTTCGACCTCGGCGATCCTCAAGGAGCGCGCCGAAAACCACAACAATGGCTGGTTCGACTTCCGCGCCGACGACCGCTTCTGGTTCGCCTATGGCCAGCTCTATGCCTATTACGGCCTGATGAAGGGCGCCCAGGCCGACTTCGAGGACGTGATCAAGGAAAAGCATCTCGGCAATCTGTGGGACACGATGGACGCCCAATTCGTCTCGGCGCTGCGCATCCAGCCCTTCATCATCGCCAATGGCCGCGAGGATGGCTGGATCATGCCGACCCATCTGACGACGATGGGTTTTTACGTGCTTCGCGTGCGCTCCAACATGGTCGAGATCAGCAACGTTCTGACGCAGTAGCGCTTATCGCAACGCCAGCAGCGATGGCAAATTTGCGCCGTCGCCTCTGTCGCATTCCGTGCATTGCGCGGCTGTTTTGAGACGGCGCAATGTCTCGTCCTCTGGCTTCTATACGGCGCGGCAATGGAGCCAGGAAGAACCGGCGACAGGTCGGCCCGGCCGCGGAGACACTTTCTTCATAGGAAACATAGTTGCATGCAAGTTGACGCCGCGGCAGCGACAGGGTTAGAACATGCCCGCGCCCGGGTTCAACATGCCTGCGAGTGAGATCAAACCCGTCCCCTCCACCGTCCAATCCGAAGGAAAGCCGTCATGGCCGAAGTGAAGTCCGACATCGAGATCGCGCGTGGCGCCAAGAAAAAGCAGATCCAGGAGATCGGCCAGAAGATCGGTATCCCGACCGAGCATCTGCTGCCTTACGGCCACGACAAGGCGAAAATCTCGGCAGAGTTCATCAAGTCGGTGAAGGGCAACAAGGACGGCAGGCTGATCCTGGTGACCGCCATCAACCCGACGCCGGCAGGCGAAGGCAAGACGACGACCACCGTCGGCCTCGGCGATGGCTTGAACCGCATCGGCAAGAAGGCGATCGTCTGCATCCGCGAGGCATCGCTCGGTCCGAATTTCGGCGTCAAGGGCGGTGCGGCCGGCGGCGGCTATGCGCAGGTCGTGCCGATGGAGGACATGAATCTCCACTTCACCGGCGACTTCCACGCCATCACCACGGCGCACAATCTTTTGTCGGCGCTGATCGACAACCACATCTACTGGGGCAATGAGCTCGGCATCGACACCCGCCGCGTCGTCTGGCGCCGCGTCATGGACATGAACGACCGCGCTCTGCGCGAAATCATCGCCTCTCTTGGCGGCGTCGCCAACGGTTTTCCGCGCGAGGCCGGCTTCGACATCACCGTCGCTTCCGAAGTCATGGCGATCCTGTGCCTCTCCAACGACCTGAAGGATCTTGAAAAGCGCCTCGGGGACATCATCGTCGCCTACCGCCGCGACAAGACCCCGGTCTATGCCCGCGATCTCAAGGCCGACGGCGCCATGGCGGTGCTGCTCAAGGACGCCATGCAGCCGAACCTGGTGCAGACGCTGGAGAACAACCCGGCCTTCGTGCATGGCGGCCCGTTCGCCAACATCGCGCATGGCTGCAACTCCGTCGTCGCAACCACAACGGCGCTGAAGCTCGCCGACTATGTCGTCACCGAAGCCGGCTTTGGCGCTGACCTGGGCGCCGAAAAATTCTTCGACATCAAGTGCCGCAAGGCGGGCCTCAAGCCGGCAGCGGCGGTTATCGTCGCCACCGTGCGCGCCATGAAGATGAATGGCGGCGTCAAGAAGGAAGACCTCGGCAAGGAAAACATCGAGGCGGTGAAGAAGGGCTGCGCCAACCTCGGACGCCACATCGAAAACATCAGGCAGTTCGGCGTGCCGGCGGTGGTTGCCATCAACCACTTCTATTCCGACACCGACGCCGAGATCCAGGCGATGAAGGACTATGTCGCCTCGATGGGAGAGGAAGCGATCCTGTGCAAGCACTGGGCCCATGGCTCCGCCGGCATCGAGGATCTCGCCAACAAGGTGGTGGCGCTGGCCGAATCCGGCGCCTCGCAGTTCGCCCCGCTCTATCCCGACGCCATGCCGCTGTTCGAGAAGATCAACACCATCGTCCAACGCATCTATCGCGGCTCGGAAGCGATTGCCGACAAGTCGGTGCGCGACCAGCTGCATGCCTGGGAGCAGGCCGGCTATGGCCACCTGCCGGTCTGCATGGCCAAGACCCAATACTCCTTCTCGACCGACCCGAACCTGCGCGGCGCGCCGACCGGCCACACCGTGCCGGTGCGCGAGGTCAGGCTTTCGGCCGGCGCCGGCTTCGTCGTCGTCATCTGCGGCGAGGTCATGACCATGCCTGGCCTGCCCAAGGCGCCATCCTCGGAAAAGATCTTCCTCAACGAAGCCGGCCAGATCGAAGGCCTGTTCTGAGATCTTTCATCTCGACAATCAAAAGGCGCCGCAGCGATGCGGCGCCTTTTTTGTTTCCTGAGAACTAAGCCGCATTACGCGCCAGCGCCCGCTGGTTGGACGCATAGGGCGTGTCACGTTCGGACAGGGCACCTGTCTTCAGGCAATCGATCCATTCGGCGGTCTTGAGCACGGCCGCGAAGCGTGATTGCAGAATGATGCTTACCACACGGTGGATCTCTTCGGCCGAGGCATAACCGGCGCTGTTGGCATAGGGCAGCGAGCCGGTGGCGTCGGACAGGAATTCCACCGCGAAGCCCATATGCACGGCGTGGATCACGGTAGACAGGTCGCAATTATGCGTCATGTAGCCGATGACGGTGATCATATCGATGGCGTTGGCGCGCAGCCAGATTTCAAGATCCGTACCGGTAAAGGCGCTTGGCAGGGTCTTTTCGACATAGTGGTCGCGCTTACGCCTGGCGATTTCGGGATGCAATTCGGCGCCATGGCTGCCCTTGGCGAAGACGGGCGAGGTCTCGGGCGCCATCTGCTTGATCACCACCACCTTCACGCCGGCGGCAGTAGCAGCGTCCATGGCCCGCGCCACGTTGACGACGCTGTCGCGGAACGGCGGATACTGGATGGCGAGGTTGCCGCCATCATAATCATTCTGGACATCGATGACGATGAGTGCGCGGCGTGGCGTGATGTTGGCGGACATGGTGTTTTCCTTTCGGGCTTGAATGGGACAGGTCGAAAATAGGCCGATCGCCCGACTGTCAAAAGTGGCCCGATTGACATCATTCGAAAGAATTGGGACAATCCGTTTTCGCTTGCTGGAAACGCTCATGACCGATCCGATCATTGCCGTCCTCGCCTTTGACGGCATCAGCCCGTTCCACCTCTCCGTGCCGTGCGTGGTTTTCGGCACCGACCGCACCAAGCTCGGCCTGCCGCGTTTCGACTTTCGCGTCTGCGCGCTCGACGATGGGCCCATCCACACCGATGCCGGGCTGACGATCGCGGTGCCGCATGGGCTCCCCGCGTTCGACGATGCCGACATCGTTATCATTCCGAGCTGGAAAGATCTCGACGCCCCGCTCCCCACCCCGCTCCTCGAAGCGCTTACGCGCGCAAACCGACGCGGCGCGCTGATCGTTGGCCTCTGTCTCGGCACCTTCGCCATCGCCGCCGCTGGGCTGCTCGCCGGCCGGCGGGCGGCCACGCATTGGTCCTCCACCGACCGGTTGCAGGCGCTGCATCCCGACATCGAAGTCGACGCCGACGTGCTCTATGTCGACGATGGCGACATCGTCACCTCGGCTGGTGTCGCCGCCGGGCTCGACTGCTGCCTGCACATCGTGCGCGCCCGCTATGGCGCGGAGATAGCGCTGCGGCTGGCCAGGCACATCGTGCTGTCGCCGCACCGGCAGGGCGGGCAAGCCCAATTTATCGAGCGCCCGATGGCGAAAACCCCGGCAACCGACCGCTTCACCCAGGCGCTCGACTCGGTGCGGGCAACGCTCGGCCAAACACACAGCCTCGACCGTGTCGCCGAGGCCGCCGGCCTGACCCGGCGCACCTTCACCCGCCGTTTCCAGAAATCGATCGGCACCAGCTTTGGCGAGTGGCTGGCCGGCCAGCGCATCGAACTCGCGCAACGGCTGCTGGAGGCGACGGAAAAATCGATGGACATGGTGGCTTTCGAGGCCGGCTTCGGCAGCGCCACCTCGCTGCGCCAGCATTTTTCAGCGCGGCTCAAGACGTCACCGGCGCAATACCGGCGTGAATTCTCGCGGCGAACCGGTCCGGATGAACGTGTGGCGCGCGTGGCTTCGCACTGACCGCCCTTCGAAGGATTCAGCCGCGCTTGACCGCCCGCGCCGGATTGCCAACCACCGTGGTATTTGCCGGCACGTCGCGCGTCACCACCGCGCCGGCGCCGACGATGGCGCCATCGCCGATGTTGATGCCGCCGAGGATGATGGCGCTGCCGCCAATCCAGGCGTTGCCGCCGATGGTGACCGGCCTGGCGATCTCCAGCCCCGTCTGCCGGCCCGCAGCCTCCTTATGGTGCTCGGCGCAGTAGATCTGCACATGAGGTCCAAGCAGCGTCCGCTTGCCGATGCGCACCGGCGCAGTGTCGAGGATGGTGCAGCCGGCATTGAGAAAGGTGCCTGCGCCGAGATGGATGTTGAGCCCGTAGGCGCAGTGGAAGGGCGCCTCTATGCGGGCGCCCTCGCCCACGCCGCCGAGCAGCGCCGATAGCGCTGGACCGATGTTGCCACGCTGCCGGGGCGGCAGCGAATTGTGCTCGAACACCGCATCGCGCGCGACCACCCGCAGCGCCTCGAGCTCATCGTCGATGCAGGTGTACCATTGGCCTGCAATCATCTTCGCGCGTTCGCTTGCGGACATGGCCACGCCTCCGATTTGATCTCCTGCCAAAGCACAATCCTAATCCGGGGAAAAGCCCGCTGTCCAAATCCCCGGCCTATGCTAGCTTGCCGCGCGGACCGTCCGAGGTTCTGCACTGAGGGGATCGACCATGCTCTATCTGCTTGCACTTCTGATCGGCATCATTGCCGGTCTTCGCGCCATGACCGCGCCCGCTGCGGTCGCCTGGGGCGCTTATCTCGGCTGGCTCCCGGTCGCCGGCGCCTGGGCAAGTTTCATGGGCCATTGGGCCGCCGTCGGCATCTTCACCATCCTTGCCATCGTTGAACTCATCACCGACCAGCTGCCGTCGACGCCAAGCCGTAAAGTGCCGCAGCAATTCGGCGCACGCATCATCATGGGCGCCTTCACCGGTGCGGTGATCGGCGCCACCGCCGGTTCCACCATTGGCGGCCTGGTTGCCGGCGCCATCGGCGCCGTCATTGGCACATATGCCGGCGCCGAAGCGCGCGGCCGGCTGGCGGCCGCCTTCGGCAAGGATTTGCCTGCCGCCCTCATCGAGGACGCTGTCGCTGTCGTCGGCGGCCTGCTGATCGTGGCGGCTGTGGCATGACGGCAAAGACCTTCGACGCCATCGTAATCGGTGCAGGCCAGGCCGGCACTCCGCTCGCCGGCCGGCTGAACGCGGCTGGCATGAAGGTGGCGCTGATCGAGCGCAAGCTCGTCGGCGGCACCTGCGTCAACACCGGCTGCATTCCGACCAAAACGATGGTGGCAAGCGCCTATGCCGCGCATCTCGCTCGCCGCGCCGCCGACTATGGCGTGACGCTCGGCGGGCCCGTCGCCGTCGACTACAAAGCGATCAAGGCGCGCAAGGATAAGGTG
This sequence comes from Mesorhizobium sp. ArgA1, assembly GCF_053714375.1. Lineage (NCBI taxonomy): Bacteria > Pseudomonadati > Pseudomonadota > Alphaproteobacteria > Hyphomicrobiales > Phyllobacteriaceae > Mesorhizobium > Mesorhizobium sp. ArgA1. The sequence continues at coordinate 553,468 of NZ_JBSKBQ010000001.1, forward strand.
TCGGGCGCCTCCCGCACCGGGCTGGAAGACTGGATCGCCGGCATGGACAATTGCACGCTCTATCGCGGCCATGCTCGTTTCGAATCCGCCTATACGGTGCGCGTCGGCGACGAGCTTTTGACCGCCGAGAAAATCTTTCTCAACACCGGCGGCCGCGCCTCGGTGCCGGATCTACCCGGCATCCACGACATCGACTACCTCACCAACTCCTCGATGATGGATCTCGACGTCTTGCCGCGTCACCTCATTGTCGTCGGCGGCAGCTACATCTCGCTCGAATTCGCGCAGATGTTTCGCCGCTTCGGCTCCGAAGTCACCGTCATCGAAAAGAGCCCCCGCCTCACAGGCCGCGAGGACGAGGACGTGTCGGCGGCCATCCTGTCGATCCTCAAGAACGAAGACATAGCCGTCCATGTCGGTGCCGACGACATCCGTTTCGCCAAACAGGGCAAAGACATCGCCGTGACCTTCTCGGCCGGCAAGCCGCCGGCCGTCGGCTCGCATGTGCTTCTGGCGCTGGGCCGGACCCCGAACACCGACGATCTCGGCCTCGACAAGGCCGGCGTCGCGGTCGATCTGCGCGGATTCGTCACTGTCGACGATCAGTTGCGCACCAGCGTGCCCGGCATCTGGGCGATGGGCGACTGCAACGGCAAGGGCGCCTTCACCCACACCTCCTACAACGACTATGAGATCGTCGCCGCCAACTTGCTCGACAACGACCCGCGCAAGGTGAGCGACCGCATCGAGGCCTATGCGCTCTATATCGATCCGCCGCTCGGGCGTTGCGGCATGACCGAGGCTGCGGTGAAGAAATCCGGGCGCAAGGCCCTGGTCGGCCAGCGGCCGATGACCCGCGTCGGCCGCGCCGTCGAGAAAGGCGAGACGCAAGGCTTCATGAAGATCCTGGTCGACGCCGACACCAGAGAGATCCTTGGTTGCTCGGTGCTCGGCCCGGGCGGCGACGAGGCGGTGCACTGCGTGCTCGACCTGATGTACGCCAAGGCGCCTGTCGACACGCTGGCGCGCGCCGTGCACATCCATCCCAACGTCTCGGAGCTGTTGCCAACCATCGCCCAGGAGCTGAAGCCGCTGGCCTGAGGCCGGCTGCGTCAACCTCAGCACTTTCTTGATTGGTGCGTTGCAGCGATGTGCATCGCGCCCGGCGTGGCTTCTCAGGCGCTCGAACGGTCAGCTGCTGTGGCAACCGTTCCGGCTGCCGCTGAATGATCGCATTGCGCCCATAGCGGCGTAGTCTGGACCAATCGACAGCCCTTCGGCAAAGGTGCATGTGTTCCGCCTCTTGTCCTGGAGGCATCCCATGCAGAAATCGATCGAACGCATCGTCGGCGACACCGAAGGCGTTTCCTACGAATTTCCGGTGTTCCGCTTTGCCGGCGCCGACAAGGCCGCACCTTCGGCCTATCTGCAGGCGGCACTCCACGCCGGTGAATTGCCGGGTGTCGTCGCCATCGACGCGTTGATGCCGGCGCTGACCAAGGCCGAAGCTGAAGGCCGCATCAAGGGCAACATCACGGTCGTGCCCTGGGCCAACCCGATCGGCCGCGCGCAATATCATTTCGGTGAGCATCAGGGCCGCTTCAATCTCGGCACCCGCAACAATTTCAACCGCGGCTTTCCACTGCTCGCCGCGCCCGACGTGACGCTGTTGCCGGATACCACCCTCGGCACCGCTGACCAGCAGTTGAAGACGCGGTTGATACAGCTTTCGATCGGCCACGACATCGTGCTCGACCTGCATTGCGACGATGAAGGACTAGCCTATCTCTACGTCCACAGCAGCCTGTGGCCGGCGATGGCCGATTGCGCCGCCGCCATGGGTATCGATGCGGTGGTGCTGTGGAGCGAAGATACTGACGGCACCTTCGAGGGCGCCACGATCATGCCCTACCAGAACGTCCCCGCCGGCGTGGCGAAGCTCGATCGCCGCGTCGCCACCACGGTCGAATATCGCGGCATGCTCGACGTCGACGGCGCGCTCGCCGCATCCGATGCCGAAGGGCTTTACCAGCTGCTGGTGGCGCGCGGCGTGATCGCCGATCCTGCCCTGCCCGTGCCGGGCAGCTTCGCCGGCTTCGTCGCGCCGTTGGAAAACATCGACATGATGCCGGCGCCCCGGGCCGGCGCGATCCTCTACGACGTCAAGCCCGGCGACCGCGTCGCCAAGGGCGCGCGCCTCGCCACCATCGTCCATGCACCCGGTGAGGTCGGCGGCCACACCGAAGTGCTGGCGCCGCAGGACGGCGTCATCCTGACCCGCCGTTCGCGCCGCATCATCCGCGCAGGCGAGGATCTCTTGAAGCTGGTCGGCGACAAGAAGAGCGCCGACGCAAGGTCCGGGACGCTGGAAGACTGACCTAACCAGAGATGGCCAGCCGCGCCCTGGCCTCCAGCCATTCGGCCATCTGCCGGTAAGGCACAGGCCCGTGGCTGATGCGGGAGACGCCGAGTTCAGCCAGCCGCTGGCGCGGCGGCACATGCGCCAGCGCGATGATGTTGACCGGCAGCGCCGTCGCTTTGCAGAGCGCTTCGATCAACCCCTCATCGCCGAGGCCCGGCGCAAAGAAACCGCTCGCGCCGGCCTTTTCATAGGCCTTCGCCCGCTCGATCGCCTGGTCGAGAAGACCCTTGTCATGCGCATCCGGCTTTGCCTTGAGGAAGATGTCGGTGCGGGCATTGATATAGGCCGGAATGCCAGACGCTTTGACCGCCGCCGCTGCCGCCTCGATCCGCTTCACCTGTACGGCGATGTCGTGCAGGCCGGCGCCGCCGACGATCTGGTCTTCGAAATTGAAGCCGACGGCGCCGGCCTGCAGGGCACGTGTCACGGTCTGGGCGACGGCCTCCGGCTCGACGCCATAGCCGCCTTCAAGGTCCATGGTCACCGGCAGGTCGACCGCAGCCACGATGCGCTTGATGTTGTCCAGCGCCAGCTCCAGCGGGATTTTCTCGCCATCGGCATAGCCGAAGGCGGCCGCCACGGGCCAGCTTCCCGTCGCGATGGCCTTGGCGCCCGCCTTCTCGACGATCTTGGCCGAGCCCGGATCCCAGGCATTGTAGAGAACGATGGGGTTTCCCTTGACATGGAGGGCATGGAACGTGCGTGCGCGCTCGATCTGGTCGGTCATTGCTGTCTTTCCCGTCTTTCTCGATGTTGGACGAATAGTCTAGGCAGGACCGCCAGCTCTGGCGATGTGCCATGGGCTGCGGAAGCGGCGGCCACGAACAGCCGTTTCAAACCTGTTGCGCATCCGGCTTTTCGCCGCTATGGATTTCGCCCATGAACATGCATTCGATCAAGACCGTTTGGTGGTGGGCTCGCTGACAGCGGCCTGTTCGAACGCGTGCGCGTGAAAATAGAAGGTGGCCGCAACGGAATGTCCGGGCGGCCATTTGTTTTTTCAAAGCCAGTTCCGGGTCCGTTGCCCAACAAGCCAGATGGAGACGGCAATGACGACGATAAAGGTTCTGGAAAACGGCGCTGAACGCTTCGTGACCGGGGGTGGCGTCACCATCACCCGCGAGCGCCACGACAAGCCCTATGCCGGCGCGATCGACGCCTATGTCGACGGGCTGAATTCGCGCCGCGGTGCCGTGTTTTCCTCGAATTATGAGTATCCCGGCCGCTACACGCGCTGGGATACGGCCATCATCGACCCGCCGCTGGTGATCTCGGCGCGCGGCCGCGCCATGCGCATCGAGGCGCTGAACAGCCGAGGCGAGGTGCTGTTGCCGGTGATCGGCAAGGCGCTCGCCAGCTTGAGCGAAGTCACTATCACCGAAAGCTCGAAAAAGCTGATCCGCCTCGACGTCGCCAAGCCCGGTCGGGTCTTCACCGAGGAAGAGCGCAGCCGCGTTCCCTCCGTCTTCACCGTGCTGCGCGCCATCACCGCTCTGTTCAAGACCGAGGAAGACGCCAATCTCGGCCTTTACGGCGCCTTCGGCTACGACCTCGCCTTCCAGTTCGATCCGGTCGACTACAAGCTGGACCGCAAGCAGAGCCAGCGCGACCTCGTGCTGTTCCTGCCCGACGAGATCCTGGTCGTCGACCATTATTCGACCAAGGCCTGGACTGATCGCTACGACTATTCCGGCGAGGGTTTTTCGACAGAGGGACTGCCTCGCGACGAAATCGCCGAGCCGTTCAAGACCGCTGACCGCATCCCACCGCGCGGCGACCATGAGCCGGGCGAATATGCCAATCTGGTGCGCAAGGCGATGGACTCCTTCAAGCGCGGCGACCTGTTCGAGGTCGTGCCCGGGCAAATGTTCTACGAGCGCTGCGAGACGCAGCCTTCGGAGATTTCGCGCAAGCTGAAGTCGATCAACCCGTCGCCCTATTCCTTCTTCATCAATCTCGGCGAAAACGAGTATCTGATCGGCGCCTCGCCGGAGATGTTCGTGCGCGTCAACGGCCGTCGCGTCGAGACCTGCCCAATCTCCGGAACCATCAAGCGCGGCGACGACGCCATTTCCGACAGTGAGCAGATCCTGAAACTGCTCAACTCCAAGAAGGACGAATCCGAGCTGACCATGTGCTCTGACGTCGACCGCAACGACAAGTCGCGTGTCTGCGATCCGGGCTCGGTGCGCGTCATCGGCCGCCGCCAGATCGAGATGTATTCGCGCCTGATCCACACGGTGGATCACATTGAAGGCCGTTTGCGTGAGGGCATGGACGCCTTCGACGCCTTCCTGTCGCATGCCTGGGCGGTCACCGTCACTGGCGCGCCGAAACTGTGGGCCATGCGCTTCATCGAGCAGAACGAGAAGAGCCCGCGCGCCTGGTATGGCGGCGCCATCGGCATGGTCAATTTCAACGGCGACATGAACACCGGCCTCACCTTGCGCACCATCCGCATCAAGGACGGCATCGCCGAGGTGCGCGCTGGCGCCACGCTGCTCTTCGACAGCATCCCCGAGGAAGAAGAAGCCGAAACCGAACTGAAGGCATCCGCCATGCTCTCCGCCATCCGCGACGCCAAATCAGGCAATGCCGCCGGCACAGAACGCGCCACCGCGCGCGTCGGCGACGGCATCAACATCCTGCTCGTCGACCACGAGGACTCCTTCGTCCACACGCTGGCCAACTATTTCCGCCAGACCGGCGCCAATGTCTCGACCGTGCGCACGCCAGTGCCGGAGGAAGTGTTCGAGCGGCTGAAACCGGATCTCGTGGTGCTGTCGCCCGGCCCAGGCACACCGACGGATTTCGACTGCGCCGCGACCATCAAGAAGGCCAGGGCCCGCGACCTGCCGATCTTCGGCGTCTGCCTCGGTCTGCAGGCGCTGGCCGAAGCCTATGGCGGCGAGCTCAGGCAATTGCATGTGCCGATGCACGGCAAGCCGTCGCGGATCCGCGTCTCCAAGCCCGGCATCATCTTCTCCGGCCTGCCCAAGGAAGTCACCGTAGGCCGCTACCACTCGATCTTTGCCGATCCGGTACGGCTGCCCGACGGCTTCGTTGTCACCGCCGAGACAGAGGACGGCGTCATCATGGCCTTCGAGCACCGCAAGGAGCCCATCGCCGCCGTGCAGTTCCATCCGGAATCGATCATGACGCTCGGCCACAACGCCGGCATGCGCATCATCGAGAACATCGTTGCGCACCTGCCGCGCAGCGCCAAGGAAAAGGCGGCCTAACCGTATGGCCGCAACTGACAGGGTGACGGCGATCGCGGCGAAGGAGGCGGCCAAGCAAAGGGTAGCCGTGCTCGCCTTCTGGTCGATCGTCGTCGCCTGCGTCGTGCTCGCGCTGAAGCTTGCCGCCTGGTACATCACCGGCTCGGTCGCGCTCTATTCGGATGCGCTGGAATCGATCGTCAACGTCATTGCGTCGGCCGCCGCCTATTGGGCGATCCAGGTCAGCTACAAGCCGGCCGACCAGGACCATCCGTTCGGCCACCACAAGGCCGAGTATTTCTCGGCTGTGCTGGAAGGCGTGCTGATCGTGCTTGCAGCACTGCTGATCCTCAACGAGGTCTGGCGCTCCTGGCAGACGCCGGCGCCACTCGAACAGCCTTGGGAAGGTCTTGCGATCAACGGCGTTGCCACCGTCATCAACGCCTTCTGGGCCTGGACGCTGATCCGCGCCGGCAGGGCTGCGAAATCCCCGGCGCTGGTTGCCGACGGTAAGCACATCATGACCGATGTGGTGACCTCGATCGGCGTGTTCGGCGGCCTCGTCGGCGCAATCCTGACTGGCTGGCAGATCCTCGATCCGGCGCTTGCCGTCCTCGTTGCGCTAAACATCCTGTGGCAGGGCTGGCACGTCATCGGCTCTTCGATGAACGGGCTGATGGATAAAGCCGTCGATCGGCAGGAGCACATGCACATCCGCGACATCATCTCGGCCAACTGCAAGGGCGCGCTGGAGGTTCACGACCTCAAGACCCGCATTGCCGGGCGCGCCACCTTCATCGAGTTCCATCTGGTCGTAGACGCCGACATGACGGTCGGCGCCAGCCACGTCATCTGCGACCGCATCGAGGACGCGCTGAAAGCCGAAATCCCGTCCGTGCGCGTCACCATCCATGTCGAACCGGATGACGAGGCGAAGCTGCCGAAGGGCACGACGGCGGTGCCGTTCGCCTGAGACGTTGGAGATTGGCTGAGCCAGCTTAACTTCGTCATCCTAGGGCGAAGCAAGGAGCGAAGCGACGCGGCGCAGACCTAGGATCCATGCCGAGACATCAGAGAGCCGCCACGGTGCAAGCTCTTGAGAGCCGGTCGTTGTAACAGCGCAACTGTTCTGCGTCGCCGCATTCTTCGGCCAGCGTCACGGCATGGATCCTAGGGTCTGCACTCCGCTTCGCGTCGCTCCGCCCTAGGATGACGAAGCGCGGGGCTCACGGTGAACAAGCCGACTGCGGCATGGCCTCCAGCCGGTAGACCTTGTCGTCCGACTTCGTCTTGCCGTCCGCCGCCTTCGAGCACAAATCGACGATCGCCAGGCTGCTGTTGGGGTTGGCGAGCATCATGGTGCCGTTGGCGCCACGCTTGAGGTAGATTTCCTTTTGGCTGATGTCGCACGAAAAATTGCTCATCTTTGAATTGGCCGCGCAGCGCCACTGGTCGGCCTCGCCCTGGCAGGAATAGATCTGCGTGACCTTGGCGCCGTTCTTCCTGGTGGTCACCGAAACGGCTATATCGGCGCCGTCGGGCCAGTTGGCGACATCGCCGCCTGAGGCGAAGGAGGCGAGTTCGACCGGTCCGCGGAAGACGCGGATCGACTGCGTCACCTGGTCGGGATGAGAGGAGAGATGCGCGGCATCGTAGTCGCGCCCGAAGCAGAAAGGCTGATCCGGCTTCAGCCGCTCGCGCAAGGGAGTTCCAAGCGCCGGATCGATCGGATCGATCTTGGCGAATTCGGCCTTGCAGGTTGCGGCTGGCATGGGGTCGAGGCGGAAATTGTCGTCCTCCGAGCCCAGCGCCTGCCGGTCATATTCGGCTTCGCCCAGTTCGTCCTCCGACCCAGCGGCTAGATAGAGATCGGAGGAGACATTTGTGAGAATCAGGCGGCCTTTGTCGTCGAGCTTCAACGAGGCCATGGTGCGGTCGCAGTCCATGCCGCAGCGGATCGGGCCTGATTTGCCGTCCTCCGATTCATGATTGCACCAGCCGCCGGCCCATTGCGGCGTCTTGGCGCCGCGCACGGTGGTGGTGAGAAAACCATTGTAAGAGGTATCGGCGTTTGCCGTCGGCTCCTCATTCGGACGGCTCACCGGATCATGGCCATACAGGAAGAATATCCGCGCCACCTTCTGCTTCGGATGTGCCTTGAGGTGGGCTGCGTCATAGACCCGGCCGAAACAGGCATCGGCGCCGTTCGGGCTGAGTTCAGCCAGTTTTAGCGCGTCGTCAGCGACGGCGGTGCCGGCCAGCAAACCGAGCAGCGCAATTCCAAATCCGGCGCCGACAAATCTCTTCCATTCCCCTACCCTGAATGCCATTGGACCCCCTCCTCGCATCGACAGGACGTAACGTCAATTTATGCTAGTATCGTGGCCACAGCCACGCAATTTGCGGTGAGCGTCAAGCCGGGGAGAATGCCATGCGCCGACGCGACATGTTCCGGGCCAGCCTTGCCGGCGCTGCCGGCCTGTTCGGGTTGAACCAGGCGGCAGCAGCCGAAGAAAAGCCAAAGGTGGCCTATCACCTCAGCGATGTCGACAAGGTCAATTTCGTGCTCGGCAACATCAAGAACCACTATGATGGCACCGGCGGCAATGTGGAAATCGTGCTGGTCGTGCATGGCCCTGCCCTTGCCGCCTTCAAGTCGAAGGGCATATCGGCGGCGATTTCGGGCCGCTTCGCCGGCCTTGTCGGCCAAGGGCTCGAGCCGCATGCTTGCGGCAACACCATGAAAGGCATGGAGATCACCCTTGCCGACCTGCTCGACGGCTTCCACGCCGCCGACAAGGGCGGCGTCGTCAAGCTCGCCGAACTGCAACGTCAGGGCTACGCCTATCTCAGGCCCTGAGCCGCCACAGGCTTGAACGTGAAGGCCATGAGAGCCTACGAAGGGAGGCCTGACATCCCGAAGGAAAAGTGCTCATGACCGCGGCCACCCTCGTCATCCCCGATCTTGCCGGCAAGGCGGTGCTGGTCACCGGCGCCTCGACCGGCATAGGCGCTGCCCTGGCACTTGCCTATGCCGCGCAAAAGAGCCGTGTCGCGCTGCACTACAATTCGAGCCGCGAGGCGGCCGAGAAGCTTGCCAAGACCATCCGCGACGGCGGCGGCGAGGTGTTCCTGACACAGGGCGATTTCTCAGCTGCCGCCGATGTCGAGCGCGTCGTAGAGGAGAGCGCTGAGCATTTCGGCCGGCTCGACGGGCTGGTCAACAATGCCGGCGGCATGCTTGGCCGCGTGCCCTATGCCGAGCAGACCGAGGCGCATTACGACGCGGTGATGGATCTTAATGCCCGCTCGGTGCTGACGGCGTCACGCAAGGCGATGCCATGGCTGAAGAAACAGGGCGGCTTCATCGTCAACACCTCGTCGATCGCCGCGCGCAATGGCGCTGGTGGCGGCGCCGGGCTCTACGGCTCGGCCAAGGCCTTCGTCTCCAACGTCACCCGCGGCATGGCCAAGGAGCTGATCGGCTTTGGTATCCGCGTCAACGCGGTGGCGCCCGGCACTATAGCGACGCCATTCCATGAGCGCTATTCCACCGACGAACAGATGAAGGGCATGGTCGCCACCATTCCGCAAGGACGCGCCGGCACCGCTGAAGACTGCGTCGGCGCCTATCTCTTCCTGTCTTCCGATCTCCTGAGCGGCTACATCACGGGCCAGGTCATCGAGGTGAACGGTGGCCAGTTGATGCCTTGACCGGGCAATTGCATACTGCGTCTCGCAACCCATGCATGTTGTGCGAAGTTTCAGCGGTTTGGAAGCAAGGGGAGACGTAAGGCAATGTACGGACTGATCGGCAAGATGCGGGCGGCGCGCGGCCAGCGCGACGCGATGATGGGCGTTTTGCGCGAGAGCACCGGCGCCCTCCCCGGCTGCCTGAGCTACATCATCGCCACCGACCCGGCCGACGCCGACGCGATCTGGGTCACCGAAGTGTGGACCGATCAGGCCAGCCACAAGGCATCGCTGCAACTGCCCGAAGTCCAGGCGGCGATCGCCAAGGCGCGGCCTTTCATCTCCGGCTTCGAGTTCCAGATCGAGACCCATCCGGTCGGGGGTTTCGGCCTGCCCGCCGTCAAGAACGAGTGATGTTCGAAAGCAAACGCGGTTTTCGAGTTTTCCTCGGCGGGGTTCGCATCATTCTTCTCCAAGTCTAAGACCTGATATGGATTCCTCGCCAGAACAGCCGGCCATCGAACGCATGACGCGCATGCGTCCGCTTCGGCAGTGGCTGGTGTTGCTGATCTTCTCGCTGCTGTTCGCTGGCGCGCTGGAATACGCCGCACTGCCCGCCGCCCTGCTGATCGGCCCGATGCTGGCGGCGATCCTTGCCGGCACCAACGGCGCCACCGTGCGCGTGCCGCGCCCCGTCTTTGCCTCCGCCCAGGCCGTGGTCGGCTGCCTGGTCGCGGCGTCGATCTCGGCCGACATCTTTTCGGTCTTCTACAAGGAATGGCCGCTGTTCCTCGTCGTGGTGCTGGCGACCCTTTCGGCGTCCAGCCTGCTCGGCTGGCTGATCAGCCGCTGGCGCATCCTGCCCGGCACCACAGCGGTCTGGGGCTCATCGCCGGGTGCAGCCACCGCCATGGTGCTGATGGCCGGCGCCTTTGGCGCCGACCAGCGCCTCGTCGCCTTCATGCAGTATCTGCGCGTCATCTTCGTCTCGATGACGGCAGCCCTGGTCGCCAAGACGTGGGTCGACACGTCTGGCATCGAGGTGCCCGCCATCGTCTGGTTCCCGGCTATCGAACCCACGGCCTTTGCCGCCACGCTCGGCGTGGCGCTGGTCGGTGGTCTGGCCGGCCGGCTTTGCCGGCTGCCCTCCCCCTTCTTCCTCGGCACCTTCATTTTCGGCACCATCGTCCATCTCGGCTTTGGCGTGACGATGCAGCTGCCGCAATGGTTGCTGGCGCTGAGTTATGGCATGGTCGGCTGGTCGATTGGCCTGAATTTCACCCTGGCGATCCTGCGCCATGCGACACGGGCGCTACCGCAGATCGTCGCCTCAATCGTGGTGCTGATAGCCTTCTGCGGCGGGATGGCCTGGCTGATCAGCCATGTCCTCGGCATCGATCCGCTGACCGCTTATCTCGCAACCAGTCCCGGCGGCATGGACAGCGTCGCCATCATCGCCGCCGCCGCGCAGAACGTCGACATCTCCTTCGTCATGGCGCTGCAGTCGGCCCGCTTCCTGGTCGTGCTCATCGCCGGGCCGAGCATAGCCCGGCTGGTGGCGAGAGCCGTCAGGGACTGAATACGAATTCAAAGATCCGGGAAGAGGAAATTGCCCATGAACCGTCGCATGAATGCCGTCGATCTCTCAGGCCGTGTCGCGGTGGTGACCGGGGGCGCGCAAGGCATCGGCCTCGCGGTCGCGCGGCGCCTGCTGTCGTCGGGCGCCAGCGTCGCCATCTGGGATGTCGACCAGGCTGCGATGAAGAACGCCGTCGCCGAACTCGCCCCGCTCGGCCGGATTGAGGCTTTGCTGTGCGATCAATCGCTGATCGAGGCCGTCGACAGCGCCGCGACCGAAACCGAGCGCTTGCTCGGCCCCGCCGAACTGCTCGTCAACAATGCCGGCATCGCCGGGCCGGCGGCGACGGTGGTGGATTATGAGCCCGCCGCCTGGCGCGAGATCATCGACATCGACCTCAACGGCGTTTTCTACTGCTGCAAGCGCCTGGTGCCCGGCATGATCGCGCGCAGTTACGGCCGCATCGTCAACGTCGCCTCGGTGGCCGGCAAGGAAGGCAATCCCAACGCCGCCGCCTATTCCGCCGCCAAGGCGGGCGTGCTTGCGCTGACCAAATCGCTCGGCAAGGAACTGGCCGGCCACGACATCGCCGTCAACGCGCTGACGCCGTCGCCGGCCCGCACCCGCATCCTCGAACAGCTGACCGAGGCCCAGGTCACCTATATGCTGGGCAAGGTGCCGCGCGGCCGCTTCGTCGAAGTCGAAGAGGCGGCCGCCATGATCGCCTTCATGCTGTCGGACGAAAACTCCTTCACCACTGGCGCAACCTTCGACCTGTCCGGCGGCCGCGCGACCTACTGAGGCGCGAGCCGCTCCAGAGCAATTCCAGGAAAAGCGTGGACGGTTTTCCGTCCGGAATTGCGTCAAAATAAGGAGTTAAGCGGATCGCCATTTCCGTGAAACGGTGAACCGTTCTAGCCTGTCCTTGGATGGTGGCAGGCGACAAGATGGTTCTTGCCGGCGACCGAGAGAACGGGACGTTCGTGGCGACAGACCGAGGTCGCCGCCACGCAGCGTGTATGGAAACGGCAGCCTGACGGTGGGTCGAGCGCGCTCGGCAGATCGCCCTTCAGCACGATCCGCTGGCCCGGCCGGTTGTCGACGTCGGGGACCGGCACCGCAGAGCGGAGCGCTGCGGTATAGTGATGCCGCGGCGCTGAAAAGACCGCGTCGACGGGTCCTGTCTCGATGATCGAGCCCATATACATCACCGCCACCCGCGACGCGAACTGCCTGACCACCGAGAGGTCGTGGGCGATGAACACATAGGTCAGGTTGAGCGCGTCGCGCAGGTCGCAAAGCAGGTTGATGATCTGCGCCTGGATCGATACATCCAACGCCGACACCGGTTCGTCGGCAACGATCAGCCGCGGCCGCAGCGCCAGCGCGCGTGCTATGCCGATCCGCTGGCGCTGTCCGCCCGAGAACTCATGCGGGAAACGCTGCGCGTGTTCGGGAAGCAATTCGACGCGAAGCAGCAGGTCCTCGACCCGATCCGCCATTTCCGATCGCGACAGTTTTTCGTGGACGCGGAACGGGTCGGCCAGAAGATCGCCGACGCGCCGGCGCGGATTGAGGGAGGCGGCCGGATCCTGAAACACCATCTGCATCTGGCGGCGTATCGGACGAAGCTGCCGTTGCGACGCCCTTGTGATGTCCCGGCCTTCGAATTCGAGCGCCCCGGAAGTGATCTCGGTCAGCCGGACGAGGCAGCGTCCCAGTGTTGATTTTCCGCAACCCGACTCGCCGACGATGCCAAGCGTCTCGCCCGGAAAAATGTCGAGCGTCACCTGCTCCACGGCATGGACGGTCAGCCGTTGAAAAGGCGAGCGCGCCACCCGGTAGTGTTTCGAGAGATCGCTGGTCCGCACCAGTGGCGACGGCTTGGTCTGACTCATGCCGGCACGGCCCTGCCGGCCAGCGTCCGGCGCAATTCCTGCCGGCTGTCCTGCGGAAGAAAACAGGCCGACCGGTGCCCTTCCGCGCCGCCGAGGGAAGGCAGTCCTGAACAGGCCTCATGGCGGAACGTGCATCGCGGCCCGAAGGCGCAGCCTTGCGGCATTTGGCTCAGTTTCGGCGGGCTGCCGGGGATGGCCGCCAGGCGGGCAGGACGCGGGCCGTGCATCGGCGGGATCGAGCCGAACAGGCCCCATGCGTAGGGGTGAAGCGGCTCGCGAAAGAGTTGCCCTTTACCGCCTTCCTCGACAACGCGCCCGGCATACATCACCATGACGCGGTCGGCGACATCGGCGACCACGCCGAGGTCATGGGTGACCAGGATCACGGCGGATCCGAACGCGTCGCGCAGCCGGCCGATCAATTCCAGGATCTGCGCCTGTACCGTCACGTCGAGCGCTGTCGTCGGCTCATCGGCGATCAACAGCACCGGATTGCACGACAGCGCCATGGCGATCACGGCACGCTGGCGCATGCCGCCGGAAAGCTGGTGCGGGTAGCGGCCGATGGCGCTTTCAGGGCTGGGCAGGCCAACCGCGTCGAGCAGGTCCACTGCCCGTTTGCGCGCGGCACTGCGCGACAGGCTCTCATGCGCACGGATCTGCTCGATGATCTGGTCGCCGATCGTGTGGACCGGCGTCAGAGCCGTCATCGGATCCTGGAAGATCATGGCGATCTGCCGGCCGCGAACGGCGTCGAGAGCCCGGCGCTTCAGTCCCAGCAACTCCTGGCCGAGAAAGCGAACCGACCCGGTCACGACGGCGTTGGGATTGCTGATCAGCCCCATGATGGCAAGCAGCGTCTGGCTTTTGCCCGAACCGCTTTCCCCGACGACGCCGACGATTTCCCGCCGCTCGACGCAAAACGAGACACCGCTGACTGCAGGCACCACCCCGTCCTCGGTGCGGAACGAGACGCAAAGGTTCTCGACAACCAGCAGCGGCGCTTCAGTGGGCATCCCTGGCCCTCGGATCGATGAAAACAAAAGCGACGTCGACGATGAAATTGGCCATGACCACGAAGAACGAGGCATAGATGACGGTTGCCAGGATCATCGGCAGATCGAGTGTCTGCAAGGCCCCATAAGTGAGTTTGCCGACCCCTTGCAGGCCGAAGACGACCTCGGTCAGCAGGGCGCCGCCGCCGACCAGGGCGCCGAAATCGAGCCCGAACATGGTGACGAAGGCGACAAGCGAGGTTCTCAGGCCATGATTGAGCAGCACCCGCCGCGCGCCGATGCCCTTGGCGCGCGCGGTGCGGATGAAATCCTCCTGCATGGTCTCGATGATGCTGGCCCGCAGCACCCGGCCGTAAAGGCCGATATAGAGGGTGGCCAGCGTGAACCAGGGAATGACCAGCGCCTTGAACCAGCCCCAGGGGTCTTCGCTAAAGGCGATGTAGCCGAGCGGCGGCACCCAGGAGAACAGCCAGCTGTCATGCCAGCGGCTCTGCGTGACCAGATTGGCGACCTCGCCAAGCCAGAAGACCGGTATCGATACGCCGATGAGGCTGAGGATCATCAGCGTCCGGTCGAGCCACGTGCCGCGCGTCGCTCCGGCGACGACGCCGACGATCAATCCGCCGAGCACCCAGAAGACTGCAGCGCCGAGCACCAGCGACAAGGTGATCGGGATCGCCTCGAGCACCGTCGGGACGACCTTTTGGCCGCGATTGACGAAGGACGTGAGATCGCGGCTGATGAACAGCCGCTCCATCATCAGCCCGTACTGGACAGGCAGCGGCCGGTCGAGACCAAAATCATGCCGCACCTGCACGAGGGTCTCCTGCGAGGCGTTGCGCCCGGCAATGCGCGCCGAGGGGTCGGCGCCGGGGGTGGCGAAAAAGATCAGAAAGGCGACGACGCTGATGCCGAACATCACCAGCACCATCTGACCCAGCCTGGAAACGAGCGCCGCCAGCATCAGGCGACCCTGATCGAGGATTTCGGGTCGAGTGCGTCGCGCACGCCATCCCCCAGAATGTTGAGGGCCAGGACGGTGATCACGATGGCCAGACCCGGCGCCAAAGCGACGATCGGGCGCGAATAGAGCAACCCCTGCCCGTCCTGGATAATGGTGCCCCAGCTCGCGTCGGGCGGCTGCACACCGATCGACAGGAAGGATAGCGAGGATTCGGTCATCATGTTCAGCGCCAGGATGAGCGGCACAAAGACGATGACCCGGGTGATCACATTGGGCAGGATGTCGTAGAGCAGGATGCGCCACGGCGAGGCGCCGATGCCGATCGCCGCCGTGACGAACTCGGCCTGCATGAGCGACAGGACATGGCCACGAATGGGCCTGGCGACATAGGGCACATAGACGACGCCGATGATGAAGATCGGCAGCCACAGACTGCCCGAGCGGATTTCGACCGGCCCGATGGTGATGCTTTGCGTGATCAGCACGATCGACAGCGAAATCGCCAGCAGGAAGATCGGAAACGCCCATAGCACATCGAGCATGCGCGACAGCAAGGTGTCGGCAAGGCCGCCGAAGAAACCGGAGACGACGCCGAGCACCGTCGCGAGACCGAGGCATATCAGCGCCGCGGCACCGGCGATGAGCAGCGAATTGCGCCCGCCGTAAAGCAGGCGTGCGGCGACGTCGCGTCCCTGATTGTCGGCGCCCAGCATATAGGGTCCGAATTCCCAGCTCGGTCCGAGCGGGGTGAAACCGAGGCCCAGACCTTCGGTCGACGGCTCGAGCACCGCCTTGTTGACACCGTCGATGACAACCTCACCATTGAGATTGGTGACAAAGGGATTCGTCTGCGAGACATAGCTGGCGTAAACGGGTGCGGCCAGCGACGCGAAAGCGATCAGCATCAGCACGGCGAAGGCGATGATGGCGGCGCGATCGCTCTTGAGCTTGCGCCACGCCGTACGCCATGGCCCCTCGGCGCCACGACGACTCCGAACCAGCGCTTGCCCGGCACTCATAGCGTCCATGATCGTACGAATTTCAGGGGCTTGGACTTCAAAGTGCACCGATCGGCGGGAAAAGCAACCGCGGCGGGGATGAGACATCCTCCGCCGCGGATCGAATGTGTCGGATCACTCAACCCAGGACTGGCTCATGATCCAGTAGAATTGCGGGCTGAAGACGAAATTCTTCAACCGCGGCGAGACCAGGTCGACGCGCTTGGGCGTGAACAGCACGGCCACGGGCGCCGCGTCGGTGACCGCTTTGTCAACGGCCGTCCACAGCTCCGCCCCCTTGGCCGGATCGGTGACCGTGGCGGCCTGGGCTTCCGCCATCTTCTGGTCGACTGCCTTGTCGCAGAAGCCGGAAATGTTGACCGAGGCGTCCGAGCCAGGGGTGAACGAGGCACAGCTGAACAGCACCTGCAGGAAGTCGGAGGGCGCAGGATAGTCCTGGAACCATTGCGAGATCGAAATCTGCACCTTGTTGTTGGTGTTCTGGATGTAGGTGAACTGCAGATTCTGCGAGATCGGCTTGACCGAGGTCTTGAAGCCCAGTCCGTTGAGCACGTCCTGCAGATAGACGCCGATCGATTTCGACACTTCGGTGTCTTCGGTGATGATCGTCACCTCCTGGCCGGCGGTGCCGGAAGCGGCGACCAGGGCCTTGGCCTTCTCCAGGTCAGGCGCAGACCATTTTGCGCCGGGATTGGCGGTGAACGGGCAATAGGGCGCGTAGGACGGGAAATCAGGCGGCAGGATCTGGCAGGACGGCTGCGCCAGGTTGCTGCCGCCGAACAGCTTGACGATTGCCGAGCGGTCGATGGCGTAATTGACGGCCTGGCGCACGCGGACATCGTTGAACGGCGCCAGATTGGTGTTCATCGGCGCGTACCACATCGCTGTCAGCGGATGCACGGACACCTGCTTGGCGTATTTGGTGCCCAGTTCCGCGAGCCGGTCCGCCGGCGGCGGATCGAACATCCAGTCAGCCTGGCCGTTCTCCACCGCGGTGATCGCAGCCTCGTCGGTGAGCCCGAAGCCATAGTCGATCTCGTCGGGGTAACCGGCCGGCTGCGCTTCCTTGCTCCATTCCTTGAAGTTCGGATTGCGCACCATCTTGAGCAGACTGTTGGGATCGTAGCTGGCGATCATGTAGGGCCCCGTGCCGGGAATGGGCACGGTGCCTGAATCCTTGAGCGGTGCCTCGGCTGGCAGGATTGCCGCATGCGGGATCGAGATCTTCTGCAGGAAGTCGGGATCTGGCGCCACCAGATTGAAGGTCACGGTGCTTGCCGCCTCGTCGGCCACGACGCCGCCTTCCAGCGTGCAGGTCGCCGGCGTCTTGAGGCATTTGTCGGCGCCGACGATGCCGTTGTAGAGCGTGCCCGTGGTCGGACCGCTGATCTTGAACATGCGCTGGAACGACGCCACGACATCGGCCGTCGTCAGATCCGATCCATCGGAGAACTTGATGCCCTTGCGCAGGGCAAAGACGTATTTCTTGCCGCCGTCCTCCGGCTTAGGCAGGCTTTCGGCGAGGTCCGCGACCACTTCGAAGCCAGTCTTGTCACCGGTCTTGCGGAAGGTCACCAACCCGTCATAGACGATGTAATTGATCTGGAAATATTGCAGCGTGTAGTTGATGTGCGGGTCGATCGTGCCGGCCGCCGCATTGGCGAGCAGCTTGAGCGTTCCGCCGACCTTGCCTTCTTGTGCCGCCTCTCCTGCCATGGGCGCCATCAGCATGAGGCCGGCCAGGCCGACACCGGCCATCATTGCGCTGAAAACCTTCCGGGATCGCATCGTCTTGCTCCTCTTGGGGAAAGCGGGGGACGAACGCCAAATGGCGGGCGTCGGGGGATCGTGACCCATTGCTCACAGCCTATGGCGCGCGAAAGCCGGCCGGATAGCTGTGAATTAAGATAGTTTTGGACCTCCGAACCATCGAAAGCAACAGGCTGCGGTCGCATCCTGCTCATTTGTTGGGCATTTGGCGAAGATGCCTGTTTGACAAACATTGGCGGGTGAGTAAGCTTTTGTTCATGCAGGGCCTGTCCGGCGATTTCGAAGGTGAATTTCACACCGGGATGAGCATCGATGCTGCGATGGCGGCAGCGATGCGCGTGCTTGCGCCGGCCGGCTTCACCTCGCTGATCTACGACTATACGCCGGTCCCGGTCAGCCATGACGGCGAGCTGATCACACCGTCGCTGATGGCACTCGCCAATGTGCCGTCCGACATGCAGGACCTCTGGTGCAAGAGCGGCTACTATCAGCTCGATCCGGTGCAGGAGGCGGCGCTTGCGGTGTCGCGGCCGTTCCTGTGGTCGCACAAGGGGTCTCAGAGCCCGGTCATGCGGCGCATCCTGCAGCGCAAGCACGATCCGGTGGTGACCTACCTCATGGACACCAAGATGACTTGCGGCGTGACGGTCCCGATCCGCTTCGACGGCGGCGACCTCGCCACTTTCACCGCCATCCGCCTTGACCCCGAACCGGATTTCGAAACCGAGGCGCACGCCATGTTGCCCGGCATTGGCGACCTCGGCCACCTGTTCCACGACAGCGTCTATGCCGGCTTCGACCAGCGCACGAGGACAAGCCAGTATTTCCACCTGACATCCCGGGAGCGCCAGTGTCTGAGCATGGCGGCATGCGGATTGACAGCCAAGCAGATCGCCCATGAGATTTGCCGCAGCGTGCCGACGGCGACGCTGCATCTCAACGCCGCCAGCCGCAAGCTCGGCGCCCGCAACCGCTTCCACGCCATCGCGCTCGCGGCCCATTACCGGCTGCTCGCACCGATCAGCCAGGGCCAAAACCTGGCGCGACAGCACCATCAAAACTAATGTTATTGCTAGCTGGTCGCCTGCCCGTCCGCCTCTGTACCCTTTGCCGCGAGCAATGACGCAGACCGCCGATCGGCGGTTTCCATTGAGAGAGCCAGGCGGAGGTTACGATGAGCGGTCTTGCAGAAGCAGAAGGTTTCAGCGCCTATGGGCCATACAGGACCTGGTACCGCGTGACCGGAGACTTGGGCTCGGCCAGGCTGCCGCTGGTCGTTGCGCATGGTGGTCCCGGCTGCACCCATGACTATGTCGACAGCTTCAAGGACATCGCAGGCTTCGGCCGGGCGGTGATCCACTATGACCAGATCGGCAACGGTCGATCCACCCACCTGCCCGACAAGGGCGGCGACTTCTGGACGGTCGATTTCTTCCTCGGCGAACTGGATGCGTTGCTTGCCCATCTCGGCATCGGGCATCGCTACGCGCTGCTTGGACAATCATGGGGCGGCATGCTCGCCGCCGAACATGCGGTGCGGCGGCCGGCAGGCCTCAAGGCGCTGGTGCTCGCCAACTCGCTTGCCTCGATGAAGCTGTGGGTCGAAGGCGCGGGGCAGCTACGCGCGGAGCTGCCGGCATCGGTGCAACAGGCGCTCGATCGCCACGAAGCGGATGGCACGACGGATCATCCCGATTACCTCGCGGCGACCCGGGCGTTCTATGACCGGCATGTCTGCCGCGTCGTGCCCTGGCCGCCCGGGGTGGCGCGCACTTTCGCCGCCATCGACGCCGACCCGACCGTCTATCACACCATGAACGGCCCCAACGAGTTCCATGTCGTCGGCACCATGCGCGACTGGACGATCATCGACCGCTTGCCGCTGATCGAAGCGCCGACGCTGGCCTTTCGCGGCTTCTACGATGAAGCCACGCCGGCCTGCGTGCAGCCCTTCCTCGACCATATACCGACGGTCGAAGGCCATGTCTTCCCGCACTCGAGCCACATGCCGCATGTCGAGGAACGGCTGGATTGCATGGCCGTCACCGAGGCATTCCTGGCTCGCCATGATTGACCCTTCCGCATCAACAGCGCTGCCCTAATCCTCGCCGCCCTCGTCATCCTTCGCGCCCCGCTCGCCGCCTTCATCATCGCCGTCAGCGTCGCGGCGCCGATAGGCGGCGACCAGATGGCGGCCGCGGCAGGCCCATTCCTGGCGCACGAGAAGTCATATTTGTTGAAGGACTATGAGCCGCTCAGCGTCGCGGCAAGGCGATCTGGAAGGAAATCGACGAAAGCGCGAACCTTCGGCGACAAATGGCGGTTGGATGGCCACAGCAAACGGAACTGGCCTCGACCGTCGACATGCTCGTCCAGCACGGTGCGCAGCTTGCCGTCGCGAAGCGCTTCGCGAACCAGGAAATCGGGCATCGAGCTGATGCCGAGGCCGGCCATCGTGGCGCCCTTCAGCGCCTCGGTATTGTTGCAGGTCAGCATGGAGCGGACCTGCGGCTCGGCACTGCCGCCAATGAACGG
Source organism: Mesorhizobium sp. ArgA1 (assembly GCF_053714375.1). Classification (NCBI taxonomy): domain Bacteria; kingdom Pseudomonadati; phylum Pseudomonadota; class Alphaproteobacteria; order Hyphomicrobiales; family Phyllobacteriaceae; genus Mesorhizobium; species Mesorhizobium sp. ArgA1. Next base: position 573,585 of record NZ_JBSKBQ010000001.1, read on the forward strand.
CCAGCCTTGCAGCTTGCCGCTGTTGGGAAAGCGGAAGCGTATGCCGTAGTGGTTCATCAGATCGTCCGGTCCGCTCGGGGTGCCGTGCTGTTCGATATAGGAAGGTGCCGCGCACAACAGCAGCCGGAAGGGCGCAAGCGGCCGCGCTACCAGACGGGAATCCGGCAGCTCGCCGCTGCGGATCGCGATGTCGACGCCTTCGTCGATGAGGTCGACGATGCGGTCGTTGAAGTCGATGTCGAGTTCGATTTCGGGATAGCGCGCCATGAACTCCGACAGCACCGGCAACAGCAGGTGATAGGTCACGATCGGCGTCGAAACGCGCAGCCGCCCATGCGGCGTTTCTCGCGTTCGCGACAGCATGGCCTCGGCATCGTCGATGTCGTCGAGGATGCGCCGCACCCGCTCATTGAACAGCTTGCCCTCCTCGGTCAGCCCGACACGGCGCGTGCTGCGCTGTAGCAGCCGCACGCCGAGGTCCCGCTCGAGCCTGGCGACGCTCTTGCCGACGGCCGATGCCGAGATACCGAGCGTTCGGCCGGCAGCGATGAAGCTGCCGAACTCGGCCGTGCGGGCAAAGGCCAGAAGGCTGTTGAGGCGTTCCATCGCGTTTCCCCATTCGAGCGTTTCAGTCCGATATATATGGAGATTAAATACTATTCTTCTGGAAATGTCGCCGGCCTATCTTCTCCTCACGACCGGCGCCACGCTCCCAGCGGCAGGCCGGCGGATCCTGCTTCAGATAGGAAAACCCATGACTTCCAAGACCAAAAACGGCGCCGCCGCGCCATGGCTCGTCATGCTGTCGGTATGCCTTGCCGCCATGACCATGCCCTTGACCTTCACCGGCCCGGCCGTCGCACTCTCGCGCATCGCGGCCGATCTCGCCGGCAGCCCGATCACGCTCAACTGGGTGACGAATGCGTTCATGCTGACCTTCGGCGCCACCCTGATGGCGCTAGGCGCGCTCGCCGACAGTCATGGCCGCAAGCGGATGTTCATTGTTGGCCTCGGCCTTTATGTCCTGGCCACGCTGGGCGCGATGCTGGCGCCCGACATCGTCTGGTTCGACACACTTCGGGCCGCCCAAGGGCTGGGCAGTGCCGCTGCCTTCGCTGGCGGCGCCTCTGCACTTGCCCAGGAATTCGAGGGGCAATTGCGGCTGCGCGCCTTCTCCTTCCTCGGCACCAGTTTCGGCATCGGCATAGCCTTCGGACCGATCGCGTCGGGCCTGCTGATCGATGCCTTCGGCTGGCGGTCGATCTTCCTTCTGGTCACAGCGCTTGCGATTGCAGCTGCCCTGCTCGGCCTTCGCACCATCAAGGAGACGCGCGACCCGGATGCGACCGGCCTCGACTGGCCGGGAGCCGGCACCTTTACGATCGCGCTGGCATCGCTGACCTATGGCGTGTTGCAGGCGCCGCAGAGCGGCTGGACCGATCCGCTCGTCATCGGGCTGCTTGCCATGGCTGCTCTCTTCTTTACCGCCTTCGTCATCGTCGAGCGGCGCGTGCGCCGGCCGATGCTCGATCTCTCGCTGTTCCGCTTTCCCCGCTTCGTCGGCGTCCAGTTTCTGGCAGCCGCCCCCGCCTATGGCTTCGTCGTCCTGCTCGTTCTGTTGCCGATCCGCTTCATCGGCATCGAAGGGATGAGCGAGATCAAGGCCGGGCAATTGATGATATGCCTGTCGGGACCGTTGCTGATCCTGCCTCTGCTCGCCGGTCAACTCGCACGCTGGATCGCGCCGGCGACGATCTGCGGCGTGGGCCTGCTGATTGCCGCTGCCGGCCTTGTCTGGCTGAGCCTGACACCGCCGGTCGCCATCGCGCTGGTGGCGCCGCTTATGCTGGTCGGCGTCGGCATCGCCCTGCCCTGGGGACTGATGGACGGGCTCGCCGTCAGCGTCGTGCCGAAGGAGCGCGCCGGCATGGCGGTCGGCATCTTCAACACCACTCGCGTCGCCTGCGAAGGCGTGGCGCTGGCCATCGTCATGGCCGTCCTGTCCGGTTTCACGGCAGCGCAACTGGCGGCCCAGGGAACGGCGTCGTCCCTCAGTGCAACCGCCGCCGCGCAGCTGCTGGTGACCGGCAATGTCGGCGAAGCGGCAGCCCGCTTGCCGGGAGCCGGAGCCACGACCCTGATCCAGGCCTACGAGACGGCCTTCGACAGGCTGCTGATTGTGCTGGCGGCAATTACCATCGTCACTGCCCTTGTTGTCTTCCTCGGCCTGCGCCGCGGATCGACCGTGGAGCACGAAACCGTTCCGCTGCCGGTATGCCAGGAAGGATAGGCGACTCAGCTGATGACGAGGCTCACTATACGGTCGCCGTCCAGCGTGAAGACCATGTCCCCCTCGCCGTTGAAGCCCTCGCCTTTGACGGCGATGCGGACATGATAGCTGCCTTTCGCCTCGGCGATACGGACAATGCGGAGATTGGACTTCACGCCGATATTGTCCGACTGGTTCCAGCGCGCAATCTGCTCGCGGCCATGGAATGATCTACCCCAGTCGATCAGGGAGGCATCGGCTGCGAACGTGTCGAGAAACGCTTCGGTGTCACCTTTATTGGTGGCCTCGACGAAGCGGCGGATGGGATCGGGTGTGGTCATCAATCCAATCTATGCATCAGATCCTCATCCAGCCAGCGGCCGAAGAAATAGACCAGTTGCTTGTGCCACCACGGCCAGTCGTGGCTGACGTCGCCACCCCAATAGTCGACCCAGGCGGGAATCGATTTGTCGCGCAGGATCTGTTCCAGCTTGCGCGTCTCGACCAGCATCCGCTCTTCCCAGGCGCCCTGCCCGCAACAGAAGATCAGCCTGAGCGCCTTCAGCCGGGCAAGCAGTTTCGAATCGACGATGCCGGGCAGATAGTCGAGCGGCGAGTTGTAGAAGATGTCGCCTTCCAGCCCCTTGCCGAAGAAGTCGCGCGCCGAATAGACGCCCGACAGCGCGATGACGCCGCTGGCGAGTTCGGGAAAACGAAAGACGAAATTCGAGGAATGGTAGCCGCCCATCGAGCAGCCGGTGAACAGCGGCTTCAGTTTGCGCCCCCCATTGGCTTGCTCGGCGGTGGCCAGAAACTCCGGCAGCGCCTCCTCGCGGACATAGCGGAAATAGGCCTCGTGGCGACCGATGCGGTGGGCGGCGTCGGCGTGCCTGTTGAAGAAGGATTCCGAATCGATGCCGTCGACCGCGAACAGCTGGATACGGCCGGTGTCGATGAATTCGGAGAGCGCACCTACCCCGCCGGAATCCTCGAACTGATAGAACCGACCCTGCGAGGTTGGGAACACCACCACCGGCCGGCCGGCATGGCCGTAGCGCTTGTATTCCATGTCGCGGCCGAGATTGCGGGCGAAATGCTTGTGATAGGAAATGTCCATCGCGTTCACGCCTTTTCCGCGTGGATGTAGGCGACGGCCTCGCGTAGCGCTCTCTCGTCCTTCGAGCGCATCTGGTAGGCGTAATTTCCCATGGCGCGGCTGAAAACCTTTTCTATCGGCGAATGGTGGACGATCTTGTCGCGATGCGCGGCTAGCACGTCCTCATGGCTGTGCAAATAGTGGAGGTGCTGCTTGCGGCTGGCATAGGCGGTGAAATACTTGCCCTCATAGGGTCCGCCCGCGGCATCCTTGACCACCATGTCGGCCCACGCCGCATAGACATCGATGTCGAACGTGTAGTTGATCGCATCGGTCATCCAGGCGCCCGGCGGGCGCATATTGACCTCCAGCGCGATGACGCGGTCCTTGGTTTCGAACAGCTCGATGTGGAAGAAGCGCTCGCGCACGTCGAACGCTTTCAGGATTTTCCTGCCTGCCTCCTCCACCGCCGGACTGATCCTGGGAAAGCAGGTGTAGCTCATGTGGCGGTCCTTGTTGACCACCTCCATGACGCTCTGGTCGTAGCGGTGGCTGGCCGCAAGCACCACCTCGCCGTCACGGTTGACCAGCCCGTCGAAGGTGACCACCAGCCCCTCGATGAACTGCTCCATGACGAAGGTCACATCCTCGGGCTTGTCCCGGAAGAACTGCTCGAGCTCTTTGGCGTTGGAGATCTTGAAGGTGTTCGAGGCGCCGGACCCGGAATCGGGCTTCACCACCACGGGATAGCCGACGCGGCGAATGAAAGTCATGGCGCCTGCCCGATCAGAGCATTTGCGCTGCGCTATTGTATCGACGCCGCTCTTGCGGAAGAAGGCGCGCATGCGGCTCTTGCGCTTCAGATTCTTCACGAAATCGAGCTTGGTGCCGTAAATGTTGAAGTCGGTGCGGATGTTCGCTTCGAGCTCCAACCAGTGCTCGTTGAGCGACTCGAAGCGGTCGATGCGGCCCCATTTGTGGATGAAATGGCCCATCGCCCGGAACACCGGATCGTAATCCTCCATGTCGGCAATGCGGTAATATTCCGACAGTGCCGCCTTCAGCTTGCCGTCCAGCGCGTCGAAGGGCGCATCGCCAATGCCCAGCACCGTGGCGCCGGCCTTCTTCAGCCGGTCGCAGAAATCGGCGCCGTTGGCGGGAAAATGCGGCGAGAAGAAAACGAAATTCATGGAACACCCCTCTCGACAGCGAAGCATTGCGACCTCGGCTACACACAAGTTTGGCGCATTTGCCGCGCATGGGGAAGACCGCTCGGGTGCGGTGGAAATGGCAGCCACTTGCCTGTCCATGGCCGCTCCTGTATGAAATCCGCCATGAACACGCGCCAGACCTCCGTCGCCTCCCGTCCGACCGGCTTTGCCGGCGAGACGGTTCGCGCGCTGGCATCGATCCTGCTTCTTCTCGGCCTTATCGGCGATCGCCGGGTTCGCTGAAGGAGCGCCCGGCGGTCGAACCGCCGCTTACGCGCACGCTCCTTGGCCAGTTTCAAAATTGGCACTTCACATCAAGCGAACAAAAATCTGGTAAGGCGCTGCTCGCCACCAATCCGTCCGAAGACCGATCCGCGAGCCGCCGGGAGAAACGACGATGAACGCACGAGAAGAAATCCGATCCGGCGAAGCCGAAAGCGCAAAACGCGCGGCTGGCCACATGCCGGACGCCGCCCGCAAATACCAATCCTATCCGACCGTCGGCCTCACCGACCGCACATGGCCCAACAAGGTCATCGACAAGGCGCCGATCTGGTGCTCGGTCGATTTGCGCGACGGCAACCAGGCGCTGATCGATCCGATGGGCCATGAGCGCAAGGCGCGCATGTTCGCGCTGCTGCTCGACATGGGCTTCAAGGAGATCGAGATCGGTTTCCCCTCGGCCTCGCAGACCGACTTCGATTTCGCCCGTTGGTGCATCGAACAAGGCAATGTGCCGGCCGATGTCTCGCTGCAGGTGCTGGTGCAGTGCCGTCCCGAACTCATCACCCGCACCTTCGAAGCGCTGAAGGGCGCCACCAATCCGATTGTGCATTTCTACAATTCGACCAGCGAGTTGCAGCGCCGCGTCGTCTTCGAGAAAGACGTCGGCGGCATCAAGCGCATCGCCACCGACGCGGCCAAGATGATCACCGACATGGCGGACAGGGCCGGCGGCGGCTACCGCTTCGAATACTCGCCCGAGAGCTTTACCGGCACCGAACTCGAAGTCGCGCTGGATATCTGCAACGCCGTCACCGAGATCGTGAGGCCGACGCCCGACAACAAGCTGATCATCAACCTGCCGTCGACGGTCGAAATGTCGACGCCCAACATCTATGCCGATCGCATCGAATGGATGTGCCGCAACCTCGACAACCGCGAGAACCTGTTGATTTCGCTGCACCCGCACAACGACCGCGGCACCGGCGTCGCCACTACTGAGCTCGGCCTGATGGCGGGTGCCGACCGCGTCGAAGGTACGCTGTTCGGCAATGGCGAGCGCACCGGCAATGTCGACATCGTCACCCTGGCGCTCAACATGTACACCCAAGGCGTCGATCCCCATCTGGATTGCTCCGACATCAACCGGATGAAGGACGTCTACGAATATTCCAACCAGTTGAAGATCCCCGAGCGCCATCCCTATGTCGGCGAACTGGTCTACACCGCCTTTTCCGGCTCGCACCAGGACGCCATCAACAAGGGCATGAAGGCGCTGAAGAAGGCCAACACGCCGGTATGGGAAGTGCCCTATCTGCCGATCGATCCGGCCGATGTCGGGCGCAGCTACGAGGCGATCATCCGCATCAACTCGCAGTCAGGCAAAGGCGGCATCGCCTATGTGCTGCAGGCCGATTACGGCCTCAATCTGCCGCGCAACCTGCAGATCGAGTTCAGCCAGGAGATCCAGGCGATCACCGACGCGGAAGGCAAGGAAGTGCCGGCAAAGCGCATCCACGATCGGTTCCTCGAGACCTATGTCGACCAACCTGACGGTCGGCTCAAATTCCTCGACCACCACACCTATCCCGACACCGAGGTGAAGGGCCGGCGCGTGGTGGAGGCGCTGATCCTCGACAACGGCATGGAGACGACCATCACCGGCTCCGGCACCGGCCCGATCGACGGCTTCGTCGATGCGCTGTCGCGCCATGTCAGCGTCGACATGTCAGTGCTTGATTATTCCGAGCATTCGCTCCAGCGCGGCTCGAATGCATCGGCAATCTCCTATGTCGAGATGGAATATCCCGGCGGCAAGCTGTTCGGCGCCGGCATCAATACCAACATTGTCGCCGCCTCTCTGGAAGCCGTTGTTTCGGCCGCCAATCGTATCATCGGGCGCAAGGCTGGCTGATTCCCGCCGGGCGCTGTATCCGCGGCGCCCGGAAATCCCCCATTTGCCGGGGGAAATACCGGTTTTCTCGTGTTAACCATCAGCAATTATCCGGTGCGGTACGCGATCGCATAACATAAGCAAGCTTGTATGGAAGTGCAGGCTCTATATGATTGCGCCTCAACCTGTGCCGACTTCGAGAGGATCGACACTTGCAGCATGCCACGCCTGCCGCCCCCGCAGTGCGCGAGACACTGGAGCGACTACTCGCCAGCGAAACGTTCGGACGTTCCGAGCGCGCACGCAAGTTGCTGCGTTATCTTGTTGAGCGCGAGCAGGCTGGCGAAGCCGATAGGCTCAAGGGTTTCTCCATCGCCATGGACGTCTTCGGCAAGGACGGCGATTTTGATTCGTCGACCGATGCCGTGGTCCGGGTGCAGGCAGGCAGGCTTCGCGAACTCCTCCAGCATTATTTCGCCAATGAAGGCGTAGCCGAACCGGTCCGCATTGCCATTCCGCGCGGTGGCTACGTGCCGTCTTATGAACTCAACGCCATACGCCTGCCGGTTGGGCACGAGCCGGTGGCGCTGGCGCAGGCGGTAGCCGCCTTGCCCGGATCGCCTGACCAGGCCTCTCGTACCGCGCTCCCAACCACGGCCTCGGCGATCACGGAGCCCGGGCCTTCACTAGCCCGCCACCTCCAGTTCTTCTGGGTCGCCATGACACTAGTCATCCTCATGCTGGGCGTGCTCATCCTGCGCCAGGGTAGCGGCGCACTGCTTGCCGGCAGCGATCCGGCGACGGCGGTCGAGACCGCGGGCGCAACGAGCAGCATCGCATCGCCAACGATGGAGGCGCTGCCCCTCGTCTACATCGCAGTGAAGGCCACCGGCCCCGAAGCTGGCCGCGTCGCCGCCTCGCTGCGCGCCGGTCTTGCCGGTTTCGACACCATCGACTTCATCGGCCGCGACGCCGACAGCAAGCGCGATCCAAGCACTGACCCGACCAGCTTCGTTTTCGATGTCCTGCCCGGACCCATGGCAGGTGACGTGACGCTCGAACTGCAGAGCGTGGGGACCGGCCGTGTGCTTTTGTCCCGCAATCTGACGTCGGCCGACAGCGCACCTGGCGCCGTCGAGGATCGGATCGCTGCCATCCTCAGCTCGACCATTCCCGCCTCCGGCCCGCTCTACGGCTACATCGAACAGAACGGCGTCCAGACAGGTCTGACGAGCTGCCTGATCCTCAACGACAGATACTATCTCGACCAGAGCACCAAGACCCATGAGGCCGCCTATCGCTGCTTGGAAAGCCTTGCCAGCCAGGGTGCGAAATCGTCGCTCGTCTATTCGGAACTGGCATCGCTTCATCTTGAGGCTGCGACCGATCACTACGCCTATCCGCCTGGCGCGACGGTCGAACAGGCGATGTCTTTTGCCCATCGCGCCATCCAGATGGGGCCGACCAGCCCCTATGCGCACCGCGCGTACGGCTACCTTTACTCGCGCCTTGGCAACACCGAGGAAGCAATCCGCTGGATGCGCAAGGCTTATCAGCTCAACCCATACGACCTCAGCATGGCTGCCGCTTACGGTTATGGTCTGATCTTTGCCGGCGATTATGCCGAGGGAACACCGATCCTGGCTCATGCCGTCGAGACGTTCAGTGGTCATCCGACGTGGTGGGATTACGGTCTCTTCGCCGGACAATTCATGCTGGGCGACATGAACAAGGCCGCGATCGCCAGCGAGTCGCTGCGCACGACGGCGATGAAATCGCATTATCTGGCGGCGCGGCTGATCGGCGCCAAGGCGGCCGGCCGCGAGCAGCTGGCGGCCAAGCTTCTGGATGAGTTGAACACCAAATTCCCGAAATTCGCCGCTGACCCGCGTGCGGCTTTCGCCGAACGGAAATATCCCGGCGATCTGACAGACCGGCTGGTCGAGGCGTTGCACGCCGCGGGCCTCGGCAACGCCAGCTGATATCGGATCGCGAAAATTTTACTGGCCATCGGTCTGGACTGGGAGCAATCCAGCCCCAATCCAGCATTTCCTGTCCTACCTACCTAGCAACAATCATACATTTTTTCATGGTCTCATCCCTCTATGTTGCCGAGCGGGGCGCAGGGCCGAAGACGGTCGTCCTGCTGCATGGCTTCGGCGGTTGCCATGACATCTGGCGCGAGGTGACCGCGACGCTGGCTCCCGGGATCAGAATACTGGCCTACGATCTTCCGGGACACGGACTGTCGCTCGATTTCCCCGGCGGCGGTCCGGCCAAGACGGCGGCGCGAGCGGTTCTCGCCGATCTGGCCGAGCGCGGGATAGGACGGGTGCATGTCGCCGGTCATTCGATGGGCGGTGCGGTCGCTGCCCTGATGGCATTGGCCGAGCCCGAAACAATAGCCTCGCTGACGCTTCTGGCGCCGGGCGGTGTTGGCCAGGAGATCAACGGACCAATGCTGCGCCGCTACGCAGCGGCGGCCGACAGACGGGAAATTTGCGCGTCCCTTGCCGCCATGTCGGGGTCGCAAAGTCCACCGCCCGAACGCGTCGTTGACGTCCTGGCCGAACTACGCCGTCGCCCCGGACAGCTGCGCAAGCTGATCGAGATATCAGCCGTCATGACCACGGATGAGCGGCAGGGCGTCATCCCCCACGAACAACTCGACACGCTCGACATGCCGGTGATGGTCGTTTGGGGAACGGACGATCCGGTGCTGCCCGTTACCCAGGCTGATGGCCTGCCGGCGCATTTTCATATCCATCACGTGCTCGATGTCGGCCATATGCTGGTCGAAGAAGTGCCTGAGGTGGTCGCCCAGGCCGTGCGCCGGAACATGGCACGCCGCGGCAGGCGTGTGCGTCCGAGACTCGGCGCCGCGGCGAGCTGAAACCTCACTGGCTCCGGCATCTCGCCAGTGCATTTTGCCGGCGGCTGTGTTAACTCGCTATTAATCATATTAGCGAGGGATAATGAAGGACTCAGACGAGCAATTCACCTCTTTAACCCCGTCGCGCAAACTGTCCGATGCCGTTCGCGACGTAAAGAACGCCTTTGCCGATCGCGACGATATCGTTGTCGACATGCGCGATGCGCACCGCATGCGGCTGGATCTGCTTGCCGCCGAACTTGCCCCGGTCTTTGCCGACGTGCCCGCTGATATGGACAACTTCGACTTCGTTGTTTCGTCGGGCCTGCAGCCGAGGCTGTGGATCGACGCCGTCAGCCATGTTGCCATGGGGCGCGACCGCCGCACCTACCGCTTCCTCAGGGATACCCGGATCGGCCGCGTGGTGCTTGCCGAATCGACCGATATGAAACCGGTTGCCGATCAGGTCACGCGCTATGTGGCGGAGCGCATCGTCGAGCGCCAGCGCATGATGGAAGGCGGGGTCGAGCCCGCCGTCGCCGGCCTGAACCGCGCTGCCGTCCGGGAAGCCGAACCACCCTTGCAAGCAACCGCGCCCGGCAAGCGCTGGTCGACCTTCCTGTCCGGCCTCGGCGTGATCGCCGCCGGCGCGCTGGTCGGCCTTGCGGTGGCGACCGCGCTGTTCTGGGATCGCCTGATGGCGATGAAGATCAGCTTCTGATCAGCGATTTCGATGCTTCGGCATCGACGCCGAGTTCCACCACCTGCAGGTCCGACGGCGGCGTCGCAGGCCCCGTCAGGCCACGCCGCGTCAGCCGGATCCGCCAGTTGCCCTTTTCGCCGTCGATATCGAGCAGATTGTACTGCGCCGCCGGGTTCTTGCTGCCTGGCGACTGGCCGGCAGCGGCGACGCCGACAACCGGAATCCTGGTGCCGCGTCCGCCGATGAAGAACAGCGATGGCAGGTGCGAATGGCCATGCAGCACCAGCTCGGCGCCATGCCGGTGAACGGTCTTGTGGAAGCGCGAGATGCCGAACAGGCGCTTTTGTTGGGTGACGGCGCCGCGCACCGGCGGATGATGGATCATGATCACCCGCAACAGCCCGCGTTTGGCCGTGGCGTCGAGCACCGAGGCCAGCCTTTGCGCCTGGCCTTCGAGGAAGAAGCCGTTGGCCATGAAGGGTGCTGTGGCGCGCGCCGTCGAGACGCCGATCAGCGCGACGTTGCCGCGCACGCGCAGATAGGGAAATGTGTTGCGGTCGATCGGCGCGGTGACGTCGTCGCCGCTCATCCACGCCGCCCAGGAGCGGCAGACCTTGTCGAAGGCGCCCGGCACATAGGCGTCGTGATTGCCCGGCACCACCGAGACATCCTCCGGAGGGCCTAGCGTCTCCAGCCAGTGCTTGGCCATCTCGATCTCGCCGTCGAGCGCCAGATTGACCAGATCGCCAGTGACGGCGAGGTGGTCGGGACCGCTCGCCTTCATGTCTGCCACAATGGTGTCGATGACGGCATCATGCATATGGCGGCGGCGGTTGCGCTGCCAGTTGACGTAGCCGACCACGCGCTTGGACGCGAGTTCGCGATAGGTTACACCGGGAAGCGGCCCCAGATGGACATCGGAAATATGCGCGAGCCTGAACATCCTTCCTTCATAGGCGACGCGCCCCCCGCTTTCCACTCACTGTTTCCTGTCCGCTTGCAGTTTCGCCGATGATGGCGACATCGGACCCGGCGCAGGCCTTTCGCCAGACTGGCTGGCCCGGCCTCAGGGCAAGGCTGTTCCATCTCTATTTCCTGCTGCGGCGGCCAATGACGCTCGGCGTGCGCGGCTTGATCCACGACCACGCTTCGAATTCCGTCTTCCTCATCCGCCATACCTATGTTCCCGGCTGGCAATTGCCGGGCGGCGGTGTCGAGGTCGGCGAGACGTTGGTCGAGGCGCTGACGCGCGAATTGGCAGAGGAAGGTAACATCGTGCTGACAGCCCCACCGGTGCTGACATCGATGCATTTCAACCGCCGCGCCAGCCGCCGCGACCATGTCGGCCTCTATCTCATCGAATTCTTCAGCCAGACGGCGCCGAAACTGCCGGACCACGAGATCGCCGAAGCCAGCTTCTTCCCGCTCGACCGTTTGCCCCAAGGCACGACGCCGGCGACGCTACGGCGGATCGCCGAGGTTTTCGGGGGCGAACCGGTATCGCCGTACTGGTAAGCCGTCAGTTCCGATGCTCACGCCGCCTTCCTGAACCGCGCCCGGTCATGCGGCGCAGCGTAGTCCAGTTCCGGGCCGACCGGCACCATGCGTGTCGGGTTGATGCTCTCGTGGCTGCCGTAATAATGCGTCTTGATGTGGTGCAGGTTGACCGTGCCGGCGACGCCGGGCACCTGGTAGAGATCGCGCAGATAGTTCGACAGGTTGGGGGAGTCGGCGACGCGGCGCAGATTGCATTTGAAATGGCCGACATAGATCGGGTCGAAACGCACCAGCGTCGTGAACAGCCGCCAATCCGCCTCGGTGATACGGCCGCCGGTGAGATAGCGTTGGTTTGACAGCCTCTCCTCCAGCGTGTCGAGTGCCGAGAACAGCTCTCCAAACGCTTCCTCATAGGCCACTTGCGTGGTAGCAAAGCCGGCCCGGTAGACGCCATTATTGATGGCCGGATAGACCAGCGCATTGACCTTGTCGATCTCGCCGCGCAGTGCCGGCGGGTAGAAATCGACGCTGGCATCGCCCCATTCGTCGAAGGCGGAATTGAGCATGCGGATGATCTCGGCGGATTCGTTGGAGACGATGGTCTCTTGCTTTTTGTCCCACAGCACCGGCACCGACACCCGGCCGGAATAGTCGGGATCGGCCTTGGTGTAGATCTGATGCAGGAAATCGAGGCCGTAGAGCGTGTCGCCGGTGGCCCCGTCCTCAGCCAGAAAAGTCCAGCCGTCGGCGCCGAGGAAATGATGCACGACCGAAACCGAGATGATGTCTTCGAGCTTCTTCAGCGCGCGAAAGATCAGCGTGCGATGCGCCCACGGACAGGCGAGCGAGACATAAAGATGATAGCGGCCGGGTTCGGCCTTGAAACCGCGCCTGCGGCCTTGCGCCGGCATGCCGTCGCGCGTGATCCAGTCGCGCCATTGCGCCTCGGCGCGGATGAACCTGCCGCCGCTATCGACCTTGGCTGGGCGGTCCTGCCATTTGCCTTCGACCAGCAATCCCATGCGAAATCTCCTTGCGTGCGTTTTCGCCAATGTAGGCGGAAGGCGGCAATGTCGAAGACGTTATCTGCTGAACAGAGCGTCACTCGCCCGGAACGGCTTATGAAAACAGCCGATTGCAGCCGCCGGAAATTGATGCTAGCGGACACTTCGCATGTTCGACTTTGCCTCGATATGGTTTGACCGACGACGAAAGGGCGCCCGCGCTTAGAAAGCGCTGACTGGCGAACGCTGCCGCTTGCAGCAACCTTCCTCGTATATCGGACCGCGAAGACCATGAGCCTTGCCGACGTGAAATACCTGCCGGAAACCCCGGCGCATGACCCCGAAATCGAAGCCATCAACGACGAAGCCTTCGGCCCCGGCCGCTTTGTGCTGGCCGCCTACAAGATTCGCGAGGCCGGCGGCCATGAGCGCGCGCTGTCCTTTGTCGCCGTCGATGGCGACATCGTCGTTGCATCGGTGCGCATGACCCGCATTGCGGCCGGCGCCGGCCGCGCGCTGATGCTCGGGCCGCTTGCCGTGCGGCCCGCCTTCAAGAATCTCGGCATCGGCCGCCGGCTGGTGGCGATCGCGCTGGAGGCGGCCGCCAAGGCCGGCGCGCCGGCGGTGATCCTGGTCGGCGACGAGCCCTATTACGGCCCGCTCGGCTTCAGGAAGATCCCGCGCGGCCAGATCTCCATGCCGCGCCCGGTCGACCTCGACCGGCTGCTGTCGCACGAAATCGTGCCTGGCGCGGTCGTGCGGCTCTCCGGTGAGGTCTGCCATGCCAGCGTCGCCAGGATTGCCGAGCCCGCGCCGGTGATGGCCTGATCGCCCGGCCGATCGAGGCCCTCGGTTGAACTGGTCAGGTTGCACCATGCCGGCGACCTCCGTAGCATGATCAGGAACAGCACGGAGGACGCGGCATGAACCCGAACAGCCAGATTGCGATCGTAACCGGTGGCGGCTCCGGCCTCGGCGAGGCAACCGCCCGCGCGCTGGCCGACAAGGGCGCCCGCGTCGCCATTTTCGATATCGGCATCGACCGGGCGGCGAAGGTGGCGGGCGACATTGGCGGCACCGCCATCCAGTGCGACGTCAGCAGCGCCGAAAGCGGTGCGGCCGCGGTCGCCGAAGTGGAAAAAAGGCTTGGGCCGGCGCGCATCCTGGTCAACTGCGCCGGCATCGCAATCGGCGTGAAAACCATCGGCAAGGACGGTCCGCACCCGCTCGACCAGTATCGCAAGGTGATCGAGATCAATTTGATCGGCACCTTCAACATGATCCGCCTCGTCGCCGACCGCGCCGCCAAACTCGAGCCGCTGCAGGGCGGCGAGCGCGGCGTCATCGTCAATACGGCGTCGGTCGCCGCCTATGACGGCCAGATCGGCCAGGCCGCCTACGCCGCCTCCAAGGGCGGCGTCGTCGGCATGACGCTGCCGGTCGCCCGCGATCTCGCGCGTTCCGGCATTCGCGTCTGCACCATCGCACCCGGCATCTTCAAGACGCCGATGATGGCCGGTATGCCGCAGGAGGTGCAGGATTCGCTTGGCGCTGCCGTGCCCTTCCCGTCTCGTCTCGGCGAGCCGTCCGAATATGCGGCGCTCGCCCTGCATATAGTTGAAAACCAGATGCTCAACGGCGAAACCATCCGCCTCGACGGGGCGATCCGCATGGCGCCGAAATAGACGGCCATGGTGGCCGGCGCAGCGGTGGTGAAGACCGGCCCCCTTGCCGGCCTCAAAATCATCGAGATGGCCGGGCTCGGGCCGGTGCCGTTGGCCGGGCTGATGCTATCGGAAATGGGCGCCGAGGTGCTGCGCGTCGAGCGTTCAGGTTCGGACCAACCCGTGCTGCCGCTCTCCGATGAGCACAATCTCGACCGCCACGGCCGCTCCATCCTGCGCCTCGACCTCAAGCAATCATCGGGGATCGAGCTGGTGCTGCGTCTCCTCGAGAAAGCCGATCTGCTGGTCGAGGGTTTTCGTCCCGGGGTCATGGAGCGGCTCGGTCTCGGCCCGGATGCCGCATTGGCGCGCAACCCGGCGCTGATCTACGGCCGAATGACCGGCTTCGGCCAGGACGGGCCGCTCGCAGGCCGCGCCGGTCACGACATCACCTACCTCGCCTATTCCGGTGTGCTGCATGCCATCGGCCGGGAGGAAGGGCGGCCGGTGCCGCCGCTGAACCTGATCGCCGACAATGGTGGCGGCGCCATGATGCTGATCGCCGGCGTGCTCGCCGCGCTGTTTGAGCGTTCGCGCTCCGGCAAGGGCCAGGTGGTCGACGCGGCGATGGTCGAAGGCGCTTCGATGCTGGCGGCGCCCATACACGCCTTCATGGCGGCCGGCCTGTGGAACGACCGGCGCGGCGCCAACCTGCTCGATTCCGGCGCGCCCTTCTACGACACCTATGAGACGGCGGACCAACGTCATGTCGCGGTCGGGTGCCTGGAGCCGCGCTTCTTCGCCGAATTTGCCAGCCTGGTGCCGCTCGGTGAGCATTTTGTCCGCGGCCAGTACGACAGGGCGTTATGGCCCCAAATGCGCGCCGCCATTGCCGACCGCTTCCGGCAGAAGACACGCGACGACTGGGATGCACTGTTTGCCGCAAGCGACGCTTGCGTCGCGCCGGTCCTGTCATTGACCGAAGCCAAGGATCATCCACACATCAGCGCCCGTCACGCATTTGTGAAGACAGGCGCGCTTGAGCGCCCGGCGCCTGCGCCGCGCTTCTCGGCCTCACAGCCGGCGCTTGCCACCATGCCGGACAATGATGACCAGCGGCCGCAAATCGTGCTGGCGCGGTTCGGCTTTTCGACAGATGAGATCAAAGCGCTTGTCAAATCCGGTCTGATTGGCCAATAACTGGATGAAGAAAATCAACTTAACCCGGTGAGATCTTGGACGAGCCGAAGAAGGACGTCATTCGCGCGACGGAAGCCGAGGCGGTCAGGCTGGCCGGCACCTTGATCCGCAGCGCTCGTTTCGGCGCCCTGGCGGTGATCGAGCCCAAAACCGGTTCGCCGCTGGCCTCCAGGGTGGGGGTCGCCACCGACACCGACGGCGCGCCGCTGATCCTGGTCTCGGCGCTCTCCGCCCACACCGGCGCGATCCTTGCCGAGCCGCGCTGCTCGCTGCTTGTCGGCGAACCCGGCAAGGGCGATCCCCTGGCGCACCCCAGGATAACGCTTGTTTGCCGGGCCTGGCCGCTTGAGCGCGGCTCGAGCGCGCATGCCCGCGCCGAGCGGCGCTATCTCAACCGCAATCCCAAGGCAAAGCTCTATTCCGGGCTCGGCGATTTCTCGATCTTCCGCCTCGAGCCTGAGCGCGCCAGCCTGAATGGCGGCTTCGGCAAGGCCTATCTGCTCGACCGTGCCGATCTCGTCACCGATGGGTCGATCGTCGACGAGCTGGCGGCCAGCGAACAGTCCGCCCTCGACCACATGAATGCCGACCATCTCGATGCGATCGCCGTCTATGCGCATCATTTCGCCAAGGCCGAAGGGGATGGCTGGACCATGACCGGCTTCGACGCCGACGGCATGGACCTGGCATTGGGCGACGCCGTTTGCCGGGTCTATTTTCCGCAACCATTGAAGACCGCGCGCGACCTGCGGCCCGTCCTTGTCGACATGGCCAAGGCCGGACGAGCGCCGGCTACGCAGGGTTAGCAAGGATAATCGTCATGAATCAAAAGCATGTCTTGAGATTTGGGCGAAATCATCTACGATTCATACGACGCTGAATCAGCAGCGCGATCCATCGCTGAATTATAGCACCTAACGCTATTTGCCCCCATAGCGTTCGGATGAGCAGGGAAACATGGGGCATGGTCTCGACCAAACTAATCGCCAATGCCGAATCGGCGGCGACATTTCTGACCCTTATGGGCAACGAAAAGCGGCTTTTGATCATGAGCTATCTGGCCGACGGTGAGATGTCGGTCGGTGCCATCGCCGAAAAGGTGGTGCTCAGTCAGTCCGCTTTGTCGCAGCATCTGGCCAAGCTCAGGGCGCTCGATCTTGTCGAGACCCGCCGCGACCGGCAGATGATCTACTATTCCTGCAAGTCGGAAGCCGTGCGCGAGCTGTTGCGCATGCTGGACGGCGTTTTCGGGATAGGCGACTTGTCCCAGATGGCAACGCGTCTGCGCCGCGCCGGGACTTGACCTGCGGCTTCGATCGCTCCTTACCTCGCTGACGATTTTTCGCCGGCCGAGGTATTGATGGATCCGATCCAGATCGACGACGCGCATGATCCGCGGGTCGCCGCCTATCTCGACATCCGCGAGCGCGATCTAACCGGCCGCCATGGCCGGTTCGTCGCCGAAGGCAAGGTAGTGCTGGACGTCCTGCTGTCGACCGGACGCTTTGCCGCGGAGTCGATCCTGGTTCTCGAAAACCGGCTGGCCGGGCTCGACGACATTCTGCGCAAGGCCCCTGCGGACCTGCCGGTTTATGTAGCGGCAGGCGACATCATGGACAGGATCGCCGGCTTCCACATGCACCGCGGCATATTGGCGATCGGCAGCAAAGGTGCGCCGCAGCCCGCCGGGGCCTTGCTGGAGGCGTTGCCTGCGCAAGCGTTGGTCGTGGTGCTCGTCGGCATCGCCAACCATGACAATATGGGATCGATCTTCCGCAACGCTGCCGCCTTCGGCGCCGATGCGGTGTTTATCGACGCCACCTGTTGCGATCCGCTGTATCGCAAGGCGATCCGCGTCTCCGTCGGCGCCGCGCTGAAGGTCCCCTTTGCGTCCTTCGGCGACACCGAAGCTTTCATCGCGAAGCTCGACCAGCTTAGTTTCGGCCAGGTCGCTTTGTCGCCGCGCGGTGAGGCTGACATCCGCGATGCCGTGAGACCGAAACGACTGGCGCTCTATCTCGGCACCGAAGGCGAAGGCCTGCCCGAGAGCCTGCTTCACCGGCTACGCACGGTGCGGATCGCGATGTCTGAAGGGTTCGACAGCCTGAATGTCGCTGCGGCCTCAGCCATCGCGTTGCATCATTTTTCGACTGGCAAGTCGTAGTCGCCCAGGATTTTCGAAGGCCAGCTACTCTGCAGCGCCCGGACGCGATCGGCGAGGCTGGTGCTGCCCGATCGCGTTTCCTGTGGCGCCGCCAGCGCCTTGGCAATCGGCGAATCCGGCCCTTCGAGCTTGGCCGTCAAACTGACGACCTCTGCCGCCAGGGTGTTCATCTGTTCGCGCAACGCATCACCGGCGCTGCGCCTGTCGTCGCCATTTCTCGCGGTTTCGGAACCGCCAAGCTCCGTCTTCAGCCGCTTGTTTTCACGGGCCAGCGTCGTCAGCCTGGCTTCCAGCCGCTCGCGATCGCCTTCGAGCTTGGCCAGCACTTTGTCGATGTCATCACCCCTGGATGGGGCATTGTCCTGGGCAGCGACCGGACCAACGGCGGTCGCAGCGCCTCCCGCAGCCTCGCCCTTCAATCGTTCGCGAAGCCGCGCCAGCTCCTTTTCGCGGCGATCGAGCTTGTCCTCGCGATCGGCAAGCGTGGCGAGCAGGCGCTCGAGCTTCTTCTCGAGATCGGTGGTTCTTTTCTTCTCGGCCTTCAGCGCGTCGCGCGTGGCCTTGCCCTCGGCGACGACTTCCTGATAGCGCTTGTCGGCCTCCTTGCGCTGGCCGCGCAGCACCGAAATGTCGTTGGCAAGCTTTTCCAGCTCGGATTCGCGTGCCACGAGTTCTATCTGCCGGTTGCTGGAGGAGAAGGAGGCGTCGTCATACATTTGCTCGAGCTTTTCCAGCTCGAGCGCGCGCTTTTCCATCATGCGCTCGGCTTGTACGAGCTTGTCCATCAGCTGCTGTATCTGCTGCTCGCGATGCAGCAGCAGATCGTTTTTCTCTCCGAGCTCCGAAAGCGCCTGCTTCTTGTCCTTGCGCTCGACCGCCAGGCCTTTCAGCGCCTCGTGCCCGCGACTGATCTCGACGAGTTGCTCATTCACCTGCTCGCGCAGCGTCTTGACGCTGATTTCGAGCCGGCGCGTCGTCATGGCGAACTCGGCTCGCAAGCTATCCTTGTCGGCCTGGATCTCGGCCAGCGTTCGCGGCACCGACGCCTCGACACGCTTGCGCGTCAACGCGACCGCCCGCCGCCAGATGGCCGGCGCAACCAGCAGCGCCAGAAAGCCGGCGCACAGAAAGCCGAGGGCGAAGAACAGGATCGACTGAACCAAGGTGACTACCCGTTACGGGCGGGCCGCTATCCGGCAACCGCCAAGTCTGGACTTTGCCACGTTCGCATGACGCAAATCCAGCGCTGCGGCAAGAGTATGCCGCAGCTTGATCGGGTCAGAACCTGTTGATCGGGTCGAACTGTGGTCGGAATCGCTCAGAAGGGATTCCAGGTCGGCCGCTGCGTCAGCTTCAGATAGCCGAGATTGACGCCAAGCCGCGCGCCGACGCCGGTGCGGATCGGCACAAGCAGCACCCGGTTGTTCTGCAGCACGTTAAAGCCGACGCCTGCCACGACATAGGCAGAACCGGCGACGCCGCCGAACCGGTTGTAGAGATTGCTGACGTCGTCGAGATTGTAGACGAGCATCATCACCCGCGATCCCTCGCCGCCGAAATCCCAGCCGAGCGACGGACCCTGCCAGAACACCTTATGGTCGCCGGCATTCTTGGTGTAGAGCGTGCCCTCGCCATAGGTCAGGCCGCCGATCACCGCGCCAGAACCCTCTTCGCCGAGCAAATAGCCATTGGGCAGGCCGTAGGAGGCAAAAATCTTCTCGACGACGGTGGCCAGACCGCCCGACGTCGCGCCGAAGAACTTGTGGCCGGAATCGACGATCTCCTGAGCGGTGTATTCCTGCGCCCGCGACGCAGAGGTTGAGAAGGCGAGAGCGCCCATGAGGGCAATCGCCATGAAGAGGACACGGACAAAGGTCCGGTCGTAGAATCGGGAAACCATGCTTCCAATCTCCGTCAGGGAGCACTTTCGCCGACGCCTCGCACCCCGTACGGCTCTTTAGGCGGCCGTTAAGGATGACTGTTACGGGCAAACTATGCCGTAATCCTTTTTCAACCATTAACCTTCCACATGAACATGGCGGTTCGAAGGCTGTCTGACCGTCTGTGCGGGCTCCCATCCTGTGCAAACACGCCATTTTTGCTAACGAAAATTGTGGATTTGTTGCTGCACGCTCGGGCGCTGTGTATTCAGAAGCGCTGGGGAAAAAGCGTGATTCGGGTGGGTGAGGCGCGGCGGTAGGCCCCGTGGCCACCAGGATGTGAATTTTTAGCAGGGATTTTCGCCGATGGCCGAGCTTTTCTCTCTCTCCGCACCCGATCTCGCAGCCTTGTTGTGCAGCCGAGTCTGCCACGACATCATTTCGCCGGTTGGGGCCATCAACAACGGCCTTGAGCTCCTCGACGAGGGCGGCGCCGACGAAGACGCCATGAAACTGATTCGGCAGAGCGCCAGAAACGCTTCGGCCCGCCTGCAATTCGCCCGCATCGCTTTCGGCGCCGCCGGTTCGGCCGGCATGATGATCGACACCGGCGATGCCGAGTCCGTCGCGATCGCTTTCCTGAAGAACGAGAAGCCGGAACTGAGCTGGAACGGGGTTCGCGCCCTGCTGCCGAAAAACAAGGTCAAGCTGCTGCTCAATTTGCTGCTCGTCGCCAACGCAGCCATCCCGCGCGGCGGCAAGCTTGTGGTTACGCTGGAAAACCTCGATACAGAGCCGCGCTTTGCGCTTGCGGCAAGCGGCCCGATGCTGCGCGTGCCGCCGAAATTCCTCGAACTGCATTCCGGCAACAAGCCCGAGGAGCCGATCGACGCCCATTCGGTCCAGCCCTATTACACGCTGCTCCTTGCGCGTGAGGCCAATATGACGATCTCGATCCACGCGACAGCCGAAGAGATCGTGCTGTCTGCGGTCTGACGAGCCGTTTGCCGGCTCGGCCGGCGGCCAAGAACAAATTAAGTATCTTGTGCCACTGATATTTGCGGCTTTGGCCGAAATTCAGAACAGCCAAGTTTCATCGTCGGTGACGCGTCCGCTGGGGACCGAACGCAAACGGCATTTTTGCAAAAACTTTACCTAACGGCTTTTCGGCTTCTTTACCAGATCGGCCTAAGGTGCATCCGATAACCCCGGATGCCGCCGGTTCGCCCCAAGGCAAAGAGGACCCGGAAATGAAACGCTGCATGTTTGTTGACGATTCGAGTGTGATCAGGAAGGTCGCAAAACGGATTCTTGGCGGCTCCGACATGGTGGTGATCGAAGCGGCCACCGGACTGGACGCGGTCGAGATGTGCGCGGCCGAGATGCCGGATGTCATTGTCGTCGACGGCGCCCTGCCCGACATGCAGGCGGTCGATGTCATCCGCCAGGTCCGCGCCATGGAAAGCGCGATCAAGCCGCAGATCCTGATTTCGCTGGTGGAGGTCGACGTCGCCTCGATCATGAAGGCAAAGCGCGCCGGCGCCCAAGGCTATCTCTTGAAGCCGTTCAACCGGCCGCAACTTCTCGAGCGCTTTCGCACTCTGAAGATCGCCGCCTGATTCGGGTCATACTCGAACGGAAGGGACAGCAAAAAACCCGGCCTGAGCCGGGTTTTTTGCATTGAATTCAATCAGATGATGTTCGTTCAAGCGCTGACGCGAATGTCTTCCGGTTCGCGCAGCACATAGCCGCGGCCCCAGACCGTTTCGATGTAGTTCTGGCCACCGGACGCAGCGTCGAGCTTCTTGCGCAGCTTGCAGATGAAGACGTCGATGATTTTCAGTTCCGGTTCGTCCATGCCGCCATAGAGGTGGTTGAGGAACATTTCCTTGGTCAGCGTGGTGCCCTTGCGCAGCGAGAGCAGCTCCAGCATCTGGTATTCCTTGCCGGTGAGATGCACGCGCTGGCCGCCGACTTCGACGGTCTTGGCATCGAGATTGACCACCAGGTCGCCGGTGGTGATGACCGACTGGGCATGACCCTTGGAGCGGCGCACGATGGCGTGGATGCGGGCGACCAGCTCATCCTTGTGAAATGGCTTGGTCATATAGTCGTCGGCGCCGAAGCCCAGGCCGCGCACCTTGTCCTCGATGCCGGCCATGCCGGACAGGATCAGGATTGGCGTCTTCACCTTCGAGAGGCGAAGTGTCCGCAAGACTTCGTAGCCTGACATGTCGGGAAGGTTGAGATCGAGAAGAATGATATCGTAATCATAAAGTTTACCGAGATCGACACCTTCTTCGCCGAGGTCGGTCGTATAAACATTAAAACTTTCGGATTTGAGCATCAGCTCGATGCTCTGAGCGGTTGCACTGTCGTCTTCTATCAGCAGAACGCGCATTTCATTCCCCTTTTCTGCCGCCGGACCATGTCACGACCCATCCGGGACCGGAGCAGTGATTGCCTGAACAGAAGGCTGCCATCGAATGGTTAACAAAACCTAATTCCGCACCCAGGACGGTACCAGATTTTTTAACCGCTTTCTACACCCTCTTGAATCTAATGATGAATCACAGAACCAAATCGCTAATGCAACACATTAATAAGTTGGACTAAGTGACTCAAGGGACTCGCTGGCCGGCTTCCGTATCGGGAGCCGGAATTTTTACCCGGCCTTAAGTCCTCGCCCTTATGATTAACAATGCCCGTAAACGAATGGTTACCGCCGGCAAAAAACTTTAGGAATTTGTTTCCCATAGTTCGGGGAATGCCGGTGGATACGGGTGACGCCAGGCCCTGGCGGACGGATTGGACGATATGTGCAGGTGTGCGTTTCCGGGAGTACCGAATCATGAAGTCACGTGAAAACCTCGTTCGGCTGAAGCAATTTCAGGTGAATGAGAAGCGGCGGCAGCTGCTGCAGCTCGACACGATGATCGCCGAGTTCGAGCGCATGGCCGTCGAACTGGAGCTTCAGATCACCGCCGAAGAAAAGAAGGCCGGCATCACCGACATCAATCATTTTGCCTATCCGACCTTCGCCAAGGCGGCGCGTCTGCGCCGTGATAACCTCAGAAATTCGCAAAGCGACCTCGCCCAGCAGCGAAGCGCTGCCGAATCATTACTCGGCGAAGCTGAAGCGGAGCTTTCCAAGGCCGAGATGCTGGAATCGCGCGACACCAAGATCCGCGACGCTGAACTCGGCGGCCGCAGCGCCATGATCGGCTGAAGACCGGGTTTCACCCAACCGGCGCCGACTGACGCCGTGCTTTGCTTTGCGTGTAGTCGCGCCAAAAGGCCCGGGCGCTGCTGATCTGGCCGCAAGGCGGCCGCAGCCTCACACCTGTGCCTGCAACTCCCCATCCTGGATCGCCGCCGCCCTTGCCCGCGCCTCCTTGATGTCGGGCACGTGCTCTTCCGACCAGGACCGTATTTGGGTGAGCAGCCCCGCAAGGTTCTGGCCAAGTTCCGTCAATTCATATTCGACCCGCGGCGGAATGACGGGAAAGACTTCGCGCCGCACCAGCCCGTCGCGCTCGAGGACGCGCAGCGTCTGCGTCAGCATTTTGGGCGTAATGCCTTCGAGCTTGCGCGCCAGTTCGCCATTGCGCATCCGGCCACGGCGCAGCGCGCAAACCGTCAGATAGACCCATTTGCTGGCCAGCATCTCAAGCACGGCGTGCGAAGGACACGTCCGCTGGAAGGCGTCATAGCCGGAGCCGCAATCATTATCACTATCCATAAGGTGCCTATATATGGAAAAGGTACATACTAGACAAGGGAATATTACTATCCAAATGATAGTGGCATCAACAGAGCAGGAGAGGCTTCCATGCGTGCCGTTATCCAGAATTCCGTCGGCGGACCCGACGTCCTTGTCATTGCCGATCGGCCCAACCCGACGCCAAAACACGGCGATGTGCTTGTCCGCGTCAAGGGCGCCGGCATCAATCCGGTCGATGGTGCCGTACGCGGCGGCTACTACCCGCTTCTCGGCGAGCCGCCCTTCATCCTCGGCTGGGATATTTCGGGGACCGTCGAAGCGCTCGGCGCGGACGTGACGGGCCTCAAGGTCGGCGACGCCGTGTTCGGCATGCCGCATTTTCCCAGACAGGCAGCGGCCTATGCCGAATTGGCCGTCACGCCCGCCGATGAAATCGCACTAAAGCCCGCAAGCATCGATCACGTCCATGCCGCCGCATTGCCGCTGGCCGGATTGACAGCCTGGCAAGGCCTTGTTCGCCATGGCGGGTTGAAGCATGGCCAGCGCGTGCTGATCCATGCCGCCGCCGGTGGCGTCGGACACCTGGCGGTACAGATCGCCAAGGCGCGCGGCGCCTACGTCATCGCCACCGCCAGCCCGGAAAAGCTCGATTTCGTCCGCTCGCTCGGCGCCAACGAGGTGATCGACTACACCGAGGGCGATTTCATCGCCGAAGTTGGCGACATCGACCTGGTGCTGGAGCCGGTGGGCGGCGACCATGCAGACAAATCGCTGGCGGTGCTGAAGGACGGAGGCGTCCTGGTGTCGCTGCTCGATGTCCACGATACCACCCGAGCCAAGGCCAAGGAGCGAAACATTCGCGTCGAGCGCATGTCCGTGGTGCCCGACCGCGAGGGCCTTGTAGAACTCGCCAAACTGGTCGATGCGGGCAAGCTCGCCGTCCATGTGGCAAAGGCGTTTCCGCTCGAACAGGCGGGAACAGCGCATGCCTTTCTGGCCACCAGGCCGATCGGCAAGGTCGTGCTGACGGTCTGAAGCGGACGTGGCGGCACGGCAAAAAAGGGCGCGGTTGCCGCGCCCTTTTTCTTGTTCAGATCGGCTCTAGTGCCGGTATTGCTGGATGCGCGTCGTGCGCAGCCCGGCAAGGCCATATTCGTCGATCGACGCCTGCCAGGACAGGAATTCCTCGGTGGTCAGCTTGTAGCGCTGGCATGCCTCATCGAGGCTCAAAAGCCCCCCGCGCACCGCAGCAACCACTTCCGCCTTGCGCCGGATAACCCAGCGACGTGTATTCGTCGGCGGCAGATCGGCAATCGTAAGGGGGCTGCCGTCAGGCCCGATAACATATTTGACTCGCGGTCTAACAAGATCGGTCATCGTACTCTCTACAAAAAACTCAAAGACCCAATCCCCACCACATTACCGCCACAGCTTTAAAAATTGCCTAAGCGAACCCTAATGACTAGGTAAGGATCATGAACGCCGCGTTAGTCTTTTCGTCGGCATTTGAGTGGACGGTCGGCAGGCGCACAATTTTCCCGCCAAATCGGCGCTGCCGCAAAGCTGGCGCCGCTGATGTGGTTGACCTATATTCGCGCCACTGCCATTGAAGCGCCGCGCAGAACGAAAGAACCATGAACAGCCTCGATCTTCCCGCCAGCCCGCAAAACACCCGCGTCGTCGTCGCCATGTCGGGCGGTGTCGATTCGTCCGTCGTCGCAGGCCTTTTGAAGCGCGAAGGTTATGATGTCGTCGGCGTCACGCTGCAGCTCTACGACCATGGCGCGGCAACGCACCGGGCCGGCTCGTGCTGCGCCGGCCAGGATATTGACGACGCCCGCCGCGTTTCCGAGACATTGGGCATCCCGCATTACGTGCTCGACTATGAAGAGCGGTTCCGCAAGGCGGTGATTGACCCGTTCGCCGAAAGCTATGTCGCCGGCGAGACGCCGATCCCGTGCGTATCCTGCAATCAGACGGTGAAGTTTGCCGATCTGCTGGCGACCGCCAAGGACCTTGGCGCCGACGCGCTCGCTACCGGCCATTATATCCGGTCCGGCGCCAACGGCGCCCACCGCGCACTGTTCCGGCCGGTCGATGCCGACCGCGACCAGAGCTATTTCCTGTTTGCCACCACGCAGGCGCAGATCGACTATCTGCGCTTTCCACTCGGCGGCCTGTCGAAGCCGGCGGTGCGGGCTATCGCCGAAGAGATGGGGCTGACGGTCGCCGCCAAGCAGGACAGCCAGGACATCTGCTTCGTTCCGCAGGGCAAGTATTCCGACATCATCGCCAAGCTGAAGCCGGCTGCCGCCAATCCGGGCGACATCGTCCATATCGACGGCCGCGTGCTCGGGCGCCATGATGGCATATTGCGCTACACGATCGGCCAGCGCCGTGGCATCGGCATCGCTTCCGGCGAGCCGCTTTACGTCGTCCATCTCGATGCCGACCGGGCGCGCGTCATTGTCGGCCCGCGCGAGGCGCTGGAGACGCACAAGATCTACCTGCGCAACATGAACTGGCTGGGCGATCGCGCGCTGTCCGACATTCCGGCGGCCGGCATGGAACTGTTTGCCAAGGTCCGCTCGACGCGGCCGCCGCGGCCGGCCGTGCTGCATCACCGCGCCGGCAGCACCTTTGTCGAACTGGTCGACGGCGAGTCCGGCATCGCGCCAGGGCAGGCCTGCGTGCTCTATTCCGACGATGGCAACGAAGCCCGCGTCTTCGGCGGCGGCTTTATCGAGCGCTCCGAGCGCGGCGCCGAGGCCGAAGCCATGCTGACGCGGCTCGCCGCCAGGCCGGCGCAGGTTCCCGCGGAATAAGCGCCATCCTCTCAGAGACTGCCTTCAGCGCAGCTTCCAAACGGTCTCAGGATTTGGTGTGCGTGACCGTGCCCGCGGTCAGGATGCGCAGCACCCTGATCGCTTCCTCGCCGCTGGTGCGCGGCTCGGCCCGCGTCTCGATGCACTGGATGAAATGCTCCAGTTCGCGCGTCAGGGGCATGCCCTGGCCGACCGCGACATAGGACGGCTCGTTGGTGGTGAAGGCCCACTGGCCGCTGTCCTGCCACACTGCGTGGCGGTAGACGGCAAGCTTGCGCTCCCACGGCTCGACATCGTCGAACACCGCCATCGCCTTGGTGCCGACCACGGTCAGCCGCCGCTCGCGATAGGGATTGAGGCGCGAGGTGAAGAGATGGCTGCGCAATCCGTTGGGAAAGCGCATATGCAGATGCGCGAAGTCGCTGAGGTTATCGAGCAGTGCCGCACCCTCGCCCCTGACCTCGATCGGCTCGGTGCCGGTGATGGCCAGGATCATCGACAGGTCGTGCGGCGCCAGATCCCACAGCGCGTCGTTCTCGGTGTGGAACTTGCCGAGGCCGAGGCGATGCGAATGGATGTAGCGGACTTCGCCAAGTTCCCCATTGTCGATCAGCGCCTTCAGCGTCTCGAAGGCGGGATGGAAGCGCAAGACATGACCGACCATGAAGACGCGGTCATTGTCCTTTGCCGCCTGCACGGCACTTTCGGCGTCGGGCACAGTCAGTGCAATCGGCTTCTCCACCAGCACATCCTTGCCGGCCTCAGTGGCGCGCACGGCGAGATCGGCATGAAATTGCGGCGGCAGCGCCATGACGATGGCGTCGATATCGTCACGCACGAACAGCTGGTCGGGCTCGATCGCCAGGCAGTCCTGCTCGCTGGCAAAACCTTCGGCCCGCGCCCGGTTGGCATCGGAAACCGCATGCAGCGCGCCAAGCGCCTTTAGGGTGCGGATGTGGTTTGAGCCCCAGTATCCGCAACCGAGGACTGCAATGCGCGGCTTCATCAGCTTAAAACTCTAATTTCTTGGCCGAGACATAGCGACGTGCCCCGTCGAACTCAACCCCGGCGACCAGAGCATGGTCCCGAAAAGTGGGAACCGGTTTTTCGGAAAAAGACCATTCTCAAACAAAAGACCAGAGCCCCATCCCGACGCCATCGGGATTGAAAAGGCTCTAGCCTCTGAGGTCTGCCCGGCAAAGCTTTTTGCCAGCGGCAATATGCCGGCGCGCCTGACGCATCGATGCTTGACAGGCTCGCCCTCCCAACCTTATATCCGCGCGACCTTGGCGAACGCCCCGAAATGCCTTTCGATTTAAGGCGGATTTCGGGCCTTTCGCCGCCCTGGCGGGGTAGCTCAGTTGGTTAGAGCACGGGAATCATAATCCTGGGGTCGGGGGTTCAAGTCCCTCTCCCGCTACCATCGCTTTCATAAGCAAAATCAAAAGCTTGAGTGTGGCCAAAGTGGCCGCATTCCTTGCTTTTTATGTCGCGTCACGTAGCAACTGGCTACCGTTGATTCCCAGGGTTTCCTGTCGGGATCCGGCGACATGGCATCCAGCATGTCGAATCCACAACACATTCCCGCACACGTCTCGCAGTAAATTTGGTATGCATATGCGAGGGGAGGGGTAGCAGATGAAACACAATCTTGGCTTGCGTCCGATGCGACGCCGACGCTCCTGTTTCCGAAGACCTGATGCAAAGCAAAGTAAGATCTCATGTCTTCTTCAGATGTGACCGGCTCATCCAGCCCAACGGGCTGGGGATTGGCTGCAAAGCTGTTTACAACCCTCGTCCTTCTTGGCGCGATCGCGGTCATGGTCACCGGGGCGCTCGGTTACTTCCGCGCCCGCGACGCTCTCGAAAAAGCAGTGTTCGACCAACTCACGGCCGCCCGTCAGACCAAGACGCGCCAGGTCGAAACCTACTTCCGCACGATCGAGGCGGAACTGCGCCTGCTTGCCGCTTCAAAGATGGTGGTCGATGCTACACGCGAGTTCCGGACCGCGGTCGACCAACTCGACCGGGAAGGCGCGCCGCCTGAACTACGGCAGAGGGTCGGCGATTGGTACGCCGAGAACTTCATCCCCGGAATGACGCGCACCCTGGGCAGGGAACCAGCCCTGTCGGACTACCTGCCGGTCGATGGTGCCCCCTTCTATCTGCAGTATCACTACATTGTGGAAAATCCCAACCCGGCGGAGCGGCGCAAGCTTCTCGACGACGCCGGCGACGGGAGCGAATATTCCAGGCTGCACGCCATCTATCATCCATTGATGCGCGCCGCGGCTACCACGGTCGGCTTTTTCGATTTCATGATTGCCGATCCCAAATCGGGTCGCCTGATCTATACGGTCGAGAAGGAGGTGGATTTCACCACGTCTCTTCAGTTGGGTCCGTACCGCCGCACCAACGTCGCGGCCGCCGTCGCCCGCTGCTCGCAAATAGCAGACCCGTCAGCCATATGCCTCGTAGATTTCGCCTCTTATGCGCCATCGGGCGGTGCACCGATCGCCTTCATGGCTGCACCTGTGATTGCCCAGGGCGTCGTCATCGGCGTGCTGGTCGCGCAATTGTCGAATGATGAGATCGACAACGTTGTCACCGGTAACCGCCGCTGGCGGCAGGAAGGGTTCGGCGATACGGGTGAGGCCTATCTCGTCGGACCTGATTATCTGGTGCGATCTGGCTCGCGGGCGTTCTACGAGAACCGCGATAACTTCTTCTCCGACCTGAAATCCGTGGGCACTTCGGACGAGGAGATCGCGATCATTCAGCGTTACGGGACACCAGTGTTGCATCAGCGCGTCGACACCGAGGCCTCCCGTGCCGCGCTCGCCGGTGTCGACGGCACGGGCGAGATCATCGGATACCGTGGCGTCCCGACGCTCGCTTCATGGGGACCGCTCGCGATTTCCGATGTCAAGTGGGCTCTCGTCGCCAAGATCGACAGCGCCGAGGCCTTCGCACCGATCGCCCAGCTCCGCCGGGATCTGCTGCTCGTCGGGGCACTGGCGATGGCCGTGGTCGCCGCCACCGCCGCCTGGCTTTCGCGCGCGCTGCTCGGACCGCTCCGCGATCTCACTGCCGGGGTGAAACGCTTCTCTGCCGGCGACTATGCGACCAGCGTGCCGGTCCGTACGCGCGACGAGATTGGCGAGCTCTGCCTGGCGTTCAATGGCATGGTTGAGGATCTGCACCAAAAGAATGTCGTAATCGAGAACAAAAACCGAGAGAACGAGCAGCTGCTGCTCAACGTCCTGCCGGCACCGATCGCCAATCGGCTGCGCGCCGGCGAGGAGAGGATCGCCGACGGCTTCGCCGAGGTCACGGTCGCATTCGCAGACCTGGTCGGGTTCACGGCACTGACATCGGAAATGCCGCCGCACGATGTCGTGATGTTTCTCAACGGACTCTTCACGCGCTTCGACGTTGCCGCCAATGATCTCGGCATCGAGAAGATCAAGACGGTGGGCGACTCCTATATGGCGGTGTGCGGCCTACCCGTGCCGGTAGCCAACCACGCCGAGCGCATGGTCCGCATGGCCATCCGCATGGTTCACATTACCCGCGAGCACGCGATGGAACACAACGTCTCGATGAAGCTCAGGGTTGGCGTCAACAGCGGGCCAGTGGTCGCCGGCGTCATCGGGAAGAGTAAGTACATCTATGATTTATGGGGCGACACTGTGAACCTGGCGAGCCGCATGGAATCTGCCGGAGTTCCCGACTCTGTTCAGGTGACGCGCCCCGTCTACGAGCAGCTCAAGGACCAATTCGTCTTCGAGACGCGCGGCGCTATCGAAGTCAAAGGCAAGGGAAAAGTGGAAGCCTGGGTATTGAGATTTTAGTCGCGGGGGCAGCTCCGATGCCGGCTTGCCCTCCACCTATCGCGAGGCCAGAGCCGATATGGTTGCGCTCTGCCGGCAACATCGTGCGCAAGGCAAAATCCTCAAGGCGAGGCGCCCCTCGCGAAGGCAACATCAACAAAGTGCCGCCTACCCGATGGTGACCTTGGCCTCAAATCCCAGCTTGGCTAGAGTTCGTGGCATGCTGAACGCAATTCACCACGTCGCGCTCATCTGCACCGACTACGACCGGTCGCGACAGTTCTACGTCAACCTCCTCGGCCTCGATCTGATCCGGGAGGTCTATCGGGAGGACCGGCAGTCGTGGAAGGCGGATCTGCGGATCGGGTCGGTCCAGCTGGAATTGTTCTCCTTCCCTGCCCCAGTGATGCGGCCGTCCTATCCAGAGGCGACGGGCCTGAGACATCTGGCGTTTGCCGTGGCGAATCTTGATCCCGTAATTATGCGCCTGGAAGCCGCCGGTGTCGCCGTTGAGCCAATCCGGATCGACCCATATACAGATCAACGTTTTGCGTTTTTCAGCGACCCAGATGGGTTGCCGCTGGAACTATACGAAGTCCCATAAGGACCGGTTTGTCGATTTCGAGACGACGTCATCGGAGATGGGAACGGCAGTCGGCAGACATAGTCCGCCGGCACGGGTGAGTCACCAGGCTCCTTGCCATAGGAGGCCGACCCGCTCGCATGTCGATCATTGAGGCCAGCATCGCTGTGCACTCAGAAACGAACCCTCACGATCCAGAATCGACAGCCATATGGACCAGCACGAGCGCCGAACAGCAGGCGCCCTGGGCGAAAAGACGAGCACTCGATAGATTGGATCCTAAGCAAGAGGTTCAAATTTGAGCTTCTGCACTCATGCTTTGTCGAGAGTATCTCCTGTAGTCTTTCAATCCTTCTG
The DNA here is from genome assembly GCF_053714375.1 of Mesorhizobium sp. ArgA1. Lineage (NCBI taxonomy): Bacteria > Pseudomonadati > Pseudomonadota > Alphaproteobacteria > Hyphomicrobiales > Phyllobacteriaceae > Mesorhizobium > Mesorhizobium sp. ArgA1. The sequence continues at coordinate 604,583 of NZ_JBSKBQ010000001.1, forward strand.
CGCCGTAAGTTTTAGCCGGTTTTGAGTCCCCTCCGGCGACGATGGCGACGAAATAGGAGAACGCCAATGACTCGCAGTCACGTTGAACGTCTTGGAGAGTTCAGGGAAATCCTGGTCGCGACTCGACGCGAAGGAGTTCGTAACGTCCATCATACTCGCGACGCAATGCGGGCAAGTGGCTTTCAGATCGGAGACAGCGATGGCTCTAGCTATGGAGTCCAGCTGAAGGCGCTTCAAGAGGAAATTGAGGCTGTCGATCGCGCCATAGAAGACGAGAAGCGGTTGGCCTTGACCCTCGAAAGCGCGGCTCAATCCCGCCGACCGCCCAAGCCGAGAATCGTGAAGGGAACTTAGAGTCGCGTACGGCCGTTGGCGCCCGCCGCGTCAATAGCCCGCGGTATGACATCGAGCTCATCGCCGCCGCGGTGAGCGCCCCGAACATCATCCGTCATCAGCCTTCGGGGGACGGCTGAAGCTGCCCTCTGCAGGCTTCTTCTGTTTTGTCAGCTGGCGGTGACCGGCAGCGTCGTATTTGCGCCCTTCGGCCGTTCGCCGAGAGCAAAGACAGCGCTTGCTACGCTTACGATTGAAACATGATCCTTTGCTGCGGCGCCCGCGGCGACGCCATCGCCGCGCAGGATCGCCGTGACGATGGCGTCATGTTCCTGCCAGGATTTGGCCAGGCGGCCGGCAAGCCTGAACTGCGCGCGACGGAAGGGGGCCAGCCGGCTGCGCGTCGCTGCTGTCAGTTCGTAGATATGCGTGCTGTGGGCGCCGCGATAGAGCCGGCTGTGGAATTCGGTGTTGAAATGTTCGTAGTCCTCCTCAGCGCCGAGCCGCACCAGCCGCGCCGAGGCCTGATGCTCGATCTCCAGCGCGCGGCGCTCGCCGCCGGTCATGCGCTCGGCGCAGAAGCGCGCGCAAATTCCTTCCAGCTCCGCCATGCTTTCGAACATGGAAGCCAGATGTTCCTGGGTGACCACCGCGACGATCGCGCCCCGATTGGGCCGTCTTTCGACAAGACCCATGGCGCTGAGCTGGCCAAGGGCTTCGCGCACCGGCGTGCGTGACACCTCGAAGCGGGCGGCAAGCGAAGCCTCGTCGAGTTTTTCACCGGGGCGCAGCACGCCGGTGACGATGCGGTCGCCGATCGCCCTCACCATCTGATCGACGGTCGTACCGGACCGGATCAAGCTGCGCTTTCCCGACACCTCTGCCTCGTCTCCCGCTTCTTCAGGCCATGAAATCGAGCAGCGAACACGCTGTCACGACTCACGCCGGCACCTTCTATGCCTATATTTTAATCTGCGTGTCAAATTGTCCATTATGAAGGCAAAAAGTGTATGCAGTTGCCGCCGCATTGTGCAGAAGGAGAAAGCTGCGCCTCTGATTATATTGCATAAATTTGAATTTTTGAACTGGCACGGTGATTGCATGCACTTTCTTATCGAGGCGTTAACCGGCTTCCTGAGGGGCCCTGAAAGAGGAGCATTAACATGACTGACCGTTTCATGCTTAGCCGCCGCCAGTTGCTCAAGACCACCGCCGCCGGGGCGACACTCGGCCTTGCCTCGGCGTCCTTTCCCATCTCGAGGGCCTTTGCCGCCGCCGCCACGGTCGGCTTCATCTATGTCGGGCCGAAGGACGACTATGGCTACAACCAGGCGCATGCCGAAGGTGCTGCGACGCTGAAGGGCATCGAGGGCATCACCGTCGTCGAGGAGGAGAACGTGCCGGAGACGGTCGATGTCCAGAAGACGATGGAATCGATGATCAATCTCGACGGTGCCTCACTGATCTTCCCGACCTCGTTCGGCTATTTCGACCCCCACATGCTGGCCATGTGCGCGAAATTCCCCGACGTCCAGTTCCGCCACTGCGGCGGCATGTGGAACAAGGACAAGCACCCGATGAACGCCGGCTCCTATTTCGGCTATATCGGCATGGGCCAGTACCTGAACGGCGTCGTCGCCGGCCATACCAGCAAGTCGAAAAAGCTCGGCTTCGTTGCCGCCAAGCCGATCCCGCAGGTCCTGCTCAACATCAACTCCTTCCTGCTCGGCGCGCGCTCGGTCGACCCGACCATCACCTGCCAGGTCATCTTCACTGGCGAGTGGTCGCTGGCGGTCAAGGAGGCGGAGGCCACCAATGCGCTGGTCGACCAGGGCATCGATGTCGTCACTTGCCATGTCGACAGCCCGAAAGTGGTTGTCGAGACGGCCGCTGGCCGCGGCGCCTTCGTCTGCGGCTATCACGCCAACCAGAGCCCGCTGGCGCCGGAAAAATACCTGACCGGCGCCGAATGGAACTGGGCCAAGGTCTACAAGATGTTCGTCGACGACCTCGTCGCCGGCAAGCCGCTGCCCAATTTCACCCGCGGCGGGCTGGCGGACGGCTTCGTCAAGATGAGCCCGCTCGGCCCCGCCGTCGGCGAGCCGGCGCGCAAGCAGTTCGACACCACGCTGGCCGAAATGATGAAGGGTGGCTTCTCCGTCATCAAGGGTCCGTTGAAGAGCAACAAGGGCGTTGTCGTCGCCACCGAAGGGCAAGCCTTCGCGGAGACGGCGATCGAGCTCGAAAGCATGGACTATCTTGTCGAGGGCGTCGTCGGCTCGACCGCGTAAACCGGGCGGACGGAGGCGGGTCATGGCAGAGACGGTCAGCAGTGCGGACGTGCCGGTGTTCGGCCTCAAGGGCTATCCGGCGGCGCTCGAATGGCTCGCACGGCGTGCCGAGGCCTTCGTCATTCCGGTCGCGGCGCTGATTGTCGGCATGGCGATCTTCAGCCTGTTCATCCTGGCGGTCGGCAAATCGCCGGTGCAACTCTACGAAGTGATGTGGCGCGGCGGCTTCGGCTCCTGGTTCTCGATCCAGAACTCGCTGTCGCGGGCCGCGCCGCTGCTCTTCGCGGCACTGTGCGTGGCGCTGCCGGCGCGGCTTGGCCTCGTCGTCATCGGTGGCGAGGGTGCCATCGTGCTCGGCGGCGTTGCCGCTGCGACCATCGGCGTGACGCTCAGCGGCACGCCTTCCTTCATCGTCATTCTTGCCATGGGCGTGGCGGGCATGGCCGCCGGCGGCATCTGGATCGGTGCCGTCGGCGCGCTGCGCCACTACCGGGCCGTCAACGAGACGATTTCCAGCCTGCTGATGGCCTATATCGCCATCGCGCTGATGAACCAGCTGGTGGAAGGGCCGCTGCGCGATCCGGCCTCGCTCAACAAGCCCTCGACCCAGCCGTTGGCGGACATCTACCGCATCGGCAACATCCCCGGCATGGACGTGCATTGGGGGCTGCTCGTCGGCGTCGTCGCCTGCATCATATCCTGGTTGCTCATCGAAAAGACCCGCTGGGGGTTTGCCGCACGCATCGCCGGGGGCAATGTGCGGGCAGCGCAGGTCCAGGGGCTGGCCGTCGGGCCGCTCATCGTTGGCTTTACCGCGCTGGCCGGCGGCTTCGCCGGGCTTGCCGGCATGCTGGAAGTCGCCGCAGTTCAGGGCAGCGCGAATGCCTCGCTCGCCGCCGGCTATGGTTACACCGGCATTCTCGTCGCCTTCCTTGCCCGCCATAACCCGCTGGCCATCATCCCGGTCGCCGTCCTGCTCGGCGGCATCGACGCTTCGGGCGGGCTGATCCAGCGCCGCATGGACCTGCCCGACGCCACCGTGCTGGTGTTGCAGGGCATGATCTTCATCGTCATCCTGTTCAGCGAAACCTTCTACGGCCGCCTCAAGGCCTTCAACCCCGATCTCTGGAAGGGAGCCGCCTGATGGACGGGACCGAGATCGGCCTCTGGGGCGTACCACTGGCCATCCTGGGGGGCGCCATTCGCGTCTCCACACCCTTCATCTTCGTCTCGCTGGGCGAGGCGATCACCGAGCGTTCCGGCCGCATCAACGTTGGACTGGAAGGCACACTCGTCTTCGGCGCCATGACCGCCTACGCGGTTGCGGTGATGACCAACTCGCCCTGGATCGGCCTGCTCGCCGCTGCCATTGCCGGCATCTGTTTCGGTCTCTTCCACGGCTGGATCTGCAAATTCCCCAAGGTCAATGACATCGCCATCGGCATCGCGCTGATGCTGTTCGGGTCGGGCCTCGCCTTCTTCTTCGGCAAGCCGTTCATCAAGCCGAAGGCGCCCAATTTGCCCGCCATTCCCTTCGGCGGCTGGTCCGACATTCCACAGGTGCAGGCCGCGCTCGACGTCAACGTCCTGTTCCTCATCGGAGCCGTGCTTTCGGTCGTTCTGTGGTGGGCATTCCGCAACACCCGCGCCGGCCTGATCGTGCGCGTCGTCGGCGACAGCTCCGATGCCGCACGCGCCATGGGCCTCAACCCCGATACGGTGCGGCTGCTCGCCACTGGCGTCGGCGGCGCGCTGGCTGGCGTCGGCGGCGCCTACCTGTCACTCTACTATCCCGGCAGCTGGACCGAACGCATCTCGTCGGGCCAGGGCCTGATGGCGGTGGCGCTGGTCATCTTCGCGCGCTGGAATCCGCTCGGCTGCTTTGCCGCCGCCCTTCTGTTCGGCGGGGCAGGCGCGCTCGGCCCCGCCCTGCAATCGGTCGGCGTCACGCAGGGCTATTATCTGTTCTATGCCGCTCCCTACATCCTCACCCTCATCATCATGATTGCTACCTCGTCACCGACGCGCTCGCTTGCCGGCGCGCCGGGTGAACTGTCGATCACCAAATGACTGGAGTTTCTTGCCGATGAACGCCAGAGCCGAAATCATCCAGCATACGATCGACGCCGAGCCGTATCCATGGCCCTATAATGGCGACCTCAGGCCCGACAACACGGCGCTCATCATCATCGACATGCAGACGGATTTCTGCGGGCCCGGCGGCTATGTCGACCATATGGGTTATGACCTTTCGCTGGTGCGCGCGCCGATCGAGCCGATCAAGTGGGTGCTGTCGGCAATGCGGGCCAAGGGCTACACCATCATCCATACGCGAGAGGGGCACCGGCCCGATCTCGCCGACCTGCCGGCCAACAAGCGCTGGCGTTCGCGCCGCATCAATGCCGGCATTGGCGATGCCGGCCCGTGCGGGCGCATCCTGGTGCGCGGCGAGCCTGGCTGGGACATCATCCCCGACCTTTATCCAATCGAAGGCGAGCCGATCATCGACAAACCCGGCAAGGGGTCGTTCTGCGCCACCGACCTTGAGCTGATCCTCAACCAGCGCGGCATCCAGAACATCGTGCTGACGGGCATCACCACCGATGTCTGCGTGCACACCACCATGCGCGAGGCCAATGACCGCGGCTATGAATGCATGATGCTGGAGGATTGCTGCGGGGCGACCGACCACGGCAATCATCTGGCGGCGATCAAGATGATCAAGATGCAGGGCGGCGTCTTCGGCACGGTGTCGAATTCGAAGGCGCTCGTCGCGCAGCTACCATAAGAGAGCCGTGATGAGCGGCAGTGTCAGAAAGGCCGTCGGCGTCGAAACCATCGGCATGACCATGCGCTTCGGCGGCTTCACGGCGCTGGACAGCGTTTCCGTGAGGGTGCCGGCAGGTTCGTTCCATGCGCTGCTGGGTGAGAACGGCGCCGGCAAGTCGACGCTGGTCAAATGCATGATGGGTTTTTATCACCCGACCTCCGGCGACATCCTGGTTGATGGCCGCGAGGTCAGGATTGACAGTCCTCGCGACGCGTCGGCGCTCGGGCTCGGCATGGTCTACCAGCATTTCACCCTAGTGCCTTCGCTGACGGGTGCGGAGAACCTCGTCATCTCGCGTAAAACGGTTCCCGGCATCATCGACTGGCGCAAGGAACGCGCCGGCCTTGCCATGTTCATGGAGCGCATGCCGTTCAAGCTCCCGCTCGACGTCAAGGTGGCGGAGCTTGCCGCCGGCGAGAAGCAGAAGCTCGAGATCATCAAGCAGCTCTATCTCGGCCGCTCCTTCGTGGTGCTTGACGAGCCGACCTCGGTGCTGACGCCCGGCGAGGCGCAGGAGGTGCTGGGGCTGGTGCGCGCCATGACGAGGGCGGGCGACCTCACTGTGCTGATGATCTCGCACAAATTCCACGAGGTGACGGCCTACGCCGACGATGTCAGCGTGCTGCGCAAGGGCAAGCTCACCGGAACCGGCCGCGTCGCCGATCTCGACCACAAGGCGATGGCGGCGATGATGATCGGAGACCAGCCGATCGCAGCCCTCGACAGCCGCGCCGCGCCGAAACCCGATGCCGAAACGGTGCTGAAGGTCAGGTCGCTGAAGGCGCCTGACAGAACCGGGCTGAAGTCGATCCGCATCGAGGATCTCGGCGTGCGCTCGGGCGAGATCGTCGGCATCGCCGGCATTTCCGGCAATGGCCAGAAGGAGTTTCTGGAAGTGCTGGCCGGCCAGCGCCCACGCGAGGCGGGCGAGGTCTTGGTGCGCGGCACCACCTATGCGGCGACCCGCGCCGAGGCCCGTGCGCTCAATGTCCGTCTCATCCCCGAGGAGCCGTTGAAGAACGCCTGCGCGCCGAAAATGACGGTGGCCGAGAACATCTCCTTCCGCACCTTTGACATCGACGGCAACGGCAGACCTGTGAACTGGATCAGCACCAGTGCCATTCGTGCCTTCAGCGCCCGGCTGGTCGAGCAGTTCAGGGTCAAGACCGCGTCACTGTCCTCGCCCATCGCCTCGCTGTCTGGCGGCAATGTGCAGCGCGCCGTGTTAGCCCGCGAACTGACTGGCGCGGTCGACCTGCTGATCGTCTCCAACCCGTGTTTCGGCCTCGATTTCTCGGCGGTCGCCGAAATCCGTGCCCGCATCATGAAGGCGCGCAATGCCGGTGCTGCGGTGCTTCTGATGTCGGAAGACCTCGACGAACTGCTGGAACTCTCCGACCGCATCTTCGTCATGTCGGACGGCGGGCTGGTCTATGAAACGCCGATCGCGCAGGCGAGCGTCCAGACCATCGGCGAGCATATGGCGGGACATCACTGATGGCTGAAATCGATGCGCTGCCGTTTCCCTTCGTCTTCAAGCCGGAATCCATGGCACTGATCGTCATCGACATGCAGCGCGATTTCGCCGAGCCCGGCGGCTTCGGCGCCAGCCTCGGCAACGATGTCAGCCGTGTCACGGCCATCGTGCCGACGGTGAGGAAACTGATCGAGGGCTTTCGTGCCGCGGGCCTGCCGGTGATCCATACGATGGAGTGCCACAAAGCCGACCTTTCCGACCTGCCGCCGGCCAAGCGCAACCGTGGCAATCCGTCGATCCGCATCGGCGACATCGGTCCGATGGGCCGCGTGCTGATATCAGGCGAACCGGGCACGGCGATCCTCGATGAGTTGGCCCCCCTGCCCGGCGAGATCGTCATCGAGAAGCCGGGCAAGGGCGCCTTCTATGCGACCAGCTTCGGTAACGACCTCAAGTGGCTCGGCGCGCAGCAACTCGTCTTTGCCGGCGTCACCACCGAGGTCTGCGTGCAGACGACGATGCGCGAAGCCAATGACCGGGGCTATGAGTGCCTGCTGGCTGAGGATGCGACCGAAAGCTATTTCCCCGAATTCAAGGCGGCAGCGCTCGCCATGATCCGCGCGCAGGGCGCGATCGTCGGCTGGACCGCGACCACCGACCAGGTGCTGCAGGGACTTGCCAATGGCTAATCTAGCTTTTGCCGGTCTCGCCGCCGGCGGCTGGCGCGAGCTGACATACGAGCATTTTCGCGAGGGCATCACGGTCCACTGGCTGCTCAAGGGCGGACCGGTCGAGCCATCGGTCGCGATCCTCAACTATCGGCCCGGCGCCGGCGTGCCGCGTCATCGCCATGTCGGGCTGGAAACAATCGTCGTGCTCGATGGCACGCAGAGCGACGAGAATGGCGATTATCCGGCCGGCAGCGTGGTCCTGAATCCGGTCGGAACCGAGCATGCGGTGTGGACGAAGGACGGCTGTACCGTGCTGATCCAATGGGACCTGCCGGTGATCATTCTGGGGGAGGCAAAATGAGCGATATCCGCTTCGACATCGGCGGTCTGCACAAGGCCTACGCGGATGGCCTCAGCGTTGCCGCCATGATCGATGCCGTTCATGCCCGCATCGCGGCCGCCGACGATCCGGGCATCTTCATCCATGTCGCCAGCAAGGCGCGGATGCTTGCCGAGGCTGAAGCGCTCGGGCCGTTCGATCCGGTGCTGAAGCCGCTGTGGGGCATCCCGTTCGCCGTCAAGGACAACATCGACGTCGAAGGCATGCCGACCACGGCGGCCTGCGCCGAATATGCCTATCCGCCGGAGACGGACGCCACAGTGGTGGCGCGGCTCAAGGCCGCCGGCGCGCTTGTGGTGGGCAAGACCAATCTCGACCAGTTCGCGACCGGTCTTGTCGGCGTGCGCACGCCGTATCCGATCCCGAGGAACGCCGTCGATGCGAGCCTCGTGCCGGGCGGCTCTTCGTCGGGCTCCGCCGTGGCGACGGCGCGCGGCATCGTCTCTTTCGCGCTTGGCACCGACACGGCAGGGTCCGGCCGTGTTCCCGCCGGCCTCAACAACATCGTCGGGTTGAAACCCACGGTCGGCGCGCTCTCGACCACCGGCGTCGTGCCAGCCTGCCGCACGCTTGATTGCATCTCCGTATTCGCGTTGACCGTCGACGACGCCTATGCGGTTTTCGGCGTGGCCGCCGCCAAGGACCCGGCCGATGCCTATTCGCGGGCGATCAAAGTGCCGGCCCTTGCCGTGCGCCCGCCTGTGCTGAGTGTCGGTGTCCCGGCGAAGGCGGATCTCGAATTCTTCGGCGACACTTCGATGCGGGCGGGCTTCGAGGCGACTCTTGGTCGTCTGGAAATGCTTGGCTGCCGGCTGGTCGAAATCCCGTTCAGTGATTTCTACGCCACCGCCAACCTTCTCTACGAAGGTGCCTGGGTGGCCGAACGCTACGCGGCCATCCGCGACTTCATGGACGCCAACGAAGCGGCCATCCATCCGGTGACGCGCAAGATCATCGGCGGCGCTCGCAACCTTTCGGCTGCCGACGCCTTCAACGGCCTGTATGCGCTTCAGGCTTACAAGGCGAAGCTTGCCCCGGTCATCGCTTCGGTCGACCTGTTTTGCGTCCCGACGGCCCCGATCCACTATACGCTTGATGCCGTGCTCGCCGATCCGATCGCCACCAACAGCCGGCTCGGCACCTACACCAATTTCGTCAACCTGCTCGACATGTGCGGCATTGCCGTGCCAACCGGCAAGCGCGACGACGGGCTGCCGATGAGCGTGACCTTGCTGGCCGCCGCAGGCAACGACTGGTTGACGGCGGCACTCGCCCGCGAACTCCATGCCGCGAGTGCGCTTCCACTCGGCGCCACTGGCTGGGCACAGCCGGACCAAGGACCGTTCGGCGAATATGCGCAGGACGGGATGATAGATCTGGTGGTCGTAGGCGCGCACCTTTCGGGAATGCCGCTCAACGGTCAGCTGCGGGATCTCGGCGCCAGGTTCTCGAAGGCAGTGAGGACATTGCCCGCTTACCGGCTCTATGCACTTGCCGGACAATCCGTGCCAAAGCCCGGTCTCGTCCGGGTCTCCAAGGATGGTGTGCGGATAGACGTTGAAGTCTGGCGGCTTGATCCAGACGCCTTCGGACGCTTCGTCGCTGCCATCCCGCCGCCGCTCGGTGTAGGAACGATCGAACTCGAGGATGGCAGCGCGGCCAAAGGGTTCCTGGTCGAAACCGCCGGCCTCGCAGGCGCGTCCGATATCTCCATCTACGGTGGCTGGCGCAGTTTTGTCAGACGTGACCAAGCCGATCAAACCGACCTCCGGTCAAAGAGGACCGCGGCTCTCCCGATGTAGATCGAATGAAGCCCAGATTCGCGGACGGCATTGTTGGCTTGCGGAAGCAGGTGTTGGATGCCGCGTTTGTCAGTCAACCATCGGCGGATCCGCAAGGCCGAGCAGAAAAAGCGCGTGACGCTTTCGCCATCGCAATTGCCTCAAAATCAAAGGGATTGAGCGGTTTCAACATGTCTGTGGAGCGATTGGCCGCTCTAGGCCTTTTGTCCGGGTTGGCATGGCTGGACACGGGCGTCTAAGGCTGGAACTGTGATTGCGTCTTCGCTGCCGGGGCTGGCCGGAGGACGAGGAGGATGGCGCTGAATTTCGAATATATTGCCGGCCATCCGGCGCTGCATCGTTATGTCCAGGCGCAGTCGAAGGCGCTGCTGCACATCTATGAAACGAGCCCGCGCCTGGCCGCCGTGTTCGCCACGCAACAGCGTTGGCTGCTGGCTCACACCGGCCTTGCCCTGCATTTCGCCCGCGACCGGCGCGATCCCCGCACGGAACTTACCCTCGCCCGCTTCATCGATGCCGTGCTTCGCTATTCCGTCGCCAGCCGCAACACCGCCGAGGCCTTCGTCAAGGAGATGCTGCACTACCGCATCATCGAATACCTGCCGCACACCGGCGACGGACGGGCCCACCCCTTTCAGGTGACGGCGGCGACGCTGAAGGAATTCGATGGCTGGGTGATCGCGCATCTGCGCACGCTCGACGGTCTCGATGGCGGCAACCGCCTCACCTTGTTTCTCGAGCAGCACGGCATGATCGCCAGGCTGCAGCCGATGGTGGCGGAAGGCCTGCTTTCCTCCAACCCGGTGCGCGAGCCCAAGCAGACCTTCTCGCTGTTCATTTGGCTCAACAATGGCGGCATCGTCATGGATCGGCTGATGTCGGGCATCGACCCTGATCATGCCGGCCTCGACCAGATCCCGACCAGCGTGGTTTCGATCGGCGAATTCGCCAGTTGGTTAAAACTCTCGCGCACTCATCTGGCGCGCAAATTGCGCGAGGCCGAAAAGCTCGGCAGCGTCGGCTGGATGGGCCGGCGCGGGCATTCGGTGATGTGGGTCTCGAACAGCTTCTACCAGGAATACATGACCGTGCAGGCCGCCAAGCTTGCGGTCATCGATGCCGCTTTCGCGGCATCGTTTCCATTGCCGGCAAGCGGAACGATCCAGGCAGAACGATAGCGATCCATCCCGACTGAAGCGGGATGGATCAACTGGTCAGGGAAGCCAGCGCACCGCCTCAATCGATGTCAAAAGACACGCCCTGCGCCAGCGGCAACGCCTTGGAATAGTTCACCGTGTTGGTGGCGCGGCGCATATAGGCCTTCCAGGCATCCGAGCCGCTTTCGCGGCCGCCGCCGGTTTCCTTCTCGCCGCCGAACGCGCCACCAATCTCGGCGCCCGATGTGCCGATATTGACGTTGGCGATGCCGCAATCCGAGCCGTCGACGCCGAGGAAGCGCTCGGATTCCTGCAGGTCACGCGTGAAGATCGACGATGACAGCCCGGCGCCGACTGCATTGTGCTCGCCAAGCACGGCGTCGAAGTCGGAATATTTCATCACATAGAGGATCGGCGCGAAGGTTTCTTCCGTCACAGGCGCAACCTGCTTCGGCATTTCGACCAGCGCCGGATGCACGTAGTAGGCGTCGGGATGACCATTCTCGACCCGCGTGCCGCCGGTCACCTTGCCGCCATGGGCGCCGGCTTCCTTCAGCGCCTTCTGCATGGCGTCGAAAGCCGCCTTGTCGATCAGCGGCCCGACCAGCGAGGAAGTCTCCAGCGGATTGCCCACCGAAACACTCTCGTAGGCTTTCTTCAACCGGGGCAGCAGCGCATCATAGACGCTGTCATGCACGAACAGGCGCCGCAGCGTCGTGCAGCGCTGGCCGGCGGTGCCCATGGCGCCGAAGGCAATGGCGCGCAGCGCCATGTCGAGATCGGCGGTCGGGCAGACGATGCCGGCATTGTTGCCGCCGAGTTCGAGCACGGCGCGGGCAAAGCGCTTGGCCAGCCTTGGGCCGACATCCCGGCCCATGCGCGTCGAACCGGTGGCCGAGACCAGCGGCACCTTGGGATGGTCGACCAGGATCTCGCCGACGGCGCGATCACCGATCAGCACCGGCGCCAGACCCTGCGGCGCATCCGCGCCGAAGCGCTTGACCGCGCGGGCAAAAATCGCCTCGCAGGCGAGCGCCGTCAGCGGCGTCTTTTCCGACGGCTTCCACACCACGGCGTCGCCGCAGACCAGCGCCAGCGCTGCATTCCAGGACCACACCGCGACCGGGAAGTTGAAGGCCGAGATGACGCCAACGACGCCGAGCGGATGCCAGGTCTCCATCATGCGGTGTCCCGGACGTTCGGTGGCGATGGTCAGGCCGTAGAGCTGGCGGGAAAGCCCGACCGCGAAATCGCAGATGTCGATCATTTCCTGCACTTCGCCGAGGCCTTCGGACGGGATCTTGCCGACCTCGATCGATACCAGCCGGCCAAGCTCGGCTTTGTGCGCGCGCAGCTCCTCGCCGAGCAGCCGCACCAGTTCGCCGCGGCGGGGACCCGGCACCATCCGCCAGGCCTGGAACGCCGTGTGCGCGGCGTCGATGGTCCTGGCGGCCTCAGCCGGTGAAATCGTCTTCAGCGCCGCGATCTGTTCGCCCGTCACCGGGCTGCGCACGATGAGGTCGCCGCCGGTGAGCGCATCCTTGGCCACGCCCAGTTTCGCCAAAAGTTCAGCCGTTTCCTTCGCTATCGTCATTTTTATCCCTTTCAGATTCGCTCGCCATCATGTGGCGGCGATCGAGCCTTCGCGCCACGTCGCCCGCGTGCCGCGAAGGCACCTCAGGCGCTGTCATGGCGTGGCATTACTCGTTTCAGGGGAAAATCGCCACCCCGGCATGGTCCAAGCCGGGATTGCACGATTGAGCCAGCGGGGAACAGGCTTCAGTGCGCTGTCTTCGCGGGGGCCTTTACGGCGCCATCCCTCATCAGCCGGTCGATATGCATGCGGATGTGGGCGGCTTCCGCCGCCGTATTGGCGAGTGCAATGGCACGGTCGAAGGCGACACGCGCCTCCTCGCCGCGGTCGAGCTGCATCAACAGGCCGCCTTTGAGGCCGAAGAAGTGGAAATAGCCGGACAGCCTTTCGCCGAGCGGTTCGATCATGGCAAGGGCGGCTTCCGGGCCGCGCACCTTGGCGACCGCGACCGCGCGGTTCAGCGTCACCACCGGCGATGGCTGCATCACTTCCAGCAGGCTGTAGAGCAGGTCGATCTCGGTCCAGTCGGTGTCCTCGGGCGTTGCCGCCCGCGCATGCAGTGCGGCGATCGCCGCCTGCACCTGATAGGGTCCGGGCTTCTGGTGGCGCAGGGCCTTGTCGACAAGCGCCAGGCCCTCGTCAATCATCTTGCGGCTCCACAGTGAACGGTCCTGGTCGTCGAGCAGCACGATCTCGCCATTGCCGTCGAAACGGGCCGGCGCACGGGCATGCTGCAGCAACAGCAGCGCTGTCAGCCCCATGATTTCCGGCTCGGTCTGGAACAGCCTGAGCAACAGCCGCGCCAGCCGGATGGCCTCTTCGCAAAGCGGCGCACGCGCCGGCGCTTCGCCGCTGTTGGTCGAATAGCCCTCGTTGAAGATCAGGTAGACCATGGCGGCGACCGCGGCGAGCCGCTCCGACCGTTCGACCGCGCCTGGTGTCTCGAAGGGCACGCCGGCGTCGGCAATGCGCGCCTTGGCGCGGGTGATGCGCTGCTCCATGGCGCTTTCGCCGACCAGGAAGGCGCGCGCGATCTGCTTGACCGTGAGACCGGAGACTATGCGCAAGGCGACCGCGATCTGCTGCGTCGCCGGCAGGTCCGGATGGCAGCAGATGAACAAAAGCCGCAGGATATCGTCGCGGTAATGCGCGCCGTCCAGCCGCTCGGCGATATCGCTCTCGGCGTCTTCGAGGTCCGATATCTGGTCCTCTTCCGGCATCGGCGCCTGCTTGGCGCGCTTGCGCACCGCATCGATGCCGCTGTTGCGGCCGACAAAGATCAGCCAGGCCGCCGGATCGCGCGGTGGCCCGTTCTGCGGCCAGTTCTTCAGCGCCCTGAGGCACGCGTCCTGGAAAGCCTCTTCCGCGGCGTCGAGGTCGCGGAAATAGCGCAGCAGCGCGCCCATCGCCTGCGGACGGGCGGTGCTGATCGCGTTGCTGATCCAGGCAAGTTCGGTCATGCGGGCACTCTGGCGGGATTGAAGATGGAAACCGGACGTATCTCGTAGGAACCGCCGCTCGGATTGACCTCGGAAAGCTCGCGCGCGAAATCGACGGCCTCGTCGAGATCGGCGCATTCGAGCGTATAGAAGCCGAGGAACTGTTCCTTGGTCTCTGCAAACGGGCCGTCGATGACGACGGGCTCGCCCTTGACCTTGCGCAGCGTCGTCGCGGCGGTGGTCGGCAACAGCCGCGCCACCGGGCCAAGCCGGCCGGCCACGGCATACTTTTCCTGCACCGCCAGAAGATTGGTCATGACCTCGTCGTCCTGTTCCTTGCTCCAAGAGCAGACGACGTCTTCGGAGGCGTAGCAGAGGATAGCATAGAGCATGGCAAGTCCTTTCTCTGTCAAAGGACGAAACAGTAGGACCGATGCCGACACGGCGTCGACAAAAAATTTATGGCGATTTGGTCAGCCTTCCCGAACCTTCAGCCACCTAAGCACCAGCGCCTCCTCGTCGTCGAGACCGTCTATCGATCGCTTGCGCTTGTTGGCCTCGGTCATTTCGCTGAGCAGCCGTCCTTGCGACCACGCTTCGAACACCTGCGGATGGATATAGCATTTGCGGCAGACGGCGCGCGTGTTGCCCAGCCGCTCGGCCACCTTGTCGATGACGGTATTCATCACCCGCTTCACCCCGGCCTGGCTTTCGGGAAGCTCCGTCTGTGCAAACAGCGACGCGGCATGGATCGTGCCGCCCCAGGTGCGGAAATGCTTGGAGCTGAAATCTTCTCCGACAGCATCGCGGATGTAGCGGTTGACGTCGTCGGAGCGAACCGGATGCCGGGCGCCGTCCTCATCCAGATACTGGAAGAGCTTTTGCCCCGGTATATCCTGCGCGCCGCGCACAACCTTGGCGATGCGGCGGTCGACCAGCTGCAGTTTCCACTCCTTGCCGGACTTGCCCTTGAAGGCAAAGCGCAGGCTCGATCCCTGGATATCGACGTGGCGGTCGCGCAGCGTGGTCAGCCCAAAACTCTTGTTGTCGCGGGCGTAGGCGGCGTTGCCGACCCGGATCATCGTGTTGTCGAGCAGCCAGACGATTGCCGCCACGACGCGCTCGGCCGGCAGGCCGCGGCGGCGCAGGTCGGCATCGATGCGGCGACGCAATTCCGGCAGGCTTTCGGCAAAGGCGACAAGGCTCGAATATTTGGCGCCGTCGCGCTCGGCGGCCCACAGCGGATGGTAGCGATACTGCTTGCGCCCGCGCTGGTCGCGGCCGGTCGCCTGGATATGGCCGGCGGGATCGGGCGAGATCCACACATCCGTCCAGGCGGGCGGAATGGCCAGCGCCTTGATGCGGGCGATGGCCGAAGCGCCGACGGCCTGGCCTTTCGCGCCCTTGTAGGAAAATCCCGCGCCCGTCTTCAGGCGGCGAATACCTGGCTCGCTGTCGCTGACATAGGTCAGCGAAGCCTGTTCGGCGGAGGCCTGCGCGCCATTCTTCGGCGTCCCATTGACTCCCTGCCCGGCAACCGATCGGCCGGATGGCGCCCCGGATCTGTCCAGCATGCCCCCTCCACGAGATTTTTCTCGTAGATAAGCGCCGGACAGGCCACTGGTTCCGCCGCGCCACTTAGAATGGCGGCACCAGCCAATCTTGCTCGTTGGCGTTTCGACGCAGCTACGCTTTTTCCAGCGCAACGGGAATGACATCGACCGCCTGGTCGCCGACTTGTCCGCCGGTGGTTTTCAAGACGCCGACGATCGGCGCCACGTCGGAATAGTCGCGGCCGTAGCCAACGGTGATATGGTCGTTGCTTGCCCGCATGCCGTTGGTCGGGTCGAATTCCTGCCAGCCGGCATCGCGCCCGCACCACACCTTGACCCAGGCATGCATGGCATCGGCGCCTTCGAGCCGTGGCTTGCCCTTCGGCGGAATGGTGCGCAGGAAGCCGCTGACATAGCCGGCGGGGATGCCAAGCCCGCGTAAGCCGGCGATCATGATGTGCGAGAAATCCTGGCACACGCCGCGCTTCAGGCGGAAGGCGTCGCTTGCCCTGGTATGCACGGTGGTCGCCTTGCCGTCATAGATGAAGTCGCGATGGATGCGGTTGCACAGATCGATGGCCGTGCCCACCGTCGAGCCGCTGGCGCTGCCGCGTGCATAGGCGGTGATCGCCGCATCGATGCCGGCATGATCGCTGGCCATGAGAAAGTGATGCGGCGCGTCAGCCGCCAGTGACCGCACCGCGCCGAGTTCTTCCCTCAGGCGCCGCAAGTCGGGCGACACGTCGAGCCCAGGCTCCGGACGCGACACCGACACGCGCGCACTCATCCTGATGTCGAGCCCGTCATGGACATTGCGAAAGGCGATGGCGGTGACGTTGTTGCCGAAGAAATCGGAAAAATCGGTGCGCTCCGACGGGGTCGGCACAAACGAAAGCGAGGCGGCGACCACACGCTGTACGCCCTCAATGGTCGGCGGCAACACGCGCACCTGATGTCGGCTGCCACCGGCCGCGGCGTCATAGTCGTAGCTGAGATGAAGCCTGATGTCGTACAGCATGCCTACTTTTCTTGTTTGACGGAGGCTCTTCTCGCAAAACCGCGCGACACTTTTGCGGAGCCTGCTTAGCCGAAATACGCTTTGGCGAGGCTGTTGTAGAGGTTGCCGATCTCGGTGGCGAGATCGTCCAGCACCTCCGCCGACATCTCCGATGGCTCCATGACGGCAATTGCCGTATTGAGCTGCAGGATTTCCTTGGCCGCCGCCGACATATGCCCTTCCGGGCCGACAGACGGCAAGAGGCCGATTTCCGCCCTCAGCCGTTCGAGCTGGAACAGGATAGAGCGTGGGTTGAGCGGGTCGAGCGCCAAAAGGTCGATCACCGTGCGCCGTCCGGCCCGCACCGGATACTGCCGGCGATGGGTCATGACGCTGTCGCCGATCTCCAGCATCATGTCGAGCGAGCCGTCCGGCGCACTGGCTCGGGTGAGACAGGCAAGCGTGCGGGCGATCTGGATGCCGCGCTCGATGCGCCGGCCGATCTCGAGGAAACGCCAGCCGGTGAAACGGTACATGTTCTCATGCAGCAGGCCGGAAAAGCCGGCGAGCTTGCGCAGCATGACCGTCATCGCCCGCGTCGCATCGTCGCCCGGCGCCACTGTCGTTGCGAATTGGTGGATGGTCTTGGACAGGTCCTTCAATGCCAGCCAGCCATCGGGCGAAAACCGGTCGCGGATCTGCCCGGCGCTGTAGACGGCGCTGTCCAGCGTGCCGATCAATCCGGGCGGAATGGCTGCTTCGAGGTCGATGCCGAACGGTTCGAGATAGTCCCTGACGCCGGCGAGCAGCGGCATGTCCGGATCGGACGTCTCGGCCAGCCGCACATGATAGGCGCGCAGGATGCGCACCGTGTCTTCCGAGCGCTCGATGTAGCGGCCGAGCCAGGTCAGGTTTTCGGCCGCACGGCTGGGCAGGCTGCCCGGCATGGTGCGGGCAAAACTGTCATGCTCCTGCGGCAGCAGCGTCTCGCGCTCGACCGGCTTGTCGCTGACCACCCAGACGTCGGCCGCCTGGCCGCCGCGCTGCATGGCGATAGCCGTCGGGTCGAGCGAGAGGCCAACGCGGGCGAAACCACCCGGCATCACCGTCCAGCCCTCCGGCGTGCGCGCCAGATAGACGCGCAGGCTGGCCGGCCGTGGTTCCAGCCAGCCGCCGACATAGACCGGCGTCGTCGACAGCGTCACCGCTTCCTGGCCAACGAAACCGCCGCCGTCGCTCTCGATCCGCGCAATCAGCGCAGTGCGTTCCTCGGGCGTCAGCGCCGAACCGAGCCTGGTCTGATCATCGTCCTCGAAGGCAAGGCGCGTCGACAGCGCCGGGCCGACCACCATGCGGTCGAGATTGGCAATCACATGCCGGCGTTCGCTGTCCTGCCCGCACCACCAGGTGGCGACGCTCGGCAACAAAAGCTCTTCGCCGCGCAATGCGCGCGAGATCTCCGGCAGGAAGGCGAGCAGCGCCCGCGTCTCCATCAAGCCGGAGCCCAGCGCGTTGACGGTCGAAACGGCACCGCGGCGGATCGCCTCGACCAGCCCAGGCGTGCCGATCTGCGAGTCGGGCCTGAGTTCCAGCGGATCGGCGAAGGCGGCATCGAGCCGTCGCCACAGCACGCTGATCGGCATCAGCCCGGACACCGTGCGCACCATCAACTTGCCGCCGGAGACTGTCAGGTCTTCGCCCTCGAGGAGCATGATGCCAAGATAGCGGGCGATATAGGCGTGCTCGTAATAAGTCTCGTTGAGCGGCCCCGGCGTCAGTATGGCGACGCGGCCGTCATTCTCCTTGGCCATGCCGATCAGCGCATCGCGAAAACGGCGGAAGAAGCCGGCCAGGCGATGCACATGCATCTCGCCATAGATGTCCGACAGCGCACGCGTGGTGGCGACGCGGTTTTCCAGCGCAAAGCCGGCGCCCGACGGTGCCTGCGTACGGTCGCCCAGAACCCACCAGCGTCCATCCGGCCCGCGGCCAAGCTCGAAGGCGCAAAAATGCAGGAAATGCCCGCTGGCCGGCCGGGTGCCGGCGATCGGCCGCAAATATTCAGGGCTCGCCGCAATCAGGCCGGCCGGCAGGATACCCTTCTCGACCAGCCGGTTCGGCCCGTAAATGTCGGCGACGATCTCCTCGAACAGATCGGCCCGCTGCACGAGACCGGCGCTGATCTCGGCCCATTCCCTGTCTTCGATCAGCAGCGGAATATGCGCCAGCGGCCATTCGCGCTCATTGGCGCCGGCCTTGTCGTAGACGCGGTAATAGACGCCGGCGTCGCGCAGATACTGGTCGGCGCGGGCAAAGCGCTGGCCGAGCTTTTCCGGGCCCAGTTCCTCCAGCGCCTCTATGAAAGCGGCCCAGGCTGGACGCGGATGACCCGACGCATCGACCATCTCGTCAACGACACCGTCAATCGGCTGGTAGTGCTCCAGCAGACTGTGCCTCAGCGGCTTGCCGCGGATCTTTTTCTGATTCCCCTTTGCCATCGCTGATCAGAGTCTGGGTGGCCGCCTGAGGTCAAGTGTCATTGGGAAGTCTTCAGAGGCTTCTTCGTTACGCAGCACATAGGCCGACGGCGTGTGCCCGCGCGGCTCGAAGCGCGCGAGCCGCCGCGCCTCGGCCTCGTTGCCGTTGACCGGGAAAGTGTCGTAGCTGCGCCCGCCGGGATGCGCGACATGGTAGACGCAGCCGCCTACCGCCCGCCCGGACCAGCGGTCGTAGATGTCGAAGACCAGTGGCGTGTTGACCGGCAGCGCCGGATGCAGGCCGGACGCCGGCTGCCAGGCCTTGAAGCGCACGCCCGCCACCGCGACCTCGCGGTTGTCGGTCACCTTCATCGGCACGACGCGGCCGTTGCAGACGATGGCATGACGTTCCGGGTTGAGGCCTTCGGTCCTGACCTGCAGCCGTTCGACCGAGGAATCGACGAAGCGCACCGTGCCGCCGATGGCGCCCTGCTCGCCCATCACGTGCCACGGCTCCAGCGCCTGCCGCAGTTCCAGCTTGATGCCGGCATGTTGCACCTCACCGCAGAAGGGAAAGCGGAATTCCAGCTGCGCGTCGAACCATTCGGGACGGAACTCGAAGCCGTTGAGCTTGAGGTCGTCCAGCACGTCGAGGAAATCCGCCCAGACATAATGCGGCAGCATGAAACGGTCATGCAGCGAGGTGCCCCAGCGCACGAAGCGGCCGTCGAGCGGGGTCTTCCACGCGCGGGCGATGATGGCGCGGACCAGAAGCTGCTGCGCCAGCGACATGCGCGCATTGGGCGGCATCTCGAAGCCGCGAAACTCGACCAGGCCGAGCCGGCCGGTCGGGCCATCCGGCGAGAAAAGCTTGTCGATGCAGATTTCCGAGCGGTGCGTGTTGCCGGTGACGTCGGTGAGCAGATTGCGGAACAGCCGGTCGACCAGCCACGGCAAGGGTGCATTGCCCTGGTCGGGGTGCGGCACCTGCGCCATCGCAATCTCGAGCTCGTAGAGCGAGTCGTGGCGCGCCTCGTCGAAGCGTGGCGCCTGGCTGGTCGGGCCGATGAACAGGCCGGAGAACAGATAGGACAGCGACGGCCGCCGCTGCCATTGCAGCACCAGGCTCTTCAACAAATCAGGCCGGCGCAGGAACGGGCTGTCATTCGGCGTCGCGCCACCGACGACGACATGGTTGCCGCCGCCGGTGCCGGTGTGGCGACCGTCGATCATGAACTTGTCGGCGCCAAGCCGCGTCTGCCGCGCCTCCTCGTAGATCGCCGTCGTCGTCGCCACACAGTCTTGCCAATTCGAAGCCGGATGGATGTTGACCTCGATGACACCGGGATCGGGCGCCACGCGGATGACGTTGAGGCGCGGATCGTGCGGCGGCCCATAGCCTTCGATATGCACGGGCAAGCCGATTGCCTTGGCCGCGTTCTCGGCAGCTGCCACCAGTTCGAGATAATCTTCCAGCGCCTCGACCGGCGGCATGAACACGCAGAGCCGCCCGTCGCGCGGCTCGACCGAAAGTGCGGTGCGCACCGCGCCGCCGATCTCGGTGATCTCCTGCTCGACCCGGTCCTGCTGGCCGGTCGTCGCGGTGAACGAAATCGCCTGCTGGCGGCGCGCCATTTCATCGGCGCCTTCCAGTTCTGCCGGAGCCGGTTCTGGCAGGATTGCTTCTCGCGCCGGCAGTGGTCCACGCGGCAGTGACGGATCGACCGGCACAATGTAGGGGAACTGCGCCGGCGGCACGTAGGGCAGCGTGCCCAGCGGCAAGCGGTAGCCGACCGGTGAATCGCCCGGCACCAGGAACAGCCGGCCGCGCCTTGTCTTCCATTTCTCCGAACGCCAACGCGGCTCTGAAGCCGAAGCCGGGCTGTTCCAGCGCTGCACCGGCAGCACATAGCCCGACGGCTTGGTCAGCCCGCGCTCGAACACTTTCGTCATGCGGCTGCGCTCTTCCGGGTCTTCCAGCTTGGAATTGGACGGGTCGACATTGTCCGGCAGCTTGCCTTCCTTGAGCAGCCATTCGGCCGGGTCTTCATAGGCTTCGCTGACCATGCCTTTATCGATGCCGAGTTCGCCGGCGATTGCCGTCAGCAGGCTTTCGGCCTGCTGCGGTCCGACCTTCGCGTCGCTCTTTTCGCGCGCGATCAGCGACGGATCGCTCCACACCGGCTGGCCGTCGGTGCGCCAGTAGAGCGAAAAGGTCCAGCGCGGCAGGCTTTCGCCCGGATACCATTTGCCCTGGCCGTGGTGCAAAAAACCGCCCGGCGCGAAACGTTCGCGCAGCTTTCTGATCAGCGCATCGGCCTTTTCGCGCTTGGTCGGGCCGACGGCGGCGGTGTTCCATTCCGCCGACTCGAAATCGTCGATGGAGACGAAGGTCGGCTCGCCGCCCATGGTCAACCTGACGTCGCCGGCTTGTAGTGCGGCGTCGACCTTGTTGCCCAGCGCATCCAGCGCCTGCCAGCTCTCGTCGGAGAACGGCTTGGTGATGCGCGGATGCTCCGCAATGCGGTCGACACGCATGTCGAAGCCGAACTCGACATTGGCAAAGCTCGCCATGCCGGAAATCGGCGCGGCATTGCGGAAATGCGGCGTCGCCGCCAGCGGCACATGGCTTTCGCCGGTCAGCAGGCCCGAGGTCGGGTCGAAGCCGATCCAGCCGGCGCCCGGCAGATAGACCTCGCACCAGGCATGCAGGTCGGTGAAGTCGACGGCCGTTCCGGCCGGGCCATCGAGCGCCACAAGATCGGGCTTCAGCTGGATCAGATAGCCGGACACGAAGCGCGCGGCGATGCCGAGGTTGCGCAGGATTTGCACCAACAGCCAGCTCGAATCGCGGCACGAGCCTTTCTTCGCGGCCAGCGTCTCCTCCGGCGAGAACACGCCGGTCTCCATGCGCACGATATAGCCGATCTCGCGCTGCAGCCGCGCGTTGAGATCGACGAGGAAATTGACGGTGTTGGGCGCACTGCGGTCGATGGTTGCGAGGAAGGCCGACAGCAGCGGCCCGGCCGGTTCAGGCGTCCTGTAGATGGCGAGATCGTCGCGGATTTCTTCGGGATAGTCGAACGGAAACGCCTCGGCCGACGGCTCTACGAAGAAATCGAACGGATTGTAGACCGTCATGTCGGCGACGAGGTCGACCTCGATCTTCAGTTCCGTCACCGGCTCCGGGAAGACGAAGCGGGCCAGGAAATTCCCGTAGGGATCCTGCTGCAGATTGACGAAGTGGTTGGCTGGTCCGACCTTGAGCGAATGGCTGAGCACCTTGGTGCGGGAATGCGGCGCCGGCTGCAGCCTGATGACCTGGGGCCCGAGAACCACCGGCCGGTCATATTTGTAGTGGGTCAGATGGTAGACGGCTGCCAGAATTGCCATGGGGCCTCAAAGTTCGGTGTTTTAGCAGCCGAACCCTGACACATCTGCTGGCCAATCTCCAAGCACAGATGTTGCGGTGCACCTAATTTAAGCAGCGGAAGCCGGCTCAGAAGAAGGCTTGTATCCCCGTCTGCGCCCGTCCAAGGATCAGTGCGTGCACGTCATGCGTGCCTTCATAAGTGTTGACCGTCTCCAGATTCTGCGCGTGGCGCATGACGTGGTAGCCGATCTGGATGCCGTTGCCGCCATGCATGTCGCGGGCCTGGCGGGCAATGTCGAGCGCCTTGCCGCAATTGTTGCGCTTGACGATCGAGATCATCTCGGGCGCCATCTTGCCCTCGTCCATCAGCCGGCCAACGCGCAAGCTGCCTTGCAAGCCCAGAGCGATTTCGGTCTGCATATCGGCGAGCTTCTTCTGGAACAGCTGCGTGCCAGCGAGCGGCCTCCCAAACTGCTTGCGGTCGAGGCCGTATTGCCGCGCGCGGTGCCAGCAATCCTCGGCCGCGCCCATCGCGCCCCAGGAAATGCCGTAGCGCGCCCGGTTGAGGCAGCCGAACGGACCGCCGAGGCCCCTGGCATTGGGCAGCAAGGCGTCTTCGCCAACCTCGACGCCTTCCATCACCACCTCGCCGGTGATCGACGCACGCAGCGACAGTTTGCCGCCGATCTTCGGCGCCGACAGCCCCTTCATGCCCTTTTCCAGCACGAAGCCGCGGATATCATCCTTGCCGTTCTCGCCCTTCAACTTCGCCCAGACGACGAACACATCGGCGATCGGCGCATTGGAAATCCACATCTTCGAGCCGGAAATCTTGTAGCCGTTCGCGGTCTTTTCGGCCCGCGTCTTCATGCCGCCCGGATCGGAACCGGCATCCGGCTCGGTCAGGCCGAAGCAGCCGATCCACTCCCCCGAAGCCAGCTTCGGCAGGTATTTCTTGCGTTGCGCCTCCGAACCATAGGCATGGATCGGAAACATCACCAGCGACGACTGCACCGACATCATCGAGCGATAGCCGGAATCGACCCGCTCGACCTCGCGTGCCACCAGCCCGTAAGTGACGTAGTTGGCGCCGAGCCCGCCATATTCCTCCGGGATGGTGATGCCGAGGAGGCCGGCCTCGCCCATCTCGCGAAAGATGCCGGCATCGGTCTTTTCCTCGAGATAGGCTTCTTCGATGCGCGGTGCGAGCTTGTCGGCGGCGAACGCCGCCGCGCCATCCCGCACCATGCGCTCGTCCTCGGAAAGCTGGTTCTCTATCAGGAAAGGGTCTTCCCAGACGAACGCGTTCTTGTCGGCGGCCATGGCTCGGTCTCTCCCAAATGCATGTCGCCCAAAAGTGTTCAGCGGTTTTGGGACAACGACATGCGCAAAGAAAAATCTTGATCGCCCGGGCTTATCCGCCTCCGCCTTGAAAAAATCAAACGAAATTGCATCACCGATCGATGAGCTGTAGTAATAGATAATGAACGTCCAGCGTCGTCTTTTGCCGAGCACCAGCGCCCTTGCCGCCTTCGAGGCGGTGGCCCGCCTCGGCTCCTTTACCGCCGCCGCCCAGGAACTCGACCTGACCCAGGGCGCCGTCAGCAGGCAGATTGCGCTTCTGGAAGAGCAATTCGGCCGAAAGCTGTTTGAACGCGATAGCCGAAATGTCAGGCTGTCGCCTGCGGGCGAAACCTATGCCGAGGCGGTGCGCTCGGCACTTGGCCAGTTGCGCGACGCAGCGCTTGGATTGATGAGCAATCGGCATAGTGGCATACTGAACTTAGCCATACTGCCGACCTTCGGCACACGCTGGCTGATGCCGCTGATCCCGGATTTCGTTGAAAACAATCCAGACATCACCATCAATTTCGTCACCCGCATCGGCCGCTTCGACTTCGCCCGAGAGCGGCTCGACGCCGCCATTCATCACGGCCAACCGGACTGGCCGGATGCCGACTCGACGGTGCTGATGCGCGAAACCGTGATTCCGGTGGTTTCCCCCGAATTCCTGGCCAGCCGCGACATCGCCACACCGGCCGATATCACCCGCCTGCCGCTGTTGCACATGGCGACGCGCCCCGGCGCCTGGAGCGAATGGTTCGAAGCGCAAGGTCTCAGCGCGCCGAACGGGCCCGGCATGCAGTTCGAGCAGTTCGGCACCGTCGCCCAGGCCTGCATGGCCGGGCTTGGCGTCGCGCTGCTGCCGCAGGTTCTCATTGCCGGCGAGCTGCAGCGCGGTCAGCTCGTGCCGACACCGGGACAGCCGATGCAAAGCCGCAGCGCCTACTATCTCGTGGTCCCGCACGACAAGCGCGGTCACCCGCCGGTCGCCAGCTTTCGCGATTGGCTGCTGGGCCAGGTGGAGAAAGAGCCGGCTGTTCTGGCGTGGTAGCTACTTCCGCTTCAGCGCATCGGCCAGTGCTGCGCCGAACGCGCCTTGCTGGGCTGGCCGTTCCGGCTGACGCTGCGGCGCCGGCGAACGTGGCGCCGGCCTGCCGCCGCCATTGTCGCGCGGCCCTTTCGGTGCACCGCCCTCGCCGCTGTCCTTGCGCATGGACAGCGCAATGCGCTTGCGCTTGATGTCGACATCGACGACGCGCACCTTCACCACGTCGCCGGCCTTCACCACCTCATGCGCATCCTTGATGAAGCGGTCGGCCAGTTGCGAGACGTGCACCAGCCCGTCCTGGTGGACGCCGATATCGACGAAAGCGCCGAAGGCGGCGACGTTGGTGACGGTGCCTTCGAGCAGCATGCCGGGCTTCAGATCCTTGATGTCATCGACGCCGTCGGCGAAGGTGGCCGTCTTGAAACCGGGACGCGGATCGCGGCCGGGCTTTTCCAGCTCGGCAATGATGTCGCGCACCGTCGGCAGACCAAAACGCTCATCAACGAAGACGCGTGGGTCGAGTGCCTTGAGCGCGGCGCTGTCGCCCATCAGCGCGCGCACATCGCGGCCGCAAGCGGCGACGATCTTCTTGGCCACGCCATAGGCTTCCGGATGCACCGACGAGGCATCGAGCGGCTCGCTGCCATTGGCGATGCGCAGGAAGCCGGCGGATTGTTCGAACGCGCGCGGTCCGAGCCGCGCCACTTTGAGCAGCTCCTTGCGGCTGGCGAACGGTCCGGTCGCATCGCGATGCGCGACGATGGCATCGGCCAGAGAAGCGCCAAGACCTGACACGCGCGCCAAAAGCGGCGCCGAAGCGGTGTTGAGATCGACGCCAACCGCATTGACAGCGTCCTCGACCACCGCTTCCAGCGAGCGGCCCAGCCGGTATTGGTCGACATCGTGCTGGTATTGGCCGACGCCGATCGACTTCGGTTCGATCTTGACCAGTTCGGCGAGCGGATCCTGCAGGCGCCTTGCGATCGACACCGCGCCGCGCAGCGACACGTCGAGGCCGGGGAATTCTGCTGCTGCCGTCGCGGAAGCCGAATAGACCGAAGCGCCGGCTTCGCTGACAATCACCTTGAGCGGCTTCGGCCCGCCATCCGAAGGCATGTCGGACAGCATGTCGGCGACCAGTTTCTCGGTCTCGCGGCTGCCGGTGCCGTTGCCGATCGAGATCAGTTCGATCTTGTGCAGGCGGATCAGCTTGGCCAGTTCCGCCTGCGCGCCGCGCACATCGTTCCTCGGCGGAAATGGATACACCGTCGTCGTCGTCAGCACCTTGCCAGTGCCGTCGACCACCGCGACCTTGACGCCGGTGCGGATGCCCGGGTCGAGCCCCATGGTCGGCCGCGATCCGGCGGGTGCTGCCAGCAGCAAATCCCTGAGGTTGCGGGCAAAGACGTGGATTGCCTCTTCCTCCGCCCGTTCGCGCAGGTCGCGCATCAAATCGAGCGTCAGGTGCAGCGACAGTTTTATGCGCCAGGTCCAGCCGGCAACCTCCATCAGCCAGCGGTCTCCCGGCAGGCTGCCTCCGATGGCATAGGCATTGGCGATCATCCGCTCGACCGGCTTCACCGGCGACGTATCGTCGGCGTCGACCTCGATGTCGAGGGACAAGACTTCTTCGTTGCGGCCGCGCAACATCGCCAGCGCGCGATGGCTCGGCACATTGGCCCAGCGCTCGACATGGTCGAAATAGTCGGAGAATTTCGCGCCGGCTTCCTGCTTGCCGTCGACGACGCGGGCGCGCATGAAGGCGCGTTCCTTCATGTAGCTGCGCAGCTTGCCGACCAGATCGGCATTCTCGGCGAACTGTTCCGACAGGATGTCGCGCGCGCCGTCGAGTGCCGCCTTTGCGTCGGCCACCTCTTCGGTGACATAGGCAAGCGCCGCCTCGGCAGGCACCAGCGAACGGTCGGCAAGGATCGCCTCGGCCAGCGGCCCCAGCCCGCGCTCCCGGGCGATCTCGGCCTTGGTGCGGCGCTTGGGCTTATAGGGCAGATAGATGTCTTCCAGCTCCGCCTTGGTGGTTGCGGCGACGATCTTGCCTTCAAGCTCCTCGGTCAGCTTGCCCTGGTCGCGGATGGAACCGAGGATGGTGTCGCGACGCGCATCGAGCTCGCGCAGATAGGCCAGCCGCTCGGCAAGATCGCGCAATTGCGTGTCGTCGAGCCCGCCCGTGACCTCCTTGCGGTAACGCGCCAAGAACGGCACGGTCGCGCCCTCATCGAGCAGGCCGATCGCCGCAGCCGCCTGTTCGGGCCGCGCGCCGATCTCGGCAGCGATTATGGCTGCGATGCGCTTGATGTCTGATGCCATGTCGTTCCTGCTCCAGGCAATTCCAGGAAAAGTGTGAAACGGTTTTCGGTCGGGAATTGCGTCAACCACTCTTGTCGAAAAGAGCGGCGACCATAGGCGCTGATATCAGCCGCGCCAACCGCAGCGTTCTCAAGCGTCAACGAGGTCCACAGGAAAGCGCCATGCTTTCGTCGGGTCAGACCATACGGCTCAGCGCTTCAAAGAAGGCAACGATCTCGCGTTCGAGTGCCTGGTCCTCGGGCACCGGCTGGGACCCCATTTTTGCAATCACCACTTCCGCCTTCGGATCGACGTAGAGCCATTGGCCATGGATGCCGATGCCGCAGAAGGCGCCGTTTTCGTGACCCGTCTGGTACCATTTGTTGCGATACCGGCCCTTCGGGAACAGATGCACCATGGTGCCGCGCTGCCAGGCTTCCGCACTGCCGCCGGTGACGGTCGTATCGCGCACCCAGGCTTCCGGCACGATGCGCCGGCCATTGGCCGTTCCGCCCTGCCGCATCATCTCGCCGATCCGCGCTAGGTCGCGCGGCGTCACCGAGATGCCGCCGGCGGTGCGCGCCGTGCCTTCCATATCGACGCCGATCGAGGCTTCGCTGACGGCGCCCAGCGGCAGCCACAGTTTCTCGCGCATCAGGTCGGTGAAACGCTGGCCGGAAGCGCGCTCGAGCAGGATGCCGAGGAGATCGGAATTGGGCGAGCGGTAGCGAAAGGTTTCGCCATGCGGTTCGCCCAGCCGCTGCAAGGTCAGGATGAATTCGCGCAGGCTTTCCGTGCCGCCGCCCGGATTCCACAGCGTCGCGCGGCGATAACGGGCAAAGGCGCCTTCGGGATCGAGATAGGCCTCCTCGAAATCGAGGCTGACACTCATGTCGAGCACATGCCGGCAGCTCGCATCGGCATAGGCCGAGCCGGCGGCTTCCTTGATATACTGGGTCACCGGCGCTTGCGGATCGAACACGCCCTCGCCTTCCAGTATGCCGGCGATGATGGCGGTGATCGACTTGCTGATCGAAAAGACGATGTGGCGGGCGCCGAAATCCATATTGGGCGCGAACCAGTCGCCGATGATCTTGCCCCCCTTCATCACCGTCAGCGCGTCGCTGCTCGAACGCGCCAGGAATTCGGTCACCGTCTCCGGCGCGCCGGCAATCGAAACCTTTTCGCCGAGCAGCTCGCCGAGATCCCGCGCCGGTGCCTCGACGCTTCCCGGTGTCGCGGCCACGGGCGCGGTTGGCACCAGTTCGCCAAGGTTCTGGAACGACCAGCGGTTGAACGGGTTTTCGCGCCAGTTGGAAAGCAGCACCTCGTTGCGGCGAAAGCCGTAGCGGGTCTCGAACGCGGTCTTGCCGGTCATGAACGTTTCCTCAAAAGGATGGTTTGTTGGGGATCAGCCAAGCGCCCTGGCGATGGCGTGCACGGCCTTCAGCGTCGCCACGGAATAGGCGACATTGCTGAAATCCGGATAGGTCGAAAGCTTGACCACGACCATGCTGGTGTCCCAGTCGATATGGATCATTTGCCCGAACACGCCCCGGCACATCAGTGCGCGTGAACGCGGATCCTCGATCCAGAACTGGTTGTGATAGCTGCCTTCCGGCAGGCTCGGATTGAAGTCCGGCCCATGCCTGCCGTTGCGCGTCGCCTCGATCCACCCGGCGGGCACGATGCCGCGGCCATTGTCGAGGATCAGCTGGCCGAAGCGAGCGTAGTCGCGCAGTGTCGCGTTGAAGCCGCCATCGGCCAGCGCATAGCCGGCGCTGTCGACGGTGAAGCAAGCGCTTTCGTCGGCGCCGAGCTTCTGCCACAGCTCCTCGGACACCAGCTGAGCCAGCCGTTTGCCGGTCGCCCGTTCCATGATGAAGGCCAGCACATCGGTTTCGATCGAGCGATACTCGAATGCGGCGCCATGCGGCCGCGCCTTGTCCTTCAGCCGCAGGATCAGTTCGAACAGATGCGACGGCCACTGGAAATCCGGATCGCTGTCCGGCGGCACCGGCTTCCAGCCGGTGGCGACATCGACCTGGCCGATATCCGAATAGCGATCGGTATATTCCTCGGAAAAGCACACACCGGTGGTCATGTCGAGCACATGCTGCACGCCGGCGCCGGCCCAGCCAGTCTCGGCGAGCTCCGGCAGATAGGCGGTCACCGGTTTGGCCGGATCGATCAGCCCACGCCCGACCAGTATGCCGAACACTGTGCCGGTTATCGACTTCGCCATCGACTGCGACAGGTGCAGCGTGCGCTCGTCCATGCCGTTGAAATAGCGCTCATAGGCGACCTTGCCGTTCTTCAGGACGAGAAAGCCGTCCGCATAGGTTTCGTCGAGCAGACCGGCAAGCGTTGTCTGGCGGCCCTCGCTGTCCTCCACCGGCAGCGCGTCGAGATCTGTCTCTGCGCGCTCGAAACGGTGGCGATGGCCATTGCCGCGCCAGACCTCGATGGTCGGAAGGAATTCGCGGATGTGCTGGAAGGCCCAGCGGTTCCAGGGCGGCCGGTCCCAATCGAGCTTCGGCAGAGCCAATTGCGGCGGCGAGCCCTGCATGATCGGTGGCCGCGGATCGCTGTTGCGATAGGAGTCCATGAAAGCCATTCCAAAGGAAAGGCCCGGCGGCGCATGCCACCGGGCCAGTCAGACTGCCGTTACTTCTGCAGTTCGGTCCAGATCTTGGTGTAGATGTCCTGGGTCTCAGGCGCGCACATCTTCTGGAATTCGCCCTTTGCCTTCGCAGCCTCCGGAATGACGACTTCCGGCGCATCCTTCATATCGGCCGGCATGTACTTGTCCGAGCCGGTGATGGCGTTGGCGTAGCGGTGGAAAGCCGAGAGGCCGGCCGCGTTTTCCGGATCCATGATGAAGTTCTGGAACAGTTTGGCGTTCTCGACGTTCTTGGCCTCCTTCAGAACGACGACGTTATCGCTCCACAGGCCGTAGCCTTCCTTTGGATAGTTGTAGTGGATGGCCGAATTGGCCAGCCGCTGGCGCAGCGCCGAACCATTCCAGTCGCTGGTCGCCTTGAAGTCGCCCGCGCCCATCTTCTCGATGGTGTTGTATTCCATGGCGATCCAGTTCGGCTTGGCTGCGACAAGCGTATCGCGCACCTTCTTGAGCACCGCCTTGTCGTCCGTGCACTGCTGGCCGCCGACATATTTGATCGCCGCGAAGATAACGTCATTCATCTCGGGAACGACATTGACCTTGCCCTTCAACTCGTCCGGCGTGTTGAAGACGATACCCCACGTGTCGGCCGGCCCCTTGTAGGCATCGGTGTTGACGACGACGCCGATCGTGCCCCAGGCCCATGGCACGGAATATTTGCGGCCCGGATCGAACTCAGGATTGGCCCATTCCGGCGCGACGTTCTTGAAATTCTCCATCTTGCCCGGATCGGTCTCCTGCACGAGTCCTTCCTTGATCCAGATCGGCACGTAGGTCTGCGAAGGAACCGCAATGTCGAAGCCGGTGCCGCCCTGGCGCACCTTGGCGAGCGCCGTATCGTTGGAATCGTAATCGGTGATGGTGACCTTGACGTTGTATTTGGCTTCGAACTTCTTGATCACGTCGGGGCTGGTGTAGTTGCCCCAATTGTAGATGTTCAGCTCGCCATCGGCGCGGGCCAGGCCCGTCGTTGCGAGCAGCGCCAACCCCATGGCGGCTGTCGTTGTTTTCCAGTTCATGGTTTTAACTCCCATTTGTAGGTTCAGTCTTGTTTCCTGCTGACAAAGAAAAACAACGTGACGATCGCGACCGAAAGCAGCAGGAAAGCGGTCGATATCGCGTTGATCTCAGGCGTGATGCCGCGGCGGATCTGGCCGAGCATGTAGGTGGGCAGCGTGTCCTGGCCGCCCGACTTGACGAACTCGGTGATGACGACGTCGTCGAGCGAGATGACGAAAGCCAGCATCAGTCCGGCCAGGATACCGGGCCACAGAAGCGGCAGCGTGATGCGGCGGAAAGTCTTCCATGGCGTGGCGTAGAGATCGGCTGCGGCGCGCTCCAGCGTCAGGTCCATGTTCTCCAGCCGCGCCCGGATCGGCAGGTAGGCGAACGGAATGCAGAACGCCGTATGCGCGGCGATCAGATAGCCGAGGCCGGAATAGCCGGTGAAGATTTTTATGCGCGAGAAGAAGATGAGCAGCGCCACGCCGGTGACGATCTCAGGCACCATCAGCGGCTGGTTGATCGCCGCATATTTGAAGGTGAGGCCGGGATAAGGCGCCGTGCGCGTGGTGGCCAGTGCCGCCATGGTGGCAAAGATCGTCGACAGCACCGCTGCGACGGCGCCGATCTGGAATGAGCGCAAGGTGGCGTCGATCACTTGCGAATTCTGGTAGGCCGACTGGAACCACCTCATTGAGAACCCGCCCCATTCGGATGTCGAGTTCGACGCATTGAAGGCGTAGGCGACCAGCACGATGATCGGCAGATAGAGCACGATGAAACAGGTCGCGGCGATCGCCGTGAAGCCGGTCTGGTGCTTGATGGAAAAGTTCTTAGCCATGCCGCACCCCCGACTTGCCGGCATTGCGCACATAGGCAAGCAGCGCCACCATGACGATGATCATCACGGTGATCGACAATGCCGATCCGAGCGGCCAGTTGCGGCCTTGGCCGAACTGCAATTCGATCAGGTTGGACAGCATCATGTTCTTGCCGCCGCCAAGCACGCTGGGCGTAACATAGGCGCCGAGCGCCGGAATGAAGACCAGGATGGAACCGGCGATGACGCCGGGTTTGACCAGCGGAAAAATGATCTTGCGCAGCACCTTGAAGCGTGTCGCGTAGAGATCGTAGCCCGCCTCGACCAGCCGGAAATCGAGCTTCTCCATGCTGGCATAGATCGGCAGCACCATCAGCGGCAGGTAGACATACGCCATGCCGATCAGGATCGCGGTGTCGGTGTAGAGGATCTGCACCGGCGCCGAGACGATGCCGAGCTTGAGCAGAATGGTGTTGATGATGCCTTCGTTGCGGATGATCTGCAGCACGGCGAAGGTGCGGATCAGAAGGTTGGTCCAGAACGGAATGGTGATCAGGAACAGCCAGAGATCCCTGGTCTTCTCACTGCGCGTCGCCATGAAATAGGCGGTGGGAAACCCGAGCGCCAAAGTGGCGATGGTCGTCACCACCGCCAGCTTGATCGAACGCCAGAAAATGGTGACATGCGCCGCCGCAAGCGAAAGCGTGTCGTCGAAAATGTCGCGTTCCATGAACACCGACAGCCAGGCATCGGGTGAAAGCTGCCACTTCACGTCGCCATAAGCACCGGGTGTCAGGAACGAGTAGACCAGCACGATCAGCAAGGGGCCGGTCGCGGCGAGAAAAATGACCAGCAAAGCTGGCGCTGACAGCAGCCAGCGGTCGCGGACGTCACGCCGCTCCGCTGCCTTGGCGACTTCTTCCGCGGTCGCCATGATCAGTCCTTCAGCACTTGCGCGGCGTCGCTGCCGATCGCGATGCCGACCTGGCCGCCCTGCACGATGCCGTCGCTGGCGCCGCGGCTGTTCTGACGCCGCACGATGAAGGGTTCGCCACCGGCAAGGCGCAGGTGAAAGTGCGTGTCTGTGCCGAGATAGACGATGTTCTCGACGGTGCCGGACAGCGAAGCGCTCGGGCTGGCTGCCCCCAGCTGCGCATGCTCGGGACGCACGACGATGGTGACCTTGCCGCTGGGGCTGAACCCTTCCGGCAGCGAGGCCGGGATTTCCACGCCAGAGGACAGCTTCACCGTCGCCCGGCCACCAGTCGCGCCGACCACGTCCGCCTTGAGGAAATTCGACTCGCCGATGAAATCGGCGACGAAGCGCTCGGCCGGCCGGTCGTAGATGTCGCGCGGCGAGCCGACCTGCAGGATCTTGCCAGACGACATCACGGCGATGCGGTCCGACATGGTCAGCGCTTCTTCCTGGTCATGGGTGACGAAGATGAAGGTGATGCCGGTCTCGTGCTGCAGCCGCTTCAACTCGATCTGCATCTCCTTGCGCAGCTTGTAGTCGAGCGCCGAGAGCGGCTCGTCGAGCAACAACACCTTGGGCTGTGGCGCCAGCGCCCGGGCGAGTGCCACGCGCTGCTGCTGGCCGCCGGAGATCTGGCTGGTGCGGCGACCCGCCAGCGCCTCCATCTTCACCAGCTTGAGCATCTCGCCGACGCGTGCCGTGATCTCGGCCTTCGGCTTGCCCAGCATATCGAGGCCAAAGCCGATATTGTCGGCGACGGTCATGTGCGGGAACAGCGCGTAGGACTGGAAGACGGTGTTGACCGGCCGCTTGAACGGCGGCAGTGGCGCAATGTCCTGGCCGTAAAGCAGGATTTCGCCGGCGGTTGGAAAGTCGAAGCCGGCAATCAGCCTCAGCAACGTGGTCTTGCCGCAGCCGGATGGTCCCAGCAGCGTGAAGAACTCGTTCTCGCGGATGGATACCGAGACCGTGTCGAGGGCAGCGACCTGCCCTTCTCCTGATCCGAAAATTTTGCTGACGTTTACGACTTCAATTGCATTCCGATCCGGTTTGTCCGGCACGATACGCCTCACTGTTGACCCCGCTCTTTTCGGCGGAGTTTTTCCCCTGTTCGATGTGACCACACGGCCGGTAGGTTGGCAAGTCCGGCCTTGAACCACAGTTCAGTCAGTCAATTCGCCTTGCAAGCCGCAAGCTTCGCAAGCCGCATGCCATTCTCAGGCCTGGTAGGTGACCTTGCCACCGCAGACCGTCGTCACCGGGCGCACTTTGTGCAATTCGGCCGGCGCCGTCTTCTCGATATCCGCCGACAAAACCACCAGATCCGCCATATAGCCCGGCTTCAGCACGCCTTTACGATGCTCGGCGAATTCGGCATAGGCGCCCTCGACCGTGTAGGCGGCAAGCGCCTCCTGCAGAGAGAAGCTCTGGTCCGGATCGGTTTCTGCCCACGGTTTGCGCAGCATTGCCGCCTGGATGCCCAGGATCGGGTCCATCACCGCCACCGGCCAGTCCGACGCGAACACGACATGCGCGCCCGCATCCTTCAGGGTGCGCCAGGCATAGCTCAGCGGCCAGCGGGCCGGCCCGATGCGCGATACGGTCGGTTCCAGCGGAAAATCCATGGCACCGGGCGGATGCGGCGGCTGCATCGAGGCGATGACGCCGAGTTCGGCGAAACGCGGCACGTCGGCGGCGGTGGTGACCTCGATATGCTCGACCCGGTGCCGGCTGTCGCGTTTGCCGTTGGCCTTCTGCGCCGCCTGGTAACCGTCGAGCACCGCGCGCACCGCGCCATCGCCGATCGAGTGCACGGCGATCTGCAGCCCGCGTTTGTCGACGGCCACGGCGAGATCGATGAATTGCTGCGGCGTGAACAGCGGCTCGCCGACCCAGTCGGGACGGTCCGCATAGGGCTCGACCATCACCGCGGTCCAGGAGTCGAGCACGCCGTCATAAAACACTTTGACCATGCCCGATGACAGCCACTCGCTGTCGTAGCGCTCAGCCATCACGGAGGCCTTGTCGAGCATGTCGAGCGTCATGAAATTCTTGTAGTGGAACGGGATTTTGACGCGGCAGGGCAAGCCTTCCTCGGCCTCGATCTCGGAAAGCAATTCGAGCTGGTAGAGATTGCCGTCCATGTTCTGGATCGAGGTGATGCCGTGGCGCGCGCACCAGGCAAGCCCGCGCCGCATGATGTCGCGGTCGGCGGCACGTTCGGCCACCGACGGCATCGGATCGGGCTCGCCGCCGGTCGACAGCCCCAGCCGCACCCGGCTTTCGCCGGCAAGGTCGAGCACGGGACCGAACGCCTCGCCCTCGCGCAATTCGCCAGCGGCCAGGCCGTCTTCGCCCATGACGATCTCATTGCCCGGACCGAGCGTGCGTCCCTGCAGAATGCCGGCCATCTCCATCGCCTTGGTGTTGGCCCACATCGTGTGGTGGTCAGGCGCCGCCATGCAGAAAGGGCGATCCGGCAGGATGGCGTCGAGATGATGGCGCGTCACCCGCTCGTCGCCAAGCACGGTATAATCGACGCCCTGCCCGACCAGCATCTTCGCCTCGGGCCGTGTCGACGCATAATCGCGGATTGCCTTTTGCAGCGCCTCGAAGCCATGGATACCGCCAAGCTGAAGATGCGCGAGCTCGGCCCCTCCCGAAAACAGATGCATGTGGGCTTCGATGAAGCCCGGGATCACCGAGCCGCCCATGGCGTCGATGGTCTTTGTGGCTGGTCCCTTGAGCGCTTCAATGGCGGCGCGGCTGCCGATGGCGATGATGGCGCCGTCCCTGACGGCAATGGCCTCGGCGGCGGGATTGTCTTCGTCCATGGTCTGCACGCGACCATTGATGACGATCAGATCAGCACCCGCACCCGTGACAGACATCGCGACTCCGCGCTTTTGACGACTGACTGAGACCGGCAACCCTCTTGCCCGACAAGCTGCCATTCCGCTGGAGCGGTGCAACCGGACGAAACTGATGCCAGTGCGCTGTTTTGAAATTCCCCTTGTGATCTCCGAAAACAGCGTGGATAAAAGAATGCGACTAATTATTCGCGTTTGTCAACGTGCCGAATTTCGAATGTATTGTGGACAACACCCAGCGCCAGGGTGAGACCCAGCGGGGGACGAGGACACCAGCCGTGAAGCGCAGTCTCAGCCGCGAAACCAGGATGGCGCTCGAACCGCGCAAGCAGCCGCGGCAGCAGCGGTCGAGCAAGGTGGTCGACCGGATTCTCGACGCGGCGCTGACCTTGACACGGGAGCAAGGAACCAAGACGCCGACGACGCTCGCCATTGCGCGGCGCGCTGGCCTGTCGGTCGGGTCGCTCTACCAGTACTTCCCCAACAAGGAAGCCATTCTTCTCGACCTCGCCCGGCGCTGGCTGTCATCCTTTCCCGAGGTGATCGCCAGGCGCATCGAGGTCACCCCGCCCACCAACCGCGACGAGTTCCGCCAGGAAGTGCGCAAGCTCTTCATCGATACCTCCAGGATTTATCTCGAAAACGCCACCCTGATGCCGGTGATCGAAGCCATCTCCGGCAATGCCGATCTCAGGCCGATCCAGGACGAATATGACGAGCAGATCATCGCGCTGTACGCCGCATGGCTGCAGCATGTGAACCCGGCGCTTGAAGACAAGATCGCCAGCCGACTCGGCGTGCTGATGATGGACGTCGGGCACGCTTGCCGGCTCGTAGGTTTGAAACGGGATCGCAAGACATACGACCTCATCGAGGATGATGTGGAAAGAATGTGGCTCGCTCTGGTGACCCCCTATCTCAACCTTGACTGATTTCACACTTCGAGAGGAACTTCATGAAGACTGTCTATTCCCCGCTCCACGCCGGCCATGCCGGCCAGATGGAGCTGGTCACATCGGCCATCGTGCCGGGTTTCGAAAAGCCATCGCGGGCCGAGTTCATCAAGGCGCGGGTCGAGAGCGAGAAGCTGGGGCCGATCATCGGACCGGTCGAGCATGATCTCGCTGCGGCCAAGCGCATTCACACGACCGACTACATCGACTTCCTGCCGACGGTCTGGCCGCGATGGACGGCAGAGGGCCACAAGGGCACGGCGATGCCCTTCACCTGGCCGACGCGCGGCCTGCGCGCCGACGTACCGCCGCAGCGCGTCGATGCCTTGCTCGGCTACTACTCCTTCGACGCCGGCGCCACCTTCGTCGAAGGCACATGGACCGCGATCAAGTCGTCCTATGACGTCGCGTTGACCGCGGCGGCTCTGGTCAAGGGTGGTGAGCGGTCCGCCTTCGCGCTCTGCCGTCCGCCAGGCCATCACGCCGGCGCTGGCTTCATGGGCGGCTATTGCTTCATCAACAACGCCGCCGTTGCCGCCCAATGGTTCCTCGACCAGGGCGCCAGCCGTGTATCTATCCTCGACGTCGACTACCACCATGGCAATGGCACGCAGGAAATCTTCTATGACCGCGCCGACGTGCAGGTGCTCAATTTGCATGGCGACCCGATGGTCGAATACCCGTTCTTCCTCGGCCATGCTGACGAGCGCGGCGCGGGCGTCGGCGAAGGTTTCAACATCAACTATCCCATGCCCTTCGGCACCGACTGGGACGCCTGGAGTGCCTCGCTGGAAGACGCCTGCGTCAGGCTCGCCGCTTACGCGCCCGATATCGTCATCGTCTCGCTCGGCGTCGACACCTTCGAGAAGGATCCGATCAGCCAGTTCAAGCTGAAAAGCCCGGACTATCCGAAGATCGGCCATCACATCGCCAAGCTCGGCCTGCCGACGCTGTTCGTCATGGAAGGCGGCTATGCCGTCGAGGAGATCGGCATCAACGCCGTCGGCGTGCTGACGGGTTTTGAGGATCGATAGGGATAAGGGACCTTTTAGAGTCGCTTCTCGTTCGACAGGCGGCGTGTCTTACTGCTTGTCGGACGGTGCCGCAGTCGAAGTCCCTCGGGCCAAAAACAGCTTATGCTTGGCCGGCATTAGAATCCGGCGGGAGATGGAAGCCGCCAGTCAACAAACGACTTATTGCGGACATTTGCTAAACTCCATTGGTCGCATTCTTGGCTTCTTAGACTGCAGATCGTACCCTTAGCAGGGGAAGTGGCCTCGTAGGCATGTAGGACAGAGAAAAAATGAAATTTAGCTTGGACGCATTTGAGAGCGGACGTGACGAATTTCTAGATGATAACCACAAGGCTCAGTTTGCGGCTAATCCGCAATATGACGAGGTCTACATTCGATGGAAAAAGCTGTTCGCGAAAGCCGATGCAGAAGATCTGAGAGCAATCCGGTCCGTAGGCCGCGTTCAGATTTGGTGTGACATTACCCGTGCGGCGATAAATTCCGTTGTGCAAATATCTGACATAAAAGAACTTCATCTACTAGGAATTGCAGGGTCCGGTCGTTTAGTCGACTTTAGGGAGGCCGAAAGCCTCGAGGATTTTAGCTGTCAATGGGGCGTCAGCAGCAGCGATTTGTTTGAGATCGCACAGCTTCCAACTCTCAGAAAACTGACTGCGCACTCTGCACATGTCACGAAAGACTCGCTCGCTGCGCTCCTCAGCAATCCCTCGCTGACGGAACTAGACTTTGAAGAGTCAAACTTCACCGACGATTTTGCGCAGATGGTCTCTGAGTCGAAGATCATCACAAATTTGGAGCTAGGTAGCACAGATGTCACCAAGGAAGGACTTCGGGCTATCTGTTCAATGTCTCAACTACGTTGGCTCGACATATGGTCGACGAAGAT
The DNA here is from genome assembly GCF_053714375.1 of Mesorhizobium sp. ArgA1. Taxonomy (NCBI): domain Bacteria; kingdom Pseudomonadati; phylum Pseudomonadota; class Alphaproteobacteria; order Hyphomicrobiales; family Phyllobacteriaceae; genus Mesorhizobium; species Mesorhizobium sp. ArgA1. The sequence continues at coordinate 642,897 of NZ_JBSKBQ010000001.1, forward strand.
CGCAGAGCACGATCTGGACGTGCTGACCCAGCTTCCGAACCTAGAGTATTTGTCCATAGGGGGTCACGACGAGCAGACATCCTTCACAGCAGCAGGAACCTTACCATTGCTATATGGCATGCCTGCTTTGAAAGCCGTTTGGTTGGACGGATTGCATGTTACTCGACGAGAATGGGACGAACTCAACGAGCGATTTGAAAAAGTCTGGGTGTCCTCGGTTCTAGGGTCTAGACCTTAATGTCCGCTTTCCATCCCATCTCGGCCACCACCGATTATGGGTTCACGAACTAGACGGCTGCGCCGGCAGGCGGCGCCGCCGCCGGCACGGCCGGCTTTCGCGACCGACCGATCCTGTAGACAATCACCGCGGCGATCACGCCTGCCGCCAGGATGGCTACCGCCAACACTGGCCGGTACCAGAACCAGGCAATCGCGATTGTCGTCGTGCCAACCAGGATCGCGAGCACGAAGGCGATGATGCCAGTGCCCATCCGCGCCATGCTGCCGAGGAAGGGAATGACGTCGAGGATCACCCCGATCGGACTGAGGAACAGCGCAAAGCCGATGGTCAGCAAAAGCAGGCCGGCGCCGCGCAGCAGCCAGGTGATCAGCGTGTTGGCGCTGACCGCGTCGGCGAACATCTTTTCGGCCGGCACGTTGCCGGTATCGACCATCAGCAGCGCGTCGCCCGCTTGCGTCTGGTAGGGCTCGAACCGGCTGCCGGCCTGGCGCGCGACGATGCTGACCACGCCGAGCGGCGCCAGTTCGTAGCCGATGCGGTAGTCGCCCAAAGCAGGCGTCGTGTTGTCGTTGCCGAGATAGATCTTGCCATCGACGATGCTGAGCGGCTTCGTCCCGCTATAGGCGGCCTTTATCGCCGCCGACTGATCGGCCGTCAGCGAATAGTCCTTGTCGCCCTCGATGCGGTCCAGCACCGGCGTGTCCAGATCGAAGGCGACAAGCTTGCCCTGCGGGATCTGGAATGTGCGGCTGTGGATTGCCATTGACGGATTCTGATGGCCGTCCGGCTTCTTGAAATCGGACGAGTCGATCTGGCTGTCATCCCACACTCTGGAATAGCTGTAGGTCGTCACCGTCTCTTCGCCGCCGCCGAGCTTCTTCGTCGTCTCCGACTTGGACTCTTCCTTCCACTGATACATCTCGACGCTGCGCGACAGCCGCAGCCCCTGCGCGGCAATGCCGAAATCCGGATCCGCCAGGCCGGTATCGGCCGTCACCGGGCCGCTCACATAGACCAGCTTGCCGTCATTGGCTGCATCGACGCTGTCGGCGCCGACCGCAACGACCGCGCCCGACCCCTCTGCCAGCGAGCGTGCCGTCTGCACGGCGCGCCCCTCGTTCCAGAACAGCCCGATCACCATCAGCACGATCAGGATGAGACCGAAGATGACCCCGCCCACCGCGCGCTTGATCCGCCCGAACCACGAGACGGACGTTACTTCCCGAAATGAATCGCTCATCGTTTCCCCCGAAACAAAGTTGCCCAAGATTTCAACGCGGCCGGCGGCCGCGCGTCGAACTGATTAGTCTGCGTGTATCTGCGCGCCGCAATCCCTGTCACCGGCGCAGGCGTGCACCGCCCGCGTCGTACCGCCATCACCCACCCGCCATGGCGATGCGGACAGAGGCGCTTGCCTCTTGTTGCCGAGAAGGTCAAGCGCCCGCATCGCGGTCTGCTCCTCCGTCTCTTCCCGTTTGACGACCTGCACATCTCTAAGGCCGATCGCGGCAAGCTGCGGCATCACCACGTCAGGATCGCCCGCCACCACGATCAGTGACGGATCGAGCGACGACAAGGCCAACGCCTGTTTCTGCACCGCGTCCAGCGTCAGCTTTGTGCGCGCGGCCATGCGGCCTTGCTGGTCCTCCAGCGTCGAGCCGCTGCCAACCGCGCCAATCAGCGAGGAGAACAGGCCGGCCGAGGTCTCGGCCGATCCGGCGAGCGCCCGGCGATAGACGGTCACCGTGCGGTCGACCTCGTCCTGCGCCACCGGCAAGGTGGTCAGGCCGGCAAACCCTTTGAGGATTTCGGTGATCGCCGGTCCGGTGTTGGCGCGCTCGACGGTGGTTGCCACCACCAGTCCCGAGCCGGCCTTCATCGGGCTCATGAGATAGCTCGACACGCCATAGGAATAGCCCTTCTCCTCGCGAATCACCGAATTCAGCCGGCTGGAGAAATCGGCGCCGAGCAGATTGGAGACCGCGGTCGATTCGGCGCGCTCGCTTTCGTCGGTGCCGGGCGCCGGCCGCGCGACGAACAGCGCCGACTGGCTGGCGCCGGGTTCTGGCACCAGCAGCACCTTTTGGCCGCCACCGAAATGCGCCGCCGGCGCTTGCTCGACGGCATAGCCGGCGGCGTCGCTTGTCCACGCGCCGAATGCTTTCTCAAGGCCGGCTGCAACGGTCGCGACCGGCATCGGGCCGACGCTGTAGAAGGTCACCGCCTTCGGCGTGAACTCCGCCTTGAACGCGTCTCTTGCCTCGTCGAGCGAGATCGAGGCCAGCGCCTTTGCCGACCAGTCGACCGCAGCCTTGCCCGGCACCTGCGGGATAAGGGCTGCCTTTGCCACGCGGCCGGCTACGCCCGGCAGGTCCGCCTCGCGCCCGTTCAGCCAGTCGGTCGTCTGCGCCATCAGCACCGTCCATTCGGTCTTGTCGAAACGCGGCTTCAGCACCGCGTCGATAAGCAGGCCAAGACCCTGGTCCAGTTTTTCCGGTGGCACGCCAAGCGTCATCGTCGTGGTCAGTGCGCCGGCCTGGTAGCCGACACCGGCGCCGATGTCGCTGGCCGCCTTGGCGAAGTCGGCCGAGCCGCGTGTCCCCGCGCCGCGCGTTGCCATGCTTGCAGCAAGTTCCAGAAGCCCTTCCTTGCCTTCCGGCACGCTGTTCCAGCCGCCTGCGGCACTGGCCGCCACATAGACCATCGGCGCTTCCGGCATGGTGTAGTGGACGAGCTTGATGCCATTCGACAGCGTCGCCGTTTCTTTTGCCGGCAATGTCGCCGAAGGCGCTTGCCCGGCCGCATGCTTCGGAATGTCGATCGCTGCCCGCTCCGGCGCGGTGAACGGCAGCGGCGTGCCGGACGAGCCGATCAGCGCATCGGGATAGCCGCCGCGCGGGCCGGGCTTCAGCACCAGCGCGCTGGCGTCTTCCGGTTTCAACAGCCGCTTCATCGTCGCTTCGACGTCCGCCGCGCTGGCGTTCTTGACGCGCGGATCGTCGACCAGCGCGCTCTGCCCATCGCCGAGCACGTCGGCATTGTAGGAGACGGTGCCGGCGCGGTCCTTCAGCCCTTCATTGCCGAGCCGCGCGGCCTGCAACAGCCCGATGCGCGCGCGCTCGACATCGGCCGGATCGAGCGGCGTCTTGAGGAAATCGGCGAACGCCGATTTCATCGCGCTTTCCAGCGCCTCCGGCGCTACGCCTTCGGCCGCACCCGCCTCGAAGGTGAAGCGGCCGCCGAGCAGGCCGACGGTCCAGTTCGCGCTGGCATAGGTGGCAATGCCCAATTGCGAAACCAGCCGGTTGCGCAGAAATCCATATTCGCCATTGCCGAGCAGTTCGGCTCCAATGCTGAGCGCGCCATTGTCCGGCGACTGCGCCACCGGGCCGCTGAAGCCGACCACGACAACGGGGCTCGGCACACGATCCTCCAGCACCAGCTTCAGCCGGGCCTGCGCCGGTTCCGGCACGGCGGGTCGCGCCACGTCGGAGCCGCGCGCCACCCGGCCGAACGTATCGGCAATCAGCGCTTTGGTGTCGTCGACCTTGAGGTCGCCGACCAGCACCAGCACCGCATTGTTGGGCAGATAATAGCTGTTGAAGAACCCTCTGACATCGTCGAGCGTCGCCGCGTCGAGGTCGGCGACAGAGCCGATGACCATGCGGCTGTAGGGATGCGGCTTCGGGAACAGGCCGGACCAGAAAGCTTCCCAGCCGGACGCGCCGGCCTTGTCGAGCACGTTCTGGCGCATTTCGTTCTTGACCACCGAACGCTGCAAATCGAGCTTGGCCTGCGTTACCGACCGGCCGAGATTGGCCATGCGGTCAGCTTCCAGCGACAAGATCATCGGCAGCGACGACGACAGCCCGTCGACGTAGTAGACCGTGCCGTCCTCGGTGGTCCACGCATTGATCTCGTTGCCGAGCGCGGCATGCGCGCCGAACACGTTCGGCCAGGCCGGCGTGCCGGAAAACATCAGATGTTCGAACAGATGCGCGAAGCCTGAGCGTCCCGCGGGCTCATTCATCGACCCGACGCGATAGCGCAGATTCATCACCACCTTCGGCGCACGATGGTCCGGCACCAGCACCACCTGCAGCCCGTTGTCGAGCGCATAGGTGACGATCGGCTCCGCCTTGCCAGCTACGACACCGGCAAGAACAGCAAGCACCACCGTGAACGCCAGGAAAACCCGCTTCATCATTACCCCCGATGCTGATGGCGGCGAAGCAAGCGCCGCCAAATCCGCCTTTTACGACCGAAGGGACGCCCACCCCTGCCGGTCGCCGAGAACCTATCGGAATCGATCGTTCCTCGATACGGCAGTGTCGCAACACCCTCTGGCTTTTTCGTGTCGGCGTTTCGGGTCGCTCGAGGCAGGAAAAGGCCACGGAAGCCGCCCCCGAGTCGCCTGAGTCCAGAAAAATCGATTTTGTCAAATCGCATTTGATGTCGGATTCATCTGCGGGTAGATTAGACCCGAATCAGCCGGTCCTTGGGGGGCGCGGCGACCACCCAAAGTCTCAAGTACCGGCCTCTGACCGGCACCAGACGCGGACGGCTTCGCGTTCCCTGATGGATTCGGTGATCTGCGCGACGCCGCGCCGTGTGAGTGCTTCGTAAACGTGATGCGTCTTCAAGTTCGGCCGCTGGTGACCCCGGCATCCGGGCTCAAGAAAAGATTCCGGCCATGACATACAACCAAAGCATCCAATGAGCAGCTCCGCCGCGCTTCTGCAATCCGACACATCAGGTTCGCGCCTCGCGTCCCGCGGCGATCTCACCTCGTTCTTCATGCAGCTTGCCGCCGAGATCGGCGCCGACAGCTACATGCTCGTCGCCATCGTCCACGACCAGGACCGCAACGACGCCCGCATCGTCTCCTCCAACTGGATCTTCGACGCCATCGAACTCATCGGCAAGCGGCTGATCGCCGGCCTTGCCCAGGGGCCGCTGACCGTGGCACCGGGCATCCGCCCGAAGCCGTTGGTGGCCGCCGAAGCGCCCGACGCCGGCAGGCTGCTCACCGGCGAGGAAGCGCGCCTGCTCGACGTGCTTGGCCATGCCGAAGTCTATTCGCTGCGGCTCAATGTCGGCCGCCAGCGGCTGTTTGCCTTGTTCTCGGCGGCCGAGGCCGGCAAGATCGACCAGCCGGCGCTGATGAAGGCGCAGCTGAAGTGCTGCTATGCGCTGTCCGCCATTCCGCAATTGGTCGCCGCCGCCGCCATGCAGGACCCGCTGTCCGACCGCGAGCGCGAATGCCTGTTCTGGGTGTCGGAAGGCAAGACCACCGATGAGGTCGCGGTGATCCTCGGGGTCTCCTCCAACACGGTCAACAGCTACATCACCCACGCCATCCAGAAATTCGCGGCCTCGAACCGCGCGATGGCCATCGCCACGGCGATCAGGAGCGGCATCATTTGAAACACGCTGACATCAAGGCGGCGGCCGAAGCCCTTTTCAACGAGCAGCGCAATCCGTTCGGCGCCTTCTCCATCGGTTCCGAAACGCACAACGCCGTCACCATCCCGGACGCGGTGCGGCGCTGCCGCTGGATCGCCGTCGACATCAACGCGTCAGCCTTCGGCCTCTACTTCGTCAGCCCTTCGCCGGAACGCGCGCGCCTCGTGCCGAGCTTCGATTCCGACTATCCCGCTACCGCTGTCGCGACCAAGTTCATCGCCGGCGCCAATGGCGAGGAGATGGTGCGCCACAGCGGCACTTCCACGGCGCCGCGCTGGTGGGCCGATGACGGCATCGCCGGCTCGGACGCCGTCTTCCAGAAACTCGCCTGGACGGAGCGCACGGCGCCGCTGGCGCCGGGCACCAACGGCATCGCCTTTCCCGTTCATGCCGATCGTGGTCATTGCGGGCTGGTGGTCTTCCTGGGCTCGACGATCACGCTGCCGGAGGACACGCTCTACGAAATCCACGCCCGCTGTTTCTCGCTGTTCGCCGCCGTCGCCCGCATTCGTCCCAACGATGCCAGCCGGATGCGATCGATCTCCAAGCGCGAGCTGGAGTGTCTGAAGCTGACCGCCAACGGCAACACCAGCGAAGAGATCGCCAGGCTGTTGAAGCTGTCGGTCCACACCGCCAACCAGTATCTCACCCAGTCCACCCAGAAGCTCAATGCGGTCAACCGCAACCAGGCGGTGGCCAAGGCGTTGCGGCTGGGGTTGATCGAGTAACAACGCCTGCCTGCCTTCAGGCCGGCGTGCTCAGACGATTGAGATAGCGGCGGACAAAAATCAGCGATAGGCGAGCGGCTCGGTTCTGCGGATGCGCGCCTCTTCGATCACCGTCTCCAGCAAGGTCGTGTTGTGCTCGGGATCCTCGCCGGGTTTCTCGAACGACACATAGTTGACGGCGACCGAAGACCTCTCTTCGCTCAGCGTCAGCTGGAAATAGACGGTGACGCCCGGCGGCCTGAGCTCGAGATCGAGCACGATGCGCGGGCTGCCGCTCCAGTCGACATGCGCTTCGCCGCCGTGGCCGAGCCGCAGCGTGCCGGGCAGGAAGAACAGTTCCACCGCCGAATCCACGAGGTCCGACAGGCAAGCGAAATGCTCGAGCCGGATGAAGGCGATGTAGTCGGCGACATCGATCAGGCGCAACTCGTCCACCACCTGCTCGATGGCCTTGGCGACGATGAGTTCGCGGGATTTTGCGTGCGGTTGGCGGTTCATTGAATTTGTCTCCGCTCAGCCTTTTTCGAGTAGACTATCCGCACCAGTTCGGCGACGGCCTGGTAGAATTGCGACGGGATCACGCTATCAACCGAAACTTGCTTGTACATGGAGCGGGCGAGTGCCACGTCCTCGAAGATCGGGATGTTGTGCTCCTTGGCGATCTCGCGAATCTTGAGCGCCACCAGGTCCTGTCCCTTGGCCAGCACCATGGGTGCTGAATCTTCGTCGCGGACATATTTGAGCGCGATGGAAAAGTGCGTCGGATTGGCGATGATCAGCGTCGCGCGCGGAACCGCCGTCATCATCCGCTTGCGCGCCCGGTCGCGCGCCAGCGAGCGCAGCCTCGATTTGATGATCGGGTCACCCTCGGACTGTTTGAACTCGTCCTTGACCTCCTGCTTGGTCATGCGCAAATCCTGCTTCCAGTGGAAGCGCGACCAGACGATGTCGACAGACGCGATCAGCCCCATGACGAAGACGATGGCCACCAAAATGTCGACGGCGATGCTCTTGATAACGAGGCCGAAAGCGACCGGGTTGGTGATCATGCCGGCCAGCAGCTGGCGGTAATCCTGCGACAGCGTGAAGTAGAGCACGATGCTGGCAAAGCCGAGCTTGCCCAGCGACTTCAGGAATTCGACGAAACCCTGCACGCCGAACAGCCGGGTCCATCCCTTGCTGATCGAGATTCGCGACAGTTGCGGTCGGATCCGCTCGCCGACGAATTGCGGCATGTTCTGCAGCACCGAAGCGCCGATGCCGGCCACCACCAGCAGCACCAGCAGGCTGACGACGGCACGGCCGATCTCCATCATCACGGTCTTGTAGAGCGCGATGACGTCGGTCTCGGTGTTCATCGGCCACACCTCCGGCTTCTCCAGGAACATGGACAGGAACATGCCGAGATCGACCACCGCGTCCTTGGCGTAGAAGACGGTGAACACCAATATGGCGATGAAGGACGCCAGGAGTGCGGCTTCCCGCGAATGGGGCAGCTTGCCCTGTTCGATGGTGTCGCGGATCTTCTTTTCTGTCGCGTCTTCGGTTTTGGAGTCTTTGTCAGCCGCTTCAGCCATTTGGGGTCAGCGCTCGGCTCTACGCCGCCTCGCTCTGCTGCGACGAGGGGAGTTCGAAAGCCCCCTCGCGCGAAAGCCGGATCGTCGCCACCGCAACGTTCTTGCGCGCCGCCATGATGTCGGCAAGCTGGATGCCTTCCGAACCCTGCCCGAGCTCGGACTCGATCATGCGCCGCGACCGGGCGCCGATTGCCGACAGCACCGACTCCGTCAATGCGGGCGCCGCACCGCGCAGCGCCAGCGTGATCAATTCGGTCGACAGCCCGTCGAACAGAAGCACCCTCGCCTTCTGGGTCAGAAGCGGCAGATCGTCGAAGGCAAACAGCCTGGAGCGGACGCCGCCGAGATCCGGCGTGCCGGCCTCTTCCAGGTCCTGCATGACCTCTTCCAGCTGCGGTTTGTCCATCTCGTTGAGCACGCTGGCAACGCGTGCCTGTCCGGCCGAGATGTCCTTGGTGGCGGTCTGCGCCAGCACGCTGGCGCGCAGCTGGTTTTCGATGATCCTGGCGGCGACGTCGGGAATCGTCGCCATCGTCACCATGCGCTTGATGATCTCGCTGCGCATCGGCTTTTCCATGGTCAGCAGGATGTTGGCGGCGGCCTGCGGCGCAAGCTTCGACAGCACCATGGCTGCGGTCTGCGGATGCTCGGTGGCAAGGAATGTACCGAGACGCGTCGGTTCGAGCTTTTCCAGCTCCGGCCAGATCGGCGGCGGTCCCTCCGGCGCGACCTCGAAGCGCTTGTCGCCCATGATGGCGCTCATTTCTTCGGGCGACAGCGATTCATTGAGGATGGTGTCCATCCGGTCGGCGGAATCGAGCAGGCCGGCGCCTTCGGTGAATTCGGCCTCGAATTCGGCGACGATACGTTCGAGATCGCTCTGCGGAATGGTGCGCAGCAGACGCGCCCCTTCGATCAACGCCTTCAGCTCTTCCTGCTTGAAAAACTTCAGAAGGCGGCTGGCCGATGGCTTGCCCATCGCTACCAGGATGGCCGCCGCCTTTTGCGGGCGCGTGAGCGTCACCTGAGTCGTCATGGCATCCGCTCCGATCGCTGCTGAGACCGCATGTCGTCTGTCCCCTAGGCGCTCTTGGTGGCAGCGATGATTTCGGTCAGCCTGATGCCGAAGCGCGACGGATCGCTTTCCAGCACGGTGATTTCGCCACGCGCGATCTTGCGGCCATTGACCACGACGTCGACCGGCTCACCGATGCGCCGGTTCAGCGCCACCGTCGAACCCTTCTGCAGCGCCATCAGGTCCGACACCGGCATTTCGGTGCTGCCGAGGATGATCTGCACGTCGACCGGGATGCTCATGATGACGTTCGAATTGGTGCCGGACATAGCGGCACGCAAGGCGGCGTCGGGCCGCTTTTCCTCCTCCTGGAGGACGCCGCGCAATTCCTCGATGGCGCGGTCGAGTTGTTCGTCCGGCTGGTCGATATTGGCTTCCACCTTGGTCTTGGCCATAAGTCGTCTCCAAATGCTTGAGCTTGCGCGGCGTCAGCCTGGCATGAGCCCATCGATAAAATCCTGACCGGCATCGTAAGGATGCCTGATCCGGACGGTGTAATTCTGCCCGAGTTTGCCGAACTCGCACACAAACAGCGTCTTGTCGCGCGCGCTCAGCCTCGCGTGCGACTGCGCCGTTTCCTCGAACTCGATGACCTGCCCCGGCTCGAAGCCGGCGATGTCGCCGAGCGTCAGGCGGGCCAGTGGCATGGTCGCTTCAAGCGTCACCGTCGAGCGCATCACCTCTTCCGAAAAACGTGCCCGCCAGTCGGAGGTTGTGCCCTCGCTGTCCTGAACATCGGCGATACCGCGCGTCGCCAAGAGGATGCGCTGCGGGATCATCACCGTGACCGTGCCGCTGTCGGTCGGCGTCGAAATGCCGAACACGATGCGCACCGCCGCGCCGTCGCGCAGCACGCGTCGCCTGGCTTCATTGCCCGAAAGCGCCCGCGGCACAGGCAGCCGCAGCTCGAGTGAGCGCCGGCCCGATCCGTTCAGCGCCTGCGCAACCTCCTGGAACACGGTGGTCGCCACATCGATTTCGATCTGCGACAGCGCGCGCTCGATCGGCGAAACCGGCTGATCCGGATCGCCGCCGAACAGCGCGCAGACCATAACTGCGATCGCTGGCGCATCGATCACCAGCGTCATCGCATCGGAAGAGGTCGGCGATGCAATGATGGTCATGGCAAAGCTGTCGCCGGCATGCACGCGCGCATCCGGCACGCGGCTGACCTCGACCGCGCGCAGGTCGACGGTAACTTGAGCGCCGAGTCCGCCGGCCAGGCTCTTCTGCAGCAGCGGCAGGGCGCGCTCGCCCATCGATCGCCCGGTGCCGATGACATGACCGGCCTCACCGCTGTCACCGACCAGACGCTCGATGATCAGCGAGCGGGCTTGCGAGGGGCTGCCAGGACTTGTCATGACGGCGTGCGGTCCTGTCTGTCGTCATGCATGGCTCAGGCCGCTTTCTTCTCGGCGGATGCGGTGTTCATCGTGCTCTGCTCGACGGCATCGATCGTCGGCCGCTCATAGGACGAGATGGTCTTGCGGCCGAACTCGATCGCCACCTGCGGCAAGGCGCCGTTCATGTAGGCGAGCAGCGTCTGCTTGACGATGATGTAGAGGCGGTTCTTCTTCTCGCGCACCGTCTTGATCTTGGTCGCGACCGGCCCGACCACGGCGTAGGACAGGAAGATGCCGAGAAAGGTTCCGACAAGGGCGGCGCCGATCAGGCCGCCGAGGATTTCCGGGGACTGGTCGAGCGCGCCCATCGCCTTGACGACGCCGAGTACTGCGGCAACGATGCCGAGCGCCGGCAAACCGTCGCCAACCGCCACCAGCGCATGATAGGCCTTCATCTTGTCGGACTTGATGGTCTGGATTTCCTCGTCCATCAGAGCCTCGATCTCATGCGAGCGCGCATTGCCGATGATGATGATGCGGCAATAGTCGCAGATGAAATGCGTCAGATCGTGGTTCTTGAGCACGGTCGGGAACGCCTGGAAGATCGCCGATTCCTCGGGGTTGTCGATATGCGCCTCGACCTCGCTGCGGGACTTTGAGCGCAGCTCGCGCATCAGGCTGTGCAGGACGCCCAGCGTCTCCAGATAGTCGCGCTCCTTCGGCACCGCCTGCTTGAAGGCTTCGAGGATGCCCTTGCCTGTGTCCTTGACCGTCTTCATCGGGTTGGCGACGAGGAAGGTGCCGAGCGCGGCGCCGCAGATGACCACCGCTTCCCAGGGCTGCATCAGCACATGCAGATGGCCGCCCATGGCCATGAAGCCGCCGAGAACACAGCCGAGCGTCACCACCAGTCCGATCAGAATGCCCACGCCAGATCCTTCCATATCACCTCAGGCCTAATCGATAGCCCCCGTGCCTTGTGTGAGGCTTGAATCACGCATGGCGAACCGATTCAGCCTCGCGCAAGCAAGTCCGCATACTCTGACTCTGAAGCTGCGACCGGAGGCATGTCGTGTTGAGCACTTTTACCAGCTACCAGCTCATCGCCAGGGATATTCCCAAGGCGATCGACCGCATCGAGGCGGACCCGGTCACCAAGCGCGACACCGACTACTATCTGGCCAACATCGGCAGCGTGAAATCGATCGACGATTTCGTCAAGAACACCCGGCTGTTCACTTATGCCATGAAGGCCTACGGCCTTGGCGACATGGCCTACGCCAAGGCCTTCATGGTCAAAGCCCTGAAGGAGGGCGTCTCCGACCCCGACAGCTTCGCCAACAAATTGACCGACAAGCGCTATGCCGAGTTCGTCTCGGCCTTCAATTTCGCAGCGTTGGGCGCGGATGCCACCAGCTACAACCCCGCGCAGCAGGGCGTGACCAAGAACTATACGGCCCAAATTGGGCTCGGCGCCTTGCAGAACGGGTTCGACTACTACAAGGGCGAGACGTCCTACTTCATTGGCAACATCTCCAACGTCAAATCGATCGACGATTTGATGGGCAACGACCGCCTGCTCACCTATGCAATGGCCGCATTCGGCCTCGACGCCGACGCCGAAGCGCCGGCGACCGTCCGGGCGATGCTGGAAGGCGGCGTCACCGACCCGAACAGCCCGGCGAACACGTCGACCAACAAGGGCTATGCAGCTTTCGTCGCCGCCTTCGACTTCGTCCAGTATGGCGACCAGGCGACAGCACGCGACGCCGTCCAGCAGGCGGTTCCAAAGGCGATCATGGCCGGAACCGGGCTGGTGCTGGTCAAGCCGACCGCGCAATACATCAAGGGCGAGGCCGACTACTACGCGGCAAACATCTCCAAGGTGAAGTCGATCGAAGACTTGCTGAAGGACAAGCGCCTGCTGACCTTCGCCATGGCTGCCTATGGGCTGGATGCATCGACCCAGACAGCGAAGCAGATCCGCACGATGGTCAACGGCGGCGTCACCGATCCGTTCAGCCCCGCCAACCTGTTGACCGACAAAAGCTACGCCAACTTCGTCGCCGCCTTCGACTTTGCCCAATATGGCGATCAGACGACCACGCGCGATGCCGTGCTGGAGACCACGCCGACGCTTTACACGACCGAGTCCAGTCTTGGTCTCATCAAGCCGAATGCGGATGCTGTCGAGGCCGAGACCAGCTACTACCTCGCCAACATCACCAAGGTGAAGTCGATAGACGATCTGATGGCCGACAGCCGGCTCTACAATTATGCGCTGTCGGCCAGCGGGATCGATCCGGCAAGCGTCAGCAAGGACCTGATCCGCAGGGTGCTGGAAGGCGGCGTCCGTGACCCGGACAGCGTCGCCAACAAGGCCAACAACAAGGCCTTCGCCAGGCTCGCCACCTCGTTGAATTTCGAGGCTTATGGCGAAGCGGCGACCACCCGCAGCGCCTCACAGCAGCCGGTCGTCGACAAATACATGCGTCAGACGTTGGAAGAAGATGCCGGCAAGACCAATGAAGGCGTGCGGCTGGCGCTCTATTTCGAACGAAAGGCGCCGACGATCACCAACTGGTACGACGTGCTGGCCGATACAGCCCTGGCCAGCGTGGTACGCACCGCGATTGGCCTGCCCGATTCTTTCGCCACCGCCGACATCGACAAGCAGGCGCAGGCCTTCGAGGCAAAGCTCGACCTCACCGATTTCACCGACCCCGCCAAGCTCGACAAATTCCTGACCCGCTTCACCAGCCTGTGGGAAATCAACCATCCGACTTCGACAGCCCAGACCTCGGTCGGTGTGCTGTTTGCCCAACCGACCACCGTCGGCATCTCGACCGATCTGATGATGGCCATGCAGAAACTGAAATTCTGAGAGCACCCATGCAGGACAGCCTCTACGTCGCCCTTTCCTCACAGATCGCGCTCGAGCGCCGTCTCGACACCATCGCCGACAATGTCGCCAATGCCTCGACCATCGGCTTTCGCGCCACCGGCGTGAAGTTCGAGGATGTGGTCTCCGGCACCGGCGCCAAATCCGTGTCGTTCGCCTCTTCGGGCAAGACCTATCTTTCCGGCGCACATGGCGCGATGACGGAGACCGGCAACCCGTTCGACTTCGCCGTCCAGGGCGATGCCTGGTTCGGCATCGATACGCCGGCCGGCACCGTGATGACGCGCGACGGGCGGTTTTCGATGAACGAGAACGGCGAGCTGATGTCGCTCGAGGGCCATCCGGTGCTCGATGCCGGCGGCGCGCCGATCCAGCTCGATCCGCGCGACGGCCCGCCCAAGGCGGGCGCCGATGGCTCGCTGCGCCAGGGCGACAAGCTTGTCGGCGCCATCGGGCTGTTCAATTTCGACCCAGGCCCGAATTTCGTCCGCTACGGCAATTCGGGCATCGTTCCCTCACGCGCGCCCGAGCCGGTCACCGACCGCTCCGATCTCGGTGTCGCGCAAGGCTTTGTCGAGGAATCCAACGTCAACCCGGTGCTGGAGATGACGCGCCTGATCATGGTCCAGCGCGCCTTCGAGAACACGGCGGCGCTAATGCGCCAGACCGACGCCTCGACCGACGACGCCATCAAGACGCTCGGCTCCAAGTCGTAGCGGCATGTCGAGCAGCCAATCATCGATACGCGCGCTTGAACGCCAGCCGGAAGCAGCGCCTGAAAACCGGCTGGCTGCCCTGGAGCGGATCTGGCGCCGGTTCGACGATACCGAAACGCTGGTGCGGCGCGGCGGCCGCGTCGCCGAGGTTTCGCCGACGCACTACAAGGTGCGCGGCCTGTCCGAAATCGCCAGGCTCGGCGATCTCGTCGAGCAGCGCGGCAATGCCGGCACGCGGCGCGGCGAGATCGTCAGGATCGGCCGCGACGAGGTCGTCATCGCGCCATTTGAGCGCAGCGCCGATGCCGGTATCGGCGACGCCGTGTTTCGGCGCGGTCCGCTGGTGGTGACGCCGCACGCCTCGTGGCGCGGGCGCGCCATCGACGCGCTGACTCGCGCCATCGACGGCGGGCCGCCGCTGATCAGGAACGGCGAAGCGGCAATCGGCGAAGGCGCTACGCCCGGCGCCATGTCGCGGCAGCGCGTCGGCACCGCCTTCACGACCGGGGTCAAGGTCATCGACATCTTCACGCCGCTCTGCTTCGGTCAGCGCCTCGGCGTCTTTGCCGGATCCGGCGTCGGCAAGTCGACGCTGCTCGCCATGTTGGCCGGCGCCGATGCCTTCGACACCGTGGTCGTGGCGCTGATCGGCGAACGCGGCCGCGAGGTGCGCGAATTTCTCGAAGACACGATCGGCGCGCAAAGCATGGCCAAGACCGTCGCCGTCGTCGCCACCAGCGACGAGAGCGCCATGATGCGCCGGCGCGCGCCCGACACCGCTATGCGCGTTGCCGAGCATTTTCGCGACCAGGGTCATCGTGTGCTCCTGGTGCTGGATTCGATCACCCGCTTTGCCCACGCGTTGCGCGAAGTGGCGACCGGCACCGGCGAACCACCGGTCGCCCGCGGCTATCCCGCTTCGGTTTTCACCGACCTGCCCAAATTGCTTGAGCGTGCGGGGCCGGGTGCTGAAGGAAAAGGGTCGATCACCGCCATCATCTCGGTGCTGGTCGACGGCGACGACCACAACGACCCGGTCGCCGATTCGGTGCGCGGCATCCTCGACGGCCACGTCGTGCTCGACCGCGCCATAGCCGAACAGGGCCGCTATCCGCCCGTCAATCCGCTGTCGTCGATCTCGCGCCTTGCCGACAAGGCATGGAGCCCCGAGCAGCGCATGCTGGTGACCAGGCTGAAGTCGATGATCTCGCGCTTCGAGGACACGCGCGATATTCGCCTGCTCGGCGCCTACCAGGGCGGCGCCGATGCCGAGCTCGACATTGCGGTGCGCCAGGTGCCGCTGATCTATGAAGCGCTGACGCAGTCGCCGAAGGATCGCGCCTCAAGCGACGCATTCTCCGACCTCGCCCGTCATCTGAAAGGCAAGCAAAGTGTCGATGCCGGAGACTGAGCGCCAATACACCGAGCGGCTCCTGCGCGAGATGCTGGCCGAGGCTAGTGCCGCCGAGGAAGCCAGGGCTGACGAAGCGAGGGCTGCCAAAGCGAAAGCTGATCGCGCCAAGGCAGCCAAAACCGCGGCCGCATTGGCCAGGGCGGCCAAGCCACCCCTGCCGAGACTGGTCCAGCCTGCGCTGCGCAGCGTGCCCGAACCAGCCTTGCTCGGCTCGTCTCAGTCTGCGTTGCCGAGCAGGACCAGCCTGGCCTTGCCCGGCATGGGTGAGCCATCCACACCCAGCCCGTTCAGGCTTGCCTTGGTCGGTGCGCCCAAGGCTGCCTTGCGCGGCGTATCCAAGCTTGCATCGCGAAGCGTGAAACTCATATCGAGCACCGCGTCCAAGGCCGCGTCGCGCAAAGCAGCCAGGCTGGCGGCGCGCAAAGCGGCCAAGTCCGCCTCGCGCAAAATGGCCGAGCCTGCTCCAACCAGCGACACCAAGCCGGCATCGCCCAGGACAGTCGAAACTGCGTTGCGCGATGTCAGCAAGCCTGCCCTCCCCCAGGTGGCCAGACCTGCTCCCCCCACTTTCGCCAAGCCCCCGCTGCCCAAGGCTCCGCATGCCGAACTCAACGAGGCGATCGCGGCCAGCCGTGACTCGCTTCTCGATGGGCTCTTTCCCGACGTCGACTGGCCGCAGCCGCCAAGGGCGCAGTTTCCCAAGGTGAAAAAGAACGATGACCGCCGCAGCGATATCGTCTTTGCCGCGCTGGGCATCACGCTCGGCCTGATCTGCGCGCTGTTTCCCTGGTACATCTTCTTCAACCAGGACCAGTTCGGCGTCCAGGCGATCAAGTTCGGCGGCAGCGGCACCAATGCCGGACGTGTCAGCGGCGGCTCGCAGATGGAGAATTCCGGCCAGCCGCTGACGGCGAACGATGTACCCGACGTCGACCTGTTCGCCACCGGCACGCTGCAGGATCCGGAGGACAAGGCCCAGCCTCCAGACGCCGACGAGCAGGCCTTTCCGGGCGATCCCAAATTCCGCATGGTCCATGTCGCCAACGGCCGCGCCATGATCGAGGACGACGCCGGCCTGTGGATCGTCCAGCGCGGCTCGAAGCTGCCCGACTCCAGCACCGTCTCGTCGATCGAGCAGCGCGGCGGCAAATGGGTAATGGTCACCAGCGCCGACCAGGTGATCGAACTCTCCAAATAGCGGAACACGCGGGTTACCCCCCGGGTCCGCGCAAGGTCCGCGCAAGACTGGCGGCCTAGTCTGGTGCGTACCAGCCTGGAGATCCCCATGGAGCCCGTCAACCTTTTCGATCTTGCAGCCAAGCAGTCGCAATGGCTGTCCGTGCGTCAGTCCGCCATTGCCGGTAACATCGCCAACGTCAACACGCCGGGCTACACCGCCGGCGATGTCGAGCCGTTCGAGAAGGTACTCGACCGCACCGCAGTGTCGTTGACCGCGACCCAGGCCGGGCATCTCGGCACTACGGCCACCAATGCCGGCTTCACGGTCAAGCCCGAGGAAACGACCGGCGCCATCATGCCGTCGAAGAACACCGTGGTGGTCGAGAACGAGCTGATGAAGGCCGGCGAGGTCCGCCGCTCCTTCGAGCTCAACACGGCGATCGTCAAGGCCTTCCATTCGATGATGATGATGGCGGTCAAGACCTGACCATGGACGCGCTCACCGCAGCCCTCAAGATCGCCGCATCCGGCCTCGGCGCCCAGTCGGACCGCTTGCGCGTCGTCTCGGAAAACCTCGCCAACGCGCAGTCGACCGGCAACACGCCGGGCGCCGACCCCTATCGCCGCAAGACCATCAGTTTCGTCTCCGAGCTCGACCGCGCCTCGGGCGGCACGATGGTGGAGGTCAACTCCATCGACCGCGATCCCAGCGACTTTCCCGTCGAGTTCCAACCCGGCAGCGAGGCCGCCGACGACAAGGGCTACGTCAAGATGCCCAACGTCAACGTGCTGGTCGAGATGGCCGACATGAGCGAAGCCAACCGTTCCTACGAAGCCAACCTTCAGGTCATCAAGCAGGCGCGTGATCTGATCTCCATGACCATCGACCTGATGAGGAACCAGTAATGATCAGCGGCATTGGCGGTATCGGATCGCTTCCACTCAAGCCGGAGATCGGCGGCGCCGACGCCGCGACCGACCTGTTTCAGGGCACCACGGCGCCAATGGCCGGCGGCGAAATCGCCGGCACCTTCGCCGAGGCGCTGAGCCAGGCTGCTTCAAAGACCGTCAACACCTTGCAGAATGCCGAGCAGGTCTCGATCCAGGCACTCAAGGGCGACGCCGACACCCGCCAGGTCGTCGACGCCGTCATGAGCGCCCAACAGGCCCTGCAGACCACGATCGCCATCCGCGACAAGGTCGTCTCCGCCTATCTCGAAATCAGTCGTATGGGTATCTGAGGAGACTTGCCGTGAAAGCACTCGCCATTGCAGCGACCGGCATGAACGCCCAGCAGACCAATCTGGAAGTCATCGCCAACAACATCGCCAACATCAACACCACCGGCTACAAGCGCGCGCGGGCCGAATTCTCCGACCTTCTCTACCAGGTCGACCGCACGCAAGGCGTTCCCAACCGCTCCAACTCCTCGCTGGTGCCGGAAGGCGTCTCGATCGGCCTCGGCGTCAAGACGACCGCGGTGCGCAACGTCCATACACAGGGCGAGTTGACCTCGACCGGCAACAGTTTCGACATGGCGCTGACCGGCCGCGGCTGGTTCCAGATCGAGGGCGCCGACGGCGGCACGCTCTACAGCCGCGCCGGCGCCTTCAACACCAACGCCACCGGCCAGCTGGTGACCGTCGACGGCGCCAATGTCATCCCGGCCATCACCGTGCCGGTCGATGCCATCGAAGTCGTCGTCAACAAGACCGGCCAGGTCTTTGCCCGCATCGACGGCCAGACCGATCTCCAGCTGCTCGGCCAGCTGCAGCTCGCCAACTTCGCCAACGAAGCCGGCCTGGCGCCGCTCGGCGACAATCTGTTCCAGGAAACGCCGGCCTCCGGCCCGGCCAATGTCGGCGTGCCCGGCGATCCAGGCTTTGCCACGGTCGAGCAGGGCTATCTTGAGGCGTCCAACGTCGATCCGGTCAAGGAAATCACCGAGCTGATCTCGGCGCAGCGCGCCTATGAGATGAACTCCAAGGTCATCCAGGCCGCCGACGACATGGCCTCGGTCGTGTCCAAGAACATCAGGTAAGGT
Organism: Mesorhizobium sp. ArgA1; assembly: GCF_053714375.1. Lineage (NCBI taxonomy): Bacteria > Pseudomonadati > Pseudomonadota > Alphaproteobacteria > Hyphomicrobiales > Phyllobacteriaceae > Mesorhizobium > Mesorhizobium sp. ArgA1. The sequence continues at coordinate 661,582 of NZ_JBSKBQ010000001.1, forward strand.
TTGATGGTCTCTCCGGCCTCCCGCTCCGCGCTTTGCCGCACCGCGCTGATTCTCGCGCTGGTGGCCGGCAGCGTGCCGGCTTTTGCGCAGGAGCAGACCACCACGCAGATCGCCAGCAACCAGGCGGTCGGCGAAGTCGTCTTGATCCCCAATCGGGTTATTTACCCCGGCGAGATGATCGACACCGGCGCCTTGAAACCGGTGACGCTGCTCCCCGGCAAGCACAGGCCAGACGCGGTCGCCACGCAGGCTCAGGAACTCCAGGGCAAGGTCGCCAAGCGCACGCTGCTGCCCGGCCGCTACATTCCGGTCGCCGCCATCCGCGATGCCTGGCTGGTCGAACAGGGTGCCGCCGTACAGGTCTATTTCATCGCCGGCGACCTCACCATTTCGGCCACGGCCGTGTCGCTCCAGCCGGGCGCCGCGGGTGACCTGATCAAGGTCCGCAACGCCGACAGCGGCAAGATCTTTTCCGGCACGGTGATGGCCGACGGCACCATCCGGGTAAGCGCTTCATGAGGCGCGTACCTGCCCTTCTGCTTGCGGCCATCCTCGGCCTGCAGCCGGCGCTGGCCGATGGTCTTACGCCGAAACAAAAGCGCGATCTTGCCGGCCAGAATGGCGGCGTCTTCGTCGATCCCGAATATGACCCGGCCACCACCAGCCGCATGTTCAGGGTGTCCAACGGCCCGAGCTCGCTGCCGCCCGGCCAGGTCGCATCGCGCATCAAGGACATCGCCCAGCTGCAGGCTTCGCGCGACAACCAGCTCGTCGGCTATGGCCTCGTCATCGGCCTCGCCGGATCGGGCGACAGCTTGCGCAATTCGCCCTTCACCGAACAGTCGATCCGCGCCATGCTCGAAAATCTCGGCATCGCCACCGAAGGCGGCAGCGCGCGGGCCAAGAACGTCGCCGCCGTCATCGTCACCGCCAACATGCCGCCCTATGTCCAGTCGGGCGCCCGCATCGACATCGACGTCTCCTCCATGGGCGACGCCACCTCGCTCGCCGGCGGCACGCTGGTGATGACGCCGCTGAAGGCGGCCGACGGCGAAATCTACGCTGTCGGGCAAGGCTCGGTGATCGTGTCCGGCTTCACCGCCCAGGGCGACGCGGAAAAGCTGACGCAAGGCGTGCCGACAGCCGGCCGCGTGCCCAACGGCGCCATTGTCGAGCGCACGGTGCGCGCCGAGTTCGAGGACCAGTCGCTGCTCACCTTGCAACTGCGCAATCCCGATTTCTCGACCGCAGTTCGCATCGCCGACGCCATCAACGGCTACACCTCGCAACGCTTCGGCATGCGCGTGGCGGCCGAGCGCGATGCGCGCACCGTGCAGATCAGACGGCCGAAGAATGTTTCGGCGGCGCGCTTCTACGCCGAGATCGAAAACCTTGTCGTCGAATCCGACACGCCGGCGCGGGTCGTCATCGACGAGCGCACCGGCACCATCGTCATCGGCAATGAGGTCAAGATCTCGCGGGTGGCGATCAGCCACGGCACGCTCACCGTGCGCATCACCGAACAGCCGAAGGTGGTCCAGCCCGAGCCATTCTCCAAGGGCGTGACGGCTGAGGAACCCTTCACCACCATCGAGGCAACCCGGCCCGATGCGCGTGTCGCCGTGCTCGACGGACCCAACCTCGAAACGCTGGTGTCGGGCCTCAACCGTCTCGGCGTCAAGCCGGACGGCATCATTGCCATCCTGCAAGGCATCAAGTCGGCCGGCGCTTTGCAGGCCGATCTGGTTCTCCAATAGGCCATGCCGATGATCACTCGTCTTTCCCGAATTAACCGCCGCAACGCAGCGCTGGTGGCCTGCGCCGTCACTACGCTTTTCGCAGGCTCCCCGGTTCGCTCGGAAGAAGCGGTTCGGCAGGTTCTGCCCGGCGGGCAGCAGCCGGCAGCAGCTCAGCAGCTGGTTCGCGAGAAAGCGCCGGACGAGAGCGAAATCCAGCGCTTCTGCTCCAACATCGCCGACGCCGCCCGCGACCGCCGCTACGCGCTGCAGGCCGAGGAACTGAAGCAGCTGCAGGCCGGCATCGACCAGCGTATGAAGGCGCTGGACGAGAAGCGAGCCGAATACGAGCAATGGCTGAAGCGGCGCGAAGTTTTTTTGGCCCGCGCCGAGGACGGCGTCGTCAAGATTTATGCCGGCATGAAACCGGATGCCGCGGCCGAGCGCCTGGCCATGGTCACCCCCGATCTCGCCGCCGCCATCCTGATGAAACTCGATTCGCGCAAGGCCGGCGTCATTCTCAATGAAATGGACCAGAAGGCGGCGGCCACGCTCACCGGCATCATGGCCAGCGCGGCCCGAAGGGTAGATCCGTCATGAAGTTGCAGTTGCTCACCCTGGTCGCCGCCGCAGCACTGTCTGGCTGCGCAGTCGACCCGAAGGAGATCGGCAGGGAGCCGGCGCTGTCGCCGGTCGGCACCGGCATCACCGGCAGCGTCGACGCGCCCTACTCATACCCGGAAGAGCCGCGGGCGCCGGTGAAGAAATTCTCGCTGTGGGACGATCGCCAGAGCCGATTGTTCACCGATCCGCGTGCGCTGCGCGATGGCGACATATTGACCGTCAGGATCAAGCTCAACGACAAGGCCAACTTCAAGAACCAGAACGACCGCAGCCGCACCGCCGCGCGCAAACTCGGCTATGACGTCAAGCTCGGATGGGAAGATGCCAGCACCACCGGCAAGGGCGACGCAGGCCTGAGCTCCAGCACCGAAACCAACGCCGACGGCGAAATCAAGCGCTCGGAAAACCTCGAGCTCAACGTCGCCGCCGTCGTCACCGAAGTCCTGCCCAACGGCAATCTGATGATCCGCGGCTCGCAGGAAGTGCGCGTCAACTACGAGCTCAGGGTGCTGACCATTGCCGGCATGGTGCGTCCCTCAGATATCGGCGCCGAAAACACCATTTCCTACGAACGCATCGCCGAGGCGCGCATCTCCTATGGCGGCCGCGGCCGGATTGCAGAGATCCAGCAACCTGCCTACGGCCAGCAGATCCTCGACCAAGTCCTCCCCTTCTAGGATCAGGAGAACGGCGCCGTGGCAAATGTCGAACAGGTCCAGCCCAAGAAGGGTCCGTCGCTTGTCATCCAGCTCGCCATGCTTTTGGCGGTGACGGGCGCTGCGGTCGGCATGGGCTGGGTCTCCGGCGGTTATCTGAAGGGTGTCGGCGGACCGGTGCCGGTGCCGGCCGCACCCGAGAACCAGTCCAATGCCGAGCAGAAGAGCACGGCCACCGAACATGCGCCGGGCACTGGGCCGACGCTCGTGCAGCTGGCGCCGATCACCACCAATCTGGCCGCGCCGGCCGATATCTGGATAAGGCTGGAAGCCTCGGTGGTCTACGATACGCCGCAACCGCCGGAACTCACCGAGAGCATTCACCAGGACCTGCTGGCCATGGTCCGCACCCTGAAGATGCATCAGATCGAAGGCGCCAGCGGCTACCAGCATTTGAAAGCCGACCTCGAGGAGCGCGCCGCGATCCGCAGCGGCGGCCACGCCAAACAGATTCTGATCAGGACATTGCTGCTCGAATGAGAAAACTGCTTCTCGCCGCCGCGATCGTCGTCGCCGCCACCTCGGTCGCCGCTGCCCAGCAGCTGGACCTCGGCGGTATCGGCAAAGCCGACGGCGCCACCGTCGGCTATATCATCCAGATGTTCGGTCTGCTCACAGTGCTGTCGGTTGCGCCGGGCCTGTTGATCATGGTGACGAGCTTCACCCGCTTCGTCATCGCCTTCTCGATCCTGCGCGCCGGCATCGGCCTGCAGTCGACGCCGGCCAATCTGATCCTGATCTCTTTGTCGCTGTTCATGACCTTCTATGTCATGGCGCCTACCTTCGACCAGGCCTGGAACACCGGCGTCAAGCCGCTGATGGACAACCAGATCAGCCAGACCGAGGCGTTCGAGAAAATTTCGGACCCGTTCCGCACCTTCATGCTGCACAACGTCCGCGACAAGGATTTCGACCTGTTCGCCGACCTCGCCCGCGAGCGCGGCCAGGTGGTTGCCAAGGAAACCGTCGACCTGCGCATCCTGGTGCCGGCCTTCATGATCTCCGAAATCCGCCGTGGTTTCGAGATCGGTTTCCTGATCGTGCTGCCGTTCCTCGTCATCGATCTGATCGTTGCCACCATCACCATGGCCATGGGCATGATGATGCTGCCGCCGACCGTCGTGTCGCTGCCATTCAAGATCCTGTTCTTCGTCCTCATCGACGGCTGGAACCTGCTTGTCGGCAGCCTGGTGCGATCCTTCACCTGATCGCCCGCGACCTGCGCGTGGCACCTGGCCAAAATTCCATGCAATATATTTCCGGTTAACCGTCCCGTTTAGCCCTTTGGTAGGGACTCGCCCGCATATTGCTCGCAGATGGCGGGTGATCGGGTCTCACGATCATTGGCATGATGCCGCTCCGTCATACCGGAAAAGCCGGTATGTCAAAAAACACCCTGTAAAAAAACAAGGTACGAGTAGCCATGTCCAGTATCATGACCAACGCCGCGGCGCTGACCGCGCTGCAGAGCCTCAACAGCACCAACAAGCAGCTCGAAATGACCCAGGCCCGTATTTCCACGGGCTACCGTGTCGCCACCGCCAGCGACAACGCCGCCTACTGGTCGATCGCGACCTCGATGAAGTCCGACAACAAGGCGCTTTCGGCCGTTCAGGACTCGCTCGGCCTCGGCGCCGGCAAGGTCGACACCGCCTACACCGCCATCAACGACGTCAAGGACCAGGTCGACCTGATCAAGTCCAAGCTGGTCACCGCCCGCGGCGCCAGCCAGGAAGACCAGCAGAAGATCGCGACCGAAATCAACGCCATCCAGGCGCAGATCAAGTCGTCGGTGACCAACGCCAACTTTGCCGGCTCGAACCTGCTGCAGAACGACGCTGCCGCCGCCTCCGACCTGAAGATCGTCGCTTCCTATAACCGTACCGGCGCAACCGTCACCATCGACACCATCGACGTCAAGGCTGCCGATACGCAGGTTCTCGATGTCGCCGGCACGGGCGGCATCGTCGGTGGCCTGCTGGCCACGACCTTCTTCGATCCGACCTCCGCCGCTGTCGCCGACAGCGCCATCGACACCGCACTCGGCAGCGTTGAAACGGCGCTTAGCTCACTGTCCACGGGCGCTGCCTCGCTCGGCGCCGCCAAGTCGCGCATCGACACCCAGAAGAGCTTCCTGTCGAACCTGTCGGACTCCATCGACAAGGGCGTCGGCGCTCTGGTCGACGCCGACATGAACAAGGAGTCGACCCGTCTGCAGGCCCTCCAGGTCCAGCAGCAGCTCGGCATCCAGGCGCTGTCGATCGCCAACGGCAACTCGCAGTCGATCCTGTCGCTCTTCCGCGGCTGATCTTTCGACTTTACGACTGACAAGATCCGATCGGGCCGCGCCAACAGCGCGGCCCGATTTCTTTTTTGCCGCTGCTGATTTTCTCTTTGAAAGGCGGCCGATTTTGCTTCTGGCCGGCGCCCGGATTGGCTTGTTTTAACAGGCCATTAACCATATCCCGCTAGTCATGGTTAACCATACCATGGCGGGCAGACCAGACGGTCGATGGGCTAATGCCTACCCCCTGATGAAATTGATCCGGCGTGTGACACGCCAGTTTTTGAGAAGGGGTAAATATCTTGGCAAGCATCATGACCAACGCCTCGGCGCTGACTGCGCTGCAGAGCCTGAACAACACCAACAAGCAGCTCGAAATGACCCAGTCGCGCATTTCGACCGGCTACCGCGTCGCCACTGCCAGCGACAACGCCGCCTACTGGTCGATCGCCACCACGATGAAGTCCGACAACAAGGCGCTTTCGGCCGTTCAGGACGCACTCGGCCTCGGCGCCGGCAAGGTCGACACCGCCTATACCGCCATCACCGACATCAAGGACCAGGTCGATCTGATCAAGGCCAAGCTGGTCACCGCCCGCGGCGCCAGCCAGGACAACCAGCAGAAGATCGCGACCGAAATCAACGCCATCCAGGCGCAGATCAAGTCCTCGGTCACCAACGCCTCCTATGCCGGGTCGAACCTGCTGCAGAACGACGCTACCGCCGCCTCCGACTTGAAGATCGTTGCCTCCTACAACCGCACCGGCACGACCGTCTCCATCGACACCATCGACGTCAAGGCTTCCGACACGCAGGTTCTCGACGTCGCCGGTACGGGCGGCATCGTCGGTGGTCTGCTGGCCACGACCTTCTTCGACCCGAGCGCCGCCGCCGTCACGGACGCCAACATTGACACAGCTCTGGACAGCGTTGAAACCGCACTTGCCAAACTCTCGACCGGCGCTGCCTATCTCGGCGCCGCCAAGTCGCGCATCGACACCCAGAAGAGCTTCCTGTCGAACCTGTCGGATTCTATCGATAAGGGCGTCGGCGCTCTGGTCGACGCCGACATGAACAAGGAATCGACGCGGCTGCAGGCCCTCCAGGTCCAGCAGCAGCTCGGCATCCAGTCGCTCTCGATTGCCAACGGCAACTCGCAGTCGATCCTGGCGCTGTTCAAGCAGTAAGCCGGCCCCGGCTTTCTCTTCCTTCGAATTGAAGGGCCGCGCCAACAGCGCGGCCCTTTCGCTTTGTGGCTGCCGTTTTGATCCATGTCGTTGACCCCAGAACCGCTGCACACTTCCGGGCGACATGCGTTATCATCTTCGCACAAGCTTCGCGGTCTAGTGTTCCCACGGAATATCATGCTGGGAGCGCTTGAATCGTGCCGCAACAGATCCAGAGCATTATCTCGAATCTCACGGCATTTGGCGTCAGGCGCTTGGCCATGCTGGCCGGCATTGCCGCGCTGGTCATGGCCGTCATCGGCATCGGCTCGGTCTATCTCAACCGCCCCGCCTATGAGACGCTCTATGTCGGGCTCGATCGTTCCGACGTGAACCAGATCGGCCTGGTGCTCGGCGAGGCCGGCATTGGCTTCGACGTCGGCTCCGACGGTACTTCCGTGCTGGTGCCGGCCGGCACCACGGCCCAGGCCCGCATGCTGCTTGCCGAGAAGGGCCTGCCGACCAGCGCCAATGCGGGGTACGAACTGTTCGACAATGTCGGCGCGATGGGCCTGACATCCTTCATGCAGCAGATCACCCGGGTGCGCGCACTGGAAGGCGAGATCGCCCGCACCATCCAGTCCATCGCCGGCATCAAGGCGGCACGCGTCCACATCGTCATGTCCGAGCGCGCCAATTTCCGCCGCGACGAACAGCAGCCCTCCGCCTCGGTCGTCATCCGCTACGCCGGCATCGACGCGGAGAAGAGCGCCATGTCGATCCGCCACCTCGTCGCCGCCGCCGTGCCTGGCCTGTCGGCCGACAAGGTGACGGTGCTCGATTCCAACGGCAATCTGCTGGCTGCGGGCGATGATCCCTCCAACACCAGCGCCGCCCGCACGCTCGGCGTCGAGCAGACCGTGGAGGCGCAGATCGGCGACAACATCCGCCGCGCGCTGACACCCTATCTCGGCCCCGACAATTTCCGCGCCTCGGTCAAGGCCAATGTCAACACCGACACCCGCCAGACCGAAGAGACGATCTTCGATCCGGAGTCGCGCGTCGAACGTTCGGTGCAGTCGGTGCGCGCCAACGAAAACAGCAACCAAAAGCAGGCCTCGACACCGGCCAGCGTCGAGCAGAACCTGCCGGAGACCCAGGCGACCAGCACCGAAGGCCCGCAGACATCGTCGGCGAACGACCGCAAGGAAGAGATCACCAATTACGAGATCAATTCCAAGAAGATCGCCACCGTCTCAAACGGCTATTCTGTCACCAAAATGTCGATCGCCGTCGTCGTCAACCAGCAGCGGTTGATGACCATCCTCGGCAAGGACGCCACGCCCGAGCAGATCGCCAAGCGCGTCGCCGACATCCAGAAGATGGTGGCCTCGGCCACCGGCTTCGACGACAAGCGCGGCGACGTCATCGACGTCTCGGCGGTCGAGTTCATCGACGGGCTCGACGGCGAGCCGATCGAACAGCCGGGCATACTGGCATCGATCGGCACGTATACTGGCACGCTGATCAATGCCGGCGCCTTCATCGTCGTGGTGTTCCTGGTCGCCTTCTTCGGCCTGAGGCCGATGGCCGCCGCGCTGACCGCGCGGCCGACACCGGCACTGCCTGGACCGAGTTTCGACGATGTCCAGCGTTCGCTGCCGACACCCGAAACCGCCAGTGCCGAACCTGCGCCGGCTGCCTTGCCCGGCAGCCGCCCCGGCCCGACCCCGCTCGACGATCTTCGCCAGAAGATCAGGCCGGCGCCGCAGGAACGGCTTGCCCGCATGGTCGATCTCAACGAGGAGCGCACCGCGCAGATCCTGCGCAAATGGGCCGCCCAGGAAGCAGCGGTGTAGACCATGGCCTCGGCAGCGCTTTTCGACCTTTTGCCGGATTTCGGCGCACGCACCCAGCGCGCCGGCCAGCCACCGCTCGCGACCCAGGCCGAGCCAAGGCCGGAGACGCCGCCGCAGGCCGACATCGGCGCGCTGATCGCCGAAGCAGTCATCGATGCCGAAGCGGCGCTCGAGGCGCGCCTTGCCGTTGCCCACCAGGCGGCGCTCGAAGCAGAGCGTCAGGCCAGCGCCGATGAAGCGAGGGTTTTCCTGGAAGGCTTCGGCGGTGATCTTGGCACAGCTGTCACTGCCCGTATCGACACCATGGAGGCGAAGGTCAGCGAGCTTGTCGGCGCCACCGTTGCCCGCATCATTGGCGGCATCGTCAGTGACGATCTGCAGAAGCGCTCGCTGGAAGCCCTTGCCGGCACGATCCGCGAAGCCGTCGGCGACAGCGAGGCGGTGCGCATCGCCGTGCGCGGGCCGCTGTCGCTATTCGAGACGCTGAAGGTTTCGCTTGGCCAACGCGCGGCCAATCTCGATTTCGTCGAGGCGCCCGGCTTCGATCTTACCGTCGCCATTGACGAGGCGGTATTCGAAACCCGCATTGCCGAATGGTCTTCTACCTTGTCCGAGGCCCTCTCATGAACGGAGACTTGTCATGAGCGTTGCCGACGCTGCAGAACCCAGGCACGAAATCATCATCGTGCGGCGCAACCACGACGACCACGACGACGCCCATCATGGCGGCGTCTGGAAGATCGCCTTTGCCGATTTCATGACCGCCATGATGTGCTTCTTCCTCGTCATGTGGCTGATCAATGCCGCCAACGAGCAGACCAAGGCCGCCGTCGCCAGCTATTTCAACCCGGTCAAGCTGGTCGACCGCAACGCCAGCCGCAAGGGCCTCGAAGACCTCGGCGATGGCCCGAGCAAGGTCGGGCTGACGGCTGACGACCCGAAGGACAAGACCAGCAAGGCCGGACAGGACGGCATCGGGGGCGCCGGCACCTCAGACAAGAAGCAGCCGAAGGAATCAGCGCCGAAGACAGACCTTTCCGACGAGCATCTGTTTGCCGATCCCTATGCGGTGCTGTCGGAAATCGCCACCGACACCGGCGTCATGCAGAATGTCAGCGAAAAGGGCGATGGCGGCGCACAGGCGTCCGGCCCGGCCACCGGCGCATCGGGCGGCCAATCCTACCGTGACCCCTTCGCGCCGGATTTCTGGTCGCAGCAGGTGGCCGCACCAGGCGCCGAAGCCACCGCCGAACGCAGCAAGATCGAAGGCGATCCTGTGAAGCCCGGCGACAAGGCCGCAAAGGAGCAAGTGGCTGAAGTGAAGGCCGTGCCGCCAGCGCTGCCGGTGACCGCGCCGCCGCTCGAGCCGCTGGCGAAATCCGCATCCGACAAGCCAACTACCAAGGCTGAAGCAAAGGCGGAAGCCAAAGCAGAGGCCAAGGCTGAAGCCGAAAAGGCGGAAATTGCAAAGGCCGAAGCCGCCGAAGCACAACCAGCACCCAAGCCCGAAGCCGCGGAAAAGACGCCGAGTGCTGCCGCCGTCAAGGCCGCGGCGCAGGTGAAGCAGGAACTGGCCGAGGCCTTCAAGCCTGGCGACAAACTGCACGACGGCGTCTCCGTCGAGGCCACCGACAAGGGCGTCGTCATCTCGATCACCGACCAGTTCGATTTCGGCATGTTCGAGATCGGATCTGCGGTGCCGCGGCGTGAACTGGTGCTGGCAATGGAGAAGATCGGCCGCATCGTCAATGAGCAGAAAGGCACGATCAGCATCAACGGCCACACCGATGCGCGACCGTTCCGCAGCGATACCTACGACAATTGGCGGCTGTCCACGGCGCGCGCCCATTCCGCCTACTACATGCTGGTGCGCGGCGGCGTCGACGAGCGCCGCATCACCGAAGTCGCCGGCTTCGCCGACCGCGAGCCGAAGGTTGCAGCCGATCCAATGGCCGCCGCCAATCGACGCATCGAGATCCTGATGGCGACCGACGGATGAGGCGCTCCGCCATCATCGGCCGCGCCATCGGCCTGCTGCTGCTGAGCACTGTCCACTCGCCGGCAGCTTTTGCCGAGGACGGCTTGCAGCCCTATCAGCTGGTGCGCTCGCTGCAGCTGGTGCAGGACCGCATCGCCGCCGGCGACCATGCCGCGCTGCCGATGCAGGCCAAGCTGCTCGAAATGGCCGACACAAGGTTGCGCGCGGCGGACGCGGACGATTTCAGCGACCCGAAGAATTTTCGCGCCTTGCTGGTCTATGGCATGAGCGGCGGCAATCCCGTCACCGTCGAGGCGGCGGTGTCGCGCGCCAAGACCGACCCGCAAAGCCTGGCCATCGCCAAGGGTATTGTCGATTATCTGAACGGCCGCCCGGCGGCCGCGATCGAAGCGCTGAAGCCGATCGACCCGATGACGCTGCCGGCCGATCTCGGCGCATTCCTGGCGCTGGTCAAGGGTTCGCTGCTGGCTACCGAGGAACCGCGCACGGCGCTTGCGTTGCTCGACGATGCGCGCCTGCTCAGCCCCGGCACACTGGTCGAGGAAGCGGCGCTGCGCCGCTCGGTCGGCATTGCTGCCGCGCAAGGCGACGGCGCGCGCTTCGCGCTCGCCTCGACCCAATATGTCGAGGACTATCTCTATTCGCCCTATGCCAGCCAGTTTGCCGACGCCTTCGTTTCCGGCGTCATCACGCTCCATATGGCGATCAGCCAGGACAAGCTCGCCGACATCACCTCAATGATGGATCCCGAGCGCGAGAAGGTGATCTTCCTGCGCATTGCCCGCCGTGCCGCGATCGACGGCCTCGCCGATCTCTCCGCCTTTGCGTCGGCCAGGGCCGAACAGGGCCGCGACGGCATCCACAATCAGGACGACCCGCGTGCGCAACTCTATTCCAGCCTGTCCACGGTGACGTCTGGCACCATCGACGAGGTCCGCGCCAAGCTGGACAAGATCGATCGCAGCCAGCTTTCGCAAAGCGACCGCGACTTGCTCGATGCCGCGCAGGCCGTGGCCGGCGAAGTGATCGCGCCGCCGGCGCCGCTGCCTGCCGGCAAGCCCGCGCCTGCCGAGGCCGAACAGCAGCCGGTCAAGAGCGCGGCAGCGGCAAACCCCGACGAGCCCGAATTGCCGCCGGTCGAAGGCGCGATGCCAGAACAGCCAGCTGCTGCAGCTTCGGGCGGACCGGCCGCAACCGACGAGCCGAAAGCGCCAGGCGAACTAGCCGCGCAGGCACAGAGCACGCCTCGGACAAAGGCACCGGAAGCGCCTGCAGTCGCCACCGCCGGTGATGCGGCCCCTGTCGTGCCGGCATCGGCACCTGCCGGCGCCGAACCCGCCGATCCCACCGACGCCGCCATGGCCAAGACGCGCCGCCAGCTCGATTTGATCGACCAGATGCTTGGAGCAGCCCCGAAATGACCACCAATGTTGCCCAGGCCCTGCCGGGATTTGCGGCCGTGCACGCTGGATCGAAGCAGCCGGCGCCGAACGCCAAAGGCGACGACAAAAGCTTCGGTGAACTGGTGCGCGGCGAGGACAATCCGCCGACGCAGAAAGGCCAGGGAGCAATCGAGGCCGCGCCGCACGAGCCACGCTGGACCCGACGCGGCACAGCCGATCCCGCCAGGGGCGAGACTGCACACGCAGAGACGGGCAAGACGGCCTCCAAACCGGTTGTCGGGAAAGCCGAAAAAGACCCTGTCGACGGCGATCAGGACAAAGGGTCCGCCGACGCCGAGGCGGTCGGACAAGGCACAGGCACATCGCCACTTCAGGACCAGTTGCCTTTACTGATAGCGCTGCATGACATCAGCCGTTTCTCGGCGGCCAGGGCGAGCGGGAACGGCGTCGCTACGAATGAACAGACTGAGCAACCGGCGCTCGACGGCGAAACCGCTTCTGCGCCGCCTCTGACGTTGAAGAAATTCCGCGCGACATCCGGCCCCGACAACAGCCTGGACACGGAGCCGCGGCCCGAACGGGCCAGGGCCGGCGCTGACGTTTCCGCGCAGCATCAGGGGCAAAAGCTGGCCGCAATAGGGCCCGAGGCCAGCAAACTGCCTAGCCCGGATGGCGCGACCCCAGCTCTGCAGGCGGGCGAGCCGGCAAGCGAGAGGTCCGCGCCCGCCGCAAAGCGGTCAGCTTTGTCGACAAAGGGCGTCGAAGCCGCGCAGTCCACTGCATCCTCCGCATCCGGAAAACAGGCACCGTCCGCCGGGCGCGTCGACATTGTCGCCGAGCAAAGTTTCCCGGCACCGGCGCAAAGCCCGATAAACCAGACGACCTCAGCTTTGATCGACGCACTCGCCTCGGACAACGGCCTGCGGCAAGCGGTTTCGACGCCGTCGACGACCGCCCAGACGGCCGGTTCTGTTGCCGTTCCGACACATATATTGAAGATCGAGCTTCACCCCGCCGAACTGGGTATGGTCACTGCCAGTCTCAGGCTCGCCGGAGAACAACTTTCGATAGAATTGAAGCCCGAAACCCATGAGGCCTATCGCCGTCTCGCCACCGACAGCGACGCCATCGTGAAGTCGTTGCGCGGGCTCGGCTTCGATGTCGACAAGGTCATCATCCTGCAACCCTCGATAGCAGCCCACGTCCCGGCGCGCAGCGATGCAGGCAACCCCCAGCCGATGCCGCAAGGCCGCGACCAGTCGGCTTTTCAACCCGGAAACTCGAGCGGCAACAATGCGGGTTCGGGCGGCCAGCAGTCGGGAAGAAACCGCAATGACGATGCCCAGGAATTCGGCCGCCCCGGTGCGCCTGCTCGCGAGCGCGCTGGCGACGATATGTTTATCTAGCCTCTCGGCCAGCCCCGCCAACGCCGCCACCAACCCTTGCGAGCCCGAGATCCTGCGCGCCGCCGATCGCTATGGCGTGCCGGCCGGCATCCTCTATGCAGTCGGCCTTACCGAAACCGGCAAGAGGGGTAGTCTACAGCCTAATGCATTGAATATAGAGGGAAAGGCGGTATTTCCGAGAAGCCGAAGCGAGGCCTTGGCTACCTTCGAAGCAGCCCGGCGCGAGGGCAAGACGCTCATCGACCTCGGCTGCATGCAGATCAACCATCACTATCACGCCGCGCATTTCCGCAGCGTCGACGATATGCTCGATCCGCGCCAGAATGTCGACTATGCTGCGCGCTTCCTGGCCAGCCTGCATGCCCGTCATGTCAGTTGGTCAATGGCCGTCGCCCGCTACCATGCTGGCCCAGACAACGATCCCGCGCAGAAGTTTTATGTCTGCCGCGTCATCTCCAACATGGTGGCCACCGGCTTCGGCAAATGGACGCCAAACGCCCGCGCCTTCTGCAACCCATAGATGCATTCGTCATTCGCGGGGGCCACGAGCCCTTCTGCGGAAAGTGACGTACACGTCACCCCGCATCCGCAGCCATCGATACAACCAACCGGCCGGCTTTATTGCGGATCACGAAATAACTCCCAAGAAAATAGTTACAAGAAATGATGGTTTTTCAGGATTCACGGCACCGGATACGCCTTTTGCCACGGGGCAGATGATCTGATTCGGAAGGGCGGGCCGATGATTGTAATCGTTGACGAGCGTGAGCTCGTAACTGAGGGGTATAATTCACTTTTCGATCGCGAGGGGGTCGCCTGTGCGGGCTTCGCACCTGGCGAATTCGGCGAGTGGGTGACATCGGCTGCCGACACCGATTTGAAGTCGGTCCGCGCCTTCCTCATCGGCGATTGCCGCGAAGGCGCCATCTCGCCACGCCAGATCCGCGATCGCACCGGCGCTCCGGTCATCGCGCTCAGCGAACAGCACTCGCTTGAAAATACGCTGCGACTATTCGAGAGCGGCGTCGACGACGTCATCCGCAAACCGGTCCACATCAGAGAGATCCTGGCCCGCATCACCGCCATCCGCCGCCGCGCCCATGAGGACGTCAGCTACACCGAGATCGGCGCCATGCGCATCTTCATGGACGGCCGCGATCCAGAGATCGATGGCCAGCCGCTGCCTCTGCCGCGCCGGGAGCGCCGCATCCTCGAATATCTGGCGAGCAACCGCGGCCGCCGCGTCACCAAGACCCAGGTCTTCAACGCCATCTACGGCATCTTCGACGAAGAGGTCGAGGAGAACGTGGTCGAGAGCCACATCTCCAAATTGCGCAAGAAGCTGCGCGAAAAGCTCGGCCAGGACCCGATCGATTCCAAGCGCTTCCTCGGCTACCGGCTGGTGTTCTGATGGCGGTCTGCGCCAGCCTCGCGCAAGACAGAAATCATACCCTCGCGACCACAGACATGGGCATTGAGGAGACGTTTCGATGAGCCTTTACGGAATGATGCGGACCGGCGTTTCCGGCATGAATGCACAGGCCAATCGCCTGTCGGCGACAGCCGACAACATCGCCAATTCCGACACCACCGGCTACAAGCGATCCTCCGCCGAGTTTTCGACGCTGATCATGCCGCAGGTCGGCGGCGCCTACAATTCCGGCGGCGTCAACACCACCATCCGCTCGGCAATCAGCGCCCAGGGCGTGCTTCAGTACACAACCTCGGTTTCCGACCTTGCGGTCAACGGCAACGGTTTCTTCGTCGTCCAGGACCCCAGCGGAACGCCTTTCCTCACCCGCGCCGGCGCTTTCGTTCCCGACGCCCAGGGCAGGCTGGTCAACGCCGCCGGCTACCAGCTGATGGCCTACAGCTACGCCAACGGCACGCCTGCTGCCACCGCCAACGGTTTCGAAGGCCTGGTGCCCGTCGAGATCTCCGACCAGGAAATGACGGCGACACCCAGCACCTCGGGAAACTTCAACGCCAATCTGCCCGCGGGCGCCACCCCGCCCGCCGGGCCGCTGCCGTCCACCAACAGCGCGACGGCAGAGTACACGTCGAAATCCTCGATGGTTACCTACGACAATCTCGGCAACAAGAAGCTGCTCGACGTCTACTTTACCAACACCGGCACCGGCACCTGGTCGGTTTCGGTGTTCGACCAGTCCAAGGCGACGCCCGGCACGTCCTTCCCCTATACCGGCGGTGCGCTGGCCTCGGCCAACCTGACATTCGACACCACCACCGGTAAACTCACCGGCGCTGTCAACTCAATTACGATCCCCGTACCGGGCGGTGCGTCGCTCGATCTCGATCTATCCAAGCTGACCCAGCTCGGCACCGGCTTCACCGTTTCCGAGGCAAAGGTCAACGGCAACGCACCCAGCACCATAGAAAAGATCCAGATCGGCGAGGACGGCGTCATCTACGCCCAGTATCAGGACGGTTCGACCAAGCCGCTGTTCAAGATTCCGCTGGCCGACGTGCAGAGCGCCGACAACCTCACCGCGCTGCCCGGCAACGTCTATGCACAGAGCACCGACTCCGGCACCGTGCGCATCGGCTTTGCCAATGAAGGCAAGCTCGGCAGCATCATCTCCGGCGCGTTGGAAAATTCCAACGTCGATATCGCCGAGGAATTGACCAACATGATTGCGGCGCAGCGCAGCTACACCGCAAACTCGAAAGTATTCCAAACCGGTTCCGACCTCATGGATGTCCTTGTCAACCTGAAGAGATAAACGACGGGCGCTAGTGGGATGAACTTAAACCAGAGCGGCGCGGTGCGCGGAGTTCGAATTCAAGGCCACACCGGCAAACCGGCTGGTGTGGTTTGGGATTGGAGGTTTCCGAACGCTGACGCCGCCGACAGGGCAGAAACGTCATCCCCCTCCCACTGGCCTCGTGAAAGACCCGCATGTCGCTGACTTCCGCATTGACCATAGCCCAACAGTCGCTTCAGACCACGTCGAAGCAGACCAGCGTCCTTTCCCGCAACATTGCCGACGCTAGCAATCCCGACTACGCCCGCCGCACGGCGGTCGTCGTCAGCAGCGCGCCGGGCGCCCGCTCGGTGGAGATCCAGCGCGCGGCCAATGCCCTGCTGTTTCGCCAGAACCTCAGCGCGCAATCGGCCTGGAGCGGCCAGAGCACGCTCTACAGCGGCATTGACCGCCTCGCCGTTGCCGTCAACGGCGTCGACAATTCCTCCTCTGCTTCCACCGCGATCGGCAATCTGCAGAACGCGCTGCAGCTTTACGCCGCCACGCCATCCAACCAGAACCTCGGCTCCAGCGTCATCGACGCGGCACAGCAGGTGGTGCGCGCGCTGAACGACGGCACCAACGCGATCCAGGATTTCCGCACCCAGGCTGATGGCGAGATATCAACGGCCGTCGACGATCTCAACTCGCTGCTCAGCCAGTTCCAGGACGCCAACAAGGCGGTCATCTCCGCAACCCGCTCGGGCACCGACGCATCCGACGCGCTCGACCAGCGCGACTCCCTGCTGAAGAAGATCGCGGACTATGTTCCGGTATCGACCTTCACGCGCGGCGACAACGACATGGTCATCACCACCAAGGACGGCACGACGCTGTTCGAAACCATTCCGCGCTCGGTCAGTTTCACGCCGTCGGCGGGTTACACCGCCGGCACGCCCGGCAACACCATCTATATCGACAATGTGCCGGTCCGCGCCGGCACCGGCGGCAACACCAGCGCCGACGGCAAACTCGCCGGACTGATCACCTTGCGTGACGGCGTCGCTGCGACCATGCAGAGCCAACTCGACGAAGTCGCGCGTGGCCTGATCACGGCCTTTGCCGAAACCGCACCTGCGCAGCCCGACCGGACAGGCCTGTTCACCTGGTCGGGCGCACCCGCCATTCCGGCCGCCGGTACGTTGATCGACGGCCTTGCCGGCTCGATCAAGGTCAACGCCGCAATGGATCCGAGCGTCGGCGGCAATCCGGTTCTGCTGCGCGACGGCGGCGCCAATGGAGTCGCCTATATCGCCAACACCGCCGCCAACGCCTCCTATTCGCAGCTGCTGATCGGCTATGGCGACAAGCTCGACAAGCCGATGCCTTTCGACGCTTCGGCCGGCATCACCGTCACCTCCAGCGTCTCCGACTACGCCGCCAACGCCATTGGCTGGTTCGAAGGCCAGCGCCAGCAAGCCTCGACCAACGCCGACGCCAAGGAAGCGCTGGCATCGCGCACCGCCGAGGCGCTGTCCAACGACACCGGCGTCAATGTCGATCAGGAGATGTCGCTGCTGCTCGACCTCGAACACACCTATCAGGCCTCGGCGCGCATGATGAAGACCGTCGACGACATGCTGTCGTCCCTGCTCGATGCCGTGGGATAAGCCATGAAAGCCACATCCGTCTCCTCAGCCGCCCTTTCCAACGCCGCGCGCTACCAGCAGATGCGCATGCAGGCCGAACTGGTCAAAGCCACCAAGGAATCGACGACCGGCATCGTCGCCGATGTCGGCCTGGCACTCGGGGCGCGCACCTCGCAGGCGGTGACCTTCTCGCGCGATCTCGACCGGTTGAATGTCATCATCGATTCCAATTCGCTGGTCACCGCCCGGCTGTCTTCGACCCAGGATGCGCTTGGGCAGCTTTCCGACACGGCGCAGAATTTGCTGACCGCGCTGACCGCCGCCGGCAATTCCTCGAGCACCATCACACAGCAAGCCGGCAAGGCCGCCGTGCAGCAGATGACCTCGATCCTCAACGCCAGCGTCAACGGCGAATATCTGTTTGCCGGCACCAATACCGACGTCAAGCCGATCGACGATTTCACCGCCACCGGCTCACCCGCCAAGGCGGCATTCGACGCTTCCTTCTCGTCCTATTTCGGCTTCACGCAGAACGACCCGCTCGCCGCCAACATCACCGCCGCCCAGATGGACGCCTTCATCACCAGCAATGTCGTGCCGCAGTTCATGGGCGCGGGCTGGCAGGCCAATTGGTCGAACGCCACCGACCAGCAGATTGTCAGCCGCATTTCGCTCGGCGAAACCACCCAGACATCGGCCAGCGCCAATGACGACAGCATCCGCAAACTTGCGATGGCTTCCGCCATGGTCACCGGCCTGCTCTCCGGCAACATCAGTCAGGCGGCGAAGACCGCCGTTGTCGGCCGCGCCCAGGCGATGGTCGGCGAGGCGCTGGGCGGACTCGGCCAGCTACAGGCCGAGACCGGTCTTGCCGAGAAGCGTGTGTCCGACGCCAGCGACCGGATGAAGACGCAGGTCGACCTGTTCGAACGTCATATCCTCGATCTGGAACACGTCGATCCGGCCGAGGCAGCCACCCGCGTCGCGGATCTGACACAGCATATCGAGACGTCCTTCGCGCTGACCGCGCGCCTGCAGCAGATGAGCCTGCTGAACTACCTGACCTGACAATCTCAACCGCAACGGTAGAGCCAAACGATGTACCAATTCTCCTACGCCGACGTTCAGACCGACTCCGTTGCCGATGCGAAGGATCGCGAGCGGCAGCTTTTGACCCGCTCGATCGAGATGCTGGCAGCAGCGGCGGCTGTCGGTCACACTTCGATGGAGGCGGTCGAGGCGCTGCACTTCACCAACCGGGTCTGGACCACCTTCGTCGAGGATCTCGGCTCCAGCGACAATGTCCTTCCCAAGGAACTGCGCGCCAACCTCATCTCCATCGGCCTGTGGCTGCTGCGCGAGGCCGAGGACATCCGCCAGGGCCGCACCGACAATTTCGAAGGCCTGATCGAAGTGTCCCAGATCATCCGGGACGGCATTCAATGACCAACACGTTGAAGATATCGCTGAAGCCGAACGAGAAGATCTACATCAACGGCGCCGTCATCCGCGTCGACCGCAAGGTCACCGTCGAGCTGATGAACGATGTGCAGTTTTTGCTCGAGAACCATGTCATCCAGGCCGACGAGGCCTCGACACCGCTGAAGCAGCTCTACTTCATCCTGCAGGTCATGCTGATGAACCCGGCCGGCGCGGTCGAGGCGCGCGCCATGTTTCGCCGCTCACTCCCCCTGCTGCTCGCAAGCTTCGAGGACGAGCAGATCAACAGCGCGCTGAAGCAGATCGACCGCATGGTCGGTGAAGACCACATTTATGAAGCGCTTAAGGCGATCCGCGCGCTTTATCCGCTCGAACGCCGCGCGCTTGGCGGCAATGACGATGTTCAGGGTGCGCAGCGCCCGCAGGCCGTGGGAGCACGATACTGATGAATGTAGACATGACGACGACGATCCCGACGGGCGCCAACCAGGGCACCCAGCAAACTTCGAAAACAGCGGTCGACTACCAGTCGTTCCTGAAGCTGCTGATCGCCGAGATGAAGAACCAGGATCCGACGAAACCGATGGATTCGACGCAGTATGTCGCCCAGCTCGCCACCTTCTCGCAGGTCGAGCAATCGGTGCAGACCAACACCAAGCTCGAGCAGATCATGCAGTCCTCGGCGCTGTCGCAGGCGGACGCCCTGATCGGCCGTTCGATCACTTCCGCCGACGGCAAGACGACGGGCGTCGTGGCCTCCGTCAAGCTTGCCAGCAACGGCCTGATCGCGGTACTGCAGAACGGCACCGAAGTGCCGGTTGGCGCGGGCGTTTCGATCAAGCCGGCCAGCTAGCCCTGTTTCGAAGAGGCAGGCTCAGATGAACGAAGCCGACGCGCTCGACATCGTCCAGTACGCGGTGTGGACGGTGCTCACCGCTTCCGCGCCGGTGGTGCTGGTCGCCATGGCGGTCGGCATCGGCATCGCGCTGATCCAGGCCCTGACCCAGATCCAGGAAATCACCCTGACCTTCGTGCCCAAGATCGTCGCCATCATGCTGGTCGTGGCGCTGACCGGTCCGTTCATCGGCAGCCAGATCTCGGCCTTCACCAACGTCATCTTCGAGCGCATCGAAAACGGGTTCTAGGCACCGCTTGCAGGCAGCCGTGTTCCGGCTAGATTGCAGGCCATGACTCAGGCAGAACTCACCGGCAGGCCATGTGCGGAATAGCCGGCGTCTGGCGCAAACGAAACCCGATCGACGCCAACGACCTGTCGGATGTCGCCAGCATGATGCAGGCGCTGGTGCATCGCGGCCCCGATGATCATGACGGCTGGAGCAACAACCGGCTGGCACTCGGGCACCGCCGGCTGACCATCATTGACCCCTCGCACGCCGCCCGCGAACCGATGCTGACCGCATCCGGCCCGGGCGTCCTCGTCTACAATGGCGAGGTCTACAATTACCGCTCGCTGCGCGAGACGCTGCAGGCGCAAGGCGTCGTCTTTCGAACCATCTGCGATGCCGAAGTGGTTCTCGAAGCCTTGCATCACTGGGGTCCCGAAAAGGCCGTGCCGCTGTTCGACGGCATGTTTTCCTTCGCCTATTTCGACGCCCGCAACGGTGCGCTGTGGCTTGCCCGCGATCGTCTCGGCATCAAGCCGATGTCGGTGGCGGAGATGCCGGAGCGGATCGTGTTTGCCTCGGAGGACAAGGCACTCCTCGCCTGCGACGGTTTCCCGCGCGATATCGACAGACGCGAGATGACCTTGCGGCTGGCCTGGCAGAGCCGTGATTCCAGCTACAGCCTATTCGACCGCATCGAGCGGCTGCCGCCCGCCGGCCTGTGGAAGATCACCGATGGCGGTATCGAGAAGCGCCGCTTCTGGCATGTGCTGGACGTGCTGGAGACCGCGCGCATCACCGGCGACGTATCCTCCGATGCGGAGCACATGGCGACGCTGGAGGCATTGCTGAAGGACAGCGTCGGGCTTCATTGCGTCGCCGATACCGGCGTTGCCACGGCCTGCAGCAGCGGAGTCGATTCCGGCCTGATAACGGCGCTGGCAAAGCGGTTCAGGCCGGAGGTCCATGGTTATGTCGTCGACCCGCAGCTCGGCCGCAGCGAGGCTGAAGACGCCGAACGCACCGGCCGCCATGTCGGCGTGCCCTTGCGCCGGGTGCCGGTCGACAGGAACCGGTTTTTCGAACTTTGGCCAAGGGTAATCTGGCATATTGAAAGCGATGGCTGGCACGCCAGCCATGTCGGGCTGCTGGCGCTTGCCGAACAATGCCGGGCCGATGGCATCAAGGTGCTGCTCACCGGGGAAGGCGCCGACGAATTGTTTGGCGGTTACCCCCTGCAGGCCTTGAGCATGAGGAAATGGCGTTCCTGGTCGTGGCCCCGGCGTCTGTTGCATTCGAAGCGCTCGCTCGACCGGAAATTCGAACAGCAGCGCCGCGCCCCCTACAAGGTCTCGGCTGGCAGCCACTCGCAAATGGAGCGCGGCATGGTCCTGCGTGCCCTGTCACCCGAGCTGAATTTCCTCCAGACCGAGATTTTCGACCGCCTGCAGCCGGTAGCTCCGCCTGCCGATCGTGCCTTCCTCGGACATTGCCTCTATGACCTCTATTCGCATCTGCAGGACATCCTCAACCGGCACGACCGGCTGAGCATGGCGGCGTCCGTGGAACTCAGGGTTCCGTTCCTGGAGAACCGGCTGATCGACTTCGCGATCCATTTGCCGAGGCGGCATAAATACCGCGACAAAACAGGAAAATGGCTTTTGCGGAAGGTCGCTGAAAAGCATATTCCGCGTCAGAACGTCCAGGCGCGCAAGATCGGCTTCGAGATATCGTCCGAATTCTCGGCCGGCACCGAGACTTTGCTGCGCGGCGGTTTTCTGCGCGATGCCATGAAGTGGCCCGCCGCGAGCCTGGAGAACATGATCCAGTTCGCGCGGCGCGAGGAACCGTCCAGGCTGCGGCTTGTCGGCATGGAGCTTTTCCTACGCCTTCACGCCGGCGGCGAGACGACCGGCACGTTGACCGAGGCCCTGCATGCCGCCGCCCGCGACAGAAGCTGACTTTGCCCCCGTCCGATACCTCGCGCGGTGGACCAACGAGAACATCGCCTTGGGTAGCGAACCCTTGCCGGCTGACGTATTTTTGCCTTGCTACCCTGTTGTTGGACCATGATCTTTTTGAAAGAGGCGTTCGCCCTTTTTGGATGTCGTGCTCTATTTCAAACGGATGCCATGATTGCCGTCCCGGCGGACGAAACCAGCGCATTAAGGTGGGACAGGTCTGATGATCGATGACGAGCCGGACAGCGAACGCGTCTCGGCGCTGGCGCCCTTCCGGCATGGTATTTTTCGCGCCGTCTGGTCGGCCAGCCTGGTGTCGAATTTCGGTGGCCTGATCCAGGGCGTCGGCGCCGCCTGGATGATGACCACCATCGCCACCTCGTCCTATCAGGTGGCGCTGGTCCAAGCCTCGACCACTCTGCCGATCATGCTGTTTGCACTCGTAGCCGGCGCCATCGCCGACAGCTTTAACCGGCGCAAGGTGATGCTGATCGCCCAGGTCTTCATGCTGGTCATCTCCGCACTTCTGACGCTGTTCACCTGGAACGGCTGGATGACGCCGTGGACGCTGCTTGCCTTCACCTTCCTGATCGACAGCGGCACGGCGCTCAACAACCCGTCCTGGCAGGCGTCGGTCGGCGACATGGTGCCCCGCAACAAGCTGCCGGCGGCCGTTGCGCTGAATTCCCTCGGCTTCAACTTGACGCGCAGCGTCGGTCCGGCGATCGGCGGCATCATCGTTGCCGCCGCCGGTGCGGCCGCTGCCTTTGCCGCCAATGCGCTGAGCTATATCGGCCTCATCATCGTGCTCTTCCGCTGGAAGCCGGAGCTGCCGGTCTCGACGCTGCCGCGCGAGACGCTGGGTGCCGCCATGGGCGCCGGCCTGCGCTATGTCGCCATGTCGCCCAACATCGGCAAGGTGCTGGTCAGGGGCTCGGCCTTCGGCTTCAGCGCCGGCGCGGTGCTGGCGCTGCTGCCGCTGGTGGCGCGCGACGTTGTCAAGGGCGATGCCTTGACCTACGGCATCATGCTCGGCGCCTTCGGCATCGGCGCCGTCGGCGGCGCGCTGATCAGCGTGCGTCTGCGGCAATTGCTGTCCAGCGAGACGATGGTGCGCATGGCCTTCGCCGGCTTCGCCGTCTGCGCCTTCAACGCCGCAATCAGCCACAATGCCTGGCAGACCGCGGCAGGCCTGCTCATCGGCGGCGCCTGCTGGGTAATTGCGCTGTCGCACTTCAACGTCACCGTGCAGATGTCGACGCCGCGCTGGGTCGTCGGCCGGGTGCTTTCGGTCTACCAGACGGCGACTTTCGGCGGCATTGCCCTGGGCAGCTGGGTGTGGGGCGTGGTTGCCGACGCGCATGGCGCTGAAACCGCGTTGATCGCCGCGGCCATCGCCATGCTTGTCGGCGGCGCCATCGGCCTGCTCCTGCCCCTGCCGCAACAGGCCGCGCTCAACCTCGATCCGCTCAACCGCTTCAAGGAGCCGCATCTCGGCCTCGACCTCAAGCCGCGCAGCGGCCCGATCGCGATCATGATCGAGTATGTCATCCGCGACGACGACGTGCCCGAATTCCTCGCCACCATGGCCGAGCGCGGGCGCATCCGCCGCCGCGACGGCGCCCGCAACTGGACGCTCGCGCGCGACCTTGAAAATCCATCCGTCTGGATCGAGCACTACCACACGCCGACCTGGCTGGAATACATCCGCCACAACCGGCGCGCCACCCATGCCGATGCCGTCGTCGGCGAGCGCATACGGGCGCTGCACAGCGGCGACGAACCCCCGCGCGTGCGCCGCCTGATCGAGCGCCCGACGACCGCCGGCACCGCGCTGGTGATGGCGAAAGGCCCGATCGAGCACTGATTTCTTCTGAGCCGGGCTACACATGGCTCTAGTGGCCTGTGTCGGCGATCGCCGCCAGTTTCGAAACGAAACCGACCAAAAAATTAAGCTTTCAACGGCAGTATCGACTGTTAGCCAGCGAGATCCTGCGGCCAAGATCCGTAGTGGGTCCGCTCGGCGGGAGGGATAGTGATATGTCCTTGCTGAAGAAGGGCCGGTTCATGCTTATGCGCAGCCTGCTGATGCTGGCTGTTCTGGCGATCGGTGCGTTGCCCGTTTGGGCGCTAGAACCGGCCAGTTTTCCCGAGCCACCGGAGACTGTGGCTTTCAACGTTCAGAAGGACGGCAAGTCGATCCCGATCACGCTGCGGCAGTTGGAAAAGCTTGGCGTCTACAAGGTCGTCACCACAAGTCCTTTCGAGAACGGGCAACTGATCTTTCAAGGCGTTCTGTTCCGAGACGTGCTCAAATCCGTTGGATTGGAAGATAGGGATTCCGTTACCCTGCGGGCAGTGGACGAATACGTGCAGGTAATCCCGCACGAAGATTGGACGGAAGGGCCTCTGCTTCTCGCAACCCGCCAGGACGGGGAGTTGCTCACCCGACGGACGCAAGGACCGACCCGCCTGATCTACCCTCTCAAGGACCACCCCGCCTTCGACACGCCGATCCGCAAGCCGCGATGGGTCTGGCTGATCAAGACGATCGAGTCCGGCAACTGATCGGCTGTAGGCCTCAATGGTAGGTTCTCGACTGAGAGGCTGGCAAATTCCGCTTACCTACGGCAGCGCCATAGGGCTGGCGGCGATCGGTTCCGCGATCCTCATCGTCATGCTGTTTGTCAGTATCAGCAAGATCGAGTCATCGCTGCCTAGGTTCGGGTTCTTCGCCATCCGCGAATTCCACATCGCGATACGCGACGTGACCCACCTGAGGGATATGATTTCACTCGCCGAAGGCGCTCCCAATTCCCAGGAAAGCCTCGATCAACTGTCGGCGGCAAACGACTTGGTTTACATACGCTTCGACCGGATCGACGGCAGAGAGACGATCAGCGCAATTCCAGCTTATGCAGGCATCGTGCCACGCGTCAACGATGTGGTGAAGCGACTTGATGTCGTGATTGCGGCCGGGCTGCCGCTCGATCAAAAAAGCCTGACGGAACTGGGTTTGGAGCTTGAGCAGATCGTCGGCCGGATGAACGACGAGTATTACAAATACGGCGAGGAAGTTAACGCCGATCTCTATTCGTCGGAAGTCAGCTTGAAGAGGTTCAACTATCAGATAGCCTTTGCCTTGACGATCCTCTCGCTGCTGGCGATGGGGACGGCGGTTCTGTTCATCGGGCGCCGGGAAACGATAAAGCAGCTGGAATTTCTTGCCTGGCGCGACGCGACGACGGGGCTGAAGAATCGTGCCTGGATGGCAGCCAACAGGGACGCCATGCTGGACCGGGCGAGGGAGACCGGCAAACAGCTTCAGTTGCTGCTGATCGATCTCGACCACTTCAAGAGCGTGAACGACACCTTCGGTCATCACGTCGGAGATCTGCTGCTGAAAGCGGTTGCCGAAATCCTTGAGTCGGTCGAGCAGCCCGACGACGTAGCCGCCGTGCGATTGGGCGGTGACGAATTTGCGATCATGGCTGTTGCCGAGCGGAACGTTGGTGACGATTTGGGAGAATGTCTGCGCGAGCAGTTGAACAGGTTTGCCGAGTTGGAGGGCCACCAGGTGCGCATTGGCGCCAGCATCGGCATGGCGTGTTTCCCCCAACATGGTTCCGACATCTCCATGTTGCTGCACAACGCAGACAGTGCTCTCTACAAGGCGAAGGCCGAAGGGCGGTCCGGTTTCGTGACGTTTTCGCCCTCGATCCTAAGTCAGATCGACATGCAGCTTGGTGAAGAAGCAGCCATCAAACGGGCGCTTAATTGCGACGAGTTCTTCCTGGTTTGGCAACCCCAGTTCGAGCTGGCGACCGGCCGCATGACCGGCGCCGAGGCACTGGTCCGCTGGCGCGATCCTGTCTCGGGGGCGGTTCGTCCGCCGGCATCGTTCATTCCAATCGCGGAGCGGAGTGATTTGATATTGGAACTCGACAAGGTGGTTCTGGGCAAGGCTTGCGTGCAAGCCGCCAAATGGATGCCTATTTCCGCCGAGGAGTTCACCTGTTCAGTCAACGTCTCTGGAAAAAGCCTCCAGGCCTATGCCTATCTGACGCACCTCACCGAGATGCTGCAGCAGACCGGATTGCCGCCATCGCGCCTGCAATTGGAGATCACGGAAGGTATATTTATCCAGGACAGCCGCAATGCTCTGGAGAGCATCGGCAAAATTCGAGAAATCGGAGTCAGCCTGGCACTCGACGATTTTGGGTCGGGCTTCGCGAGCTTCGGATATCTTGCTGATTTCAACTTGAACCAACTGAAAATCGATCGCTCGTTCCTAGGCGATCTGGCTTCCTCCACCAGGAAACAGAATGTGGTTCGAGGGATCATCGCACTGGCCAATTCGCTAGGTATGACCGTTGTCGCGGAAGGGGTGGAGAACGAAGCTCAACTCGACTTTCTGATCCACGAACACTGCCACGGCGCTCAAGGGTTCTTTATGTCGGAGCCCGTTGAGGAGAGACTGATGACAAACTACCTCATCGCAAGGCAAGGCCGCGCCAAACATATCGAAAAGTTCAGGCTGAGTCCCTTCGCCCCGGCCCCAACTCTGCTGCGGAAAGCCAATGTTGTCGCCAAGCAAAGCCGGAAGACCGCCAATTAGAGCGTTTCACCGTTCACGGAAACGGAGAACCGCTCAATCTTCTTGTTTTGACGCAATTCCGGACGGAAAACAGCTCACACTTTTCCTGGAATTGCTTTAGCCCTCAGCCCTCGCCCGACAGATCGCGCCGCGCCTTGTCGAGTTCCTCGGCGTAGCGCCGCATCAGATGGCCCTCGGTCAGAAGCCCGACAACGGCCCGGTTGTCGAAATCCTCGACCACCGCCAGTTCCTCGGCGCCGGCGCGCTGGAAGGTTTCAGCGGCGGACTGGACGTTCATGGTCGGCACCAGCACCGCGTCCATGAATTTGGCCAGCGACAGCACCGGCGTCTCGCCGTCCGAGGGGTCGCTGTGCAGTTCGGCGACGATCAGCACGCCGACATAATGCTGGTCTTCGTCGACGGCGATGACGCGCTGCGCCGAACCCAGCGGCACGTCTTTGCGAAACGCGGCAAGCGTCTTTGCGGCATCGACGGTGCGGACATCCTGGCGCATCATTTTTCCGACTGTCAGATTGCGCATCCAGCCGACGTCATGGGCGCTGCGGATCGTCTCGCCGCGCAGATGGAAGCGCCAGGTCGAGAAGGAGTAGCCGAAGGTCTCGCGAACCAGGATCGCCGCCATCAGCGAGGCCGCCAGCACGACACCGGTGAGTGTCAGGTCGCGAGTCGATTCCAGTGCCAGGAAGGTCATCGTCAGCGGTCCGCCGACGACGCCGACGGCAAGCGACGTCATGCCGACGACGGCGGCGACGGAAGGGTCGATGCCGGTTGCCGGCGAGATGATGGCCATGACGCCGGCGAAGACCTTGCCGAGCAGCGCGCCAAGAAACAGGGAGGCAAAGAACAGACCGCCGCGAAAGCCCGAGCCGAGCGAGATCGCCGACGCCGCGAGCTTGAGCACGAAGACGCTGGCAACGACGGCGAGCCCGTAATTCATCGCGAATTCGCGATGCAGCGCGCCATGGCCTGAGGACAGCACCTGCGGCGTTATCAACCCGAGCAGCCCGACGAAGATGCCGCCGATGAATGGACGGATCGAGGCATCGATCGCCAGCCGCGCAAAGCCGCGCTCGACCATGCTTACCAGATACATGATGGCGACCGAGGCGCCGCCGCCGAGCAGCCCGAGCAACAGGAACGGCAAATACTGGCTGGCGGTCAGTTCAGGCAGGCCGGACAATTCCAGCGGGAACGGCACGCCGCCGAACGTCTCGGCGGTCAGCGAAGCGCAGATCGCGGCCGTCATCACCGGCGCGACATTGGCGACCGAATAGATTCCGATGATCAGCTCGAAGCCGTAAAAGGCGCCGGTCAACGGCGCGTCGAAGGCGGCGGCGATAGCTCCCGCGGCGCCGCAGCCGACCAGGATGCGGACATCGTTGCGGCGCAGCTGCAAGGCACGCGCCAGCCGTGATGCAACGCCGGAGCCGATCTGCGTGTAGCCGGCTTCCAATCCGACGGAGGCGCCGAAGCCACTCGATATCATCGTCTGGACGACGATGATGAAGGTATCGGTGAGCGACATGCGTCCGCCATAGAGCGCGTTCGCCTCGATAGGATCGACGGGGGTGCGGAATTTCCACCTGCGCAGCCAGATCACCGACAGGCCGAGCACCAAGCCACCGATTGCCGGAAACATCGCCTGCATCGGATTGGCAAGGGAAAACATTCCCGAAAGCCGGCCGCCCCGCTGAACGTCGAAGAGCAGGAAGTGCAGGCCCTGCACCAGCGCGCTCATGCCGGTGACCAGTCCGCCCGCCATCACCCCGACCGCACCCGCCAGCAGGACGATGACGATTCCGCGCGCCTCGAGCATCGGGATCGATCGGATCAGCACCGCGCGTAGCCGGCGGGCATAGACTTGGCGGTGGCTTATGGCGGACACGAGGCAGCTCGCCGATGTGCGAGGGTTGAAAGGTGCCTTGGCTGATACGCCCGGCGGCATTGCGAGGCAACCGCAATGCCGACCGCTTGTGGCGTCATTTTGGCGTTGTCTGTCCCGACCCGATGGCCGCTGCTGGTCAAGTCGGATTGGGCTCGCCGGCCTCATAAAGCTTGAGGTTGCGCTCGCCGATGCCGAGCGCTGCCCAGTTCTCCCGCCAGTCGGCGATGTGCGGCGAGCGGAAATGCGCGTCGAGTGCTTCCCTGTCGCTCCACACCTCCGTCACGTGGATGAGCCCGGCGTCGAGCACGTCCTGCGCATAGGAATAGTCTAGGCAGCCTGGCTCGGCGCGGCTGCCGGAGATCATGCGCTGCATGGCCGGCCTCGCTTCGTCGAGCCGTTCCGGCGGCAGGCGGATAGTGCCGATGATCACCAGCATGATCTCTCCTCAGAGCTTCCGTCATCTCGGCAGTAGCCAGTCTCCCACCCTCGCGCAAGCTTGGCCGGTTAGGCTCGAAGGGCTGCCCTCATGTTCGGGCAGTCCATGGCTCGGGGACGATATGGCGATCAGCGAAAGCTTAGTGACGGGAACAGTGGCCAAGAATGGCCGCGATGTCTTCTTCGCCATCGGCATCGTCATCATCCTGGCCGTGCTGTTCCTGCCGATCCCGGCCTTCCTCATCGACATCGGCCTCGCCTTCTCGATCGCGCTGTCGGTGCTGATCCTGATGGTGGCGCTGTGGATCCAGCGCCCGCTCGATTTCTCGTCCTTCCCGACCGTGCTGCTCATCGCCACGATGCTGCGTCTGTCCCTCAACATCGCCACCACGCGCATGATCCTGTCGCACGGCAATGAGGGTACGCACGCCGCCGGCTATGTCATCGCCGGCTTCTCCCGGCTGGTGATGGCCAGCGACTTCGTCATCGGCCTGATCGTCTTCCTGATCCTCATCGTGGTGAACTTCATCGTCATCACCAAGGGCGCCACCCGTATCGCCGAAGTCGGCGCCCGCTTCACCCTCGACGCCATCCCCGGCAAGCAGATGTCGATCGACGCCGATCTGTCCGCCGGCATGATCGACGACAAGACGGCGCAGTTGCGCCGCCGGGAACTGGAGGAAGAGTCTTCCTTCTTCGGCTCGATGGACGGCGCCTCGAAATTCGTGCGGGGCGACGCCATCGCCGGTCTCATCATCACCGCCATCAACATCGTCGGCGGCATCGCCATCGGCTACATCAGGCATGGCATGGGCATGGGCGAAGCCGCCGATGTCTTCATCAAGCTGTCGGTCGGCGACGGCCTCGTCACCCAGATCCCGGCGCTCATCGTCTCGCTGGCTGCCGGCCTTTTGGTGTCCAAGGGCGGCACACGCGGCTCGACCAACCAGGCGGTGTTCGGGCAGCTCGGCGCCCATCCGCGCGCACTCTATGTCGCGGCCTCGCTGCTCGTGCTGCTCGGCCTGATGCCCGGCCTGCCCTTCTTCCCGTTCTTCACGCTGGCCGCCGGCATGGCCGGCCTCGGCTACGTCATCCCGATGCGCGCCAACCGTGAGGCTGCCGCCGTCGAAGCGCTCAAGGACCAGGAAAAGGCGAACAAGGTCGAGGAGGAAAAGAACTCGGTCAAGGCATCGCTCACCACCGCCGAGATCGAGCTTTTGATCGGCAAGCAGCTGTCGACGAGGCTGCTGGTGTCGCATCAGGAACTGGTGTTCCGCATGGCCAAGATGCGCAAGAAGTTTGCCACCCAATACGGCTTCGTCGTGCCGGAGGTGCGGGTCGCCGACGATTTCGGTATCCCGCCGAAGAGCTACCAGATCAAGGTCCACGGCACCGTTGTCGCCGAATATCAGATGCGTGTGGGCGAGATCATGGTGCTGCTCGGCACCCGTGACCTGCCCGACGTTCCCGGCGAGGAAATCCGCGAGCCCGCCTTCGGCATGCGCGCCTTCTCGGTGCTGGAAACCTTCGCCGAGGATCTGAAGCGTGAGAACTACACTTTCGCCGACAACATGTCGGTGCTGCTCACCCATCTCTCCGAAGTGATCCGCAACAACCTGCCGCAGCTTCTGTCCTACAAGGACATGAAGGCGCTGCTCGAACGCCAGGATCCGGAATACAGAAAACTCGCCGACGAGATCTGCACCTCGCACATCTCCTACCCCGGCCTGCAGGCGGTGCTGAAACTGCTGCTGGCCGAGCGTGTCTCGATCCGCAATTTGCACCTGATCATCGAGGCCATCGCCGAGATCGCGCCGCATGTGCGCCGCACGGAGCAGATCGTCGAGCACGTCCGCATCCGCATGGCCCAGCAGATCTGCGGCGACCTTTCCGAAGGCGGCATGCTGAAAGTGCTGCGCCTCGGCAACCGCTGGGACCTCGCCTTCCACCAGAGCCTCAAGCGCGACGCCAAGGGCGAGGTGCGCGAATTCGACATCGATCCGCGCCAGCTGGAAGAATTCGGCCAGGATGCGACCAAGGCGATCCGCAAGCATCTCGAGGCCGGCGAGCGTTTTGTCCTCGTCACCGCGCCCGATGCGCGGCCCTATGTGCGCATGATCATCGAGCGCCTGTTCACGACGCTTCCCGTTCTCTCCCATGTCGAAATCGCCAAGGGCGTCGAGATCAAGGTGCTCGGGACAATCTCGTGAACGTATTGTCGCAAGGCGTCGTCATCGCTGCCTTCCTCGCCTTCTGCCGCATCGGCGCCTGCTTCATGCTGATGCCGGGCCTGTCCAGCGCCCGCGTGCCGGTCCAGGTCCGGCTGTTCGTTTCGATCGCCGCCACCGGTGGCCTGCTCGCCTTTCTGTGGGACAAGATCTTTCCCTTCGTCGATGCGCGTCCGCAGGTGCTAGCGCCGATGATCATCTCCGAACTTCTGGTCGGCGGGCTGATCGGCGCCATGACCAGGCTCTACATGGAAGCGCTGCGCTTCATGGGCTCGGCCATCGCCATGCTGATCGGCTATGGCGGCACCGGCGGGCCGGCCATCGAGGAGCCGGAGCCACAGGCGGCTCTTGCCGCCATCATCTCGTTCTCGGCGCTGCTGCTGCTCTTCGTCTTCGATTTCGACCACGAGATCATCCGCGCTCTGGTCGCCTCCTACACGGTGGCGCCGGTCAACGTCTTCTTCAATCCGCAGGCAGCCCTCGTCGATCTGACCGACACCGTGTCGGACGCCTTCTTCCTGGTCCTCCGGCTCGGCAGTCCGTTCGTTGCCTATGCCATACTGGTCAATCTGACCATCGGCTTCGTCAACAAGCTGACGCCGCAGATTCCGGTCTATTTCATCTCACTGCCCTTCGTCATCGCTGGCGGCATGATCATCTTCTACTTCGCCATCGGCACCATGCTGTCGCTGTTCGTCGACGGCTTCGTCGACCTGACGCTGGCGAGGTAAAATGAGTACGCGCAAAGAACGGCTGAAGAAACTGGTCAAGGTGCAGGAGCAGTTGAAGGCCCTGCACGAAACCCGCCACGCGACTTTCCTGGCGGCGGCGGTATCAGCCGAGACCGAGGCCAAGGAACTTGTCCAGCATTTCGATGCCGACCAGTCGATGGCGGTCCTGTTTCCGGACCTTTACCATCGCCGCATCGCCAACGCTCTGGTGCGGCAGGAAGCGAGCCTCGAAAGCGCCAGGCAGGAGGTCGGCCTGATTGCCACCGCGACGGCGCGCACCAACATGGTCGAGCGTGCCTACAAGGATGTGCGAAGCCGCGACGAACGCGAACGCTCCGACCGCGACCGGCTTGATCTCATCGCCCAGAAGCGGAACGGCGATTAGCCCTCAGCCGCAAGCCTGCCACAAGCTTGTTGCGGCATGGTCGCTCAGGAAACCCGGCAAAGAGGCGGACTTTCTTGGCGATTTCTCCACCCAGCGACATCGTTCTCGATGTCAGCAGAGCCGTCGACGCGACGGATATCGAGGCAGCCCGCGCCGCGCTCACCAAGCGGGCCAATGGCGCTGGCGGTGCTTTTTCCGTCGACATGGCTACTTCGATCGATGCCGGCTCGATCCTGTCGCGCGCTTCGGCCGACAAGGCTGCCGCGACCGCCGACCCCGCTGGAAAATTCAAGAAGTTCGAGGCGATGGTCCTGCAGACCTTCATCCAGAACATGCTGCCCAAGGACACCGAAGGGCTCTACGGCAAAGGGCTGGCCGGCGATATGTGGAAATCGCAGCTTGCCGAGCGCGTCGCCGACGTCATGGCCGAGCGCGGCGGCATCGGCATCGCCAAGTCGCTGCTGGCCGACCACTACAAGGACGGCAAGCGCACCGTGCCGATCGGGCCGGTGTCAACCGGGCCGCAAAAGACCGAGATCGACCAGCAGACAAGGCTCTCCACCTCGCTGGTCGAGGAATTGCAGCGCAAGGCCGCCCGGTCGATGACCGGCGACGAGACGACCATCAAAACCGACATCAAGATCTAGACCAGGATTTTCAATGGCCGATTTTTCAAAATTCTCTTCCAACCTGCCGGCGCGGACTTCCGAGGCGCCGATCCCCTTTGCCCGACCGGGCAACCTTGCAGCCATCATCGGCCGCATCGAGGAAGCGGTCGAGGAAGAGACGGCGGGACTGAAGAACGACACCAGCTATGACCTCAAGGCCTCGAACGCCCGCAAAAGCCGCTACCTCTATGAGCTGACCCGCGCCATGAAGGGCGCCAACGAGATCGAATTCCTGGAGCAGCATCGCGACAGCCTGGCGCGGCTGCGCCAGAAGCTGGCGAAGAACGAAGCGGCGATCCTCGCGCACCTCAACGCGGTCAACGAGGTCGCGACGCTCCTGAAGAACGCCATCCAGCGCGCCGAAGCCGACGGCACCTACTCGGCCGGCGAATTCGGATGGGCGAGCTGATGTTCGCGAGAAGACTTGGCGGGAAAAGCCGGTGATAAAATTCATCGCCGCCGCGATCTGGATCTGCGCCGCCACGCTGGGCGCGGTGTTCTATTCGTTCCAGGCGGCCGGTGAGCGCGGCGTCGGCGAAACGCCGAAGCCTATGCTGGGCGGTCTCGACTACGTCAAGACAGACATCATCTCGGTGCCGCTGATCCGCAATTCCAAGATCGACGGCTATTTCCTCACCAAGCTCGTCTACACGGTCGAGCCGGCCGAGATAAAGAAGATGTCGATCCCGGCCGAAGCGCTGATGACCGATCAGGTCTATTCCTATCTCTATTCCAACCCGCAGATCGACTTCACCAAGAAGGAAACCATCGATCTCGACGCCTTCCGCAAGGCCATACGCGACACCGTCAACGCCCGAGTCGGCGCCGACCTGGTACATGAAGTGCTGATCGACCAGGTCAACTTCCTGACCAAGGACGAGATCCGCGACAACGCCATGCGCCGCCGCAAGGATCCGGCCACGACGACCGAACCTGCTCCTGCGGAATCGGCCCAGGCCGAGCCGGCCACAGAACACTGACCCCGTCGCTGGGCTGAATTTCTCCGCCTCACTCCTTCCTACTGAAACGAGATGACGCATCGCCATTGCGTTGACGTTTACGTCAACTCGAAGCTATATGCGCCGAGCGACCCAGGATCGCGGCACGCGCGAGACAGCGACTTCGGCAGAGGCCGGTCACTGAGGCGCGGCAAAAACGCAACGAGGAGAACAGTCATGAGCGTTCAGGAGATTGCCGAGAAGATGAAGTCGCGCGTGGCGAGCGCCGGGTTCGAACATTCGGTCAAGTTCGATACCGGCAGCGACGGCGTCATCGTCATCGACGGCGCAACCGTCTCGACCACCGACGCACCGACCGACTGCACCGTCAAGCTCTCGCTCGACGATCTGGATTCGCTGATCGCCGGCGACCTCAACCCGACCATGGCGTTCATGTCCGGCAAGATAAAGGTCGAAGGCGACATGACGGTCGCCATGGCGCTCAGCCAGCTGCTCGGCTAATCCCGTCGACAAAAGCAATACGCCGCCCATGAGGCGGCGTTTTGCTTTTGTCGACCCGACGCTTGTTGAGCCGCGGAAAGCCGAAGGCTTTACGCCGCGAAGGTCAGCGGCAGCGCCTTGAGCTTGCGACCGGCAGCCTTCAGCGTGCCACGCGCACCGTCGAGCGCCCCCTCGACCAGCTCCAGCGCCAGCAGGCGGTGCCGCTCGTACGGGCCGGGCATCGCGAGCGAACCGGTCTTGTCGGCCGAAAAGCCGAAGCGACCATAGTAAGGCGCATCGCCGACCAGCAGGACCGCGGCATGGCCAAGACGCGCGGCTTCGGCCAGCGCATGACGCATCAGCGCCGAGCCGATGCCGGCGTTCTTCAGCGCCGGATCGACGGCGAGCGGGCCGAGCAGAAGCGCTGCCGGACCGCCCTCGCCCAGGCGCACCTCCCACAACCGCACAGTGCCGGTCACCACACCGGCCGCGTCGCGCACGACAAAGGCGAGGCCTTCGGAAGGCCGGCGGCCGCGCCGCAGCTTCTCCGACGACTTCTTGCGCCGCTTCGGCCCCATGGCGCGGTCGAGCAACGCTTCACGCGCCGCGACATCGGCAGGGGTTTCGGCGACGATGGCAAGGACCGGCAAGGGGTCCACGAATTCAACTGGCATTTTCATTTCCGCGATCCTTCACGAGCGGAGCTTGTTCCACAGGCGAACCCGGGCGGACGCAAACGCCCGCCTGGGGAGATCTGAAGGCCGAAGCCGTCAGATCACGTAGGATCGGAGAGGCTCGAAGCCGTTGAACGCGACCGCCGAATAGGTGGTCGTGTAGGCGCCGGTGCCTTCGATCAGCACCTCGTCGCCGATGGTCAGCGACAAGGGCAGCGGGTACGGCGTCTTTTCGTACATCACGTCGGCCGAATCGCAGGTCGGGCCGGCGAGCACGCAAGGTGCGGTCTCCGAACCGTCATGACGGGTGACGAGCGGGTAACGGATCGCCTCGTCCATCGTCTCGGCCAGACCGCCGAACTTGCCGATGTCGAGGAATACCCAGCGCACATTGTCGTTGTCGGCCTTCTTGGAGATCAGCACGACTTCCGACTTGATGACGCCGGCATTGCCGACCATGCCGCGGCCCGGCTCGATGATGGTCTCCGGAATGGCATTGCCGAAATGCTTGCGCAGCGCCGAGAAGATCGCCTGGCCGTAGGCCTGGGCCACCGGCACGTCACGCAGGTAGCGCGTCGGGAAACCGCCGCCCATATTGACCATCTTCAAGACGATGCCTTCGTCGGCGAGCGTGGCGAACACCTTCTTGGCGTCGGCCAGCGCACGGTCCCACGCCGTCAGGTCGGTCTGCTGCGAGCCGACATGGAACGACACGCCATAGGCGTCGAGGCCGAGCGCCTTGGCATGGCGCAGCACGTCGACCGCCATCGCCGGCACGCAACCGAACTTGCGCGACAGCGGCCATTCGGCGCCTTCACCGTCGGTCAGCACGCGGCAGAACACGCGCGCGCCGGGAGCGACGCGGGCGATCTTGTCGACTTCCTCGACGCAGTCGACCGCGAACAGCCGTATGCCGAGCTGGTAGGCGCGTGCAATGTCACGCTCCTTCTTGATGGTGTTGCCGAAGGAGATGCGGTCCGCCGGCGCACCGGCGTCCATCGCCATCTCGACTTCGGCAACGGAAGCGGTGTCGAAGGACGAGCCCATCGCAGCAAGGAGGCGCAGGATCTCCGGCGCCGGGTTTGCTTTCACCGCATAGTAGATCTTGGAATCGGGCAGCGCTTTCTCGAAGGCGCGGAAATTGTCGCGCACGACATCGAGGTCGACGACGAGGCAGGGGCCGGACGGACGTCGGGTGGCGAGGAAGTCAAGGATGCGCTGGGTGGCCATCGGGGTCTCTCCATCGCGCCTTTCGGCGCGCACAAGGGTGCGGACGCGGGCTGTCGGCCTCGCGAACACGCGGTCAAACAAAGGCGGGACGTCGAATTCATGGAACCAGCCGGTGGAGACCCCGGAACCATGAAACGCCGTCTCGCGGCGATGAACCTTGGCCTTGCCCGGCCTCGGTTCGCTTTGTCTGCCTTGGCTTGGATGGGAGACCCGTCCGCACTGCCGGCAATGAAGGTGTGCCTCTTTAGTAACCCCGGTCTTTGGACAACCGGAAGAGAACCAGAAAGGCCCGCACCGTCGTTGCTTCAAGGTGTCCTCGGGCTGGCGGTTGGCCGCTAGACCGACTGGAGGGGTTGGCTCCAGTTACCTTACCGATTTCCCTCACCATTCGAGGATCGGCGGACACCCACAGGCACGTGCGACTTTGGGCAAGCGCGATATAAGATCGAAAGATTTCACAATCAATAAAAATCGTATCCCAGGTTGTAAAATTTCTGGCATCGAACAATGCTGCGCCAACTGTATCCGGATATCGAACGATGCCAGGCACGCACGGCCCGCTCAACGCCTTTCTCGATCTGCGTCGCATGCCGGTCGCCAATGCGGAACTGGGTCCCCTGGCCGGACTCAGGTTGGCCGTGAAGGACATTTACGACGTCGCCGGCTATCGCACCGGTTGTGGCAATCCGGTGAAGTTTAACGAGGCGCACGCAGCCTCCAGCACGGCGCCTGCCGTACAGATGATTCTCGACGCCGGCGCGCGTTTCATCGGCAAAACGCAAACTGATGAGCTTGCTTTCTCGCTGATGGGCCAGAACGCGCATTTTCCGTTTCCGGTGAACCCGGCGGCCCCTGATCGCGTCACCGGCGGCTCGTCCTCCGGGTCGGCGGCGGCGGTGGCAGGCAAGCTCGCCGACATTGCTACCGGCTCCGACACCGGCGGCTCGATCCGCACGCCGGCGAGCTTTTGCGGGCTGATCGGGCTGCGCACCACGCATGGCCGCGTTTCGCTCGACGGCACCATGAAGCTGGCGCCGAGCTTCGACACGTTCGGCTGGTTCGCCGACGACATCGAAACCTATGAGACGATCGGCAAATTGCTGCTCGGCCGCGACCCGCATCAGCACCCGCTCAACCGTCCGCTTTCGATCCGCTGGCTGGACGCCTTTGTCGCCGGTCCGGCCGAGGCAGCCGAGTATGCCAGGATGAGGGCGATGGCGGCCACTGTCGTCGGCGAGCCAAAGCCGGTGGAGTACGTCTTTGCTTCCTTCCCGGGGGAGCTCTACTGGTGCTTTCGCCGGCTGCAGGCCTGCGAAGCCTGGCAAGAGCATGGCGCCTGGATCATATCCGGCGAGCGCGATCTCGGACCGGGCGTCGAGGAGCGCTTCGGCTTTGGCCGGACGATCGACGCAAAGACGGCACAGGCCGAGGCGGTGCGCCGCCTGACCTTCCGGTCCGAGCTCGCCGCCCTCCTCGGCCAGGACGGGTTTCTGGTCCTTCCCACGGTTCCAGGCCCCGCCCCTCTGGTCAAAAGCTCGCCTGAGCAACTCCAGGCCTACCGCGAAAGGGCCTTGCATCTTCTGTGCCTTTCGGGTCTTTCAGGCTTTCCACAAATCACACTGCCGCTGGGCTCGGTTGATGGCGCCCCTTTTGGCCTCTCGCTTCTCGGCCCTTCCGGCAGCGACATTGCCCTGATACGGCTCGGCCGGCGGCTTCTCGATACGGCACGAAAGGCCTGATCCATGGACACACTGACCCGCATGCGCGCCTTCATCGACGTCGTCGAGGCCGAGGGTTTTTCGGCCGCCGCGCGCAAGATCGGCCGTTCCAAGGCGCTGCTGTCGAAATACGTGCGCGAACTCGAGGACGAGCTCGGCGCGCTGCTGCTCAACCGTACCACGCGGCAGTTCTCGATGACCGAGGCAGGCCATACCTATTACAGCCGCGCTTCGGAAATCGTGCGCGAGGTCGACAGCCTGGCCGACGCGGTGCGCGAATCCTCCGGCGACGTTCGCGGCCGGATCAAGCTGTCGGCAGCGCGCACCTTCGCCGATGCGCCGATCGGCCAGTCGCTGATCGACTTCGCCAAGCAGCATCCCGACATCGTGCTCGACATCCAACTCGACGACCGTTTTGTCGATCTGGTCGAGGAGGGCTTCGATCTTGCCGTGCGCATCTCGCGGCTGGAGAACTCATCGCTGATCGCGCGGCGCCTCGGGCCATTTTCGGTCAGGCTGTGCGCATCGCCGGAGCTGATAGCCAAGCACGGCAAGCCGACGCGCCCGCAAGACCTCGCCAACATGCCCTGCATCGTCGACACCAATGGCCGCTCGCTCGCCAACTGGCGCTTTAAGGGCGATGGTGAGGAGTCCATCAGCGTCAATGTGTCGGGCCCGATCGAGGTCAACAGTCCGATGGCCGCGCGTGCCGCTGCCGTGTCCGGCCTGGGCTTCGCCATGCTGCCTGATTTCATCGCCGCTCCCGACCTCGAAACAGGCAGCCTGGTTTCTATGCTCGACGACCGCATCCAGTCGGGCAGCGGCATTTTCGCCGTCTATCCGCACCGCCGTTATCTGCCAGCCAAGGTCCGTGTTTTCGTCGATTTCTTGGTGCAATGGTTCAAGAACCGCGAGGGCGCCTGACCCGCTTCAACCATGTCGCGGTCCCAATTTCGCCCGCTTTCTGGTAACCTCTCGAAATCTCTCCGAGGCCGATGGAACAGCGACCGAGAATGCACCTGAAACAGCACGCAATCATGCTGGCTTCGGCCTTGGCGGCGCCTTTTGCCGCCGTGGGAGCGGTTGCGGCGCATCCTCACGTCTTCGCCGAGGCCCGCCTCGACGTAATCCTCTCGCCGGATCACCAAAGTGTGAAAGCGCTGCGCCATCTCTGGCGCTTCGACGATTTGTTTTCGAGTACGGTGATGATGGAGTTCGACAAGAACTCCGACCTGAAGCTTGACGACAAGGAGCTGAAGGATGTCGCCGACACCGTCCATGCCTCGCTGGCCGAGTTCAACTATTTCCAGCTTGTCACCGTCGACGGCAAGGACGTGCCGATGACGCCGCCACCGCACCTGATGGCCAATTTCGACAACGACCAGTTGATCATCCTGTTCGAATCCGAACCGAAGGTGCCGATCAAGCTCGCCGGCAAGATCGATTTCGGTGTCTACGATCCGACCTTCTACACGGCGATCGATTTCACCGAGG
Organism: Mesorhizobium sp. ArgA1; assembly: GCF_053714375.1. Lineage (NCBI taxonomy): Bacteria > Pseudomonadati > Pseudomonadota > Alphaproteobacteria > Hyphomicrobiales > Phyllobacteriaceae > Mesorhizobium > Mesorhizobium sp. ArgA1. The sequence goes on from NZ_JBSKBQ010000001.1 coordinate 701,159, forward strand.
ATTCCAACATCACCGTCGAAGGCCTGCCTTCGAACTGCACCAAAAGCGTCATCCGGCCCGACCCGGACGAGGCGATCAAGGAAAACCAGAAGACCCTGACGGAAGCTTTCTTCAACGATCCGACAGGCACCGACATGAGCAAGATCTTTGCCACCAAGCTCGAACTGAACTGCCCGCCAGAAGGATAGATCCGGTGATGAAACCGTCCCTGCGTTTGGCATTCGGCCTCATCGCCGCTGCCCTGGTGATGACGCACTTTCTCGGCACCGCTCACGCCCAGAGTTCGCTCGGCATCGGGGTCAATGACGGCATGGCGCCCACCAGCGGACCGTTCGCCCACATCCTGATGTGGATCAATCTGCGCCAGCAGGAGTTTTACCGCGCGCTGGCAACGGCGATGAAGGCGATGCGCGAGGACGGCAGCAAGATGTGGCTGCTGATCGGCCTGTCCTTCGCCTACGGCATTTTCCACGCCGCCGGCCCCGGCCACGGCAAGGCGGTGATCTCCTCCTACATGGTGGCCAATGAAGTGGCGCTCAGGCGCGGCATCCTGTTGTCCTTCGTCTCGGCGCTGCTGCAGGGCCTGACCGCGATCGTGGTGATGCTGCTTGCCTATTTCGTCCTGCGCGGCACCGCCATTTCGATGACCGACGCGGCCTGGTTCATGGAGATCATGAGCTATATCTTCGTCACTCTGTTCGGCGCCTGGCTGCTGTGGCGCAAGCTCGGGCCAACAGTCCTGCGCTGGTTCGGTAAGGCGCCCGCGTATAGCCTGTCGGCCGCTCACGCCGGCCATTCGTATGGTCATTCTCACATCGGCCACTCGCATGCCGCCCATAGCCATTCTGCCCATGCTCATTCGCATTCGCTTCACGCTCATCACGATCATGCCGGACACGATCATTCCCACCATGATCATTCCCATCACGGTCATGCGCATCACGACCATGCTCATCATGATCACGCTGCCGGCGAGGTCTGCGACACGTGCGGCCATTCGCATGCGCCCGATCCGGCGCTGCTGTCCGGCGACCGTTTCGACTGGCGCACCGCATGGTCGGCGGTGGCCGCCGTCGGCATCCGCCCCTGCTCCGGCGCGCTGATTGTGCTCAGCTTCGCGCTGCTCAATGGCCTGTGGGTCGGCGGCCTGCTGTCGGTGCTGGCAATGTCGCTCGGCACCGCCATCACCGTCTCGGCGCTGGCGACGATCGCAGTCACCGCCAAGAACTGGGCGGTCTACTTCGCCGGCGATGGCCGCATGGGCAACCGCATCCACACCTTCGTCGAGATCGGCGGCGCCGCCTTCGTCTTCCTGTTTGGATTGCTGCTCTTGTCGGCGAGCCTGACGGGCAGCGTATAATGATTGTGGGTCAGGCCTGACCCACAATCTTCCCATCAAGTTCATCCTCGATATGCGCACGGATGATTTCGTCAAAGCTCTTCTCGGCGCTGAAGCCGAGGTCTCTTGACCGCCTAGCCTCGAAACGCGTCGGCCAGCCCTTGACGATCGCCCAGATGGTCTCGTCCGGCTCTTCGCGGATCAGCTTCACCACCTCGGCTCCGGCAATGCGTTCCAGCGCCTCGATCTGCTCGCCGACAGTGACGGCGACGCCGGGCATGGTGAGGTTGCGGCGTGGCCCGACGGCGGCACCATCGACCCCCGCGGCATGGATCAGGAAATTGACCGCCGAGCGCGGGCTGGCATGGGTGTGCAGCACCGAGCGCGGTACCGGCAGGATCGCCTCCTGTCCTGCGAGCGGCTCGCGAATGATGCCGGAGAAGAATCCGGAAGCCGCTTTGTTCGGCTTGCCGGGCCGCACGCAAATGGTCGGCAGCCTGATGCCGATGCCGTCGAAGAAGCCGCGCCTGGAATAGTCGGCCAGCAGCGCCTCGCTCATCTGCTTCTGGGTGCCGTAAGAGGTCAGCGGCGTCGGATGGAAATCGTCCGGGATGACATCCGGGAACGGCGCGCCGAACACCGCGATCGACGAGGTGAAGACGAGGCGTGGCGCAAAGCCCGCCAGCCGAACCGCATCGAACAGTGCGCGAGTGCCGTCGAGATTGACGCGGTAGCCCAGATCGAAATTGGCTTCCGCCTCGCCCGACACAATGCCGGCGAGATGGAACATCACGTCGGGGCGTGAGGCGACCAGCTTTTCAGCTGCGTCAGGGTCGGCAAGGTCGCCGGTATGAGCGGTGACGCTGACACCCTCCATCGCCGGCGCTTGCGGCGGCACGATGTCGTGCAGGTCGAGCGCCGTGATCTTGCGGCCGTTGAGCGTGCCGTCCTTGGCCAGCCGGGCGACAAGCTTGCGGCCGACCATGCCGGCCGCGCCAGTAATCAGGATGCGCATTTCAAAGCCTCTTATTTGCCTTTGTTCTGGCTGCGCCCGCGCAGCCAGAACACCAGAAAGAATGCCAGCACGAAGCCGATGCCGACAATGCCGGCAAGAACGGTCGAGACATTGCCGACGGCCAGCATCACCGTCGGCAGATTGTAGGCCGCAATGCCGAACAGCAGCATGATCCAGGCCGCGGCAATCAGCGCGTTTCGCGTGTCGCGATCCATCACGCCGTCTCGCCGTTGCGGAAACCTGTCAACCTGGATGCCAATGCCATGAACTTCCCAGTCAGTGATAATGGCCGTGATGCGGTGGCGCACCATGGTCGTGGTCGTGGGCATGATCGTGATCGTCATGGCTATCGGCGCACTGGCCGAATTCCGGCTCGACGGTTGCGTGGCTGATGCCGTGCTCGGCGGCGAGCCGCTTCTTGATGGCGCTGACCGCCTGATGCGGGTCGACGCCGTCGTTGAGGCAGGCGTGCAGCGTCGCCATGTTGCTGGAGCCATCGAGCGACCAGACATGCATGTGGTGCACCTCGCGCACCCCCTTGACGGTGCCGGCAATATCTTTTGCGATCAGGTCGCGGTCGAGGCTTGCCGGCACGCCTTCGAGCAGCACATGGGCGGCTTCGCGCATCAGCGACCAGGCGGTGGACAGGATCAGCACCGAGACCAGCACCGACAGGATCGGATCGATCGGCGTCCAGCCGGTCGCCAGGATCACCAGCGCAGCCACGATCGCCGCCGCCGAGCCGAGCAGGTCGCCCAGCACATGCAGGATAGCGCCGCGCATGTTGAGGCTGTCGCGGTCGCCGCCATGCAGCACGAAGAACGACGCGATGTTGACCAGAAGGCCGGCGATCGCCACTACCAGCATCGGCCCGCCAAGCACCGGCGCCGGCGTCATCAGGCGGCCCCAGGCCTCGTAGACGATCCACAGCGCGATGGCGAAGATGGCGATGCCGTTGGTGTAGGCGACCAGCGTCTTGACCCGGCCGAAGCCATAGGTGAGGCGCACCGTCGCCGGCCGTCCGCCCAGATGGAAGGCATACCAGGCAAGGCCGAGGGCGATCGAATCTGCGAGCATGTGGCCGGCGTCAGCCAGCAGCGCCAGCGACCCCGTCAGCAGGCCGCCCAGCACTTCGGCGACCATGAACCCCGCGGTCAGGCAGGCTGCGATCAGCACGCGTTTCTTGTCGGTCGAGCCATGCACATGACCGGCGCCGTGGCTGTGGCCAGCATGCGAACCGTGGTCATGGCTGTGCGCCATCGGAAAAGCTCCTGTTACGCCCCGAACTCGGCGCGGAAATCCTCGAGCCGCCGCTTCTGTCGGCCTTCGCCATCGAAATTGGCCGGATCGAGCCATGCCTCGTAGGCTTTGCGCAAGGACGGCCATTCCTTGTCGATGATCGAGTACCACGCGGTATCGCGGTTTTCACCCTTGACCACAAGATGCTGGCGGAAAATGCCCTCGAACTTGAAGCCGAACCGTTCCGCCGCGCGCTTCGACGGCTCGTTGCGGTTGTTGCATTTCCACTCGTAGCGGCGATAGCCGAGCCCGTCGAAAATGTACTTCATGAACAGGAACTGCGCTTCGGTTGCCGCCGGCTTGCGCGAGATCAGTGGCCCCCAATAGATGTTGCCGATCTCGATGACGCCATAGGCCAGATCGATTCGCATCAGCGTCTGCCGCCCGGCGACCTTGCCGCTGGCCTTGTCGATGACGGTGAAGAACAGCGGATCCTCGCTCGCCTCGACCTTGTCCAGCCATGGCTGGAAATCGGCACGGGTTTGCGGCGGATAATCGGGCAGCCAGGCAAAGCGGCCGTCGATGTCGGGCACGGATGACGCTTCGTACAGGCCGTCGCCATGCTTTTCGGCGCTCAGCGGTTCGAGCCGGACATAGCGACCCTCAATCGGCTTGCGCTCGGGTCGCGGGCGCGCTTGCCAGTCTTTGAGATTTTCCGACACCAGAAACTCCAATCCGTTTGACTTTTGCGAGCCGAGGCTCACAAAAACGCAACCCAACAGCAAGAACCACACGGACGGGAAAAATGCTCCACACGATTTCGGCCTTCGACCGTCTCGGCGAGGAAAACGCCTTTGCGGTGCTCGCGAGGGCGACGGCGCTGGCGCAACAGGGCCGCGACATCGTAAATCTCGGCATCGGCCAGCCCGACTTCAAAACCCCGCAGCACATCGTCGAGGCGGCGATCAAGGCGCTGCGTGAGGGCCACCATGGCTATACTCCGGCCAACGGGCTTCTGGCGACCCGCGAGGCGGTGGTGCGGCGCACGCTGACCACGACCGGCGTCGAGGTCTCGGCCGAGAATGTGATGATCCTTCCCGGCGGCAAGCCGACCATGTTCGCGGCCATCCTGATGTTCGGCGAACCGGGTGCCGAAATTCTCTATCCCGATCCAGGATTTCCGATCTACCGCTCGATGATCGAATTCACCGGCGCGGCCCCCATTCCGGTGCCGATCCGCGAGGAGAACGGCTTTGCCTTCTCGGCTGAGGAGACGCTGGCACTAATCACATCGAAGACCAGGCTGCTGATCCTCAACTCGCCGGCCAACCCGACCGGCGGCGTGACCCCGCGCGCCGAGATCGAGAAGCTGGTCAAGGGACTGGAGAAGCACCCGCAGGTCGCGGTTCTGTCGGACGAGATCTACGACGTCATGACCTATGACGGTGAGACGCACTTCTCGCTGCTGAATTTCCCCGAAATCCGCGACCGGCTGATCGTGCTCAATGGCTGGTCGAAGACCTGGGCGATGACGGGCTGGCGCATGGGCTGGTCGATCTGGCCGAACGGCGACAAGGGCGGCCACCTCTACGACAAGGTGCGCAAGCTGGCCGTCAATTGCTGGTCCTGCGTCAACGCGCCCAGCCAGTTCGCCGGCATCGCCGCCATCGACGGCCCGCAGGACGATGTCGACAAGATGATGCGCGCCTTCGACAACCGCAGGAAGATCGTGGTTGAGGGGCTGAACGCCCTGCCCGGCGTCTCCTGCATCACGCCCAAGGGCGCCTTCTACGCCTTCCCCAATGTCTCGAAGACCGGTTGGAAGGCCAAGAAGCTCGCCTCAGCCCTGCTCGAGGATGCCGGTGTCGCGCTGATCGGCGGCCCCGATTTCGGCATTCTCGGCGAAGGCTATATCAGGCTCTCCTACGCCAATTCCGAGGAGAACATCTTGCGCGCGCTGGAGCGGATCGAAGCATTTTTGAAGAAGTAGTCACGGCCGGCCGGCCGGGCCCCCCGCTGCTTGGCCGCGTCCCGGCGTTCACTGGCCTTCACCATGCCACTGGCACGATGAATTCGCTTCGCGAACCGGCCGCTACCCTCTGCCCACAAACGGCATCTTCGTCGCCATCACCGTCATGAACAACACATTGGCATCAAGCGGCAGGCTGGCCATGTGGACGACGGCGTCGGCGACGCGCTGGACGTCCATCACCGCTTCGGCGGCGATCGAGCCGTTGGCCTGCGGCACGCCGACCGTCATCGCCTGCGCCATGTCGGTCAGCGCGTTGCCGATGTCGATCTGGCCGCAGGCGATGTCATAGGGCCGGCCGTCGAGCGCCAGCGTCTTGGTCAGCCCGGTGATCGCGTGCTTGGTCGCCGTGTAGGGCACGGAGCCCGGCCGCGGTGCATAGGCCGATACCGAACCGTTGTTGATGATGCGGCCGCCTATTGGCTTTTGCCTGCGCATGGCGCCGAAAGCGGCGCGGGCGCACAGGAACGATCCCGTGAGATTGACGCCGACAATGTCGTTCCAGACCTCGACCGGGATTTCGTCGATCGGCGTCGACTTGTAGCTCATGCCGGCGTTGTTGAAGAGCAGGTCGACGCGCCCGAAGGCCGCCGCCACCGTCTCGAACAGATCGTCGACTTCACCAGGCCTGCTGATGTCGCAAGCCACCGCCAATGCCTTGGCGTCCGTCCTGCCGGCTTCGGCGATCGCAGCGTCGAGCACCTGTTTGCGGCGGCCACAAAACACGGTGTTCCAGCCCGCCTTGAGCAGCGCGGTGGCGACGCTCTTGCCGATGCCAGTGCCGGCGCCGGTGACGATTGCGGTTTTCTCTGTGAGGGCTGTCATGGTTTTGCTCCTGCGCACCGCGCATGCATCCGAATGCACCGAGCCATCGCAAATGACGGGGATCATGGCAAGCCGAACACTCGGTGATCGGCTGAACAAAAAGGGCGGTCATTGGCGACCGCCCCGATCTGAACCGGGCTTGGGAGGAGGATAAGCCGATCCGACTGTTAGAATCATGCGCTTCCTCGGTAAACGAGACGTTAACGCATTTTTCCGGCCCGGCGGCTCTGCCTCAGCCGCGCGGCCGCCCTGGCTACCAGCGCGGGTTCGGCGCGGTCCCCGCCGGGGCCGGCACCTTGGCCGCCGACACCGTCGCCTCGACATGGTCGACCAGGGCATCCGGCAGGCCAAGCCGGCCGGCGAGCAGGTCGAGATAGCCGCGCTCGGCGCGCGTATCGGGATCGATGGCCAGCCGCGACGCCGTATAGAGCTCGAGCCTCTGCTCATCGGTCTTGGCGCCGGCGACCAGCGTGTCGAGGTCGAGCGGGCTGTCCAACTCGGCCAGCAGGAATTTTTCGGCATCGGAACCGACGCCGGCGAGCTTGAGCTTGCCGGCGATCTTTTCTCGCTCCTCGTCGTCGACATGGCCGTCGGCCTTGGCCGCCGAAATCATCGCCCGCACCAGGGTCAGCGTGAACTCGTCCTCGCCCTGCGGCGCCTGCGAAGGATGAAAGGCGGTGTCGGCGGGCGGCGGCAGCAATTCCGGACCGCCTGCCCCTGACGTCCCGGCCGCTGGCGCCTGCTCGGGGGCATTGCCGGCCTTGTAGTTCTGGTAGGCCTTGTAAGCGAGACCGCCGATCGCGGCCAACCCGCCGAGCTTGATGGCGGTGCCCGTCACCTGGCGTCCCGTTCCCGTCCCAAGCAACACCGCGGCCAGCGCACCGGCGGCCAGCGGATTGTCCTTGGCCATCTGCACGGCCTGTCCTGCCTTGTCGCGGACGGTGCCGGTGGTGCCGGGGACTTGCGAGCCGAGCAGGTCGTCGAGAAGCTTCTTGGGGTCGAACATGGTGCCTCCAGAAAAGGGCTCGTGCCCGATAGGAACGAGCAGGTTTTGGACGTTGCAGACGTAGGTCCCGCTTGTTGACATTACAATGACGGACGGGCGCTTTGCCAGCGATGCGGCGTCTCCAAACTGGATCTCGATGTGTCGAAATGGGTAGCGGCTTGCGCTAGTGTCACGCCCTTCGTGACGAGGGAGGAGCTTTGCCGTGACCGACGAGACAGAACGCCAGCCTGCGCGGAATCCGCAGGATCTCGAGCGCCTGCTTATCGACCGGCAGTGGGTGGGAGACATTGACGGAATGGTGGCGCTGTTCGAACACGATGCCGTCATCGACACCGGCGAGGCGGAATTGACGCGCGGCCATGACGCCATCCGAGCTTTGTTCGATGCATTTGCCGCGACCGGTCGCAAATTCCAACGTGGCGAGCAGCGACCGGCGGCCATCAACGGCGCCCTGGCACTGACCTCGACCCGGCTTCCCGACGGCACGGTGACCTCAGAGGTTGCGCGCCGGCAGGCCGATGGCACGTGGCTATGGGTGATCGACCGCTATTCCGTCGCGTGGTGACCGAAGCCCAGCGATACCGAGCTAGCTTCCGATATGTCCCCTGCCCTGGGCCTGAGCCAGTTCGACCTGGCGCTGGCGCTCAGCGTAGCGGGCACGATCCTCGTCCGAGCGGGCCTCGAAGCAATGCGGGCATGACACGCCGGTGGCATAATGCGGCGACAGCCGGTCCTCGGGCGTCAGCGGATGCCGGCAGGCGCGGCAGAGTTCGGCTTCGCCCTCTGTCAGCCCATGCGAGACCGATACCCTTTCGTCGAACACGAAGCACTCACCTTGCCAAAGGCTTTCTTCGGCCGGCACCTCTTCGAGATATCTGAGGATGCCGCCCTTGAGATGGAACACATCCTCGAAGCCGAGCGACTTCACATAGGCCGTCGCCTTTTCGCAGCGAATGCCGCCGGTGCAGAACATCGCGACCTTGCGGCCATCGAGCGCGTCGCGATGCTTTTCCACCCAGGCTGGGAATTCGCGAAAGCTCGATGTCTGTGGATCGACGGCGCGCTCAAAAGTGCCGATCGACACCTCGTAGGCATTGCGCGTGTCGATCACGATGGTCCCGGGATCCGAGATCAGCGCATTCCAGTCGGCCGGCGCGACATAGGTGCCGGCGCCCGTCGCCGGATCGAGGTCTTCGACGCCCATGGTGACGATCTCGCGCTTCAACCGCACCTTCATGCGATGGAACGGCATTTCGGCGGCGGTGCTGTATTTGACCTCGAGGCCTGCAAGGCCCTCAATGGACTCCAGATAAGCGATCAGATCGGCAATATTGGTCTCGCCGCCGGCGACCGTGCCGTTGATGCCTTCCTGCGCCAGAAGCAGCGTGCCCTTGATGCCGCGGCCGCAGCAGAAGGCGGCGAGCGGCGTCCGCACGGCCCGCAACGTGTCGAAGTCGCCCAACGCTGCAAATTTGTAGAGCGCCGCGACGCGCACAGGTTCATGGTTGGTCATCGCCAAGCCACTAAACCGTGGTCAAAGCGGATTCAAGGCAAAGCCGACAAAGCCTTGTCGGCATTCGCTGAGTGGCTCGTGGGCCGACAGATGTGACAACGCGGCAGGCCGGCTTTCGTGGACTCGGAATCTGCCTTCTGCTAATCGGTTGAAATCATCCCCCGGAGAGACAAGCCAATGCCCAGCAAGACCGAAAAGCTCCTGTCGCTGCTCAACGGCCAGCCGGTCATCCCCGTGCTGAAGATCGCCAATGTCGCGGACGCCGTGCCGCTTGCCCGGGCGCTCGCCGCTGGCGGCCTGGCGGCGATCGAGATCACGCTGAGGACCGCCGATGCCCTGGAAGCGATCCGCCGCGTCGCAGGCGAGGTCGAGGGCGCCATTGTCGGATCCGGCACCATTCTCGATGCCAAGCAGTTCGACGAGGCGGCCGCCGCCGGCTCGAAATTCATCGTCAGCCCCGGCATCACGCGCGAGCTGCTCGCGGCGGCCAGGGACAGCGACGTTCCCTTGCTGCCGGGCGCCATCACACCGGGCGAAATCATGGCCGCCCGCGAGGCCGGCCTGCGTTTCCTGAAATTCTTTCCGGCCGAACAGTCGGGCGGCATCGCCTCGCTGAAGGCGTTCGCCTCGCCGCTGGCCGATGTGAAATTCTGCCCGACCGGTGGCATCTCGGCCAAGAACGCCGCTGACTATCTCAGCCTGCCCAACGTTGTCTGTGTCGGCGGCTCCTGGGTGGCGCCGGACGAGCTGGTCAAGGCCGGCAAATGGGACGAGATCGAGGCACTCGCACGGGCCGCGAGCAAGCTCGGAAAGTAACCTCCGCCACTTTTGCCTTTTCCCAAGGGAAAGCGCCTCCGCGCTTTTCCCGGGAAAACCGTTTCACACTTTTCCTGGAATTGCTCTCGGCACAAAAACCGGCCGGCTTGCGCCGACCGGATCTTCTGCTTCCCAATATGCGGCCAGTTACAGACCGTGATCTTCTTCACGATCTTCTGGTGATGCCAACAGGTCGTGACCTATTTGGATCGGCAGTGCTTCTTGTCGAGAAGTTCAGCCGCGCGTGATCACCCGGGACGGGCGTGGCATAGCTGTCGAGAGGTCTTGGATCGAGAGTTGGTTCCCGCTCATGGGCTCGAACCACGATTCACGCCTTCAAAGGGCGCGCTTTGGACTGATAACTCGTTCATGCGCGGTTGCGGAAGTTCAATGAAACAAAGGGTTTGAAGGTTTTCAGTTCGCTATTGTTCACCGGGGTACGCGGGGGTATATTTGATGGATATTTGACGAGTTTGGAGGGGAACGACATGGCGAAGACCCTGCATGAAGCATCGATCACGACGCGCAATGCCCGCGCATCGCTGCCAATCGGATTGCATTGGCGAGGTCTCGACCCGGAAGTTCACCTCGGCTACCGCAAGGGCAAGCGAGGCGGTGTCTGGCTTGTCAGGTGGCGCAACGGGATCGGCTACAAACAGGCTTCAATCGGGGTAGCCGACGACACGATCAAAGTTGGAAACCTAGACTTTCAGGCCGCAGAGAAGGCCGCCCGCAACCTTGTCGAAAGCGAACGCCACCGAGCTGTAGCAGAGGCCGAAGGCCCTGCTTTGACGGTCGCAAGCGCCGTCTCGCTGTATGTTGCCAACAGAGACGAGAGGGACAGCAAGAGGCGAGGTCGCGCCGTTCGCTCGGATGCCGGCCGGCGATTGAGACGGTACGTACTTGGCCAGCCTCCCCGAGGCAAACAAAAGCAAATCGAGCCCTCTGAATTATCCACAGTCACGCTGTACATGCTGACTGAAAACGATTTGACGGCATGGCGGGGAACGTTGCCCGCCACCATGAAGGCCACCACACGGCAACGACTCGTCAATGATCTAAAGGCGGCTCTCAATACCGCCTATGCCGCCAACAAGGCCAAGCTCCGTCCAGCGCTGCCGTCGATCATCAAAGACGGCCTGAAGGCTGAAAGCGAGGATGAGGCCGAGCCTATCGCCAGAGAAAACCAAATCCTGAGCGATGCCGAGATCACTCGTTTGTTGCGCGCCGCCCGCGAGGTCGACGCGGCGAATGACATGGGCGGCGATCTATTCCGGATTATCCTCGTCCTTACAGCGACTGGTGCACGTTTCTCCCAGGTCGCAAGGGTCCGTGTCGGCGACTGTCAGATCGGCGCCGGAAGGATCATGGTCCCCGTCAGCCGAAAAGGTCGCCGCGTAAAGACGGGTTCGATCGCCATGCCAGTCGGCCGAGACGTGATGGACGAGCTCGTCCCCGTGGTCACGGGCCGTCCGGCGGACGCAACATTGCTTGAGCGCCAGCGCTACGAACAGGTAACGGGCATACGGTGGCAGCGCGCGGGCCGAGGGCCATGGCAATACGCTGAAATGGTCCGCCCTTGGCAGGCCATTAAAGAAAAGGCCGGTTTGCCCGATGTTATCCCGTATGCCCTACGGCATTCCAGCATCGTCAAAGGCATCCGTAAAAATCTTCCGATCCGATTGGTTGCGGCGCTGCATGATACCAGCATCGTGATGATCGAGCGGCACTATTCGAAGTGGATCACGTCCGGCCTTGAGGAAATGGCGCGAGCGGCGATCGTGCCGCTGGTGCCGCAAAACGGTGCAAACGTCGTGCATCTGAAGAACGGAGGGCAGGCAGATGCCTAGACGGCAAAAGGTTGGAACAGGCATCACGCGGCATGAGCGCGTGCACTTTGACGTCACCGAAACTGAAGCGTTTGCGGCTATTGTAGATCCAGCCGAAGATTTCCCAAGATGGATGTGTCATTTGCAAGACGAGTTGGCGCTAGCCCTCCAATCTTCTGACCTGCCTGAGGCGGGGCGGCTTGTTGAATTTGACAAACTCAATCCCGCCGCATGGAAGTATGCGGATGCTGTTGACATAAAATCAGCCGGGAAGCGTACATATGCGCGGACGTGTTGGTACCTTCAGTCTTTCAAATACCAGTCTAAGCTCTGGTATATCGGTAAGTTGTTGGAATTGATCGATGAGTGCAATCATGCTCTCGAGAAATCAGAATTGTTAAGGATGGCGGGTTACGCCGTCAAACTCGGTAGCTTCTGGCGAGAGTCAAGTTTGAAGTTCTCCGGCCAAAAGCGGCTGGAAGACTTCGAGCGCCAAGCCACCGGAGCCGACGAGGGCAATAGGGTGCGAAAGGAGAAGGCGTCTGCTTGGCAAGCTCAAGCCCGAAAGATTATCCAGGCCAATGCTGATATCGATCTAAGCAATTGCACTGAAGCCGCCAAAACCATCCTTAATACCGAGTGGCCGACGACGGGACTGGCTAAACCTTCCCTACGCACCTTGCGCGGCTACTTGGCAAAACGAGCCGTTCTGCCAGAAATAAAAAAATCGGGCTGATCTACCGCATGTTTGCTTCCGTGAACGGACGCGCATTCGCGCAAATTCATGGAGCAAAAAATGGACGACGACGACAAGCGTAAGATTGGCCTCACAATCGATGAAGCTGTGGACCGGTCAGGCATCGGTCGCACGAAGATTTTCGAAGCCATCAAGCTCGGTAAGCTGACCGCGCGAAAAGCCGGCCGGCGGACGATCATCCTCAGTGATGAACTGTCCCTCTACCTAAAGTCCCTGCCCATCAGGGAGGCCGCATAAGATGGTGGCCGCCCTCCCCTACTTCCCGGCCGTCCTGGCTATCGGCTTCCTCATCCTCATGATCGCGGGGGTGTTCTGATGGCTGGCTTCGTACCAACCCCGGAAATGGTCGACGCCGTGGCCGAATGGCGCACTCGTCGGCCTGACGATCGCCGCGCGCTGCTGCCGTGTCTGCAAGCCCGTTTCGGCGTCACAGCCGTCGAAGGCGTCGAGATCATCCGCGCCAGCAATCTGCGAGGTGTCAGCAATGACAACATCCCGCAGCGCTGAAAAGCGAAAGCCCGCCGGCCAGGGCGAGCTTCGCTGTAACGATATCCAAAGCAGCAGAGGAGCGAACTCTACAGAAAAGCGCTGGGGGCGGCAAGCACGATGGGCTGAAGGCCATCCGCAAGAGCGCTGGGCTCACGCGTGCCTGAGGTCCGCTCTGAGGCGCGGACTAGTCGAGAAGCAGCCGTGCGAAGTCTGCGGCGCCATTGAGGTTGACGCACATCATCCAAACTACAACGAGCCGATGGCGGTTCGCTGGCTTTGCAGGGCGCACCACAAGGCCGAGCACCGCCGGCTGAGATGCGAGGCCGCGCAATGAGCCGCGAGTTCAGCAAGATCAGCCCGAAGGTTTGGCGGTCGCGGCGGTTCCGCGCTCTCCCTTCCGATGATGCGCGTTACCTTTTGGTGTTCCTGTTCACCTGTGACCACCAGACGAGCGCGGGCTGTTTTCGGATGCCGGATCAGTACGGCGCAGCGGATCTGGTTTGGCCGATCGAACGCATGCGGACGGCGCGGCAAGAGCTTGTCGACGGCGGTTTGCTCGCCTTCGATCCTGCCACCGATGAGTATTTCGTGCCCGGCTGGTACAACCACAACAAGCCCATGAACGCCAACCATCAGAAGGCAATCGTGAGGCAGGTTTCCGAACTGGAAAGCGACGAGGTCCGGGAAGTCGCCGAGGCCGAATTGCAGCCCGCCCTACTCCCCAGCACTATCGAAACCTTGAACGCGGGAGGTTCGCGCCTCGTCGGGACGAACTTCATGACAAGGCGTTCGGCATCATGAAAGGGAACCGTTGCCGAACAGTTGCCGAACGGTTTCTTACTACAGAGACTGAGACTTATACGGTTACACGAGACAGAGAAGAGACCGTTACCCAGACTTTTTACCGAAAAGGAGATTTTAGACCGCCAAAATCGCGAAACGTCGAGAACGTCACCAACGCCGCATGGCTTGGGAAGGAAGGGCCAAGCACCAACGGCGGCACTCATCCTCCTAGCGAGGCCAAGGGAGGAATATATCGATTAACCCTGAAGGAAAGCTGCCGAGGAACTACCGCAGATCGCTTCGCGAAAAGCCTCGACGGCAGAGCGGCGCGTGACATCGACCAAAACGGCCGCCGCCTGCTCGACCTCGTCCGCCGCCTGGTCCACCTTGTCCATCCGCTTAACGACGCGGTCATGAAGCATCGAGAGCCGATTGGCTCGATGGATGTCGGCGCGCTTTTCGCCGTGCATATCCAGCGGTGCAAACAACATGGCGACGACTCCTCATCGCGCGGTGGTGTTCCGAGCTTCAACCATCGTTCAAAACTTTCGTTCGCGCGATATCGCCATACGGAGAACCGCCTTCAACATTTGACGTACGGGTGCGCCTGAATGGCTCGCGGCAGACCTACTGTCGGCACGCCCGAAGAACGCCAAGAGCGGAGGCGCCGGCTCGGCCGCGAGCGGCAGGACCGTCTAAAAGCGCGCCGCGACCATGGCGGCATCATTCTGCCGATCCAGATCGACCATGTGACTGTCGGCCTGATGATGGAGGTTGGCGCCGTGGACGAGGTCGGCAGCCGCAGCCGAAAGCGTCTCGGCAATGCCGCGCTTCGCATCCTGAATAACGCGTTAATCACAGCCGTCTCGGCCGGGCGTAGATTCTCCCAAGAACAGGAGGAGCAACATGCTCGCGAGATTGCCGAAGGCGGCCGACATGGACTTCGCTAAACTGAAAATCCCACCGAAGCCTGCAGCCATCACCGATGCGGAGCGGGATTGGCGCGCGGCGGTTGCGGAACGCGAAGCAGCCCAGGCCAAGCACCGCGAGGCCCACCGCATCTATCACAGCCAGCGCCCGGGTGAGCCGCCGGTCATCACCGCCGCACAGGTCGACCAAGCTGGCCAGGAGATTGAGCCGTGCCTCAAGCGTGAGCGGGAAGCGCTGCAGCTGCTTGAGAGACACCGTGCGGCCTTTGATGCGGACCTCGCGTCTCTCGGACCACGGATCGACGCCTACCGGAATGCGATCAGCGAGAAGATCGACGAGCTCGAGGATTTGCTCGGCCTAGGCGTGCTTCTCCACGCAGCAGCCGTGCAGGCGAACGTAAAGTTACCGCGAAAGCTGCCGGGCCGTTGCCAGGGCATCATGGAGCACGGGATCCACATGACCAGGAAGCTCGTCGGATCTGATTGAGCGGAAAAGGAGCAGTCGAATGCAATATCTGACCAGAGACATGAGCAGCCAGGGCAAGATGCAGCGGCCCACGGCCCCGAAGGCCGCGGAGCCGCTGAAGCCGGTGAAACTCACCACGCCGCTGAAGCCGGTGTATCTCACAAGCGCCCGCCCCAAAGCGAAGCCCGTCCAGGTTGTCCGCCTCTATGACCCGAAGAAGAAGGCGGATGACCTTTACTGGATCCGCCGGCTTGAGCGTGCTGGCCTGACCGAGGGCAACAGCAAAGCTGTCAAGCTGATGAAGGACAACTACCGCAAGCGCTACGGCGAGCGGGTGTGAATGGATGTTGTGAGCTTCATGGCCGATCTCGACGCAACCATCTCCGGTGAACTTGCTGTCCTGCAGGCGCGCGGCGCCGATCGTCACCAGATCGAGTTGCGCCACAAGGAATTGTGCGACTGGGCAATGGTCCAGTGTGCACAGGCAGAGCTAGCCAGGCCGATCGATCTCTATCCCGTCGTGATCACCGACGAGATGGCAACGGTGCGCTCCATGTGGGCGTATCTACTCCCTGAAGTCACGACAGCCGTCAAGGCCGGCCTGACTGTCGCATACATTGCAATCGCTCGCGCCGAAGACGGCATGACCGTGCTTATGTACGTCGATTTCGCCGAGCCAGAAGACCCGATGCTCTGGGCCTCGTCGGACTTCTACCGGCATTTCGACCCAACCGTCTGGGAAGACGCGCTGCAGGGGATAGCCATCGATTACGACGCCGGCATCGAGGTCGATGATTATTATCCGCAAGCGCTCGTTGATGCCGTCGAACCTCCAGGGCCATGGAGGCGGATGTGGTGACCAGCCCGGGGGCCGAAGAGGAAGATTCCGGCATCTTTTCAAAGACCGGTTCCGGCCCACAACAGACAGTTTTGCCTCCCCGGTTCGTTCCGCGCGCGTGGGGAGGCCTAACTGATGGGATCTAGAGGGCCAGCGTCGACCGCATCGCTTACTGTTGTCCCGGCTGCCAGCCCACCGGCACAGGGAAAGCTTCATGTGCCCAAGGTACCGGCACCTGCTCATCTGTCGGTCGCGTCCAAGAAATGGTGGGCCGAAGTCGTGGCTGAGTATCACCTCGAGGGCCATCACTTGCGGTTGCTTCAGGCCGCCGCTGAAAGTTGGGAAAGGATGCAGGCAGCGCGCGCCGCGATCGGCAAATTTGGTTTGACCTTCACTGACAGCCAAGGCTGCCCGAGAAGCCGTCCTGAAGTCGCCATCGAACGTGACGCCAAAATCGGATTTGCGCGTCTGATCCGCGAACTTGATCTTGACAGCGAGCCGCCGGCAGAGACGCGGCGCCCGCCCGCCATTCGAAGCAATAGAGGTTGATCGATGCCGGTGAAGAGACGCGGATCGAAGAAGCACATCTCGACACATGTGGAGGCGTGGGCGGAGATTTTTCAGACTGGCTATGACGGTTTCGGAGATTTGACGGAGCTTGGCTATGACATCCTCGACGACTCTCAGAAGCTCGCCGACGCGCCTGCGGAATGGGCGCGTCTAGGGGCTGCATTTCTGTCCAGCCGGCCCGAATGGTGGAGCAAAAAGCCGGCCTGGGCTTTGCTCCAGTTCGGAGATCCACGCCGATGAAACGCCGTACCTCCAAGGCTAAGCGCTACCGCATCACGCCCGAGGCCATCGCCTACTTCAAGGCCGGCGATGAGATCATGCTCGATCGCGCCCTGGGCATTCGGCCCTGGGAGCCAAGTCCGTTGTTTGTGAACGGCCCGACACCGCCAGACTGGGCACGTCCAACTGATAGCTGGAGCGTCCACTGGGATGAGATTTGGGAGCTTCGGCAGCAATTAGAGGCGGCCAAATGACGGCACCTCGTTTCGCAGGATACTGCTGCGCCTTCATAGCCATTTTCGAACGCTGACGGGAAACCCCGATGTTTATGAGCACTGGGCAAATGTATGGCAACTAGGCTGGCGGCAGCCCGCCGCCACCTACGGGGCCTACCGTTACCTACATCGGCACGTTTACGGATAATGCCACCACCGATCCGCATACGTTCACCGCTAACGTTGGCGCGGCAGGCAACAAGATCGTTGTGGTTTGCCCGCACAGCCTGCGCAACTCTGCCGGTGTGCGGACCATGGTGTCCGTCAGCATCGACGGCACAAACGGAACACTTCCTGGGCAAAACGGTATCAACGATGGATCCAATGAAGGCACGCAGACCGGTATTGCCTATCGCGAGATCACGACCGGTGGCGTTATCACGATCATAGTAGATTGGTCCGGCCTCCACTCGTTCTCGGCGGCCGATGTCTACACGCTAACCGGCTACGTATCGAACACGCATGATGATTTTAAATCTGCAACCGGCAACGATCCGACAATCAGCACTTTGACCACGGTGGCGGATAGCTGCGTCCTAGCTAGCGCCAGTGGCGTCGAGCCGGCGACCGGCGCCATGACGTTCTCCGGTGTGTCGCTTGATCACCAACAGCAATGCGACAGCAGTAATGGTATTGTCCACATGCGCGAAGGCTGCGGTCATGCATCGGGGGGTTTCGGCAACCAGCACCTACAATGTCCAGGCGTCATCGACGGCTGGCTTCGAGGTGGTCGCGGCAATCTCGTTCCATTAACCGGCCATCGCGCGGCCTAGGGCGATTCCTGTGCCGATTGCGAGGCCAAGAATCGGGCAACTCGGGCATCATCCAAGCATGCCAGCCATCTTTAACGCGATCAGGAGTGAGCAAATCGCGAATACCAAGAGCGTATAGGCCAGCACTTCAACTGCCCTGTGAGTCAGAGATGGAGGCAGTGGCGGTGGCGCCGGAACCCATATCTGTCTGCCAAGTGGCAACTCCGCAGCGAGCCGCGCAGCCTTCCGATCTCGCAGCCGTTCCTGTGCGAACTGTTGCCGTGTCTGTTCCGTCGACGAGCGCGAATTATCCTGCAGCCAGGCTTTGAATTTGCCGGCGTGGACGCGCACCCTAATTTCGGGCAAGCCTTGGCGACGTTTCTCAGCTTCAGACGCTTTGAAATTCTCCCACCACTCCTCCCAGGTTGGAGGCAAATCGCCAGTTGCCGAAACGTCGAGGATCAGCGGATAGTCATGGGGAGCGTAAACTGGGGCGGCCGGCCATTCGTCGGCGGTCTCGATCTGCTGGCGGTGCTCTTCGTCGAAAGCCGCTCGCCGAGCGGCACCGGCATCAAGCACGTCCTGAGCGTAGCGCTGTCGGGAAAGATCTGAAGCCACCTGGGAGTTGGCATCCAGCCATGCCTTGAACAGATCGGGTCGAATGCGCACCCGTACGTACCCATGCCCGTCGCTCCACTCACGCCTCTTCAGGTACGCTTCAAAATGCTGCCCCCACTCCTCCCAGGTGGAGGGCATGTCATCGGCGCCGGGAAGTTGCCGGATGAGGGGATAATCCCTCGGCGTGTAGACCGGCATTGCCACGACAGTGACCGGCTTCTTCACCGCTTTGCCTTCCGCCAGCCAGCGGCTCGCGCCTCCGCCTCACTGCAAAACCACCGCTCGCCGTATTGCGGGCTGATCTTGGTCTCCCAGTAATGTTCCTGGCCGCGAACATGGTAGATCCGCTCCCCGGTGTTGATGCTGATATTGCCCTTGATGTCGCAACTTCCAGAGCCGCCGAACCAACCCTTTGGCGCGAGCCCGGCGACAGCTTCGAGGCTGCTCGGGCTTGCCGTGAAAAAGGCAGCCAGTGGAACCGTCACCAACGGGAAGAGATATCGCAGCCGCCACGAACTCCGCCGCCTATGCCGGAGGCGCTTTCGCCACCGATCGGCCTGGTTAGCCCCTCTGTTGAGTTTGTCCACGCCCTTCTCCCAAGGAAAGAATGCTTCCGTTGAGGAAGAGAGTCCAGAGCAGCCCATGGCCGGCGGATGCAAAGAAAGATCGCCGGGCGAAGCCCCCAAGCCTCAAGCCCGGCCAAGTTACGTCCTGATCCCCATCAGGAGGCCGGTGGAGGATTTACCGGCAATCTCTTCAGTGCAAATCAGATGCCAGGATTTTGGTCCCGAAACGAGACAGGCTTAACGGGCGTCTTTCTTTCCAGAAAATCAGGCGTCCATTTCGAGCCGATTGTGTCCTGGCAGCTCGTGCCAGGTCACTTGCCTCAGATCGCGCCAATCAACCGCCTGGCCGCAAGTCGGGCACTTGTGAAAATGATCCCCCTCGCTGGCGTGCTCTTTGCCATGCCTCTTGGCGGGGATCGGCGGGCCGAGGTCGGAAAGCTTCGTCACTCCGTCACCTGCACGCGATCGGAGGCAACAATGTCGCTGTCCACCGTGACGGTTCCGCCGCCATCAGTGCGCACAGTGATCTTGCCTTCCTCGTCATCAATGCGCGTGACGAAACCGGTGATAACGACCTTGTCTCCCGGCTTGGCTTTTTGCGGCGTGTCGATGGCAAACGGGTAGTTGTAAGAGGGGATGTTGACGCTCGATAAGCCGGCCGGCAGAACCTTCATGATGGTCGCCGTTAAGGTCACTTCGTCGCCCAGATGAAAGCCGTTAGCCATTGGTTTGCGTCCGGTTTCTCTTTAAACATGCAATTTAGCTAATATGTTCCGGAACTGAATCGTGTTTGCGGCTTTGAGTCCCGTTCGAGTGGAGCGTGCATGCGCAAAATCGCTAGCCCTGACAGGCTGAAGTTCATCCCCCCGCAGTTGCCGCGCCTGGTCGAGACGCCGCCGGAAAGCGACGACTGGATCCACGAAATCAAATATGACGGCTACCGGACGCAGGTCATCATCGACTGGGATGGCGCCCGAGCCTACACCAAGACCGGCATTGATTGGACGTCGCGCTACTGGCCGATCGTGACGGCGGCCGAGGCCCTTGGCGCGCGCTCGGCAATCATCGACGGCGAGGTGATCGCACCCATGCCAGGCGGCACACCGGACTTCCACGCGTTGCGCTCGGCCATGGCGTGGAATGCGGAACGGCTGGCGTTCGTCACCTTTGACCTGCTGCACCTTGACGGCCAGGACCTCCGGCCGCTGCCGGTGGTCGAGCGCCGCGCGATGCTTTGGGATCTGGTCAAGCCGGCCGATGGCATCATCCAGTTCAGCCAGCACGTCGACGGCGGTGGCGCAGAGTTCTTCAAGGGCGTCGAGAAACTCGGCCTTGAGGGCATGGTCTCAAAACGCCGGGGCGCGTCCTACCGCAGCGGCGAATCTGACGCCTGGCTGAAGATCAAGTGCTGGGAGTTCGGCGAGTTCGACCTGCTCGGCGTCAAACGCGAGCCAGGCAAGCAGACGAAGGCCATCGTTGGTCGGGACGGCCGCTATGCCGGCTCGCCGGTACTGACCCTACCCAACGATATCCGCGAACGTCTGTGGAAGCGTGTGCAGGCATTCAGGCAGGCGCCGGCAGGAATGCCGAAGACGATGACCGGCGTCGAATGGCTGAAGCCTGGCACCAGGGCTCGCGTGAAGCACCTACGAGGCGAGGCGAAGTTGCGGCATGCTTCAGTGAAGGCGATCATGGAAGAGTAAATGCCTATCAGGCGAAAAGCTGTAGATGCAGGAATTCTTCACCCCGACGAGCTGGCCTTGCTTGGGAGGGTTTTCGAGCACCTCGCTGATCAGTCAGAATCAGTTGATGCCCAGAGCCGATTGGCGTCCCGGATCATCGCAAACTATATGGCCGGCATCACCGACGAGGCCGAACTTATAACGCTCTCCAAGCTACCCTTGGGCCGCTGAGAGGGCTGCCGGCGCCGCAATAGGAAGTTGGACCTGCTCGCGCCAAGTTTGTAAGCATCCGGAACAAACCTTTAGGTTGCATCGTTTCACCGGATGGCGCTCTATTATTTCGACGTCGACGATAATGGCGAGGTGGATCCTGACGTTCAGGGTGTAGAATGCAATGACCTTGCCGAAGCCAGATACCAAGCAATCCGAGCCTTAGGGGACATCACGCGAGAAGCGCTCCCGGATGGGGACCACCACAAGCTGGTGATGGTGGTCCGAGACAGCGGCGGCAACCTGATCTTGCGGGCCAGCATCCTCTTTGAGGTTGAATCTGAGCCGGTCCCAGCCTGACGCTAGATAAATGCACCTGGTGGAACCACCGCGCGGCGGGAGCTTAAGAATCCGTAATCTACATCCAAGCGAATAGACTCGGCGCTGACACATTTGAGGCGTATCATCCTCAAGTCGTCCGCACCCAGTCGAGGCAAGTGGACGCTTGAAAGTCAACTCAAGTGCTTTCGCCCAAAATGAGGGGAGGAAAGCGTCATGGCTTTCTTAAAATTCGCCAGCCTGTTCACGTCTGAAGACCTTGCCCTTCTACAGAAGGTATTCGACCAGTTATGCCAAGAGCGCCGTCTGGCCCTCAAGGACAAGGACCAGAGGGACCAACTGGCCCGCGAGGTCATGGAAGCCTTCGAAGGCGGCTTTACCGACGAAACTCAGTTGCGGCAGTCGCTGTCAAAGCGCCGCACAGCGAACGCTTAAGCCGCACACAGCATCGAAGCTTTGACAAGCGCGTTCGGGCCTTCCCAGGGCTTGCCGAGAGCCGAGATCAATTGATCTACCGCCTGCCACGCAAATCGCCTGCGAGAGGGGCGCTGGCAATGGCAAAGGTCCTAGACCATGGCGCAAAGGTCTGAAGCGCCGGAACAGGCTGGAACAACAGCGCACTCTAAAGGTTGCTCTGCGCCGGGTCTCCAACGCCCCGGGCCAACTGCGCCTGCCGCTGCCGTGAATGGAGCGGCAGGCACTTTTGACCGCGCCGTCCTCTTACAGGCGGCCCGGCTGCCGAGCGGGGTTCTGTTGGCGGCACACGGCGACCGGGCCATGCCGGAGTCCCTTCCGGCCCTTCATCATGTGCTTATATTAGCTGTCGCGCAAATACCTCTTTGGTATGAAAAATCTTATGATAGCCGGCGGCGTCGCAGGAACGATCCTGCAGTCCAGCAAGAACCCATTCAGAGTGGCCACGCGAGCTAGAGGAGTGGCGCGGCAAAGCAATCACTCTCTCAAATCAAAGGCAAAAGGAACCGAGTCGAGCGCCCGAGCTTAAGCCTTAATGAGCTTGGCGGAGTGAACGGCCGTGACCCTACGAGCCAAAAAATTCCTTGATGAATGGATCGAAAAGCACGACGTGATCCAAACCTGCTCCGGGCGCGACCAGTCAAAGATTTCCGCGCTTGCAGATCGCCTCATCGCCGACGCTGAAGCAGAGGGTTTGAGCGAAAGCGAACTCACCGAAGCTTTTGAGGTACACGAAAACTCGGCGTTAGCCGACGTACTGTTACCGAAGACGTAGAGATATAGCCAGGGCTACCCGGACCGCCTTAACAGTTGCCGCGCATTGACGGCCTAGGACTGCAGTCCTATCTCGTTTCGGTGTTCAGGCTTCCCGAGATCACGTATCCCCTGGCGATCGACACGATCGGCAAGATGCTCGCCCTCGGGCACGAGGCGACCATCCATTGCCTGAACACTGGTTGTCACCGTGAAAGCCGCCTCAACCTGGTCGCGCTAGCCCATCGCATCGGCCTCGATCATTCCTGTATGGTGCGGGATCTGCAGCCGTTCTTCTATTGCCCGAAATGCCGAGCGGCCGGCCGCGATGACAAGCGCATCGGTCTAATACACCACACGCTGTCCGCGCCCCATTCCGAGTGGCCGCGCGAGCGGGAAGAGTGGCGCGAGAGCGTCGGACGTGCGCGCGCATAGGGTCCGTGAGAGATCGTTCATTCTACGGTGCTCGTCTGGTAGCACCTGACCTGAATTTCATTGGCAAATTCGGAGATAGTTTGCTGCTTGTTCTTTTCAAGGCTGAATAAGGGTTTTGCGTAGGCTGCGATCACGATTCTCCTTGCGAGGGACTTGAACTGTCCGGTGGCTTGTTTCTCAACGATTGCCATAAGCACAGACATGTCGACGCCCTTCTGGCGTTTCTCCATCACGGTGCGAGCAAGGTCGCCGTAGAAGGTGCATTCTGCGGTGAGGGAACGGCCCAGTGTTGGAAATGCCGCAACTACTAGTGTGACAAGCAGCAATGAAGCCCCGACCCTCGTTCGCACAGATATGCCCCTCTCTGTCCTTCCCGGCGCTAGCGTGGAGTACTCGCAGAGCGTACGCAAGGTCAAAGCCACCCCATATCGGAAAGCATACCGCGGAACCGCCGGCACGCTTCCTTGCGACCGTGCTGGCCGGTCCAAGTCTTCAGCTGCCAAGTCGCGAATTCCTTGGCGTCGTTGATCGTTTTCGACGCCGCTGCCTGTCGTTGCCCAGCCAGAAATGCCGACGCCTCCGAATTGATCCGGAGGCCGCAGGCGCGAGCGATATTCCCCAGGGCCAAATTATCCATGGTCTTTTTGGCCACCGCAGCGTCGGCCCGGAAAGGCACGAATGCCAATGCCGCTGCGATCAATGTTGCACTGATAACCATCTTCATTTCCGTAACCTCACTCCCGCGCCGCCGCCATTCTCGGGGATGAACTCCACGCCGGCCACTTTATGGTGGGGTGGTGCCGGTAGCTGCTGCAATGCCACGCGTAATTTTGGCGCTAAGGACAAACAGGAAATTCCCAAGGGCCTCCGCGAAGTCCACGGATTGCTTTGCTTCGTCGGGCAATACATGCGGACTAGCGGCGTCGGCATGCCTAGGGCGGTTGGAGCCTAAGCGAACAGAATGCGCCCACTCGGCCATTTCCTTCGTCAGAAGGTTCGCCGCAAGCGCTTCATCGATCCTGTCGTAGAGACTTCCTTTCGCCAGGCCCTTTTCCTTCAGCATGGCGTCGACTGCACTGCCAGCCATGACAGCGGCGGCGTCCGGCGCGTGTAAAGTGTCATATGCCTGCTGAAGAAATTGCCGAGCAACTGGCGGAATGTCTTCATGAGCCTGTTTCGCGTCCGGGAAAAGCTGAAAGACAATGAACTTAGCGCCACCGTCATGAACGCCGGCAGCAGACACCAATGAACCGCAAGAGATGCAGATGTAGGCAGCCCAGTGACGCGGCGCCCCTCCATCTCTGCGTATTGTGGCGCCTTCGCTACCCCAGACGCGCGCCAGCGTTGGCGCGGCGATCGAACATTGAGGGCATCGATGTAAGCCGAGCAGTTGGGATCCCATGCGATAGCCGCTGACGCTGTCAACCAACGTTGTCACAACACCCACAATCGATGCCATCGATCCCTACCCTCATTGAGGGGAGCACCAAATCACCATCGCAGAGCTGGCACAAGGACTCGCAGGCCTCTAGGAGGCGGCGCTTTCACGGTCTTGGACAGGCGGTTCTCGGTACGCAAAACGAAAGGCCCAAATCTCGCGAGTTTGCAAGAAATGGACCGTGGCCAAAAACTGCGGATTTCGCGGAAACTAGCGTGACGGGACCGGAGCGGTAGGCGGCTTAACCGGCAAATTTGCCGACCAGACCCCCCGTTATGAATTGCCGCGCACCTTTTTTAGCCACGCCTGGAGTTGGTTGCCATTAACAAGCTCCAGCGTCTTACGAAGGTACTTTTTCAGATATGGGTCTTCGTAGACCAAGGGCGGGAAGTCGGAAGTTGTCAGCACAACGCCCTTCGATCCGCTCTCGTTGAGCATGACGAAGGCTAAGGCTCGGATTGCATCGTATTCGACTTTGAGATCCCTTTTGTAAGCCTTCACGGATCCGATGATCTTTACCGTGCCAACTCCTCGCTTGACCGCAATCAGGTCGCGTCCATGGTCTTTGCTGGACGGCGTCAAGGTCACTTCGTAGCCGTCCTTCGTGAAGGCGCCTGCGATCAGCTCTTCCCATCGTCGGGCACCTAGGGAATAGGCGCGTTCCCAATTGGCACCAAGTTCATCAACGATCTCGTCCCACACCAGTGATGTTGAGCGCAGGAGCACGCCGTCTGTCGTCTTCCTCTCGGGGATGATTAGGCTGCGGACGGTCAGGCCGACGCCGGCGGCAATGGCTTCTTCGACCAGACCAATGGACAGGGTGTCAGAAGCCGTGACTGAGAAGACGCCCGTCTCTACGCTCATGTTGTAGGTCTTAGCCATCAGACGTTGACCGATTCAATAAATGGGAACATCGTAGGCGCACCGGTCGGCAGCGCTAACTGTCGACCGGCACTTGCCACCGGAAGCCTTGCAGGGCCTCGCAGTGACCGACTCACGTTTATCATTTCGCTCACCTATATCGCTAGGCATTGCCCGACTTCCTCAACAATTGGAGAGGAAGACATGACGACTTTGACCAGACGCGCCGCGCTCGGCGCCATTGCCTCTATTCCGGCCATAGGAGGCGCTGTAGCGGCAACGCAAGCATCCGCCGTTCCGGTGCCGCAGATACCACAGGACCGCCTGCTCTACGCCTATTCGCAATGGCTGCATTTCGAGCGGCCGGCACTCATGCGCGAGATACATCCCGGCCTCAACCCACACAAAATGATGCAGTATGTCCCTTGCAACACACACTCCCAGAGTTTCCATTTCCCGCTCTCAGAGAGCGGGCTCACCTGGGACACGATGCCTACGCCCGGCACCCGCGCCCTTGCGGTGATGACGGCCGCCGGTGTCGATCTGGAAGAGGGAGAGAGCTATGCCCTGTGAGATGTTGGAGCCTGCCGTCATCATGGACACGTTTGTTCAAGGTGTCGGGCGGGTAGAGGAGATTTCGGCGAATCTCTTTCGAATATCCTATTACGCCAGCCAGCGCGGCTATGACGGCTCACAGGAGAAGATTTGCGTGGCCAAGTTCATCGTAACGGGTGAAACGATGAAGGCCATGGCAACAGAAACGTTTGGGCAGCAAGAGGCGCGCCGTATGACCGGCCAGACGCATTCGCAAGTGAACTAAAATCAAATCCGCCAATTGGCGGGATTAGGCCCGGCGGCTTCGGCTTCCGGGCCTTTTGTTTACGCGCTATCCCAACGGACTTGACTGAATTCCTCGGGACCAAACATGATTTCGCCGACCCTTTTTCTCATATCCTTTGCAAAGACCGCGTATCGAAAACGGAGGGACGAGTTATTGACGGCGAGGCCTCCAATGAATTCGGGAACCTGCTTTGCGTCATCAAACACAAAATGAATCTCAACCTTTTCAATAAGGCGGGTCTGTCCCGGGTGAATTACAAATTCCGAGTTTCCATAGGACATCTGCCCCGCTGGCATCCGTTCTCGGTGAACTCCCAAGACATTGTTCGGCCAAGTTGGGTAGCAGGTTGCCCGCATCTGCAACTCCAGTGATGGAAAGAAGGCCGTGGCTTCCCCAACATTATCCAGCCAGAATTCCAAATGGAATTGCGCATTCGCCCCCGACCATGAAATGCGTCGCCATCTCGGTTTAACTTCAAGTTCGGGGACCGATGCGCGCTTGAAGGCGTCCTCTATATCAACATGCTCCATTGCGTATGAAGAGCTTCCGGAACGCTTGAAATACTGTTTCTGGTCCGCCGCCTCACTTCGGTGCGGTCGGCGTTCCGAACGGGGAATACTGACCACCACATAACCAGCCTTTTTGTCTTCGCGCGAAGCGAACCCCGCGACGCGAATGCCGTCATTTTTTGGTTGCAGTAGATCGCCGACCGCCGCGCTCACTGCCGACACGGCGATCTTCCAACTGGGTATCGGCTCCAAGGATGTGGCGCAGTCGACACCCTCATCATTTCTGCGACAATCAACGCCGATAACCAGCACCCCGCCTGCTGAGTTACTGAACGCTGACAGTGACTTTGCAAGCGCTGTGCGCCCTTCCTTGGTTAGTTGCCCCCGATCGTTGAAGGCCGCGCCCTGTTTGCCAATGGCGGGCGCCTTGAAGTCAAGGGTCAGGCCTTCCTGCATCTGGGCCTCAATTGCATCCCAGAGCAGCGATTCCCCGCGAGCTACCAATTCATCAAAGTCCAACATTCGTTATCTCACGCAGGCCTTAGGTGTTTACCCGGACTCGTTCATATGCGGCAGGCGTCAGCTTCCGGGCCTTTTCGTTCGCCGATATTCGCAGCCGTTTATTCGACGGATATTCGATGAAATCGGCGTTGAAACTTACAAGCTATTGAAATTGTTGGTTCCCGCTCATGGGCTCGAACCACGATTCACGCCTTCAAAGGGCGCTGTCCTACCATTAGACGAAGCGGGAATGCACGCTGGTGGTTAGCATTCCGGGACACTGGAAGCCAGTCCCAAGGATGTATCGATTAAGTCGGCGGCCCTGAAAAGCAAAAGCCGCGCAGGTAGCCCGCGCGGCTTCGATGTCTGTCCGGTCGAGGCCCTTACTTTGTCTGGAAGCGGGCGACCGAAAGGAATTTTACGGCATTGCCGGTGAAGCGGTTGGCGCCGGCCATCTGGTTGTCCGCCTGGAAGCCTGCGGTATAGACCTCGCTCGGCGGCGTATGCACGATGTTGTAGGCGTAGCGCGGCGCAGTCGTCGGGCTGGAAACGGTGGCGATATTGTCGCCGCTGCTCAGCGCCCAGCGCGCCGCCTGCGGTTCGGCCGCGACAACCACGGCCTTCGGCCCTGGCTTCAGGTCGCGGGCCGAGGCTCTCGCTTCCTTGCGCGTCGTCTTTACACCGGCGCCAATCGCCGAAGCCGGATCGGAACCGGCCGGGCGGGCGGCAATGGCACCACGCGGCGATGCGGCATCGACACCTGACGGGTCGTTGAACGCCGAGCGCGGCTCGAGCGAGGCAACCTGATAGTCGTCGGTAACACCGGCGGCATCGGTGGCGCTGGCCTGTTCGAGAACGGCCTTGACCTCATCCGGACGCTGCGACGGCAGCACCGAGAAGGCGTCGGTTGCAGTCTGCTTGTGGGCAGCCGAATCGGCCAGCGCCAGCAGCACGCTCTTGTCCTGCGGCGCAAGCTCAGCCGGCGGCGTAGAGCGGTCGGGACGCCAGGTCGGCAACGGGACGTTGACCGCAACCTGCACCGGAGCGGCAGCTCCCTGGTCGGCGCTGCTCACATCGGCCATGCCGAACGGCACATTGGCCGGCGCCTGCGCTGTTACCACCGTCTGTTCGGTGGTGGCATCTGCCATGCCGAACGGCACCGTCTCAGGCTGCTGCGCACCGACATCGGCTTTCGGCCGCGGTGCAAAATCGGGCAGCGGAACTTCCTTCGCCGGCAGCGCCGCGATGATCGTCTCCGGCGTATCCTGCTGCGGCTCCGAATCGTCCGCGCTGTCGTCGGCAAGCTGCGGAATATTGGCGCGCTTGGCATTCTGCGGCGAAACGATCGCGATGCCGGGCAGGTTGCTGTCGTTGTTGTTGTTGTTGCTCCTGGCAGCCAGGACCGGCTTCACGCTTCTCGGCGACGGCGCGGCGGTCGCGACATCGGCGCTGTCGTCGGCTTCGTCTTCGCCGCCACCGCCAAAGAAAGCGGACAGGAAGCCACCGGATTTCTTGGTGCTGCCGCCAGCGCTGGCCATCATGATGGCCGGGGAACCGGCGCCCTTGCGCGCCTTGTAGGCTGCCATCGCCTGCTCATAGCCCGGCAGCGGCTTGCCGTCGCTGGGCACATGCAGCGTCTTGCCATTTGGAAACAGGCTGACCAGTTCCTGGCGGCTGATGCCGGGCCAATGGCGCACATTGCCGACATCCATGTGGACGAAGGGCGAACCGGACGACGGATAATAGCCGACGCCGCCGCCCTGCATCTTGAGGCCGATGTTGCGAAGCTTCTTCAGCGGCACGCCCGGAATGTAGAAGTCCATCGCCTTGCCCAGCATATGCTGGCTTTCCTTGGCGACGCCTCGGCTGCGGCTGCGCAGCATCGAGTTGGTCGCCGGCGAGCGATAGCCGCAGACGACCTGGATGTAGTCGGTGGCGCCGGCCTGCCGGTAGGCTTCCCACACCAGGTCGAGCAAGCGCGGATCCATCTTCGTCGGTTCGTTGCGACGCCAGTCGCGCAGAATGATGTTGATCTTCCTGAGGCCTTCCGGATCGTAGCGGCCATTGCGCTTGTAGACGATCTCGGCTTTTTCGTGCGTGTGCAGGTGATAGAGCTTGAGCGAGCGCGTTTCAGCGCTGGCGCCGGCAGCAGTTGCGGCAAGGAAACCGAACGCAACAATCACCGCTGCCAGCCATCTCGGCCAGACGCCAATGTGATAGTGCCGCCCGTTTCTGTGTCGTTCGACTTTGTTCAAATCAAAAGGCCTTGCAGGCTGCCGTTTGTCCCCGGATTTGTCCAAACGGATGCGTGGTTCTCACATCCGAATATCGATCCTAATGGTTAATCATCGCTTATTGAAGCCGAAATGCGGTAACACCGTGGCGATATCCCGTCAAAAATAATACACAGGATTTCTTGGTAAACTGCTGGTTTAGATCAAGATTCAGCCTTTTACCGCTACACGATCTGTTACCATTGGCCTTAATGCGTGAACAGGGCTCTCCGCACCAGCCATATTCCTGCCCCAACTCCTTATGCAGTGCGGAATATTGCCCGGCAAGCTGGTCCCGGCCTTGCGCCGACAAGCTGTGGAATTCTGTTTTCAGGAGGCAAGGCGGTCGAGGCGGCCGGTTTCCGGGTCGATGCCGTATTCCTTGAGCTTGCGGTAGAGC
Organism: Mesorhizobium sp. ArgA1; assembly: GCF_053714375.1. Taxonomy (NCBI): domain Bacteria; kingdom Pseudomonadati; phylum Pseudomonadota; class Alphaproteobacteria; order Hyphomicrobiales; family Phyllobacteriaceae; genus Mesorhizobium; species Mesorhizobium sp. ArgA1. The sequence goes on from NZ_JBSKBQ010000001.1 coordinate 730,748, forward strand.
GTCGAGCGGCCGATGCCGAGACGCCGGGCAACCTCGCTCATCTGGCCGTTATAGTGGTCGATGGCCAGCTTGATCATTTCGAGCTCGACATCGGCCAGCGCGCGCACATTGCCGCGCTCGTCCAGCGCCCTCAGCGTGCCGAAACGCGGCAGCAACCTGGCGGGAGGGTCTAGCTCGGCAGCGACAGGTCCGACGTCATGTGTCTGCGCGCTATCGCCTTGCGATTCGTTCCACGCAATGCCGGGGTCTGACAGGGACACATCGGCATCGAGGTTGATTGTGCCATCGACCTGCGCCCGGATTTGCGGGAATTCGTCCAGCGTCAGCACATCGCCTTCCGCAAGCACCGAAGCCCGGAACACGGCGTTTTCCAGCTGCCTGATGTTTCCCGGCCAGTCATAAGCCTGCAGCATGGCCAGTGCGGCGTCCGAAATGCCGTGCAGGCGATTGCCCGCCGGCGCCACCTTGTCCATGAAATGTTTGACCAGATAGGGGATGTCGTCGCGCCGGTCGCGCAGCGGCGGCACGACGATCGGGTAGACGTTGAGCCTGTAGAACAGATCCTCACGGAACTTGCCGTCCTTGACCTGTTGCAGAAGGTTGCGGTGCGTGGCCGAGATCAGCCTGATATCGACCCTCACCGTGGCACGGCCGCCAACCGGATCGACCTCGCCGTCCTGTACGGCGCGCAAAAGCTTCACCTGAACGTCGAGCGGCAGGTCGCCGATTTCATCCAGGAACAGCGTGCCCGAATGCGCCTCGACGAACTTGCCGGTGTGTTTGTCGGTGGCGCCGGTGAATGAGCCCTTCTCGTGGCCGAACAGGATCGATTCGACCAGATTGTCGGGAATGGCGCCGCAATTGACGGTGACGAAGGGTTTTGAACGACGATCACCGGTGCCCTGGATGGCGCGCGCCACAAGTTCCTTGCCGACGCCCGATTCGCCCTCGATCAGGATCGGGATGTTGGAGGCCGCCGCCTTCTGGCCAAGGCGGATAACCCGGTCCATCGCAGGACTGTGCGTGATCATGTCCTTGAAGGTCAGGTGGCCGCCGCGCCGCCGCGACGTGCGCTTGACCTCATCCTCGACCGCCTCGACCTTGAGCGCGTTGCCGATCGCGGTCTGCAGCCGGTCGGGAGATGCCGGCTTGACGACGAAATCGAAAGCGCCATGGCGCATGGCCGAAACCACCGTCTCGATGCCGCCCTGCGCGGTCTGCACGATGACGGGAACGGTGATGCCGCGCTCGCGCATCGCCTTCAGCACGCCAATGCCGTCAAGGCCGGGCATGCCAAGGTCGAGGATGACCGCCGACACATCCCGCGCATTGGGTCCGTCGAGGGCCGCCAGGCCGGCCTCGCCGCCATCCGCGACGATGGCGCTGTGGCCGAATTTCGTCACCGCCACCTCGAGCAACCTGCGCTGCACGGGATCGTCATCGACTATGAGAATGGAACCTGTCATGACTGATTTGAGTTGTCCGCCCGGGAAATTCCCATGGATCATCCTGGCACAGGGTTCTAAACAAGGTTTCAAAAAACCCGGTGAATGAATTCCTTAGGATTTGATCGGCTTATCCTTCCCCTTGATCCCAGAAGGTAATTGTTGATGCGCAGGATTCTCGGTCGGCAGCTTGCGGCGGCAGCGTCCGGTCAGGGCGCGGCGGAGCTCGGCGACCTGCCGGAATGGAACCTCGCCGATCTCTATTCCGGCATGGAGGCGCCTGAACTGAAGCGCGACATCGCCAAGGCGGCCGCCGACGCCGTCGCCTTCGAGAACCGCTGGAAGGGCACGCTGGCCGCGGAGGCTGGGCGCGGCAGCGCCGGCAAGCTGGGTGAGGCACTGGCAGCCTATGAGGCGCTGGAGGAACTGATCGGCCGCATCGTCTCCTATGCCGGTCTGGTCTATGCCGGCAACACCGCCGATCCGCAGCGCGCCAAGCTCTATGGCGACATCCAGGAGAAGATGACCGACGCCAGCGCGCATCTTCTGTTCTTCGCGCTGGAACTGAACCTGATCGACGACAAGGCGCTCGAAGCAGCCCTCGCCGCCGATGCCAGCTTTGCCCACTACCGGCCCTGGGTGCTCGATCTGCGCATGGACAAGCCATACCAGCTCGAGGACCGGGTCGAGCAGCTTTTCCATGAAAAGTCGATCACCGGGCGCGGCGCCTGGAACCGGCTGTTCGACGAGACGATGACCGATCTGCGCTTCGACATAGACGGCGAGGAGCTGACGCTGGAGCCGGCGCTGAACCGCCTGCAGGACGCCGATGGCGAGGTCCGCCGCCGTGCCGCCGAGGCGCTGGCCACCACCTTCCGCAAAAGCCTGCGCACCTTCACCCTGATCACCAATACGCTGGCCAAGGACAAGGAGATTTCCGACCGCTGGCGCGGCTTCGAGGACATCGCCGATTCACGCCATCTCGCCAACCGCGTCGAGCGCAGCGTGGTCGATGCGCTGGCGTCGGCCGTACGCGAGGCCTATCCGCGCCTGTCGCACCGCTACTATGCGATGAAGGCGCGCTGGCTCGGCATGGATGCGATGAACCACTGGGACCGCAACGCACCCTTGCCCGAGACCCCGCAGGCGGTGATCCGCTGGGACGACGCCAGGCACACGGTGCTGTCGGCCTATCAGCGCTTTTCCCCTGATATGGCGGAGATCGCTCGTGTTTTCTTCGATCGCAACTGGATCGACGCGCCGGTGCGGCCCGGCAAGTCGCCCGGCGCCTTCGCCCATCCGACCGTGCCTTCGGCGCACCCTTATGTGCTGCTCAACTACATGGGCAAGCCGCGCGATGTGATGACGCTGGCGCATGAGCTCGGCCACGGCGTGCACCAGGTGCTGGCCGGCGGCCAGGGCGCGCTGATGGCCTCGACGCCGTTGACGCTGGCCGAGACGGCCTCGGTCTTCGGCGAGATGCTGACCTTCCGTTCGCTGCTGGACCAGACCACCGACAAGCGCGAACGCAAGGCCATGCTCGCCCAGAAGGTCGAGGACATGATCAACACGGTCGTGCGCCAGATCGCTTTTTACGAGTTCGAGCGCAAGGTGCATGCCGAGCGCAAGAACGGCGAACTGACCTCCGACAAGCTCGGCCAGTTCTGGCTCGAGGTACAGGCCGAAAGCCTGGGGCCGGCGATCAAGCTGCGCGAGGGTTACGAGGTCTTCTGGACCTACATCCCGCACTTCATTCACTCGCCCTTTTACGTCTACGCCTATGCTTTCGGCGACTGCCTGGTGAACTCGCTCTACGCGGTCTACCAGAATGCCGAGCACGGCTTTCAAGACAAGTATTTCGAGATGCTGCGTGCCGGCGGCACCAAGCATCACTCCGAGCTCCTCGCTCCCTTCGGCCTCGATGCCACCGACCCCGCCTTCTGGCAGATCGGCCTTGGCGTGATCGGCGGCCTGATCGACGAGTTGGAAGCGCTCGACAGTTGATGCTACGGAGCCGTTGGACCAGTAGCGCGGAGCGAAAGGTTCGGCGGCGGTCTCGACTTTGCGAAATCGCAGAACAGTTTAGCCGGAATGCATGTGACGGCAGCTCTGTTCTTGTTCTAAATATCTGTTCTTGAAGAACTCTCCGGCGAAATTTTCCGTTAGCTTTCCGGAATCCGTATGATAGCCTTTCCGATTGAAGCTCAGCCGGGCGCGCGGCTCAGGCCGGACAGCATCCCGGCCCTTGGCAGCGGTCTGGCGGATGCGACAGCGACGGTTGGCAATGGGCGGGAAGCCGAACGCCGGCAGTCGGATAGACCGGCTGTTCCCTGAACCGCCGAACCATCATTGGATGATCCGATCCGCCAAGGTCATGACTTTAGGCGGCGGCGGACGGATCCGACTGGAGAGAGACCATGACCTTCTTCTACATTGTCCTGGCGTTCCTTGTAGGTTTGTTGGTTGGCTGGTTTATCTGGGGCCGGCTGCGCGGTGAGCTTGACAGCCTGCGCGGCGACCTCGACCGCACCCGCAGCGAGCGCGACAGGCTGCGCGCCGATGCCGATCGCCTGACCGGCGAACTCGATGCCTGCGGCAAGACCCGCGCCGATCTCGAGCGCCGGCTGCGTGAAACGTCTACTCCATCGGCCAAGCCTTCCAGCGCGGCGCCGGCTGCGATGTTGTCGACACCGGCAACGGCCAAGTCCGCCCCGGCCGCGAAGCCGGCCGCGCCCGCTAAACCTGCCGCGGCCAAACCTGCCACCAAGCCAGCTGCGGCCAAATCCGCGGCCGCCAAACCGGCTGCCAGCAAACCCGCGGCTGCCAAGGCGAGCGCCGCTCCGAAGCCTGCCGCTTCAAAGCCCGCCGCAGCCCCCAAGAAGGCCACCCCGGCAGCTGGGAAGGCCGACAATCTGCGCCGGCTGATCGGCATCGGCCCGGTCAACGACAAACTGCTCAAGGGCCTTGGTGTCACGACCTACGCCCAGATCGCCGCCTGGACGGCGGCCGACGTCAAGCGCGTCGAGGACACGCTGAATTTCGACGGCCGCATCGCGCGCGAAAAGTGGATCGAGCAGGCCAAGCTGCTTGCCGCCGGCGACGAGACGGAATTCGCGCGCCAGTTCCCGACCGCCGGGACCGCCAACAACACCTGATCTGATCAACGGCAATAGGGCCGACAGGGCGGCGCCCCTCGGGGCGCCGGTTTTGTTTTCGCAGGCGCCACCGTCTTTGCGCCCTGCGACGCCGCTCCCTCGATTGCACGGCGCCCGCCCCCCATATAGAGCGGTTCTGGCGTCATCGACCGCAGCATCGAGCCCCATGCCCCTGCCCTCTGCCATCTTCCGCAACGACGAAAGCGGCCGTCAGCTGGTCTTCGACCGCCCGGCCGACATCATCGTCGCCCACGATGCCAAGGATTTCCTGCCGGCACTGGCGGCGGCGCAGGCGGCATCAGACGCCGGCAAATGGCTGGCCGGCTATTTCTCCTACGAAGCCGGCTACCTGCTCGAGCCGAAACTGGTGCCGCTGCTGCCCGAGGGCCGGCGCGCGCCGCTGGTCTGCCTCGGCGTGTTCGACCGCCCGGTTGAACAGGCGGTGCCACACAACAATGCGCCGGCCAGCAACGGCCCGATCTTCGACGCCAGGGCCGTCTGGTCGGAGCGGGACTACGCCAAACGCTTCGCGCGCCTTCACGACCACATCCGCAAGGGCGATTGCTATCAGGGCAACCTGACCTTTCCGGTCCATGCGCAGTGGTCTGGCGATCCCCTCGCCGCTTTCGATGCGCTGACCGGGCGCCAGCCGGTGAAATACGGCGCGCTGATTTCGCTTGGTGATCCCATCGTTCTGTCGCGCTCGCCCGAACTGTTCTTCGAGATCGACACCGAAGGCATGATCGAAACCCATCCGATGAAGGGCACCGCACCGCGTGGCGCGACCAAGGCCGAGGACGCCCGGCTGAAGATGTTTTTGCGCAATGACGAAAAGAACCAGGCCGAGAACCGGATGATCGTCGACCTCCTGCGCAACGACATTTCGCTGATCAGCGAGGTCGGCTCGCTGGAGGTCCCGGAACTGTTCCGCATCGAGAGCTACCCGACCGTCCACCAGATGGTGAGCCGCGTCAGGGCAAAGCTGTTGCCTGATCTCGGCATCCGCCAGATCTTCGCCGCCCTGTTTCCCTGCGGCTCGATCACAGGTGCGCCAAAGATCCGTGCCATGGAAATCCTGCACGATCTGGAAGCCACGCCGCGTGACGTCTATTGTGGCGCCATCGGCTGGGTCGCGCCCGGCGGCACGATGCGCTTTTCGGTAGCGATCCGCACCATCTCGCTCTTTTCCAGCGGCGAGGCCGTCTACAATGTCGGCGGCGGCGTCGTCTTCGATTCGACGGCCGAGGAGGAGTATCAAGAGTGTCTGTTGAAGGCGCGCTTCGCGACGGGAACACCGCCGACTTCGAGCTGATCGAGACCATGCGCTGGGAGCCGGGTCAAGGCTTCCTGCGCTTCGACCGTCACCTCGCGCGCCTTTACGGCTCGGCGGAAGAACTGGGCTTTGCCTGCGATCCGCAACGGATTGGCGATGTGCTGGCGAACACCGTGGGCCGCCAGCACACGGCATTGCGCACCCGTTTTGTCCTGCAGCGCAATGGCGAGACGACCGCCTCGGCTCAGCTCTACGAGCCACTCGCCGCCGACAAGGTCTGGCGGCTGCAGCTGGCGCGGGTTCGACTGTCGTCCAGCGATACGCTGCTGCGCCACAAGACCAGCCGGCGGCAGGTCTACACCCATGCCCGTGCCGAATACCTCCCTACTCGCGCCGACGAGGTGCTTTTGGCCAATGAGCGCGGCGAAATCTGCGAAGGCACCATCACCAACATCTTCGCTGATTTCGGCAATGGCGTGCTGATGACACCCCGGCTCGACTGCGGCCTGCTGCCTGGCGTATTGCGCGCCGAGCTGCTGGACGAAGGCCGTGCCCAGGAAGCGATCTACAGCTTTGATGATTTGAAATCCGCCAAGACGCTGTTCGTCGGCAATTCCCTGCGCGGCTTGATCCCGGCAACATTGGCCTGATACGAAGCGGCTGCGAGAATGACCGCCGGCATTGGACACTTTCTAGCAAAGCATGAATTCTCGTCAGCCCACTCACACGCCTTATGACGGCTCCTCAAAGCTCTTCACCATCGGGCTGAAGCCGCTCGAGCTCGACAAATGGATCGAGGTCGATGAGCATCTTGTCGATCATCTCGCCGAGAAGCGGCGGCTCTATGCCGAAATTCCCGACAATGTGTTTGTCGAGGAGGACGGTACGCGCGACGCCCAGCGCGAAGTGCGCGACCTGCTCGAAACGCATCTGCTGGTGACATTTCCCGAGATCTACCGGCGCACCAGTGCCGGGGTTGAGGTCATTGGCGCCAAAGCCTATTCTGACGCCACCTTCCCCGATGCCCCGCTGGTCGCAGCCTCGCTGCTCGTCCAGGAAGACCTGATCCTGATGCGCCGCGAAGACAGCGGCTGGCGGCTCGCCGCCGGCTCACTGTGCTTCCCGTCATCCTGGTCGCTGCTCGAAAAATTCGGGCGGCCGCTGCAGCAGATCCACGCACCGGTGCCGGGTTTCGGACCCGGCACCAGGCCGGCCGAGCTCATCAACCGCATGTTCGATGGCCTGCAGGGTCAGGCCGTCGAGCGCTTCAACTGGTCGATCCAGGCCGGCGGCGCGCTCTATCATCCGCTGTCCAATGTGGAGCGCATCGACCGCGCCACCAACCGGCCTTCGCGGTTTCCAGACGGCGACGTCAACGCCCATGCCTTCATCCGCGTCGAGCGCCAGACGCTGCGCAAACTGCCGGTTTCGCGCGACATCCTGTTCACCATCCGCATCCATCTCGACCCGCTTAAGGTGCTGGCGCGGCACCCGGACCGGGCAACGCTTGCCGGCTCTTTCGCCGCGCAATTGCTAGCGCTGGATGAGGCTCAGCTCAACTACAAGGGCATGACCGCCGACCGCGACCGGCTGATCGGCGTCCTTAACCACATGGCCACTGAGGGCTAGAAGCGGGTTGGCGCTTTTCGCTGGTTTGTGACAATGATCTGTGATGTAGCGCATGGTCACCGGGCAAAAACGCCCGGTTTTGCGCGTGTTTTGCCCCAGTTTCCTGGGTTTTTTGAAGGAGTGCTCAATAAAATGGCGAATGAAAACTGGCCCGTTTACGGTGAAATCACCGGCCCTGTCGTGATGATCGGCTTCGGTTCGATCGGACGGGGAACGCTGCCTCTGATCGAGCGCCATTTCAAGTTCGACAAGTCGCGCATGACGGTCGTCGACCCGCTCGATACCGATCGCAAGCTGCTCGACGAGCGCGGCATCGCCTTCATCCAGGAGCACGTGACCGAGAAGAACTACAAGAAGCTTTTGACCCCGCTTCTGACCAATGGCGGCGGCCAGGGCTTTTGCGTCAATCTGTCGGTCGATACCGGCTCGGTCGACCTGATGCGGCTCTGCCGCAAGCTCGGCGTGCTTTACATCGACACCGTCGTCGAGCCGTGGCTCGGCTTCTATTTCGACACCAAGGCCGACAATGCCAGCCGCACCAACTACGCGCTGCGCGAAGCCATGATCAAGGAAAAGCACGACAAGCCCGGCGGTGCGACGGCGGTTTCGACCTGCGGCGCCAATCCGGGCATGGTCTCTTGGTTCGTCAAGCAGGCGTTGCTGAACCTCGCCGGTGACCTCGGCCTCGAATTTTCCGAACCGGCGCAGGACGACCGTGAAGGCTGGGCCAAGCTGATGAAAAAGGCCGGGGTCAAGGGCATCCACATCGCCGAGCGCGACACCCAGCGCACCAAGAAGCCGAAGCCGATGAACGTGTTCTGGAACACCTGGTCGGTCGAGGGCTTCATTTCGGAAGGGCTGCAGCCGGCCGAGCTCGGCTGGGGCACGCATGAGAAATGGATGCCGAAGAACGGCAAGAAGCACAAGGATGGCTCCAAGGCCGCGATTTACCTGGAACAGCCTGGCGCCAACACCCGCGTGCGTTCATGGTGCCCGACGCCGGGCGCGCAATACGGTTTCCTGGTGACGCACAACGAGGCGATTTCGATCGCCGATTTCTTCACCGTGCGCGGCAAGAAGGGCAAGGTCCATTACCGCCCGACCTGCCACTATGCCTATCACCCCTGCAACGACGCCGTGCTGTCGTTGCACGAAATGTTCGGCGCCGCGGGCAAGGCACAGCCCGTGCATCACGTGCTTGACGAGAACGAGCTGGTCGACGGCGTCGACGAACTCGGCGTGCTGCTCTACGGCCACGGCAAGAACGCCTACTGGTACGGTTCTCAGCTGTCGCTGGCGGAAGCCCGCAAGCTGGCGCCCTACCAGAACGCCACCGGCATGCAGGTCACGTCGGCCGTGCTCGCCGGCATGGTCTGGGCGCTGGAAAACCCGGAGGCCGGTATCGTCGAGGCCGACGAGATGGACTACAAACGCTGCCTGGAAGTGCAGTCGCAGTATCTCGGACCGGTCAAGGGTTACTACACCGACTGGACGCCGCTGGATAATCGCCCGGGTCTATTCCCCGAGGACCTCGACAGAAACGACCCGTGGCAATTCCGCAACATCCTCGTCCGATAGCGGATCTGTAACCCTGCCTCACTGCCTTGCAATCGCCCGGAAATCGGGCGATTGAAGGGATGCGGACGAGAGCAGTGTGCGCCCATTTGGGCGCACGTGGGAAGGCTCTGGAAACTTGAGGCCACGCACATCGTGCCTTCCATTGCGGTTGGGGTCGATGCGCCAGGGAGAGGATTTGATATGACGATTGCGCGCAAAATTCTTTCGGCGGGCGCGGCGGGCGCACTTGCGACGATGCTTGCCGCCTGCACCACCGGCGGTTCCGACGGGCCACCGATGTCATCGCAGCCGCGAGGCGTCGAAGGGTCCTGGCTGAACGCCGAAGGCAAGGCGGTCTCGACATTGAGCGGCGGCGTCTTCACCACTGTTTCGGCAGAGACCGGCGAGAAGTTCGCCGATGGCAGCTACACCAAGACCGGCGCCACCTCTGTCGAGATCAACGGCACTTCGCTGATCCGGCAGCAGCCGATCGCTTTCAACTGCCTGCTGGTGTCGATCAACCAGCTGAATTGCACCAGCTCCGCTGGCCAGAACTTCGTGCTGACCAGGCGCAGCTGAGCTTATCTCATACGGCCTTGCGAAAAGGCGGCGGCGCGATGCCGCCGCCTTTTTTTATGCCGGCAAACCGATGCCGATTTCGCCCGCCCTGATTCTTCTTGCATCGCCATAACCGCGATGGGAACATGACCAAAAGCTGGCTGTTATCCTGCAGTCTAGCAAGAGCGTTAAACGCTTTGATCAGGTTCCATCCAGGAGACGAAGATGAAGAAGCTCGCCGCCATTGCCGCCCTCTCTGCATCGACGCTCGGCCTGTCGGCCGTGCCATCCTTTGCCGACTACACGTTGAACATCCTGCATTTCAACGATTGGCACAGCCGCATCGAAGGCAACAACAAATACGAGTCGACCTGCTCGGCCGAGGAGGAGACCAAGGGTGAGTGCATTGGCGGTGCCGGCCGGCTGGTCAGCGCCATCGCGCAGGAGCGCAAGAAGCTCGAAGGCCAGAACGTGCTGCTGCTCAATGCCGGCGACAGCTTCCAGGGATCGCTGTTCTACATCACCTACAAGGGTGCTGCGGAGGAGGAATTTCTCAATCAGATCAAACCCGACGCGGTAACGCTCGGCAACCACGAATTTGACGATGGCGAGAGCGCCCTGGTGCCTTACCTCGACAAGGCCAAATTCCCGATCGTCAGCGCCAATGTCGTGGCCAACGACAAGTCCGGTGCCGCGGGCAAGATCAAGCCGTCGATCGTGCTTGAGGTCGGCGGCCAGAAGATCGGCATCGTTGGCGCCGTGACCAACGACACGCCGGAACTCGCCTCGCCCGGCCCCAACATCACCATCGCCGACGACGTCAAGTCGATCACCGCCGAGGTCGAGAAGCTGAAGGCGCAAGGCGTCAACAAGATCATCGCCGTCACTCATATCGGTTACAGGCGCGAGCGCGATGTCATTGCCAAGATCCCCGGCATCGACCTGGTGGTCGGCGGCCACAGCCATTCGCTTCTGTCCAACACCGATCCGAAGGCGGAAGGCCCCTACCCAACAATGGTCGACAACCCTGACGGCTCCAAGGTACCGGTGGTGCAGGCGGCCTCCTATTCGAAATATCTCGGTGAGTTCAAGGTCGTGTTCGACGACAATGGCGTCGTCAAGGAAGCCAGCGGCGACCCGATCTTCCTCGACAAGTCGATCACCCCCGACCCCGCCGTGCTTGCCCGCATCAAGGAGCTGGGCGCGCCGATCGAGGCGCTGAAGAACAAGGAAGTGGCCGAGACCACCGAGGCCATCGACGGCAGCCGCGAGAATTGCCGCACCAAGGAATGTGCGATGGGCAACCTCGTTTCCGAGGCCATCCTCGACCGCGTCAAGGGACAGGGTGTCGAGATCGTCGTCTCCAATGGCGGCGGTTTGCGTGCCTCTATCGACAAGGGCACCGTGACCATGGGCGAGGTGCTGACCGTGCTGCCGTTCCAGAACACGCTGGCGACCTTCCAGATTTCCGGCAAGGATCTGGTTGCCGGGCTGGAAAACGGCGTCAGCCAGGTCGAGGACGGCGCTGGCCGCTTCCCGCAGGTGGCAGGTCTCAAATACTCTTTCGACAAGTCGGTCGCGCCCAATGCCGGCCGCGTCAAGTCGGTCCAGGTGATGGAAGGCGGCGCCTGGGCGCCGATCAACCCGGACAAGGACTATCTGGTCGCCACCAACAATTACGTCCGCCAGGGCGGCGACGGCTACAAGGTCTTCGCCGAGAAGGCCAAGAACGCCTATGATTACGGTCCCGGCCTGGAACAGGTGGTTGCCGACTATCTCGCCGCGCATCGGCCCTATACGCCGAAGCTCGACGGCCGCATCACCGAGGTCGCGGCAACCGTGGCGGCTGCCCCGGCCGCCGAGCCGGCAAAACCTGCTGAACCGGCACCTGCTCCAGCTGAGCCGGCAAAACCGGCCGAGGCGGAGCCGGCGATGCCCGCATTGCCGGCAGGCTCCGGCGACATCACCACCACGCCTCCGACTGTCCCCGCGGAAATCGCCCCGGCGGCGCCGGCGCCCGCCGAACCGGCCAAACCGGCTGAGGCAGCTCCTGCCCCCGCAGCGCCTGAGCCGGCAAAGCCGGCCGAGGCCAGCCACGTCATCGTCGCCGGCGATACCTATTGGGACCTGGCCAAGAAGGCCTATGGCGACGGCGCCAAATGGAAGGTGATCTCCGAGGCCAACAAGAGCTACGAGCCGCGCCGGCTGCCTGTCGGCGCGACCCTGACCATTCCGCCGGCGGCCAACTAGAGCCGGTAGAAATCCGCAACACCCGTCCGGTCAGCCGGGCGGGTGTTTGCTTTTCCCGACAGGTGCGGCCAGACGTGGCATTGAAACCCGGCGCGGCGTCGTTAGTTTCACGCCGTGTCCGGAGAACCGCCATGACGATTGATCCCAAAGCAGCGAAAGCGCTCGGCCCGCTGCCGGCTGAACATCCGCCGGTAAAGGCCGGCAAGATCGGCGTCATGCTGGTCAATCTCGGCACGCCCGACGGCACCGATTTCAAGCCGATGTGGCGCTACCTCCGTGAATTCCTGTCCGATCCGCGCGTCATCGAACTCAACAAAGCGATCTGGTACCCGATCCTTTACGGCCTGGTGCTCACGACGAGGCCGAAGAAGTCCGGGGCCAATTACGCCAGGATCTGGAACCAGGAGAAGAACGAGTCGCCGCTGCGCACCTACACCCGAGCCCAGAGCGAGAAGCTGGCGGAGGCGCTCCGCGACCTGCCTGATGTCGTCGTCGACTGGGCGATGCGCTATGGCAACCCGTCGACCGCGAGCGTCGCGCAAAGGCTGGTCGAGCAGGGTTGTGACCGCATCCTGGCGTTCCCGCTCTATCCGCAATATTCGGCGACCACCACCGCTACCGCCAACGACCAGTTGTTTCGCGCGCTGATGAAGATGCGCCGCGCGCCTGCCGTGCGCAGTGTTCCGCCCTACTATGACGAGCCGGTCTACATCGAGGCGCTTGCCCTTTCGATCGAGCGGCATCTGGAAACGCTCGACTTCGAACCGGAGGTGGTCATCACCTCCTATCACGGCATCCCGAGGCCCTATTTCGAGAAGGGCGATCCCTATCACTGCCACTGCCAGAAGACGACACGGCTATTGCGTGAGCGACTGGGGTGGGATGAAAGGAAGCTGATCACCACCTTCCAGTCGCGCTTCGGCGCGCAGGAATGGCTGCAGCCCTACACCGACAAGACTGTCGAGAAACTGGCGAAGGATGGCGTGAAATCGATCGCCATAGTCAATCCGGGATTTTCGGTCGACTGCATCGAGACGCTGGACGAAATCGGCCGCGAGGCGGCCGAGACCTTCCACCACGCCGGCGGCGAGAAATTCGCCCACATCCCATGCCTCAACGACAGTGCAGAAGGCATGGCGGTGATCGAGGCGATGGCCCGGCGCGAGCTGTCAGGCTGGGTCTGAGGCCGCCACGTTGCGGCGATCGATCGCCACTGTTGCAGTCGTCTATGCACTAATAATCAGCGATCACCTGATTGTAACATTATTGAAACACACCTAAGTGTTTGGTGAAGTCGGTTGCATGGAATCAATGCCATGGCCGGCATCTGAGGGAGATTTAAATGGACTTCAGCGGTTTCGGTATTGCGATTGGTGCGCTTGCCTTTCTGGTGTTGGTGCTTCTTATCAAGGGCATCAGGACAATCCCGCAAGGCTATAATTATACCGTCGAGCGTTTTGGCCGTTACACCAAAACACTGAGCCCTGGCCTCAACCTCATCGTGCCGTTCGTCGACCGTATCGGCGCCAAGATGAACATGATGGAGCAGGTACTCGACGTTCCGAGCCAGGAAATCATCACCCGCGACAACGCCATAGTGGGTGTCGACGGCATCGCCTTCTACCAGATCCTCAATGCTGCGCAGGCCGCCTATCAGGTCGCCGGCCTCGAGAACGCCATCCTCAACCTGACGATGACCAACATCCGTACCGTCATGGGCTCGATGGACCTCGACGAACTGCTGTCCAACCGCGACGCCATCAACGAGCGCCTGCTGCGTGTCGTCGACGAAGCGGCGCATCCGTGGGGCATCAAGATTACCCGCGTCGAGATCAAGGATATCAATCCGCCGGCCAACCTCATCGAATCCATGGGCCGGCAGATGACGGCCGAACGCAACAAGCGTGCTCAGATCCTTGCTGCCGAAGGTCTCAAGCAGTCGCAGATCCTCGAGGCCGAAGGCCGCAAGGAAGCCGCCTTCCGCGACGCCGAGGCGCGCGAACGCTCGGCCGAGGCCGAAGCGCGCGCCACCCAGGTTGTGTCGGAAGCGATCTCCAAGGGCGACGTGCAAGCGCTCAACTACTTCGTGGCGCTGAAATACACCGAGGCGATGGGCAGGATCGGCACCGCCAACAACAGCAAGGTCGTGCTGATGCCGATGGAAGCCTCGGCGCTGATCGGCACGCTCGGCGGGATAAGCGAGATCGCCAAGGAGGTGTTTCGCAGCGAAGGCACTGCCGGCGCCGCACGGCAGGCTGCCCGCCCCCCGGTGGTTCGCCCAAGCGAGAATTGAGATCAAGCGAACTGAGATCATAGGAGCACACTCCCATGTTCGACCGCATTATTTCCGAACTTGGTCCGTGGAACTGGATGGTTCTGGGCTTCGTCCTCCTGGTGATGGAGGTCATAGCGCCAGGCATCTTCATGCTGTGGATCGGCATAGCCGCATTGGTGATCGGCTTGATTTCGCTGCTCATCTGGGGCGCAAGCTTCTGGACCTGGGAAGTCCAGGTCCTCGCCTTCCTGGCACTGTCGCTGGTCTCGGCCTTTGCCGGCAAGAAGCTGGTTGGCGGGCGTAACACCCCGAGCGACCAGCCGCTGCTCAACCGGCGCGGCGCGCAGATGGTCGGCAAGATGGCCACCCTTGCCGAACCGATCAAGGATGGTCGCGGCCGCATAAAGCTCGGCGACACGCTGTGGCGCGTCTCCGGTCCCGACCTGCCGGCCGGCACCCAGGTACGCGTCGTCAGTTCGGCCGACACCGATCTGGAACTGACGGTCGAGGCTGTCTGATCACCCGAAAGCGCACGCAGCGCATTTTGGTAGAAAATCGAAGCGCGTCGCGTAGGTCACCCAACGCGACTCGCTTCTAGTTTCCTCAGGCCGCGCCGATGCGCAGCAAATCGTGGAAGTGAATCACCCCCACGGGCATCCTGTTTTCGGTCACCACCAGCGCACCGATATTGTATTCGTTGAGAAGCGCGATCGCCGTGCCCGCCAGAGTCTGAGGATCGACCGTCTTCGGTGTGCGGGTCATGATGTCGTCCACGGCGATATCGGCAAGGTTGCGATGCAAATTGCGCGCGACATCGCCGTCGGTGATAATCCCGACCAGTTCGCCCTTGCCGTCGACGACGCAGACACAGCCGACTTTCTTGTTCGACAACGTCATGACCGCTTCCGGCATCTTGGTACCCAGCACCGCTAGGGGAATCTGGTCGCCGACCCGCATGATCTCGGAGACGAGAGTCAGATTGGCACCGAGCTGGCCGCCGGGGTGGAAAGTGCGGAAATGGTCGGGGGTGAAACCGCGCGCTTCGAGCAGCGCGATGGCCAGCGCATCGCCGACCACCAGTTGCAGCAGCGTCGACGTCGTCGGCGCCAGGCCGTGCGGGCAGGCTTCCGGCACGGATGGCAGAAGCAGCACCACGTCGGCCGCCCGCGCCAGCGCCGAGGTGGCGCCGGAGGTAATCGCAATCAGCGGGATCGAAAAGCGCCTGGAATAGGCTACGATGCCCATCAATTCCTTGCTCTCGCCGGACCAGGACATGGCGATGATGGCATCATCCCTGGCGATCATGCCGAGGTCGCCATGATTGGCCTCCGCAGGATGGACGAAGAAGGCAGGCGTACCGGTCGAGGCAAGCGTGGCGGCGATTTTGGAGCCGATATGGCCGCTTTTGCCGACACCGGTGACGATGACCCGGCCATCGATGCGCGAGATAATGTCGACTGCGTGGGCGAAGGGCCCAGCCAGTCCGTTTTCCAGCGCCGCGGCCAATGCCGCCACGCCGGCCTGTTCCGTGGCTACCGTTCTCAGCGCCGAGGCGATCGAAGCCTGACTGTCAAAAGGCTTCTTTTCTGGGGATCCCGCATGCATGGCTGATGCGCTTAGCGCTTTGCCGTTCGTCTGTCCAACAGAATTGCCGTCCGGCCAGGTCTGACAGGCAACCCTTCAACCCTCCGTTAACCATCCCTGTTTACGGTTCGGTAAGTATGGCGCGCTTGCGCCGCGCAAGCAGTGGTGACGATGTCGCGGGCCCAGCCTGAAAAGAAAAAAGGTCGAACGGGCGGAGCCTTTTGCGCTCTGCTTTTGGCGACGAGCGTGCTCGCTTTGCTGCGGCCAACTGCGCTACATGCCCAGGAAACCGAGCTGCGCGGCGAGGTTTCGGAATCGGCGATTCTGTCCGATCAGCAGCGCCGGGCCAGGCAATTGAGCAAGGCCAACACGCAGGTCAAGCCGGCGCCTGCCGACACCACCCCCACGGAAAACACGCCAACCGCCTATGTGCCGGCCAGCGATGGCGCCTTGCCCGATGACACCGACCCGTCACAGGCCGGCGCAAACAGCATTTTCGACCCGCCGGCGACCACCGGCGATTCGTTCGCCGACCAGCCGCCAACCGTCCAGCCACGCCGGCCGTCGACAGCAAAGCAACGCGCCGCCGATGCGGACAAAGCCAAGGACAAAACCAAGGACAAAACCAAGGCTGCGGACAAGAAGAAACCTGGCCAGGCAACAGACGCAACCACCACCGGAACGATTTCGGATGGCACGGCGGCAGACGATACGGACCAGGATACGGCCAACCGCCGCGCCCTCACCGTCGACAGCGTCGACCGGCAGAAGCTCGACCCTGGCGCCGAGCGCACCGATGCCATCGAGGGCCAGAAGAAAAAGCCCGAGGACGATCCCTACGCGGCAACCGGGATCAAGGTCGGCTCTTTCCTGCTGCGGCCGACGCTGGAGCAGGGCGTTACCGTCACGTCGAATGCCGATTCCAGCTCTGGCGGCAAATCGGCGGTGCTGTCCGAAACGGCGCTGCGTTTCTCTGCCGCCTCCGACTGGCGCGAGAATTCCGCTGTCATCGACGGCTACGGCAACTTCCGCAACACCATTTCGGGCCAAAAGATCAATGAGGGGCGCGGCCGCATCGAAGGTACGCTCAATGTCGATCTCGACAATGAACTGCGCGCCATCGCCAAGCTCGGCTACGAGATTGCGCCGGAATCGGCCTCCTCGCCCAACGCGATTCCTGGCGTCGCCTCGCAGCCCATCCGCCAGACCGTCGACGGCAGCCTGGCCATCAAGAAGGACGCCGGCAAGCTGCGTTTCGCCCTGACCGGCGCGGTCTCGCATGACTTCTACGGCGACGCCAAGCTTTCGGGCGGCATGGTGTTGTCGCAGAAGGACCGCGATTCCACCCTCTATACGGCGACCTTGCGCACCGGCTACGAGATCTCTCCCGCCATCACGCCCTTCGCCGAAATCGAAGTCGGTCGCCGCGCCTATGATCTGCGCGTCGATTCGGGCGGCTTTGAGCGGTCATCGACCCGGCTCGGCGCGCGCGCCGGTGTCGAAGTGGACATGGGCGAGAAACTGGCCGGCGAATTCTCGGCCGGCTGGCTCCGGGAAGCGATCGACGACAACAGTCTGGAGGCGAATTCGGGGGCGTCGGTGAATGCCGACCTGAAATGGTCGCCTGAACGCGGAACCATCATCGGCCTTACCGCGCAAACCATGATCGAAGGCACCACGGCCGCCAATGAAAGCGGCGACATCCTTTACTCCGGCCGCCTCACCGGCGAGCGGCAGATCCGCGCCGACCTCACCGGCAACGCAGCCCTTGGCGTCGACTGGCGCAATTATACCGGCTCCGACGGACATGATCTGACGCTGAGCGCGGAAGCCGGATTGACATGGTGGCTGAACCGCTATGTCGGCCTCACCAGCCGCGCCCGCACCGAAAAGCTGACCAGCAATCTGCCCGGGCGCAACTACACCGCCAACAGCATCTACCTCGGGCTGAAGCTCCAGCGTTGAGGCTGGATGGCATGTTGGGATTCAGCCGAAGCAGAGAAGGCTACAAAGCGGCGCCGCGACGCTCGGACGGTTTCATCTCGTCGAGCAGCGTACGGATGACGCCGGCCATGTTCTCGTTCATGTCGCTGCGCCACAGCGCGAAGGCGACATTGGCCTCGACGAAACCTTCCGGCGATCCGCAATCGAACGTGCGGCCCTGATAGTGGTAGCCAAAGAAGGGCTGCTGCTTTTCCAGCTTCAGCATCGCATCGGTGAGCTGGATCTCGTTGCCGGCGCCCTTTTCCTGGCTTTCGAGGATCTTGAATATCTCGGGCTGCAGGATATAGCGGCCGTTGATGTAGAGATTGGACGGCGCGGTGCCGGTCTTGGGCTTCTCGACCATCTCGGTGATGCGGAAGCCGTGATGCGTGTCCTCGCCGCGCCCGACGATGCCATATTTGTGGGATTCGGCCGGATCGCATTCCTGCACGGCGATGATGTTGTTGCCGGTCTCCTCGTAGAGTTCGACCATGGCCTTCATGCAGCTCTTTTCCGACTGCATGATCATATCGGGCAAGAGAAGCGCGAAGGGCTCGTCGCCGACCAGTTCGCGCGCGCACCAGACGGCATGGCCGAGGCCCATAGGCACCTGTTGGCGGGTAAACGAGGTCTGCCCCGGTGCCGGCTGCAGCCCCTGCAAGCGGGCCAGCTGCTCGTCCTTGCCGCGTTGGGCGAGCGTGTCATAGAGCTCGAACTGGATATCGAAATGGTCCTCGATGACCGCCTTGTTGCGGCCGGTGACGAAGATGAAATGTTCGATGCCGGCCTCGCGCGCCTCATCGACGACATACTGGATGACCGGCCGGTCGACGACGGTCAGCATTTCCTTGGGGATGGCCTTGGTGGCCGGGAGGAACCGCGTGCCGAGACCGGCGACCGGGAAAACTGCCTTGCGAACTCGCTTCATACGTCAATTATCCGTTTGATTGCCTGCTCCGCAATCCCCGCTTCGAGACATTTTCACGCCGAAATCGAGGATTACGAGCTGCTGGTGAGAACTTCCAGTGCCTAAAGCATCGACGTGTCTTTTCGTTCCCGACGGCACCTATGGTAAACTAATTCCTAACCCGGTTCGGCGATGAATGGTCTTTCCTGAGATAGAGAAGGGGGAAAAGATGTCCGTTCGCAGTGCCGCAAAACTCTTTACCAGCGTCCTGACGGCGGCCAGCCTCTCGCTCGCTTTGCTGATGCCTGCCGGGCCGGCCTTTGCCGATGCCGGTTTCCGGCAATGGGTCGCCGGCTTCCGCGCCACCGCCGTGGCGGGCGGCGTTTCCGGCGCCATCTACGATCAGGCATTCCGGGGCATCAACGAACCCGACCCGGTGGTGCTGGAAAAGGCCCGCACGCAGCCTGAGTTCAGCGCGCCCGCCTGGGATTATTTCGACAACCGCGTCCATGACCAGTCGGTTGCCGTCGGCCAGCAGATGGCGAAGAAATGGAAGCCCTGGCTGGACCGGATCGAGGCACGGTTTGGCGTCGATCGCTACATCCTGCTCGCCATCTGGTCGATGGAATCGAACTATGGCGAAATCCTCAAGCGCGACGACATCATGCGTAATGTCATCCGCTCGCTGGCGACGCTCGCTTATGGCGACCCGAAGCGGTCGAAATTCGCCCGCACCCAATTGGTCGCCGCGCTGAAGATCCTGCAGACTGGCGACATCGATGAAAGCCACCTTATGGGCTCCTGGGCCGGCGCCATGGGCCAGACCCAGTTCATCCCGACCAGCTACCAGCATTATGCCGTCGACATGGACGGCAACGGCAGGCGCGACATCTGGAATTCGATCCCCGACGCGTTGGCGACATCGGCCAATCTGTTGAAGAAGAATGGCTGGCAGGGTGGCAAGACCTGGGGCTACGAAGTCACCATTCCGGCCGGCAAACTGCCCGCCGGCTCGAAGACGCTGGCGCAGTGGCAGGCGCTCGGCGTCGTCAGGGCCAATGGCAAGCCGTTCAAGAACGCAACCGACAAGGCGACGCTGAAAGTGCCGGACGGCCGCGGCGGGCCAGCCTTCCTGATGATCAAGAACTTCTCCGTCATCAAGGCCTACAACAACGCCGACAAATATGCCCTTGCCGTCGGCCTTCTTGCCGACGAAATCGCCGGCTCTAGTGGCCTGGTGCAGGACTGGAAGCGGCCTTTCACCAAACTGTCCTTCGAGGAAAGGCAGGAGTTGCAGAAGCGGCTTTCGCAGCACGGGCTTTACGACGGCAAGTTCGACGGCAAGATCGGTGACGGCACGAAAACCGCCATCATGACCTATCAGGCAAAGGTCGGCTTGACCCAGGACGGCTATCCGAGCATGGAAGTGCTCAAATGGCTCAGAAAGAAATAGAGCCATCGGCAGTGCAGCGCATTTGCGACGCGCAAGGGACGCTGTAGCATCGATCTGTGCATGATCCCGCCGAGGGGTCATGTCCCAAGGGATGGAGAGGGTGCTTGGTTTCGGCAGCGCGTATCCGTGTGATCGTTTTCCGCTTGCCGATCCTCGTTCTGGCCATCGTCGTCCTGGCGACAGGAGTCGCCACCACTTTCCACACACCGGCCTTGGCGCAGGAACAGCCGCAGAACCGCGGTTGGTCGCTGCGCGATCTTCTGTTTCCACGCCGCAGCGAGCGCATCGAGCCGCCGCTCGACATCCGCAAGGCAAAGCCGAAGGTCAAGAAAAAGCCCCGAGCACCGGCTGAACCTGCCGTTCCTGTCGTCGAGAAGGCGCCGGATTCCCGCGTCATCCTGGTGATCGGCGATTTCATGGCGAGTGGCCTTGCCGAGGGCCTCGACACCGCCTTTGCCGCGAACCCCGCCGTCAGGATCGTCGAGCGCGCCAACGGCTCGTCAGGCTTCGTGCGCGACGACGTCTACAACTGGCCCGAACAGGTCAAAGCGCTGATCGAGACCGAAAAGCCGGCAGCTGTTGTCGTCATGCTCGGCTCAAACGACCGCCAGCAGATGCGCGTCAACGACGTGCGCGAACAGCCGCGATCGGAGAACTGGACCAAGGAATACGAGCGCCGGACCGAGGCGTTGGGCGAGGCGCTGGCGTCGACCAAAGTGCCGTATCTGTGGGTCGGCATGCCGGCCTTCAAGGCGCCGAAGATGACGTCCGACATGCTGGCCTTCAACGACATCTACCACTCGGCCGCCGAGAAGAACGGCGGCGAATTCGTCGATGTCTGGGACGGGTTCGTCGACGAAAACGGAGCCTTTGTCACCTCCGGCCCCGATATTAACGGCCAGGCCGTGCGGCTGCGCTCGGACGATGGCATCAACGTGTCGAAGGCCGGCAAGCGCAAGCTCGCCTTCTACACTGA
Organism: Mesorhizobium sp. ArgA1; assembly: GCF_053714375.1. Classification (NCBI taxonomy): domain Bacteria; kingdom Pseudomonadati; phylum Pseudomonadota; class Alphaproteobacteria; order Hyphomicrobiales; family Phyllobacteriaceae; genus Mesorhizobium; species Mesorhizobium sp. ArgA1. The sequence goes on from NZ_JBSKBQ010000001.1 coordinate 751,793, forward strand.
AAAGCCACTGGCCAAGATCCTCGGCCTGGCGGCGCCGGGAAGCGTGGTGACGGCTGCCGCACCCGCCGGCGCCCCGGTCGAGGCGCCGTCGCTCCCCGCCGCACCCATCATTGTCGATCGCACCGTTCCGATGCTGCTGAACGATCCGGCGCTCGACGGCGGCTCCGAACTTCTCGGCGCCTCGGCGGCACCGAAAGCCAATCCGGATCTGCCCGGCGAAAAACTCATCCTCCAGGGCAAGGCTCCCGAGGCGTCACCCGGCCGCGCCGACGATTTCTCCTGGCCGCCGAAGGCACAGCCGCCGGCGACAGCAGCGGCAACGCAAGATACGACGACGGCAACTCCTTGACCGACGTTCCTGCCTAGCGGCAATTCCGCGCCAAGCCGAACAATGGCATTATCGGTTTTTGGCCGAAGTCAAAGTCGGGGGCGAATATGTCGGCAACGGGCTACGCATTGCTTGGGTTCGTGAGTTGGACCCTTGTATTGCTCACATGGATGGAGATCTTGCGCACGCACCTCGTACTGAGCGGCCGCATCCTCGCCAATGGATTCGCGCCGGATAACGCAGGTCTTTCGCCCTTTTTGCGGCGGCTTGCGCGAGCTCACGCGAATTGCATCGAGGGACTGCCAATCTTCGGAGGCCTCATGGCCTTTGCCATGATGACTTCGCGGACCGAGATCACCGACCCGCTTGCGTACTGGTTTCTCGTTGCGCGATTGATCCAGTCTGCCATTCATTTGACGTCGACCAGTCCAAACGCGGTCAAGGCTCGATTTTCCGCGTTCGCGGCTCAAACGGTTATCGGCCTCTATTGGGCGGTGAAGCTGCTAATCAGCTAGCTTCAGCGCGGCAGTACCGTCGACCCCATCAGCGCCTCGTCGATCGAGCGTGCCGCCTGGCGGCCTTCGCGGATCGCCCAGACCACCAGCGACTGGCCGCGGCGCACGTCGCCGGCGGCATAAAGCTTGTCGACGCTGGTCTTGTAGTCGCGATCATTGGCTTCGACATTCCTGGACCGGCGGCTGTCGGTGGTGATCTTCATCTCCCCTTCCAGTTCCTTCGCCACGCCGGCGGCGGCCGGTCCGGCAAAGCCGATGGCGATGAAGGCGAGATCGGCGCGGATGACGAACTCAGTCCCGGCGATCGGCTTGCGCTTCTCGTCGACCTCGCAGCACTTCACCCCGGTGAGCTGGCCGTCCTCGCCGATGAATTCGAGCGTCGCCACCTGGAATTCGCGCTCCGCGCCTTCGGCCTGCGAGGACGAGGTGCGCATCTTGGTCGCCCAGTATGGCCAGACAGCAAGCTTGTCTTCCTTTTCCGGCGGCTGCGGGCGGATGTCGAGCTGGGTGACGCGCACCGCGCCCTGGCGGAAGGCCGTGCCGACGCAGTCGGACGCGGTATCGCCGCCGCCGACGACGACGACATGCTGGCCGCCGGCGATGATCGGATGCGACGGCCATGCCACCGACTGGATCGGCTCGCCACCGACGCGGCGGTTCTGCTGCACCAGATAGGGCATGGCATCATAGACGCCGCCGAGATCGTCGCCCGGAATGTTGGCCGGGCGCGGCGATTCCGAACCGCCGCAATAGAGCACCGCATCATATTCGGCGAGCAGCTCTGCCACGGGCTTGTCGACGCCGACATTGATGCCGCAATGGAAGGTCACGCCCTCGCCCTGCATCTGCTCGATGCGACGGTCGATATAGTGCTTCTCGATCTTGAAGTCGGGAATGCCATAACGCATCAGCCCGCCGGGGCGGCTCTCACGCTCGTAGACACTGACCTCATGTCCAGCGCGGCCAAGCTGCTGCGCGGCCGCCATGCCGGCCGGGCCGGAGCCGATGACGGCAACCCGCTTGCCCGTCTTCTTTTCCGGCGGATAGGGCCGGATATGGCCGGTTTCGTAAGCCTTGTCGGCGATCGCCTGCTCGACCGTCTTGATGGCGACCGGAATGTCTTCGAGGTTCAGCGTGCAGGCTTCCTCGCAGGGCGCGGGGCAGATGCGGCCGGTGAATTCGGGGAAATTGTTGGTCGAATGCAGGTTGCGGATCGCATTGTCCCAATCGCCATTATAGACGAGGTCGTTCCAGTCGGGGATCTGGTTGTGGATCGGGCAACCGGTCGGCCCATGGCAGAACGGAATGCCGCAATCCATGCAGCGCGCGGCCTGTTTCTCGACCTCCCTGTCCGACATCGGCAGCGTGAACTCGCGGAAATGCCGGATGCGGTCGGAGGCCGGCTGGTACTTGTGCACCTGCCGGTCGATTTCGAGAAAGCCTGTTACCTTGCCCATAGTCCAGTTCCTGCTGTCCAGATGGTGCGGGGTTCGCCGCACCCGTTAACCCCTTGAGGCAGCCATGGCAACCTTCATCCGAGGTCAAACTGTCGCTGAAAGTTCCGCCGGGAAACCTGGGCTTCCCGGCACGTCTCAAAAGCCTATTCCGCCGCCACGCCCATGCGCATGCGTTCCATCTCGATCAGTGCACGGCGGTATTCGACCGGCATGATCTTGCGGAATTTCGGCCGGAATGTCGTCCAGTCGTCCAGTATCTGGCGGCCGCGCACCGAGCCCGTGAAATGGACGTGGTTCGAGATCAGCTGGTAGAGCCGCTCCTCGTCATGGCTGGTCATGTCGCCGGAGACGTCGACTCGGCCCTTGTGGTCGAGGTCGCCGCCATGGTGCAGCAGCCTTTCCATCAGATCGTCCTCCTCCGGAACTGGCTCCAGCTCGACCATCGCCATGTTGCAACGCGCGGCGAAATCGCCGGCCTCGTCGAGCACATAGGCGACGCCGCCCGACATGCCGGCGGCGAAGTTGCGGCCAGTCTGACCGATGACGACGACGATGCCGCCGGTCATGTACTCGCAGCCATGATCGCCGACACCTTCGACGACGGCAGCCACGCCCGAGTTGCGCACCGCGAACCGTTCGCCGGCGACACCGGCGAAATAGGCCTCACCCTCGGTGGCGCCATAGAGCACCGTGTTGCCGACGATGATCGATTCAGCCGCGACGATCCTGGATTCCTCCGGCGGTCGGATGACGATGCGTCCGCCCGACAAGCCTTTGCCGACATAGTCGTTGGCGGCGCCGACGAGATCGAACGAGATGCCGCGCGCCAGGAAGGCGCCGAAGGACTGGCCGGCAGTGCCGGTCAGCTTCACCTGGATCGTGTCTTCGCGCAGGCCCTTGTGCCTGAAGCGCTTGGCGACTTCGCCCGACAGCATGGCGCCGGTCGAGCGGTCGACATTGCGGATGTCGACCTCGATCTTGACCGGCTGCTTGGCCTCGAGTGCCGGCTTCGCCAACTCGATCAGCTTGCGGTCGAGCACGTCGTCGATCGGATGCTTCTGCCGCTCGGTCCAATGTATGGCTTCATGCGGCGCGTCCGGCTTGAAGAACATCTTGCCGAAATCGAGCCCGCGCGCCTTCCAGTGCTGGATCATCTCGCGCTTTTCGAGAAGGTCGCTGTCGCCGACGATCTGGTCGATATGGGTGTAGCCCATTTCGGCGAGCAGCCCCCTCACCTCTTCCGCGACATAGAAGAAGAAGTTGATGACATGCTCGGGCGTGCCCTTGAAGCGCTTGCGCAGCACCGGGTCCTGCGTCGCGACGCCGACCGGGCAGGTATTGAGATGGCACTTGCGCATCATGATGCAGCCGGCCGCGATCAGCGGCGCGGTCGAGAAGCCGAACTCGTCGGCGCCGAGCAGCGCGCCGATGATGACGTCACGCCCGGTGCGCAGGCCGCCATCGACCTGCAGCGCGACGCGCGACCTCAGGCCGTTCAGCACCAGCGTCTGATGCGTTTCGGCAAGACCCATTTCCCACGGGCTGCCGGCATGCTTGAGCGAGGTCAGCGGCGACGCGCCGGTGCCGCCATCATAGCCCGAAATGGTGATGTGGTCGGCGCGCGCCTTGGCGACGCCGGCCGCAACCGTGCCGACCCCGACTTCCGACACCAGCTTGACCGAGACATCGGCCGCCGGGTTGACGTTCTTCAGATCGTAGATCAGCTGCGCCAGATCCTCGATCGAATAGATGTCGTGATGCGGCGGCGGCGAGATCAGGCCGACGCCAGGCGTCGAGTGCCTGACTTTGGCGATGGTCGCGTCGACCTTGTGGCCGGGCAACTGACCGCCCTCGCCGGGCTTGGCGCCCTGCGCGACCTTGATCTGCATGACATCGGAATTGACGAGATATTCGGCCGTCACGCCGAACCGTCCCGAGGCGACTTGCTTGATCGCCGAGCGTTCCGGGTTCTTGCCGCCGCCGGGCAGCGGCAGATAACGGTCGGCTTCTTCGCCGCCCTCGCCGGTGTTCGACTTGCCGCCGATCTTGTTCATGGCGCGCGCCAGCGTGGTGTGCGCTTCACGCGAGATCGAGCCGAACGACATCGCTCCGGTCGAGAAGCGCTTGACGATGTCGGCCGCCGACATCACGTCCTCTATCGCGACCTTCTTGCGGCCGGTCTCTTCCGCCAGCTTGATCCTGAACAAGCCGCGAATGGTCTGGGCGCGGGCCGTCTCGCTGTCGATCTGTGCCGAGTATTCCTTGAACGTCTCCCACGAGCCCTGGCGCACGGCGTGCTGTAAGGTGGCGACCGCGTCGGGTGACCACATATGGGCTTCGCCACGCATGCGGTACATGTACTCGCCGCCGACCTCGAGGCTGTTGCGCAGCACCGGGTCGTTGCCGAAACCGTCCGTGTGGCGGCTGAGCGTCTCGGTCGCGACCTCGTCAAGGCCGACACCTTCGATCAGCGTCGCAGTGCCGGTGAAATACTTCTCGACAAACTCGCTCTTCAGCCCGATGGCGTCGAATATCTGCGCGCCGCAATAGGACTGGTAAGTCGAGATGCCCATCTTGGACATCACCTTGAGGATGCCCTTGCCGATCGACTTTATGTAGCGCGAGACGACCTCATAGGCGTCGACCTCTTCCGGCAGCTCGCCGCGCTTGTGCATGTCGAGCAGAGTATCGAAGGCGAGGTACGGATTGATCGCCTCGGCGCCATAGCCGGCGAGGCAGCAGAAATGATGCACCTCGCGCGGCTCGCCGGATTCGACAACCAGGCCGACCGCGGTGCGCAGGCCCTTGCGGATCAGGTGGTGGTGCACAGCGGCCGTCGCCAGCAGCGCCGGGATGGCGATGCGGTCCGGCCCGACCTGGCGGTCGGACAGGATGATGATGTTGTAGCCGCCGGCAACGGCCGCCTCGGCGCGCTCGCACAGGCGTTCGACGGCGCCCTGCATGCCGGCAGCGCCCTCGCTCGACCCATAGGTGATGTCGATCGTCTTGGTGTCGAAACGGTCTTCCGTATGACCAATCGAGCGGATCTTTTCCAGATCGCCATTGGTCAGGATCGGCTGGCGCACTTCGAGCCGCTTGCGGCGCGAATTGCCGACCAGGTCGAAGATGTTCGGCCGCGGCCCGATGAACGACACCAGGCTCATCACCAGCTCCTCGCGGATCGGATCGATCGGCGGGTTGGTGACCTGGGCGAAGTTCTGCTTGAAGTAGGTGTAGAGCAGCTTCGACTTGTCCGACATCGCCGAGATCGGCGTGTCGGTGCCCATCGAGCCAACTGCCTCCTGGCCGGTGGTCGCCATCGGCGACATCAACAGCTTGGTGTCTTCCTGGCTGTAGCCGAACGCCTGCTGGCGATCGAGCAGGCTGACATCCTTGCGCAGCGCCCGTGGCTCGACCGGCTTGAGGTCCTCAAGGATCAGCTGCGTGTTGTTGAGCCAGGTCTTGTAGGGATGCCTGGTCGCGATCTCCGACTTGATCTCCTCGTCGGAAATGATGCGGCCCTTGGCGAGGTCGATCAAAAGCATGCGGCCGGGCTGCAGCCGCCACTTCTTGACGATTTTCTCCTCCGGCACCGGCAGCACGCCGGCTTCCGAGGCCATGATGACGCGGTCGTCATCGGTGACGATGTAGCGCGCCGGGCGAAGCCCGTTGCGGTCGAGCGTGGCGCCGATCTGGCGGCCGTCGGTGAAGGCAACCGCGGCCGGCCCGTCCCACGGCTCCATCAGGGCTGCGTGGTATTCGTAGAAAGCCTTGCGGTCGGCATCCATCAGCTTGTTGCCGGCCCAGGCTTCCGGGATCAGCATCATCATGGCATGGCTGAGGCTGTAGCCGCCCTGGAACAGGAATTCGAGCGCGTTGTCGAAACACGCAGTGTCGGACTGGCCGTCATACGAGATCGGCCACAGCTTGGAGATGTTGTTGCCGAAAAGCTCGGAATCGACCGAAGCCTGGCGCGCCGCCATCCAGTTGTTGTTGCCGCGCACCGTGTTGATCTCGCCATTATGCGCGACCATGCGGTAGGGATGCGCCAGCTTCCACGATGGGAAGGTGTTGGTCGAAAAACGCTGGTGGACGAGGATCAGCGCGGTCTCGAAACGCGGATCGGACAGGTCCTTGTAGTAAGCGCCGACCTGGTAGGCCAGGAACATGCCCTTGTAGACGATGGTGCGCGCCGACAGCGATACGCAGTACGCGCCGATATCCCTGTTGTTGTTCTCGGCATAGATCCGGCCGGAAATGACCTTGCGCAGCAGATAGAGCCTGGCCTCGTATTCCTCGTCGTCGGAGATGTCAGCCGTGCGACCGATGAAGACCTGGCGATGGAACGGCTCGGATGCCGCGATATCCGGCGCCTTCGACAGCGACGAATTGTCGACCGGCACGTCACGGAAACCAAGCAGCGGCAAGCCTTCGGACTGCGCCGATTCGGCGATGATGTCTTCGATATGAGCACGCAGTGCCGCGTCCTGCGGCATGAACCAGTGGCCGACGCCATACTGGCCCGTGGCCGGCAGTTCCACGCCCTGCGCCGCCATCTCCTCGCGGAAGAAACGGTCGGGAATCTGCACCAGCACGCCAGCGCCGTCGCCCATCAGCGGATCGGCGCCGACGGCGCCGCGATGCGTCAGGTTTTCGAGCACGAACAGCCCGTCCTTGACGATCTGGTGCGACTTGACGTTCTTCATGTCGACGATGAAGCCGACACCGCAGGCATCATGCTCATTGCGCGGATCATAGAGACCCTGCGCGGCCATACCGTTGGGGGTTCGGGCGTTGGTGGCTCGGCCAATAGTCGAGCCAGTGGTGACGGACGGATTTTTGACGGCGGCCGCTTTCGTCTGCGCGGCCTGGCCGTTGATCGCAGATGGCGTCAATTCCGTCATCGTCTCGTCCTCCGTTCCGGCCCACTGGCATTGGTCAGCCTCGGGGCGCTGGTTTACCTTGGGAAGCGACTGGCTTCCGCTCTCATTCTTGCGGCACGTCTTGCGAAATCCTTGGCGAACCGAGCGGTGCGCCGCCGGTTCGTATCCGGTATCGTACAGGCCACAGCCGAGCCGTCTACCCGTCGCTCGCGGCAACGGCCGGAGTGGCCCAAATGATACGCCAATCCAGCCTGACTTGTGCGACAAAATAAGACAGCACTACTGTCCTAAATTTTTATGGCAGAAATCCTGGGCGCACACAAGACCGATTCACAAAATTCTCTGGCGTTTGGCGACAGAAAATTACGTCGCGCGCAGTCGAAACGAAAACTTCGGTCCCTGCACGCCCTCGATAATCAGCCTCTGGCTTTACCGCTTTTTCAGCCCTTGGCCCTTGCGCGTCAAACCCCGAAGCAGCCATGGTCGCGCTCCTTTTCAATCAGATACGGACCTCCTGATGTTCTTTGCATCCGACAACTGGGCGGGCGTCCATCCCGACATCTCGGCCAACCTGACCCGCCATGCCGCCGGCATCGCCACGGCCTATGGCGACGGCGACCTCGACCGCGCCGTCTACAAGCGCTTCAACGATATCTTCGAGCGCGAGGTCGCGGTCTTCTTCGTCGCCACCGGCACGGCGGCCAACGCGCTGTCGATGGCGTCATTGAACCGGATCGGCGGCGTCGCCTTCTGCCACGCCGAAGCGCATATGAATGTCGATGAATTCGGCGCAGCGGGCTTTTACACCGGCGGCGCGCGCATGTCGCCCGTCCCGGGGCCTCTGGGGCGCATCAATCCGCAAGCGCTGGACCGGGCCATCAAGCGCTATTCGCAGGATCTCGCCCCCGCCGGCCAGCCGATGGCGGTGACGATCACCCAGGCAACCGAAGTCGGCACCGTTTACGCCGTCGACGATATCAAGGCGATCGCCGAGGTAGCTCGCCGTCACAAGCTGCCGCTGCACATGGACGGCGCGCGCTTCGCCAATGCCGTTGCGGCGACTGACATCAGCCCTGCGGAAATGACCTGGAAGAACGGTGTCGACATCATCTCCTTCGGCGGCACCAAGAATGGCTGCTGGATGGCCGACGCGGTCGTGGTCCTCAACCCCGACGTTGCGCGCGACCTACGCCTGCTTCGCCAGCGCGCCGGCCAGACCTTCTCCAAGGCGCGCTTCATCTCGGCTCAGTTCGAGGCCTATTTTGCCGACGATCTGTGGCTGAGGATGGCGCGCCACGCCAATGCGATGGCCGCAAGGCTGGCCGCGACCATCGAGGATGCGCCGTCCAGCCGGCTGGCCTGGCTGCCGCAGGCCAATGAAGTGTTCGCTATTCTCGACCGCACCAAGGGGGAAAAAATGCAAGGCGCCGGCGCCAAATTCTATGAATGGGGCCTGCCGCAAAGCTTCGACGGCCACCTCAGCGACAATGAAGCGATCTACCGCTTCGTCGCCAGCTTCGCCACGACCACCGAAGAAGTCGACCACCTTGGCCACATGATCGCCTGAGCTTTCCGATGACCAGACCTCCCCTCGGCTCAACCATGCGGCTGGTTCGCCCGGCGCCAGACGTGCTGGGCTTCTACGACGGCCGCATCGACGGCGTCCGCGCCTGGTCGGACGAGCCGAACTGGCTCGATGACGGTGCCTATGCCCTAGGCATCTGCACCTATGCCATTGTCGACGGGCCGCAAGCGCTTGTCTACGACACGCATATTTCGCTGCCTCACGCGCGCTATATCAGGCAAACGCTCGAAGCCATGGGAGTGCGCTCCATCCGGGTCGTTCTCAGCCACTGGCATGACGATCACATTGCCGGCAACGAGGTGTTCCAGGACTGTGAAATCATAGCCAACACGCTAACCGCCTCTGCTCTGGCGAAGAACAAGGCCGAGATCGAAGGCGGCGTTCCGCCGATCAAACCACTCGTGCTGCCCAACAGGACTTTCGAAGGCAGCCTTGACCTCACCGTCGGATCGATTGCCGTCGAACTGCGCCAGGTCGAAATTCACAGCCATGACGGCACCGTGCTGTTCCTGCCCGAGACCGGTCTGCTCCTGGCGGGCGATACGCTGGAGGATCCGATCACCTATGTCGGCGAGGCGGATCGACTGGCGCAACATCTGGTCGATCTTGAGCGCATGGCCGCCTGGCCGATCAACCGCATCCTGCCCAATCACGGCTCGCTCGAAACGATCGAACGAGCCGGCTATGACAAAGGCCTCATCGCCGCCACGCAAACCTACGTTCAAAAACTGCTCTGCTGCCGGCATGAGCCCGATCTGGCCAGGCAAGATCTGAAAACCTTCGGCGCTGAGATGTTCGCCGCCGGTACTGTCGAATATTTCGCACCCTACGAAGCCGTTCACCGGCAAAACGTCGAGGCCGTTCTCGCTGCCGGCACTGGCTGCTAAGCCAGGAAAGGTCGCAGCAGAAGCTCCAGGCCAAGCAGGATCAGGAAAATAAGAAACCAGCGCCGGAAGGACGCCGGGCTGATCCGCTGCCGCAGCAACTGTCCGAGCCACATGCCGAGCAGGGCCGGCAGGACCGCCAGCGACGACATGGCGATATGCTCCACCTGGAACGCGCCATGCGAGGCAAGCCCGGCGGCAAGCGCGATAGCCGACACGGTGAAGGACAGGCCGAGCGCCTGGATCAGGTCGTCACGGCTCAGGCCGAGCGCCTGGATGTAGGGCACGGCAGGGACCACGAACACGCCGGTGCCGCCGGTCACGAGACCGGTGAGAAAACCGACAATGGGCGACGCCCAGCGCTCGGCCGACACCGGGACCGTCAATTGCCGCGCCAGCAGCGTATAGGCGGCGTAGATGATCAACGCCGCACCGAGACCGGCGGTCGTCCATTTGACGTTGTCGCTGGCCAAGAGCCACGAGCCGGCCTGCGTGCCGGCGACGATGCCGGTCATCATCAGCCATAAGCGTCTGAGGATCGACGCGAAGCTCGGTCCGGCAAACAGCTGCCAGATGTTGGTGACGAAGGACGGCACGATCAGCAGCGAGGCCGCCGCGACCGGCGGCATGATGGTGCCCAGCAGCCCCATCGCCAGCGTCGGCAGGCCCATGCCGGTAACGCCCTTGACGATGCCGGCCAACAGGAAGGTGACGGCAATGGTGGCCGTCAGTGCCAAGGAGAAATCAGCCGGGAAATCAGACATCGCCCTTCATGGGAAGGCGACGCACGCTGCAAAAGAGCCAGAACTCTGCGGTTGGGGTGACAGGGAGTTGACGCAACAAAAAAGCGGCGCCCTCGCGGCGCCGCTTTCGTCTCGGGAGGAGACGCTTCTATCTCAGGGCGTTACTACGTCCCTTGGACGTGACGCCGCCGTCTTGATTACGCGGCGTTCTTGGCCTCGATCTGCTTGGCCTTCTCGGAGCTCGCGGTAATCGCGATCTTGCGCGGCTTCAGTTCCTCGGGGATGTTGCGCGTGAGGTCGACGAAGAGCAGGCCATTCTTCAGCGTGGCGCCAACGACTTCGACATGGTCGGCAAGCTGGAAGCGGCGCTCGAACGAACGCGAAGCAATACCGCGATAAAGCAGCTCGGAGCCCTCGCCATTGCCCTCTTCCTTGCGCTCACCCTTGACGGTCAACACGTTGCGGTGGGCTTCTATCGAAATCTCTTCATCCGAGAAGCCGGCGACCGCCATTGAGATGCGGTAGGCGTTCTCGCCGGTGCGCTCGATGTTGTAGGGCGGGTAGGTCTGCGCGCTGTCGGGCTGGGCCAGCGAATCCAGCATGGTGAAGAGCCGATCGAAGCCGACGGTCGAGCGATAAAGCGGGGAAAAATCAACGTGACGCATGAGGTGTTCTCCTGTTTGAGCAACATGGTTTGCGTGTGGCCGGTGCGAAACCCTGGAAAGGCGTTTTCGCGTGGACCAGCAGCCCCGACATCGGCGGCTGCATCCGACATTTGGGGAGCGCAAAAGCGCATTTCAAGGATTTTTGAAGAGTTGTGAATTGAGGCGTCGATGAACGGCAGATGAACCGCCGCTTCGGCGCCCGTTCAGCCGGCCGGCGCTAGAGTGCAGCCAGGATAAAGAACCAGGCGGCGCCGGATGAAGGCGCCGCGACTAAGCCGAACCGGGTGTAACGTCCCTTCCTCCCGGATCGACAGAGGCCGGAAGCACGCCGTCGCAGGCTGCTTCCGGCCTTACTCATTGTTCGTCCACCCCCCCCCGGGCGCACTCCCTTTGCTTTTCATCCATTGGCGTCTATCACCATGCCGACGCCCCGCCGGGTGAGACACCACGAAGACGCAAGCGCCGAATGACGGACCTCTTCCACCCCACGCCAGGCAACCCGCCGCCGCAAAATGTCGCCGGCGGCTTCTTCACCACGCGCGACGGCAAGAAGATCCGCTACGGCCTTTTTGCCGCGGTCGCCCGGCCGCTGAAGGGGACGGTCGTCTTGCTGCCCGGCCGCAACGAGTGCATCGAGAAATATTTCGAGACCATCCGCAACCTTACCGATCGCGGCCTCGGCGTCGCCACGCTCGACTGGCGCGGCCAGGGTGGTTCGGACCGGCTGATCAGAGACCCGCAACGCGGCTATGTCCGCTCCTTCTACGACTATACCGGCGACCTCGAACAGTTCTTCGAGGACATCGTGCTGCCCGATTGCCGCGGCCCGTATTACATCTTCGCCCATTCGACCGGAGCCGTGATCGCGCTGCTCGCCACCCCGTCGATGGTCAACCGGGTACGCCGCATGGTGCTGATCGCGCCATTCCTGACGGTGCCCGATTTTCCGCTGCCTGTACAAACGGTGCGCCGCGTCTGCTCGTTCTTGTGCTTTTTCGGCCTCGGCCGGCTCTATGCGGCCTGGGGGCCTAGACCCAGGCAGACCCTGCCCTTTGCCGTCAACAAGGTGACATCGGACCCTGTGCGCTATCAGCGCAACACGAAAATCTACGAGGACTATCCACAACTGGCGCTCGGCGGCCCGACGATCCGCTGGCTGCAGGCCGCCATCAAGGCAAGCGAAGCCATCAGCGAGCCGGACTTCATGGCGAAGATTCAGGTCCCCCTGCTCGTGATCGCCGCCGGCGCCGATCAGGTCGTGTCGACCAAGGCCGTGGAAGCCTACACCAGGCGTCTGCGCGTCGGCTCCCTGTTGATGATCGATGGCGCCAAGCACGAGATCCTGCAGGAGGCCGATGTTTACCGCGAGCAGTTGCTCGCCGCCTTCGATGCCTTCATTCCCGGCAATGACGACCCCACTGCCTGATGCCGCCAGCGCCGCAGGGTGCGGCGCCTTGAGTTCACGCCTGCTGACAGCCTTCTGTCAGCAGGACCGCCCCGTAGCGCCGGTCGCAGGCAAACAGCTAAAGATTCTGACAGCCGGTGCCGTGCAGGAATGATCATCTCTCCGCGTCGAACTGAACGCCAAGGAGATGACATCATGACCGAGAAAACCTGCGCTGCCTGCGACTGCCAGCTGGACGCCAACCCGATCCGCGTCAAGGTCGGCGGCAAGACCGTGGAGGTCTGCTGCGAGGAATGTGCGATAGCGCTGAACGAAGCCGGCGCCTCAGTGGCCGGCGTCTCGGTGGTCGGCAACAGGGAGGCCTGAGCGATGCGCCGCGATCATGCAGCGACGGCACAATGCCTGCCACATCAGCCGACAACTCAAACCGCGACTTTCCGGCGGTCCTTGCGGACACAATGCATCGTGGCGGCCAACTGGATCGGCCGTCAGTTGGCAAGGCGCCGAAGCCGCCTTGCCTTGCTCGAAATGACCGACGAACAGCTCAAGGACATCGGCTTGTCGCGCGGTGAGGCCCACACGGAATACATTCGCCGCTTGTGGGACTGAGCCATGGCCGTGCGAAGGCGCTGACAGGTGAAGTCTTCTGACAGGTCTGGGCAGCCCGATCACCTAAAGTGCCGGAACAGCTTTCGGTGCAAAGGGAAAACGCGGCCATGTCGCAATTCACGGTACAGACGCTCCTGGACACCGGTACCGTCAGGATAAGGGACATCGTCTGCAGCGGCGAATGCCGCCACGAGAGCGACGAGGAATGCACCGCCGCCACGCATCTGGTTTTTCCCTATCGCGGTGTCTTTGTGCGCCATGTCGGCCGCAACGATGCGGTCGCCGAAGCCAACCAGTTGCTGTTCTTCAATGAGGCGGAGCCCTATCGGATCAGCCACCCCGTCGAGGGTGGCGATTCCTGCCTCGATCTCGTCATCGAAGAGGCGCAACTGCAGGACCTGACGCCCAAGGAGCAGTTGCGCTCGGGCAGCGCGTTGGCGTTTCGTCGCCAGCGCCGCCGCATCGACCCGCGGGCCCAGGCACTGGTGGCAGTGCTGCGCCACAGCCTGAGCCGCAACATCGCCGAAACGCTGGAGGCTGAAACCCTGGCGCTGACGCTGGTGCGGCGCTCCCTCGGCGAGCGCACCTCGCATGCCGCCGGCGCCAGCGCCGGCCGGCAGAAGCTGGTCGACCGCGCCAAGCTCGTCCTGTCTTCGGACCTGTCGCGGCGCTGGACACTGGCCGAGATCGCTGCCGAAGTCGGGGTATCACCGGTTTATCTGACGCAGGTCTTCCAGCAGGTCGAGGCGATGCCGCTCTACCGCTATCATCTGCGCCTGCGTCTGGCGCGTGCGCTCGACCTGCTTGGCCGCTACGAGAATCTGACGACGCTCGGCATGGATCTCGGCTTCTCCAGCCACAGCCATTTCAGCGCGGCGTTCCGGCAGGTCTATGGACGGACGCCGGCGGAATTCCAGCGCTCGATCAAGCCACGCTAAGAAAAATTCCAGGAAAAGTGTGAAACGGTTTTCCCGGGAAAAGCGCGTAGCGCTTTCCCTGAGGAATTGCGTCGAACAAAAAGGTATCAGCCGCGCAGGGAAGCCATTGCGGCGGCATGAAGCTCCGGCGTCGCCGCGGCCAGTATGTCGCCGCCCTTTTCCGCCGGGCCGCCTTCGAATGTGGTGACGACGCCACCTGCCTTCTCGATGATCGGGATCAGTGCCACGATGTCATAGGGCTTCAATCCGGGATCGGCAACGATATCGACGCTGCCCGAGGCAATCATGGCGAAGGCGTAGCAATCGGCGCCATAGCGGACGAGCTGGACCTCTTTTTCGAACCGGTCGAAGCGTGGGCGCGCCTCGCCCTTGAACAGCGCCGGCGTGGTTGTGAACAAGGTCGCCTCGTCGAGCTTCGTCGTCTTGCGGGTCGAGAGCTTGCGAGGGCCGCCGGGGCCCTCATAGTGGGAACCGGAAGCGTTGGCGAAGAACAGCTCGCCGGTGAAGGGCTGCGCCATCATGCCGGCGACAGCGTCGCCATCGACCGTGAGCCCGACCAATGTCCCCCACACCGGCAGCCCGGAGATGAAGGCGCGGGTGCCGTCGATGGGATCGATCACCCAGACATGCTTGCTGGAGATGTTCTCGCTGCCATGCTCTTCACCCAAAATGCCGTGATCGGGATACTCGGCCGATATCAGCGACCGGATGGCGCGCTCGGCTTCGCGGTCGGCTTCCGTGACCGGGTCAAAACTTCCTTTTTCCTTGTTGGCCACCGCGCCTTGCGCGCGGAAACGCGGCAAGGTTTCAGCCGCCGCCGCTTGCGCGATCCGGCGCATGAAATCGATGCTGATGTCCACCTGATTCTCCCGCATGCAGAGTGCCTGACCCGTCTGCCGGCACTTTCGCGCCAAAACAAGCGGGTTTATCGATTTATCGTAGAGATAACCGTTGCCAAAAAGTCACATTGGCGCTGTTCAAACGCAATTTCCACATCAGAGTGAATTAAATAAGCCCGAATTCGATTGACATTTGTGCATCGCACAATAAATTTGTTCTCGGACAGGTTTTCCTGTCCATGCCCTCCTTGGGCGTTTCCTCCCTAGACTTCGACCGTGTCGTGCAAACGATGCGGTCTTTTTTTACGCCGAGGCATGGCTCTCGCGGGGTCCCATAATTAGCCGCCGCTCCGGCGTCATTCGGCAGCCAGAGGCAGGTCGATGAAATGGTCATCGGGCATTGACATCAGGTCGGCCGAAAAGCGCGCCATATCGTCGGCCAGCGCATGGAAACCAGCCGATTTCTGGAACGTCCGCTCATTCATGTAGAGCCCGCGATTGACCTCGATCTGCAGCGCATGCAGATGGCGCGCCGGCCGGCCGTAGTGCTCGGTGATGAAGCCGCCGGCATAGGGCTTGTTGTGGGCGACGGTATAACCCATGCCGATCAGCAGGCCGATCGCCGTCTCGGTCAGCGCAGCCGTGGCCGAGATGCCAAAACGATCGCCGACGATGAAATCAGGCCGCAAGCCGTTGTCGCCCACCCTGATGCTCGCCGGCATCGAATGGCAGTCGATAAGCACGGCATAGCCGAACCTCGCATGGGTTCTGGTCAACAGCCGCTTCAGCGTCTCGTGATAGGGTTTGTAGACGGCCTCGATGCGCTGGACGGCCTCCGCCAGCGGCAGGCGGCCGGAATAGATGTCGAGCCCCTCGCCCACCAGCTTGGGCACGGTGCCGAGCCCGCCGGCGACGCGGGCCGAGCGGATGTTGCAGAAGGACGGCACCGGCTCGGCGAACATGCGCGGGTCGAGCTCCCACGGTTCGCGATTGACGTCGAGATAGGCGCGCGGAAAATTCGCCGCCAGCATCGGCGCACCGAGTGCCACGGCACCGCCGAACAGCTCGTCGACATAGCAATCCTCGGAACGGCGGATGGCGTTGCGGTCGAGCCTGGCCATGGCCAGGAAGCGGTCGGGATAGTAGCGGCCGCTATGCGGCGAGTTGAAGACGAAGGGAACGCGCTGCTCGGCGCCCGATCGGATTTCGAAGGGTGGAACGACCGAAAAATCCTCGGCTGCCGTCGTCAATTTGAACGAACCCGGAAACAGCGATGCATCATGATGGGAAACTGCCACCTCATCGGCCGCATGTCCAGCATTTCGGCATGTCAGGAACCCCGTCAAATCAGGATTAATGCCACCAGCGTTCACTTGATGTTTACCGTCACCTCCTCATATACAGGATGGTTAACGGGCTTGCCGGACGGCAGGCTTGGGTGGGGTGATTCGGACGGGACACAATGGCACGCATTCTCCTGGCGGAAGACGACGACGATATGCGCCGGTTCCTGGTCAAGGCACTGGAGCGGGCCGGCTACCAAGTCAGCGATTTCGACAATGGCGCCAGCGCCTATGAGCGGCTGCGCGAGGAACCCTTCTCCTTGCTGCTGACCGACATCGTCATGCCGGAGATGGACGGCATCGAGCTTGCCCGCCGCGCCACCGAGATCGATCCCGACCTCAAGGTGATGTTCATCACCGGCTTCGCGGCCGTCGCGCTCAACCCCGATTCCAAGGCGCCGAAAGACGCCAAGGTGCTGTCGAAGCCCTTCCATCTGCGCGATCTCGTCAACGAGGTCGAAAAAATGCTGCAGGCCGCCTGAAGCACGCCCAGTGCGATCCGGCCGCTTGCCTGACGGCGCGACAAAACGAGCCCTTCTTTCCCTTTCCGGCTATTGACGCGCTGGATCAAAAATGGTGTATGCGCGGCTTCGGATGGGCGTGTAGCTCAGCGGGAGAGCACTGCATTGACATTGCAGGGGTCACAGGTTCAATCCCTGTCACGCCCACCATCCAGACCAATCGGCTTTTGATTTGTTCCGCAGCTTAGCGCTCGTCGGAACTCGGTGGCGCTGCTTATGGCTTCGCCATAGCGTACCAACGAGGTTCACCTCCAAGCGAGGTCGCCCCGAGGCCAATTCAGGGATGCAAGACCGCCCCGGCACGAGCCGGGACGGCGAGGCCTCTCGGCCGGGTCATTGCGGCCGCGGATCGGGCCTGTCGGGCTTGTCATGAGGGTTGTTATTGCCTTCACGGCATGGGGTGCCGATGCCGCAGCACTTGCCGTTGTAGGTGACACCAGGCTTGGTCTTCTCGCATTCCCTCGGCGGTGCCGTCTGACACCCAGCCAGCACCGAAACGGCGATGACGGCGAGAAGAACGTTTCTTGAAGTGATAGACATGGACGTTCTCCGTGATGGGCCGTGTTTGCTACACAGCGCTTGGTCGCGGGCGGCAACGAAATGGTTCACGAGCAAGACTGAATTGCCGGCAATGCCTTCCCGGCGCAGGCTGGTGAGCTGGCGCGGCAATGCCTGGACGAATTTTCAGTCGTGACGAGCGGGCGCGATGGCCTTAAGGCTGGGAACAGGCGCGATGTTCGGGGGGAACAATGCGAACAATGACATCAGGATGGTCGATTATCCCCGACCATTGGCATGCTCGCTTAGGCGGGTGGCCATGACGTCAACTCCGGCGCAGCGGAAACCGACCTGGCAACGCATCTACCTCGAGCTCAAACGGGCGAGGAAATATCTCCAATCGCCGGGTTCGAGACTTGGCGGCGTGCTGGTTGCGGCAAAGCGAACATTCGAGCACAGGCGCGATGTCAGGCTTCGCATCAGGGCGGCCCGTGACGCATACCCTGCCTTGCCGATTGCGGCAGCGAAGGACAGCTTCATGCTCGTCCGCATCATTGGCAATGATCTCGAGCCGCGGCACCGCAAAGGCCAGTCCTTCGACAATGCCAGCTTCATCCTGGACAATGAGCCGGCCTTTCCTGACTGCGACAAGTTCTGGATCATCAATCGGATAGCCGATCCCGAAGAGGAGGTTCGCATCGTCGGGCTGCTGGAGAGCCGTGACCAGAGCTTTCACCGCATCCCTTTCCATCTCGGCGCCTATGGCAGAATTCCTTGGGACATCGACAGGCTGTCGGCAAAAGAGCTCCGGTTTTCCAGCAAAGGCAGCCGATCGGCTGAACTCACGGCGGCACGCTACGAAACGCTCATCAGAAGCAGCAAGAACCGCTATTTGATGAACAACAATAGCGCCCGCAACAAAGCGCTCGAGATGGCCCGCACGCGGGCGAAGTGGCTGATGCCATGGGACGGAAACTGTTTTCTGACCGAGCAGGCGTTCAGGCAGATACGCCAGGCAATCGAGGCGAGGCCGTATCTGCCCTATGTCATCGTACCGATGGCGCGCATCGTCGACAACACGGCCCTGCTCGACGAGAATTTCAGCCCGCCCGCGAATGAAGAGCCGCAGATCATATTCAGGGCCGACACGACCGAGCTGTTCGACGAAACTCATCCCTACGGGCGCCGGCCCAAGGTTGAAATGCTGTGGCGGCTTGGCATTCCCGGGCTTTGGGACCGATTTCGCGACGACCCGTGGGATTTCCCGCGTCCACCCCCATCGGCGGATTCAGGACTTTTCCAGACTGCTGGCTGGGTGGCGCGCCTGGATTCCGGGCGCGCGCATCTTGAAATCGGCCGGGCCGGATTCGTTGCCCGCTCGTTCAGCCGCGACGAGGCGATCATGACCATGATCGACCGTTGCGACGCCGCTGTGATCTCCGCAAGGCTCGATCCGTCACAGCTGGTTTTCTACGACGAGAAGGCGCTCGCCGCCGCCTCAAGGAACAAGGACGCCGGCCTTCGGCAGCATCTGCGGCTCTGCGCCGACCAGGCGCTTACCCGAGGTCCGTTCAGTGTGACGGACAAGACATCAGTAGCGCCGAGCGGCGACCGACACGATTATTTCCAACCGGGGCCCTATTGGTGGCCCGATCCCCACAGCCCTGATGGCCTGCCCTTCATTCGGCGCGACGGCGAGCGCGCACCCGGCACCGCACTCTACGAAGCCGGCAGCGAGACCTACGATCGCACCCGCTTGCAGCGATTGCTTGACGACACCACCGTGCTTGCGCTGGCGGCGACAGTGCTTGACGAGCCAAGCTATTCCAGCCACGCCGCCAAGCTGATCCGCACCTGGTTCATCGACCCCGCTACAAGGATGAACCCGCATATGCGATACGCGCAGGTCCGGTTCGGCCACGACGACAATGAAGGCAACGGGACCGGCATTATCGAGCTCAAGGATCTCTATTTCTTCCTCGATGCTGTTCGTCTGATTGAGCGTGCCGGCGCATTGGACGCAACGGAGCGCGAAACGTTCAGATCCTGGCTTGGCTCGTACGCCAATTGGCTGGACACCGCGCCCGCCGCGGTGACGGAGGCTTCCCGCGCCAACAACCATGGCGTCTTTTACGATTTGCAGCGGGCATCGATCGCAGCCTTCCTGGGTGATAGCGCCACGCTGGCCGGGATCGGACTTCATGCCAGGGAGAGATTGGCAGATCAGATCGCGTCGGACGGCTCATTGCCGAGGGAACTAGCCCGCACTCGGCCCATTCACTACACCCTGTTTACTCTGCAGGGCTGGACGACACTGGCGCGCCTGCTGACCTCGATCGGTGACGACCTCTGGCAGCACCGGGCAGACCAGGGACAGGGACTGGTTGACGCTCTGCATTGGCTGGCGGCCAATATCGACAGCCGGCAAGCCACGGAAGCGATCGACGCGGACCGACGTTGGCCGCTGTTGCTGGATCTGGTGCGCCACGACCCTGAAGCGACGATTTCCGCCGCCGAGGCGGAAGCCGCAAAGCCTCTTTTCCACCCGGACGAAGGCATCGCACCCTTCTGGCGGTGGCGAAGGGGCTAGATTCTTATGCCCGCCTTCCGGAGCCGCGATCGCAGTTGCGATAGCCGGCCAGACTTACCTGATGCAACTGACCCCATCTGCCGCGCGACCTGCTTGAAGATTCTATTTTTGGGTTCAGCTTTGATCGCTATCGTGGTCATACTCGATGCGGACTCCATGTCCTCTTACGCCTCAGCAGAATATGGGCCGCGCACGCCGCGGCATAGGGGTGGCCGGCCTTGGCCGCGGCAACGTAGGAGGCGAAATCCTTGCCCATGGCGTGGCCATGCACCGTCTTGCGCGACAACGCCACAAGCATCGGCAGCGGCACCTTGGGACTCGCCTCGAATTGTGCCGTCATGCGCGATTTCAAAATGGCTTCGCCTGCAGCGTAATCCTTCTCGCGAAAATAAGAGGCCACGATCTTGAGCGCATAGGCATCGTTTTCAGGATCGAGCGCATAGCCTTTGCCAAGAATCTCCCTTGCTCTGGCCGCGCTGATTTCGTCCTCGATGGCCAGGAACGCCGACAAAATAGCCGAAGGCAGCCTCGAGCGGATGATAGTCGGCGTGATGCTGCGCCAGCTCTTCGAGCATGAGCCCCATACGGGGATACTTTTCAGCCGCCGATTGTGCCGTCCTCAGACACCCGCAACCGCGCAGAAATGCTTCATTCTGGTCAACGCAAGTTCGGGATCGGCGAGCAACCCTGCCTGGTCGGCAAGGCGGAAGACGTCGGCATAGTACAGGATGCCGCGCGCCGACTGCATGCCGCCAACCATGGCGAAATGGTCCTGGTGGCCATTGAGCCAGGCCATGAAGACGATGCCGGCCTTGTAGTACTCGGTCGGCGCCTCGAAGATTCTCCGCGACAGCGGCACCGTCGGCGCCATCAGCGCGTCATAGCCGGCGCGATCGCCGTCAGTCAGCTTCGCCAGGGCTGCGTTGGCGACCGGGGCGATGGCGTCAAATATACCCAGCAGCGCGTGTGAATGCCGTTCGCCGTCGCCGGCGATCAGCTCGGGGTAGTTGAAATCGTCACCGGTGAACATGACGACGCCTTTCGGCAGGCGGTTGCGCAAGGCGACTTCCTTGCCGGCATCGAGGAGCGATATCTTTATGCCCTCGACCTTATCTGCATGGCGCTCGATGATGGCGACGACGGTGTCGAGCGCTGCCTCGAAATTGCCGCTACCCCAATAGGCCTTCAGGGCCGGATCGAACATGTCGCCCAGCCAGTGCAGGATGACCTTGCCGGAGGCCTGGCTGAGGATGCGGTCGTACACCTTGAGATAGTCGTCCGGCGCCTTCGCCACCGCAGCCAGCGCCCGGCTGGCCATCATGATCGCCTTGCCACCCTGGCCCTCGATGAAAGCGAACTGTTCCTCGTAGGCGCCAATGACATCATCGAGCGTTCTGGCAGCCGCCGGCGCCAGATGATCGGTGCCGGCGCCGGAAGCGAGGTCGGCGCCTTCGACCATGCGTGCCTCGGCGATCGAGCGCCGGATCAATTCCTTCGCATTTTCCCAGTCGAAACCCATGCCGCGCTGCGAGGTATCCATCGCCTCGGCGATGCGGAAGCCGAGCCGCCACAGATGATGACGGAACGCCATCGTCTTGTCCCAGTCGACCACGGGCGGCGACCATGGGTCGGTCATTGCAAGCGGATCGGCCACAACATGGGCGGCGGCATAGGCGATGCGCGAAAACCGCGCCCCGATAACCGGCTCAGCCGGCTGGCCGACGAGCCGATAGCGAGCGTGGCGGCCACCTTCCCCGGGCAAGGTGATGTCCATGAAATTCTCCCTTTGCCAGCGCCTATAAATGGAACGTTCCAATAAATCAAGAAGCTTTACGATTCCGGAAATTGACGACGTCGGATGCTGCGGCGCAACACGCAGTCCCTTGCCTTATTCGACTTTAAGGCCGGAACAATCACTTTTTCGGGTTTTGCGGAAATCCCGATTGACTCTCAGTGAGGCCGGCGTTTAGAACGTTCCAATTAATTCGATCAGAACGCCGGGAGGACTATCTGGATGGCCAGCCGGGCCAAGGCGACGATTTTCGACATTGCCCGCGAAGCCGGCGTGTCCAAATCGACGGTCTCACTCGTGCTCCAGGGCAGCGGGCTGATCAGACCTGAGACAGCCAGCAAGGTTCGCAAGGCGATCGAGGATGTCGGCTATGTCTACAACCGCGGCGCCGCCAATCTGCGCAAGGCCCACTCCAACGTCATCGGCATGGTCATCAACGATCTCACCAACCCCTTTTTTGCCGAGCTGGCGGTCGGCATGGAGCGTGTCTTCCAGTCGGCTGGCATCGTGCCCTTCATCGCCAACACGGCGGAAAATCCGGTGCGCCAGGAAGAAGTCCTGAAGTCGTTGATGGAACAGGGCGTCGCCGGGCTGATCGTGTCACCGGCGCGCGGTACCACGCCGGGCGCCTTCCGCCGCCTTGAGACGGCAGGTGTGCCGGTCGTCTTTGCCATGCGCCGGCTGCCGGACAGCCGCATCCCGGTGATTGCGCCCGACAATCATCGCGGCGCGTACCTGGCGGCCGCCCATCTCATCGGCAAGGGCCATCGCCGGCTGGCCTTCTTCGGCGGCACCGCCGATCTGGTCGTCTATCAGGAGCGCCTGGGCGGTTTTCGCGAAGCCTGCGAGACATCAGGCATTGCCAGGCGCGACGTGCTTGTCGTCGAAGGCGAGACCAGCCGCAGGGGCGGCATCGCCTGCCTGGAAACCGCCCTTGCCATGGCCGAGCCGCCGACGGCGGCGCTGTGCTTCAACGACGCGGTCGCCTTCGGCGTTATGCTGGCGCTGCGCAAGCGCGGACTGGAACCGGGGGCGGATTTCGCCGTCGTCGGTTTCGACGACGTGGTCGAGGCCGAGCATTACATGCCGGCGCTGACGAGTGTTTCGGTGGATACCCCCGGTCTCGGCGAGCGTGCCGCGCACGTCATGCTGAAGATGATCCAGTCGCGCACCACACGCGCCGAGGATCATATCGGCGCCGTCAATCTGGTCGTCAGGGAAAGCTGCGGTCCCGATCGCCGCACCCAGAACAGGCCTGCAGGAATGGGAGACGCCGCATGAGCGTCAGATGGGGACTGATCGGCGCCAGCACGATCGCCAAACAATTCATGATCAACGCCATCCGAGCGCAAGCTGATGGCGAGATATCGGCGGTGATGAGCTCCAGCCCCGAGCGCGCCAATACCTATGCCCGAGAAAACACCATTCCGCTTGCCGTCTCGACGCTGGACGACCTTCTCGGCGCCAACATCGACGCCGTCTACATCTCGACCACCAATGAACTGCATCTCGAACAGGCGCTGGCCGCGATCAAGGCGGGAAAGCATGTTCTGTGCGAAAAGCCGTTGGCGCTGACCAGCGCCGATGCGCGCACCATGGTCGCCGCCGCCAAGGCAGCCGGAACCGTGCTTGGCACCAACCACCATCTGCGCAATGCCGGCGCCCACCGCGCCATGCGCGACGCCATATCGGCCGGCCGCATCGGCAAGCCGATCGCCGCGCGCGTCTTCCATTCCGTCTACCTGCCCGAGAACCTGCAGGGTTGGCGCATCACCAGGCCTGAGGCCGGCGGCGGCGTGGTGCTCGACATCACCGTGCACGATGCCGACACGCTGCGCTTCGTGCTTGGCGACGATCCAATCGAGATATCGGCCTTTACCCAGTCGGCCGGCATGGCAGGCAGCGGCCTGGAAGATGGTGCAATGTGCATCTGGCGTTTCCGGTCAGGCGTCATCGCCCAGTCGCATGAGGGCTTCACCACGAAATTCGCGGATACCGGCTTCGAGGTGCATGGCTCGGAAGGCTCGCTGATGGCCAGGAATGTCATGACGCAGAAGCCGGTCGGATCGGTGCTGCTGCGCACCGCCAAGGGCGAGGAAGAGCTGAGCTTCGAGCGCGAGGATCTCTACGTCAGGTCGCTGCGCCAATTCCACGATGCGATCCGCGGCAAGGGCCAGCCATCGGCCACCGGCGAGGACGGCGTCTGGTCGCTGGCCTTGGCCGAAGCGGCATTGCAGTCGGAAAAATCCGGCAAGGCGGTCACCATCGATCCCAAGCTCGGGAGCGCCAAGTGAGCAAGCTCGTCTCCGCCGCCGAAGCCGCCGGCCTCATAAAGGACGGCATGACCGTGTCCGTCTCGTCGTCGAGTGGCCTCGGCTGCCCGGATGCGGTGCTGGCCGCTATCGGCGAGCGCTTCGACGCGGAGGGCCAGCCCAAGAATATCACCACGCTGCATCCGATCGCCGCCGGCGACATGTATGGCATCAAGGGCATCGATCATCTCGCCAAACCCGGCCTGTTGAAGCGCACGCTTTGCGGCTCCTACCCCTCTGGCCCGTCCTCGTCCGAGCCGCCGCAGATCTGGAAGATGATCGGCGACAATTCGGTTGCCGCCTACAATGTGCCCTCCGGCATATTGTTCGACATGCACCGAGAGGCCGCCGCCAAGCGGCCCGGCGTGCTGACCAAGGTCGGCCTCGACACTTTTGCAGACCCGCGCCACCAAGGCTGCGCCATGAACGCGGCGGCGAGCGAGCCGATCGTCTCCGTGCAGCAGTTCGACGGCGAGGAATGGCTCTATTTCCGCTCGATCGTGCCCAACATCTCGATCATCCGCGCCACGACATCAGACGAACGCGGCAACCTTACCTATGAGCATGAGGGCGCCTATCTCGGCGGCCTCGAACAGGCGCTCGCCGCCCGCAACAATGGCGGCATCGTCATTGCGCAGGTCAAACGCGTCGTCGAAAACGGCACACTGAAGCCGCATGACGTGCGGGTGCCCGGCGTGCTGGTCGACCATATCGTGGTCGCGCCCGACCAGTTGCAGACGACACTGACGCCATACGACCCGGCGATCTCCGGCGAGATCTTCCGGCCGCTGTCGAGCTTCCGCACCCCGGAGATGAGCATCCAGAAGGTGATCGCACGCCGCGTTGCGATGGAACTCAGCAACGGTATGGCCGTCAATATCGGCTTCGGCATCTCGGCCAATGTGCCGCGCATCCTTCTTGAGGAAGGCCAGCACGGCAAGGTCACCTGGGTGATCGAACAGGGCGCCGTCGGCGGCGTGCCGCTGCTCGACTTCAAGTTCGGCTGCGCCTCCAACGCCGAGGCGATCATGCCCTCGCCGCACCAGTTTATCTATTTCCAGGCCGGCGGCTTCGACGCCTCGCTGCTGTCCTTCCTGCAGATCGACCGCCATGGCTCGGTCAATGTGTCGAAGCTTTCGGCAAGGCCGCATGTCACTGCCGGCGCCGGCGGCTTCGTCGACATCACCGCGCGGGCGAAAAAGATCGTCTTCTCCGGCTTCTTCAATGCCGGCGCAAAACTGTCGCTGGCCGATGGCGGCATCCGCATCGACGCGGAAGGCAAGGTCAAGAAGGTGGTCAACGAGGTCGAGCACATTTCTTTCTCGGGCAAGCGTGCAGTCGCGCAGGGACAGGACATCACCTATGTCACCGAGCGCTGCGTGATGAAGCTGACGCCGGACGGCCTGATGGTGACGGAACTGGCGCCGGGGATCGATCTCGAACGCGATGTGCTGGCGCAGTCCGAAACACCGCTCGCCGTCGCCAACGATCTCAAGGTGACACCGGCAGCCCTCTACCAGGACCGCCCGATCGGCCTGTCGCTCAATGGCGGCGCCTCGCTCGGAGGCGCGCATGGCTGAGCGCCTCGTCACCTTCGAGCAAGACGGCGCCATCGGCATCGTCACGCTTCGCCGGCCGGAAAAGTTCAACGCGCTCGACATTCCGATGCTGCGCGCGCTGGAAGCTGCGCTCGACGAAGCCGAGATGGCTGAGGGCGTGCGCGTCGTGCTGGTTCGCGGCGAAGGCAAGGGGTTTTGCGCCGGCGGCGACGTCGAGGCCTGGGCGCAGATGAGCGCCGCCGACTTCCAGGTGCAATGGGTGCGCTACGGCCACCGCGTCTTCGACCGGCTGGCAAGGCTCCGCCAGCCGACCATAGCCGTGCTCTCCGGCCATGCGTTGGGCGGCGGGCTGGAGCTGGCTGCTGCCTGCGACTTTCGTGTCGCCGAAACACAGGTGAAGCTCGGCTTCCCGGAGACATCAATCGGCGTCGTGCCCGGCTGGTCCGGCACGCAGCGCGCCGTGCGCCGCTTTGGTGCGCAGACCGTGCGCCGCATGGCGCTCGGCGGCGAAGTCTTTGCCGCCCCTGGCGCGCTCGCCCTCGGCATCGTCGACCGCATGGTCGAGACCGGCCAGGCGCTGGCAGAGGCCAAGATTTGGGCACAAAAAATCGCAGAGCGCGGGCCGCTCGCAACCGAAGCCGCCAAGCTGATGATCGCAGTCGCCGAAGGCGAGGAAAGTGCGGCCGCAACGGAAGCTCTTGCCAGCGGCTTCATTGCGCTGACCGGCGACCTCCAGGCCGGCGTCGGCGCCTTCAAGGCCAAGCAGAAGCCTGCCTTTTCGAGATCCTAGAGAAAGCATGATGAACGCACCGCTAAACATTTCCATGCCGACTGAGGCGTCCAAGGCGCCGAAGGCTTACAAGCTCCTGATCGACGGCAAGCCTGTCGATGCCCGCGATGGTCGCACGCTGGAGCGCAACAGCCCCGGTCACGGCTTCACCGTCTCGCGCTATGCGCAGGCCGGCACGGCCGAGGTGGAAGCGGCGGTGCAGGCCGCGCACAAGGCCTTCGAGACCGGCCCGTGGCCGCGCATGAAGGCGGCCGAACGGGCCGCGATCCTCCTCAAGACGGCTGACCTCATCGAGGCCCGGTTGGAAGACATCGCCCGGCTCGATGCGCTGGAATCCGGCAAGCCGATCGCCCAGGCGCGCGGCGAGATTGGCGGCGCCGTCGACATCTGGCGCTATGCCGCTTCGCTCGCCCGCACGCTGCATGGCGAGAGCTACGCCAATCTCGGTGACGCCATGTTGGGTGTCGTGCTGCGCGAGCCGATCGGTGTCGTCTCGATCATCACACCGTGGAATTTCCCCTTCCTGATCGTCAGCCAGAAACTGCCCTTCGCGCTCGCAGCCGGCTGCACGGCAGTCGTCAAGCCGAGCGAAATGACCTCGGCCTCGACCTTCGTGCTCGGCGACATACTGATGCAGGCCGGCCTGCCTGCCGGCGTCGTCAACATCCTGGCCGGACTGGGAGCCGATGTCGGCGCGCCGATGGTCAGCCATCCCTTGGTCGAGATGGTGTCTTTCACCGGTTCGACCCGCGTCGGCAAGATGACCATGGCGGCAGCCTCGGATTCCCTGAAGAAGGTCTCGATGGAGCTCGGCGGCAAGAACGGCCAGATCGTCTTCCCCGATGCCGACCTCAAGGCTGCTGCGGATGCGGCTGTCTTCGGCGGCTTCTTCAATGCCGGCGAATGCTGCAATGCCGGCAGCCGGTTGATCGTGCATGAGGCGATCGCCAAAGACTTCCTCGCCACTGTTAAGGCCCTGACCGCCAAGGTAGCGGTCGGCGATCCGCTCGATGACCGCACCAAGGTCGGCGCCATGATTTCCGCCGATCATCTGAGTAAAGTCGCGGGCTACGTCACGGCAGCAGCGAAAGACGGCAGCGATGTCTACAGCGGCGGAGGCCAGCTGGCCTCCAACGCGGGCCAATACCTCGATCCGACGATTGTTAGCGGCGTTACCGAGGACATGGCGATTGCGCGTGAGGAAGTGTTCGGACCCGTGCTCTCCGTGCTGACTTTTGAAACGATTGAAAAGGCGTTGCACATCGCCAACAACACGCCCTATGGTCTCTCTGCAGGGGTGTGGAGCGCCAGTATCGACACCTGTATGTCGGTGGCGCGTGGTGTGCGTTCGGGAACGGTTTGGGTGAACACATTCATGGAAGGCTACCCCGAGCTGCCATTCGGGGGCTAC
This sequence comes from Mesorhizobium sp. ArgA1, assembly GCF_053714375.1. Lineage (NCBI taxonomy): Bacteria > Pseudomonadati > Pseudomonadota > Alphaproteobacteria > Hyphomicrobiales > Phyllobacteriaceae > Mesorhizobium > Mesorhizobium sp. ArgA1. Next base: position 779,460 of record NZ_JBSKBQ010000001.1, read on the forward strand.
AAGCAGTCCGGCATCGGACGCGAACTCGGCAAACGCTCTGTCGAGGATTATACCGAGGAAAAGACAATCCAGTTTCATCGCGGCCAGCGCACCGGTTGGTGGGTCGGCTGAGTTTGGAAGAACCCGGTGGGCTTCCACCGGTCGTGTAATGCAACAAGGGAGGTAGTACATGTTGCGCAAACTGCTTATCGGAACGGCTCTGGCGACGACCTTTGCTTTCTCGGCCCATGCCGAGGACGTCAAGGAAGTGCAGATGCTGCATTGGTGGACGTCAGGCGGCGAAGCGGCTGCCCTCAACGTCCTCAAGGGTGACCTGGCCAAGGAAGGCTATGCCTGGAAGGACGTGCCGGTGGCCGGCGGTGGCGGCGACGCCGCCATGACCGCGCTGAAAGCAATGGTCGCGGCCGGCAATTACCCGACGGCGTCGCAGATGCTCGGCTACACCGTGCTCGATTATGCCGCAGCCGGCGTGATGGGCGACCTGACCGAGACGGCGAAGAAGGAAGGCTGGGACAAATCGGTTCCGGCAGCCCTGCAGAAATTCTCGGTCTATGACGGCAAGTGGGTCGCGGCTCCGGTCAACGTCCACTCGGTCAACTGGCTGTGGATCAACAAGGCGGTGATGGACAAGATCGGCGGCACCGAGCCGAAGACCTTCGACGACTTCGTTGCCCTGCTCGACAAGGCCAAGGCGGCTGGCGTCATCCCGCTCGCTCTCGGCGGCCAGAACTGGCAGGAAGCCACCATGTTCGACTCGGTCGTTCTGTCGACCGGCGGACCTGAGTTCTACAAGAAGGCCTTCAACGACCTCGACGACGAGTCGCTGAAATCCGACACGATGAAGAAGTCGTTCGACAACCTAGCCAAGCTCGTCACCTACGTCGACCCGAACTTCTCGGGCCGCGACTGGAACCTTGCCACCGCCATGGTCATCAAGGGCGACGCCCTTGTCCAGGTCATGGGCGACTGGGCCAAGGGTGAGTTCCATGCCGCCAACAAGACCCCTGGCACGGATTTCCTGTGCTATCGCTTCCCGGGCACCGATGGCTCAGTGGTCTACAACTCCGACATGTTCGGTATGTTCAACGTTCCGGACGACCGCAAGGCCGCCCAGGTCGCGCTGGCCACCGCCACCCTGTCGAAGAGCTTCCAGTCGGCCTTCAACGTCGTCAAGGGTTCGGTTCCGGCCCGTACCGACGTTCCGGACACCGACTTCGACGCGTGCGGCAAGAAGGGCATCGCCGATCTGAAGGCTGCGAACGAGGGGGGCACTCTGTTCGGCTCGCTCGCCCAGGGCTATGGCGCGCCTCCGGCAGTCGCCAATGCCTACAAGGACGTCGTGTCGAAGTTCGTCCATGGTCAGATCAAGACCTCGGACGAAGCCGTGACCGAACTGGTCAAGGCAATCGACGACGCCAAGTAAGCGCTCGCCACCAAACACCTTCCCCGCTTCGGCGGGGAAGGTTTCACCTCACGATTGGACGGCTTGAACACCATGCCGACCAAAGACCCGTACGCACGGGGCCGCCTGCCGCCTGACGGCAGAGCATGGACGACCCGAAACGGGAGGAGCCTCATGAGCAGCGTAGCGACAACCCAGATCAAGCTGACGCCGGAGCGGTCGCGCCCCTCGGTGCGCTCTCGCCTGCAGGACGCGCTGCCGAAGATCGTGCTGGCACCGAGCTTCGCCATCACCATCGTCTTCGTCTACGGCTTCATCCTGTGGACGATCTTTCTGTCCTTCACCAATTCCAAGACCTTCCCGTCCTACGTCATCACCGGCTCGCGCGCCTATCAGCGGCTGTGGGGCTGGACCTTCGACACCGACCCACCATCGAGCTGGTACACGTCGATCACCAACATGGGCGTTTTCGGCTTTCTCTACATCGCCATCTGCCTGGCGCTCGGCTTGTTCCTGGCCATCCTGCTCGACCAGAAGATCCGTGGCGAAGGCGTGTTGCGGCCAATCTATCTCTACCCGATGGCGCTCTCCTTCATCGTCACCGGCGTCGCCTGGAAATGGTTCCTCGATCCCGGTCTCGGCCTCGAACAGACCTTGCATCAATGGGGCTGGACGAGCTTTCATTTCGACTGGATCAAGAACAAGGACTTCGTCATCTACACCGTTGTCATCGCCGGCGTCTGGCAGGCCTCCGGCTTCATCATGGCGATGTTCTTGGCCGGCCTGCGCGGCATTGACGGCGAGATCATGAAGGCGGCGCAGATCGATGGCGCCACAACCTTCCAGCTCTACCGCCGCATTGTCATCCCGTTGCTGCGGCCGATCTTCCTGTCGGCCTTTATCGTGCTCGCCCACCTCGCCATCAAGTCCTACGATCTGGTGGTGGCGCTGACCAGCGGCGGTCCCGGCGGCTCGGCCTGGCTGCCGTCCAACTTCATGTATGAGTATACGTTCAAGCGCAACGAAATGGCGGTCGGCTCGGCAAGTGCCGTGATCATGCTGATGACCATCGTCGCCATCATCGTGCCCTATCTCTATTCCGAACTGCGGGAGAAGCCGCGATGAGCGCTGTCGCCACCCCTGCCCGCCCCGCTGCTTCCCGGCAGGCCTCCGGCGGCATGAGCACCAAGACACTCAACCGCATCGTCATCTACGGGCTGCTGGCGCTGTTCGCGATCTTCTACCTGATGCCGCTCTTCGTCATGCTGGTGACGTCGTTCAAGACCATGGACGAGATCCAGAACGGCAACATGCTGTCGCTGCCGCATGAGCCGACTTTCGCACCATGGATAAAGGCGTGGAGCGAAGTCTGCTCGGGCCTGACCTGTGTCGGCATGAAGGGTTATTTCTGGAACTCCATCAAGATGGTCGTGCCGGCGGTGCTGATCTCGACGCTGCTCGGCGCGCTCAACGGCTATGTGCTGACCAAATGGCGCTTCCGCGGCCACACGCTGGTCTTCGCCATGATGCTGTTCGCCTGCTTCATCCCGTTCCAGTCGGTGCTGTTGCCGATGGCGACGATCCTCGGCAGCCTCGGCCGCTTCGGTGTCACCCTGCAGAACGCCACCGGCTTTAATTTCGGCCTCGGCAATTCGACCGTCAATCTCGTCTTCGTCCACGTCGTCTACGGCCTTGGCTTCACCACGCTTTTCTTCCGTAACTATTACGAGGCATTCCCGAACGAGCTGATTAAGGCGGCACAGGTCGACGGTGCCTCCTTCTTCCAGATTTTTCGGCGCATCATGCTGCCCAATTCGCTGCCGATCATCGTTGTGACGGTGATCTACCAGTTCACCAACATCTGGAACGATTTCCTATTCGCCTCCGCCTATGCCGGCTCCGGCGACGTAATGCCGATGACGGTGGCGCTGAACAATGTCGTCAACACCTCGACCGGAGTCGTCGAATACAACGTCAACATGGCGGCCGCGATGATCGCGGCGCTGCCAACCCTGATCGTCTATGTCGTCGCCGGCCGCTATTTCGTGCGCGGGCTGATGGCCGGCGCGGTCAAGGGCTGAGCTATCAGGAAGGAATAACCCATGGCTTTTCTGGAAATTGATGGGCTGAAGAAGCGCTTCGGGAACGTTGAGATCCTGAAGGGCATCGATGTCGAACTCGACAAGGGCGGCTTCCTGGTGCTGGTCGGCCCGTCGGGCTGCGGCAAGTCCACGCTGCTCAACACCATCGCCGGCCTAGAGCAGATTACCGAGGGCGAGATCCGCGTCGACGGCCGCGCCATCAACGATCTGCATCCGTCCAAGCGCGACATCGCCATGGTGTTCCAGAGCTACGCGCTTTATCCGAACATGACGGTGGCCGGAAACATCTCCTTCGGCATGGAGATGCGCGGCGTGCCGGCCGACGAACGCCAGAAGGCGATCGACAAGGTGGCGAAAGTCCTGCAGATCGGCCACCTCCTCAACCGCAAGCCGAGCCAGCTTTCCGGCGGCCAGCGCCAGCGCGTCGCCATGGGCCGGGCACTGGTGCGCGACCCCAAACTGTTCCTGTTCGACGAGCCTTTGTCCAACCTCGACGCCAAGCTGCGCGTCGACATGCGCATCGAGATCAAGCGCCTGCACGCCACCACCGGCACCACGATCGTCTACGTCACCCACGACCAGATCGAGGCGATGACGCTGGCGACCAAGATCGCCGTCATGCGCGACGGCGAAGTGCAGCAGTTCGGCACTCCGGCCGAGATCTACAACAACCCCGCCAACCTGTTTGTCGCCGACTTCATGGGCTCGCCGGCGATGAACCTGATCCCGGCGACCATTGCCACCTCGGGCAATGCGCTGTCCGTCGTGCTACAGCGCGAGGCGCGCGAGCCGATCACGCTGCCAATGGCCAATGCGCCGGCGGGCCTCTCGGAATTTCAGGGCAAGCCGATCATCTTCGGCGTCCGGCCGGAAGCGCTGACCGATCCGGAAGGCGCCGAACGCAACGCCTCGAACATCGCCACCGCCGACCTGCACATCGAAGTGGTCGAGCCTGCGGGCTCCGACACTTTCGCGGTGACCAATCTCGGCGGCAAGCCCGTTGTGGCGCGGCTGCGCGCCGACGCCAATATCCAGCCGGGCACCAGCACGCCGCTGGCCTTCAACCTGACCAAGGCAGTGTTCTTCGATCCGGCGACCGAGAGCCGCATTCGCTGATGCATGTCGCCCAAAAGTGGATCCGGTTTTGGGGCAACGACATGCATCAAAACGAAGACCTTTAGACCATGACAAAACCGGACATCGTCATCATCGGCTCCGGCATCGGCGGCGCCACGATCGCCTCCGGTCTGGCCGGCAGCGGCGCCTCGATCCTGATGCTGGAGCGCGGCGAGCCCTTGCCGGCAACCCCGCATGCGCGCGACACGCGCTCTATCTTCGTTGATGGCTATTACCGTCCCAAGGAGATGTGGCGCGAGGCGGGCGGTGCTGCCTTCAACCCCGGCAATTACTACTATGTCGGCGGCAATTCGAAATTCTACGGCGCGGTGCTGATCCGCTACCGAAAGGAAGACTTTTCGGCCATGGAACACTTTGGCGGCGTCTCGCCCGCCTGGCCGTTTTCCTATGACGAATTCGAGCCCTGGTACTCCAAAGCCGAGCAGCTGTTTCGCGTTCGCGGCTCGCTGGGCGAGGATCCGACAGAACCGTTCCACTCGATCCCCTATGCCTTCTCGGCGGTGCCCGATGAAGCGCCGATCGCCCGCGCGCGCGCCGAGCTGAAAGGCCTCGGCCTGCATCCGGCCTCGCTGCCGCTCGGCGTCGACATCGACACCTGGCTCAAAGAGGGCAAGACCGGTTGGGATGCTTTCCCCAACACGGGGCAAGGCAAGATGGACGCCCAGACGGCGCCGCTGGCGGCAGCGCTTAAGGACAGCAACATCCGGCTCGAGACCGGCTGCCATGTCGAATATCTCGAGGCGGCGCCCAACGGCAAAAGCATCGCTGCCATCCACTACCGGCAAAATGGCGAACTGAAAAAGCTGGCGCCGAAGTTGGTCATCCTGTCCGCCGGCGCGGTCAATTCCGCCGTCATCCTGCTGCGCTCGCCTTCAACCGATGGCAAAGGCCTCGCCAACCGCTCCGACCAGGTCGGCCGCAATTTCATGAACCACAATTCGAGCGCCATGCTGGCGATCGATCCGCGCCGCAGGAACGACAGCGTTTACCAGAAGACGCTGATGCTGAACGACTATTATCTCTCAGACGGCAGGGGCGGCAAGCCGCTCGGCAACGTCCAGCTACTCGGCAAGATCGACGGCAATATGCTGAAGGCCAATGTGAAGTCAGTGCCGAAATTCGCGCTGGACTACATGGCCGGCCACGCCGTCGATTGGTATTTGATGTGCGAGGACCTGCCCGATCCGGAAAGCCGTATCATGGTCGACGGCAAGGACACCGTCATGCAGTGGCGGCGCTCCAACATGCAGTCGCTCGACGGGCTGACCAAGGTGATGCGCGAACATTTTCGCGCCTGCGGCTACCCCATCGTGCTGTCGCGCCCCTTCGACAAGCGCACACCGTCGCACCAGTGCGGCACTGTCAAGATGGGTGACGACCCGGCGACCTCGCCGCTCGATCCATACTGCCGTGCATTTGACCACCGGAACCTGTTCGTCGTCGACGGCAGTTTTCTGCCGAATTCAGCTGCGGTCAATCCGGCATTGTCGATCGCAGCACAAGCGCTGCGCGTGGCCGAGCACATCCGCAAGACGGAGCTGACAGCATGAGAGGTTTGCGCCGCCCCTCATCCGCCTGCCGGCACCTTCTCCCCGTGAACGGGGAGAAGACTGCTAATCGCGAACCCGGCGCCACTTCGACGGTTGGCGAAGGCAGCGGCGACAGCTTCCTTCTCCCCGTCACTATACGGGGAGAAGTGCCCGGCAGGGCGATGAGAGGCAGCACTTACGTTGACAGGACTGGACGCCAATGACCCGCCCGGCGGCAATCATCACCGGCGGCGCGCGCGGCATCGGGCTGGCCTGCGCCGAGGCGCTGGCTGATACAGGCTTCGACATCATGATCGCCGATCTGGCGGCACAACCACCGAACGGCCTCGCCGCCAACATCACCGCGCGCGGCGCGAAATTCGCCTACGCCGCCTGCGACATCGCTGACCTCGCCAGCCACGCCACTCTGGTCGACGCAGCCACACGCGCCTTCGGTCGCATCGACTGTCTCGTCAACAATGCCGGCGTCAGCGCCGTCGTGCGCGGCGACCTTTTGGAGCTTAAGCCCGAAAATTTCGACCGTGCGCTGAACATCAACCTGCGCGGCACCGTCTTCCTCAGCCAGGCCGTCGCCAGGGCAATGCTGGCGACCCCAAGCGATCATCCCCGGTCGATCATCACCATCACCTCGGTCAGCGCCGAAATGGCCTCGCCGGAACGCTCGGACTACTGCATCTCCAAGGCCGGCCTATCCATGTGGGTGAAGAACCTGGCGCTCAGGCTGGCGCCGGAAGACATCGGCGTGTTCGAGCTGCGGCCAGGGATCATCCGCACCGACATGACGGCGAGCGTGACCGCCAAATACGACGCCCTGATCGACGGCGGCCTGGTGCCGGCAAAACGCTGGGGCGAAGCCTCCGACATCGGTGTGGTGGTGGCGACGCTTGCCGCCGGCAAGCTCGGCTTTTCGACCGGCTCGATTATCAATGTCGACGGCGCGCTCTCCGTGCCGAGACTGTAGGTGGATAGTGTCATGACCGACTACATCATCGTGGGCGCCGGCCCGGCCGGCTGCGTTCTGGCCAACCGGCTGAGTGAGGAACCCTCAAATTCGGTTCTGTTGCTTGAAGCCGGCGGCAAAGACTGGCACCCCTACATCCACATGCCGGCGGGCTTTGCTAAGATGACCAAGGGCATTGCTTCCTGGGGCTGGTCGACCGTGCCGCAAAAGCACATGCAGGACCGCGTCTTCTGGTACACGCAGGCCAAGGTGGTCGGCGGCGGCTCTTCCATCAACGCCCAGATATACACACGCGGCAACGCACGCGACTACGAGGCATGGGAGAACGAAGAGGGCCTGACCGGCTGGGGCTATCGCGACGTGCTGCCCTATTTCAAGCGCGCCGAAAACAACCAGCGCTTTGCCAACGATTTTCACGGCGACCAGGGCCCGCTCGGCGTGTCGAACCCGATTTCGCCGCTGCCGATTTGCGAGGCCTATTTTCGCGCCGGCCAAGAGATGGGCATCCCCTTCAACCCGGATTTCAACGGCGCTGCCCAAGAAGGCGTCGGCTATTACCAGCTGACCCAGAAGGACGCCCGGCGTTCATCCGCTTCGGTCGCCTATCTGAAACCGATACGCGCCCGCAAGAACCTGACCGTCAGGACCGATTTGCTGGTCACCCGCATCGTCGTCGAGAAAGGCCGCGCCATCGGCGTCGAGATCGTCGACAAGCCCGGCGGCCAGAAGACCGTCCTGCGCGCCGAGCGCGAGGTGATCGTTTCGTCCGGCGCCATCGGTTCGCCGAAGCTGTTGATGCAGTCGGGCATCGGCCCCGCCGACCATCTGAAGTCGGTCGGCGTCACACCGGTGCACGACCTGCCCGGCGTCGGCTCCAATCTGCAGGATCATCTCGACCTGTTCGTCATCTGCGAATGTACCGGCGACCACACCTATGACAATTACGCGAAGCTGCACCGCACCGCCTGGGCTGGCCTGCAGTACTTGCTGTTAAAGAAGGGGCCAGTCGCCTCCAGCCTGTTCGAGACCGGGGGCTTCTGGTACGCCGACCCGACTGCTGCCTCGCCGGACATCCAGTTCCATCTCGGCCTCGGCTCCGGCATCGAAGCGGGCGTCGAGAGGCTGAAAAACCCTGGCGTCACCTTGAACTCCGCCTTCCTGCGCCCGCGCTCGCGCGGCACGGTGCGGCTGAAGAGCGATGATCCGGCCGACCACCCGCTGATCGATCCCAACTACTGGTCCGATCCTTACGACCGCACCATGTCGATCAAGGGTCTCAGGCTTGCGCGCGAAATTATGCGGCAGAGGGCACTTCAGCCCTACGTGATGCGCGAGGTGCTGCCGGGTCCCTCGCTCGCCAGCGACGATGAGCTGTTCGACTATGCCTGCCGCAGTTCGAAGACTGACCATCATCCCGTTGGCACATGCCGCATGGGCAACGATGCCATGGCCGTGGTGACGCCGGACCTGCGCCTGCGCGGCATCGAAGGCCTGCGGGTTTGCGACGCTTCGGTGATGCCGCGCGTGCCCTCCTCCAACACCAATGCCCCGACCATCATGGTCGGCGAAAAAGGCTCGGATATTATCCTCGGCCGCGAGCCGCTGCCGCCGGCCGTTTTCTCCGGCAATCGCGCCGCGTAACAAGTTCAGGAAAGGCTCTCAAATGATCCGGCACTGCGTCTTCGTTCAATTCCGCGGCGATGTTCCCGACGCCGAGCGGTCGGCGATCCATGCCGACCTCGACGCGCTGCGGCAGGTAGTCGACGGTATGGACACAGTCCATCTCAGCGCCAATGCCAGCCCGGAACCATTCGCGCGCGGTTTCAGCCACGGCTTCACCATCGACTTCCGCGATGCCGCCGCCCGCGACGCCTACCTCGTGCATGAAGCGCATCAGCGCGCCGGCGCCCGACTGGTCGCGGCCCTCGAAGGCGGCACCGACGGGCTGATGGTGTTCGATCTGGAGGTTTGAGCTATCCAAGCCTGAGCGCAACGACACCGGCGACAATGCCGAGCGCGGCGGCGCCACGCCAGCCCGTCATCTTTTCGCCCAGCGCGAAGACCGAGATCATCATGGCGAACAGGATCGAGGTCTCGCGCAGCGACGCCACCGAGGCGATCGGCGCCTTGGTCATCGCCCACATGACGATCCAGTAGGCCGCGCCGCTGAGCACGCCGGTGAACAGCCCGGCCTTCCAGTCGCGCGCCAGCACGGGCAGTGCCTTGGGTCCACGAAAGACGAGGCACAGCGCCAGCGCGCCAAGGGCGTCGCAGACGAACAGCCAGGCGGCATAACTCTGCGCCGTCGCAGCCAGTCGCGCGCCGCTTCCGTCGGAGAGCGTATAGCTGGAGATGAAGATCGAGGTGCCGAGCGCAAAGCCGACCGCGCGCAGATTGATCCGCTCCAGATGGGCGCCGCCGCGAAACGACATCACCAGCGTGCCGGCCGACAGCAGCAGGATGCCGAGGATGGCGAACGGCGCCGGCATCTCCTGGACCACGACAACGCCGCCGAGCGCGGTCAGCAGCGGCGCCGTGCCGCGCGCCAGCGGATAGGTCTGGGCGAAATCACCGGCCTTGTAGGCGCCGATCAGGAAGGTCCGGTAGCCCATGTGAAAGATCACCGAAGCGATGATGTAGGGCCACACTCCGGCCTTCGGAAACTCGACGAAGGGCAGCACGAACAGCGCGGCAAACCCCATGCCCAGCGTCATCAGCGTGATCGACAGGAAACGGTCGAGATGCACCTTGACCAGTGCGTTCCAGATCGCGTGCATGGCGGCCGCGGCAAGCACCGCGAAGAAGACGAACAGCGTCATGGAGGGTTCAACGACCTCCCAGGCCCAAGGGCGTTTCGAGATCGATGTCGATCCGGACCGGGAAGTGATCGGACGCTACCTCGCCGATATCGGCACTGACCGAGCGAACGCGGTCCACGAACATGCCACCGACGAAGCAATGGTCGAGCCGACGCTTGGCCACCTTGCCGTCGATGGTTTTCACGTGGGTGTGGAAGTCCCCTGCCGGCTCGCTGGCAACAGCGGCCGCATCGACGAAGCCGCCGAGATAGGCTGCCCCACGATGATAGGGCGTGCTGCCGACGATGCGGCTGTACTCGGCGCTGCCCGGCTCCATGTTGAAGTCGCCCATCCAGATCGCAGCCGTCGGATTTTCCGGCTCGGCTTCGCCGCTGGTCCAGTTGCGCGAAGGCTCGTCATCCATGCCGCTCCATGGGCCGCCCTCGGACGGCGCCCGGCGATGTTCGGCGAGCAGATAGTCGATCTGCTCCAGCCGCTCCTCCGCCGCGATATGGGCGAGATGCAGCGACAGAAACCGCACCGGCCCGGCCGGCGTGCGGATCATGCATTCAAGTGCAGCGTTGCGGGTGTTGAGCGGCCGGAGCGTGCGGCGCATCGGCAGCGCGTGCAGGCGCGACCATACGATCGGTTGCTTCGACAGCAGCATGGTGCCGAACTGCCGGCGGCGGTTGACGATACGGCCGCCCTGCTTCTGGCCGGCATCCATGTCGAAGGCTGGACCATAGACCCAGTGATACCCCGGCAGCAGTGTGGACAGCAGCTCCGGCTGGTCATCCTCGTTGGTCCGCTGCCAGTGCCGCTCGACCTCCTGCAGCGCGATGATGTCGGCACCGTCGACCAGCTTCGCGCAGCGCGTCAGATCGTAACAGCCGTCGCCGCCAAACCCGTACTGGATGTTGTAGCTGACCAGCTTCATTGCTTATCCGGCTCACTTTCGCTGATGGCAGTAGCGGTTCAGTGGATTGGTTGCAATGTGCACGAGACCGGAAGCGGCTTGTGCCAGAAGCCTCCCCGCCCTTGCTTCGCGATCATGCACCGACTCCTGCCGGCTCGGTATCCTCGGCACGCCGGAAAACGCCGCGAGGCCCGCCGTGGAAAGCGACGGCGCGAAATTGGCGCTAGTCGGTCGTCAACGGCTGGAACCGGCCCGCCGGCGATGCCGCCAATTCGGCCCAGTCGATCTCTTCCTCCAGCCGGTGATAGGCCTCGTCGCCGATCGTGCCGTTGCTGCGCAACTCCTCAAGTGTGTCGCGCTGGCGGTTGATGGCATAGAGGCGCAGCCGGTCGTATTCGGTTGCCGCTTGAGCATCGTCGGGGTTTTCTGCGATCACGCGCTGCGCTTCATACTGCTCGCGCACGACTGCGGCCGCCGCCGAGGTCTTGCGGCTCAGCACGTCGAGTGCGGCCTGCATGATGGCAACGCGCGCCTGCGCCACCTCGTTGTCGACGGTCCGGTCCGGGGCGAAGTTGATCCAGCGCAGCAGCGGCTTCAGCGTCATGCCTTGCAGCACCAGCGTGCCCAGGACCACGGCGAAGGCGGCAAGCACGATCGGATCGCGGTGGGGAAAATCGGCCGGCAGGGCAATGGCCACCACCAGTGTCACCAATCCGCGCATACCGCACCAACCAACCAGCACGGCGCCGCCAAATGTCGGCAGATCGCGCCTTGCCTCCTGGCTGCCAAGGCGGGCAAGCCATCGGATAATGGCGACGTAACTCCCCACCCAGAACAGGCGCGCCACGACGACGACGACCAGCACCGTCCCGGCGAAAAGGAATGCTTCGCCTTGCCCGTCGCCGGCGAGCCTGCCGACGATCGTGCGCGCCTGCAGGCCCATCAGCACGAAGGCGAGCACGTTGAGCACGAACACAGCCGACTCCCAGACCGAATAGGTGCTGACGCGGCGTCTCGCCGACATGCGGCGCGGCGCCCTGCGCGCGATGGTGATGGCGTAGACGACGATGGTGATGATGGCGGAAAGGCCGAGCCTGTCGGCGATGATCCACACGGCAAAGGTTCCGGCGAACTGCACCACCGTGCTGCTGGCCGCGTCCTCGATGCGGGTCAGCGTCAGCAGCGAGACGCGGCCGAACACATAACCGGCGACGACGCTGCCGATCGTTGCCAGCAGGATCACAGGAATGGCGTTGCTCAGCATGATCGTGCCGAGCGCAGCCGAAACCGCCAGCCGATAGATCAGCAGTGCCGTGGCATCGTTGAGCAGGCTCTCGCCTTGCAGGATGGCAGTGATGCGGTGCGGCACCTTGAACTGGCTGAGCACGGCCGACGCCGCCACTGCATCCGGCGGCGCGACGATGGCGCCAAGCGCGATTGCCGCCGCGATCGGCAGGCCGGCCATCTTCCAGCCGACGAAGGCAACCACCACGGTGGTAAAGACGACCGCGCCAAGCGCGAGCAGCGCCAGCGAAAGCCGGTAACGCTTCAGGTCGCGCAGTGAGGTGTCATAGGCGGCATCGAGAAGCACCGGCGCGATGAACAGGGCAAGCGCCAGTTCCGGATCGATCTCGATCGTCGGTGCGCCGGGCACGAAGGCAATCGCCACGCCGGCCAGAGCCAGCAGGGACGGATAGGGAATCTCCAGCCGTCGCGACAGCGCCGTCAGCGCGACGGCAGCCAGAAGCAGAACAAGGGTGAGTTCGAAAAGCGCCATCGCCTATCGTAGCGGTGAAGCGGCATCATGGGCAGTGGCTGGATGGCAAGATGCTGTTGATTGTCCAGCGCATTCCGGGCCATGGCAGTATGCCCGGAGCGCATCCCCATCGGCCAGTACGACTTCCCCTTCGCCCGCCGAGTCGGAGTCGGAGACGGGCGCTAAACGACCAAACGGTTGCTACAGAGAACCGGAGCGGAGCGTACCGGCCTACGCCGGCCGTAGCCTCGGCTGCAACCACACATTACGCGTGCTTCGGCCGGCGAAGGCCGGAAGCGCAGGCATCGGTCATTCGCAGGCCGGCCTCACCTGAACATCGGCACAGCCTAGTGCAGCACCAGCATATCGCTTGAAGAGAACGATATGTCGGCCTTTTCGCCGACGGCGGGGGGCGGTGTCGCCGGGCTGTTGAAGGTGTCGAGCGACACTGTGTTGCCGCCGATGCCGACGCGAACGCGGATCACCGAGCCGAGGAAGTGCACTTCGGAGATTTCACCCGAAAGGCTGGAGTCGCGGCCGGGCTGGCGTCCCAGCGAAATCGCCTCGGGCCGCAGTGCCAGCGACAGCATATCGCCGGACTTCGAACCGTTGAGCTTGCCCTTGAGCGAGACTTCCTGGGTGTTGACCTGCACCGTACCGGATGCGGGATCGGTGACCCTGCCCTCGAGCACGTTCAGCGTGCCGACGAAATTGGCGACAAACTTCGTTGCCGGCCGGTTGTAGATCTCGAACGGCGTGCCGACCTGCTCGGCCTTGCCGCCATACATGACCGCGATGCGGTCGGAGATCGACAGCGCCTCTTCCTGGTCATGGGTGACGAAGATGGTGGTGATGTCGAGCTTCTTCTGGATCGAGCGGATTTCCTCGCGCAGCGACACGCGAACCTTGGCATCGAGTGCCGACAGCGGTTCGTCGAGCAGCAACAGTTTCGGCTTCGGGGCGATGGCGCGGGCAAGCGCAATGCGCTGCTGCTGGCCGCCCGAGAGCTGGTACGGGTAGCGGTCGGCCATCTGCGGTAGCTTGATCATGTCGAGCATCTCGGCCACGCGGGCATCGATGTCCGCCTTGGCCATGCCGGCGACCTTCAGCCCGAAGCCGATGTTCTGGGCTACGGTGAGGTTGGGAAACAGCGCATAAGCCTGGAACACCATGCCGACGTTGCGCTGGTTTGGCTTCAACCTGGTAATGTCCTTTCCTGCGACGACGATCTTGCCGGCCGAGGGTTCCTCGAAGCCGGCGACCATGCGCAGCACCGTCGTCTTGCCGCAACCGGATGGGCCGAGGAACGATACGAACTCGCCGCTTTGAACGTCGAGATTGAAATCCTCGACCACTGTAGTGGCGCCGAAGGATTTTCGCACGTGCTGGATAGAGAGGAACGGCTCGGCCATGGCTTTTTCTTTCGGATCAGTTCGGACGGTTAGCCGATTTCGGCGCAAAGCGGGACAGGATCTGGATCAGCGACATGCAGCCCCAGGTGATGGCGAAGGCGATGATGGCAAGGGCTGCCGGCTCATAAGCGCGGTTGGCGCCGATATTCTGCAGATAGGGGCCGAAAGCGGGCCGGTTGAGCAGGCTGGCCATGGTGAACTCGCCGATGACGATGGCGAAGGTCAGGAAGGCGCCCGACAGCACCGCGATCAGCACATTTGGGAGGATGACGCGGGTGATGATCGTCCCCCAGCCGGCGCCGAGGATCTGTGCCGCTTCCGTCAGTGTGCGCACGTCGATGGTACGAAGTCCGGTGTCCACCGCACGGTACATATAAGGCAGCGCCAGCGTTGCATAGCCGATAACCAGCAAGGCATTGGTACCGGTGTCGCTCGCCAGGAACGGCAGCGGCGAATTCGAACCGTACATTCTGATGTAGCCGAAGACGATGACGATGGCCGGAATGACCAGCGGCAGCAGCGTGATGAACTCGACGATCGGGCGAAGCTGCGGCAGGCGCAGTCGAATCCAGTAAGCCGCGGGCACCACGATCAGCACGCCAAGAATGATGGTGAAGATGGCGGCAAGCACCGAATAGCCGAACGTCGCCTGGAAGCGGGCGTCACCAAGCACGACCTGATAGGCGTCGAAGGAATAGGCGCCGCGCCGCATGCGCATGGAGAATTCCACCGTCGCGATCAGCGGAATGAAGAAATAGGCCGCGCCGAGCGCGAAGACGACCCAGGCCCAGAACTTTCCAGACTTCATTTGAGCCACCTTTCCGAGCGCGTCCGGAACCAGATGTAGAAGACATTGGCAAGGCCGGTGATGACGATCATGCCGAACGCTATCGCATAGCCGAGATGGGCGTTGTGCAGCACATCGCCACGGATCTGCGCATAGAGCACGATCGGAATGATGTTCAGCGACGAGCCGGTCAGCGCATAGGCGGTGGCGATGGCTCCAAAAGCGTTGGCGAAGAGCAGGATGACTGTGCCGAGGAAACTCGGCCAGATCACCGGGATCACCACCATGCGCCAGTATTGCGACTGGGTGGCGCCAAGCGTCGCGGCCGCCTCGCCCCATTCCTTCTTCAGCCCGTCGATCGCCGGCGTGATGATCACCACCATCAACGGAATCTGGAAGTAAACATAGGTGAGCGTCAGGCCCCAGAAGGATAGGATGTTGAAGCCATGCGCATAGATGTTGATGCCGAACAGCGTGTTGAGCAGGACAGTGGCAAGGCCAAGCCGGCCGAGAGTGGACAGAAAGGCGAAGGCCAGCGGCACGCCGGCGAAATTGGAAGCCACGCCGGAGAAGGTCAGCGTCGCCGAGCGGATCCATTCCGGCAGGCCGCCGCGCACGATGGCGATCGCGATCGCCAGCCCGGCAAAAGCACCGATCAGCGACGAGGCCAGGCTGACCTTGATCGAAATCCAGTAGGCGGCAACGATCGACGGCTGCGAAAGCGCAAAAATGTTCTCGAGCGTGAACTCGCCGGCATCGTTCTGAAAGGCGCCTAGCATCAGGTAGAGCGTGGGCAGGATCAGGAACATGATGGCGAAGACAAAGAAGGGCGTCACGCCGAGCCATTGCGTCGGCAGCCTGAATCCGCTCGCCTCGGCGGGCGGGGCGGTCTTGCCGATAACTGTCTTGTTGGAAAGCGAGAGATCGGTCATGCGTCGGCTGCCGTCTTCGAGGAATTGCCGGGCGACCGCGAGGCCGCCCGGCTGATTTCAAGTCTTACTTGACGTTGGCGCCGACCACGGCGTCCCAGTTCTTCGTGATGGCTTCCTTGGCCTTGCCCTGCTCGTCGAGTGTCGGGAACACTGCCGAGGCATAGGCCTCGGCCGGCGGCAGCTTGGCCATCACGTCCGCCGGGAGCTTGCCGTTCTTGGCAAGATCGTTGAAGCGGATCGGGTGGCAATAGCCCTTCAGCCAGCCGATCTGGCCTTCGTCGGAATAGAGATATTCCAGCCAGAGTTTCGCGGCATTCGGATGCGGCGCGAAGGCGCTGATCGCCTGCACATAGACGCCGGCGACGACACCGGTCTTCGGCACGACGACGTCGACGGGCGGATTACCCTTCAGCGTGTCGCGGCCGGCAAGTGCATTGTAATCCCAGGTCACCAGGATCGGCGTCTGGCCTTGTGCCAAGGTCGCCGGCTTGCCGATGACCGGCACGAAATTGCCGGCGGCATTGAGCTTCTTGAAGAAGTCGAGGCCAGCGGTACCGGCAGCTTCGCCGGCAGCCGCGCCGCCAGAAAGGCCAGCGGCGTAGACGGCCTGGATGGCCTGGTTCGAGGCGCGCGGGTCGCCGGCAAGCGCCACGGTGTTGGCGAATTCCGGCTTCAGCAGGTCAGCCCAGTCAGCCGGCGCTTCCTTGACGAGGTCCTTGTTCACCAGGAAGGACAGCACGCCGTAGTAGTCGCCGGTCCAGAAACCATCGGCATCTTTGGCGCTTTCGGGGATCGAGTCCCAGGTCGACACTTTGTAAGGCTGGATCAGGCCGTCGGCCTTGGCGGTCGGGCCGAAGGACAGGCCGACGTCGATAACGTCGGGAGCCTGCGGGCCTTTGTTGTCCTTGTTGGCCTTGATCGCCTCGACCTCGTCGCCGGAACCGGCATCGGGGTTGAGTTCGTTGATGGTGATTTCCGGATACTTGGCTTTGAAACCATCGATGACGGCGCCATAGCCGCACCAGTCATGCGGTAGCGCGATGGTGGTGAGCTGACCTTCGGTCTTCGCGGCCTTGACGAGATCGTCCATCGAATCCGCGGACGAAATCACCGTCGACGCGAAAAGCGCTGCGGCCGAAAGGGAAAGCACTTTCCCCGTGAACTTGAACATGTGTTCTCTCCGTTGAACTGGCGTCCCTGGACGCCTGCGATGCGGTATCTTTTTCATGTGACAGCCAGATGAAAGCTTTTTGAAACTGGCCCCCGGCGGCACGAAAAGTTAACTCTTTTTAACGGGCTGTAGCAATTAGCCTCTACTTAATTTCCCGGCTAATGGTTTATGCCTTGTCTTTTGCCCCTTCCCCTTCCTTTCCCCTCGTTTTTAGATCACCTACGGCGCGGCCATCCGCCTCAGACAGTGCCGGCAATGGCGTTTTCGAGCAGCGTCAGCGCCGCTTTCTTGGTCAGCTTGACGGGGTTGCCGCCGGCGGTCGGATCGACCACCGCCATGTCGGCGATCAGCCCCTTGCGCTTCTTGTCCATGTCGAGCCCCTTGATCAGGCCCGGCAGCGCATGCGGCACCTTGAGCTCCTTGCGCAGCTTGATGACCGCCTTGGCGAAACCGTCGAAGCCACCCTTGATGCCGCAATAGGCGGCGAGCCGGCCGATACGCTCCTCGATCGAGTCCCGGTTGAAGGCCAGCACATAGGGCATGAACACCGCATTGGTCATGCCGTGATGGGTGTCGTAAAGCGCCCCGATCGGGTGCGAAAGCGAATGGATGGCCCCCAGCCCCTTCTGGAAGGCCGCCGCGCCCATGGCGGCCGCGCTCATCATATGGGCGCGGGCGACGAGATCCTTGCCGTTGGCATAGGCCTTGGGCAGGTTCTCGAACACCAGCCTAATGCCTTCGACGGCAATGCCGTCGGCCATCGGATGATAGCCCGGCGCGCAATAGGCTTCCAGGCAGTGGGCGAGCG
The DNA here is from genome assembly GCF_053714375.1 of Mesorhizobium sp. ArgA1. Taxonomy (NCBI): domain Bacteria; kingdom Pseudomonadati; phylum Pseudomonadota; class Alphaproteobacteria; order Hyphomicrobiales; family Phyllobacteriaceae; genus Mesorhizobium; species Mesorhizobium sp. ArgA1. Next base: position 797,192 of record NZ_JBSKBQ010000001.1, read on the forward strand.
CATCCATGCCGGTGCCGGCGGTAATGAAGCCCGGCATGCCGACCGACAGTTCCGGATCGGCGATGACGATTGCCGGCAAAAGTTTCGGATGGAAGATCACCTTCTTGGTGTGCGTCGCCTCGTTGGTGATGACGCCGGCGCGGCCGACTTCCGAACCTGTGCCGGCGGTGGTCGGCACTGCGATGATCGGCGCGATGGCGTCGGAATCGGCGCGCGTCCACCAGTCGCCGACATCCTCGAAGTCCCAGACGGGCCGCGTCTGCCCGGCCTGGAAGGCGATCAGCTTGCCGAGATCGAGCGCCGAGCCGCCGCCGAAGGCGATGACGCCGTCATGCTTGCCCTTCTTGAATACGGCGATGCCGGCGGTCAGGTTGGAATCGACCGGGTTCGGCTTCACCTCGGAAAACACGCCATAGGGCACCTTGGCGTCGTCGAGGATTTTCAGCGTCGAAGCGACGACCGGCAGCTTGGCGAGACCAGGATCGGTGACGAACAGCGGCCGCCTGATGCCAGTCGCTTCCAGCACGTCGGGCAATTCCTTGATGCGCCCGGCGCCGAAGCGGACGGTGGTGGGGTAGTTCCATTTGGAGATCAGCTTGGACATGTCTTGTCTTTCAAATCAGATGGCTTCGCGCAGGTGGAAGGATTTCGGCCGGGTCAGATTGTCATAGCCGAGCGCCGACAGGGCAACACCTTTGCCGGTGTCCTTGACGCCGGTCCAGACCAGCGCCGGATCAAGATAGTCGCAGCGGTTCATGAACACCGTGCCGGTCTCGACACGGTCGCCTATCGCCACCGCATGCTCGATGTCGCCGGTCCAGATCGAGGCGGTCAGCCCGTACGGGCTGTCATTCATCAGCGCGATCGCCTCCTCGTCATTGCGCACCTTCATGATGCCGACGATCGGGCCAAAGCTCTCCTCGCGCATGACGCTCATCTGGTGGTCGACGCTGGTCAGCACTTCCGGCGCCAGATAGGGCGAGCCGGCCTTGTCGTTAGCCACCTTCATATTGATATGCGCCACCGCGCCCTTGCGCAGCGCCTCGGCCTTCTGCTCGCGGATCAAATCGGCGAAGCGCGCCTGCGCCATCGGCCCCATTGTCGTCGCCTGTTCCAGCGGATTGCCGACGACATAGTTCTTGGTCTCGGCGATGAAGCCTTCAACGAACTGGTCGTAGACCTTCTCATGCACATAGACCCGCTCGATGCCGCAACAGCACTGGCCGGAATTGTAGAAGGCGCCGTCGACCAGATTGGCCACCGCATGGTCGAGCTTTGCGTCCGGCAGCACATAGGCGGGATCCTTGCCGCCGAGTTCGAGACCGAGTGTCATGAAAGTGCCGGCCGCTGCCTTCTCGATGGCACGGCCGCCGCCGACCGAGCCGGTGAAGTTGACATGATCGATCTTGCCGGAGCCGAGCAGCTTTTCGGTCTGGGCGTGATTGAGCACGACATTCTGGAACACGCCCTTGGGCAGGCCCACCTTGTCGAACGCCTGCTGAAAACGTTCGCCGACGAGCAGCGTCTGCGCCGCATGTTTGAGGATGACGGTGTTGCCTGCCATCAGCGCCGGCACGATGGTGTTGACCGCGGTCAGATACGGATAGTTCCACGGCGCGATCACCATGACCACGCCGAGCGGATCCTTCTTCACATAGCGGCGGAAGCCGTCCTTCGGGTTGGACGCCGGCACGGATTTCAGCGCAGCTTCAGCGATCTCGACCATGTAGTTGGTGCGTTCCTTGACGCCGCCGAACTCGCCGCCATAGCGCACCGGGCGCCCCATCTGCCAGGCGATCTCCGGCACGATCTCGTCGGTCATGGCGATCAGCGCCTCGAGCATCGCCAGCATATACTTGCCGCGCTCGACGATCGGCGTCTGCGCCCACTTCTCCTGCGCCGCCTTGGCGCGCTCGACCGCGGCATTGATCGCCTGGTCGGTGGCGATGGGACGCTCGGCATAGATCGAACCATCGATGGGGGATTTGAGTTTGACCGTTTCGGTCATTTTGTAAGTCCTCGCACTTTTACAACAATTGAAAATCGCATGAGTAGGCACCGCCCCTCATCCGCCTGCCGGCACCTTCTCCCCGTATAGGGACGGGGGGAAGGAATGCGCACCAGCGCCGACGCTCGCGGGCTATTTAATACCGCTCGAACCCGCGGTGCAGTTCCCAATCCGTAATCCGGCGATCGTATTCGAACTGCTCCCACTTGGCTGTGTGAACGTAGTGTTCGAGCACGTCGTCGCCGAGCGCCTGCTTCAGCATTTTCGACTTGGCCAGCGTCTCGGTGGCGTCGCGCAGCGTCTTGGGGATCTCCGGCAGCCGCGAAGCCTGGTAGGCGTCGCCGACGAACGGCTTCTGCAGTTCCAGCTTCTCATCGATGCCAGCAAGGCCGGCCGCGATCAGCGCGGCAAAGGCGAGATAGGGGTTGAGATCGGCGCCGCCGATGCGGCATTCCATGCGGATGCCCTTGGTGCCCTCGCCGCACAGGCGGAAGCCCGCGGTGCGGTTGTCCTCGCTCCACATGATCTTGGTCGGCGCGAAGGTGCCGGCCTGGAAACGCTTGTAGGAGTTGATGTAGGGTGCCAGGAACCAGGTGAATTCCTTGGCGTATTTCAGCTGTCCCGCCGCCCATTGCTGGCCGAGGCTCGACAGCGTCCAATCAGCCTTCTTGTCGAAGAACAGCGGCGTCTTGCCGTCGGCGCTCCACAACGAATTATGGATGTGGCTGGAATTGCCGGCGAGCCCGTAATTGTACTTGGACATGAAGGAGATCGACTTGCCCTCGGACTCGGCAATCTCCTTGGCGCCGTTCTTCAGGATGACGTGGCGGTCGGCCATGTCGAGTGCTTCGGCATAGCGCACATTGATCTCTTCCTGGCCCGGACCCCATTCACCCTTCGAGTTTTCGATCGGGATGCCGGCAGCTTCCATCTCATTGCGAAGCCGGCGCATGACGCCTTCTTCCTTGGTGGTGATGCCGATCTGGTAGTCGCCGATATAGGGCGACGCGGTATCGAGACCTTGCCAGTGCTTCTTGCGGGCGGAGTCGTAGGTCTCGTTGAACAGGTAGAATTCGAGCTCGGAAGCGAAGTAGCCGATATAGCCACGCTCGGTGAGCCGCTTGACCTGCTTCTTCAGGATGGCGCGCGGCGAATGCGGCAGGTCGTCATGAGTGTGGTGGTCAAGCACGTCGCAGATCACCAGCGCCGTCTTCTCCAGCCAGGGAATGCGCCGTAGCGTCGAAAGGTCCGGCTTCATGACGAAGTCGCCATAGCCCTTTGACCAGCTTGCCGCCTTGTAGCCGGGCACCGGCTCCATATCGATGTCGGCGGCAAGCAGATAGTTGCAGCCATGCGTCTCGTCATGGGCGGAGTCGACGAAGTACTGCGCCAGGAAGCGTTTTCCGGCGAGCCGCCCCTGCATGTCGACGATGCAGGCCAGCACCGTGTCGATCTCGCCATTGGAGACCGCTTTCTTCAACTGATCGAACGAGAAATTTCCGGCCATTCCTTTGGCACTCCAGCGCTGGTCGATTGAGAGGGGTAAACCATGGCCGGCAGAACGCCGGCCATGGTCATGAGTGTGGACGTCAGTGGCCGGTTTCGCCGACCGCCTGTTCGGCTGCCTTGATGGCTGCCTGGCGCGCGGCGATGATGTCGCCCAGCGGCGGGCCCTGGAAGCGATTGCGCTCGAAAGCGAACCACACGATCGCCGTCAGGATGAAGAAGCCGACGGTGATGTACAGCGCCCAGTCGTTCGGTGGTTGGATGCCGATGACGAAGATCAGGATCATCGAGATGATCGAGAGAACGCCGAACAGCATGAAGATGCCGCGGCCCATATTCCACGGCCCCATCTTGTCCCATTTCGGCGTGCCCCAGGCCAGCATGCCGAGCACGATCGGCACGATGAAGGACAGGAACAGGAAGATGACGGTGCACGACACCACGATGGTATAAGCCGAGGTGCCGGCAACCGAGACCAGCGTCGAGCCCCAGACGAACAGCACCGACAGGATCGACGCCGTCCAGATCGCCGCCACCGGGGTGCGGTAGGTCGGGCTGACCTTGGCGAGTGCCGACGAACCGGGCAGGCCGCCGTCACGCGAGAAGGCGAAGATCATGCGCGAGGCCGAGGTGACGGTCGCCAGACCGCACAGCAGCTGCGCGACGAACACCACGAGGTACACGAACTCCTTGAGGCCGGGGCTGACGCGCTGGTCGAAAGCCCAGAAGAACACGTTCCAGCCCTGCTTGGCGGCATCGTCCATGTTCGGGATCATCAGCACGAAAGCGGCCAGGAATAGATAACCGAATAGCGCCGACCAGATGACCGACATGACCATGGCGCGCGGCACCGAGGACGCCGCCTTAATGGTTTCCTCCGACGTGTGCGCCGAAGCATCGTAGCCGGTGATGGTGTAGATCGGCAGCAGCAGGCCGAGCGCGAACACCCAGGCATTCGATACTGACGGCCAGACGCTGGCGCCGGCCTCACCCGAGTAGTTGTGGAAGGTGAAGAGCCGGCTGAAATCCCAGGTCTCGGCGGAGAACAGGCAGACGACCGCGATCAGGATCGAGCCGAAGAAGATCAGATAGCCCGAAAAGTCGGTCAGTTTCGCCGTCAGCTTGATGCCGAGATGGTTGATCAGCGCCTGGGCGCCGGTGATGACAATCAGGAAGATCATCTGGTTGGTGAGCGTGCCCTCGATGCCGAGCGTTGGTCCGAAGGCGCCGATGAAGAACGTCCAGGTGCCGACATTGATGGCGCCGAGCACGGTGATCAGGCCCAAAAGGTTGAGCCAGGCCGTCACCCAGCCCGTGCCGCGATTGCCGAGGATCGAACCCCAGTGATAGAGGCCGCCGGCCGTCGGATAGGCCGAGCTGATCTGCGACATGGCGACCGCGAAGGTCAGCGAGACGAAGCAGCCCACCAGCCAGCCGATGCCGATGCCGATGCCGCCGGCGCCCGACGTTGCCTGCGCCAGCGAGTTGATGCCGCCCGACAGGATGCAGATGATGGAGAAGGAAACCGCGAAGTTCGAAAAGCGGCTGAGACGCCGCTCCAGTTCCTGGGCGTAGCCCATGCTGTGGAGGTGCTTTACGTCCTCCGCCTTATCAACTTCGGTATAACCTGGTGCTGCCATTTGAAGTCCCCTTTTTGCGTTCTTAGCTGGCCGGCCCTGTTCCGGCCGGCATGCGCCGGCCGGAGGATGTAGTCTTGCTGTTAACCGGCCGCCTGGCCAACGGCTTTTTCCGCAGCCGCGATCTCTGCAGCGCGGCGAGCGATATCGGCGCCGATCGGTGGGCCTTTAAAGCGGCGCGACTCGATGCCGAACCACAGAACCACCAGCAGAATGATCAGGCCGATGGCATAGTTGATCAGGATGTCGAAGGGCGGCTGGATGCCGGCATACATCAACACCACAACACCAAGCACCGTAATAGTGGCGAACGGCTTGGACCAGATGCCGAGGCGGAATGGACCGAATTCGGTCCAGCTCTTCCCCTCGGCAAGCAGGCCGGCGGCCACCGGCATGGCGTAGGACACATAGAGGAACAATGCACAGCCGGCGGCCAGTGCGGCGAAAGCCGGCGAGTACAATGTCGCTGCGACCGCGAGCACCGCCCCGAGCCAGATCGCCGCCACCGGCGTACGCCATGTCGGGCTGACGGTCTTCCACACCGACGAACCGGGCAGGCCGCCGTCACGCGCAAAGGCAAAGATCATGCGCGAGGTCGACGTCAGTCCGGCGAGCGCGCAGATGAAGTTTGCCAGCACGATCGCGATGGCAATGATGCTCTTCAGTAGGAATGGCGCCGGCAGGTTGTTGAAAAGATTGAACCAGGCATTGGCGCCATCCTTGGCCGTTGCTGCCAGATCGGGGCTGGCCAGCACGAACGACACGGCCATGACGAAGCCGAAGACGAGCGACCATAGAACCGAATGGATCATGCCGCGCGGCACCGCCACCCGGGCATTGTGGGTCTCTTCGGACGTATGGGCCGAAGCATCGAAGCCGGTGATCGTGTAGAGCGGGTAGAGCAGGCCGATCAAGAAAGCGACCAGTGCCGTCCGTGCGGTCGGAACATAGCCGGCGCCGGCATCACCGGTGTTGTTGACGAAGGTGGTTAGGCGCGAGAAATCCCAGCTTGCGCCCCAGATCAGGAACATCGCGGTCAACACGACGGCGACGACCAGAATGAGGTAGCCCGAGAAATCCGTCAGTATGGTGGTGAGCTTGATGCCGAAATGGTTGATCAGCGCCTGCGCGACGGTGATGATCACAACGCCGATCACCTGCTCCTGATAGCCCCAGGCGGAGACGTCGTGACCGAACACGCCAGACCAGACAAGGTCCTTGAACAGAGCATAGACACCGACATTGACCGAGGCGACGACGAAGATCAGGCCGAGCAGGTTGATCCAGGCCGTGGCCCAGCCCCAGCCGCGCCCGCCAAGAATTGACGACCAGTGATAGAGACCGCCGGCCGTTGGGTAGGCCGAGCCGATCTGGCCAAGGGACGCGGCCACGATAAGCGCAAAGACGCCGCCGATGATCCAGCCGATAGTCGCCTCGAAGCCGCTGCCGGTTGCCATGGCCAGCGGGAAGGACGTGATGCCGCCCGCCAGAATGCAAATGATCGAAAAGGAAATTGCGAAGTTCGAGAAGCCGCTCATGCGGCGAGCCAGCTCCTGGGCATAGCCCATGCTATGGAGAGTTCTTACGTCCTCCGACCTCTCATGGTCTGATGTATCCGGTCCTGCCATTTTCGTCCCCTCTTGTCTCTTAGCTGGCCGATTGAACTGACTTTCCTATTGCGTGTCGTCGGGAACCCTTGGCCTCTTCGGGTTCCAGATTCAAAAAGATGCCGGTGAGCAGATCCGCCCATTTCCGCTGCCCGGTCTCGCCGGTTATTTCGTCATTGCGGATTTCGATCATTGCGCAGGCAAGGTCGCGAGAGCGCGCATGGCGCTCGAGAGTGAAATAGACGCGGTCGGCCGGCGAATAGGGCTCATTGATGCCGACGGTGACGCCGGACAGACGCTGCAGCGCCGCTATCAGCGGCGACGCCAGCCGGCGGTCGTCATCATGGATGATGCCGATATGCCAGGGCCGGTTCTTGCCCTTGTAGACCGGGGTGAAAGAATGGACCGACACCAGCCGCGTCTCCTGCCCGCGCGCCAGCCGGTCTTCGATAATGTTAGCGATCGTGTCATGGAACGGTCGCCACGACAGGGCGATGCGCTCGGCGCGCTCACTGTCCGACAGGCCGGCATTGCCGGGAATGATAGTCGTCTCGCTGACTGGCGGCACCAGGTCGGGCGCATCGAGCGGACGGTTGCAGTCGACGATGAGGCGCGAGATGCGTGTTTCGATGAGCGTCGCATCAAGCGCGGCAGCCATTCGGCGGGCCACCGGCAGCGCGCCGGGATCCCAGGCGATGTGGCGGGAAAGATCTTCGGCGGGCAGGCCCAGCGTGCCGAATTCAGCCGGCAGAAAATTGGAAGCATGGTCGCAGGTCAGCACGAAGGGGCTGGAGCCGCCGGGATTCGTCACCCCTACGGTACCAGACGATGCAAGGCTGGCGGGCCGTGCTCTCTCCATACTGCCGTCCCCTGGGAGCGCTGTATCTTATGTTACGTATTTTGCCTCATTGCGTCCCTGTGGATGATTTCATACAGTTTATCCGGCTTTGTCAAACGCGATTTCGGGGAAGCGGTGTAGACAGGGCAAAGGGTGGGGGAAAACCATGATTTCCAGCATTGCCGAACTGATTTCGGACCGCATCGGCACGATGCCGGCCGGCGAGCGCCGCGCCGCGCAGACGCTGATTGCCAACTATCCGCTGATCGGGCTGAAGACGGTCGCCGAGTTCTCGGCCGCCGCCGGCGTGTCGTCGCCGACCATCCTGCGCTTTGTTTCCAGGCTGGGGTTTCAGAACTATCCCGAATTCCAGTCGGCGCTGCAGGACGAACTGGCGGCGCAATTGCAGTCGCCGGCCTCACGCACGCTCAACCCGGCGTCCCCAAGCGGTGCGGTATCGCCGATGCTGGAAGCGACGCTGGAAAACATGCGCGAGACCTTCAGGCATCTCTCCGACAGACAGCTTGCCGACATCGCCGCCAGACTGGCCGAGCGGCGCGGCAAGACCTTCCTGATCGGCGGCCGTTTCACCGATCCGCTGGCGCGCTACATGGCCGCCCACCTCGCCATCATCCAGCCCGATGTCTACCACCTTGCCGGCCAGGAGAGCATCTGGCGCGACCGGCTGATCGACATGGGCAAGCGCGACGTGCTGGTGATCTTCGACATCCGGCGCTACCAGGACAGTCTGGTGCGCTTTGCCGAGACGGCGCATCAGCGCGGCGTGCAGATCGTTCTGTTCACCGACCAGTGGCTGTCGCCGATCGCCCGCTTCGCCCGCCATGTCATCGCCGGACGCACCGCGGTGCCTTCGGCGTGGGATTCCTCGGCGGCATTGTTCGTCGTCGCCGAGACGCTGATCGGCGCTGTCACCCGCCAACTCGAGGCTGATAGCGCCAAGCGCATCCGCGACCTGGAAGGACTACGCTGACAGCCTCAACGCCGGCCTCGGGCACGCTACGTTACGCAGATTTAATGTGCACGGCCGCGGCAGAATTGCCATAAAGCCATGATATTGCCGTGGCTTCGCACGTACCGGGTGCGTCGCTGCGTGTTTTTTGCTTGGGGAAACCGGAAGACGTTTTGCCAACCGGAGTGCCGATGGCCGCCTGGAAACAGATCGTTTTTGCGCTTGTGATCCTGATCGCGGCTGTCCTCGCCTGGGCGCGCTTCTTTCCGGGCGCGCCGGAGGTGCTGGCACGCTGGGGCATCGACTGGACCTATGCGTCGGCGCCCGCCACCACCGGCGCGGTCGACACGACGAAACAGGCAGGCGGCCGCAACGCCGCCGGCCGCCCGGCAAACGTCGTCGCTTTGCCGGCGACCACCGCAACCATCAATGATCGCCTGCAGGCGATCGGCACCGGCCGCGCCTACGCCTCGGTGACGGTCAACCCATACAGCTCCGGCCGGCTCGTTGAATTCCTGGTCCAATCCGGCACCCGGGTCGACAAGGGGCAAATCATCGCCGTCCTCGATTCCGAGACCGAGGTGATCTCGCAGGATCGCGCCAAGCTCGCTCTGCAGGACGCCCAGGACAAGCTCGAGCGGGTGAAGTCATTGAGGGCCTCCAACGCCGCGACCCCGGTCGCCGTCGCCGATGCCCAGGTGGTGCTGGCCGGCGCGAAACTGGCGCTGCAGGATGCCGAACTGGCCTTGCAGCGCCGGTCGATCGTGGCGCCGATAGCGGGCACCGTCGGCATCCTGCCGATCTCGGCCGGCAATTACGTGACCAGCCAGTCGGCGATCGCCACGCTCGACGACCGCTCCTCCATCCTGGTCGAGTTTCTGGTGCCCGAGCGCTTTGCCGCCGCCGTCAAGGTCGGCGCGCAGCTGTCGGCGACGCCGATCGCCAATCCGAGCAAAGCATATACCGGCACGGTGTCGGCCATCGATAACCACATCGACGAAAAGAGCCGCACCCTTCTGGTCAAGGCAGCGATCGCCAATCCGGCGGATTCGCTGCGCGCCGGCATGTCGTTCGGCATCACCATGCGCTTCCCCGGCGACACCTATCCGGCCGTCAGCCCGCTGGCCATCCTGTGGGGTTCGGACGGCGCCTATGTGTGGCAGGTGGAGGACGGCAAGGCCAGGCGTGTTCCCGTGCGCATCATCCAGCGCAACACCGAGACGGTGCTGATCGACGCTGAGATCGAGGACGGCGACATGGTGGTGACCGAGGGCACGCAAAGCGTCAGCGAAGGCGGCGAGCTCCGCATCGCCGGTCAGAACAAGCGCGCCGCGAACGCCGCCGAAGGCTCATGACCGCAAACGCCAACACCGCCAGCGAAACCGGCTTCACCGCGCTTTTCATCCGCAGGCCGGTCATGGCCTTCGTGCTGAACACGCTGATTGCGGTCGCCGGCCTTGCCGCCTTCTACGGCGTCGAGATCCGCGAACTGCCCGATGTCGACCGCGCCGTCGTCACGGTGTCGACGGCGTTCGAGGGCGCTGCCGCGGAAACCGTCGACCGCGAACTGACCGACACGATCGAGGGTGCAGTCGCCCGCGTCTCCGGCGTCAAGTCGATCTCGTCCACCTCCTCCTTCGGCTCGAGCCGCGTCACCATCGAGTTCAACGACGGCGTCGACCTCAACGTCGCCGCCTCCGACGTACGCGACGCCGTCGGCCGCGTCGCCAACCAGATGCCGGACACCGCCGATCCGCCGCGCATCGTCAAGGCCGACGCCAATTCCGATCCGGTGATGCGGCTGGCCGTCACCTCCGATAGCATGTCGGTGCAGGACATGACGGTGATCGTCCAGGACCAAATCGAGGATGAACTGGCCGCCGTGCCCGGCGTCGCCGACGTCCAGGTCTATGGCGACCGCGACAAGATCTTCCGCATCGATGTCGACCAGAACAAGCTCGCCAGCCTTGGCTTCACCGTTGCCGATCTTCGTGCAGCGCTCGCCTCCGTTGCTTTCGATTCGCCGGCCGGCTCGATCACCACCACCAACCAGGATCTCATCGTTCGCACCACAGCCGATGTGACGACGCCGGAGGAATTCGAAAACATCATTATCGGCGGCACGACGCGCATCCGCGACGTCGCCACCGTCACGCTCGGCCCCGATATCGGCCAGACCACTTTGCGCTCCGACGGCAAGACCGGCATTGGCCTCGGCATCATCCGCCAGGCGGAATCGAACACGCTGGATATTTCCACCGGCGTAAAGGCGGCCGTCGCCAAGCTGCAGGAGAACCTGCCCAAGGGCATGTCGATCAAGATCACCAGCGACGACGCTGTCTTCGTCAACGGCGCCGTGCATGAGGTCGAGATCGCGCTGGGCCTGTCGATTTCGATGGTGCTGATCGTCATCTACATCTTCCTGCTCGACTGGCGCGCGACGCTGATCCCCGGCCTGTCGATGCCGGTCGCCATGATCGGCACCATCGCCGCCATCTATCTCGCCGGCTTCTCGATCAACATCCTGACCTTGCTGGCCCTGGTGCTGGCGACCGGCCTGGTCGTCGACGACGCCATCGTCGTGCTCGAAAACATCGTGCGACGGCGCAATGAAGGCATGGGGCCTCGCGCCGCCGCCGTGCTCGGCGCGCAGGAAGTGTTCTTCGCCGTCATCGCCACGACGCTGACCCTGGTCGCCGTCTTCGTGCCGATCTCGTTTTTGCCCGGACAGACCGGCGGCCTGTTCCGCGAATTCGGCTTCGTGCTCGCCATGTCGGTGCTGCTCTCCTGCGTGGTCGCGCTGACCCTGTGTCCGATGCTGGCCTCGCGCATGCTGACCGGCGCATCGCTCCACCATGAAGGTGGCCATGGCATTGGCGCGCGCATCGGCGGCGCGCTGAATTCAGCCTACAAACGTGGCCTGCATGCCTGCCTCGGCGCGCCGTGGATCGTGCTTCTGGTCGCGCTGCTGTTTGCCGCCACCGCCTTCGCTCTGTTTGGCACCATCCGCCAGGAATTGACGCCGAGCGAGGACCGCGCCGTCGTGCTTTTGCGCATCAACGCGCCGCAAGGTGTCAGCCTCGACTACACCACGCAGCAGATGCAGAAGATCGAACGGCTGATCCAGCCGCTGCGCGATTCCGGCGAGATCGTCTCGACCTTCGAAAATGCCGGCCAGAACGGTGCCTATAACTCAGGCTTCATGGTGATGACGCTGGCGCCGTGGGACAAACGCGCGCGCAGCCAGCAGGAGATCATGGCCGAGATCACCCAGCTGACCCGGCAGGTGCCATCCGTGCGCATCTTCCCGGTGCAGGCCAACAGCCTCGGCATCCGTGGCGCCGGCAACGGCCTGCAATTCGCGCTGGTCGGCAACGACCGCAAGGCGCTGGGCGACGCCGCAACGAAGATCATCGCCGAGATGCAGAAAGATGAGCGCTTCCAGAACCCGCGCCTATCCATCGATCCGACGCAGCCACAGCTCGCCGTCGCCATCGACCGGGAGCGCGCCTCCGATCTCGGCATCGACATTACGGGCTTGGCCAACACCTTGCAGGCGATGCTCGACGGCAACGACGTCGTCGACGTCTACATCGCCGACCGCAGCTACGGCGTGAAGCTGGTCTCGACCACCAACCCGATCAACGATCCGACCGATCTCGAAAACATCTTCCTGAAGACGGCCGATGGTCGTTTCGTGCCGATGTCGACCATCGCCACGCTGACCGAGCGTGCCGTGCCGCCGTCGCTGACGCGCGAACAGCAGCAGCCCTCGGTCGCCATCACCTCAAACCTGAACGGCAATTTCGCGCTTGGCGATGCGCTCGGTGTCGCCGAGCAGATCGCCACGCCACTGCTGCCGCCGGGCAGCCGCATCCTGCCGCTGGCCGAAGCCGCCACGCTCGGTGAAACCAACAGCGCCATGGTCATCATCTTCGGCTTCGCGCTGGTGATCATCCTTCTGGTGCTTGCCGCCCAGTTCGAAAGCTTCGTCAGCGCCGTCATCATCATGGCGACGGTGCCGCTCGGCCTCGCCTGCGCGATCTTTGCGCTGCTGCTGTCCGGCACCAGCCTCAACGCCTACAGCCAGATCGGCCTGGTGCTTTTGGTCGGCGTCATGGCCAAGAACGGCATCCTCATCGTCGAATTCGCCAACCAGCTGCGGGACCGTGGGCTGGGCGTGCGCGAAGCGATCGAGCAGGCCTCGATCATCCGCCTGCGGCCGGTGATGATGACGATGATCTGCACCATTCTCGGCGGCGTGCCGCTGGTGCTGGCCGCCGGCGCCGGTGCCGAGGCGCGCATCGCACTCGGCTGGGTCATTGTCGGCGGGCTGGGCCTCGCCACCGTCTCTACGCTGTTCCTGACCCCGGTCGCCTACCTCCTGCTCGGCCGCTTTGTCACGCCGAAGACGCATGAGGAAGCACGGCTGAAGCGCGAACTGGAAGAGGCCGCGTATACCAATGTGGAGCCGGCGGAGTGAGATTAGCCCTCTCGCCCCGTTTACGGGGAGAGGATGCCGGCAGGCAGGTGAGGGGCAGCGCGGAGTTTCGAGGTTATCGCCTTGGACAGACAGCAGTAGCAAAGCCAATCACCGACATCAGCGCCGCCCCTCATCCGCCCTTCGGGCACCTTCTCCCCGTGAACGGGGAGAAGGCAAAGTCACGGCCTGATAAACACTTTCCCGTTCGGCTTTGCAAGTTCCGCCGGAACCTTCGCCATCGCCTCATCCAGCGGCAGCACCGCCGTCACATCGGTCGACCAGCGGCCGTCGGAGAAGCGCTTCTGCGCTTCCATGATCGCCGGGCCGCGCTTGTCGCGGAACTGGCGCATCCATTCGACCAGCCAGAACCCCTCGATGTGCTTGTGCTGGAAGATCATCTGGCCTGGCTCGCGGATGACAGTCGTCTCTGGATCGAGCCGACCATAGATAATCCAGCGCGCGCGCTTCGGCATGGCCTCGAAAATGGTTGACGCCAGCGGTCCGGTCACCGCGTCGAGGAAAATGCGCGGCTGCTCGGCCTTGATGACTTCGCGCAGTGCCGACTTGAAATCCGGCGCCTTCTCGTTGAGCACATGGACAGCGCCGATCTCTTTCAAGAGCGGGATCTGTTCGTCACGGCGCACGGTGACGATCGGTCGGTAGCCCTCTTCCTTGGCAAGGCCCGCGATCAGCTTGCAGAGCTGGCTGGCGCCGGCGGTCATGATGAAGGCCTTTTCGCCCGTCTCCCTGACGATATCGAACATGGCGAGTGCCGTCAGCGGATTGACGATCATCGCCGCGCCATCCTCGTCGCGGACGGTGTCGAGCAGCGGAATGCAGCCCGCTGCCTCCGCCACCGCATAATCCGCCCAGGCGCCCCAATTGGTGACGCCGGTTGCAAAGGCAATGCGCTTGCCGGTCAGGCTTTTGGCATAGGGCTCGTCGCCCGTGGCAACCACTGTGCCGACGCCCTCAAAGCCGGCCGGCTGGCCCTTGGCCCGTGGTTGGCCATACTGGCCTTTGATGAAGGCGACATCGGACGGGTTGATCGAGGCGAGGCTGACCTTGATCAGCACCTGGCCCGGTGCAGGTGTCGGCACGCCGATGCGGCCCGGCGTGAGATAGGGCTCCATCGCTTCCAGTACGCTGCCGCTGGGTGTCCTGGTGTAGCCGTCGCCGGTCAGCAGCAGCGCTTTCATGTCTGAGGGGATGGCCATGGCGGGGCTCCTTACGGTTGGAGGATGAGCTTGCCGGAAGCACCGCGGCCGAGCACGCGCTTCAGCACGGCGGCTGCATCTGCCAGCGGGTAAGTGCCTTCGATGACCGGCCGGACCTTGCCGGCCAGGTACCAGCCGACAAGCTCCTTCATGTTGTCGGCGTAGACCCGCGGTTCCTTGGCGGTGAACGCGCCCCAGAACACGCCGACGACCGAAAAGCCCTTGACCAGCGCCAGATTGACGGGGAATTGCGGGATGGTGCCGGAGGCAAATCCGATGACCAGCAGCCGGCCGTTCCACGCCATCGAGCGGGCGAGCACCTCGAAGGTTTCGCCGCCGACCGGATCGAAGCCGACATCGACGCCCTTGCCGCCGGTGACCTCTTTCAGCGCCTCCTTCAGATTGTCGTAGCCGAGCGCGATATCGGCGCCGGCTTCGGCGGCAATGCGGCGCTTTTCCTCCGACGAGGCGACGCCGATGACGCGCGCGCCAAGCGCCTTGCCGATCTGGATGGCGGCGATGCCGGTGGCGCCGGCGGCGCCCAGCACGCAGAGCGTCTCGCCGTCCCCAAGCGCCCCACGCTGCTTCAGCGCATAATGCGACGTGCCGTAGCCGGCCAGCAAGGCGCAGGCATCAGTGGCAGGCATATCAGGCGGCAGCGGCATGACGAGGGATTCGGCGACGCCGACCCGCTCGGCGTAGCTGCCATGGGTCGAGAGCGCGGCGACGCGGTCGCCGATCTTGACCGACTTCACGTCAGGCCCGACCGCGACCACCCGTCCCGCGACCTCCATGCCGGGCACGAAAGGCAGCGGCGGCTTCATCTGGTAGAGGCCCTGGACGAGCAGGCCGTCGGGATAGTTGACGCCGATCGCCTCGGCCTCGATGACGACCGTATTGCCCTTGGCCTCTGGCTCCGGCCAGTCGCCATAGACGAGCTGGTCGAGCGGCGCGAAGTCGCGGGCGATGATTGCTTTCATGCGCTCAGACCTTTTCCTGCGTGTATTTTCGGAGTTCGGTGCGCGCCACTTGCCGGCGGTGCACGGCGTCCGGCCCGTCGGCAAGGCGCAGGGTTCTGAGATGCGTCCACGAGCGGGCCAGCGGCGTATCCTGGCTGATGCCTTGGGCGCCGAACATCTGCACGGCTTCATCGGTGACCTTGAGCGCGACACGCGGCGCGACGACCTTGATCTGGCTGATCCAGGGGGCCGCGGCGCGGGCATCGCCCTGGTCGATCATCCATGCCGCCTTGAGGCATAACAGCCTTGCCATCTCGATCTCCATGCGGCATTCGGCGATGATGTCGAAATTGGCGCCGAGTTTCGCCAAGGGCTGGCCGAACGCCTCGCGACGGACGGATCGCTGGCACAGCATCTCCAGCGCCATTTCGGCCTGGCCGATGGCGCGCATGCAGTGGTGGATGCGGCCGGGGCCGAGCCTGCCTTGCGCGATCTCGAACCCCCTTCCCTCGCCGAGGATCAGGTTCGAAGCCGGCACCCTGACATTGTCGAAGCGAAGATGCATGTGGCCATGCGGCGCGTCGTCATCGCCATAGACCTGCATCGGCCGAAGCTTGGACACCCCCTTGGTGTCGGACGGCACCAGGATCATCGAATGCCGCCGATGCTGCGGCTCGCCTTCGCCGCCGGTCCGGGCCATGACGATATAGATGGCGCAGCGCGGATCGCCGGCGCCTGACGCCCACCATTTCTCGCCGTTCAGCACATAGTCGCCGCCTTGGCGCTCGCAGCGCATGGCGATGTTGGTGGCATCGGAGGAGGCGACATCCGGCTCGGTCATCAGATAGGCCGAGCGGATCTTGCCCTCGAGCAGCGGTTCCAGCCACGCCTTCTTGTGGTCCTCCGAGCCATAGCGCTCCAGCACCTCCATATTGCCGGTATCGGGCGCCGAGCAGTTGAAGGTCTCGGCGCCGAGATGCGCCTTGCCCATCTCCTCGGCCAGATAGGCATATTCGACGGTCGACAGCCCATAGCCGCGCTCGGAGCCGGTCAGCCAGAAATTCCACAGGCCGCGCTCCTTGGCCTTATTCTTCAACCCTTCGAGGATCCCGGTCTGCCGCGCGGTGTAGATCCAGCGGTCCCCGCTTTTACCGACCTCGCTCAGAAATTCATGATCGAGCGGCATGATCTCGTCGCGCACCATCGCGGCGACGCCGGCGTGGATCGGCTTCAGCCGCTCGGTCATGCCAAGATTCATATCGCTCATCGGTCGCTAACCCTTCATCCAGGCCGGGCATTTTGTCAGTGGCAAGGATCACCGTACTTCGGATAGCCTTGTCAACGCGAACTGTTTTGCCCGCACGCCAGGCAAAGCGTGGAGGATTGCGATGAGCTATCTCGACGAGCTGTTCTCAGTCACCGGGAAGACCGCGCTGGTGACCGGAGCCGCAACCGGCATCGGCCGCATGGTTGCAACCGCCCTGGTTCAGGCCGGCGCCACCGTGATGATCGCGTCGCGCAAGGGCGAGGATTGCATCAAGGTCGCGGCCGAGTTGAACGGGCTCGGCGCCTCCGGCCGCGCCGAAGGTTTTGCCGGCGATGTCTCGACCGAGGCCGGCATTGCAGCACTTGTCGCCGAGGTCAGGACGCGCACCGAACGGCTGCACATCCTCGTCAACAATGCCGGTATATCCTGGGGCGCCACGCTCGAGGATTTTCCCTACCACGGCTGGGCCAAGGTGCTGGCCGTCAACGTCACCGCCGTTTTCCACCTGACGCGCGAATTGCTGCCGCAGCTGGAAGCCGCGGCCAGCGATACCGACCCGGCCCGCGTGATCAATCTGGGCTCGGTGATGGGTACCCAGCCGCTGGCCGACGATGCCTATTCCTACACCGCGTCCAAGGGCGCCGTTCACCATCTGACACGTACGCTGGCGATCGAGCTTGCGGCGCGGCGCATCACCGTCAACGCCTTCGCCCCCGGTCCCTTCCAAAGCCGCATGACCGCCTTTGCCACCGGCACCGAGGAAAAGGCCAAACATGTCGGCAGCCATGTCCCCATCGGCCGTATCGGCGTGGCGGATGACATTGGCGGCGCAACACTCTATTTGTGCAGCCGTGCCGGTTCCTATGTCACCGGCGCCATCCTGCCGATCGACGGCGGGCAGTCGGTGCAGCATGGGCTGACACTGTTCAAGGAATGAGCCGCGGCCAAATGAGCCGCGGCCAGCGGCAAGTGGAGGACACCGCAGTGGAACCGATCAGTCTCGATGTGCTTTTGGCCAGCGTCGGCAAGGAAGTCGGCGTCTCCCCTTGGCGCGTGGTCACCCAGACCATGATCGACCAGTTCGCCGACGCCACTGACGACCACCAGTTCATCCATTGCGATCCCGAGCGCGCCGCGCGCGAGACGCCGTTCGGTGGCACCATCGCGCATGGTTTCCTGTCTTTGTCGCTTCTCTCGGCGATGACCTTCGAGACCATGCCGCCGCTGGAGAAGGGCAAGATGGGCGTCAATCACGGTTTCGATTCGCTGCGTTTCCTGGCGCCGGTGAAGACCGGCTCGCGCATTCGCACCCATTTCGTGCTGGCCGACGTCAAGGTCCGGCCGTCCGGTTGGGTGCAGACGGCGCATGACGTGACCATCGAGATCGAAGGCTCGAAGAAGCCGGCGCTGACCGCGCGCTGGCTGACACTGACACTGATCGAGCGTGAGCCGGAGACCGCATGAGCGGTGACGCCAACGCGATCGATCAGGCAGCGCTAGCGCCCTATCTCGAGGCGCACATTCCGGGTTTTGCCGGACTTTCCGCAATTGAAAAATTCAAATCCGGCCAGTCGAACCCGACCTATCTGCTGACCGCGGCCAGTGGCCGCTATGTCCTGCGCGCGAAGCCGCCGGGCCAGTTGCTGAAATCGGCGCACCAGGTCGACCGCGAATTCACGGTGATGAAGGCGCTCGCCGGTACCGACGTACCGGTGCCCAGGATGCTGCATCTGTGGGGGGAGGACTCGCCGATCGGCCGCATGTTCTACGTCATGGAGTTCCTCGATGGCCGCATCTTCTGGGATCCGGCGGTGCCGGAATCCAGGGGCAACGACGAGCGCGCCGCCCTCTACGATGCCATGAACGCCACGCTGGCGGCGCTGCACGATGTCGATGTCGAGGCGGTCGGACTCGGCGATTTCGGCAGACCCGGCAATTACTTCCAACGCCAGCTGGGCCGCTGGACCAGCCAGTACCGCGCCTCGGAGACCGGCACGGTCGCCGACATGGACCGGCTGATTGCCTGGTTGGAGGCGCATATGCCCGCCGATGACGGTCGGATATCCCTCGTGCATGGCGACTACCGGCTGGACAACATGATCTTTGTGGCCGGCGAACCGAAAGTGCTGGCAGTGCTCGACTGGGAACTGTCGACTCTCGGCCACCCCTTCGCCGACATCGCCTATCAATGCATGCAATGGCGCCTGCCGCACGCCTCGGGCTTTCGCGGCCTTGGCGGCGTCGACCGCGCCGCCCTTGGCCTGCCTTCCGAGGAAGCGTACGTTGCCGCCTATTGCCGGCGACGCGGTCTCGCCGGCATCGACAATTGGGGCTTCTTCCTCGCCTTCTCCTTCTTCCGTTTGGCGGCCATCTGCCAGGGTGTCTACAAACGGGCGCTCGACGGCAACGCCTCCAATCCCGAAAAGGCAACGACTTATGGCGAGGCAGTGAAGCTGCTGTCGCATCTTGCCGGAAAACTGATCGACCGAACCTGAACCGACAGTGAGATATAATGGGGAGGCATAATGGGCCGTTTTGACGGAGCGACCGTGCTGATCACCGGTGCCGCCGGCGGCCTCGGGCGCGGTGCTGCCAAAGGCTTTGCCGCTGAAGGCGCCCGCCTGGTGCTTTCCGACATCGACGACAAGGCGCTGGCCGATCTTGCCGGCTCGCTGCAGGCCGAGACGGCCATCCTCGCCGGCAATATAGCGGACGAAAAACTGTCCGAGGATCTGGTGAAACTGGCGGCGGACAAATTCGGCCGCCTGGATGTCGCCATCAACAATGCCGGCATTGTCCAGAGTTTCGTGCGCCTGCCGCAAGTGGCCTCCGACG
This sequence comes from Mesorhizobium sp. ArgA1, assembly GCF_053714375.1. NCBI lineage: Bacteria > Pseudomonadati > Pseudomonadota > Alphaproteobacteria > Hyphomicrobiales > Phyllobacteriaceae > Mesorhizobium > Mesorhizobium sp. ArgA1. The sequence continues at coordinate 816,519 of NZ_JBSKBQ010000001.1, forward strand.
AGGCGCGCCGCGTGCTGGAGATCGACCTGCTCGGCGTCTTCTACGCCATGAAGCACCAGATCCCGCAGATGGAGCGGCAGTTCAAGGCTACGGCCAAGGGCGGCGTCATCGTCAACATCGCCTCGGTTGCCGGGCTGGCCGGCGCGCCGAAACTGTCGGTCTATGCCGCCGCCAAGCATGGCGTCGTCGGGCTGACCAAGTCGGCGGCCGCCGAATATGCCACCAAGGCCATACGCATTAACGCCGTCTGCCCGGCGCATACGCGCACGGCCATGGTCGACAGCTTCGTGCGCATCTCCGGCGCGCCGGAAGCCGAGGCGCTCGCCGAACTGACGCGCGGCGTGCCGATGAAGCGGGTGGCCGAAGTCGACGAGGTCGTGACCGCCATCCTGTTTGCCGCTGACCCCTCGAACTCCTTCATGACCGGCCATACGCTGGCCGTGGATGGCGGCGTCGGCGCGATTTGATAGGCCCGATTTGGCAACCCCAGATTTTTGGTAACCCCAGATTTGGTAACCATTGCCGGTGGGGAACCTGCGGCGCCCTTGTTCGTTTCCGTACAGCGTATATAATTTAGCCAACACCCACCACATGAAAGCCGACTCACGTGCCGCTGAGCGTCCAGAAACGCCGCGAAAAACAAAAGGCCGAACTGCGTTCCGAGTTGCTCGACGCAGCCCACAAGCTCGTCAAGGAAGAGGGCTACGAAGGCCTGACCATCCGCAAGCTGGCCAACCGGGTCGGCTATGCCCCGATGTCGGTTTATTCCTACTTCGCCGACAAGCAGGACATCCTGTTTGCGCTGGCCGAGGATGCGTTCGAAACGCTTGCCCGCAACATCGAGGCGCATCCCTCCGACGACCCGATCGAGGCGCTGAAGGCAGTGATGACCGAATATGCCGCTTTCGGGCTCGGCAACCCCAACGAATACCGCACCGTCTTCATGACTGAAAAGACCAAGCTGCCGGAGGGCAGAAGCTATGAGGACATGGAAGACGGCAACCCGGCGATGAAAGCGCTGATCTCGAGGGTCGAGGCCTGTGTCGCCGCCGGCAAATTGCACGGCGATGCGCGTGCCATCGCCACCATGCTGTGGGCGGTTGGCCACGGCACCATCTCGTTGCTGATCACCTTTCCATTCTACCCCTTTGGCGATCCGCAGGCTTTCGTGGGGCGGATGTGCGATTCCACCCTCGCCTCGCTCACCACGCAGGACGTGCCGCCGCTGACCGAGACCCCGGTCAACTGCTGATTCCCAAGGCTTTTCAATAGTCTGATGCCGTGATTGCCGGCCCGGCGAAGCGGCTTCACCTGTGTCAGTACGCCGCAATTTTCGGGGTTCAAAAAAATTTATCGTACGCGTACGTTTTTCTGACTTGAAAACCCGGCTCCTCGGACGTATCTGTACATTACATCGTACATGTACGAAAATAAATTGACCGATGGAGACTGACATGAACAAGACCCTTCTCGCCCTCGCCACCGTGCTGGCGCTCTCCGGCTCGGCCTTCGCCGCCAACGGCAACCATACGGTCAAGCAGGCCCCCGCTGCCACCTGCGTCGACACCAAGACCAATGCCAAGCTCGATTGCGGCGTGACCGGCTCGGTCGAAAAGTCGGACGTCAAAGCCAAGGGCCCGCGCCTCGGCATCGAGATCAACCCGTGGATCGTGCCGAGCACGTTCTAAGTTGATGGCGCGCTCGACCACCGAACAGCACAACGTCTAAGGGCGGCAGGATAATCCCGGCCGCCCATTTTTCCCTCGGTTCGAACCAGGGGTAATTGAACAATTAATTCTTGCGCGTCTTTCGTCCCGGCACGATCTTGGCCTTGCCTGGCCTCGCCGGCGCACCGGGGATGGCGGTCGCGGTGATCGACACCGGATCGCTGGCCGGGAACGTGTCCTCGAGGCCCTCCTCGAGTTCCTCTTCGGCACTCACCTCGTGATGCTGCTCACGTTCGAGCGAGCGCACGGCGGACGTCTTGCCAGCTGACTTCGGCAGCGCTTTCGGCGGCATCGTATGTTCTCCCTGATGAGGGAAGCAGAACGGCTTGACGCGGCAAACGTTCCTACGCCGCCGCGTCGCCGGCTGCCTCCGACAGGAAAGTAAAGACATAGTCGGAGAAGGAACGCCAGCACTCGACCCGGAAGGCGTCGGCAGCCGTGCGCAACAGCAGGATTTCGCATTTGCCGAGAATGGTGCGCGATGCCGCACCCACAGGAAAAGCTTCCAGCGACAGGTCCTGCGGACAGCCGGCATTGATCGCCGCAGCTGCCGCCGCGCCGGTGACGGCGAAGGCGACGTTGCGGTGCGAAATGCCGACCGCCGAATGCAGCGCGGATACCTTGGCGCAGTCGACGAGTGGGTCTTTCCCAGCCTCGTCGATAAGAAGCCATTCGTCCGGCCCGAGCCACAGTGCCGTACGACCGGCCTTGGTCGCCGAGGTCTTCGGGCTCTTCGGCAAGGTCAGTCCGAGCGCCTTCGACAGTGCGGCGACCGAAGCCTCCGGTGCGCGCAGCGACATACGCTCCGCCGGCGGCAGCACCTCGACCTTGACGTTCTTCGCCGACACGTTGCGCCCCGCCTGCGCCGGACGGCGCTCGGCCGAAGGTGCGGGTGCGTTGGTCTTCGCAGCAGCCTTAGCCATTGAGGCGCCCTCCCGTCTCGTCGAAGAACACCATGCCGGTAACCTCCACTTCGATCACCCCATCCGGCATCGGCACATAGAGCGTCTCGCCCATCCGGTCGCGCCCGCCGGCGACCAGTGCCAGCGCAATCGAGCGGCCGCAATTTTCCGACCAGTAGCTCGACGTGACATGGCCGATCATCTTCATCGGGATCGCCTGCTTGGGGTCCGCGACGATCTGCGCGCCTTCCTCAAGCACCACTTTGGGGTGCTTGGTCTTCAGGCCGACCAGCTGCTTGCGGCCCTTGGCGACAAGGTCGGGCCGTGTCAAGCCGCGGATGCCGACGAAGTCGGTCTTCTTCTTGCCGACCGCCCAGTCGAGCCCGGCATCGTTGGGCGTCACTGTGCCGTCCGTGTCCTGGCCGACGATGATGTAGCCCTTTTCGGCGCGCAGCACGTGCATCGCCTCCGTGCCATAGGCGCAGGCTCGGTGCTTTTGGCCCTCGGCCCACAGCGCTTCCCAGACGGCCTGGCCGTAATCGGTCGGCACGTTGACTTCGAAGCCGCGCTCCCCGGTGAACGACATGCGAAACAGCCTTGTCGGCACGCCGCAGATCTTGCCTTCGCGCACCGACATATGCGGCAGCGCCTCATCCGACATGTCGATGCCTTCAACCAGCGGCGCGATGATGTCGCGCGACTTGGGGCCCTGCACCGCAATCACCGCCCACTGCTCGGTGATCGAGGTCAGCCAGACATTGAGATGCGGGAACTCGGTCTGGAGGTAATCCTCCATGTGGTTCATCACGCGCGGCGCCCCGCCCGTCGTCGTCGTCACATGGAAACGGTCCGGCGCCAATCGGCCGACGACGCCGTCATCGTAGATAAAACCGTCCTCGCGCAGCATGATGCCATAGCGGCAACGGCCGGGCTCCAGCTTCTCCCACGGATTGGTGTACAGCAGCTCCATGAACCTGGCCGCATCCGGCCCGACCACTTCGATCTTGCCCAGCGTCGAGGCATCGAACAGGCCGGCATTGGTGCGCACCGCGACGCATTCGCGGTCGACCGCGGCATGCATGTCCTCGCCGCCCTTGGGGAAATACCAGGCGCGCTTCCACTGCCCGACGTCCTCGAACACCGCACCTTGCGCCTCGGCCCAGGGATGGATCGCGGTTTTGCGCGTCGGGTCGAACAGCGGCCCGCGCGCATGGCTGACGATCGCGCCGAAAGTCACCGGCGTATAGGGCGCGCGGAAGGTGGTCAGGCCGACTTCGGGGATCGGCTTGCCCAGCGTCTCGGCGGCAATTGCCAGGCCGTGCATGTTGGAGGTCTTGCCCTGGTCGGTCGCCATGCCGTTGGTGGTGAAGCGCTTGACGTGCTCGATCGAGCGCATGCCTTCATGCACCGCCTGGCGGATGTCCTTGGCGGTGACGTCGTTCTGGAAATCGACGAACGCCTTGACTGTCTTGTCCGGTCCGGCGCCTGGTGCCGCACCCAGCATACCGCGCGACCAGCTTTCAGAGGCGTCGACCTTCGGCTTGTCGCCCTTGGTCTTGGCGCCCGTGTCCTTGACGCCGGCATCTTTCGCTGCCTTGGCGCCGGCTGCATAGGCTTCGTCGATCGTCGCCGACAGGCCGTCGGTGCCGTTGCAGGCGCCGACCGAGACGCAGTCCTGCGCATATGTGCCCGGCACGAAGCGCTTGGTCTCGTCGTTGAAGGCGACCTTGCCGCGCGACTGTGAGAACAGATGCACCGAAGGCGTCCAGCCGGCCGACATCAGGATTGCATCGACCGGAATGGTGCGTTCGCCGCCGCCATTCTTTGGCTGCACGGTCATCGAGGTGACGCGTAATTTGCCGCCGGCGCGGATCACCGCGCGGCCGAAATTGATTTCGATGCCGAGCGCCCGCGCCTCGTCGATCACCGGTCCGGTCGGGTGGTCGCGCAGATCGACGATCGCCGCGATGTTGACACCAGCCTTCTTCAGGTCGATCGCCGCCGCGTAGGCCGAGTCATTGGCGGTGTAGACGCCGACATTCTTGCCGACGGCGACACCGTAGTGGTTGAGATAGATCCGTGCCGCCGAGGCAAGCATGATGCCGGGCCGGTCATTGTCGGCAAACACCATGTGGCGTTCGATCGACCCTGTCGCCAACACCACGCGCTTGGCGCGGACCTGCCACAGCCGCTCGCGCGGCAAATCGTGGCCCGGGTTCTGCACATGGTCGCTGACGCGCTCGACCAGGGCAACGAAATTCTGCGCGTAGTAGCCGAACGCCGTGGTGCGCGAGAGCACGCGGACATTGTCCATGCCCTTGAGTTTGGCGATCGCCGCTTGCGCCCAGGCATAGCCGTCCTGGCCGTCGATCTTCGCACCGCTTTCGAACCGCAAACTGCCGCCGAAATCCGCCTGCTCGTCGGCGAGGATGACGCGCGCTCCTGTTTCGGCAGCGGCAAGCGCTGCCGAAATGCCGGCGGCACCGCCGCCCAGCACCAGCACGTCGCAATGCGCATAGCGCGACGAATAATGGTCGGGATCCGGCTTGTCTGGGGAAACGCCGAGGCCGGCCGCGGCGCGGATCTTCGGCTCATACAGGCTCTTCCAGGCTGCCTTCGGCCACATGAAGGTCTTGTAGTAGAAGCCCGCCGAAAACAGCGGCGAAGCCAGATCGTTGACCGCGCCGACGTCGAAGGCAAGCGAGGGCCAGCGGTTCTGCGATTGGGCATCGAGCCCGTCATAGAGCTCCTGCACCGTGGCGCGGATGTTCGGTGCCTTGCGCGCCGCGTCGCGCCTGACCTCGACCAGCGCATTGGGCTCTTCTGCGCCTGCCGACAGGAAGCCGCGCGGCCGGTGATATTTGAACGAACGGCCGACCAGATGCACGCCATTGGCAAGCAGCGCCGAGGCCAACGTGTCGCCCTCGATGCCGGTGTAGGACTGGCCATCGAACGAGAACCGCGCGGACTTGGCCTGGCTGAGCCGGCCCGCGCTCGGAATACGGAACGCGCCGCTCATTTGGATGCTCCCGGCAGCTTCGCAGGTTTCGGCTCACCGGCCTTGTAGGTCATGACGAACTTGTCGGTGACGGTGTCGCGCACCGCGTTGAAGAAGCGCGCGCAGCCGTGGATATGGCGCCAGCGCTCATAGATCACGCCCTTGGGGTTCGAGCGGATGAAGAAGAACTTTTCGAAGTCGTCATCGCTCTCGCCCGCCATATTGGCCGAGCGCGCAATATGCGCCTCGCCGGCGTTGCGGAACTCGAGCTCCGGGCGCTCTTCCTCGCAATAAGGGCAGCGGATGAGAAGCATTTTCTTGTTCCCTAAAATTCGCTGTGGCCAAGTGGCGTTAAGGCCATCATCAGTGCGCCACCGCCGCCGCCGCTGCCTCATCGATGAGGCGGCCGGTGCGGAAGCGCTCGATGGTGAAGGGCGCGTTGATCGGATGCGGATCGTCCCTGGCGATCGTGTGCGCAAAGACATGGCCCGATCCGGGCGTTGCCTTGAAGCCGCCCGTGCCCCAGCCGCAATTGACATAGAGGCCGGGCACCGGCGTCTTGGCCAGGATTGGCGAGCGGTCGGGCGTGACGTCGACAATGCCGCCCCAAGAACGCAGCATCTTCATGCGGGTGAAAATCGGGAACATCTCGCAGATGGCGTCGAGCGTATGCTGCAAGATGTGCAGGCCGCCGGTCTGCGAATAGGAGACATACTGGTCGGTGCCGGCGCCGATCACCAGCTCGCCCTTGTCGGACTGCGAGATATAGGCGTGCACGGTGTTCGACATCACCACGCATGGCACAACCGGCTTGACCGGCTCCGACACCAGCGCCTGCAGCGGATAGCTTTCCAGCGGCATGCGCACGCCGGCCATGTTCATGATCACTGAGGAATGGCCGGCGGCAACGACACCAACCTTCTTGGCGCCGATGAAGCCGCGCGTCGTGTCGACGCCCATGACAGCGCCATTGGCGGCGCGCTTGACCCCGGTGACCTCGCAATTCTGGATTATGTGGACGCCGCGCGCCGAAGCGCCGCGCGCATAGCCCCAGGCCACCGCGTCGTGGCGCGCCGTGCCACCGCGCCGCTGCAACGCGGCACCAACGACCGGATAGCGCGCCTCCCTGGAAATGTTGAGCGGCGGACAGAATTCCTGCGCCTGCTCCGGCGTCAGCCACTCATTGTCGATGCCGTTCAACCGGTTGGCGTGGACATGGCGCTTCAGCACCTGGATGTCGTGCACATTATGCGCCAGCATCATGACGCCGCGCGCCGAATACATGACATTGTAGTTGAGCTCCTGGGAGAGCCCGTCCCACAGCTTCAGCGCATGGTCATAGATGCCGGCGCTCTCGTCATAGAGATAGTTGGAGCGGATGATGGTGGTGTTGCGCCCCGTATTGCCGCCGCCGAGCCAGCCCTTTTCCAGCACCGCGACATTGGTGATGCCGTGCACGGTGGCGAGATAGTAGGCGGTGGCCAGGCCATGGCCACCGGCGCCGACGATGATGACGTCATATTCCTTCTTCGGCTCTGGCGAGGACCATTGTTCCTCCCAGCCCTTGTGGCCGCGCATGGCCTCGCGGGCGATGGCGAATACCGAATATTTTTTCAACGTTCCAGCCTCGCAAATGGCGGCAGGGTGTTCACTCAGCCCCGGCGCGCGAGGTGTATCACTAGCGAAACAGCGCTTCCACCCTTGCGCTGTTTGCGACGGCGCTTGCCGTTTTGCGCCGTGGCGAAAAAGACCTGTCCCGGCTGGCAGCCATGGCTGCGTTCGGCCACACTGGCGATCGCGAGATTCTGGAGGACGGATATGGGCAAAGCCTGGTGGAATCTGACGTTGCGCTTCCTGCTGGAACTTGCGGCTTTGCTTGGCCTCGGCATGGGGGGCTGGAGCCTCTCCGGTGGATGGTTGCGCTGGACCTTCGCCGTCGGGCTCCCGCTCATTGCGGCCGCGCTGTGGGGGACCTTCGCGGTACCTAACGACCCGAGCCGGTCGGGCCGCGCGCCGGTGCCTGTGCCGGGCGCTCTCAGGTTGGCGCTGGAACTGGTCATCCTGTTCGGCGGCGGAGCCGGGTTCCATCTGGCCGGCTACACCACCATAAGCATCGTCGTCGTTGCGCTCATCGTCATCAGCTACGCCTTTTCGCTCGACCGTCTGGGATGGCTGCTGAAGCAGTAATCCCGGTCGAGCCTTCGCATGTATCGGGTGGCTCGCCCCTGTCTCGATTTGCGACCAAGCATCCGATCGCTGGCAAAGCCGGCGCGAAGCAAAGGATGTAGAAAATGTTCGCACTCGCCAACAAGGTCGCCATCGTCACCGGCGCCAGTTCCGGCATCGGCCGCGCCACGGCAAAGCTTTTTGCCGAGGAAGGCGCCAAGGTCGTTGTCGCGGCTCGCCGCCAGGCCGAGCTTGACGCGCTGGTCGCTGAAATCGAGGAGGCCGACGGCAGCGCAGTCGCGCTGGCCGGCGACGTCACCGACGAGGCCTATGCAAAAGCCCTTGTCGAGCTGGCCGTCGAGAAATTCGGCGGGCTCGATATCGCCTTCAACAATGTCGGCGCCGTCGGCACGATGGGTCCGATTTCGGAATTGTCGCTCGAGGGTTGGCGCGAGACGCTCGACGCCAATCTGACCAGCGCCTTTCTCGGCGCGAAGTACCAGGTGCCGGCTATGGTCGAGCACGGTGGCGGATCGGTGATATTCACCTCTACCTTCGTCGGCAACACCGTCGGAATGCCGGGCATGACCAGCTATGCCGCGAGCAAGACCGGGCTGATCGGCCTGACGCAGGTACTGGCCGCTGAATATGGGCCCAAAGGCGTGCGGGTCAACGCGCTGATGCCAGGCGGCACCGACACGCCGTCGGCAACATTCAAGACGCCGGAATCGCGTAGTTTCGTCGAAAACCTGCATGCCTTGAAGCGCGTCGCAGAGCCTGAAGAGATCGCGCGCGCGGCGCTCTTCCTGGCGTCGGACGCGTCGAGCTTCACCACCGGATCGGCGCTGTTTGCCGATGGCGGCATCTCGATCACCCGGACGTGAAGCATTTCGCGGACATTGCCCGCATCGATCAGCCATAGAGCGCGAAACCGGACTTGCTTTTTCCAAGCGATTTGGCGATTCGGTTTGGAGAGAGGACTTCGAGGACGGACATGCTGCTGATCAGGACCTATGTCGCCCAGAGCGCAATCGAAGGCGTCGGCGTGTTCGCTGCCGAGCCGATCAGGAAGGGCGCCTCGATCTGGCGGCTCGATCCGGATTTTGACCGGCTGATCCCGATGGACAAATACGAGGCGGCACCGCCGCATCTCAGGGAATTGCTCGACCGCTACGCCTATCCGAGCCCGGACCGCCCCGGGTTCATGGTCTATGAGGTCGACAATGGCCGCTTCATGAATCACGCCGAACGGCCGAACACGGATTTTTCGCAATATGGCGGCGCCACCGCCACCCGCGATATATCAGCCGGCGAGGAAATCACCTGCGACTACGGCGAATTCTTCGAGGATTTCGCCCGGCTTCATCTGGCCAGCGCCTAGTTGGCGTCCTATCTCGGAGGCGACCGTGGCAAATTGGCGGTTGTCCTTCATTTCGAGTGTGGACAGCGCGGCCTGATTCTGCTATCAGCCGCCACAATTCGTGGTGTAAATCGCCGCGGAGGCATGTGGCTATGGCCGCTTGCCTGTTGATATCAAACCCGAAAGACAGGATTGCCCGTGCAGGTACTCGTCCGCGACAACAACGTTGATCAGGCGCTTCGCGCTCTCAAGAAGAAGATGCAGCGCGAAGGCATTTTCCGCGAAATGAAGATGCGCGGCCACTACGAGAAGCCTTCCGAGAAGCGCGCCCGTGAAAAGGCCGAAGCCGTTCGCCGCGCCCGCAAGCTGGCCCGCAAGCGCGCCCAGCGCGAAGGCCTGCTGCCGATGACGCCGCGCCCGGTCGCTGCCGGCGCCGCCGGTGGTCCCGGTGGTGCTCCGCGCCCGCCGCGGTTCTGACGCCAATTTTTCGTCCTTTTCGAAGGATACCTTGAGGTGGCGCGATGCGGAATCGCCGCCACCTTTTTGTTTAGAGCGCCGCCTTTGTTGGAGGGCGTTCCCTTGAACGCGCAAACGACGCTCTAGATTTTGTTACGACAATTTGTGACCCGGCCCGGAGGGGGACTGGACTGAGCGACGCGGCTGAAGTGAGGACAGGGCAGACATGAACGCAATCAGCGTAGAGCGCAGAACCACAATGCGCGGTTTCGCCCTGACGGCGGCCCTGCTTTCCGGCCTGGTGCTTGCCGGTTGCCAGAGCGTGCCGACCGGCGAGTTCAACAACATCGACAAGGCGCAAGGCTCGACCGAGAACATCTCCTCGCTGTCGGCGGTGATCCAGCGCAATCCGCAGGATCCGGAAGGCTACAATGTGCGCGGCTCGGCCTATGGCCGCGGCGGCCAGTACCAGGCGGCGCTGAAGGACTTCGACACCGCCATCCAGCTCAACCCGAATTTCTACCAGGCCTATTCGAACCGGGCGCTGATCCAGCGCTTCCTCGGCAACCAGGCGGCCGCCCTTGCCGACTACAACCGCTCGATCCAGATCAATGGCAATTATGACGCCGCCTATATCGGCCGCGGCAATCTCTATCGCAAGGCCGGCCAGACCCAGCAGGCCTTCAACGATTTCCAGAAGGCGATCCAGCTCGACACGACGGATGCCCGCGCCTACCACAATCGCGGCCTGATCTATCAGAGCCAGGGCCAGCACAAGTTTGCCATCGAGGACTTCTCGACCGCCATCTCACTGGCGCCGGATGCCGCCGAACCCTATAACGGCCGCGGCCTGTCCTATCTCGCCATGAACGACGAGGACAACGCTTTCTCCGACTTCAACATGGCCATCAAGCTCGACGGCAAAAACGCCGAGGCCTGGTCCAATCAGGCGCTGATCTACGAGCGCCGCGGCGACAAGGTCAAGGCGTCGAAAGCCTATCGCGAAGCCGTCCATCTCGACCCGAGCTACCAGCCGGCCAAGGATGGCCTGTCGCGCACGTCAGGCGCCACCGCCGGCTGATAACCCAGCCGGTTCGCCGCGCGCCGGCAACGTTTTATCCGACAGTGTTCCTTCCCCGTGAAGGTCGCCGCAAGGCGGGCTGCGCAGCAGCAAAGGCCCACTGGATGAGGCCCACTGGACAAGGCCTGGTCGGCGCCTGGGCGCCTGTGGCGCCACTGAGCTCTGGCCGACACGCCATCACCCAATCTTAACCACCGAGCGCTAAGCGTTAACCCTTGCCTTGATCGCGCCAAGTTTTCAGCGGAACGCTCCGGGCCATTCAACCGTTGTTGAAGGCAATTTCTGAAAGGACTGACCCATGATCAAGAAAATCATCTGTGCTGCGGCACTCGCCGCCACCGCCCTTGCCACGCCCGTCAACGCCGGCACGCTTCGGCTGGGCACGCTCGATTGCACCATAGATGGCGGCGTCGGCTACGTTGTCACTTCGAACAAGGGCGTCGCCTGCACATTCCGCCCCTATCATCATGGGCCGGCCGAGCAGTACACGGGGATGATCTCCAAGCTGGGCGTGGATGTCGGCCAGACCCATCAGGGCCAGCTGGTGTGGGCGGTTCTGGCCGCCACCCGCGGCCATGACGAGGGCGATCTTGCCGGCCATTATTACGGCGTCAATGCCGAGGCCAGCGTCGTGACCGGCGGCGGCGCCAACCTGCTGGTCGGCGGGCTGGACGGCGCCTTTGTGCTCGAGCCGCTCAGCGTGCAGGCACAGACCGGCGTCAACGTGGCGGTCGCCGTGACCTCGCTGGAGCTGATCCACTCGTTCAAGTAAACATCGGCAAATAAGCATCGACTGATCCCTCTACGTGCGGCGCGGAACAGGATACTGTTTCGCGCCGCATGCTTTTGGGGGAACCGCCGTGCTCAAGACGATCATTGCCGCCGCCATCGTCGCCATTGCCTGCACGGGGCAGGCCCGGGCGCAGGATCAGGGCATCGAACTCGGCGTGCTCGAATGCGCCATCGGCGGCGGCACCGGCTTCATCTTCGGCTCCAGCAAGGATCTGAGCTGCACCTTCACGCCGGCCGACAAAAGCTTTTCGCCGGAAGCCTATTTCGGCGCCGTCAACAAATACGGGCTCGATATCGGCACCACCAAGCAGACGGTCATGCAGTGGCTGGTGCTGACGCCGCTAAAGAACATCTATGCGCCGGGTGCACTCGCCGGCGACTATGTCGGCGCCAGCGCCGAAGTGACGGCGGCGGTCGGCGCCGGCGCCAATCTCCTGGTCGGCGGCTCCTCGCAGGCCTTCACCCTGCAGCCGCTCAGCCTGCAGACGCAGACCGGCGTCAACATCGCCATCGGCGTCAGCCAGTTCCAGCTGCGCAGCACCGAGAATTGAGCAGCAGATGGAGCCACCCGCCGCTTCGTGGCATCTCGACAAAAAACCCGCTTGAACTCAACTGCACTTGAGGTTTTAGAAGCCTGCCCTGACTGAGACAACGCGCATGGCCCCGCCGGAAATCCCCCCTGGCTTCTGGTGCCATGCGCCGGCATCGCGATATGCAAAGGCAGGGTAAAAAGAATGACTGAAATCACCGGCAACAAAGTCGACTGGCAGGCATTGTGGGCAAGCGGCGACCTCGCGCGCTTCTGCTTCATAAGCCTCGGCATCCTGCTGCACGCCACCAACGAAACGATGGTGGCGACGGTGATGCCGGCCATGGTCGGCGATATCGCCGGCGTGCAGTTCGTCGGATGGTCGCTGGCGGTCTATGAGCTCGGCGCCATCGTCGCCGGCGCTGCCGCAGGCCGCCTGGTCAGCTATGTCGCACTGCGCTCCAACGTCACGGTCGCCGCTCTGCTCTATGCCGCCGGCGCGCTGGTCTGCGCCACCGCGCCATCCATGCCGGTGTTTCTTGCCGGCCGGCTGGTCGAGGGACTGGGCGGCGGCGCGCTGGTGTCGCTGGCCTTCGTATCGGTGGAACGGCTGTTTGACCGCAACATCTGGCCGCAGCTGTTCGGCATCATGTCGGCGATCTGGGGCGTTGCCGCCTTCAGCGGCCCAATGCTCGGCGCGATCATGGTCGACCTATTGTCCTGGCGCTGGGCCTTCGGGGTCTTCGTGTTGGGCGGCACCGCCATGGCGCTGGCGAGCTTTATCTTCCTGAACACACCCGAAGCGACCAGGCCGCAAGCCGCTGCCGGCACCTCGCCGCCATTCCCCTATGCCGCGCTTGGCTGTCTCGCCATCGCCGTCATTTTGATCGCCACCGCCGGCGTCGATGTCGCCTTGCTGCGCTCGTCGCTGCTGCTCGTGCTCGGCCTCGCCGGCCTGGCGCTGTTCGTCTTCGTCGACGCCATGAAGCCGCACTCGCGGCTGTTTCCCTCGCAGCTGTTTTCGTGGCGCTCGCCGGTCGGCAGCGGCATGACCGTGGTCGCCGCCTTTTCGGTGGCGACGGTCTCCTTCTCGATCTACGGGCCGCTGCTTCTCACCACGCTGCACGGAATCCCGATCCTGACCACCGGCTACATCATCGCCGCCGAATCGATCGCCTGGTCGATCCTGTCGATTGCCGTCGCCAACGCGCCGCTGGAGCGTGAGCGGCAGATCATCGTCATCGGCGCACTGATGATTGCATCCGGCCTCGCCGGTTTCGCCTGGTCGATCCCGTCGGGGTCGATCCCCCTGATCCTGGTCTGCGCCCTGCTGCAGGGCGGCGGCTTCGGCGTCACCTGGCCGTTCCTGACGCGGATCATCGTCGCCTCGGCCCGCGATGGCGAGCAGACGATTGCCTCGGCCGCCGTACCGACCATGCAGCGCATCGGCTATGCCGTCGGCGCAGCGGTCGCCGGCATCATCGCCAATGCCAGCGGCTTCTCCGCAGGCCTGAATCGCGACGCGGCGGCCAGCGTTGCCGGCTGGCTGTTCCTTGCCTTCGTGCCGCTCGGCATTGTCGGCTGCCTCGCAGCGCTGAGGATCTGGGGCGCGACGGATCGGCTGCGGGAAGCGACCAGCTAGATGTTGGCACTCGACTGCGGATTGGCTAGTTTGAGGGGACATTCCGTAACGACGCCAAGGATGGGCCGATGTCCGCCGTACGGTACTTTGTTCGTGATGTTCAGGAAGCAATCGATTTTTATAAAGATATCCTGGAGTTCGAACTGATAGCGCAATATGGGCCGGCAATGGCCATCGTCAGGCATGGTCCGTTGACGCTCTGGCTTGCCGGTCCCCGTTCGTCGGCCGCGCAGCCCACCGCCGAGGGCGAGACACCTTCGGCCGGGGGCTGGAACAGAATAGTCCTGGTCACCGAGGATTTGAAATCCCGCCTGCCCGGCATCGAAGCTGCCGGTTGCAAGATCAGAGTCCCGCTGAGGACCGGCCCTGGCGGTTCGCAACTCGTTATTCTGGATCCCTCCGGAAACTGCATCGAACTCTTCGAGGAAGGCTGAGCCGCGACGATCAGACCACGATCGTCTTCAACCTTTCCGCAATCAGCGCGGCGAGCCGCGCCGCGACCTCGTCTTTGGTCATTTCAGGCCATTTCTCGACACCTGACTTCGAAACGATCCGCACCTTGTTGCGGTCGCCACCCATCACGCCCGAAGGGCCGACGCCGCTTTCATGTGAGACGTCGTTGGCGACGATGAGATCGGCGCCCTTCTTCTTCAGCTTGGCCTCGGCATTGGCAATCAAATCCTGCGTCTCGGCGGCGAAGCCGATGACCAGCCCCGGCCGTTGCTTGTGATGGCCGACGCCGGCGAGAATATCGGGGTTTTCGACCATCTGCAGCGCCGGCGGCCCCTCGCCCGCCACCTTCTTGATCTTCTCGCCAGCGGCGCCGGCGGTACGCCAGTCCGCGACCGCCGCGACGAAGACCGCGGCGTCCGCCGGCAAAAGCTGTTCGACCGCGTCTTTCATCTCAGCCGCCGTTTCGACACGCACCGTGGCGACGCCGGCCGGATCGGCAATGCTGACCGGGCCCGAGACCAGGCGCACATCCGCGCCAAGCCTCGCCAGTGCAGCCGCAATCGCATGGCCCTGCTTCCCCGACGAGCGGTTGGCGATATAGCGGACTGGATCGATCGGCTCATGCGTCGGCCCGGAGGTGACGATGATCCTGCGGCCGGCCAGTGGCTTCGGCTTGCTGTCGAGCAGCGCCTCGATCGCCGCGACAATCTCCAGCGGTTCGGCCATGCGGCCCTCGCCGGCCTCGTTGCTTTCCGCCATCTCGCCCTTGGCCGGGCCGACAAAGGCGATACCGTCCTTGCTCAGCGTCGCACGGTTGCGGCGCGTCGCGGCATGCGACCACATTTTCGGGTTCATCGCCGGCGCCATCAGCACCTTCTTGTCGGTGGCCAAAAGCACGGTCGAGGCGAGGTCGTTGGCATGGCCGTTGGCGAGCTTGGCCATCAGGTCGGCCGTAGCGGGCGCCACCACCAGAAGGTCGGCCTCTCGCGACAACCTGATATGGCCGACATCATGCTCGTCATTGCGCTCGAACAGTTCGGTAAAGACATGGTCGGCCGACAGCGCCCCGATCGATAGCGTGGTGACGAATTCCTGCGCCGCTGACGTCATTACCACGCGCACAGCGGCACCCCGCTCGCGCAGGCGGCGGATCAGGTCGAGCGCCTTGTAGGCGGCAATGCCACCGCCGATGATCAGCAGGATGCGCTTGCCGGAGAGGCTGCCCCGCCCCGCGACCTTGCTGGCCGCAGCGGCAGTCGGCGCTATCGGGCTGCGTGCGCTTGCTAGTTCGCGCAGCGTCTGTTCGATCTGGTCGATGCGGCCGGAAGGGCCAAGCTGGCCCTCGACCGCTTCACGGATCATCACCCGCGCCTGCTCTTCCATCGAGCGGTCATTCTCCGCCGCAAGCCGGCGCAGCCGGTCCTTGACCTCATCATCAAGGTTGCGAATGGTGATGCTGGCCATATGATTGCACTCCGAGCGACCGATGCGCTTGCAACGATAGCAATGCAATCATTCCAGGGCAAGCTGTTCCGCCTAGGCGTTAGAAAATCCGCCAAGCGATATACACCAGTGTCAGCGCGATCACCCACAACGCCAGCCTTCCGGAGCGTGTGTAACGCGCTTCGGCCTTGCCGATGGCGCGCGATGTCGCCTCGTCGAAGCGCAGGCCGTGTTCGGCCATCAGGTCGATCTCGCGCGACAGCCTGTCGGTGCGCGCGGCGAGGTCCGGCGCCTGGCGGGCGAGCGCCAGCAGGGCCTTGGCGCCGTCGCGCGCATCCATGAGCAGGCCGCTTGGGCCGAGATTGCCGGCGATCCAGCCGCCGACCACCGGCTCGGCCGTTTTCCACATGTTGAAGGCCGGGTCGAGCGTGCGCGCCACGCCCTCGACCACCACCATGGTCTTCTGCAGCAGGATCAGTTCCGGCCGCGTCGCCATGTCGAAAAGTTCGGTGACCTCGAAAAGCAGCGTCAACAGCTTGGCCATCGAGATCGTCTCGGCCGGCTGACCATGGATCGGCTCGCCAATGGCGCGGATCGCCTGCGCGAAGGCCGCGACATTGTGCTGGCGCGGCACATAGCCGGCCTCGAAATGCACTTCGGCGACGCGCAGATAGTCGCGGGTGATGAAGCCGTAGAGGATTTCGGCGAGGAACCGGCGCTCCTTCTTGCCGAGCCGCCCGGCAATGCCGAGATCGACGGCGACGATATCGCCATTGGCCTCGACGAACAGATTGCCCGGATGCATGTCGGCATGGAAGAAGCCGTCGCGCAGCGTGTGGCGCAGAAACGACTGGATCAGATTGGTGGCGATCGCCTTGAGATCGTGGCCCGCCGCCGCGAGGCCGGCCAGGTCGTTCATCTTGACGCCATCGACCCACTCCATGGTCAGCACGTCGCGGCCGGTGCGCTCCCAGTCGACCGACGGCACGCGAAAACCCGGATCGTCCTTGGTGTTCTCGCCAAGCTCCGAAAGCGCTGCCGCCTCTAGTCTGAGATCCATCTCGACCTTGGTGGTCTGCGCCAGCGTCTCCGTCACCTCGACCGGCCGCAGCCGGCGCGATGACGGGATGTATTTCTCCTGCAGCCGGGCGGCCAGGAAATAGCTTTCGAGGTCCTGGAAGAAGCGGCGGCGCACGCCCGGCCGGATCACCTTCACCGCCACCTTGGTGGCCGTGCCATCGTGGATGGCTGCTGCGGGGTGAACCTGGGCGATGGAGGCCGCCGCGGCCGGATCGCCGAACTCGGTGTAGAGCTCGCCGATCTTGCGCCCGAGCGAGCCCTCGATCGCCGCCACGGCCTCAGCCTGCGAGAAGGTGTGCATCTTGTCCTGCAGCATGGCAAGGTCGAGCGCCATGTCGTTGCCGACGACGTCGGGCCGCGTCGCCAGGAACTGGCCGAGCTTGACATAGGAGGGCCCGAGCCGGACCACCGCCTTGGCCAGCCGGTCGCTGCGTTGATAGGCGAGCGCGCGGCGGCGGGTGAACAGCCTGGCCATGCGCCAGCCGAATTTCGGCAGGCCGGCGAGTTCGTCGCCCGGAAGTGCGGCGATCACGCCTTCACGGACCAGCACCCAGCCGGCCCGTACGAGCCGAAAGGCGGCGCCGACACTGCTCATGACCCGACCCGCTGCAAAGCGTCTTGCTTCAAGCTTGCCTGCCTCAAAGCTTCCAGCCCGAATGCAGGGCGGCGATGCCGCCGGAATAGTTGCGGAAGGAGACGCGATCGAAGCCCGCACGCGAAATCATGGCGGCAAAATTCTGCTGGTTGGGAAATTTGCGGATCGATTCGACCAGATAGGAATAGGGCTCGCCGTCGCCGGTCACCATCTTGCCGATCTGCGGAATGGCGTTGAACGACCAGGCTTCGTAGACCTTGTCGAGCAGCGGCATCTCGACCTCGGAAAATTCCAGGCACAAAAAGCGCCCGCCCGGCTTTAGTACGCGGAAAGCCTCGGTCAGCGCGACATCGATGCGCGGCACGTTGCGGATGCCGAAAGCGATGGTGTAGGCGTCGAAGGTGCCGTCGGCGAAAGGCAATTCTTCCGCGTTGGCCTCGACGAAATCGGTGTTGCCGGACTGGCGCTTTTTCTCGGCCCGTTCGCGGCCGACGCTCAGCATCGAGCCGTTGATGTCGAGCACCGTGGCATGCGCATTGCCATGGCTGGCGTCGACGATGCGGAAGGCGATGTCGCCGGTGCCGCCGGCCACGTCGAGCACTTTCCAGCCCGGACGTTTCGGCGGGTTGAGCCATGTCACCATGGCATCCTTCCACAGCCGGTGCAGCCCGGCCGACATCAGGTCGTTCATCAGGTCGTAGCGGTTCGCCACCTTGTGGAAAACGTCGTTGACCAAGGGCTGCTTGTCGCCTGGCCCTACGCTCTTGAAACCATAGGAGGTTTCCATGCCGCCTGCGGCCGTGGTTCTCTCAACTGACATTATTTTCATCCGTCATAAAACCGGCGGGACCATAGCCGATCGATGGTGCGGGCGCTATTGTTTAAGGCGCGGTGTTCAGCCGCGCTTCCAGGTGGCGGGTTTTCAAGACCTGGACTGACCGACGGGATGTTTGAATGCCTTTGAAAGCAGAACTGCACTGCCACATTGAAGGGGCAGCGGCGCCAGAGCTCGTCATCCGCCAGGCGCAGAAATACGGCAAGGACACTTCGCCTTATATCCAGAACGGTTCCTTCGTCTGGCACGATTTTACCTCTTTCCTCGCGGCTTACGATTTTTCCGCCGACCTGTTCCGCACCGAGGAGGATTATGCCCGCCTCGCCGACCATTATCTGACCAGCCTTGCCCGTGACGGCGCCATCTATTCCGAAGTCTTCACCTCGCCCGACCATGCCGTCAGGGCCGGGCTGTCGCCCAAGACCTATACCGACGCGCTCGGCGAAGGCATGCTGCGCGCCAAGGCCAAGACCGGCATAGAGGGCCGCATGATCGTCACCGGCGTGCGTCATGTCGGCGTCGAATCGATCGAGCGGGCGGCCCGCTTTGCGGCGCGCTGCGGCAATCCTCTGGTCACCGGCTTCGGCGTCGCCGGCGACGAGCGCATGGGCGAGATGGAGGATTATGTC
Source organism: Mesorhizobium sp. ArgA1 (assembly GCF_053714375.1). Lineage (NCBI taxonomy): Bacteria > Pseudomonadati > Pseudomonadota > Alphaproteobacteria > Hyphomicrobiales > Phyllobacteriaceae > Mesorhizobium > Mesorhizobium sp. ArgA1. The sequence goes on from NZ_JBSKBQ010000001.1 coordinate 835,207, forward strand.
AGGGCCTTCGAGATCGCCCGCGAAGCCGGCCTCGGCATCACCATCCATGCCGGCGAACTGACCGGGTGGGAGACGGTGCAGGCCGCGCTCGACCACATCCGCCCTTCGCGCATCGGCCACGGCGTGCGCGCCATCGAAAACCCCGACCTTGTCAGGCGCATCGCCGACGAAGGCGTGGTGCTGGAATGCTGTCCCGGCTCCAACATCGCGCTCAAAGTCTACGACAGTTATGCCGACCACCCATTCCCGGCGCTGCAGGCAGCCGGCTGCAAGGTGACGCTCAACTCCGACGATCCGCCCTATTTCTGGACCTCGCTGAAGCGCGAATACGACATTGCCGCCGAACATTTCGCCATGAATGAAAAGGCACTGACCGCCGTCACGCGAACGGCGATCGAGGCGGCTTTCGTCGACAGGAAGACGAAGAGCGCATTGCTGGCACGGCTCGATGTGAAGAAGTGAATGGTGAATGGTCGGGGCTGGACCTGCCCGTCAAGCATCGCCGTTGGACAACTCGCAAAAGACTCGCAAACCGGCTTACCATTCACTATTCACTATTCACCATTCACCACCCAGCTCGGAGCAACCCATGCAGGGCGTCACCGTCGTCGACCACCCGCTTGTCCAGCACAAGCTGACCATCATGCGCAAGAAGGAGACGTCGACTGCCGGCTTCCGGCGGCTGCTGCGCGAGATCTCGCTGCTGCTCGGCTACGAGGTCACCCGCAACCTCGAACTGACGACGACCACCATCGAGACGCCGATCGAGACCATGGAGGCACCGACGCTGGAGGGCAAGAAGCTGGTCTTCGCCTCGGTGCTGCGCGCCGGCAACGGCCTGCTCGAAGGACTGCTCGACCTGGTGCCGGCGGCGCGCGTCGCCCATATCGGCCTCTACCGCGACCACGAAACGCTGGAGGCGGTGGAATATTTCTTCAAGGCCCCGAGCGATCTCGCCGACCGGCTGGTGATCGTCGTCGACCCGATGCTGGCCACCGCCAATTCGGCAATCGCGGCCATCGACAAGCTGAAAGGGCGCGGCGCCACCAACATCCGCTTCCTGTGCCTGCTGGCGGCGCCCGAAGGCATCGAGCGCTTCACCAAGGCGCATCCGGATGTCCCGGTCTTCACCGCCTCCATCGACCGCCAGCTCAACGAGAAGGGCTACATCATGCCCGGCCTCGGGGACGCCGGCGACCGCATGTACGGGACCAAATGACGACGGCTGCCAAAGCCAGCTGACATTCCGTCGTTTACCAACCGTTTACGCAAAGCCGCGGTTTCGGGCCGGCGTTAAAGCGGCAAACACCATGGACGCGCGAGAATGGGCCTTCACGAAGGTCCATCCATGCTGCGCAAGCTTCTCATTCTGGGCGTTTTCGCCGGAACATCGGCGTCAATCCCGATCGTCTACCAGCAGAACCCGCAGATCCTCGACGGCCTGCTGAAGTCGACCGTCGCCAGCAAGCCGGCCGCCGAACCGCAGCCCGAGCTGAACATCGCCTCGGTTCCCGAAAAACCGGCCCCACCCCTGCCCACCGGCCGCAAGGTCACGGTGGCGGCTGACGAGCGCGGCCATTTCACCTCGGCCTTCAAGCTCAACGGCCGCCAGGTCGACGGCATGATCGACACCGGCGCCACTTTGGTCGCCATCAATACCTCGACGGCACGGCGCATCGGCATCTCGCTCAGCCCGTCGGATTTCAGCCATCAGGTCAACACCGCCAACGGCGCGATCAGGGCAGCCGTGGTCAACATCGATCGCCTGCAGATCGGCAAGATCAGCGCCGACAACATCCAGGCCGTCGTCCTCGACGACAGGGCGCTTCGCACCAACCTGATCGGCATGAGCTTTTTGCAGCGGCTGGCAAAATACCAGGTCGAAAACGGCACCTTGCTGCTCGTGCAGTAGCGCCTTCCACTAGCCGCGCGCCAGCACCCGCCGGATCACGGTCTTGTCGGCGGCCGGCTTTGAACCCCCAACTGTATAGGCCGAGAGTATGGCAGCCGCGGCCGCTTCGGCCGCCGCTTCCGTCCGGGCATGGACCAGCGCCAGCGGCTCGCCCGCCCGCACCTCGGCGCCGAGCGGCAGCAGCCTGGTGATGCCGACCGCATGATCGATCCTGTCGTCCGGCTGCGTCCGCCCGCCACCGAGCCCGACCACGGCAAGGCCGATATCGCGTGTGGCAATGCCGGTCACAAAACCATTGCCGGTCGCCTTGACCGCAAACTCCACTGCCGCCTTGGGCAGGTATTTCTCTGGCTTCTCGACAAAATCGGCGGGACCGCCAAGCGCGGTGACCATGCGCGCGAAGGCAGCCGCCGCGCGGCCACCGGCCAGCGTCTCGGTCGCACGCCTGAGACCGTCCTGCTGCGACGATACCAACCCTGCCGATTGCAGCATCTCGGCGGCCAGCGCCAGCGTCACGTCCTCCAGCCGCTTGTCGCGGAAACGTCCGGTGAGGAAGTCGACGGCGTTGCGCACCTCGACCGCGTTGCCGGCTGCCGACGCCAACGGCTCGTTCATGCCGGTGACCAGCGCCGAGGCCTTCAGGCCGGCGCCATTGGCGACCTCGACCAGGCTGTTGGCCAGTGCAGTCGCGTCGCGCGACTTCTCCATGAAGGCGCCGTTGCCGACCTTGACGTCGAGCACCAGCGACTGCAGCCCGGCGGCCAGCTTCTTCGACAGGATCGAGGCGGTGATCAGCGGCACCGATTCCACCGTCCCGGTGACGTCGCGGATCGCGTAGAGGCGGCCGTCGGCGGGCGCGAGATCGGCGGTCTGGCCGATGATGGCGCAGCCGGTCTCGAGCACCGTCTTGCGAAAGCGCGCGATGTCCGGCTGGCTGATATAGCCCGGGATGGCGTCCATCTTGTCCAGCGTGCCGCCGGTATGGCCGAGGCCCCGACCTGAGATCATCGGCACATAGGCGCCGCAGGCGGCGACGATCGGCGCCAGCATCAGCGAGACATTGTCGCCGACACCGCCGGTCGAATGCTTGTCGGTGACCGGACCCGGCAGGTCCGACCAGTCGAGCACGTCGCCGGAATCGCGCATCGCCACCGTCAGCGCCACCGCCTCGTCGCGGCTCATGCCGTTGAAGAACACCGCCATGGCGAAAGCGCCGACCTGGCCGTCCGTGACGCTCCCCGAGGTCACGCCGGCAACGAAGGCCGCAATCTCCTCACCCGACAGTTTCTGGCCGTCGCGCTTGCGGCGGATGATTTCCTGCGGAAGCATCAGGCGCCGTCGCCCTTCGGCTCCGGCAACCCGTCCTGGAACACATGCGCAAGGATCGTCGCCAGCCGCGCGCCGCCGATCGGCGCCATGTCCTTGGTCTCCTGGTGCGACAGCTCCGCCCCGGTCATCCCGGCGGCAAGGTTGGTGATCACCGAGCAGGCGGCAACGCGCAGGCCGAGGAAGCGAGCGAGGATGACCTCCGGCACGGTCGACATGCCCACCGCATTGGCGCCCATGATGCGCGCCATGCGTATCTCGGCCGGCGTCTCGAAGCACGGGCCGGAAAACCACATGTAGACGCCCTGGTGCAGCGCGGTCCCGGTCGCCTTTGCGGCGCGTTCGATGGCCGCGCGCAGGCCGGCATCATAGGCTTCGGTCAGGCCGACGAAGCGGCGATCGCTCGGCTCGCCGATCAGCGGGTTGGAGCCAGAGAAATTGATGTGGTCGGTGAGCAGCATCACCGATCCCGGCGGCATGTCGGGATCGACGGAGCCGGCGGCATTGGTGAGGATCAGCTCGGTGATGCCGATGCCGGCCAGCACTTCCAGCGCCGGCCGCATCGCCGCGGCAACGCCGTGCTCGTAATAGTGGGCGCGGCCCGACAGCATCAGCACCGGCGTGCCGGCAAACAACCCCGCCACCACCTCGCCGGCATGGCCGGTAACCCCGCTTCTAGGGAAACCCGGCAAGTCCGCATAGGAAACACGCACGGCATTTTGGACCTGGTCGACAAGCGCGCCAAGGCCCGACCCAAGCACCACGGCGGTGGTGGGCGCCAACCCGTCCAACCGTTCAACGAGATGGTCCAGAGCTTCTTTCATGTCAGCCAATCTTCATTTCAAAATGTCGCCACGGAATCCGTAGGGCAGCATGTCGCCCATGGTCACGGTCTCGACCACGCCGCCATTGTCGCAGAGGTAGAGTTTCGTGTCCGGCCGGCAGAACTCCGCCAGCCTTTGCCGGCAGCCGCCGCAGGGCGAGCACTTGGCCATGCGCGAGGCAATGACGGCGATTTCCACGATCTTGCCGCCGCCGCCCATGATGTAATGGCCGAGCGCTGTGGTCTCGGCGCACCAGCCTTCCGGATAGGACGCGACCTCGATGTTGGCGCCGGTAAAGACACGGCCGTCCTCGGTGCGCAACGCCGCCCCCACCGGGAACTTCGAGTAGGGCGCGTAGGCCTTGGCCATGGCCTCATGCGCGGCTTCGAACAGATCATGCGACATTCAGGTGTTCTCTCCGACGATCATGGTCAAAACCCGGCGCTTTCCTTTTTCCTGGCGCCTTTCAAGCGCCGAGCCGCAGGTTCGGCTCAGCGGTCTTGGACTAGCGTGCGTGGATCACCGTTCCTTGACATAGGGAACGCCGCCGGCGCGTGGCGGGATTGCCTTGCCGATGAAGCCGGCCAGCAGGATCACGGTCAGCACATAGGGCAGCGCCTGCATGAATTGCACCGGCACCTTGCCGATGAGCGGCAGCGGCGAACCCTGCAGGCGGATCGCCGCCGCGTCGAGGAAGCCGAACAGAAGGCAGGCGAACATGGCATTGACCGGCCGCCATTTGGCGAAGATCAGCGCCGCCAGCGCGATGTAGCCCTTGCCGGCGGTCATATCCTTCACGAAGCCGCCATTCTGCACCATCGACAGATAGGCGCCGGCGATGCCGGTGAGAATACCGGTGCAGATCAGCGCCCGGTAGCGCAGCCACGCGACCGAGATGCCGGCGGTGTCGACGGCGGCCGGGTTCTCGCCGACAGCGCGCAGCCTGAGCCCAAAGCGGGTCCGAAACAGCACCCACCAGGTGAACGGCACCATGGCGAAAGCGAGATAGACCAGGATCGAGTGCCCGGACAGAAGCTCGGAATAGATCGGTCCGATGATCGGCACGTCGTGGATGGCGGCAGCACCTGGCAGAGTGATTGCCTCGAAGCGCTCGCCCGGCTGTAGCGCAGGCGTTCGCCCGCCTTGCTGGAACCAGGCCTGGCCCAGAATGATGGTCGAGCCGGCGGCGACGAAGTTGATCGCCACGCCGGAGACGATCTGGTTGCCACGGTGGGTGATCGAGGCGAAGCCGTGCACCAGGGCAAAGGCGACCGACATCACGATCGCCGTGCCGAGACCGAGGAAGGCCGAATGGAACACCGAAGCTGCGGCCGCACCGGCGAACGCGCCGACCAGCATCTTGCCTTCCAGCCCGATGTCGAAGACGCCAGCGCGTTCGGAATAGAGGCCGGCGAGGCAGGCGAGCAGCAGCGGCACCGACAGACGTATGGTCGAGTCCAGGATCTGCACGATGGCGATGAACACATCCATCTCAGGCGCCCTTCCCTTTGACGGCTTCAATGCCGACCGACCTTGGACTGAACGAGGCGAACAGCGCCTGGACGTAGGGCCGGAACATGTGCTCCAGCGCACCGGCAAACAGGATGACCAGGCCCTGGATGATGACGATCATGTCGCGGGAAATCGCCGGCATCTCGAAGGCAAGTTCGGCGCCACCCTGGTAGAGCATGCCGAACAGGATCGCCGCCAGCACGATGCCGACCGGATGCAGGCGGCCCATCAGCGCCACGGCGATGCCGACGAAGCCGGCGCCGGAGACGAAGTCGATCGCCACATTGTGCTGGTCGCCCATCACCGGGTTCAGTGTCATCATACCGGCCAGCGCGCCCGAGATCATCATCGCGATGATGATGATGCGCGTCTCCGAAATGCCGGCATAGCGCGCCGCTTTCGGGCTGTGGCCGTAGGTGCGCATCTCGTAGCCGAGCTTGGTGCGCCAGATCAGCAGCCAGACCAGGAAGGCCATCACCAGCGCCAGCAGGAAGCAGATGTTGAACGGCGCCGACCGTATCTTGGCGCCGAACAGTTCGATGATCCAGTTGAGCTTGGGCAACTCGGCCCCGGCAAGGAAGTTGCGCGTCTGCGGCGCCTGCGAGGCAGTCGGCTTCAATGGTCCGACCAGGAGGTAGACCATGATCGAGGCGGCGATGAAGTTGAACATGATGGTGGTGATGACGATGTGCGAGCCGCGCTTGGCCTGCAGATAGGCCGGGATCAGCGCCCACAACGCGCCGACCGCGGCCCCGGCGGCGATCGCCAGCGGGAAGGTCAGCCACCATGGCAACACACTGTCGAAGGCGAGGCAGACCACGCCAACGCCAAGGCCGGCAATGTAGGCCTGGCCCTCGGTGCCGATGTTGAACAGGCCGCAATGCGCAGCCACCGCCACCGACAGGCCGGTGAAGATGAAGGTAGTGGCATAAAACAGCGTGAAGGCAATGCCGGTTCCCTTGCCGAAGGCGCCTTCGACCAGGATGACAGCGGCGCGGAACGGGTTTTCGCCGACCAGCATGACGACGAAGCCGGCAACGATGAAGGCCACCGACAGGTTGATCAGCGGGATCAGCCCATAATCGGCCCAGGCGGGCAATTTGGCGTAAGGCGTGCTCATTCTGCCGCCTCCTGGCGCTCGACGCCCGCCATCAGCAGGCCAAGTTCGCCTTCAGTGGCCTCCGGGCCGCGCTCGCCGACGATGCGGCCGGCAAACATCACCAGGATGCGGTCGGACAGCGAGCGGATCTCGTCGAGTTCGACCGAAACCACCAGCACCGCCTTGCCCTGATCGCGCATGGCGATCAGCCGCTTGTGGATGAATTCGATGGCGCCGACATCGACGCCGCGCGTCGGCTGGCCGACGATCAGCACGCCGGGATCCTGCTCCATCTCGCGCGCCAGCACGATCTTCTGCTGGTTGCCGCCGGAGAAATTCGCCGTCTTCAGGCGCGGGTTGCCGGGCCTTATGTCGTATTTCTCGATCTTGTCCTTGGCGTCGGCCATGATGGCATCGATGTTGAGGAACGGCCCTTTGAGATAGCGCTCGTCGTCATGGTAGCCGAGGATCGAATTCTCGTTCTCCTCGAAGGCCAGCACCAGCCCGACATGATGGCGGTCCTCCGGCACATGGGCCAGGCCCCGGTCGCGCAATTCGCCGGGATCGGCCTTGCCGGTCAGGTCGATCGGCTTGCCGTCGAGCATGACCGAGCCGGAAACGGCATGCCTGATGCCGGAAATCGCCTCGAGCAGTTCGGACTGCCCGTTGCCGGCGACGCCGGCAATGCCGACGATCTCGCCGGCGCGGATGTCGAAGGAGATGTCGTCGACCATGGTGACGCCGCGGGAATCCTTCACCGTCAGGTTCTTGACCGCGAGCTTGACGGCGCCGGCTTCCGCCTCGCCCTTTTCGACCCGCAGCAGCACGCGCCGCCCGACCATCAGCTCGGCGAGTTCCCCCACCGTCGTCTTGGAGGTCTCGCGCGTCGCCACCATCGTGCCCTGGCGCATGACCGAGACATTGTCGGTGATGGCCATGATCTCGCGCAGCTTGTGGGTGATCAGCACCACCGTTTTTCCCTGCTCCTTCAATTGCTTGAGGATGCGGAACAGATGGTCGGCCTCGGCCGGCGTCAAAACGCCCGTCGGCTCGTCGAGGATCAGGATTTCGGCGCCGCGATAGAGCGCCTTGAGGATTTCGACACGCTGCTGCAGGCCGACCGGCAGTTCCTCGATGATGGCGTCCGGATCGACTTCCAGCCCGTATTCGCGTTCGAGGCGCTCCAGTTCGGAGCGCGCCTTGGCGATGCTCTTTTTCAACAGCGCATCGCTTTCGGCGCCGAGGATGATGTTTTCCAGCACGGTGAAATTGTCGACCAGCATGAAATGCTGATGCACCATGCCGATGCCGAGCGCGATGGCGTCATTGGAAGTCTTGATCGACGCCGGCTTGCCGCCGACGCGGATCTCGCCGCTGTCGGCCTGGTAGAAGCCGTAGAGGATCGACATCAGCGTCGACTTGCCGGCGCCGTTCTCGCCGACAATGCCGTGGATGGTGCCGCGCGCGATCTCCAGGTTGATGTCGCGATTGGCGCGCACGGCGCCAAAACTCTTGTTGATGCCGATCAGTTCGATTGCGGCTTGCGCCATGCAGCCTGTCCCACTCTTATTTTTTTATCGCTTGGTCAAAACGCCTAGCATGATGCCCCGTCTGTGCCAATTGGCGGCGCAGTGACCACTCTCGACAAATCCCGGTGCGATTGTCAATTTCGAACGTGGCCGGAGACCTTCGCATTCACTAATATACAAGGCTCAATGTCCGCAGCATTCTGCAACCGTGTACGCCAGGACCGAAGGATTTTTTAAATGATCATGCCTGCCGACCGGCTGACGACGCTGGAAATCCGCGCCACTGAACAGGAAAAGACCATCGAGGAACTGTCGGGCCAGATCGCCGAGCAGTGGCAGGTGATCGAGCGCATGCAGCGCAGGCTCGATGCCCTGACCGAGCGCTTCATGGCGCTGGAGGAACAGTCGGCGCCTGATGTGCCGATAACCAAACCACCGCACTGGTAGCAAGGAGAAGCCCATGGCCAGTGAAAGCGATCGCGTTGCGCGTGCCGGCGACTATGTGCTTGGCCTGATGAACGAGCGCGACCGGGAACGCGCCGAGCGCGACCTCGAGATCGATCCTGCCTTCCGCGACACGGTGATGCGGCTGGCCGAGCGCATGCATGTCTTCGATCGCACGGGGCGGCCGTCGGGCGGCAGCGACCGCTGGCGACTGATCTCGCAGCGCATCGCCGAAATGCCGCAAATGCGCGTTGTCGGCCAGGACGAGATAAAGCCCACGCCGGTGATCAGCAGGCTGGAGCGCCGCCCCTACGGTGTCGGCGTGCATTCGCTTGGCGGCCGACGAGGCTTCGCCATCGCCATTGCACTGATCGTGGTGTTTGCGCTGGGTTATCTCGTGGGCGTGTTGTCGGCGGGTGGTGTGCTTCTGCCTTGATCGGCGGAGCAAGTCGCATAAGTCGCTCCCCCTCTCCGTCTCGGCTTCGCCGAGCCACCTCTCCCCCGCTCCCGCGGGGGCGAGGAACCCAAGCCTATGAAGGCCGCGTCCTCTGCGATTAGCATTTCCTCGCCCCCACAAAGTGGGGGAGAGGTGGCTCGGGCGAAGCCCGAGACGGAGAGGGGGGCTGGCGCTACCCAACGCGGTCCGCCCTGCCCCAAAACAAAACCGCCGGGCTTGCACCCGGCGGTTCGAAACGTCAGTGGTTACCGATCAATACGGGCAGGCGTTGTCGGCGGTGTAGTCGTGCACCTGGATCGTGCCGGCGATGATGTCGGCCTTGGCCTTTTCGACCGCCGCCTTCATCTCGTCGGTGACCAGCGCCTTGTTGTTGTCGTCCATGGCGTAGTCGACGCCGCCTTCCTTGAGGCCGAGATTTTGCAGGCCGCCCTTGAAGGTGCCGTTCTTGCCGTCCATGAAAGCGGTGTAGACGGCCACGTCGACGCGCTTCAGCATCGAGGTCAGCACCTTGCCGGGCTGCAGGCCGTTCTGGTTGGAATCGACGCCGATGCCGAGCTTGCCGGCATCCGCCGCCGCCTGCAGCACGCCGACGCCGGTGCCGCCGGCCGCGGCATAGACCACGTCGGAGCCCTGGTCGATCTGCGTCTTGGCGATCTCGCCGCCCTTTGCCGGATCGTTCCACGCCGCCGGCGTGTCACCGGTCATGTTCTGGATGACGTCGGTCGCACCGGCAGACTTGGCGCCGCCGACATAGCCGCATTCGAACTTGCGGATCAGCGGAATGTCCATGCCGCCGATGAAGGAGACCTTCTTCGTCTTCGAGGCCATCGCCGCCATGATGCCGACGAGGTAGGAGCCTTCGTTTTCCTTGAAGACGAGCGAACGGACATTGGGCATATCGACGGCATCGTCGATGATGGCGAAGTTGAGATCGGGATATTCCTTCGCGACCACCTTCAGCGCATCCTCCCAGGCAAAGCCTGCCATGACGATCGGATTGCGGCCGTCCTCGGCGAAGCGGCGCAGCGCCTGCTCGCGCTGCGAGGCGTTGGACACTTCGAACTCGACATAGGCGTTGCCGGTTTCGGTCTTGAACTTTTCGGCGCCGTGATAGGCAGCCTCGTTGAAGGATTTGTCGAACTTGCCGCCGAGATCGTAGAGGATGGCCGGCTGGACATCCGCGGCGAAAGCCGGAAGAACCATTGCGGTTGCGGCCAGGAGGCCGAGAACGATACGTTTCATGTGATCCACACCCTGTCGGTTATTTTTTTCCGTTACGAGCCGCCCGCCTGCCCGGTTCTCCGGCAGGCATGCGACATCAGCCAGGAGTGTACTCCCCTCCCGCTCCAGGCAATCTGGCACGGCCCGAAACAAAATTCACGCGGAATTTTGACCTTTTGGAAAAGCATTGCCCAAGGCAGTGACGGCCATGGACGGTTGCCGCGGTGGCGTCGCAAGTCCGCGGGAACAAGCCGTCATCCCGGGGCGAATTCTCCGCCTCGCCGCCGGCGCCGGTAGCCGATCGCGTAGAGCAGCAAGGCAAGTACTGCGAACACGGCAAAGCCGGGCTGGGCAAGCACCCAGGCGATGCCGCCATCCCATATGATCGGGCTCGCCTTGGCGCGCACGAAGGTCTCAAAGGCCGCGCGAGTGTCGGGCGAAACGGCGAGCCAGCTCGAATTGAGCGGGGTCATGACCAGTGTGGAGGCCGCCACCGAGCGCGTCGCGTCGAGCACCGCCATGATGACGGCGACCGAAAGGGCGACCATGGCCGCGAGGCGAAACAAAAAACGCAACATCGAAATCTTCCTCCGGTCCTCAAGCTCCTCCCGAGGACCTTCCGGTCAAGACGAGGAATAGAATGCGTAGGCCCAGCGCGCAATCGGCCTACGCGAATTTGAAGCCCCCGTCCGCCTATATCGCCGCCTTTCGGCTGCGCCGATGGACGAGCCAGACGGCAAGGATGCCGCCGGCAATGGCGCCCACCACCAGCCCGGCAAGGCCGATGAACACGGCAAAATAGCCGCAGCCGCCCTCGAAACAGCTGATGTCGGTGACTTCGGCAATCCCCGCGCCCAGCCCGAAGCCGGCGACGGCGCCGACGACCGCGCCAAGAATGATGCCGAGCAGGGCTGCGGCAATCGAGGCGAAGGCTGACGGTGCTTGCCCTTGCCGCGCAGTATAGACGGCCGCGGGTCCGGCATCGCGGCGCAGCAGGTAGATGCAAAACAGGCCGGTGCCGATTTCGGCTGCGGTGATGGCCAGGCTTCTGGCGGAGAAGACGAATTCCGGCACGGCCAGCACATAGGCCTGCCTTGCCAGCAGAAAGACGATGACGGCGATCTGCCAGAAGGTGAAATGGCGCGAGAAGTGCGCCGAACGGCCGAAGGCGAGGCCGAGCAGATAAAGCCCCCACAGGATGGTGATGATGTCGAAGGCCAGCGCGCCAAGGACGAAATAGAAGACCGTGTCCGGCAGGCCGGAACTGCCCACCAGCCACCAGGCCGAGACCAGCCCATAGACCGACAACGCCATGACGAAGGCCAGCCAGACCACCGGGATGAAGGACAGGTCCGAACGCCCGGGCGGCGGCAGCCCGCCCGGCACGCCGCTGCCTTGCACGCCTCTGGCCGGCGTTCCGCCGGCCGGCTGTTCATTGCTCGATGTCATGTCCGGACGTTGCCCCCGCAAAGCCTCCGCCTCACTCGACAGCCGGCCGGGGGCGAAGTCAAGCGCGGCCGGCCCTGCCGCCTTGCCTGTGCACACCATTCGGAGCCGAGGCGCCCTTGAAGCGGAGGCCTCGGTGGCTCCGCGAAACGATGCATGGCCGGCAAAGAGAATAGACTGTCGTTATGGCTTGGCATTCGGCGCCGGATCGACTAGATGAGCCCCGCGCCCGTTTGATCGACGGGCGCCGGGAAGGGCACCGCTGGTTGGCGGCGCCCCGTGACGCGGGTCTCCCCCGCACTTCCCAAAGGGATGCATCTCCCCAACCCGCGCGGCAAAACCGGCCGGCGCGAATGCAAGGACGGAGAGGTGGCCGAGTGGTTGAAGGCGCACGCCTGGAAAGTGTGTTTACGGGAGACCGTAACGCGGGTTCGAATCCCGCTCTCTCCGCCAGCTATTCAATAAAACTGATTAAAATCAACCCGATAGAAAACTGTTAGTAGACCCACCTTATGGCTCGCCAACAGGCTGTTTGCTTTGAAGTGCGGGACGCGCACCGCGCTTTTGCGCCTCATCGGAGCCCACAAATAGCTGCTCTTAGCCCTTGGTGGCCCCGAGTTGACGCTGCCTACGCAGAACTCGCTGCGCATCACCCGAAGGGGCAAAACATCTGCACTTCCCCCGATGTCCAGCTAGGAGATGGACAGGATCTCGAGTTCGCGCTGCCCTAGATGGACAACATCTCCAACGGTTTTGCCAATCAGCGCGATGGCAACCGGTGAACCATGCGACATGGAGGCCTGAGATGGGTTGGCCTCATCCTCACCGACGATGCGGAAGGTCTGAGTGCGGCCATCGTCACGCTCGAAGGTGACGGTGTGACCGAAGGTGATCACTTCATTGGACGTCGGCGCAGACATAAGCTGGGCCGTACGGACGCGTTCGGTATAATAGCGTATATCTCGAACCGGAACCGCCGACTGCCGCCGCCTTTCGTTGACATCGTCCAGCGCGTTGGCGGCCTCGAGAGCCTGCTGGGCGCGAGCCAATTCATCCTGCAACATCTTAAGCCCCGCCTCAGTGACGAGGTTGATCCGATCGGAGATAGGTCGAGCCGGCAATACGGTTTCCGCCGCTGCCTCGGCACTTTCCTCCTTGGCAAATGCTACGCTCAATTGGTCAAATCTCCCTGTCGAACACCGTCATTGATCAGATAACGTATGGCTGACCGCAAAGCTGCAACAATCTGGCGCCTGGCCTCGGCAGGAACGTCCATACGTGTGCGCAGGGCAGGCTCCTCCCTTGCATCAATGCTACAAGCGGGCGATCCTTTGTTCGTCCCGGCCCCTCACCGGCCGTCTCGCCTTGCGGGGGCCTGGCAACTACAGCAGTGCGATCTTGTGTTGCCGTCTAGAGCTGGGATTCGATCGGAAGATGGCGGACCAAACCCGCCAGGATACGGCGAAAATATCCGGCTTCTGGTTCATGCGTATAGTCTTGGAGCCTGCCTTCGTCCCGTCCATGCCAGTGCAGCACGTTGCCTTTCAGTTCAAGCCGATAGCTAGCCTCCGGAGATATCTCTGATTGGAATTGATTCCGCAGCTCAGCGACCAATTGGGCATCCTCAAAGAGCACGCCCATCTCCGAATTCAATGACACTGACCGCGGATCGAAATTGAAGGAGCCGACGAAGCCGATCTTGTCGTCAACGGTGAAAGCTTTCGTATGCAGACTGGCGCCCTTTGAACCAAACACCGAGATCGCCGGCTGACGGCTGAACGGCTGAAGCTCGAAAAGTTTGACGCCGTTCCTCAGCAGCCGCCTGCGGTAGTTTGCGTAGGCGCCATGGACCGCGGCGACGTCTGTAGCAGCCAGGGAGTTGGTCAGAACCGAAACCTCAACACCGGCGCCGACAAGGTCCAGCAAGATCGCTGTGCCTCTTTTGCCGGGGATGAAATAGGGCGACACAATTTCCAGACACCCGCGCGTCGACTGAATGATGGGACGCAGCTCTTTCATAAGCCAGCTGCGACGTCTCCAGCCGCGAACCTTCTCTGGTGGATCGGAAATGACCCGCACGCCATCCACCCAATGAACGTCGTTGTTGGCCGCGATAAACTCTGCAATTGAGCCTCGATCGCCAATGCCGTTCAAGAATTTTGACTCGGTTTCGGAATCGTTTGGCTCGAACAATTTCGCTTGCTTCTGGTCGGCAATGGACCCGAGCGTTTTGATTGGCGTGGCTTCCTCACAAGCCCAGAAGGCATCGAATATGTGGCTCGTTTGCTGGACCGCAGGGCCTAGGAGCAGCATATCGAGGTCCCGGAAATTGGTCTCTGCCGCATCGAAATAGGCATCGCCGACATTCCGACCGCCGACAATGGCAAACTTGCCGTCGGCGATCCAGGCCTTGTTGTGCATGCGTCTTGTCAGTGCAAAGAGCCGCAACAGCACTTCCACACCACGCATGATCCGGCCGCTTCTGATTCCGCTTGGATTGAACAATTTCAGTTCGATGTTTGGATGGTTGTTCAGCGCCAGATATGCTGCATCGCTTTTGCGCGGATTGGCGTCGTCCAGGAGCATTCGCACTCGCACGCCGCGCTCAGCGGCTCGAAAAACCTCCTGCAAGAGCAAGCGTCCGGTGTGGTCGTCGTGCCAAAGGTAATACATCAGGTCGAGGGTGCGCACTGCACTCCTTGACGCCAGCACACGCACGGCGAAAGCGTCATGATTGTCCGAGACAAGCAGCAACCCGCTCTTGCCGGCCTTGATGTTGTCGTCTGCGGTTTGAGAAACCGATACGTCCATGAAAGTTGGCCACCTTCGGACGGCGATCACAGCCGGCCTTGCTCAAAATCATAGCAAGAACCCGTCAGTGCGATTCTGGTTGCATGTCCCAGCCCAACTGACGGAACTCGCCCCCTGTTCGTCGTGCGTGCAGCGGGTGAAACCACTTATACCGATGGCGCATTTCTGGCGCCAACCGCGGTACCAGCAACTCTTGTCCTTAAACGCGGCCGTCCGGAACAAAACGCAGCCTCACCTATTGATGCCTAGCATGAAGCGGGTGACGGCAGATGGTGGATAAGACAGTACCGGCGGATAAAGCGGCCAAGATATTCATGGGGCGCCTGACCCGAGGGTCGGTTCCTCGACACGAGTTGGAATTCATCGGCAAAATGGGCCGCATCAATCGCGAGGAGGCTGTGGCTCTTCTGCAGAAGCATATGGGCGATCGAGAGGCGGTCTTCAGGGAGCTGGCGTCGCTCCTGACCCTCGGAGGACGGCATGGAAGATGATTTAAAACAGAGATTGATCGACCACAGCGCCCGTATACAAGCAAGGGCGGCTGAGTTGGCGCTGCCAGACGGCAACAGCGATATCTCCGCGCTGATGTCAGGCATTGCGTTGACGCTCGAAGCCCTGCTGGTCGAAGACGCCACGGTCTGGGCCAACATTGGACCCATCTGACCGCGCGTAAAACTTCGTTGAGGCTCGGCAGGAAAAGCGCGGTTCTGCCGAAGCGAGAAGATGCCTAGCGGTAGGTGCGTCCCTATTCGCACGGGGCCGGATCGATCAAACAGATTGAGCGGTCCTAAACCTCTCCGAACTCAGCTTCGTTCCTTGGCATCAGGTGCCCCTCGTAGTCAACGGGCGGCAGGAACATGACTTCGGTCTTCTTGCGGCCGAACTCTCTGCCGATCTGTAACGCCGCATGGCGATCTAAAAAAGTTGAGATGCTGTGTCGGGCCTGTGGGCGGCCAACCGTCTTGAAGAAGGCGCCACTCGCCGGATCTCAACAACCAAAGGAATGATCGATGAGCAAGAAGATTTTTGTGAGCCTGCCGGTGACCGACGTGAAGGCATCCATGGCGTTCTATGAATCTCTCGGCTTCAAGAACAATCCCAGCTTTACCAGTGAGACGGCTGCGGGGATGGTGTGGAGTGAAGAAATCAACTTCATGCTGCTGAGCCGTGAAAAATGGCAGACCACGACTACTCGCCCCATCCCGCCATCAACGTCCAACGAGGTAATGCTGGCGCTATCCCTGGACAGCCGCGAGGCGGTCGATGCGATGGCCGCCGCAGCTGCTGCGAACGGTGGCGCCGCCGACATCAATCCAATCGAAGATCATGGGTTCATGTATACCCGCGACCTCGCTGATCCCGATGGCCATGCCGTGGGCGCGATGTGGATGGACGTTTCCGCCATGCCTTCCGGCGACAAGGCGGACTGACATAGTTACTCGATCAGCCTTGAGGCAGTAGGCCCGCTTGTAGTGGAAACAACTAACGGACGTTGAACTTCCAATGCCCGATGTGTGACTTGACCCGTTCCGGTCGTCGCATCCCCTCACGCGAGAGAACCTCCTCGCTCCATCAAAGACATGTGGTGGCCGAGCGCAGTTTCCTTTTGGCCTCATCCTTTCAAAACGGATGCACAACCCAACGACGCAGGTTATGTTGCCCCGTCGGGCCTACGTCATCGAAGGGGAGAGCATGACATGCAGGCAATGCCGATAGCGCATCAAGCCGCGCAACCCGAGGTCAGGCCCATATCCTCCTTGACCGGCTATCCGGCCGCCGTCCTGTGCTGGCTGCTTTCGGCCGGTGTCTATATCGCGGCCAAATGGGTGGCGCCTGAGATGCCGCCCTGGGGCCTCTGCTTCTGGCGGCTGACGCTTGCCTGCGCCATCCTGCTGCCGATTGTGCACCGTCATCACGACGCGATGATCGGGCTTTTGCGCACGCGCGCCGCGGAGGTCGTCGCCGTGGGGGCGATCGGCCTCACGCTGTGCCAGGGTATGATCTACCATGGCCTCAACGACACCGACGCCACCACAGCCGGTATCATCATGGCGCTATCGCCTGTCATGACGATGGTGCTCGCCCGTTTCGTGCTTGGCGAGCCGCTCGGGCTGTGGAAGTCGCTTGGCGCGTTGGTTGCGCTCGCCGGGATGATTTTCATCGTTGCCCACGGGAACCTGACGGCGCTGCTGCAACTCCAGTTCAACGCCGGTGAGCTGTGGATCGTCGGCAGCGCGTTCTGCTGGGGCCTGTACACCGTGCTTTTGCGCCGCGCCAAATTCGGCATCGAGCTTCTGCCGATGGTTGTGCTGCTGCTCGGCGCCGGTGCGCTGGTCGCCTTGCCTTTCCATGTGTGGGAATTGTTCAACGACGAACGCTCCGCCATGAACGTCCACAGCATTCTCGCGCTCGCCTATCTGGCAGGTCCCGGCGGCGCCTTGATGTACTATCTCTACAACAAAAGCGTGGAAACGCTCGGCGCGAGCCGGGCGAGCATGCTGCTTTACCTTCAGACGGTGTTCGTCGCCGTGCTCGCCTATCTGCTTCTCGGCGAGGAGTTGCACGATTACGATCTGGTCGGTGCGGCCTTCATCGTCGCCGGCATCGTACTTGCCACCGCGATCAAACCAAGGCCAGCTTGACCACCAGACCGACAACGCAACTTGGCAAGCGGTTGCTTGACCCGCGACCATGCTCCTGCCGCGTGCGATGTTGCGATGTTCGTCAGCAGTCGTCCCGCAGGCGCTGGACCCGCTGATCGCAAAGATGGGTGGGTTATCGCGAGATTTGCCTCGTCGCAGGATTTTCGCGCCACTATGTCAAACTTTATTGCTGGCAACGGTCCCCCGGCCGATAATCCTTTTGCTTGGCGGGGGTGGGCAGCCGGCGGCCTGCGCGCTTCTTCCGTATAGGGAGAAGGCGCGGGTCCTCGGTTAAGTTTGGTCGAGGCCCTAAAGACTTTTGTGATTTGAAGAACTGATTTCGGCGGTCCCATAAATTCGTGATTGTCCACATTGCGCGGGAGGCAGTGCGAAATGGATGATGTAACATTCAACGTCTGGGCTTGCCCCTGTGTTGAAGTGACCGAGGCCTGCGGCGAATGGTTCGTCCGCGTGGTCGAGGATGACCAGGAACTGACCCGATCATTCGATCTGGAATCGTTCGCGCTGGCCTATGCGGAAGGTCAGCGAATACGGTTGGGGCTTGCGGACTTCAGGCGATTGTAGACACCTGTAGCCTTGTATCAGGCAAACGTCTGGACGCCTCCCTAAGGTGATAGAGGGGCATTGGCCACTGGCACGCCTGTATGCATTGGCCATCTGGGGGGCGAAAACTAAAAAGGCCCCTCCGCTGGGTCGACGCGCTGACCCTTGCCAGCTGATCGACAGGTTGCCCCTGATCACGCGGGGAACCTTTTATCGGCGAGTCGATTTGTCTGCATGTCCCGAGCCGTCGAACCACCCATATTGCCAAAGGATAGCCCAGACCGGGCGGCCAACTGTGAAGTCGCCTTGGAAGCCGCATTCGCAGCGCTGGTGACTGCGTCGGAAGCGCAAGGGTGGACGCCGCACGAAACGGCTTCATCCCTCCTGAAAATCGCTACGGAGCATGCCCAGCAGTTCACGCCTGTGCCGGCTGAGCCGCCGAGATGGCAATCACGAAGAAGTATATTGATTACGTGTGCCGCGCTCGTGCTTTTGCTGTGTGCCGCCATCGTTTGGTGGGCGCTGAGGTGAGCGCGTCGATCGGCGACAAGGTCCGGATCAAAGAGTTACTCCGAAGTCGAAGCAGTGGCCGACCAGGTGTTTCCGAGACAGCAGTGAAGCCGTCGGCAATCACGGCTTCTTGAGGGGCATGGTCTAATCGGCGAGCTTGACGTCTGCGTCCGCTACCTCGTCCTTGAAATTAACTTTCGTGCCCTTCTGCACCATGGAGGCGAGGTCTTCGGCATCCCAGTTGGTCAGCCTGATGCAGCCATGCGAGAAGGTCGTTCCGATCTTGCCGGGTTCGGGCGTGCCGTGAATGCCGTAGCTTTCGATAGATAGATCGATCCAGACCGACCCAACGGGGTTGTTCGGCCCTGCAGCAATGGTGAAGGGCCGCTTGGTCTTTACTCCCTTGAAGGCGAAGTCCGGATCATAGTGATAGGTAGGATTGTGCGCTACGCGCTTGATCTCTGTCATGCCGCTTGGCGCCGGCTTCTCGTCGCTCCCGATCGATGCGGGGTAGACTGCGAGCCATCTGCCGGAAGGATCGAGCACGCGCACCTGGCGGGCGCCCTTGTCGACCTCGACGCTGGCAACGCCCGCTGGAGCATCGCCCCGGCCAACATCTGGCACCATCAAGGTCACGCCGGCCCTCCCGAAACCGGCGCGGGGATTGAGTCTTCTCAGCAATTGTTCGCTAATATGGAAGCGCTCCGCCAGCTTCTCTACCGCGTTGCGGTAGCCCAGCCGCGGCAGACGGGCCATCCTCTCCATGCGGCCCGGAATCCGCTTGGTAAATGGTCCGCGCACATCCTTACGCGTTACCTCATAGGCTACCAGAACCGGGCTGGCGGAGGTTGTCATCAGCTTATCCCAGGTCTCCCGCGTGAGCTTGCCATCGGACTGGAATCCGTTCGCCGTCTGAAAGGCGCTAACCGCCTTGGCGAAGTTCTCGGAGAGGCGGCCGTTGATCAGGCCCGGCGAGAATCGGGCGCGATCCAGAAGAATCTGCGCTTTCAGTATAGTTGGATTGTCACCTTTGGGTTGGCCGACGCCGAATTGGGCCTGATTGACGGCGGTTTGGTCCAGCTTGGCCGCCTCCGCCCCGTCGCAAGCGAGGGCGAGCGCCGCGGCGAAAAGAAGGTGCCTAAACATCGAGTCACTCCGGAGCTGCACAGGACCCCCCTTTATGACGCGGAACGGCCTTTCTGGTTCCGTTCGCTGACAGCTGATTCATCGGCAGATCTTATGGAAAGGCCCGCCACGTCGCTGTTGCGAGCCTTTTCAGTGCGACGGGCACTGGTTACGTCAGGAGTGGCGGGCTTTTGCCGGTGCCAAGTCGGCCGGTTGAGGTAACCCCGGCCTAATTGATTGGCTGGGGGCCAGCTGGACATTGGACGGTCGATCGGCAATCGCGTTCGCATCAGCGTAGTTGTGATTACGGCTGGCCAATCCGAGCGGAGATTGCGCGGAAAGCGGGGGGACATCCACCCAAGGCGCGGTGCATGCAGGCATGGGTGGTGGCTACCGCCTCTACGTCTGCCTTCCCGAATCGAGTTGCACCCCAAGTCGCTCCTTCCTTCTCCACCGGACCACGGCGCGATAACTGGTTTGATCTACGGGCACGTGAAGCACGAAACGGTCGGGAATTGCGATGTCGGCCTTCACCCGTAACTCCGCACCGTGGGCGTGCTGGTTACAGACCAGGCAATTGATAGTGGCGTCGCCGGATTGGATCGTCGCTTCCTTCAGAACAAGGTCCCGGATATGCGACCGTCGCTCTACTGGTGGGTCAGTCGGCACTGGCTCATTCCTCTTATTTGACGAACTGAAACCCATCATTCCGGAACGCGGGTTGGAAGGCGCTACCGGCCCAGCGGCTGCCTCGAAAGACTGACGAGCTCGGCTTCGTCGACCACGCCGGCCATGTAGTTCGCGATAATCCGGGATGCGAGAGCATCGCGTGCTTCCGGCGATTGACCGTCGCGCTTGAGCTGCTGAAATACACGCCCCAACAGGTCGAGTTCGGATGGCCGGAGAATTCCAGCCTCCGTGGCCTTGCTATGAATGGTCACTTGTGATCCTCCACCGCGGTCAACAAACATACGACCGCGGCCAGGAAACTCAACTGAACTGTTGGGGGCCGCCGTCAGGGGGCGCGGATCTCAATATCGCTTCGGACCGGTGAGGCCCTCAGCCAGCGGCCGGTGCCGACTTGCGCCGCGCGTCGCTCACCGTCAGCCAGACGGCGGAGACCAGGAAGTAGAAGGCGCCGAACGCGGCATAGGGCGCGACGTTGGTGATGTCGATCACCGCCGCAGTGCCCGCCATCTTCACAAAAAAGATGCCGGCCAGCGCCGACTGGGCGCCGCTCAGCACCATCGCCCATTGCGCGCCGGACTTCCAGCGTCGAATCGCGGTGGCGAGCTGGAAAAGGCCAGACAGGACCGCCCAGACGCCGAACACCGCCAGGACCGCATTCATGGACTTGCCGAGGGCAATGGCGACCGCCACCGTGGTGACGACGCTGATGACGAAGTTGAGCAGCTGCGTCTTGTTGCGGCTCAAGCCGCCGCTGCGCCGGGCGTCGACGAAATTGGCCAGCGCATCCCAGGCGGGATAAGCGACCAGCATAACGGCTGCCAGGGACGGCATTGCCTTGGCGACCGTGAACGCCAGGAGCACCCAGGCGGCCGCGACGGCAAAGCGTGTGAAATAGTAGCTCTTGAGCCAGGTGGATGGGTTGGTTTCATTTGTCTGGGCAAGCATTCTGATTTCCTTTCGTGTTTAAGTTAGTATACCTACTAGAAGGTAGGTAGGATGGATGCGTTACGGGATTCGGTGGAGGGTTCGCCCCCTCTGCCGGCGCGAATTCCCTGTTAGTGAACCTTCGCCGATAGACGTTGCACGGTCGGCGTCAGGATGGCGTCAAAGACGGCAGGGTTGCCATAGGCACGCGCCGACAGCATCGCGCCATGGACAGTCGCCATGAACGTCTCGGCCTCCAGCCCGGCAGAGCCGGCGAATCTGAGAATCCCCTGTGCAGCGCCCCGCTCCATGACCTTGGTCAACCAGGACGACAGAAAGCGAAAGTAAGTCCGCACCTCGACGGCAACTTCAGGCGGGAGTGCCGGGAGTTCGCTGGCAAGCAGCGCGCAAACGCAAAACGGGACGCTCGCGTCTTCAATGCATCTTGCCCAGTGCCCGGCATAGGCTCGAAGCAGTGCAAACGAGTCAGGGACCTTGCTTTCCAGATCTGCCATGGCGAGTTCGGTCCGCTCGCGATGGCGGGCAACAAGCGTCCGGACGAGATCGACCTTGCTGGGGAAATGATGGTGGATACTCGCCTTGCGGATTCCCACCTCGCCGGCGATGTCGGCATAGCTGAATCCGTTGTAGCCGCCCGACACGATGAAGTTTCGCGCCGACGCCAGAATCTGATCGGAGGTCATCACAAGATTGGTCATGACGCTTACCTACCTACTAGTAGGACAGCTGTCAATCCCGAATTTCAAAGCAAGGAAATATATGCCAAGGCCTGCGACCGATCTGGCAATCCACCCCAGAATGAAAGCCCGCCGGCCAAGCCGGCAGGTGCGATAATCCGCGGTCCATCCCGCAACGGGACAGACCGCGCCAAATTCACCTCCGGCTGCCCGCTAGAACCAGCGGCGGTCACGTTCCTGTGCTTGCCCGAGCAGCAGGCCGATCAACAGCCCGGCAATGCCACCGAGCACGAAAGCGCTGCTGATGGTACCGGGATTTTGCTGGACGGTTTCGGACACTGTCTGCGCCTGCGATCTCAGTTGCTGCGCTGCCCGTGCCGCGCGTTCGGTGGCGCTGCCATACCAGCCGCCTGCCTCTTCGACGGCCTCTTCGGCGCGGTCGGCAAGCGTCCTGTTGATCTTGCTGATCTCGCGCTTCAGCGATGCGACCTGCTTCTCCAGGGCTTCCTGGGCTTCTCGGGTGGAAATCTTCGGGGTTTCGTTATCGGCCATGGCTGTTCCTTTCATTGAGGTACGGTGAACGGCCAACAGACAAGGATGGTTCCCCTGACCGCGCTCACCGCCATTCGCCCGGCCGCCGCTAACTTTTGATATTGAAAAGCGCTTCGCGCGAGCCTTATAAAAATAGACGTTTCCCATTGCTCTTGAGGAGAATTGCGATGGATAACGTCCAGAGCAACAGAGTTGATCCACCCGCCATCGAAGTGGTCGAAGCCTGCGGCGAATGGTTCGTCCGCGTGATCGAAGACGGCAAGGCGACCACAACGTCGTTCGAACTCGAGGCGTTCGCCCTGACCTTCGCTGAAGGCCAGCGAATGCGGCTGGGATTGGAGGCGGTGACGCGGATTTAGCATTGGCTGCGAATGCTTGATGATCGGCGAGAAGACGCACTCCCTCATTGGCGGCCGAGCCCCTGCAAAACGACAGCGACATGCTTTTTGGGAACAGTCTGCCGATCCAACGGTTGTGCCTGATGGAGGGCACGCCGTTGTCGAATCCATCGAGCCATTCTGAAACGTTGCGAGCGGTTTCGGACCTGCTCCACCGCGCCCGGATTGTCATCCGCGATAGCGGGCATGCCGTGGCGATGTTCGAAATAGACACGCTGTTGCAGGTCGCCCAGACCGAGGTCGCGCGCAGCCTCGAACGCAACGATCGCTGAACCTCGGTGGCCACCGCGGGCGGTGTTCATTTGCGGGCCGTGAAGGCCTTCATTCCCTTTTTGATGGACTTGCGCGCCGCGTTGGCGTCCTGCCAGCCTTTGAACCTGATCGTCTTGCCCGTTCCCAGCACCGACGACAGAAAGAACTGTTCGATCTCGCGCCTGAGATGCTCGGGCACCTGGTCCGCGGCGACCGGCTCGTCTTCGGCATCCTCCTTGCGTGGGCAAAAGATGTAGCGGTCATTGCGCAGGGCCGCGCCGCCCTTGTCCTTCTGCTTGACCCGCAAGGCGCCCAGCAGATCGCATTTGATGACGATGCCGGGGGCTGTGGCCGCCTGGTGGATGACCAGCCCGTCGAGGGGATCGCCATCCTCGCCGAGTGTCGAAGGGATAAAGCCCCAGTCGTAGGGATAGGTCATCCCGACCGGCAACGGGCGAACATAGGCGAAGGCCTGGATGGCCGGGTCATAGGCCATTTTGGCGGCAGCCCCGCGCGGGGTCTCGATCACCACTCTGACCATACCCTTGGTCGTGGTCGGCAGTTTCAGGTAGTCGGGCATCGGCGTGCTTCTCTCGAATCCGGTTCGCTTGGATGGAACTTCAAGACAGGAAGAATGTTCCGGAGGACAGGCCGCCGGCTAAGGAGATTCTGACAGGGAGATTTCAGGGGAATGACAAGAGCTGCTCTGCATCTGCTCAAGGGCGTCGGCTATCTGATTTCGACCGGCAGTGTCGTCCTGCTGGCCATCGTGAGCTGGTCGAGCGCTTCACAAAATCCGCTGCTGGCCGCCTGCCTGCTCGGCGGTGCCGTGGCATCGATCGTCGGCATGTTCTGCCGCTGGCTCACCTACGAGATCGAAAAGCGCCAGGAGAACAAATAGGCGCGTCGGCAGCGTCGGCTCGGGTCGCATGACTCCGCTTCGACCCGACGCGCTCAGTTTGGTAGCGCCTACTTGCGCACAATCCAGTCGAGCATGGCAGGATCCGCGTCATCGTGGTCGGTCATCGACCGCACCATCTGCGCGGCGCCGTCGCGCCATTTATGCTCCGGAATATTCTCCTGCAGGACCCAGGCCTTGAACGCCTCACGGATCACATCGCAGTCGAAGGCGGAAACGGAATCGCGGAAGTGGAGTTTTGTCATGGGGGCCCCGCATTGTGGCGGGAGCACCTGATGTGGCTACCAAGCACCCGTATGCCGTTAGAGGCGGGCGACAAGCGATCCTCCGCTTTCTGATGGCGCGGTCAACCACATATGTGAATCAAGACCGGCCAAGGTACACGATTCCCCGGTTGACGGGACTGCGCGAACCCCTTGCGTCCCCGAATCCCTTCACCCTCTGACGGCCGGCGCCCAGTCCCCGTGGACTGTGGTCGAGATGTGCAGGGTAAACAGCCTCCGGCCCTCGCCATCGCTGACTTCCATGCGCCATTCCCGATCGCGTTCAAAGTTGCCGTCCAGATCGCGTAATATGTGTCCGGTGGTCTGTGTTGCCTGTTCCCAGGCAGCCTCGATATCGACCAGTACGACGCCGTCTTCGTCGCGCAGCAGCGGTCCATAACCGGTGTCGAAGAAATATCTGGGCATCGGGACTGCCTCGAAGTTCTATCCGCAACCCGGGATGGGATGGGCTGGTCTTGCCATAAGACAGGAAATTTGCCGCTCCCGCATTCACATGCGTTAAGGCCCTATGCATTGAGGCCCCGCGCAAAGGCTCAGTCACTGAACGCAGGTTTTTTGCGCAGATGCAGGTAGTTCGGGTTCCACCCGGCCTCCTGCTCGAGCCCCTTGGGGTTGAGCACCGTCAGCTGGTCGCCTTCGAGGCTGATCAAGGATTTGCGGCGAAGCGACTGCAGGACCCGGTTCATATGCACCGGCGTGACGCCCATTGTGTCGGCCAACTCGACCTGCGTGAGCGGCAGCGTGTATCTGTCGTCCGACACGAGGCCGACCGACCGCAACCGCGCCAGCAATTCGCACAGCAGATGCGCAATTCTCGGCTCGGCCTGTCTCTGGCCGATGTTGACCAGCCACTCGCGCAAGGTACCCTCATCGACCATCGTGCTCATCAGCATGGCTCTGGCGATCGCCGGGCGGTCAAGCAGTTGCTGGATGGCCGAGCGGCTGACATCCACAACCTGGCATGCGGCAAGCGTTCCGACGGAATGATCCATGTGTTCGAGCAGATAGGCATGCAGGTCGCAGAGGTCACCAGGCACCAGGTAAGCCATGATCTGGCGCCGGCCGTCCTGCAAGATCTTGTAGCGGCAGGCAAATCCGCTCAGCACCAGATGGACGTCGCCCGGCCTGTCTCCTTCCGAGATCAGATCGACATAGGCCCGGACGGTGCGGGTCTCGCTCACGATCGAGTCAAGCAGAGAAAGATCGGCTTCGTCGAGGCGCCCGAAATTGAGAAGCTTTCGACTGAGAAAGTTCACGCCCATTAGTCCAACTTGCGGTGAAATCCCCTGCAGGTTCAAGCCCGTCCGGAAGCAGCACTAACATATGATAACCCGTGGCCAAAAAGGCGGCAACAGGACCACCTCTCATGAGGGTCGTCGAAAAGCTGGAATGACTTGCCCAACAGCGCAAGGTTGGCAAGAATGGAGCGCCCGAGCTTAACATACGTTGAAGCGGACAATCCAAATAAGGGCATAATCACTCCACGCGATCAATCCAGACGCGGCAATGCCGAGGCAGGCGCGCTGCGCCCGCTTCGCAGGAGGGTAGCCCTATGCCGATCGGCGTCTTGAACAGCGAAGAGCTTGCGCTTTGCAGGCGTGTTTTCCGGCATTGGTCCAAATCCAACGGACTAGTCGATCCTTTGCCGCGCGACGATCTGGCGTGGGAAATTCTGCGGGCGCACGGCTCCGGCGCAGATACTTATGCCAAGCTGGTTGCTGCCATAACCACAAGGACATGCGAAGCCTGGTATGGCAATGCCATCGTCAGCGGCCTGCCAACGATGGGCGACAGCGAAACATCCGCCGATTTCTAGATCAGTGCCGTTGGGAAACTTGTGATGAAAACTGAAAACGATATTCCGGTCGACGTGCCTTACGACACGGAAAGCTTCGCAGCAAAATTTGGACTCTCGATGCGCGCCGCGGAGATCGTTCTGTGTACCAACGGGCCCTCGAAGATCGCATGCGATGCGGCGGCACGCGCTTTCGTTGAGGCAGTGGCGATGCGCAGCAGGCAGTGGCAGCGTGACTAGAGCAATTCCATGAAACGGTTTTCCGTCCGGAATTGCGCAAGAACAAAGATAGGGTAGCTCGCCGTTTTCGTGAAACGGTGAACTGCTGTAAGCGAAAACACGCAGGGCGGAGGGCGTGCTTGGTCGAGCATTTCATATCGAAGAGCGGCATCGGATATCCGGACGACCTGACGCTGTTGAAAAAAGTGTACGACCGCATCCGCGCCGAGCGCAGCCTGGACGAAGGTTGCGCGGAGGCCGCCGCGCTCGCAGCGGCGGCGATGGAGCTTTTCAGGCGCGGTGTCTTTGAGGAAGACGCGCTTTACGGCGAGCTTAGCCAAGTCTGATAGCGCCGCTCGGTCGCCGTTCCAAAAGCGGTGAGCCGCCCAGGCAGTGAGGGCAGCCGCCTTTCTTCATCGGTTGCAGGAACCTGTGTAAGGCGGAGGAGTTGACCCCTTGTATCCCGCCTAACAGGCGCCTCTAACAAGGAAGATATCCAATGGCACCGAGCAAGACATCCAAAGACCTGAGCGACCTCTTTCACGACACGCTGAAGGACATCTATTTTGCCGAAAAGAAGATCCTCGCGACCCTGCCGAAAATGGCCAAGGCAGCACAAAGCCCTGACCTGAAGGCAGCCTTCGAAAAGCACCGCGGCCAGACCGAAGAGCACGTGACCCGGCTGGAGGGCGTCTTCGGAGTCATCGGCAAGAAGCCGGTCGGCAAGACCTGCGCCGCCATCATGGGCATCACTGAGGAAGGTGCCGAGATCATGGACGAGTACAAAGGCGCCGCGGCACTCGACGCCGGCCTGCTGGCGGCAGCACAGGCGGTCGAGCACTACGAGATTTCGCGCTACGGCACCTTGCGCACCTGGGCTTCGGAACTCGGCTATAACGACGCGGTCAAACTGCTCGACCTCACGCTGAGCGAAGAAAAGGAAACCGACGTGGCCCTGACCGAACTCGCCGAGTCCGCGGTCAACGTCGCGGCGGAAGCGGCATAGGGCCTGTTCGTCCAGCCTGCCGGCTCAAGGAAGTCCCGATGCTCAGGCATCGGGACTTCTGTTCGAGAGGAAGGCTGCAATCGACCAGCGCCTGCTGCAACCGACAAACAAAGTTCTGCACTTGGGATGTTGGATGATGTGACCAAGGACCTGCGGACCTGATGATCTTTGAAGCGTTTGGGATCCATGTAGTCGGGAGTTGACGATGGCGGCGCGTGGTCTGGTCCATGGTCCTCTGGGACAAACCTGCCTTCATCTATGCATCGACATGCAACGGCTGTTTGCGCCTGAAGGGCCATGGGCAGTGCCCTGGGTGCCAAAGGTCCTTCCGGCGATTGAGGAGCTTGCCGCCAAACATCCCCATCAAACCGTGTTTACCCGCTTTGTCCCGGCCGAGAAGCCGGGCGACGGACACGGCATGTGGGCGCACTACTACCGCCGCTGGGCGGACGTCACCCTCGCCAATATCGATCGCAGGCTTGTGGATATCATGCCGCAGTTGGCGCGTTTCGTGCCGCCCGCGACTGTGCTCGACAAGCGGGTCTATTCACCGTGGACGGAAGGGCGCCTTGACGCGGCGCTGGCGCGGCTGAATGTCGACACGCTCGTCATTACGGGTGCCGAGACGGACGTGTGTGTGCTGGCCACTTTGCTCGGTGCGATCGACCGGGGCCTTCGGGTGATCGTGGTGACTGATGCCATCTGTAGTTCGGCCGACCAGACACATGCTGCGCTGATGGAACTCTACCGATCGCGGTTCAGCGAGCAGGTCGAGGCCGTTGCCATGCAGGAGGTCCTGGAAAGCTGGAACTAGCGAAGGGCAGGACCACAAGAATGACATCCTTGGGCGAGCCTCGGCCGGCTTCAGTATCAGCGGGTCGATGCCTCGTCCTCGAGCTTGCGCAGCTTGGCTTTGATCTCTTCCGGATCCTTGTGTTCCAGTCCGACCACGTCGTTGCGCGTCTCGTTGAGGGCGACGATGATCTCGTCGAGCTTGGCATGAATGGCTGCCGTATCGCGGTAGCCCTGGATCAACACCACGCCGGTGATAACTATGGCCGCCACGGATAGAGCATAGGTCACCGCATTGGTGAGGCCGAACGGAACCAGGGCCGTGCAGATGATCATGGCAACGATCATCACATAGAAGCCGGGAGGTCTTGAGAGGAAGTCAGCCGCGAGGAATAGAAACCGGTTCATGCGTCGATTTACCTAGGCTCGATAGGTGAGATCCATGCGGTGCCACCTTTCGGATTTCTGCTCGAGGCAAAACACGTCCGGAAAATTTAGGTTCCAATCACCAGCCAAGAAGCATCCGGCTCGCCAGCCACCAACTTCAATAGCCTGGCGCGCAAAAGAGGCCCGCTGGCGCAAGCCAGCGGGCAGAGCTTCTGGAGTGGCTGGCGGGTCTGCCAGCGGTAGAAAAATTGGCGCGCGGGCAGAAAGTTCCGCGCCGGCCACCTCGCGCAAGGGAAGGCAGGGTGAGGCAACTCCGGCCGATGGATTCCGGATTTGAATCGCCGGGGATAATCACTCGCACGCCGGAACAAAGCCGACCGATCCTTGTTAGCTCGACAGCACATCCGTCCCAACAAAGGATCAGCCTTATGAAAACTCGTCTAATTCTGGCTTCACTGGCCACCGCCACAACCCTGACCTTCGCCCTCCCCGCTTTCGCTGCCGACAGCGCGCAGGACTTCGTCGACAAGGCCGCCGTCGGCGGTATGTTCGAAGTGGATTCCAGCAAGATCTTCGAAGGCAAGGCCCAGGACCAGGGCGTCAAGGATTTCGCGCAGAAGATGATCGACGATCATGGCGGGGCCAACGCCAAGCTCGAGTCCATCGCCGGCGAGCAGAAGCTGACGGTGCCTAAGGAACTGGACGCCAAGCACAAAGCCGATCTCGATAGCTTGCAGAATGCCAAGGACGACAAGCCCTATGTCCAGATGCAGCGCGATGCGCATTCCGAAGCGGTCACCCTGTTCGAGAGCTATGCCAAGGACGGCGACAATGCGCAGCTGAAGTCCTTCGCCTCGGAAACCTTGCCGACACTCAAGATGCATCAGGAAATGATCGAAAAGATCGCTTCCGCCACGGACAATGCATCGTCGACCACCAGTTCGACCACCCCGGCCGTGACCACGACCGACACCGCCAATCCGGCCGCCCCGGTCCCCGGCGCCAACAGCTTCACCGAGGACCAGGCCAGGAGCCGCATCCAGGATGCCGGCTTCTCCGACGTGTCCGCACTGACGAAAGACGACAAGGGCATCTGGCGGGGCCAGGCGACCAAGGATGGCAAGACCACGACCGTGGCGCTCGACTATCAGGGCAACGTGGTTGCCGGCACCAACTGAACCGCTGAACAGAAATCGAGGAAAAACCATGAAAACCGTAACCGGACTTTTCGACAATTACGATGACGCTGCCGACGCCGTCGGTGAACTGGAAGCGAGCGGCGTGCCGCATGCCGACATCAGCATCGTCGCCAACAATTCGAACGATTGGTATGAGAACAGCGACAGCTCCAAAGCCGCCGAAGATGCAGCCGGCGGCGCCGGCGTCGGCGCCGTCATCGGCGGTGCCGGCGGGTTGCTGACCGGCCTTGGCCTGATGGCCATTCCGGGCGTCGGCCCGGTCGTGGCCGCCGGTTGGCTGGCCGCAACAGCCGTCGGCGCGGTTGGCGGCGCGGTGGTCGGCGGTGCCGCGGGTGGCATTGTCGGCGCGCTCACCGAGTCCGGTGTACCGGAAAGGGATGCCCACGTTTACGCCGAGGGCGTCCGCCGCGGTGGCACGCTGGTCACCGCCAGGGTAAGCGACGAGCTCGCCGGCCAAGCCGAGCTTATCCTCGGGCAGACAAATTCCGTCGATCTGGACGAGCGTCGCGGCGTCTACGAAGCCGATGGCTGGACCGGCTTCGACGCCGATGCCGACCCTTATACCGACATCGAGGCCGAGCGCGACAGGGTGCGCAACACCAGCCCGCTCTGATCATCGAGCCCCGTCGCCGAAAGGCGGCGGGGCTTCGTTATGTCCGATGCCCAAGAATGCATGCACTCGCTCCAAGGAAACCATCCATGACCAAGTCTCCAAGCCGCGCCGGCAATCAGGCAGTCATCCACGATCAGAAGCTGGTTCGAGGCGAAGGCGGCGAATTGCATCAGACTGCCGAGGGCGACGTTCCAGTCCTCACCACCGCGCAGGGCGGCCCGGTCTCGGACGACCAGAATTCACTGAAGATCGGCGCCCGCGGCCCGACCGTTCTCGAAGACTTCCATTTCCGCGAGAAGATTTTTCACTTCGATCATGAACGTGTCCCAGAGCGTGTCGTGCATGCGCGCGGCTATGGCGCCCACGGCTATTTCGAAACCTATGAGTCCCTCGCCAAATACACTCGCGCCGACATCTTCCAGCGCGCCGGCGAAAAGACGCCGGCCTTCGTGCGCTTCTCCACCGTGGCCGGTAACAAGGGCTCATTCGACCTGGCGCGCGACGTGCGCGGCTTCGCCGTCAAGCTCTACACGCAGGAAGGCAACTGGGACATCGTCGGCAACAACATTCCGGTGTTCTTCATCCAGGATGCGATCAAGTTTCCCGACATGGTGCATGCTGTCAAAGAGGAGCCCGATCGCGCCTTCCCACAGGCGCAATCGGCACATGACAATTTCTGGGATTTCATCTCGCTGACGCCCGAATCCATGCACATGATAATGTGGGTGATGTCGGACCGGGCGATCCCGCGCTCCTTCCGCTTCATGGAAGGGTTTGGTGTCCACACCTTCCGCATGCTCAACGCCAAGGACGAATCGACCTTCGTCAAATTCCACTGGAAGCCGAAGCTCGGGCTGCAATCCGTGGCCTGGAACGAGGCGGTGAAGATCAACGGCGCCGATCCGGACTTTCATCGCCGCGACCTCTGGGAGTCGATCAAGGCCGGCAACTTTCCGGAGTGGGAGCTGCAGCTGCAGCTGTTCGACCAGGACTTTGCCGACAGCTTCGATTTCGACGTGCTCGACGCCACCAAGCTCATCCCGGAAGAGATCCTGCCGCCGATCGCGGTCGGCCGCCTGGTGCTCGACCGCATGCCCGACAATTTCTTCGCCGAGACCGAGCAGGTCGCGTTCATGACCCAGAACGTTCCACCCGGCATCGACTTCTCCAACGACCCGCTGCTGCAGGGCCGGAATTTTTCCTACCTCGACACGCAGATTAAGCGGCTGGGCAGCACCAACTTCACCCACATCCCGATCAATGCGCCCAAATGCCCGTTCCACCATTTCCAACAGGACGGCCATATGGCCATGCGCAACCCGGTCGGACGAGTGAACTACCAGCCGAATTCCTTCGGCGAAGGCCCAAGGGAATCGCCGCAGCGCGGCTTCCGCTCGTTTGCCGAGACCGAGCTGGGTCCCAAACAGCGCATCCGCGCCGAAAGCTTCGCAGACCATTACAGCCAAGCGCGGCAGTTCTACATCAGCCAGACGCCGCCCGAACAAGGCCATATAGCGGCGGCTCTGACCTTCGAGCTCAGCAAGGTGCAGACGCCTGTCATTCGCGAGCGCATGGTCTCGCACCTGCTCAACATCGATGAAGGGCTGGCCAACAAGGTCGGCGACGGGCTTGGCCTGAAGGCGATGCCGAAGCCGGCCGATGCGGCCATTGCCACAAGGCGGGATCTGACTGCGGCACCATCCCTCAGCATCGTCGCCAACGGCCCCAACCGTTTCGAGGGCCGCAAGCTCGGCATATTGGTGAGCGACGGCACCGATGCGGCTCTGCTCAAGGCGCTGACCGGTGCCTTGGCCAAGGCCAGCGCGGTGTTCGAGATCATCGCCCCGAAGGTCGGTGGCGCCAAAGCTAGTGACGGCAGCCTTATCGAGGCTCAGCAGATGATCGGTGGCGGCCCGTCCGTGCTCTACGATGCGGTCGCCCTGCTGCCCGCCAAGGCGGCAATGGCCGACCTGCTCAAGGAATCCACGGCCCGCGATTTCGTCGCCGATGCTTTCGCCCATTGCAAGTTCATCGGCTATGTCGAGGCCGCACTGCCGCTGCTCGACAAGGCAGGGGTTGCCGACAGCCTCGACGAGGGCTGCATCGCCCTCTCCGGACCCAAGGATATCGCTGGCTTCCTGTCTGCCCTCGGCGCGCTGCGCCTGTGGGCGCGCGAGCCGAAGGTGAAGATGGCATAGAAGGCGAAGGGAAAACTCTCAGTCACCAGCGCTGATGCACGTGGGCTTGATGTCCTGGTCGTAGATAGCCTTCACCTTGGCCATGAGCTCATTCGACAGCGGTGATTGACAGGCCTCACGCGTCTATCTCATGCAGAACGGCCGCATCGTCGTCTCCGGCCCGATCGCCGAACTCAGAGACATGTCGCTGATGCGCGCTCTCTCGCGGCTATAGTCCACGACGATGAACTTGCCGCCCTGGCAGCGCTCCACATGACGCTCGAACCAACACTCAAAACGACAGTTGCCCGAGCACATTCAACCGGCGCTTGCGCAACCCGCGCAACCCACTGGAAACCCCCGGTTGCGCGGCCTTTGGCGGCGCCGAAGCGGCGATGCGAAAGCGCTTTTGCGCCAGTTCCGCGATCACACCATATGAACCGATCCAACCTCTGCTAGCTTGTTGGGCGTGGGACATGTCCCGCTTTGGCCGGTGCTTCAGGCAACCCCATCCCAACCCCCCGCCCCCTGTGGCGCCGGCCATCCCCTCCCCTCTCGCAAGGAAGACAGCGCGCCTCGGTGCGCGCGAACTCCGCTCACGCCTGCGGCGGTCTCTTCTTTTTCTTGGCCGCGGCGCGTTCTTTTTCATCCGCAAACGGATCGGGATCGGTAGCCGCCAGATCGCTCCAGGTCCCGACGTCCGCCGCGGGGAAGAAAAGCTGCCGTGGATGCCGGGCCTCCCCTCGCTTTTGATGGCTCGGCTTGCCAAACACCGTCATGCCCCCATAGAACGGCTCGGATCATCGCCCTGCTTCAAAAGGCTGTTGTCGGCCCATTTGCCAAGGATACCCCCCGATGCCTGCGACACCGTCCCCTTGATCAAGGCTGTGACAGATCCCGCAACCCTCGCCAGCCTCGGATGGGTGGATTTTTTCTGCGATCAGCTTGAACCTGATGAGAAAGACCTCATCCCGGCGCGCATCGCCTCGGTGCATCGCGACCGCCTGGCCGGCCTATCTCTGGCAGGGCCAACGGATCTGACACTACCTCCCAATGCCAACACCGGCGACTATGCCGTCGGCGACTGGGTGCTGGTCGAGCCCGACACTCACCTGCTGCGCCGCCGCCTGACCCGCAAGACGGTGCTGGAGCGCCGCACGCAGGGCGGCAGGGTGCCGCAACTGGCCGCTGCCAATGTCGACACGCTGTTCATCGTCACTTCCTGCAACGCCGACTTCAACATCGCCCGGCTCGAGCGCTATCTGGCGCTCGCCAACGAGGCCGGAACGACGCCGGTGCTCCTGCTGACTAAGGCCGACACGGCCGAAGACGCCGAGGCGTACCAACGCCAGGCCGCGTCCCTTCAGCGCGGACTGGCCGTGGTGATGCTGAACCCGCGCGCCGCCGATGCCGCAACGACCCTCGCCCCCTGGTGCGGCGCGGGCCAGACGGTGGCGCTGGTCGGCTCCTCCGGCGTCGGCAAATCGACGCTGGTCAACACGCTGGCCGGCTCGGCGCAGCAATCGCCGCAACAGACCGCCGGCATCAGGGAGCACGATGCCAAGGGACGCCACACCACCACGGCGCGATCGTTGCACGCCATTGCCGGCGGCGGCTGGGTGATCGATACGCCCGGCATGCGCACGCTGCATGTCAGTGACGTCGCTTCCGGCATCGACACGCTGTTTGCCGAAATCACCGAGCTTGCGCCGCTGTGCAAGTTCCGCGACTGCACCCATGTCCACGAACCGGGCTGCGCCGTGCAGGCTGCCTTGAAGGCCGGTACGCTCGATCCCGAGCGCCTTGCCCGCTGGCGCAAACTGTCCGAGGAGAACCAAGGGAATACGCCGGTTCAGAGCGGGCCGCGCGGCAACAAATCTCCCGGCGGTCGCGGAAAGCGGCGTTGAGCGGACAATTCGGAAAGCAATGCGGATCGGTTCGTTGCTGGACCCAAAGCAATCGCATAGGGTGGCGCCTCTGCCGCTGAACCACGGCAGCTCGTCGTCTCACTCACCCAAACCGCGCCGCCGTCCACGCGCCACCCGCCGCATTCGACTCCACCGCCGCCGCAACAAACTTCACCCCGCGTGCGCCATCGACAACATCCGGCACCTGCGCCGTACGCGCTGCATCGACCACGCCGCCCGACCGATGCGCGCGGATAATATCAGCGGCGTCGCGGTAGAAATTGGCGAAGGCCTCTATATAGCCTTCCGGATGCGCCGCCGGCATGCGCGAGACGCGCTGGCTTTCCGCGGTCGAGCCGTGGCCGCCGCGCACCAACGTGCGGGTTTCCTCGCCATAGACCGAGAAGCGCAATTCCTCCGGCCGCCCGCCCAACCATTCGATTCCGGCTCTGTCGCCATAGATGCGCACGGAGAGGTCATTGTAGTGACCGGGCGAGGTCTGGCTGGCCAGGATCGTGCCCCGCGCCCCGCCGGTCCAGCGCACCAGCACATGCGCATTGTCGTCGAGCCGGCGTCCCGGCACGGCGGTGAACAGATCGGCCGACACCGCCTCGGCCTCGCAGCAGGAGATGTAGCTTGCGAGGTTGAAGGCATGCACGCCGATATCGGCCAGCACGGCCGACTGCCCCGCGCGCGCCGGGTCGGTGCGCCACTCCGCCTGCTTCTGACCCTCGGCGTCGATCGGCTTCGTCAGCCAATCCTGAATGTAGGCGCCATGCACGGACACGATGCGGCCAAGGGCGCCCGCCGCCACCATCTCGCGCGCCTGCCGGACCATGGCGTAGCCGGTGTTGTTGAGCGTGACGACGAAGCGGCGCTTTTTCACCTGCGCCAGCGCCACCAATGCTTCTGCCTCGGCCAGCGTCGTCGACAGCGGCTTGTCGCAGATCACATCGATGCCAGCCTCGAGAAAGGCGGTGGCGATCGGCGCGTGCAGATGGTTGGGCGTGACGATAACGACCGCCTCGATGCCGTCGGGCCGCGCCGCTTCAGCCTTTGCCATGGCGCGATAATCGGCATAGCTGCGTTCCGGCGCGATGCCGATCTCGGCGGCCGAGGCGGCTGCGTTCTCCGGGTCGGACGACAACGCGCCGGCGACCAGAACGATCTGGTCGTCGAGGCGCATGGCGAGCCGATGCACGGCGCCGATAAAGGCGTTGCGCCCGCCGCCGACCATGCCGACCCTGAGCCGCTTGCCCGGCGATCCGTCCGATGTCGCATAGACCATTTCAAGCTCCTCCCGGCAGACCGCTTTCGAACACATGTTCCAATTTTCATATTGTAAAACGATCGTATCGCGCTAGCCTGAAATCATGAATGGGGCAAACAAGGGATCCGGACGATCGATCGCCGACGAGGCGGCGACGCGCAAGCGCGGACGCTCGCTGGCGGCACTCGGCTACATCCAGCCGCAGACCTATGAGGAGCTGCGCGCGGTGCTTTCGTCGGGCACGGTCCATTTTCCGAAGCGGCTGCGCCAGGTGGCGATCTTCCTGTGGCAGCATCCGAGCGACGTGGCGCTCGGCACCATCGCGCAGGTGGCGGCGCAGGCCGGCGTGCAACCCTCGACGCTGGTGCGCTTTGCCCAGATCTTCGGCTATTCCGGCTTTTCCGATTTCCAGGGCCTGTTCAAGGAGCACATCAAGGGATCATGGCCGGAAGGACGCGGCGAGCCGCGCACCGAGACCGAGCCCAATCTGCATTTCCTGCACGGCATGGTCGGCGCATCGCAGGCCTCGCTTGGCCGCATCGAGGCCGGCTTCGACGTCAAGAGTTTCGACAAGATGGTGGCGCTGCTGGCGGCGGCCGACCTGATCTATGTCATCGGCTCCAAGCGCGCCTTTCCCGTCACCGCCTACCTCTCACTGACCCTGTCGCAGCAGGGCGTGCGCAATGTGCTGGTCGACAATGTCGGATCCTCGGCACTCGACCAGATCGGCTGCATCGGCGGCCGGGATGCCGTGCTGGCAGTCTCCTTCAGTCCCTACAATTCGATCACGCCCGACCTCGTCGCGGTGGCTCATGAGCGCAAGGCGCGCATCGTCACCGTCACCGACAGCACTTTCAGCCCACTGATCCGGCTTTCGGACAGCTGGCTGGAAGTGGTGGAATCCGACTTTGCCGGCTTCCGCTCGCTGGCGGCATCACTGGCCGTGGGAATGGCGCTGGTCCATGGCGTCGCGTCAAGGCGTGGCGAATGAGGCGCCGCTGGTCCAATTGACTATCGGGAATTGCCGTTCCATATTCAAAAAAATAGAAACTTTGTTCCGGGAGGAGGAATGGAGATCCGGCTGGACGGCAAGGTGGCTTTGGTCACCGGGTCGACGCAAGGCATTGGCCGCGCCATAGCCGAGACGCTGGCGCGTTCCGGCGCCGCCGGACTTGTCGTCACCGGCCGCGAGACGACGCGTGGCGAAGCGGTGGCCGCAGAGCTGTCGCAGTTGGGCACGCCGACGATCTTCGTTGCCGCCGATCTCGCCGATCCGGCAGCCCCTGCCCTCCTGGCGCAGGCCTGCATCGAGCGCTTCGGCCATATCGATGCCCTCGTGAACGCCGCCGGGCTGACCGACCGCGCTTCTTTCCTCGACGCCAGCCTCGACGATTGGGCGTCGCTGTTCGCCGTCAACGCGCGCGCGCCGTTCTTCCTTATGCAGGCGGCGATCGCCGACATGAAGCAGCGCGGAGAGCCCGGCGCGATCGTCAACATCCTGTCGATCAACGCCCATTGCGGTTCGCCGGAGCTTGCCGTCTATTCCGCCACCAAGGGCGCGCTGGCGACGCTGACCAAGAACGCCGCCAATGCCCACCGCTTCGACCGCATCCGCGTCAACGGCATCAATGTCGGCTGGACCGACACGCCGGCCGAACGCATCATGCAGGCCGAAACGCTGGGCAACGGCCCCGGCTGGCTGGACAAGGCCAATGCCGCGCAGCCTTTCGGCCGGCTGCTGACGCCGAACGATATCGCCAGCCTTGCCGTCTTCCTGCTCTCCGACGCCGCAGGGCCGATGACCGGCGCGGTGATCGACCAGGAACAGGCGGTGATCGGGGCGAACCGGTGACCGCCGTCGAAACGCTTGGGCCGGCGCTACTCGACCGCTTGCCGGCATCGGTGCAGACACCGTCCTACGACCGCACGATGCTGGCGCCCGGCATGGCGCATCTCGGTGTCGGCGCTTTCCACCGCTGCCATCAGGCCGAATACACCGACGATCTCATCTCGCTGCGGTTCGACCGCTGGGGCATCGTCGGCATCAACATCCGCCCGCCAAGCCTTGCCGGCACGCTGGGACGGCAGACCGGCCTCTACACGCGACTGATCCGTGAGAACAGCCACATCGAGGCGCGCGTCATCGGCAGCATCGTCAGGGTGGTCGACAGCCAGGAAAGTGCCGCACCCGCGCTCGGTGTGTTGGTGTCTCCCGACATCGAACTGGTGACGATGACGGTGACCGAGAAGGGCTATTGCCACATCCCGTCGAACGGCGAACTCGACCTCGGCCATCCAGATATCGTCCATGACCTCGCCAACCCCGAGACGCCGCGTAGCGTGCCCGGAATATTGGTGCGGGCGCTGGAGCTGCGCATGGCCACGCATGGAAGGCCGCTCACGCTGCTCTCCTGCGACAACATTCCGGCCAATGGCATCATCCTCGGCAATGTCGTGCGCAGCTTTGCCGAACGGCGCGGCAATGGACTGGCGGACTGGATTGCGGCCAATGTCGCCTTCCCCTCGGCCATGGTCGATCGCATCGCGCCGGCGGTAACGCAGGCCGATCTCGACAGCGTCGAGCAATGGTTCGGTTACCGCGATGGCGCCGTCGCTGTCAGTGAGCCGTTCCGGCAATGGGTGATCGAGGAAAAATTCGCCGGCCGCATGCCGCGCTGGGATCTGGTCGGCGCTACGTTCGTCGACAATGTCACGCCCTTCGAGCATCTCAAGATGCGGGTGCTGAACGGCGCCCAGACATCGCTGGCGACGCTAGGCGTACTGGCTGGGCTGGAGCACACATCGGATGCCATGGCCGACCCGCTGCTGTCGGACTTCATCAGGCGCATGCTGGTGGAAGAGACTGTGCCGACGCTGATGCCTGTGCCTGGCATCTTGCCGCTCGCCTATGTCGAGCAGAGCCTCGGCCGGCTGAAGAACACCGCGATCCGCCACCGCAACCACCAGATCGCCACCGACGGCTCGCAGAAGATCGTCCAGCGCCTGCTCAACCCGATCCGCGACCGGCTAAGCCAGGGCGCCAGCATCGCCCTGCTATCGGTGCCGGTCGCCGGCTGGATGGCTTATCTCATCCAGGCTTCCGCACGCTTCGGCAAGCGCTGGCCTGTTTCGGATCCCTATGCCGACAAGGTAGCAGCGATCGCCGATGCGACGGGCCATGATGCGCCGGCGCTGGCGTCCGCAATCCTTGCCATCGACGGGATATTCGACCCCGGCCTTGCCGCTGACGGGAGCCTCCGCGCAGCCGTCACTTCAGCGCTTGGCGAGCTGCTTTCGGACGATCCGATGGCGGCGGTCCGACACAGTCTGGAACAAGATGAGGTCGCGAGGTTGAAGCGATCCAAACAATCGGCATTATAGGTACCGGTCGTGAAGCCACGACCAGGGGAGGCACTATGAAACTTGGACTGCTGACCGCGCCGTTCGCGGAGACGCCGCTTGGTGAGGTCGCCGGCTGGGCGCACTCGGCCGGGTTCGAGGCGCTGGAGATCGCCTGCTGGCCAAAGACGTCCGGCGCGACCCGGCGCTATGCCGGCACCAGCCATATCGATGCCGCTTCCACGTCCCCTGCACAAGCCAAGGACATCGTCGCCGAGTTGGCGCAGAAGCAACTGACAGTCTCCGGCCTCGGCTATTATCCCAACCCGCTGCATCCCGACCCCGCACACCGCGAGGCGGTCATCGGCCATCTGAAGAAGGTCATCGTGCTGGCCGCCAATATGGGTGTGTCCGTGGTCAACACCTTCTGCGGCGGCGATGCCTCGAAGACCGTCGACGTCAACTGGCAGGATGCGCTGAAAGTCTGGCCCGAAATCGTCGCTTATGCGCGCGACCACGGCGTAAAACTCGCCTTCGAGAATTGCCCGATGATCTTCAGCCATGACGAATGGCCGGGCGGGCACAACATCGCTTACTCGCCGCAGGTCTGGCGCCGCATCCTGGAGGCCTGGGGCGGCGATGTCGGCATGAATTTCGACCCCTCGCATCTGGTCTGGCAGATGATCGACCAGAGCCGCTTCATCAGGGAATTCGGCGCCTACATGCTGCATGTCCACGCCAAGGACCTGATGATTGATCATGATGGTTTGTATGAGCGCGGGATTCTTTCGGCCGGGATAGGCTGGCAGGTGCCGCGCATGCCGGGGTTGGGCGATGTCGACTGGAGCGGCTTCTTTTCCGGCCTCTACCGCGCCGGCTATGACGGCTCGGTCATCATCGAGCACGAGGACAGGCGCTTTGAAGGCAGCGACGATCAGGTCAAGCGCGGCTTTTTGCTCGCCCGCGACGTCCTGCGACCCTTCGTCAAATGATGATGAAAACGTCTTGGTCTGATCCTTCCAAGGGTCCGGCCCTGAAACTGAAAACAATGTGGAGGAGTACTGACATGAAGAGAATACTGACCATGGTCCCGCTGTTTGCGGGCGCTGCCTTGCTCGCCTCGGTGGGCGTCTCGTCGGCGGAAGGCAAATACACGATCGGCATTTCCAACACCGTGCAGGGCAATGGCTGGCGCGAGGAAATGGTCTGCGCGATGAAGGCGCAGGCGCTTGCCTCCGGCGAGGTGACAAAACTCAACATCGCCCACCGCAACACCGATGCCGCCGGCCAGTTGGAAGACATCCGCAACCTGATCAGCGCCAAGGTCGACGCCATCGTCGTCAACCCCGCCGATCCGGCCGGCATCAAGGCGGGCTTGGAAGAAGCCACCAAGGCCGGCATTGTCGTCGTCGCCGTCGACCAGGCAGTCACCGAACCGTCGGCCTACATCATCTCCAACAACCAGGAACAGTATGCCTATCTCGGCGCCAAGTGGCTGTTCCAGCAGATGGGCGGCAAGGGCGAGGTGTTCTACATGCGCGGCGCGGCGGGCGCTTCGGCTGACTCCGATCGCGACAAAGGCTTCAAGAAGGCGCTGGCCGAAAACCCCGACGTGAAGGTCGCGCAGGAAGTCTTCACCGGCTGGCAGCAGGACCAGGCCAAGCAGCAGATGCTGTCGTTCCTCGCCACGGGCACGCCGATCAACGGCATCTGGACCTCCGGCATCGACAACGTCATCGTCGACGCGCTGGTCGAATCGCAGGCGCCGCTGGTGCCGGTGGTCGGCGCCGACAATGCCGGCTTCGTCGGCCAGCTGAGCTCGGTCAAGGGCCTCGTCGGCGCCGCCGTCACCAACCCCGGCTCGATCGGCGGTGCCGGCGTCACGCTGGCGCTGCAGATCCTCGACGGCAAGAAGCCGGCGCAGCAGACCGTGCTGGTCGACCCGCAGCTGTGGGACAACGCCACCGACGAAGGCAAGGCCAAGCTGAAAGCCGCCGCCGACCCGTCGCTCAGCCCGGAATGGCCGGTCTCGATCTCGATCCCGGAGTGGACGACCTACACGAAAGAGCAGATCATCGCGTGCAAGGGCCCGGGGGAGTAAGGCTGGGCTTCTGCGGCATTATGTAGCTGTCACACCTAAAAAGAATAGCGTCAACGATTAGCGTTGGCGTATGGTGCGGCATGGGTGAGCCGCACGTCATATCCGCATTGGTCGCAAAGCGGGCCGAATTGGCCGCCGAGGTTATCGTCTTGGATAGGCAGAGATCGGTCCTGATCGACCAGCTTGCCTATATCGACCACACCTTGGCGATCTTCGCCTATGAGGGCGACCCCGCCGAAATCAAGCCCAAGCGCAAGCACGTCTATCGCTTCAAGCGGCGTGAGTTGCCTAGGCTCATGCGAGACATAGAAGCCGAAGGCGTGAAGCTCACATATCGCGAGACGGCTGCCCGGATAATCGAGATGAAGGGTTGGGACGCGACAAACGGTGCGTTGGTCGCCAAGGTCATTGAGTGCGTCAAGAGCCAGAAGAATTGGTATCGCCGGAAGGTCTAAATCCGCGTCGATTACTTCTTAACTATCTCCATTCACAATCTATCGATGGGCAAAGGGACTGGCTGATGAACAAGCTGTTCTTCGGGGACAATCTCGACTGGCTATCACAGTTTGATGCAGCCAGCGTCGATATGATTTACCTCGATCCGCCATTCAATTCTCAGGCGACTTATAACATCCTGTACCGCTCTCCGACCGGAAAAGATGGAGGTGCGCAATATCAAGCTTTTGAGGATTCTTGGCAGTGGGGACCGGCTGCGGATCACGCGTTCGCGTTGGTGCGCAATAGTCACTCGCCGGCCTATGGCATTCTTACCGCTTTGAACAACTTCATGCAGAAAAGCGACCTTATGGCCTACTTGACCATGATGACGGCTAGGCTGCTTGAAATGAAGCGCGTTCTTAAACCTACAGGCAGCCTATTTCTGCACTGCGATTCCAGCGCCAGCCACTATCTGAAAATCCTGCTCGACCAGATTTTCAGCGACGGCGAATTTCGGAATGAAATCATCTGGCGCCGATCTACGGGCAAATCGTTGATGACGCGCCGGTTGCCCACAAATCACGATTCAATATTGCTCTATTCTGGTGGCAACAACGAATGGAACGCGGACGAGGGGTTTGCTCCGTATGATCACGACAACCTCCCGGAGACAATCAAAACCAAATACCGGTACGTAGATGCCGATGGTCGGCGGTACAGGCTGGACAATCTTATCAATCCGAACTCCAACCGGCCAAATCTAACCTACGAATTTCTCGGCGTAACAAGGGTATGGCGCTGGACAAAGGACAGGATGCAGGCGGCATATGATGCCGGTCTCATCGTGCAGAACGCCGCCGGCCGTGTTCCAAGCTTTAAGCGCTATCTAGACGAGCAACGCGGGATGCCGCTGGACGACGTGTGGACGGACATCCCTCCCATCAATTCTCAAGCCCAAGAGCGTCTTGGCTACCCGACCCAAAAGCCGCTCCCCCTGCTTGAGCGCATCATTCGATTGAGCACAAAACCTGGTGACGTGATCCTTGACCCCTTTTGCGGCTGCGGCACCGCAATTGAGGCGGCGCAACGGCTCGGACGGCAATGGATCGGCATTGACATCACGGTGTTGGCTATCGACGTTGTGGAGCGTCGCCTGCGCAAAATGAAGCTTAAGAACAAGGTCGATTATGAAGTGGAAGGGATTCCGCGCGATGTTGATGCCGCGCAAAGACTCTTCGATGAAGATCCCCACGATTTCCAATTGTGGGCGCTCACCATGGTAGACGGCCAGCCTCGCGATGGCGGCAAGCGTGGTGCTGACAAAGGCGTGGATGGGCTTATCTATTACTCGCACGACGCCAATACCATCCGCCCAGCTATCGTCTCTGTAAAAGGTGGGAGGAACATTCACGCCGACCATATCCGCGACCTGATCGGCACCATGCATAGTCAGGGGTCGGATATAGGTGTCTTCGTGACGCTTCATGAGCCGACTTCCGCAATGGTGCGGGCGGCAAGGGAGGCCGGCTCCGTAGAAGCGTTCAATCGCCTTCGCTCGCGCGTCCAAATCCGCACAATCGCTCAATTGTTTGAAGGCCAGCGGCCGGATTTGCCGCCAGTTCATGACATTATATCGGCGGCGTCAGCAGCGAGACGCATGTCTGCGCGGCGCAGTCCTCCAACCATGACGCCAGAGCAAATGCGGGCTCAACCTTCGTTCAAGTATCCAATTGAAGGCGGCAGGGCAAAAGATGCTCAAAAAGGTCTCGATTTGGACGAGCCCTTGCTAGTTCCGCAAGTTGCGACGCCTACGCGGAAGGGGACGCGTCGCAAGGCTTAGCCAGCAGACCTTTGCCAGTAGCCAGCCCATACGCGACTAACCGGATGATTGAGCGAAGCGTTGGCCACAGCGAGGTATTGCTCGCCATTGCTGACACGCCGGTTATCTTCACGCCATGACATCTCCGACGCATAGGCGTGAAGGTAGCGGCCGCTGATTTGGTGATGGGTGCCGATCTCGGCGCGGCGCAGACGGGAGAAAAAGCTTTCGGCCTGATTGGTGCAGGCGCCGTCGTCTGAATAGGCGTGCTGGTGATTGATGCGTTTGGTCAGGAAGCGGGCGTGCAGCCCATCCCAATGCGTCGCTTCGTCGGCGTATACAGTCGCCGTAGGATGAACGGCGCCGGCAATGTGAGAAACTGACTGCGCTTCGGTATTGAACACCTTGGTCAAGGTGCGGCCGGCGCGCTCACGCATCACGACGACAACGCGGCGTTTGCCGGTCTGGTGGCGAGCAAGGCGGCGGTCGATCCGATCGGCCTTGTAGTTGGCAGGGCGGATATGTCCGCCGAAATAGGCACCGTCCACTTCGACATGCCCGGCAAGCTGCCCAACCTGGGCCTGCTCAGCGGCAATGGCTTCGCGAAGCTTGTGAGCCAGCACGAAAGCGGTCTTGTATTGCACGTCGAGGTCGCGGCTCAATTGCAGCGCGGCATAGCCCTTCGCACCATTTACGAAGATGGCAATAGCCAAGAGATAGTCGCGGATGGGCATCTTGCGATTGGCGAAGATGGTGCCGG
The DNA here is from genome assembly GCF_053714375.1 of Mesorhizobium sp. ArgA1. Classification (NCBI taxonomy): domain Bacteria; kingdom Pseudomonadati; phylum Pseudomonadota; class Alphaproteobacteria; order Hyphomicrobiales; family Phyllobacteriaceae; genus Mesorhizobium; species Mesorhizobium sp. ArgA1. Next base: position 879,168 of record NZ_JBSKBQ010000001.1, read on the forward strand.
ACGTAACGGAAAACTGCTTCTGACAGGCTTTGCACTTGAAGATGCGACGAGCCTTGAAGCTATAGCAGGCATCGCAATCGCAATATGGGCAGACGGGCTTGCCATCCGTCTCAACCCAGCGAATGGCTTGGAAGGCGTTATGCGCCTGTTCCTCGCTCATACGCGCAACCTTCGCCAGAGAAAGCGAGCGAGCTGCGGTTGAAAGGAGGAAGTGCTGGGCCATCACTACGTCAACGATTTTCGTTGACCTTAGTGATAATGGTTGAAAAGACTGAGGTCAACAAAAATCGTTGGTGTTGACGAAAATAGTTTTGTCGATTATGGCTCATGACATGACGCCCCAACAATGCCGTGCTGCCCGTGGGTGGCTAGACCTGTCACAATCCGAACTGGCCGATGCCGGCGGTGTTTCGCTGTCAACAGTGCGGGACTTTGAAAAGGGTCGCCGCGTTCCTATTGGCAACAATATGAACGCCTTGCGCTCGGCATTGGAAACGCGAGGCATCAACTTCACAGATAACGGCATAACCGGGCCGCTGTAGAAGCAGGCCCGGTTTGACGAATCCATCAGATTCTGTTAGGTGATTTGGTGGACCGACGGGGAGTCGGACCCCGCGCCCCATGGTGCAAACCCAGGAACGGAAACCACTTCCCGGCCCACACAGGCGACCAAGGCGCGCCAACGCCTCAGCCGCCCGAACGGGTCAAAAGTTCATGTTGTCATGTTCCACCTCCCGGCCGGGCTCACCGCCTTGCGCACTGGGTTGAGACAAGCCCGCTGACTGTTCCCCCTCGGAAACTGGGTCAGCGGGTTTTTCGTTGAACGGAAGCGGTTCGCTCGCCAGCATATACAACGGCGAGTCATCGTCCTTAAGAAGGCGCCCATCCTTGGGCTGCGCCATCCGCCACATAGTCGTGCTAACGCTGGTGGACCCCTTCAAGTCCGACCAATAGCGCTCAGAAATCGCCTTGGTCACATCCTTCGGTTCCATGCCACGCCGCCCTTGGCGATAGCTATTGGCCATAACGACAAGGATCATCTCTGGCATCGTCGGAAGCCCGTCCGGCTTTGCGCTAGCAGCATTCTCCGGCTTCGGTTCATCTGCCGCGCCAGCCGGAGGCCACTCTGCACCAGACAGACGCGCAATGACGCGCCCGGCTATATCAAGCTCGGGAAGCTCTGATTCCAATTTCGCTATCTCGTCCCTGTGGCGAGCAATCTGTTGCTCGACCTCTCGGTAGCGGATGGAAATAAGGTTAAGATCGTGTGCCATGGTGGCGATATAACCCCATGGCCGATTCGATGCAATAGTCCGTGCAATGGCAATTGTGAGAAAATCGTTCCAGCTTCGTTCCGGTGTAATGCGTGATATGCATTACGCATAATATGCATTACGCATAATCAGGTGTGACAGCTACATAATGCCGGGCTTCTGCCTTCTCCCCTTGTGGGAGAAGGTGGATCGGCGCGCAGCGCCGAGACGGATGAGGGGTGAGTGGCGGAATGAGGCGTTGGTGTTTTCTGGAACACCCCTCATCCGACCTCGCTTCGCGAGGCCACCTTCTCCCACAAGGGGAGAAGGGGTCACCGTCGCTTCGGCCATCCATTTGAACGCTTGACCCGAGAACCAACCATTTGACCACCAGCCCCCTCCTCGACGCGTCAGGCGTCGCCAAGAACTACGGCGCCGTCGCAGCGCTGCGCAACGCGTCGCTATCGGTCCTGCCGGGGGAGGTGCACGCCCTGATGGGCGCCAATGGCGCCGGCAAGTCGACGCTGGTGAAGATCCTGACCGGCGCCATTCCGGCCAATTCTGGGCGCATCCTGATCCGCGGCGAGGCACGCGACATACGCTCGCCCGCTGCCGCGCGCCGCGCCGGGCTTTTGCCGGTCTACCAGGAGCCGTCGCTGATCCCCGATCTCGACGTGCTGTCCAATCTCAGGCTGACCGGCACGCCGGTCGAGCCGTTCCGCGCCTGGGTGCGCGAGTTGGGCATCACCGACCTCGACCTGCGCGACACCGCGCGCGACATTCCGCTGGCGGTGCTGCGCGTACTCGACCTTGCGCGTGCGCTGGCTGTCGAGCCCGACGTGCTGTTGCTCGACGAGATGACGGCGGCACTGCCCGCCAACCTCGCCGAAAAAGTGCTGGAAGTGGTGCGCCGCCAGGGCGATTCAGGCCGTGCCGTGATCTTCATCTCGCATCGCTTCGTCGAAATCTCGGCGCTATGCGACCGCGCCACCGTGCTGCGCGACGGCGAGACTGTCGGCGTCGTCGACATCGTGCCGGGCGTCGAGGAAAAGATCGTCGAGCTGATGCTCGGCACCCGCATCGTCAAGACCCATGTCGCCGCCCGCAGCGCCGCCGAGAAGGCCGCGCCCGCCGCTGCCCGGCCGCGCATTTCGGTGCACAACCTGCGCGTCGGCACCAAGCTCAGCGACGTCTCCTTCGATCTCGCCGATGGCGAGGTCGCCGGCGTCGTCGCGCTCGAAGGCCAGGGCCAGGACGAGTTGTTCGCCGCCCTTGCCGGCTCGATCCGGCCCTCCGGCGGCACGATCGAAGTCGATGGCAAACCAGTAAAATTTTCGCACCCGATCGACGCCATTCGCGCAGGCATTGCCTATGTGCCGGGCGACCGTTCGGAGGCGCTCGCCATGCAGCGCTCGGTGCGCGAGAACATTGCGCTGCCCTTCAGCGCAGCGCTCCGCAATTGGGGCCCGATCAATATGCGCCGCGAGCGCGCCACCGTGCTCAGCGCCATCGAGCGGCTGCAGATCGACACCCGCGCGCAAGGCGAGGTGCAGCGCCTGTCCGGCGGCAACCAGCAGAAGGTGACCATCGCCCGCTGGATCGCGGCGAACGCCCGCACGATCCTGTGCTTCGACCCGACGCGCGGCATCGATGTCGGCACCAAGCAGGAGATTTACAAGCTGCTGCGCGAGCTCGCCGGCAACGGCAAGTCGGTGCTGTTCTACACCTCCGAGCTGGAAGAGGTGCAGCGCGTCTGCGACCGCGTCATCGTCATCTTCGGCGGCCACCTGGTCGACATTTTTCCGGTCGAGGAGGCCGACGAGCCGGCGCTGATGCGAGCCGCCTACGGCCTGCCGCGCGGCGCCAAGGCCGATATCGGCATTCTGGCCGATCCCACTTCCTCCGGCGCCTCGGGGGCTACGCCATGAGCCATTTCCTGCGCCGCCAGGGCTGGGTCGTCGGCCTGTTCGCCCTGCTCATCGTGCTGTTCATTGCGACCAGGATCATCCAGCCCGCCTATGGCAGCGGCGATTTCGGCTCGCTCGCCCGCGCCGTCCTGCCCTACGCCTTTGCCGTCGCCGCGCAGACGGTGGTGGTCATCGCCGGCGGCATCGACCTGTCGGTCGCCGCCATGATGGCGCTGACCAGCGTCACCGCAGCGTCGATGATGAATGGCGCGAGCGAGGAATACGCGCTGTTCGTCGTGCCTTTCGTGCTCGCCATGGGTTTCGTGTTCGGAGCGCTCAACGGCCTGCTCATCGTCGTCACCCGCGTGCCGGACATTGTCGTCACGCTCGCCATGCTGTTCGTGCTGCAAGGCGCGGCCCTTCTGGTGCTCGACGCGCCGGGCGGCGCCGCCGCCGAGTGGCTGAAGGCGCTGATCTCCGGCACCGTGCCGATCCCCGGCCTGCCCGACGCCGTCGACGCATGGCTGCCCAAGGCGCTGCTGGTGCTGATCGTCTGCTTGTGCATCATCTGGATACCGCTCAGGCGCTCGCGCCTCGGCCTCTCCATCTATGCCATCGGCTCGAGCGAGCTGGCGGCGTTCCGCTCAGGCGTGCCGGTCAAGCGAACTCGCATCATCGCCTATGCGCTGTCTGGCCTGTTCGCCGCCTTTGGCGGCCTGGCGCTGACCATGAGCACCGGCATCGGCGCCCCCATCCCCGGCCCTTATCTGCTTGCCAGCGTTGCCGCCGTCGTACTGGGCGGCGTGGCGCTCGGCGGCGGCAAGGGCGGCCTCATCGGCCCCATCGTCGCCGTCTTCGTGCTGCGGCTGGTCCGCACGGATCTCACCCTGCTCGCCATCGACCCCAACGTCACCGCCATCATCGAAGGATTGATCATGGTGGCGGTGGTGATGTTCGGCGCGTTTATTACCATGCGGGGGCGGCAGTGATGTGGGAGCATCGGCGCGCCCTTCTTCCTTCCCCCCTTGTGGGGGAAGGTGGATTGCCGCGCAGCGGCAAGACGGATGAGGGGTGTTCCAGGAAACACCAACGTCTCACTCCGCTGGAGCACCCCTCATCCGTCTCGGCGCTAAAGCGCCGATCCACCTTCTCCCACAGGGGGAGAAGGGAAGTCGCGCCAACCCCATCGCGAAGAGTCATGCCATGAGCACCACCGCGATCACACCCCAACCCCTCCCCCTCGGCCGCCGCATAAAACGCTTCATGGCCGACCGGCCGCTCATCCCGCTGGTCATCCTGCTCGTCCTCCTGGTGGTGATCCTGCAGATCTTGCGCCCCGGCATCGTCAACGAGCGCTGGATCGCCAACACCATCAAATTCGCCATTCCCTTGGCGATTCTCGCGGGCTGCCAGACCATGACCATGCTGACCGGCGGCATCGACCTTTCGGTCGGCACGGTGGCGACGATGAGCGCCTTCATCATGGCGACGCAAGTGGTCAACCAGGACCCGGCGGTGGCCTTCCTGCTGGCGATGATGCCGGCGGTGCTGATCGGCCTCGTCAACGGCATCGGCGTCGGCGTCTTCCGCGTCCACCCGCTGATCATGACGCTGGGTACCAGCCTGATCGGCACCGGCTGCCTGCAGGTCTACCAGCGCACGGTGATCGCCTCGGGCGCCAAGATCCCAGATTTCCTCGCCTGGCTCGGCACCGGCGTCACCTGGGGCTTCCCCAACGCGCTGCTTCTGTTCCTGCCGCTAGCCGCCCTCGTCGTCTTCACGCTCGCCCGCACCGGATTCGGCCGCCTGCTCTACGCCGTCGGCGACAATGAGCGCGCAACGCGCCTGTCGGGCGTGCAATACTGGCAGGTCATCACCGCGCTCTACGTCACCTCCAGCGTGCTCGCCGGCATCACCGGCCTGCTCTATATCGGCCTGATCAAGGCCCCGTCGCTGTCGCTCGCCGAACCGCTGGTGCTGCCCTCGGTGGCCGCCGCCGTGATCGGCGGCACCTCCATCTTCGGCGGCCGCGGCGGCTACACCGGCACCATCATCGGCGCGCTCATCCTGACCGTGCTGACGACGCTGCTGACGATCCTGCAGATGCCGGAGGGAGCGCGGCGGATCCTGTTCGGGCTGATCGTGCTGTTCGTGACGGCGGCGTATCTCAGGATTGTGGAGGAGCGGTAGGCGGCCGACAGTTGAGCCTATCTCGTCGCAAAACCAGGCTTGCTGGATAGGGCGCTCCCCCTCTCCGTCTCGACTTCGTCGAGCCACCTCTCCCCCGCTCACGCGGGGGCGAGGAACGCAAGCTTTGAAAGGTCGCGACCTTCTACGATTAGCGTTTCCTCGCCCCCATGCAATGGGGGAGAGGTGGCTCGGCGAAGCCGAGACGGAGAGGGGCTGGCGCTGCCCTACGCGATTACCACCGGCCTCAGCGAACTCGCCCACCCAGAGCGCATCCGCGCCCCTACTTCAACGAAATCGCCATCCCGCTGAGATCCGCATTCACCTGCAATCCCACCTGCCGGCCCGTAAGCTCGAGCTGGGCGCCCTTGTCGTTGGTCATGACGATCACCTGCGCGCCCTTGCCGAGCGCGCCGCCACCGCCCGCCGCGCCGTAAACCCCGGTCGCATCCCGGACCCTGCGGATATGGCGCACGGTGCCGCGGAAATAGGTCTTGGAAACGCCGAAGGCGAAGCCGCCCGAGACACCGCCGATCGAGATGGGATAGGTGCGGCCATGGAAGGTCAGCGTGCCCTCGCCGCCGGAGCCGCCGACGAAGAAGGCCGCCTTGTAGACGGCAAAGCGGATCGTGCCGCTGTCGGCATGCGCGGCACTGGCAGCGCTGACAGCAACAGTGGCGATGGCCGCAACCGCGAGCGAACGAAAGCTGGACGAGATGGTCATGATAAGCTCCTCAAGAGCGCCGCTCACCCAACAGGCAGGGCTCGTCGGCGTCGAATCCAACTGGAACAGTTTAGGCTGGGATTTGGTTCCAGGGCTGGCGGGGTGGGTTCGAGAGGATCCGCACGAAATGAGGCGAACAGCAGGCGCAGCCATACGCCGATTAGCACGCAGTAGACTCCAGCCATGCCCACGAAAGCGCGACCAATCAGCCTCGCCCTAGACCTTGCTCTTCGGGCTATTTAAGATGCAACGGGCGCTTCACAACTAAGGACATAGTGGTGCTTCCAGCAGGTCTCGACTTGGCTACAATGCGCAACACTGCAACCTTCTGGTGATAGTTTTTGAACTCGCGCGCCAATCCGTCGTCTGCAAAATGCGTCGATAACTGCGCATCTTGGGAAAACGTGAGCGTACCCGTAGGAAACTCATGTTCCCATCCTTTGAACTTGCGAAAGTCGTTTACAATCGTGCCGAATGTGGGATTGGCGTGGCTAAGATTAGCATCGGCATAAACGACAAACTTGCCAGTGATATCGCATTCGATTTCACCATCGGCATTGGCAAAGTGATCAAACTGCCGCTGTTTTAAATGCAACAGGTCCAATGAAACCGCATTGTGGCAGGCATCGTAGAATTCCTGCGATTGAGGTCTAGGACTGCCGTCAACGGCCTTTACATAGCTAAAATCGGTCGACGTCTTGTCGATTCGAACAACCCAGAATCCTGGGCTTGACCACCCATCGCCCTTGTTCAGTCGTCGCTCAAACCGCTCAATCCCTGCGCCTATCTTCGGCGCACCTTCAGCCACCAAAACATCGAAACGCTCTAATAGAGCCGAGAGATCACTATGATCGTTGTAATCAGTAATTACATCTCCATCGTTGTATCGACCAAGCATCTCTTTGAAGTGCTGCTTGGCGGTAGTTTTTGCTTTCCAAACTCGACCGTTTGTCAACTCTACTGACTTTGGCATTAAGCATCCCCCAAAATAGTTTTCACAAGTACTTTCTCACGAACCTCACGAAGAACTATAGCTGGCAAGCCGATGCCATCAAGTTCTTCCCGGCGCTCCTGAACCCACCGAATGCAACCATCCCCATCCAAGTCGTCGCGCGCGATGATTTCGTAGAGGGCAACGGCGCCAATGCGGGACATTCCGAGCTCCATAAGCGACCGCATTGTGATGGAAGTAACACCAAATTCGAGCGCGACACCAATGTCCAAGTCATTGTCGATGAGGTCATCTCTCCCAATAGCGCGTAGATGTTGATTCAAGACATCGACGTAAGCTGAGAAATATCGTGGCGCCAGAAAACGTGCTGTACTTTCTATAAGCTCCAATGTGTTACGTATCACTGTTGCGGTGTCGAATGACACACCTTGGCGCTGAAGGTACTCCATCCGCTTACGGATGATGGTCGGCAGTGAGAAACCTTTCATCCACTCTAAAACGATCAGCGCATGAAGCGGAATGAGGGTACCAGGGAGGAACACAACAAGAACATACTGATTCAGTCGCTCCATGATTTTGGTGAAGCGGTCGTAGGCGTCGACACTCTCAGATGGGGCCAACAACAGATCTTCAGGGGGTCCCGGGTAGGTTCTAAAGTACGTCAGAAGGCGCTCTAAGCCGAACAGGCTGACGCCAGGGTTGCGAGAACCGATATCCGGGTTGACGCTCATGCCGGCAGTCGCTCGCGCTAGGACATCTTCGAGTTTGCGAACATCCTCAGCCGACTTGCGCTTGGCCCATGGTGCGGCACTGAGAGAGAGTTCGCGCAGGTACGTCGTTGTCAGATATGCGCTAACCTGTTCAAATGTTCTGACTTCGTTGGCATCTTGTGTGTTCGCAGTCGACCGGTCAGCAATATAGGCCGTGAGTCCGTCAATTTTTGACATGGCCGTATCTGTCTCGCGGTGGATCGAGTAGCGCGTCCGCTGAGGTACACCCGACGGCCAGATAGACTTGTCCGATGCATCGATGCAGATGATATTACCTTGGAATTCATCGCCCCAGCGCCCCGCTCGTCCCGCTAGATTCCAGAAGTCGTGAGATTCCATGGCGGTGGTCTTACCTTTTCTTGGCCCACGGACAACGATGGTCCTACAGGACAGATTAACGCCTTCGATTAAGGTGGACGTGCATACAAGAAACTTCAGCTTGCCCTTTCTGAACAGTCGCTCAATCTCAAGTCTGACTAGGGAAGGCATGTTGCCATAGTGGAACGCAACACCGCGTTCAACCAGTTGCGCAAGCATGTAACTTTTGTGCACGCACCTCCGTGCAAGATCAGCTAGATCAGCGAGTTCTTGATCAACTACTGGCGTTTCTTCCGTCAGCTGACTGATAAGTAGAGCCACCGCTTCCGCATCGGCAGCGCCATTAGCATAGACAAGGGTGCCACCACGCTGCCCCACGGACGCGGCAATAAAGGCGAGGCGCTTTCTCATCGTGTTCGGCTTGCTTGGCAGGGTCAGCGTACCGATAGGCAGGTACTCTTGGCCGTCACGGAACTGAAGCGCCCACTTGGTTGGCTTTGCCGGAAGCTGGTGGGCGACAATGACATTCTGCAGAACGGTGGCAACGTCGCTGTCTACGGCGAGTTTCGGCGTGACATCCGGCGCATCCTCCAGAAGAATTTCGGGGTTTTGCGTTGCCGGGCTGACAAAGGCGACACGCATAGCCGGGCTAGCGCGCAGGAGCCGTTCGATCGCGTCCTGAAGAATGACACCTCGCTGAGGGTCACCGATCTTGTGGGCCTCATCGACGACCATGAGATCGATTTCCAGTTTCTCCTTCATGAGGTTCGCGAGGAGATGAAGCCTCTCTTGGGTGAACACAAACACGCATTTTTTGGAGTCCTTTGATGCGGCGATATATTTTTGCGCCGAGGGAAGAGAAGTTACCTCCGCGTCCAGATCGGACTGGGATATAATCTGCGTCAACGAGGCTTCTATTTCCGAGACCAATGCGCGGGTCGGTGCGAGATAAACAGCTCTGTGAACTTTGCCCGCCCCGAGCGAGTCGACAAGCCATTTCAACACTAGAAATGTCTTTCCGGAGGCGGTCGGCGCGGAGGCTGACAACCAAGCCCGATCATTGGCGGCAGCCGACCAGAACTTCAATTGGAATTCGTTGACAGCCAGTCTTTCGCCGGTTGCCTCGAGGAGAACCGAGCTGTCCAACTGCCTTCGCTGATCTTCTATTCGCAGGGCAATCCCCAACCTAGATTCCAGGTTTGGACGCAACCGACCGCGTTGTTCAGCTAAGGCGGCGGACCGGCGGTTTGATAGTTTGTCGAATAGTACCGCAGCAGCATCTCTCACCGATTCAGAAGTGGAAAGCAGCATAGCGCCGGTCGCTATTCGCAAACTCGCTTCTTTGTGCGCTCTGTTCGTCGATCTTGCGAGAATGCTTCCTGCAAAAATCAAACGTGGCCAGTCGAATGTGACGTTTTCTAGCGATGGGTCCTTTGCCACGTTGTCGAGCTCGAGCAGCGTTGTGACGAGGCCCAGTTGCTGAAGCTCACGATGCAGTGACGTCTCGGAGAGCCAGTTTTGAAGTTCACTTTCGGTCATGAAAGTCCCATAGCCTCAAGGAACGCTTCTCTGAATTTCTCGACCGAAGGCAGGGGTAAGCAAAGAAAGTGAACCTCAAAATGCTCGAGCTTTTCAACGGTTAGCCTGCGCCCGACTGCCGTCTTCCAATTCTCCAGGCCGGCCTTCGCCGCCAATACCATGTCATCCAACACGCCCCTCGTGTCGCTCAACGGGTAAAAATCAGCATCAAAGCCGACCAAGGCAACACCGCAATACTCAACTCGGTTAGATAGGATCGACGTCTTATCGAAGTAGCGCTTTAGCGCCTCGGACAGACGCGGGTCACCGAGATCGGCTTTATCACTGAGGAGCAAGAGGTCACGTTCGCGCGAAGATTGTTCATGATCTTCTTCGAGAAGGAACGGGGCCAGCGATGCGAGGCAGTCCCGAATGGCATCAGTCGGATCGCCGTAGACCTTCGACTCACCCCAATACAGTTTCAACCGCCCATCATCTGTAACAGCTGCGTAGACGCCGTCGGCACCGTGATAGTGCATCTGAGTGTCAGTTTTCAGATCCATTTTGCATAGGATGTGCGGCAGCCCAAGGAAGCGCTCTGCCAACAGGAACAAAAGCATCTCGCCCCCCTCGCCCGTTGTTGCAAGGTCGGTGAAAACCGCTCGCGCTTCTTGATGAAGCGCTGAAACTGCGGCGGTTGAATGAAACTTCGCGTCGCGCTGTCTTGCCTCTTCAATACGTTTGCGCGGAATAGCATAGTCAGCAGCCGCGTTGCGCATGAATTCTACGAGCCGCTTTACCCTTACTCTTCCATTTGCATCCGTTGTTAGGCAATGGCAGTGCACTGTTACCTTGTGTCCATCAATTTCGATATCTCTATCGACGAGACGTAAATGTAGGTCCAATTCTTCTGGGTCTCCCGACAGAATCATGTCGAGTTCTGCGCCCGTAATCTCTGGCATTTGGTATTCCCAGCCCTAATCCCGACTGGATAGTGCGAGTTTCTGGCTGCGTACGCAAGACAGGTGCGCGTTCAGCTCGGGCTGACTGCTTCGCTCTCGGCTAAGCTCCCCGTGACCAAACATAACCGCCGGACGCGACAGCTTCTAGGCGAGCCTGCGGACCCCTACCCCACCTCCGCAAACAGCCAATCCCTGAACGCCCTCACCTTCCGCTGCCTTATCGCCTCCGGCGGGTACACCACGTAAAAGCTCGAAACCGCCTTCAGCGCGTGGTCGAAAGGCCGCACCAGCCTCCCCGTCGCGAGGTCGGCTGAGACCAGCATGGTGCGGCCGAGCACCACGCCTTCGCCTTGCACGGCCGACTCGACGGCGAAGGTGGCGGAATCGAAAGTCAGCCCGCTGTTGGGGTCGACGCCTTCGACGCCGGCGCTGGCCAGCCACGCCGCCCAGTCGATGCGGTAGCCATCGCGGATCAGCGTGTGGTGTTTGAGGTCCTCAGGCTTCCGCAGCGGATGCGGGCCTTCGAGCAGCCGCGGGCTGCAGACCGGAAAAACCTCCTCGCCGGTGAGGAATTCCGACGTCAGGCCGGGGTAATGGCCGCCGCCATAGCGGATGGCGATGTCGATGCCGTCGCCGAGGAAATTGGTCAGCTTGCCTGACGTCGAGACGCGCACATCGATGTCGCCATGCGCGCGGTGGAAACGGTAGAGCCGGGGCACCAGCCACTTGCCGGCGAAGCCGTCCGAGGTGCTGACGTTGAGGCTCGTGTTGGAATGGCGCGATGTCGCCACCTGCGTCGCCACGGTCAACTGGTAGAGCATCTCGCGCACCGCGCGCGCATAGGGCTCGCCGACCGGGGTGAGGCGCACCGAGCGCGTCGCGCGCTCGAACAGCTGCACGCCGAGCTGCTCCTCGAGATGCTTTATCGCCCGGCTGATGGCGCCATGGGTGACGTTGAGCTCGTCGGCCGCCCTGGAGAAATTCAGATGCCGGGCGGCGGCCTCGAAGGCCGGCAATGCGTTGAGCGGTGGCAGCTTGCGAGGCATGTGAGCGCCAAAGATTTGTGAGCGTTGGTAACAAATACTTGCCAAATTTTGGTTTGTCCATTGAGCTTTTGCCAGTCACAAATCCTCACAAGATTTGTGATCAAACCTCACTCAGGAGGACGACATGGCCACCATCCACCCCTTTCTCTGGTACACCGGCAATGCCGAGCAAGCCCGCGACTTCTATCTCTCTGTGTTCAGGAACGGCCGCGCGCTGGAGACGGTGACCTTCACCGACAATGTCGGCGGCACCGGCGTGCCGCACGCGATCTTCGACTTCGAGCTCGAAGGGCTGCGGCTGACGGCGCTCAATGCCGGCGGGATGCCGGCCTTCAACGAGCGGATGTCGCTCTACATCGAGACGAAGGACCAGGCCGAGACCGACTATTACTACCAGGCGCTGACAGCAGGCGGCGGCTCGGAAAAGCCCTGCGGCTGGCTGCAGGACAAGTTCGGCGTCTACTGGCAGGTCATTCCGGAAGCCGCGATCCGGCTGATGAACGATCCCGATCGCGACAAGGCGCATCGCGCGCGGCAGGCGATGTATTCGATGAGGAAGATCATCCTCGGCGATATCGAAGCCGCGCACGCCGGCCGTTCGTAAGTCAAACCCGACATTCCCGAAACAGGAGGTAGCAATGGCACCGCTCAAGGGACAAAGGATCGTTGTCGTCGGCGGCAGTTCCGGCATCGGTCTCGGCGTGGCAAAGGCCGCGCTCAACAATGGCGCAGAGGTGGTGATCGTCGGCCGCTCGCCCGACCGGCTGAAGGCGGCTGAGAAGGCGCTTGGCACGAATGCCAGACTGAAAAGCATCGCCGCAGACATGACCAGGGAAGCGGAGATCGCCCGCCTGTTCGACGAAGTCGGTGCCTTCGACCATCTGGTGTCTACCGCCGGCACGCCGCCGCCGAACTATCCGATCGGCGACGCCGACATCGATTTCGTGCGCGGCTTCGTCGACAACAAGCTGATCGGTGCGGTGATGCTGGCCAAGCACGCCGTGCGCGGCCTGAAGAAGGGCGGCTCGATGATTTTCACCTCGGGCATCAACAAGGACCGGCCGCCGGTGCCCGGCGGTTCGGTCGTCTCGGCGATCGCCGGCTCGTTCAGCTATTTCGCCCGCGCCCTGGCGCAGGAACTCGCCCCCACCCGCGTCAACATCGTCTCGCCCGGCTGGGTCGATACGCCGATGTGGGACGAGTTGGTCGGCGAGGCGAAGTCCGTCTACTTCGCCGCCATGGCCGACCGCGTGCCGGCAGGCAAGGTCGCGGCGCCAGCCGATGTCGCGCCGGCCTATCTCTATCTGATGGGCAGCGACTTCATGACCGGCGAGACGATCCACATCGATGGTGGGCAAAGGCTGGTGTGAGCGGCACGGAGCGGGCAATCGCATAAGGCGTTCCCCCACTGGGGCCGATCTCTGCAATTGCTGTCGGGCAAGCCAAAAAGTGCGGCCCTACGGATATTTCGCTGGCTTTGGCGCGTAGATTTGCGGATCGAAGTCCAAGTCCTTCGGCAGTGGCAGGCTCGAGCACTGCAGATGCACCTGGCGGGCAATCAGCCTTCGCTGCTGCTGCTGATGCTCCTTTGCCGCCGCGACGAGGCCCATGCTGTACGGCCCAAGCAGCACGCCGAAGCCCCATCCCGGCTGCCCCTTCTCGCGCTGGTCGTAATTCATGGCATCGGTGCGGGCCCGCTGACATTCCGGCGTCGCCCATTTCGGATCCTGCGGCGAAAGCGACGCGCCGTACTGGGCCGGAGAACTGACGCATCCCGCCACTGTCGCGGTCAACGCGACGACCACTGCAATCCTCATCCGCAAGCCCCTCCTAATTTAGGACGGCGACTACAGGATGATTCGAGCCGCAAAAAGGCAGCTTCAGGATGCGGATTTCGCACAGCCGCTCAGCCCAAAAGGTTGCGCGCCGTGCGCATGAAGATTGCCGAACCGATCGGGATCAGATCGTCTGGAAAGTCATAGTCGGGATTGTGCAGCGAAGGCGTGCGCTCGCCGGCGCCGAGGAAGAACATCGCCGACCTGGCCTTGTGGCCGAAAATGCCGAAGTCTTCCGAAGCGCGCATCGGCAGGGCTTCCTCGCTGCGCGCGACACCTTCTTCGTCCAACGCGCGGTTCAGATGCTCCACCGCGTCGGCTGCGTTGACGCTGGCGACGAAGATCTCGTGATAGTCGCAGCGGACGGACAGGTGATGCTCGCCGGCGATCCTGGCGGCCAGCGCTTCCGCGGCACTGACCAGCTCCGCCATGCGCTCGTCGCGCCTTGTGCGCAGCGTCGCCCACACCTCGGCATGACCGGGCGCAATGCCGAACACGGCCTCGCCCATCGTCGCATGGGTGACGGTCACCATGCTGAAATCGTCATCGGCAAAAGTGCCGCGTCCGAGTGCCGGCAGCGCCGGCATCAGCTGGCTAATCGCCAGCATCGGCGACACGCCGGTTTCGGGCATGGACGAATGCGCGGTCTTGCCTTCCAGAACGATGCGGATGCCGCGCGAGGCGCAGTTGACCACGCCTTCCCTGAGGCGGACCTCACCGAACGGCACGCCGGGCATATTGTGCAGCGAGAAGGCAAAATCCGGGGCGATCTCGCCAAAGCGCGGATCGGCGACGACGCCGGCCGCGCCATTGCCGGTCTCCTCCGCCGGCTGGAACATCAAGACGACGCGGCCGCGCGCTGGCCGTTCGCGCCCGAGCTGGCGGCCGAGCGCGGCCAGGATCGCGGTATGCCCGTCATGGCCGCACATATGCGATTTTCCCGGCACCTGCGAGGCATGCTCGACGCCCGACAGCTCATGGATCGGCAGCGCATCGATCTCCGAGCGAAACAGCACCGTCGGACCTGCCTTGCCGCTGTCATAGACCGCCGCGACGCCGTGACCGCCCAAGCCGGTCAGCACCTTGTCCGGCGCCGTATCGGCGAGGAAAGCGACGACCTCCCTGGCGGTCTTTTCCTCTTCGTTCGAGATTTCCGGCTGCTGATGCAGCTTGCGGCGCCATGCCGTCAGCTCGACGATGTCGCGATTGGTCAGGGTCATGATTTTCCGCTCCGCTGGCGCTACAGATCACACAAACACGATAGGGTTTTTCTCGCGCCGTGCCATGCCGATCAATTCCGCTAGTCCATCCGTATGTCATCGTAGCGCTGCGGTCATCAATCTCATCTCCGACATCCTGCGGCCGCTCCTGACGAGTATGACGCGCACGCCTGTGCCAAACGGTAGATATCAGCGACAATATCCAAATCCAGTCGAGGGCAGTTCCGGAATACAATGGCCAGGCGGTTTGCGTTTCTCTTGGTTCGCGATTTCACCCTGTCGCCGCTGTCGCTGTTCATCGACACGCTGCGTCTGGCAGGCGATGAGGGCGACCGCAGCCGCAGGATCGAGTTCGACTGGGAGATCGTCGGCGAACGCGGCCTGCCGATCCGGGCGAGCTGCGGCGTCGAATTGCTGCCTACAAAGGCGATCGGCAATCCGGAGGAGTTCGACAATGTCGTGGTGGTCGGCGGCCTGCTCGACACCAACCGCATTCTCAGCTCCGAAAAGGAGGCCTTCCTGCTTCGCGCCGCCCAAAAGGGCGTGCCGCTGACGGCGCTCTGCACGGGCAGCTTCGTGCTCGCGCGCTATGGCCTGCTCGATGGCTACAGCGCCGCTGTGAGTTGGTTTCACATCAAGGACTTCCGCAGCCAGTTCCCTGATGTGAACGCCCATGCCGACAGCCTGTTTTCGGTCGATCGCGGCCGTTCGACCTGCGCCGGCGGCACGGGTGCAGCCGACCTTGCCGGTCATTTCGTCTCGCAGTTCATTGGCCGCAAGGCGGCGGAAAAAGCCGCCAAGATCCTGGTGCTCGACCGCATCCGCTCGAGCCGGGACGTACAGCCCGTCGGCGATCTCTTTCCCGCAGCATCAAGCCGCGCAGTGAAGCGGGCCTTGCTTCTGATGGAAAGCAACCTCCAGGAGACGCTGTCGGTCACCGAGATCGCGAGCCGCCTGAATTTGTCGCGGCGCCAGCTCGAGCGCCTGTTCGGCGCCGAGCTGGGCATCGGCCCGATGGCGGCCTATCTTGCGCTGCGCGTGCATCATGCGAAATCGTTGCTGGAGGCAAGCGACCTGCAGATCGGCGACATCGCCTACCGCTGCGGCTTTCCCAATGCCGGCCATTTCAGCCGCGTCTTCCGCCAGCAGACCGGCATCACGCCAACCCACCTCAGGCATCCGGGCCGCATGTCTGGCGGGGCGCCGCCGCCTACCGCTCCGTGAACGCCCGCGCGAACGAATCGAGCATCGGCCGTGCCAGATATTCGAAGAAAGTCCGGTCGCCGGTGCTGATAAACGCCTCGACCGGCGTTCCCGGGTAAAGCTGCTCGGCTTTCACGCCCTGCGGCAGCTTGTCCGTGATCTTCAGTTTGGCGCGGAAATACGCCTCATGCGTGGTTTCATCGATCAGCCGGTCGGCGGAAATTTGTGTCACCGTCGCCGGGACCTCAGGGGTGAGGCGCGCGTTCAGGGCCGACAGTCTGAGCTTCGCCGGCTGGCCGACGCGAACCAGATCCACGTCCCTCGGTCGCAGCTTCGCGTCGACGATGAGGCCCGACGCGGTGGGCAGGATTTCCATGATCTTCTGCCCGGGCGCAATCACGCTGCCCCTGGAATTATAGGTCGACGACACCACGATGCCGGCTGCCGGCGCCTCGATCGTCGTGCGCTTCAGCACCGCTTCGGCCGCCGTCATCTGTTCGCCGATGTCGGCCAGATTGGTGCGAACCTCGTCGAGCCTGGTGAGCGCCTCCTCGACGCGTTGCGTGGTCGCGCGCTCGACCTGCGCCTGGGCCTCGACGATCTGTGTCCTGGTCGCCGCCAGGTCCGCCTCCAGCGCGCCGGCCTGGCCGACCAGATCGGCCTCGCTGCGCAGAAGCTGCGAATATTCGCTGCGGTTGGTGAGGCCCTTGTCGAGCAGCCCGGTCTTGATGCCGAGCTCCTTTTTTACAATATCGGCCTGCTGCTGGATGGCCAGTTTCTGCGCGTCCAGGCCCAGCGCCGACTCGCGATGCGTGGCGACGCGCTGCGCCAGGATCGACTGCTCGGACCGGAACCGGGCGAGCCTGGCGTCGAACTCCTTCTGCTGTTCGTGCACCAGATTGTCGAAATCGCTCTGGAACGGCGCGGGTGCCGCCTCGGCGATCGGCGCCAGCCTGTCCGATCCGTCTCGCTCCGCTTCCAGCCGCGCCGCGCTCGCCCTGAGCGCGATCGACTGCCTGGTCAGCCGGTTGAGGTCGGCCTCGGCTGCCGTGCGATCGAGGAGGACCAGCGGTTCGCCTTGTTGCACGCGGTCGCCCTCATGCACCAGCAACCGCTCGATGATGCCGCCTTCCGGGTGCTGGATGAGGATGTTGCCGCCCGTTGCCGAGATCGTGCCGGACGTGATCACAGCGCCAGAGAGCGGCGCGCTCGCCGCCCAATAACCGAAGCAGCCGGCGAAGAGCGCGATGGCCGCGTAACCGACAACGGCCGAGCGCCGGAAGTCGGTGCGCGGTCGGCTTTCGAGGGCAAGGCTCTGCTCAGTCATTGTCTATGACCCGAAGCGGACGCTGTGCGGGCGGACGGTCGGCACGAATGAGCCTGTCACCACCGCGCTCCCGGCGACGCCCTTGTCGACCGTGGGTTGCCGCAGCACCTCGCTCGCGGGGCCGAAGGCTTCGATCGCGCCGTTGCGCAGCACCATCACGCGGTCGCAGGCCGCGGCGATCGACGGGCGATGCGTGATCACCAGCGCCGTGACGCCCGTGCCTCGCGCGGCTGACAGCATCGCTTCGAGCGCCGCTTCGCCGCTGCCGTCGAGATGGGCGTTGGGCTCGTCCAGCACCAGAATGCGGGGATTGCCGAAGAAGGCGCGCGCCAACCCGATCCGCTGCCGCTCGCCGCCCGACAGCACGGTGTGCGACGGGCCGATCATGGTCTGATAGCCGTCGCGCAACGTCAGGATCAGCTCATGCGCCCCGGCGCGCCTGGCCGCTTCGACGATCGCGGCGTCATCGGCAACGGGGTCGAAGCGGGCGACGTTTTGCGCGATCGATCCCGGGAAAAGCTCCACCTCCTGCGGGAGATAGCCCATATGCCTGCCAAGCTGGGTTTCGTCCCAGCTCCTCAGATCGGCGCCGTCGATCCTGACCGCGCCGCCGGTCGGCTGCGATGCGCCGACAAGCAATTTCGCCAGCGTCGATTTGCCGGCGCCACTCGGGCCGACGATCGCCACCGCTTCGCCGGCGCCGATGGCAAAATTCAGCCGCTTGAGGATGGGCTCTGTGCCGAAAGCCGCATTCGGCGCGATGAAGAAAAGATCCTGCACCGAAACCGCGCCGGACGGTTCGGGCAAAGCGAGCTTGCGCGCCTGCGCCGGTTGCGCGGCAAGCGCGGAGTCCAGCCGCTTCCAGCATCGCCTGGCGTCGACGATCTGCCGCCAGGATCCGATCAGCTGGTCGAGCGGCTGCAGCGCGCGCGACGACACCAGCGAGGACGCGAAGATCATGCCGGCGGTCATCTGCCCCTGCAGCACCAGCCACGCGCCGGCGCCGAGGATCGCCAGCTGCAGCATCATGCGCAGCGACCGCGATGTCGCGCTGAAGATGGCGTTGGCGCTTCCGGAACGGTCGTGCAGGGTCAGCGCCTCAGTGACGTGCTGCCCCCAAACCGCGGCCGCGTTTTGCACCATGCCCATCGCGCGCAGCGTGTCGGTGTTGCGGGCGAAGGCCTGCTCCGCCTGGCTGGCCACGGCAGAGCGTTCCGCAGACATGGCATCGTTCCTGCCGATGGCAAGCTGGTTGACCACGACCAGGAGAAACAGAAGCACGGCGCCTGCGAGCGTCAGCCAGAACAGCACGGGATGGATGAAATAGAGCAAGGCGAGGAAGACGGGCGCAAACGGCAGATCGAACAATACCGCCACGCCGCGCGACCTGATGAAGGAGCAGGCCGTGGCAAGGTCGCTCAGCGGCGACAGCGCGCTGCCGGCATATCTGGCGCCAAGCGAGACAGCGAACGTCCGCGCACCCAGTTTCTGGTCGACGGTAGCCGCAACACGCTGCGCGTAGATGGCGCGGACCGCATCCAGCAGGCCGAGGAAGGCGAGCGCAACAACCGCCATGACCGAGAGATAAAGCAGCGTCTCGACGCTGGAGGAGGGCAGCACCCGGTCATAGACCTGCAGCAGATAGAGCGGGATGACCAGAAGCAGGATGTTGATCAGTAACGAGAAGACGCCGATATCGGCGACAGCGCGCAGGAAGACCGGGCGCAGGGCGGGCCGGATGGCCGCATTCCTGAGCGGCGAGCGTTCCCGCGACATCTAGACCGCGTGCTCGCCTGTTGCGCTCAGATGGCTCTGCTGCACGTCGTCCAGCGTATAGGCGTGGATATAGTCGATCTTCATCTGTGCTGGCGTCGCGAGATGGTCCGGCGGCGCGCCGGCTTGACCGCCGACCGCGAGATCGACCAGCATGTACATGGGGCTGTGCATGTCGGACGGCGTCGCCGCTTCGGCGACCTTTACGCCATCATAGGTCCACACCAGCTCGTCCGGTGTCCACAGCAGGCCATAGGTGTGGAAGCCGGCGGTGTCCGAAACATTCACCGTCGACGAGACCGTGGTGTGCTGCCCCGTCTGATTCGTGTGCGCGGTCATCAGGAGCTGGTTCGGGTTCTGGCCGTACATTTCCACGACATCCAGCTCCGGCGGCCACGAGCCGTCTTCCGGCAGCAGCCAGAAAGCCGGCCAGGCCCCGGTGTTTTCGGGCAGGTCGGCCCGCATTTCGAAATAGCCATAGGTCTGCGAGAAGGAGTCGTGTGTGGTCAGGAGCCCGGAGGTGTATTCGTAGTTGTTGATCAGCGGCTTGATGTCCGCCGGCGCCTGCGCCGCGGTGATGGTAAGCACGCCGTTTGCCACGCTGAACGGGTGGACCGAACTCGTCGGCGCGTAATTGGCGTCGATATACCACTGCAGCTCGTTGTTCTGGGTCAACGTGCTGCCGTTCGGCGCGCCCCACCAGAAGTTGGTGTCCCACGTGCCGCCTTGGCTATTGTGAAGGTTCAGCGTGTTGAAGTCGTCGGAGAATGACAGCGTCATGCCGGACTTGTCGACCGGCAGTTCGAACTGGCCGGGCTGCAGCTTGTCGATGGTGGTGTTGTTGAACACCAGCACCTCGTCGGATCCGAGGGTCAGCGCAACGTTCGCTCCCGCCTGCATCATGTGCGCCTTGACGGCGTCGAACGACATGAAGTCGTAGCCATTGAGGCGAATGGTGTCGTCCGCGCCGAAATCCGTGATCAGGTCGCTGCCGTGGCCCTTGGTGATGATGAAGGTGTCAGCGCCGCCGCCGCCGATCAGTACGTCGTTGCCCAGGCCGCCGTCGAACGTCTGGCTGCTGGTGCCGCCCTTGATGATGTTGTCGAGCGAATTTCCGAACGCGTAGTGATTGGCGCCGGTGACGACGAGGTTCTCGAAATTGTCGGGGAGCTTGTAGCTCATCCAGGTGTCGATCGTGTCGATACCCTCGCCCGGCAGCTCGACCGCTTTGTTGATCGTCGAATAGAGATGGTAATAGTCGTCGCCCGCGCCGCCATACATGGTGACCCTGACGCTGGTATCGCCCCAGAAGGAATCGTTGCCCGAGGTGCCGTAGAGTTGCGGCCCGCCCCCGGTCGCCGAAAACCAGTGGGTGGAAGCGCCGGTGTAGGGAAGCGGAATGCCTTTGGCGTTCAGAACGGTGCTCATTCGGACACTCCTTGCACGTGCTGCCTTGATTGCTCGACAATCTCCGAGCGACCACTTCGGATCAACTTTTAAATTGATCCATCGTTCCAGGGAATCATCCTATAGTACACAAAGAAGATCGTCGCACGCCATTTAATAGATCATGGCGAAGCTAATAAGCTGATCCTAATACAATTTAAAGGCGAGACTTTACAGATTTTAATAAATATTGCGAAACTTATGCCGAAAGTTTAGGCAGATTGTCGATGATGCATGCAATTCGTTCGCGACGCGACTGCCCGCTCGAAAATTGCGGGACGGCAGGCCGCAGCCAAGGGCCCAAAAATTTGACAGGCCATGTCGGTCCGGGTGAAGTCCACCCGTCCTTGGGGCATCCACCAACGAAACCACAGAGGATACCGAAGACATGCCAAGCACTGTACGTTTGCACCGCGTTCTGGCGACCAGCCCGGAAAAGGTCTACCGCGCATTCATCGAGGCCGATGCGCTGGCGAAATGGCTGCCGCCGAACGGCTTCACCTGCACGGTGCACAGCTTCGACGCGAAAGTCGGCGGCGCCTTCAAGATGTCCTTCCGCAACTTCACCACGGGCGGCAGCCATTCCTTCGGCGGCGAATATCTCGAACTCGTCCCCGGCGAGCGCCTGCGCTACACCGACAGGTTCGACGATCTCAACCTGCCCGGCCAGATCGAAGTGACCGTGATCTTGAAGAAAGTCTCTGTCGGCACGGAGCTCGATATCACGCAGGCAGGCATTCCCGACCTCATTCCGGCCGAGGCCTGCTATCTCGGCTGGCAGGAATCGCTGCGCAACCTGGCAAAGCTCGTCGAGCCTGAAATCAACCAGTAGAGCCCACCCATCGCAATCGATGGCGGCGCGGCCAGCCCGCGCCGCCGACAATGCCGAGCCGGGTGCGCATTGCCTCACGATCCGGTGCAGATCGGCAGCGACTGCGGGGGCGGTGGCGGATTGTCCTTCTTGTATTGTGCGATGATCGGCTCGAGGCTCTTGCGCGGCCAGAATTTCGGCTTGCCGATCTCCTTCAGGCAGGACGCGTTCCAATAGGCGCCGGCTTTCCCAACAGCGGCGATGTCGCGCGATTCCGGGTAGATGTAGAGCGTCGTCGGATTACCCTTCACCATCGAAATGATCCGATCGGCATCGGCCGGCGACCAGCTGGTGCAGCCATTGCTGCGGCCTCCGGCATAGTCGACGAGCTTGCCGTACGCCACGTAACCGTCATGGTCAGCGTATGAGCTGTTCGGGTTCTTGCGCAGGCACATTCCCTTCAGCAGCCGCGCCGCGTGGCCGCCGATCACACGCTGCCTGGCATTCGCCGTCTCGCCCTCGCCATCGAACTGGATGAAGGTGCGCATAAGCGCCTGATCCTTTTTTGCGCCGACGCGGTAAAAACCTTTGAACGAGGTCTTTGCCTCGGAGGTCATATAGGCGCCGCCGGTCGTCAAGGACGAGTCCAAGGCATTGCCGAAGTTTTTCGCGCAGCGTTTCCCGTTGGAGAAATCGACCACGCCCTTCAGATTGCGGCCGCCGCCATGCCCTGACGAAATCGCGCGGAACGACTGTTTGGCTTCGCAGATGACGTAGTAGCGGCGCCCGAGCACGCCATTGCCGAGATCGCCGGGCCGCGTCGCATCCATGGCGAAATAGCAGGCGTTCCTGACCGCGCCCTGCGCGACCTTGTTCTGATAAAGCGCCCGTGCCCGATCCAGCACAACCTGCGAAATCTCGCCATCGCCATCGCCGACATGGGCCTGCAGCCATGCCGGTATATCCGACGACGCGGCAAAGGACCGGACCGACACCGTTAAGGCGATGCCGGCAACGGCGATGATGCCGAGGACAAAAACAGCCAGAGATTTCAACCGCACCGGAGCAACCCTCCTGCCCGAACCGTTCAGCGATTCTCGGGCGCAATCATAAATCGACGCGTGGCGAACGGCGAAACACATCTTGTTCAGAATCGCACGTGCACGAGCAAGGGCTGGAATGCGGGCTTCACAGCGCCAAACTCCCCTGCTCCGCCTCCGCGGCATTGGGATCGCCAGGCGCCGTCGCCCAGGCGAGTTCGACCAGAGTCACCGTGCGCCGGCCGGTGCCGTCGAGCTGGCAGACGATCAGGCCCTGCTCCTCGATATAGGTGAGCAGCCGCCTGGCCCGGCGCAGCGAATGCGAACCGTAGGCACGCGCAATGGCTGCGTCGCTCGGGCACGGCCAGCCCTCCTTGGCGGCGCGCGCAATCATCATGAACACGCCTTGCATGTCCTCGGGCAACAGCGATGCGCGGACCGAAACATCTTGCCAGGCATCGTCGCCTGCCATATCGGCGCCAAGTCCGGCGCGCGCGCGCGTCAGCATGCGGCGGAATTCGGAGAGGTCCGGCACCACCGAGGCGAGGCCTTCGATGCGGCAGCGAACCACGAACTCCTGATAGAGCACACCGATAACGCGAAAACCCGCATCAGGCTGCGCAAGGATGGCGCGCAGCACACGATCGACGCGCTCACGCCGCTCGGCCAGATCCTCGGCGCTCACCGCCGGCTCCGCCGGTTCTGGGCGGATGTCCAGCGCCGCCGACTTCGCCGCCATCAACTGGTCGAGCAGGTCCGGCGACGCCACCCGGCGTGGTGCGCGCATCGTCTCGGGCGGCGGCGCTGCCAGGATGATCGCGCGGGCGTCCTCAAGCGCCGATTCCGGCATCGCCATCAGCCGCGGCGTGCCGTTGCGCGGACTGGTCTCGGTCTGGCCGATGCGCACGCCGAGCGGACGGCGCGACAGCGCCGGTCCGAGCGCCATGAACTGGCCGCGTTCCAGGTCGCGAAACGCTTCCGCCTGCCGCCGCTCCATGCCCAAAAGGTCGGCCGCGCGCGCCATGTCGATATCGAGGAAAGTGCGGCCCATGAGGAAATTGGAGGCTTCCGCCGCGACATTCTTGGCGAGCTTGGCCAGCCGCTGCGTGGCGATGATTCCGGCAAGGCCGCGCTTGCGGCCGCGGCACATCAGATTGGTCATCGCGCCGAGCGAGAGCTTTCGCGCTTCGTCCGACACCTCGCCGGCCACCGCGGGCGCGAACAATTGCGCCTCGTCGACCACCACCAGCATCGGGTACCAATGCTCGCGCGCGACCTCGAACAGGCCGCCGAGAAAGGCGGCGGCGCGCCGCATCTGGTTCTCGGCATCCAGCCCTTCGAGATTGAGCACAGTGGAGACGCGGTGGATGCGTGCCCGCTCGCCGGCCGCCTGCAGGCCGCGCTCCGTATGCTCCTCGGCGTCGATGACCAGATGACCGTAGTGGTCGCCCAGCGAGACGAAATCGCCTTCGGGGTCGATGATGGTCTGCTGCACCCAGGGCGCGCTCTGCTCCAGGAGCCGGCGCAAGAGGTGCGATTTGCCGGAGCCGGAATTGCCCTGCACCAGAAGCCGGGTCGCCAGCAGCTCCTCAAGGTCGAGCGCCGCCGGCGCACCCGCCGTCGTCTGTCCCATCTCGATGGCTACGGTCATGTCACGACTCTCCTTGAGGAGAGGGCTTATCAACCTGACCGCAAGCCGTCGAGCGCGCCAAGGCAACAGGCTCGCTGTTCCACACCTATGCTGCCGAAGCGCCACACATCAGACCGCCT
Source organism: Mesorhizobium sp. ArgA1 (assembly GCF_053714375.1). Taxonomy (NCBI): domain Bacteria; kingdom Pseudomonadati; phylum Pseudomonadota; class Alphaproteobacteria; order Hyphomicrobiales; family Phyllobacteriaceae; genus Mesorhizobium; species Mesorhizobium sp. ArgA1. The sequence continues at coordinate 903,230 of NZ_JBSKBQ010000001.1, forward strand.
GCCGCCGCAGAAAGGCGCATCAAGCTGATATCACCGGCGGCAGATGCGGCGCTTCCAGCCCGTCGAAGGGATCGCGCCAGGCGTCGATGGCTTCGAGCCGGCGATACCAGGCGAAGACAGAGGGATATTCACCCAGCGGCAAGCCCGCGACATCGTTGAAGGGCAGGAAGGTTGCCATGCGGAAATCGGCATAAGAAAGCGAGCTGCCGACCAGCCATTGCCGCCGGGCAAGCTCCACCTCAAGGATCGCTGCCGCAATGCGGAACTCCGCCAGCCCGTCCTCGACCTTGCCCTGGTCGATCGGGCCAATCCCGTAGCGCTGCTTGGTGCCGCGCTCGAAATGCACGGTGTCGCAGGCCCTGACGAAATTCTCCTTGCCCCAGCTCAGCCAGCGGATCATGTCCGGCTGGTCGTCGCCGCTGCGCCAGAAATCCGAACCCGCCGCGCGCGACAGCAGGCAGGCTATGGCGTCGGCCTCCCAGAGGCTGCCGCCCGGCCATGCCAATGTCGGCAGGGTAAGATTGGGATTGAGCGGTCGGAACCGCTCGGCCTGACCTGGCGCCATGGGTGCCGCGAACTCAAACTCGACCTTGGCCTGCAGATGACGTGCCGTCGCAACGGCGAGGCGGGGATTGGGATTGCGGCTGAAGTACAGTTTCATTTCCGGGCTGGTCCTGGACGCTGTTGGCTGGACCTTATCAAACACGCAAATGTGCCCTCTCGGCAATCTGGTCGGACCACGATTCCGCTGGCGTGCGCCGGTGTTCGGCGTATCATTCCTGCGGGAGAGGGTTCTTGGCAGGAGGAAGCCAATGAACGTTGAAGCAAGCGTACCTGTCATCGACCTGACAGCCCAGAACCTTGTTTCCTCTGCGCTTTCCAAATTCCGCGCCGGCGATACCGTCTCGACAAGGGCGGCGCTGGACGCCATCCGCCGCATGGATCCCACCTGTATCGACAGCGACGACGATCTGGTCGAACTCATCGTCATGGCGGCGATTGGTAAGACCATGGCAGTCGTGTTCGACCACCGCTCCCGCTAGCCCTGTGGAACGAACCGCGGATTGCGCCGTTTCGACTGTCTTCAAGTCAGAGCAATTCCAGGAAAAGTGTAAGCGGTTTTCCGTCCGGAATTGCGTAAAACAAAGAGTTGAGTTCCAGGAGTAGCGTCAATGCGTGATGAACAATTCGACGTACCCGTGGCCATCGAAAGCGAAGGTAGCGGTCTGACCGTTACCGGAACGGTCCAGGCAGCCTCCCTGCTGGTCGACGGGTGGCCGGACGAACAGCGCGGCCCGAAATACCGCTCCGCGCTGAAAGCGATGATGGATGCGATGGAGCAGCGTCGCGCGGTCGGCACGGCGCGCCGGGCGTTTTCCGCCGCCGCTCGGGAAGCGCGCGTGTTTGTGCGCGAGGGCCGGCACTAACCCGATCCTACAGCGAGGGGCGTGCCTCAGTTCCCGAGGGGATGCGGCATATAGCCGACGAAGCCGGCGATCTTCCAGCGGCCCGCCACCTTCCTGCAGAAATACAGCGTCTGCCATTTCAGCCTGTCGACGCTCCCGTCGGCCTTGGCCACTGAACCATTGAACTTCTTGTGCAGCACGGCGCGCTCGCCGTCGACGTCGATGTCACGCATGTTGGTGACGCGAAACAGCGCCTCACGCAGCGGCTCGGCGAATTTGGTCGCCGCCGTCTCCTTGGCTTGCCGCAGCCATTCGTCGCGATAGACGCCAAGCGACGGGAATTGCAGCCGCCAGGAATCGGCATCGCTCAGGAAATGCGCATGCATGCCAAAGAAGCTCTCTTCAATGAAATCGTCCTCGACCATCGACCAATCCTGGCCGATGAAGGCGTCGATGTCGCGCCGCACCAGCATTTCCCACAGCGCATGACGATCGGCGTCGCCTTCCGGGAACGGGTTCTTGTCGAAGGTCATTCAAAAAATCTCCTGTCGGGAAAATGCGAGGCGCAAGATGCTGGCCGTCCTTTGATAAAGCAACACGCATCTGGAAAAATCTTGCATTCCCAAAACGCCCCTATGAGGATCACGGGGACAGGCGTAGAGCGGTCGGCGAAAACGGGGCGCGACCCGCCATTTTGAACAGGAGTTTCCCTTGCCCAAAGAGTGTTTTGGAACATCGCATGTGCCGCTGTCGCCGGCGGTGCGCGCCGGCGATTTTGTCTATATTTCCGGCCAGGTGCCGGTCGATGCCGACCGCATCGTGGTCAAGGGCGGCATTACGGAACAGACGGAGCAGGTGCTTCAGAATGTTGAGGCGGCACTGGCGCTGGCCGGCTGCACCATGGACGATGTCGTCAAGACCACGGTCTGGCTCGAGGACGCACGCGATTTCGGTGCTTTCAATGCGGTTTACGCCAGGCACTTTCCGAAAGATCCGCCGGCCCGCACCACGGTCGAATCGCGACTGATGATCGACATCAAGATTGAGGTCGAAGCCGTCGCCTACCGGCCGGTTTGATCGCTACACATACTAAGACCAGATACGGAGGCAGTCCCCGATGCAGTTCGATCTCCTGATCAAGGGCGGCCGCCTGATCGATCCGGCCTCGGGCCTGGACGCCGTGCGTGATGTCGCCATCGCGGGTGACCGCGTCGCGGCCATCGAGGCGGCCATCGATGCCGAGCACGCCACGCAGGTCGTCGACGCCCGCGATTGCATCGTCACCCCCGGCCTCATCGACCTGCACAGCCATGTCTACTGGGGCGGCACCTCGCTCGGCGTCGACGCCGACCGCCTGGCGGCCAAGAGCGGCACCACCACCTTCATCGATGCCGGCAGTGCTGGCGCCGGCAATTTCCTCGGCTTTCGCCGCCATGTCATCGAGCGCTCGAAGGTGCGCATCCTGGCCTATGTCAACATCTCCTTCGCCGGCATTTTCGGCTTTTCGCAGACGGTCTCGGTCGGCGAATGCAGTGATCTCAGGCTCTGCGAACCGCGCGAGACGGTGGCTGCGGTGCGCGAGCACGCCGATGTCGTCGTTGGCGTGAAAGTGCGCTCCGGCAAGCATGCCGGCGGCACCAGCGGCATTGCGCCGGTCGACCTCGCGCTCGAAGCCGCCGACCAGGCCGCCCTGCCCCTGATGGCGCATATAGACGAGCCGCCGCCCGGTCGCTCCGAAGTGCTGCCGCGCCTGCGCCGCGGGGATATCCTCACCCACTGCTACCGGCCGTTCCCCAACGCGCCGGTCTTCGCCTCGGGCGCGGTGCGGCCGGACATGTATCTGGCGCGCGAACGCGGCGTCATCTTCGACATCGGCCACGGCATGGGCTCGTTCGACTTCGCCGTCGCGAAGGCAATGCTGGCAGAGGGTCTGGCGCCCGACGTCATCTCAAGCGACGTGCATCTTTATTGCGTCGACGGTCCAGCCTTCGACATTCTCGTCTGCATGTCGAAGCTGATGGCGCTTGGCATGCCGCTGATCGAAGTGCTGCGAGCGGCGACGCAACGCCCGGCTGAGGCGATCGCCAGGCCGGAGCTTGGCACGCTTAAGGTAGGCGGCGCGGGCGATGTCGCGGTACTCAGGCTGCGGCAGGGACGTTTCACTTTCGTCGATGCGGTCGGGGCCGCGCTTGTCGCCGACCAGCGGCTTACTTCGGACGGCATCGTTATCGGCGGTATCTGGTGTCCGAACGAGGCAGCCGATCACAACGAGACGGACAGATTCGAGCCGCATGCCGGCCATACGCATGTCGAGGTGGCGGCGAGGCATTTCGGGCACAGCTAATCTCCCCCTTGAGGGGGAGATGGCCGGCAGGCCAGAGGGGGTCGGTTCGACTGGACGCGACTTCCTTACTGCAGATGAGGGTTAGCGCTCCACGCGCGGCGACCCCCTCTGTCGCCTTCGGCGACATCTCCCCCTCAAGGGGGGAGATCGGCAGCGTCACCGCTGTGAATTACTCACCGCCCCAAACACCGGCGTCGCAATCCCCTCCATCCGCGCCTTGATCTGCAACGCCATATACTTCGAGTAAAATCGCGACAGCGCCAGATTGCCGCCGTGGAACCACAGCGCGTCCTGCGCCGTCGGCTTCCACATGTTGCGCAGTTCGCCCTGCCACGGGCCGGGATCGCCCTTCACGCCAGAGCCGAGGCCCCAGCACGGCCCGACCTTGTCGGCGACCTCGCGCGAGACGATCGCCGCCACCGTCTCGTTCATCGACTGATAGCCGGTGCACGAGATAATCGCATCGACCGCCAACTCGCTGCCGTCGTCGAACAGGATACCGCTCGGTGCCAGTGATTTTATGCCGACGCCGCTCTTCACCTTGATCTCGCCCTTGATGATCAGCTCGCAGGCGCCGACATCGATGTAGTAACCGGAGCCGGTGCGGTAGGCCTTCATCAACAGCCCGGTCTCGTCGTCGCCGAAATCGATGGCGAAGCCGGCAGCGCGCAGCCGATCGTAGAACGACGCGTCGCGTTCCTTGATCACCTCGTAGAGATCCCGTTGGCCCTTTGGCACCAGCGCGAACGGCGTCGATGCGACGATCAGGTCCGCTTTGTCGGTGCTGATGCCGCGCGCCAAAGCCTTCTCGGAAAAGATCTCGAAACCGACCTCCATCAGCGTATCGGATTTCACCACCGTCGTCGGCGAGCGCTGGATCATGGTGACATCGGCGCCGCTCTCCCAGAGGTCGACGCTGACATCGTGCCCGGAGCTTGCCGCGCCGATCACAGCAACCTTTTTGCCGCGAAGTTTTTTGCCGCTGGAGTATTGGCTGGAATGCAGGAGCTCGCCCTTGAAGGCCTCTGAGCCGGGCAGCGCGATCTGCCGCGGCGGTCCATAGGCGCCAGTAGCAAAGACGATGTGCTTGGGCTTCAGGGTGATGTGCCGGCCAACGCGGTCGACCACGACCGTCCAGACTTTTTCGGCCTCGTCGTAAGTGGCGCTGATGCATTTGGTGGCGACCCAGTAATTGAGCTCCATCACCCTGGCATACATCTCCAGCCAGTCGCCCATCTTGTCCTTGGGCGTGAACACTGGCCAGTTCTCGGGGAACGGAATGTAGGGCAGATGATCGTACCAGACCGGGTCATGCAGCACGAGCGAGCGGTAGCGGTTGCGCCAGGAATCGCCGGGCCGCGCATTCTTCTCGATGACGATGGTGGGCACGCCGAGCTGCCTTAGCCGCGCGCCGAGCATGATGCCGCCCTGCCCGCCACCGATGACCAGGCAATAGGGCTGCTCGGTGGCGCCGAGATCGCGCGCTTCGCGCGCCCGCGCCTCCGCCCAGGTCTCGCGTTCAGGATCGGCCTTGTGGCGGATGCCGAGCGGCCGCGCCGGACCCTTTTGTTCCTCGAACCCCTTGAGCTCACGCATCGCCGTAAACAGCGTCCGACAGCGGCCCTCCTTGAGGCGCAAGATCCCTTCGCCGCGCGCGACCGAGGTTTCGAAGGTGAACCACGCCTCGACAGTACCTTCATCCGACGTCGCTTCGCCCGACAGGTTCCAGTGCGAGGGCTTCGCCGTCGCCAGCGTCGTCTTCAGCATGTCGCGGATGGCGTCCCGGCCTTCCATCGTCGTGATGTTCCAGGTGAAGGCGAGCAGATCGCGCCAGTAGCAGTCGTTGACGAACAGGTTGGCGGCGGCCTCGGCGTCATCAGCTTCCAGCGCCCGCGCAAGGGCGGAAAGCCAGGTGGACGCCTGTTTCGATGGAGCCATGTCGAGCATCTGTTTCCCTCGTCTGATGCGCTCATTGTTTCGAAAGACGGCGCCACCGCAAGAGGCTTCTGCGACCACATTGGCCCGAAATCTTTATAGGAATTTTATATCTTTCCTCCCGGCCCCGTCTCGAACGTTTATGGCGATCGGGTCCATATTCCGTGCCAAGCAAAACGCTCCGTACGCCGTGATCCCCAGGGAAACGGCGGATCGTTTTCATGGAATTTCTGGCCGCTATCAATGACGCTCAAGTACAAGCAGCAGCAAGGAACAACAAGAATGGACATTGTCGTCATCGGGATCGGCGTTTTGTTTTTCGCCCTTTCCCTCGCCTACATCAAAGCCTGCGACGCGCTTTAGACGGAAGGACCCCACCATGCTTGTCGATTACATCCTCGGTGGCGGCGTGACCTTGCTCCTGCTCGTCTACCTGACATACGCCCTCGTTCGCCCAGAACGCTTCTGATCGCTCCTGGGTGCAAGGCACGGAAAGCTATTCTCATGACACTGAACGGATGGATACAGATCCTCGTCTATTGTGGGATCGTCGTTTTGCTCGTGAAGCCGCTCGGCGGCTACATGTATCGCGTCTTCAACGGCGATCGCACCTTTCTCTCGCCCATACTTGGTCCGGTTGAACGCGGCCTCTACCACATCTCTGGAACCAGCGAACGCGAAGAGCAGTACTGGACGACCTATGCGGCAGGCATCATCTTCTTCAGCCTCGCCAGCTTCCTGGTGCTTTATGTCCTGCAGCGCCTGCAAGGCGTCTTGCCTTACAATCCGGCGGGCATGACCGCTGTCGAGCCCAACCTCGCCTTCAACACCGCCGTCAGCTTCGTCACCAACACCAACTGGCAGAATTACGGCGGCGAAAGCACGATGTCCTATCTCGTGCAGATGGCCGGCCTGACGGTGCAGAATTTCATGTCTGCCGCGGTCGGCATCGCCATCGCCGTCGCGTTGATCCGCGGCTTCGCCCGCGCGTCGGGCAAGTCGATCGGCAATTTCTGGGTCGATCTCACCCGCTGCACGCTCTATGTGCTCCTGCCGGCCTGCATCGTGCTGACGCTCGTCTATGTCTGGCTGGGCATCCCGCAGACGCTGGGCCCGTATGTCGACGCCACCACGCTGGAAGGTGCCAAGCAGACGATCGCGCTCGGCCCGGTCGCCTCGCAGATCGCCATCAAGATGCTCGGCACCAATGGCGGCGGCTTCTTCAACGCCAATGCCGCGCATCCTTTCGAGAACCCCAACGCGATCTCCAACTTCCTCCAGATGCTGACGATCTTCGCTCTCGGCGCCGCGCTGACCAACGTGTTTGGCCGCATGGTCGGCAACCAGCGCCAGGGCTGGGCGATCCTGGCCTCGATGGGCGTGCTGTTCCTCGCCGGCGTCATCGTCTGCTACTGGGCCGAAGCCGCCGGCAATCCGCTGGTGCATGCACTGGGCATCAATGGCGGCAACATGGAAGGCAAGGAAACGCGCTTCGGCATCGCCGCCTCGGCGCTGTTCGCGGTCATCACCACCGCCGCCTCCTGCGGCGCCGTCAACGCCATGCATGATAGTTTCACCGCGCTTGGCGGCATGATCCCGCTCATCAACATGCAACTCGGTGAGGTCATCGTCGGCGGCGTCGGCGCCGGCTTCTACGGCATCCTTATGTTCATCGTGATCGCCGTCTTCGTCGCCGGACTGATGGTCGGCCGCACGCCGGAATATCTCGGCAAGAAGATCGAGGCCAAGGAGGTCAAGATGGCGATGCTGGCGATCCTGTGCCTACCGCTGGCTATGCTCATCTTCACCGCGATCGCGGTCGTCCTGCCGAGCGCCGTAGCCTCGATCGCCAATGGCGGCCCGCACGGCTTCGCCGAGGTTCTCTACGCCTACACCTCGGCGGCAGCCAACAACGGCTCGGCCTTTGGCGGCCTTTCTGGCAACACGCCCTGGTACAACATCACCATCGGCATCGGTATGCTGATGGGCCGCTTCCTGGTCATCATTCCGGCACTCGCCATTGCAGGCTCGCTGGTAGCGAAGAAGTCGGCGCCCGCCTCCGCCGGCACCTTCCCGACCGACAGCACACTGTTCGTCGGACTGCTTGTCGGTGTCATCATCATCGTCGGCGGCCTCACCTTCTTCCCGGCGCTCGCCGTCGGCCCGATCGTCGAGCACCTGGCGCTGGTCCACGGACAGACTTTCTGAGATGCCCCGCTTCAGCGACATACGTCGGCACGATCATCACCCGCCCGGTAGCGGAGCGCCCGACGATAACGGAAGGGACGAGAAGCCTCGTCCTTTCCCGACGCTTTCAACCTTTCTCGGCATGGCCGCCGTGCTGACCGTGCTGTGGCTGCTGGCCACCGGCCTTCCGCACCTGTTGCCGAAGACCGAACACCCGGCGCCGTCCAACATCACCGATACAGGATCCCAAAAATGAGCCAGCCCAAATCCGCAAGCATCATGGATGCCCGCATCCTGGTGCCCGCCATTGGCGGCGCTTTCCGCAAGCTCGACCCGCGCACCCTGGTCAGGAATCCAGTGATGTTCGTCGTCGCCGTCGTCTCGCTGCTCACCACCGTGCTGTTCGTCAAGGACCTCGTCGGCGGCGGCGGCGATTTCGCCTTCACCCTGCAGATCATCATCTGGTTGTGGTTCACCGTGCTGTTTGCCAACTTCGCCGAAGCCGTTGCCGAAGGCCGCGGCAAGGCGCAAGCCGACTCGCTGCGCAAGGCGCGCACCGAGACACAGGCCAAGCTGCTTGCCGGCGAGGACCGCTCCAAATTCAGGCTGGTGCCCGGAACCAGCCTGAAGATCGGCGACATCGTGCTGGTGGAAGCCGGCGACATCATCCCGTCCGACGGCGAAGTGATCGAAGGCGTGGCCTCGGTCAATGAGGCGGCGATCACCGGCGAGTCCGCACCCGTCATCCGCGAATCCGGCGGCGACCGCTCGGCCGTCACTGGCGGCACCCAGGTGTTGTCCGACTGGATCCGCGTGCGCATATCAGCCGCATCCGGCCACACCTTCCTCGACCGCATGATCTCGCTGGTCGAGGGTGCCGCGCGCCAGAAGACACCCAACGAGATCGCGCTCAACATCCTGCTCGTCGGCATGACGCTGATCTTCGTGCTCGCCACCACGACGATCCCGAGCTTTGCCTCCTATTCCGGCGGCTATATCCCGGTGACCGTGCTGGTCGCGCTGTTCGTCACCTTGATACCGACAACCATCGGCGCGCTGCTGTCGGCCATCGGCATTGCCGGCATGGACCGCCTGGTGCGCTTCAACGTGCTGGCCATGTCCGGTCGTGCCGTGGAGGCCGCCGGCGACGTCGACACGCTGCTCCTAGACAAGACCGGCACGATTACGCTCGGCAACCGCCAGGCGACGGAATTCCGACCGGTCAAAGGCGTCACCGAACAGGAACTGGCCGACGCCGCACAGCTGGCCTCGCTCGCTGACGAGACGCCTGAGGGACGCTCGATCGTCGTGCTGGCCAAGGAGAAATACGCCATCCGCGCCCGCGACATGGCGACATTGCATGCCACCTTCGTGCCTTTCACAGCGCAGACCCGCATGAGCGGTGTCGACATCGATGGCTCTTCGATCCGCAAGGGTGCGGTCGATTCCGTGCTTGCCCATGTCAGCCAGGCGACATCGGTCAGCCATGGTGCAAGGCCGGCCACGGAAACGCTGCGCGACCTGCAGGCGATCGCTGACGAGATCGCCAAGGCGGGCGGCACGCCGCTGGCGGTCGAACGCGACGGGCGGCTGCTCGGCGTCGTCCACCTCAAGGACATAGTCAAGGGCGGCATTCGCGAGCGTTTCGCGGAATTGCGCAAGATGGGCATCCGTACCGTGATGATCACTGGCGACAATCCGATGACTGCGGCCGCGATCGCCGCCGAAGCCGGCGTCGACGACTTCCTTGCCCAGGCCACGCCCGAGGACAAGCTGAAGCTGATCCGCGACGAACAGGCCAAGGGCAAGCTGGTCGCCATGTGCGGCGACGGCACCAACGATGCGCCGGCCCTTGCCCAGGCCGATGTCGGCGTCGCCATGAACACCGGCACGGTCGCCGCGCGCGAGGCCGGCAACATGGTCGACCTCGATAGCGACCCGACCAAGCTGATCGAGATCGTCGAGATCGGCAAGGCGCTGCTGATGACGCGCGGCTCGCTGACCACCTTCTCGATCGCCAACGACGTTGCCAAATACTTTGCCATCATCCCGGCCATGTTCGCCGTCTTCTACGTCGCGCCGGGGCAGATGACCGGCCCGCTGCAGGCGCTCAACGTCATGCATCTGGCGACGCCGCAGAGCGCCATTCTGTCGGCGATCATCTTCAACGCGCTGATCATCATCGCGCTGATCCCGCTGTCACTGAAAGGCGTCAAATACCGCGCCATCGGCGCCGGCGCCCTGCTCAGCCGCAACCTGCTCGTCTACGGCCTCGGCGGCATCATCGTCCCGTTCGTCGGCATCAAGGCGATCGATATGATCGTCACCGGCCTCGGCCTCGCTTAAGGACCCAATTTCATGCTCACCCAGATAAGACCCGCAATCGTCATGATTGTCTTTTTCACCGTGCTGACCGGCCTGATCTATCCGCTGGGTATGTCCGGCATCGCGCAGGCGCTGTTTCCGCACCAGGCCAATGGCAGCCTGATCGAAAAGGACGGCAAGGTGATCGGTTCCTTGCTGATCGGCCAGGGCTTTGCCGGCGACAAGTATTTCCATGGCCGCCCGTCGGCTGCCGGCGACGGTTACAACGCCGCCGCCTCAAGCGGCTCCAATCTCGGCCCGACCAACCCCAAGCTGATCGACCGCATCAAGGGCGACGCCGAAAAACTGAAGGCGGAAAACCCCGACCAGCCGGTGCCGATCGATCTGGTCACCACCTCAGGCAGCGGCCTTGACCCCGACATCAGCCCCGAGGCCGCCTATTTCCAGGTCGCTCGGGTGGCCAAGGCCAGGGGCATCGACGAGGCCAGCATCAAGGCGCTTGTCGACAGCCACGTCGAAGGCCGCGAACTCGGCTTCCTCGGTGAGCCGGTCGTCAATGTGCTGGCGCTCAACCTGGCGCTGGACGATACCAAGTGAGAGACAGTCTTTGAAGCCTGGCGTCGGGGATCGACACCATCCCCGGCGCCGTTCATGATCGAGCCTGATGCCGGACGACAGAAGCAACGACAACAGACCCTCTCCGGACGCACTGCTCGAGCATGCGGAACGGGAAGAGCGCGGCCGTCTGCGGATATTTCTCGGCGCAGCACCCGGTGTCGGCAAAACCTACGAGATGCTGATGGCCGGCCGCGCCAGGCTGGCCGACGGCGTCGACGTGGTGATCGGCATCGTCGAAACCCACGGCCGTAAAGAAACCCTTGCGCTGGTCGACGGCTACGAGGTCATCCCGCGCCAGAAGGTCAGCTACAAGGACCGCGTGCTGGACGAGATGGACATCGACGCCATCCTCGCCCGTCGCCCCGCCCTCGTGCTCGTCGACGAGCTCGCCCACACCAACGCGCCGGGCAGCCGCCACCCTAAGCGCTATCTCGACGTCCAGGAAATACTGACACGCGGCATCGACGTCTACACCACGCTCAACATCCAGCATGTCGAGAGCCTGAACGACGTCGTGGCGCAGATCACCCGCGTCAGGGTGCGTGAAACGGTCCCCGATTCCATCATCGACCAAGCCGACGACATCGAGATCATCGACCTCACGCCCGACGACCTGATCAAGCGGTTGAAGGAAGGCAAGGTCTATTTCCCCAACACCGCCCAGCGTGCGGTCGAAAACTATTTCTCGCCCGGCAATCTGACGGCGCTTCGCGAACTGGCGCTGCGCCGCACTGCCCAGCGCGTCGACGAGCAGCTGCTCAACCACATGCAGTCGCACGCCATCCAGGGCCCGTGGGCGGCGGGCGAAAGGGTGCTCGTCTGCGTCGACGCACGTCCGGGCGGAGCCGCCCGCATCCGCTATGCGCGCCGGTTGGCCGACCGGCTGCGCGCCCCCTGGACGGCGCTGCATGTCGACACGCCGCGTTCGGCCGCCATGTCGGAGGAGGACAAGGACCGGTTGGCGACGCTGTTGCGCCTGGCCGAGCAGCTCGGCGCCGAGGTGACGACCATACCGGGCCAGAACGTCGCCCAGGATATCGTGCGCCACGCCACCGCGAACAACTTCACCCATATCGTCGTCGGCAGGCCGACCCGTTCGCGCTGGCGCGAACTGATCGAGGGATCGCTCACCTACGATCTGATCCGCAACGCCGGCGACATCAGCGTCCATGTCATTTCGGGAAACGAGCGCGGCAACGACGCGGCCTCGCGAAACGTCAAGACAGCGGACGAGCAGTGGCAGTTTGATATCTGGCCCTATCTCAAGGCCACGGCGTTCGTTGCCGGCTCGCTCGGCTTCGCGGCCATTCTCGACCAGTTTCTCGACGTTCGCAATCTCGCGATCATCTTTCTGATCGGGGTGCTGACGTCAGCGGTGACCGGCGGTCTGTGGCCGGCTCTGTACGCCTGTCTCGTCAGTGCCCTTGCCTTCAACTTTTTTTTCCTGGAACCGCGCTACACGCTGACGATCCGGGATCCCGAAAGCATCGTGGCGCTCGCGGTCTTTCTCGTCGTTGCCGTCATCGCCAGCAATCTGACGGCACGCGTGCAGCGCGAGGCGGTCGCCGCCCGGTCTCGGGCCCGGGCAACGGAGGATATCTACCTATTCTCCAAGAAACTCGCCGGCGCCGGTACGCTCGATGACGTGCTGTGGGCCACCGCCTTCCAGATCGCCTCGATGCTGAAGCTGCGCGTGGTGCTGCTGCTGCCGGAGGACGGCACGATCACCGTCAAGGCCGGCTATCCGCCCGACGACACACTGGCCGAGGCCGACATCGCCGCCGCCCGCTGGGCCTGGGAGCACAACCGTGCCGCAGGCCGTGGCGCCGACACGCTGCCCGGCGCCAAGCGCCTCTATCTGCCCTTGCGCACGGGCCGCACGGCCATCGGCGTCGTCGGCCTCGACAACGACAAGCAGGGGCCGTTGCTGACGCCTGAGCAGCAGCGCCTGCTCGATGCGCTGGCCGACCAGGCGGCAGTCGCCATCGAGCGCATCCAGTTGGTCGCCGATGTCGACCGCGCCAAGCTGGCGGCCGAGGCTGATCGGCTGCGCTCAGCGCTGCTGACGTCGATTTCGCATGATTTGAAGACGCCGCTTGCGGCCATCATGGGCGCGGCCGGAACGCTGCGGGAATATGCACCCTCATTGCCCGAAAACGATCGGGCCGAGTTGCTGACCACCGTGCTCGATGAATCCGAACGGCTGAACCGCTTCATCGCCAACCTGCTCGACATGACCAAGATCGAATCCGGAGCCATGGAGCCGAATTTCGCCCTCCATTATGTCGGCGATGTCGTTGGCTCTGCCTTGCAGCGGGCGCGCAAGATCATTGCCGAACACAAGACCGAGATCGACATTCCGGCCGACCTGCCGATGCTGAGGCTCGATCCCGTCCTGTTCGAGCAGGCACTGTTCAACCTTCTCGACAACGCCGCAAAATACGCGCCGCCGGGGTCAACCATCCGTGTGCAGGGCTGGGTCGACAATGGCTCCATCGTGCTGCAGATCATGGATGAGGGACCGGGCATTCCACCCGCCGACCTCGAGCGGATCTTCGACAGCTTCTACCGCGTGCGCAAGCGTGACCAGGTCCAGGCCGGCACCGGGCTCGGCCTGTCGATCTGCCGCGGCTTCATCGAGGCGATGGGCGGCACGATCACGGCGGCGAACCGCGGCGACCGGCCGGGCGCCGTTTTCACCATCCGCATGCCGAGGCCGGCACAATCGCCCGGCATGGACGAACAGAGTGCGGACGGGCAAACGTCTGGTGATCCGGCATGACAACTTCCAACGTCAGCATACTGGTGGTCGATGACGAGCCGCCGATCCGCAAACTGCTGCGCGTCGGGCTCGGCAGCCAGGGCTATGCGGTCAGCGAGGCACCCAACGCCAAGGCCGCGATCGAGTTCGTCGACACGCAAAAGCCGGATCTGATCCTGCTCGATCTCGGCCTGCCCGGCATGGGTGGCCACGATCTGTTGCGAAAATGGCGCGACGACGGGCTCGACGTTCCCGTGGTCATCCTGTCCAGCCGCACCGATGAGGCCGGCATCGTTGCCGCATTGGAACTGGGCGCCGACGACTATGTCACCAAGCCGTTCGGAATGAACGAACTGGTCGCCAGAATCCGTGTTGCGCTGCGCCACAAATTCCAGCAGCAGGGGGAAAAGCCGGTGTTCCACACCGGCGATCTCTCGGTCGACCTAGTCAAACGCATCGTCAAGGTCGATGGCAAGGAGATCAAGCTGTCGCCCAAGGAATACGACATATTGCGCATCCTGGTGCAGCACGCCGGCAAGGTTCTCACCCACCATTTCCTGCTGAAGCAGGTGTGGGGCGATTCGACCGACGTGCAGTATCTCCGGGTCTATGTCCGCCAGCTCCGGCAAAAGATCGAAAAGTCGCCCGACCAGCCGCGCTACATCACCACCGAGACCGGCGTGGGGTATCGGCTGCGCGAGGTTGAATGATGGGGCCTCAAGCCGGCCGCCATTGAGCCCGAAGACCGCGCCCGACAGAGCGGTCCAATCGATCTTTCTGTCAAGTGCGGGCCGGTCGCTTCCTCATGGGATTTTGCCGGCCCATGGCAGATCGGGACGAACGCCCTATATAGAGGGAGGTCATGTTTTGTACGGGAATGAACGGATGTCGGTGCTTCGCCTTTCGACAGTTCTGACGGCTGCACTGCTGGCGGCGACGCTGCCCGGCATGGTGCAATCTGCCTCGGCGCAGGCCGTCAACCCCAGCGCCAACCGGCTGATCCAGCAGAATCAGCTGCAGCAGTTGCGCAACAGCTTTCAACGCCAGCAGTTCCAGCAACAGCAGCAGCAATACCGCGAGCAGGATCGTCGGATTGTGCCGCAGCCGCGCCCCGAAGTGCCGGTTGTCAGGCAAAGCTGCCCGATTCAGATCGTCGGCAACCAGATTGTGCGTGTTTGCCGTTGATATCGGTCGCTGGCAATTTACTTAGTCGACTTATTTAATAAAAAATGCCTCATTGCCCCGAGGGCATTTTTGGGGTTTGCAGGCGGTGCGCCCGTCGACCGGGTTTTCAGCAAATGGCAACGACGAAGAAAAAGGCGGTGCGCAAGGCAAGGCGAGGCGGACGCATTCGCCAGGTCGCCGCCATCCCCTTTCGCCTGGACGAAAACGGCAATTTCGAAGTGATGCTGGTAACGTCGCGCACGACGAAGCGCTTCATCGTGCCCAAGGGCTGGCCGATGAAAGGCAAGAGCGGACGCAAAGCTGCCACCATAGAGGCGCGGGAAGAGGCGGGCGTGCTCGGCAAGACACGCAAGGCACCGGCCGGCAGCTATTCCTACTGGAAACGGCTGGAACACAATTTCGTGCGCGTCGACGTCGTCGTCTACCTCTTGGAAGTGTCCGAGGAACTGGCCAACTGGCAGGAGGCCAAAAGCCGCCAGCGGGCATGGCTCAAGCCGCAGGACGCGGCGTTGCTCATCGATGAGCCGGACCTTTCAACGCTGATGGCAAACCTCGCGGCGCCTCTGCCCGCGGTGCCGGACCCGGCCTGAGCCTCACTTGCCCTCGTCACCTTCAGCGGGAAACGGCCGCACGGGCGTGCCGGTATAGGCCCACAGCCATTCGCGCGGCAGCGGCCCCTTGTTGCGGTCGCTCTGCTGCGACTGCTCCCACGCATGCGCCAGGATGCCAACCGAACGTGACAACACGAACAGACCGCGCGTCAGCGGCGGCGGAAAGCCGAGTTCGCCATAGATGACGGCCGTGGCGCCGTCGATGTTGAGCGGGATCTTCTTGCCCTTGCGCCGTGCGACCCCCGCCTCGACGGCCTCGGCGATGTCGGCGAAGCGCCCGCTGACGACGCCGCGCGCGGCAAAATCGCGCGTCACCTCAATCAGCCGCGGCGCGCGCGGATCGACCGGGTGGAAGCGATGGCCGAAGCCCGGCACATAGCCTTTCTCCTCGGCGAAGAAGCGATCGAGCCGCGCCGAGACCGCCTCATCCAGCGTCGCACCCGTGTCGAGCGCCACGGCGATGTCGCCGTAGAAGGAAAGCGCCTGTTCGCCCGCGCCGCCATGGACGTCGCCCAGCACATTGACCGCCGAGGCCATGGCACTGTTAATGCCGACGCCGCAGGTGATGGCCATGCGGGCAATGGCGATCGACGGCGCCTGCGGCCCATGATCGACGGCGGCCCCCAGCGCAATGCCAAGCAGAGCCGCCTGCTCTTCGCTTGGCAGCTCACCGCGCAGCATCAGCCAGATCGTTGCCGGGAAGCTGACGCGGCCGATCAGATCCTGGATTTCATAGCCGCGCAGCCGGATAATGCCGGGGCTCATCTCGATGATGCCGGTCTGCCACCATTCCTCGCCGCGCTCGCGGCCGGTTTTTTTCTCAAGCTCGCTCACGCCCGCCTCCTGGCGCGCGGCGGCAAGTCGGAAAAAACCTCGTCCATGTGCTCGCCGAGCACAGGTGGCGGCAGGACTGGCAACGGCGCGGCGCCATCGACCATGAAGCCGCCGCGCACGACGGTCAGCGGCTGCTCCATGCCGGGCAGATCCTGGAACCGCGTGGTCATGTCGCGCTCGACCACCTGGCGCTCGCCAAGCACCTGCGGGATGGTCAGTACCCGGCCCGCCGGTACGCCGGCGCGGTTGAGCTTTTCTTCCCAGACGGCGGCCGAAGCGCTGGCGAGCGCCGTCTCGATCAGCCCTTTCAGAACGGCGCGGTTCTGCTTGCGGGTCTCGCGTTCGGCAAAGCGCGCATCCTCGGCCAGTTCTGGTTGGCCGATCAGCCGGCAGAGCGTGACGAACTGCTCCTGCTTGTTGGCGGCGATGTTGAGCAGGCCGTCACCGGTGCGGAACGCACCGGAGGGGGCCGCCGTCATGTTCTCATTGCCCATCGGCTTCGGCTCGACGCCGGCGGTCAGGTAGTTGGACACCGGCCAGCCGAGCGCCGACAGTGTGCATTCGAGCATCGAGACATCCAGAAACGCGCCCTCGCCCGACGTCTTCTGCTTGACCAGCGCGGCGGCAATGGCGAAAGCCCCGACCAGCCCGCCCAGTGTGTCGGCGACGGGATAGCCGACCCGCAGCGGTGCGGTCTCCGGCGTGCCGGTAATGCTCATGATACCCGATAGCCCCTGGATGATCTGGTCGTAGGCCGGATTGTCGCGCATCGGTCCGGTCTGGCCGAACCCCGATATAGCGCAATAGACGAGACCGGGACGGACCTCCTTCAATGCCTCATAACCGAGGCCGAGCCGATCCATCACGCCTGGTCGAAAATTTTCGACCAGCGCCTCGGCCGAGGCAACCAGGTCGAGGAAGCGCTCTCGATCGGCTTCGTTCTTCAGGTCGAGCACCACCGATCGTTTGCCGGCGTTCTGCGCCAGGAACGACGCGCCCATGCCGGCCTTGTTGAGCGCCGGCGAGGCGCCGAGCTGGCGCGCCAGATCGCCGCCTTGCGGCGCCTCGACCTTGATGACGTCGGCGCCGAGCAGCGCCAGCTGGTAGGCGCAGTACGGCCCGGCCAGCACATTGGTCAGGTCGAGCACGCGAATGCCGGCAAGCAGATCGGTCATCTCTCAGGCATCGCCCGGCACATGCTCCGGTCCGCGCCGACGCCGATGCTCGATGAAGGCCCAGATATGCGGACCGGCCAGCCCGATAAAGGCGAGCGTCAGCAGCGTCAGTGACAGCTTGTGGGTGTAGAACACCGACCAGTCGCCATTCGAGATCGTCATCGCCCGGCGGAACTGGGTTTCGGCGAGCGGCCCGAGGATCATGCCGATGATGACCGGCGCGGTCGGGAAATCGAAGCGCCGCATCAGGAAGCCGGCGGCCCCCAGCAGATAGAGGATGATGAGGTCGATCGGCGACTGCGAGATGCCGTAGGTTCCGACGGTCGCGAACACCAGGATGCCGGCGTAGAGCTGCGGCGCCGGGATCTTGAGCAGCCGCACCCACAGCCCGATCAGCGGCAGGTTGAGGATGACCAGGATGACGTTGGCGATGAACAGGCTGGCGATCAGGCCCCAGACCAGATCGGCCTGCGTCGTCAGCAGCAGCGGTCCCGGATTGATGCCGTAGCTCTGGAAGGCCGACAGCATGATCGCAGCGGTCGCCGAGGTCGGCAGGCCGAGCGTCAGCATCGGCACCAGCACGCCGGCGGCAGACGCATTGTTGGCGGCTTCCGGACCGGCAACGCCCTCGATGGCGCCGACCGTGCCGAACTCCCCCTTGTGCCTCGACAGCTTCTTTTCGATGGCATAGGACAGGAAGGTCGGGATTTCGGCACCGCCGGCCGGCATCGCGCCGATCGGGAAGCCGATGAGAGCGCCGCGCAGCCACGGCTTCCACGAGCGCCCCCACTCGGCCGCGGTCATGTAGAGCGAGCCTTTGAGCGGCACGATCTCATCCTTGCCGGCATAGCGGCGCGAGGCCATGTACAGCGTTTCGCCGACGGCAAACAGGCCGACAGCGGCAATGATGACATCGACGCCGTCGAGCAGTTCGTTCATGCCGAAGGTAAAGCGCGGCTGGCCGGTCTGCAGGTCGACGCCGATCATGCCGATGACGAAGCCGATGAACAGGCTGGTGAGGCCGCGCACCGACGACGAGCCGAGCACTGCCGACACCGTGATGAATGCGAGCACCATCAGCGAGAAATATTCGGCCGGCCCGAACGCCAGCGCGAACTTCACCACCACCGGCGCCAGGAAGGCAACGCCCATCGTGCCGATGGTGCCGGCAACGAACGAGCCGATCGCCGACGTCGCCAATGCCGCGCCGCCGCGACCGGAGCGGGCCATCCTGTTGCCTTCCAGGGCGGTGACGATGGTGGCGCTTTCGCCCGGTGTGTTGAGCAGGATCGACGTCGTCGAACCGCCATACATGGCGCCGTAATAGATACCGGCGAACAAGATAAAGGAGGCCTCCGGCGCCACCTGGTAGGTGATCGGCAACAAAAGCGCGATGGTCAGTGCCGGCCCGAGGCCTGGCAGCACGCCGATGGCGGTGCCGAGCGTGGTGCCGACCAGGCACCACAACAGATTCATCGGCGAGAAAGCGACGGAAAATCCGTGACCGAGATGACTGAGCGTCTCCATGGCGTCAGCCCCTCAACGTGGCGATGATCGCATCGATCACCGTGTTCAGCTGGTTTTCGATGAAGCCGGCGCCGATGTTGACGCCGAGCGCCCTGGCAAAGCCGAAATAGGCGGCAAGCGCCAGGATCAGACCGGTGAGAGCATCACGCAGCGTGTGCTTGCTGCCGAAGCCGTAACAGACGAGCACGAACATGATGACGGAGGCGGCGGTGAAACCCACCGGCTGGATCAGCACCAGATTTGCCACCAGCCCGGCAACGACGATGCCCATCGCCTTCCAGTCGGTCGGTGTTTCCTTCTCCTCCTGCGGCTGCCAACCTCCGCGCAGCGCGGCGAGGATGAGCAGCAGCGAAAGCACGATCATGCCGGTCATGGTGATGTAGGGAAAGACGGTCGGCCCGACCTTTGAATAGAGCGGCGACACCGGAATCGCCAGGGTCTGCCAGGCAACGGCCGCGGCGCAGGCGAGAAGCCCGATGCCGATCAACAATTCGGGCATGGCAAGGCGCGGGGGCGCCGGCTGCTGGTCGCTGCTGCTCATCAAGGTCCTCCCAATATGGCCGGCATCCTCCCGCCGGCCGCATCCGCAGTTTCACCCCCACCGCATCATATGTCCATGCCGCGGGCGAAAGTCGGAAGGGGGCGGTGTTAGCCGCCCCCTTGGAGTGTCAGGCGAGGCCGAGATCCTTGAGGATCGCGGTGATGCGTGCGGTGTCGTCGGCGAGGAATTTTGCATAGTCGTCGCCGGTCAAAAGGATGGGCGTCCAGTTGCGGTTCTTGCACTCGGTTGCCCAGGCGTCGCTCTTGGCCATGGTCTCGATCATCGTGACCATCGCCGCCTTGTCGGCGTCGGAGACGCCGGGCGGTGCAAAGACGCCGCGCCAGTTGAACAATTCGACATCGATGCCGGCTTCCTTCATCGTCGGTGCGTCGATGCCGTCCTGGCGCTTGTCGGCGGAGATCGCCAGCAGCCTGAGCGCGCCTGCCTTGACCTGTTCGGAGAACTCGCCGTAGCCGGAAATGCCGGCTGCGACCTGGTTGCCGAGCAGCGCCGACAGCGCCTCGCCGCCGCCGGCGAACGGCACGTAGGAAAGGTTGGTTGCCGGAACCCCGACCGTCTTGGCGATCAGGCCGAACAGGATGTGATCGGAACCGCCGGCCGAGCCGCCGGCAACCGGAACCTTGGTCGGATCCGCCTTGAGCGCGGCGACGAAATCGCCGGCTGTCTTGAACGGCGAGTCCGCCGGCACCACAAGCGCCTCGAACTCGCCGGTGAGGCGGGCGATCGGTGTGACTTCTGAAAGGTTGTTGGCCGATTTGTTGGCGATGATGGCACCCACCATGACCATGCCGGCAACCATCAGCGAATTGCCCTTGCCCTTCCACTGGCTGATGAACTGCGGCAGGCCGACCGTACCGCCGGCGCCGCCGACATTGGTGATCTGCGAACCGGAGATCAGTTTTTCACTGCGCAGCACCTGGTCGATGGTGCGTCCTGTCTGGTCCCAGCCGCCACCGGGCGCGGCCGGCACGAAGATCTGGATCTGTGGTGCATCTTGAGCGAAGGCGGGCGTCAAATGCGTTGCGACGAAACCGGCAGCGCCTGCGGCCGCGGTGCTCATCAAAAATCTGCGTCTGTTCAGCATGGGATTCCTCCAAATCACGACACCTCCTCCGGTGCCTGCCAGAAACGTAGCCTGAAAACAGACCCGCTCGGCAAAAATTCATGCAGATTTCGAAACGTTCTGTCAACAGGAACGCCGTTCTACTAGACAGAATTCGGGATATGCGGCACAATCCCTTCGATCGGCTTTGATCCGAGCGAGTAACTGGAATGAAACCGTCAAGCAGATGACCGAAGCGCGATCCCAGCCGTTACAGGCCGATGGCGTCGCCGCGCTCGACCGCGCGATCGCCATTCTCGACGCTTTCGCCGCCGCCGACCGCTCGCTCAGCCTGGCCGAAATCGCGGCGCGCACCGGGCTTTACAAGAGCACCATATTGAGGCTGGCGAACTCGCTGCTGCGCGGGCAGTTGCTGGAGCGGCTCGACGATGGCCGCTACCGCATCGGACCGGCCACTTTCAGGCTCGGCGCGCTCTACCAGCGCTCCGTGGTCGCGGTCGACATCCTGTTGCCGATCATGCGCGATCTCGCCGAGCGGAGCTGGGAAAGCGTGGCCTTCTATGTCCGCTCGGGTGACGCCCGCACCTGCCTCTATCGCGTCGAATCCAAACATCCTATCCGCTACACCATCCAGGAAGGCGACCTGTTGCCGTTGCTCGCCGGCTCGGGTGGCCGCGTGTTGGCAGCGTTTTCAGGCCAGCCGGGCGAGCCTTACGAGACCATTCGCCAGGCCTGCCACTATCTGTCGATCGGCGACCGCGACCCGGAGACGGCGGGCGTGTCGGCCCCGGTGTTCGGACCGGGCCGCGTTCTGCTCGGCGCCTTGACGCTCGCCGGCCCGTCGACGCGCGTCGATACGGCCTTCCTGCGTCGCATGACGCCGGCTTTGCTGGAAGCGGCCGCCCGCGCCACCCGCGCTTTCGGTGAGGACGCTTCAGCCCTTGAACGTGCGGGCGTCAAAGCAGGCAGCCCTACGTAGGGCAATCCAGCTCCGCGATGCGATCAAGCACGTGTGGGTCACAGGGTGTTTCCACTCGCCCTTGCAGGCATCCAGTCCCGAATGTATTCTTGTAATTTACTCGAATACAATCCAATTTTGGCGAAAGATTGGGTCCTAACGCGGCGTCAGCAAATTCTACAGAAATAGGGCAAATAAGGAAGCAAATATCCCAGGAATTTATTGGCTGTTAATGCCGGTAGGCTAGTCAGTCAATTGTCGCCAGGTATAGGTGACATCGGGGAGAAGGCGTCACCTGACCGGCATCTGGCCGGCAGGCAATTCGCGGGAGCCATGGCTATTTCCATGGAAGCTTGATGAGGCTGTCACCAACAGACACCAGCCCCCGTCTTCTCGGGTTGGTCTGGCCATTCATCCTCGTGGTTCTTGTCCAGGCCCTGGTTGCCAGCGGCAGCCTTTACACGCTCTCCGCGGTCCGCGCCTATGTCGGCGGCGAGAGCCACTGGTCCAAGGGACAGAAGCAGGCCATCTACTTTCTCGGTCTCTATGCCGATACCGGCAAGGAAGAATTCTTCAACGAGTATCGCGAAGCCATCGCCATTCCGCTCGCCGATCGTTCGGCTCGACTTGCACTTGAGCAATCAAAACCCGACACCAATGCGGCGCGTGCCGGCTTCCTCCAAGGGCGCAACCACCCTGACGATCTGACGGGGATGATCTGGCTGTTCCAGAACTTCCGCCATGTGAGCTATCTCGACATTGCCATCCAGCATTGGACGGCTGCCGACAGCATGATCGTTGAAATCGATCGGCTCGGCACCACGATCCACCAAGGATTTGCGGAAGGTGCGGTTTCGGCCGCGCAAATCAGCACCTGGAAAGCGGAAATCCATCAGCTCAACCATCTGATCGGCCCCCTTTCCAAGGCCTTCTCCGACAGCCTCGGCGAGGGATCCCGTTTCATCAAGATGGTGCTGACGATCGCCAACCTGGTTACGGCTGGCTTGCTTATCCTGCTCGCCGTGTGGCGCACCCGCAAACTGCTGGCGCAGCGCCGAGCTTTCCAATCCGCCCTCAACGCCGAACGCGAGCGCGCCCAGATCACCCTTGCCTCGATCGGCCAGGCTGTCATCAGCACTGGAGCGGGCGGACTGTTGGACTATATGAACCCCGTCGCGGAGCGACTGCTGGCACACTCGCTCGACATGGCCAGGGGCAAGCCGATCGCATCGCTGTTCCGCTTGCTGGACAAGGATACCGGTGTCGAGGAACTCGGATTGGTGGAGCGTCTGCTGGCTGGCGAGCCACGCCGCCCCAACGTCCGCCCGCAACTGCTGCAGCGCGCTGACGGCTCGGTCGTACCTGTGGCGCTGACCGGTGCACCGCTGTTCATTTCCGGCCGTGTGGTCGGCGCGGTGCTGGCTTTCCACGACATGACGCGCGAGCAGGACTACATCGAGCGGCTCTCCTGGCAGGCTTCCCACGATGCATTGACCGGACTTGCCAACCGCCGCGACTTCGAAAGCCGGCTGGAGTCGGAAATCGCCGAATTGCGTCACAAGTCCCGTCAGCACGCGCTGATGTACCTGGATCTCGATCAGTTCAAGCTTGTCAACGATACGTGTGGTCATGCGGCCGGCGATCAGTTGCTGCGGCAGATTTCCGTTCTCCTCGGCAATGCGTTGCGACCGGGCGACATGCTGGCGCGGCTGGGTGGCGACGAGTTCGGCGTTCTGCTGTTCGATTGCAGCCCGGATCTCGCTGTCGACATCGCCGAACGCCTGCGCGCAACGGTGCAGGACCTGCATTTCACCTGGGAAGCCAGGCCTTTCAACAGCAGCGTGAGTATCGGCATGGTTCAGATCACCAATCCCGAAATCACGCTTGAAGAGACCCTGCGGGCTGCGGATGTCGCCTGTTACATGGCCAAGGAAAAAGGCCGCAACCGGGTTCAGCTGCACAGCGACAGCGATGTCGCCTTGCGCGAACGCTTCGGCGAGATGGCCTGGGTTCAACGCCTGCATGCCGCGCTGGAAGAAAACCGCTTTACGCTTCACGCCCAGGAAATCTGGCCGCTGAACGAGGCGGCCTCCGAAGCCGGCGCGCATATTGAGATCCTGCTGCGGCTGACCGGCGAGGACGGTCTCGTCGTCTCGCCCGCCAGCTTCATTCCCGCTGCCGAGCGCTACGGGCTGATGCCGTCGATCGACCGTTGGGTCGTACGCAACACCTTCGGCGTCCTGGCGGCACGCCTCGCCGATCCGTTAGCTTCTCCCATCGCAACCTGTGCCATCAATCTCTCCGGCACGAGCTTCGGTGACGAGACCTTCCTCGGCTTCTTGCGCGAGCAGTTTCTTGCCTATGGCATTCCGCCGAACACGATCTGTCTGGAGATCACGGAGACCAGCGCCATCGCCGATCTCGCCAATGCCATGCGCTTCATTGCCGATCTGCGCGGGTTGGGTTGCCGCTTCGCCCTCGATGACTTCGGCTCCGGCATGTCGTCCTTCGCCTACCTGAAGCACCTGCCCGTCGACTATCTGAAAATCGACGGCAGCTTCGTCAAGGACATGCTGGAGGATCGTATCGACCGCGCCATGGTCGAGATGATACATCATATCGGCAAGGTGATGGGCAAGCGCACCATTGCCGAATTCGTCGAAAGCGACGGCATCATCGCGGCACTGAAGACCATCGGCGTCGACTATGCGCAAGGCTATGCGATTGCCCGGCCGCAACCTTTCAACGCCTCTGTGACGCTTCTGAATCCGGCGGCGCCGGCGAAGCGGACGGACAAGGATCGTTGGAACGGCCTTGCGCGAAAATTGCGCAAGGCCGGATGACAGGGCAAACGGTCGCCGGGTTTCGTCAGTTCGCCTTGACCAGCACCACGCGACGGTTCTTGGCCCGGCCGGTTTCGTCGTCATTGCTGGCGACGGGCGCCATCATGCCGGCGCCGGCGGCCGTCATCCGCCCACCGTCAATGCCGTATTTTGAAACAAGCGCTGCCCTCACCGCCTGGGCGCGGCGCGACGACAGATCGATATTGTAGTCGAAGGCGCCCTGGTTGTCGGTATGACCGACCACGATCACCGCCATGCCGGGCTCGTTGGTCAGAAGCGTCGAGATCTCCTTCAGCGTCGGTTCCGATTCCGGCTTGATGTCGGCCTTGTCGGTGTCGAAGAAGATGCCGTAGAGCGAGATCGAGCCGGTGGCCGACAGCGAATCCGCCATCTTGGCCGCTTCGACCACCACCATCTTCTTGTCGCGCGCCTTCGGCTCCAGCACCTGGACGACGGCGATGGTGCGGCCGTTGAGTTCCTTGCAGTAGAGGTCGTCGATCAGCGAATAGGCCTGAACGGTGACGTACGCGTCGCCACCGTCCTGCGGTACCTTGGCCGCGAAGAAGCGCTGGTCGTTGATGCCCGAGGTCAGCGCGCAGGCGCCGTTGGAAAAGGCCGCGTCCTTGATGTCGCTTTCATGGAAGAAATACATCATCAGGCTCATGTCGCCGCCGCCGCCGCTCGACGACCGGTCGGCCGCACCGCCGCACTCCTCTTTCTTGCAGTCGAACAGCACTTCGCCGCCGGCGGCCTCGATCACATCCTGATAGTTGCGCAGCACTTCGAGCGGCGAACGCTCGGCCGGCAGCACATAGGCAATGCGGGTCAGCGCACCCTCGACCTCAGCCTTCTTGTCCGGCGCATAGATGCGATTGTTCATCGCATCACGCGCATCCGCATCGGCACTCGGCTTGAGCGGCGACAGCGGCACGGTGAAATCGGTATAGGCGAATTTTTCGTAGGAGACGATGAACGACCCCTCATAGCGCTTGGCCAGATGATTGTCGGCCGCACCTTCGATGTCGGCGATAGGCACCGTCGCATCGGCGCCCGCCAGTCGCACGGCTGCAAACAGCAGCAGCGCCGCCCAGAAAAGCTTCATAAGTATCGCATTGATCGCACGCATTGGCCGGCTCCCCCATGAGCAATTCCAGGAAAAGTGTGAGCGGTTCCCACAGGAATTGCGTCGCTAGATCAGGATGGCAATTTTTGCAGAACGAGGCAATTGCGTCGATGAAGTACTTCACGTCAGCCGTTCGAGCAGGATGGTCGGCCCATCGTGATAGGTCGTTTCCAGCACCTTCGTGTAGCCGCACTTTGCCGCGACGCTCAGCGAGCCCGTGTTTTCCGGATCGATGATGCAGACGGTTCTGGCGCCGGCAAAGGTTTCGTCGCCCCAGGCCAGTGCCCGCTTGACGACTTCGCTGGCAAGACCCCTGCCATGCGCCTGCGGCGCCAGCGCCCAACCGGCTTCCGGAATGCCTTCGAGGGACGGCACGATATCGCGCTTGAGGTCGTGGAACCCGGCCTCGCCGATGAAGCGGCCGCTGGCCTTGTCCTCGATCGCCCAGAAACCGTAGCCCAGCAGCGACCAAAGGCCCGTGTGCCTGAGGAAGCGCATCCAGCTTTCCTCGCGCGTGCGCGGCTTGCCGCCGATGAAACGAGTGGTGACGGGATCGGCCCACATGACGACATAGTCGTCGAAATCATCGATCCGGTGCGCCCGCAGGATGGTCCGCTCCGTTTCGAGAACCGGAACGCCGGCTGCTTTTGGATTGCCCATGAAACTCTGCCTCCGTTGACGGTCGTCGCTTAACAGACCGACGCTCGCCAACAAGGGCCAAGGCGGATCATCATGCGGCCAGGCAAGCTTTCTCGATCAATCGAGCTTGCTGTCAGGATGTGGCGTCAATGACGCTGATGACTGGACTGGAAGCAGCCTGCCTCTGGGAATTCCGCCGAACGATGCTACCTTCCGCAGCCGGTCCGGTGAGGGCCGGTCTCGATACCGCCAACGGGAGGAGCGCGCCATGGACACCACCGATCTTGTGCTTGCCATTTTCCATCATCTGCTGGTGTTCTCGCTGGCCGGCATTATCGGCGCCGAATTCGTCCTGATCCGCGGCGATCTCTCTGCCGCCACGCTCAAGCGGCTTGCCGGCATCGACCGCCACTATGGCATCATCGCCAGTCTGATCATCATCATCGGCATCGGCCGCGTCATCTATGGCCTGAAGGGCTGGGAGTTCTACGTCTACAACTGGGTGTTCTGGGCCAAGATGGCGGCGTTCGGCATTGTCGGCCTTTTGTCGATCATCCCGACCATCCGCTTCATCTCCTGGAACCGGCAGGCCAGCGCCAGTCGCGGCTTCCAGGTGCCGGCGGCGGAGCTCGCCTCCGTGAAGACCTATGTGCGCGCCGAAGCCTTCATCTTCCTGCTGATCCCGGTCTTCGCGGCGGCCATGGCGCGCGGCTACGGTTACTGAACCAACGCCAACACGAAACCCATCTCCGCCGGAATACTCTCCACCGATCGCAATGGTTGCCGACGACTGTATTTTGCAGTTTGCGTTAGGCGGCAATCTGTTAGCCTGCCTATGTTGCACATCGCTGGCGGGTTCCGGGCAACGGTTGGAAATTGATATCCTGGGAGGAGATCACGATGAGGAAATTCGTTACCGCCCTGGCCGCCGCCGCGGCCGTCGCGCTTTATTCGTTCACCGCCAGCGCGCAGACCTATCCCGAGCGCACCATAACCGTGGTAGTGCCGTTTGCGGCCGGCGGTCCGACCGACACGGTAACGCGCCTCGTCGCCGAAGCCATGTCGAAGGATCTTGGCCAGCAGATCATCGTCGAGAATGTCGGCGGCGCCGGCGGGACGCTGGGCGCCGGCCGCGTCGCCAACGCCGACCCGGACGGCTACACGCTGCTCCTCCATCACATCGGCATGGCGACAAGTGCGACGCTCTACAGGAAGCTCGCCTACGACACGCTGAATGCCTTCGAATATGTCGGCCTCGTCACCGAGGTGCCGATGGCCATCGTCGCCCGCAAGGATTTGGAGCCGACCGATCTGAAAGGGCTGGTCGAATACGCCAAGGCTAACAAGGACTCCATCACCGTCGCCAATGCCGGCATCGGTGCTGCCTCGCATCTGTGCGGCATGCTGTTCATGAGCGCCATCGGCACGCCTCTGGTCACCGTGCCCTACAAGGGCACCGGGCCGGCCATGACCGACCTTCTCGGCGGCCAGGTCGACATGATGTGCGACCAGACCACCAACACCACCAAGCAGATCCAGGGCGGCACGATCAAGGCCTATGCCGTCACCACGCCGGAACGCCTGGATGTGCTGAAGGACGTGCCGACCACGATCGAAGGCGGCCTGCCCGCCGTGCAGGTCGGCATCTGGCACGGCCTCTATGCGCCCAAGGGCACGCCGGCCGCGATCACCGACCGCCTGTCGAAATCGCTCCAGGTCGCGCTGAAGGACCCGAACGTCATCGCCCGCTTCGCCGAACTCGGCACCAAGCCGTCATCCGAAGCCGACGCGACGCCGGCGGCGCTGAAGGCCAAGCTGGAAGGCGAGATCACGCGCTGGAAGCCGATCATCGAAGCCGCCGGACAGTACGCCGATTGATGGCTTGAACGGGGCGCTTCCGGCGCCCCGCTTCCGTTCGTTTTTACAGTCGCAACGGCAGGCCCAGCGCCTGGGAGGACCGTCATGAAACCTTTCGCTATCGACAGGACAAACGGCCTGTGCGCCGCGCTGTTCATCTTTTTCGGCGCCTTTTTCGCAATACAATCGCTCGGCCTCGAAATCGGCACCGCCTTCCGCATGGGACCGGGCTATTTCCCGCTGGTGCTGGCGATCGTGCTGATCGTGCTCGGCGCCATCATCCTCGTGCAGGCGGTGCGCGTCGAAGGCGAGCCGATCGGCCCGATTGCCTGGCGCGGCATGTTCTTCATCCTGCCGGCGCCGATCTTCTTCGGCCTGACGGTGCGCGGCCTCGGTTTCGTCCCGTCGATCTTCCTGACGTCGCTGATCGCCGCCTTTGCCAGCGGGCGCATGAAGCCGCTGACCGCACTTGTGCTGTCGGCCGGCCTGACGCTGTTTTCGGTGCTGGTCTTCAGCTACGCGCTCGGGCTGCCGTTCCAGCGCTTCGGCCCCTGGCTGCCCCAATGGCTGGCATTGTGAGGTGACGGGATGGACCTTCTCAAAAACCTCGAGCTCGGCTTTTCGACGGCCACAACGCCGGCCAATCTTGGTTTCTGCCTGATCGGCGTGCTGCTCGGCACGCTGATCGGCGTCCTCCCCGGCATCGGCGCCACCGCAACCATCGCCATGCTGTTGCCGATCACCTTCCAGATCGGCGACCCGGTCTCCTCGCTGATCATGCTTGCCGGCATCTATTACGGCGCCCAGTATGGCGGCTCGACCACCGCCATTCTCATCAACATGCCCGGCGAATCCTCGTCGGCCGTGACCGCCATCGACGGCTACCAGATGGCCCGCAACGGCCGCGCCGGGGCGGCACTGGCGATCGCCGCGATCGGCTCGTTCTTCGCCGGCACGGTGTCGACCTTCCTGGTCGCCGTCTTTGCTCCGCCGCTGACGGCGATTGCGCTGCAATTCGGCGCGGCGGAGTATTTTTCGCTGATGATCGTCGGCCTCGTCTCGTCCATCGCCCTCGCCCATGGCTCGATCGTCAAGGCGCTGGCGATGGTCGTGCTCGGCCTGCTGCTCGGCATTGTCGGCACCGACATCTACACCGGCACGCCGCGCTTCACGCTCGGCATCCGCGAATATGCCGACGGGCTGAACTTCGTCGCGGTGGCGGTCGGCGTCTTCGGCGTCGCCGAGATCCTGCGCAACCTCGAAAACGAGCATG
This sequence comes from Mesorhizobium sp. ArgA1, assembly GCF_053714375.1. NCBI lineage: Bacteria > Pseudomonadati > Pseudomonadota > Alphaproteobacteria > Hyphomicrobiales > Phyllobacteriaceae > Mesorhizobium > Mesorhizobium sp. ArgA1. Next base: position 932,456 of record NZ_JBSKBQ010000001.1, read on the forward strand.
AGCGCTCGGTGATGATCAAAAAGGTCTCCGGATTGATGCCGACCCGCGACGACTTCAAGCGCATGGCGGCGCCCATCGTGCGCGGCACCATCATCGGCTCGGCGCTCGGCATCCTGCCCGGCGGCGGAGCGGTGCTTGCCGCCTTTGCCTCCTATACGGTCGAGAAGCGCGTGTCGAAAAACCCCGGGGAATTCGGCAAGGGCGCCATTGCCGGCGTCGCCGGACCGGAATCGGCCAACAATGCCGGCGCCCAGACCTCCTTCATCCCGATGCTGACGCTGGGCATTCCGGCCAACCCCGTCATGGCATTAATGATCGGCGCCATGATCATCCAGGGCATCGTGCCCGGTCCCAATGTCGCGACCGAACAGCCGGCGCTGTTCTGGGGCATCATCGCCTCGATGTGGATCGGCAATCTGATGCTGATCATCCTCAACCTGCCGCTGATCGGGCTTTGGGTGAAGCTCTTGACGATCCCTTATTACGTGCTGTTTCCGATCATCATGGCGTTCTGTTCGATCGGCGTTTACAGCGTCAACACCAACGCCTTCGATCTGCATGCCGTCGCCTTCTTCGGCCTGCTCGGCTATGTCCTGACCAAGCTGCGCTGCGAACCTGCGCCGCTGCTGCTCGGCTTCGTGCTCGGCCCGCTGCTTGAGGAAAATCTGCGCCGTGCCATGATCCTGTCGCGCGGCGACCCCTCGACCTTCGTGACGAGGCCGATCAGCGCCGGCCTGCTGCTCGTCGCGCTGGCCGTGCTCGTCGTCGTCTTCCTGCCGTCGGTCAAGAAGAAGCGCGAAGAAGTGTTCGTGGAGGAGAACTAGTTGTCCGGGACGTCGGAGGGGCCGAGCACCGCGATTTCCACCAGCGGCGCCGGCACGTCGGTCGTCTTCTCCGCCGCCTTGCAGATATCGGCGATGACGCAGGCCGGGCAGTCCGGCTTGCGCGCCTTGCAGACATAGCGGCCATGCAGGATCAGCCAGTGATGCGCATGGCGCATATATTCATCCGGAATGATCCTCAGCAGCCCCTGCTCGACCTGTTCCGGCGTCTTGCCGGGCGCCAGGCCGAGCCGGTTGCCGATGCGGAAAATGTGAGTGTCAACCGCCATCGTATGCTGGCCGAACGCCATGTTGAGCACGACATTGGCGGTCTTGCGCCCGACCCCCGGCAGCTTGACCAGTTCATCGCGCCCGCCGGGCACCTCGCCGCCATGGTCGCGGATCAACGCTTCGGACAGCGCTATGACATTCTTGGCCTTGTTGCGCCAGAGCCCGATGGTTTTGATGTACTCGCCGACCTTTGCCTCGCCGAGCGCCAGCATTTTTTCAGGCGTGTCGGCGACCTTGAACAGCGCCCGCGTCGCCTTGTTGACGCCGGCATCGGTCGCCTGCGCCGACAGCACCACCGCCACCAGCAGCGTAAACGCGTTGACGTGCTCAAGCTCGCCCTTCGGCTCGGGCCGCTGCACCGAAAACCGCCGGAAGATCTCATGCACTTCGGCCGCGCTGTAGAGCGAGCGGGCCGGCCGTGGCCGCGGCTTGGCGTTCGAGCCGTCGCGCCGGCCGGGCAGGAGTTCACTTTTGGGTAGCGGAAGATTTTTGGACTTGGGGGTCGCCATTCCCTTCCTATAATATCCCCGCATGAGCGACACAAACGCCTCGTTTCAGGCTGACGAGCCCTTCTTTCACGCATTGCTGACCCCACACCGGTCGCTGGGCAAGACGGGCTTCCTGATCCTGATGAGCACGCTGCTGTTCGGCTGGGCGGTGACAGGCGCATTCTTCCTGTCGCGCGGCGCCTGGCCGGTGTTCGGCTTCTTCGGCCTCGACGTGATCGCCGTCTACATCGCCTTCCGCGCCAACTACCGCGCAGCTCGCGCCCGCGAGGAAGTCTCGGTGTCGCGCACCAGCCTCGACATCCGCAAGACCGCACCCTCGGGCAAGTCGGAAGCGCACCGCTTCAATCCGTTCTGGGCGCGCTTTTCCGTCGCCCGCCATGCCGAGATCGGCATCACCAAAATGGTAGTGGAGGCACAGGGGCAGAATGTGCCGATCGGGTCATTCCTGGACCCCGACTCTCGCGAGAGTTTTGCTACGGCTTTTTCGCGGGCGCTGACGAAAGCCAGGACGCGCTAGAGCCGGCGCCTCAGAACCGAAAGCGCAGAATCCTGCCGACCTTGCGCAATGCGGGAATGTTTCTCCAGAGCGCGATGAACAGCTTTGAAGACCAGCCCATGTGAGCTGTGCGTTCAGCGCTGTAGGCCGAGATATCGTCGACAAAACGCAGCTTCGGAACAGCGCGCTCCAGTTCGTGCGGATCGTCGATTGCCCAGTGGACCTCGGCCCCCGTCGCCCTGATGGTCGGGTTGAGGCGCAACATCTTCAGGCCGAAGCGGCTGTAGGCGTCGAACATCAACTCGCCGCCGGAGAGATGCGAGACAAGGCGCGACAACAGCCGTGGCCCCTCCTCTGCCGGGAGATAGGGCGTCAGTCCTTCCATCACCACCACGGCCGGGCGGTTGCGGGGCACCTCAGCCAGCCAGTCCGGATCGGTCACCGAAGAGCCTACCAGGTGATAGTGCTCCCGGGACGGGTAGAGTTTGTGCCTGATCGCGATGACATCCGGGAAGTCGACGTCGAACCACTCCACGCCGTCTGGCGGATCGACACGGAAGATGCGCGTGTCGAGCCCGCAGCCGAGATGCAGCACGATGGCGCCGGGATTCCTGGCGATGAAGTCCTGGACGCGGACGTCGTACGTCTTCGCCCGGATCGCCAGCCCGATGCCCAGATTGGTGTCGACCTTGAGCCGCGAAAAATCATAGTCGATCTTGCGCACAGCCTCATCGGCGAAACGGTCTCTGAGCAGCGAATCGGGCTGCCGGCTCTCCAGCGCCTTGCCGTGGAGCGTCATCAGCAAGGTCTCCCTTGCCCCGGTCAGGTTTACCTTTTCGCCGGCCATCGGCATCTCCAGGTTTGCAATCCAGTGTCTATCTCGGCCAGTGTCTATCTCGGCCAGTGTCTATCTGGGCCAGCTTCTATCTGGGTTTAAGCCGCAACAAGGCAAGTTTCGGGTGGTTGCAAAGGGCGGGAAGACCGATATTCGCGGTCAAGGAGATATTGCCATGAACGCCCAGATGACCATGAATGCGCAGATGAAACCGACAGCGATCCTGCAGCACGACATCACTCCCGGAGGCAGCGACTATGAGGTCGTGCGCCGCGCCATCGAGAAGATCAGCCTCGACTATCGCGACCAGCCGTCGCTGGAAGCCTTGGCCGCCGATGTCGGCGAGACGCCGACCGGGCTGCAGAAACTGTTCACCCGCTGGGCCGGCCTGTCACCGAAGGCCTTCCTGCAGGCGGTCACGCTCGACCATGCGCGCAAGCTGCTCGATTCCGGCATGCCGCTGCTGGAAACGTCGTTCGAGGTCGGCATGTCCGGCCCCGGCCGGCTGCACGATCTGTTCGTCACCCATGAGGCGATGTCGCCGGGCGACTACAAGACCCGCGGCGCCGGGCTGACCATCCGCTACGGCTATCATATCTCGCCCTTCGGTATCGCCCTGATCATGGTCACCGACCGCGGCCTTGCGGGGCTGGCCTTCAACGATCCGGGCGGCGAGCGGGCGGCCTTCGCCGACATGTCGGGCCGCTGGCCGAATGCCACCTATGTCGAGGATATGAGCGCCACCCGGCCCTATGCCGCGCGCATTTTCGAACCGACGCTGTGGCGCGCCGACCAGCCGCTGCGCGTGGTGATGATCGGCACCGACTTCCAGCTGCGCGTCTGGGATGCGCTGCTCAGGATCCCGATGGGCAGGGCCTGCACCTATTCCGCGATCGCCGCCGGCATCGGTGCGCCGAAGGCAAGCCGAGCGGTGGGTGCGGCGGTCGGCGCCAACCCGTTGTCCTTCGTCGTGCCTTGCCACCGGGCAATCGGCAAGTCCGGCGCGCTCACCGGCTACCATTGGGGCCTGACCCGCAAGCGCGCCATCCTCGGCTGGGAAGCGGGCCAGACCGCCTCCTGATGAAGCACCCCGCGTAAACAACACCGGCGAAAACCCTTCGCCGGTGTTTTCTTTTCTGCGAGCCCTCGGAAATCGCGCAAAAATTCTGCCTGCTCTGGCAAGCCGCCGGCTTACAGGTTAGCTTCCCGCGCATTCCGCAGGAGGCATTTTCTTGATCATCGTTGTCGGCTCGATCAACCTCGACCTCATCGCCAATGTCGACCGCTTGCCTTCGCCGGGTGAAACGGTCCGCGGTTCCGGCTTCACCACCGCGCCCGGCGGCAAGGGCGCCAACCAGGCGCTGGCTGCGGCGCGCGCCGGCGCCAAGGTGCGCATGGTCGGTGCGGTCGGGAAGGACAACTTCGCCACCGAGTCGCTTGCGCTGCTTGTGGCCGGCATGGTCGATCTCTCCGGCGTCGGCCAGAGCTTTGCTTCCACCGGCACGGCGCTGATCCTGGTCGGTGCCGATGGCGAGAACGTCATTGCCGTGGTGCCGGGCGCCAATGATTCGGTGCTGCCCGGCGATCTCGCCAAGGCTTTCCTTGCGAAGGGCGACGTCGTCCTGCTGCAGCACGAAATCCCGCTGCAGACTGTCGAAGCCGCTCTTGATGCCGCGCGCGCCGCCGGTGCGGTCACCGTGCTCAACACCGCGCCCTTCCGCGCCGAGGCCGCTGCCTTTCTCGGCAAAGCCGACTACGCCGTCGCCAACGAAACCGAATTCGACCTTTACGGCGAGGCGCTGTCGCTGAAAGGGCGCAACCGCCCAGCGCGCATGCGCGACTTCGCCGGCAAGACCGGCCGCACCATTGTCGTCACGCTCGGCGGCGATGGCGTGCTGGCGGCGACGCCGGACGATTTCCTGACCGTGCCGGCGCTGAAGATCACGCCGGTCGACACGGTCGGCGCTGGCGACACGTTTTGCGGCTATCTCGCTGCCGGGCTGGCGTCCAACCTGCCGCTCGAACAGGCTCTCACCCGCGCCGCCGCCGCCGGTTCGCTGGCCTGCCTGAAACCGGGCGCCCAGCCGGCGATCCCGCTCGCCGCCGACGTCGACGCCGCCCTGCACAACGCTTCGGCCGGATGACGGAGATGCGCCCTGCGACCAAACACGCCGTACCGCCGGCCGGCGACATCTGCCGCCTGTCCGCCATCGACCTTGCCGAGGCAATCAGGCTGCGTCGCCTGTCCGTGCGCGAGGTGGTCGCGGCATTCCTCGACCGTATCGACGCGGTGAACCCACTGGTCAACGCCATCGTCTCGTTGCGCGAGCGCACGGACATTTTGCGCGAGGCCGACGCAGCTGACGCGCATCTGGCGCAGGGCAAGCCGGCCGGCTCGCTGTTCGGCCTGCCGATGGCGATCAAAGACCTCGCCATGACCAACGGCTTGAGGACCAGTTTCGGTTCGCCGATCTTCGCCGATTTCGTCCCGCAGGAGGACGATTTCTTCGTCGAGCGCATCCGCAACGCCGGCGCCATCATCATCGGCAAGACCAACGTTCCCGAATTCGGACTGGGATCCAACACCTACAACGACGTGTTCGGCCCGACGCTGAACGCTTTCGATCCGGCGCTCACCGCCGGCGGCTCGAGCGGCGGCGCTGCGGTCGCCCTTGCGCTGGACATGGTTCCTGTCGCCGACGGCAGCGATTTCGGCGGTTCGCTGCGCAATCCGGCTGCCTGGAACAATGTCTATGGCTTCCGCCCGTCGCAGGGCCTTGTCCCCGGCGGACCGGACGTCGAGGTCTTTCATGCCCAGATGGGCGTCGACGGGCCGATGGGCCGCGGTATGGGTGACATAGCACTGCTGCTCGATGTGCAGGCGGGCTACCATCCGCAGGCGCCATTGTCCTGGGAGAAACCCGGCTCGTTCCTCGAAGGGTTGGCCACGCCGACAACCGGCGGCCGCATCGGCTGGCTCGGCGATCTCGGCGGCCATCTGCCGGTTGAAACAGGCATCCTCGATCTGTGCGAATTTGCACTCGGGCGCTTCGCCGAGGCATCCTTCGTGACCGAGCCCTTGTTGCCGGATGTCGATTTCGAAGCGCTGTGGCAGGCCTTCGTGACCCTGCGCCAGGCAAGCAGCGGCACGGCGCTCAAAATCCACTATGACGATCCGCACAAGCGCGGCCTGCTGAAGCCGGAAGCCGTGTGGGAAGTCGAGAACGCCATGCGGCTGACGGCGCCGCAAATCCGCGCGGCCTCGGTCGTCCGCACCTCCTGGCACCGGACGCTGCTGGCGCTGTTCGACCGCTTCGACCTCATCGCACTGCCGACGGCACAGGTGTTTCCTTTCGAAGTCGGCATCCACTGGCCGCGTGAGGTCGCCGGGCGCGCCATGGACAGCTACCACCGCTGGATGCAGGTGTCGGCCTTCGCCACGCTCGGCGGCTGCCCGGCGCTCAATGTGCCGGTCGGCTTCGACGCCAAGGGCAGGCCGATGGGCATGCAGCTGATCGGACCGCCGCGCGCCGACCTCGCCGTGCTCAGGGCTGGCGCCGCCTATGAGCAGACGCTGCCGTGGCCGGCGGGAGCGGATTGAACCGTCACATGGCGGCCGGCTTGGCGAAATCGCCGACCTCGCCATCGGCGATGTCGACCCACACATCGCGCTTGATGATGAGCGTCGCCGTGTTGCGACCGGTGCCGCAGACGATCTCGTCGAGGCCGAGCACGGCGCGATCAATGAACACACGGGCACTGCCGATGGGCAACGGCACGATGCCTCCTTGTTCCATGTCGAGCTCCCTGCGCACATCTGTCGGGTCGGCGAGCCGAAGGTCGGCCCTGCGCAGCCCGAGCGCGTCGGCGATCTTCTTGTAATCCGCCCTATCCGCTGCCCGCAGCGCAACGATCGCAAAACCGCCGGGCCTGGCGAAGGTCAGGCCCTTGACCATTTTTGCCGGGTCGAGCGACAGGATGTTCTTCGCATCGTCGAAGGAGATCAGCGGCGCATGTGTCTCGACGGTATAGCGCGCGCCACGGTCTCCCAGGAACCGTTTGACCGTGGGGCTCATGCGTCAGCCATCTCCGCCGCCGGCAGCGCCGCTGCCGCCTTTTCGGCCCAGGAAAACCGCGCCGTGAAGTGGCGCAGGATCGGCGGTTCATAGGTGAAGTCAAGCCCCCTGATCGCCCCTGCCCGCCTGGCGACGGCGGTCAGTGCGTCGGCGATGTAGTCCATATGGTCGTTGGTGTAGACGCGGCGCGGAATGGTGAGACGCAGCAGCTCGAGCGGCGACTTCTCCTGTTTCCCGGTCACCGGATCGCGGCCCAGCATCAGCGAGCCGATCTCGACGGCGCGGACACCGGCCTCCAGATAAAGTTCGCAGGCCAGCGCATGGGCTGGAAAACGGTCGGCGGGGATGTTCGGCAGCATCGCCGCGCCGTCGACGAAGACAGCGTGGCCGCCGGTCGGGTACTGGATCGGAACGCCGGCGCTCCGCAACCTTTCGCCGAGATAGGCGACTTGGCCGATGCGATAGGCGAGATAGTCACTCTCGACCGCCTCTTCGAGCCCGATCGCGACCGCCTCCATGTCGCGCCCCGCCAGCCCGCCATAGGTTATGAAGCCTTCCATGGGGACGCATCGGGTCTGGACGGCCCGGAACAGGTCCTCGTCCTGGCGGAAGGCGCAGAAGCCGCCGATGTTGACCATTCCATCCTTCTTGGCAGACATGGTCAGCATATCGCCATAGCACATCATCTCCCGCACAATGTCGCGGATCGATCGGTCGGCGTAGCCGTCTTCTCGCTGTTTGATGAACCACGCATTCTCGGCAAAGCGCGTAGCGTCGATGATCATCGGGATGCCCATTTCGCGGGCATATCCTGAAACGGCCCGCAGGTTGGCCATCGACATAGGCTGGCCGCCGGCGCTGTTGCAGGTAATGGTTGCGATGATGCCCGCGACATTCTGGCGGCCATGGATTTCGATCGCGTGGAGCAATTCCGCCTGGTCAAAATTGCCCTTCCAGTCATCATAGCGGGCAGTGTCGCTGGCCACTTTAGTCAGCACGTTGATAGCTTTGGCGCCGGCAATTTCGACATGCGCCTTGGTCGTGTCGAAATGGTAATTGGACAAGAACACCGGCGTCTGCGAACCACAACGCTTCACCAGTTCGGGAAACACAATCTGCTCCGCCCCTCGCCCCTGATGGGTCGGGATCGTGTAGGGATAGCCGAACAGCCGCTCGATCGTTTCGGCGAGACGGTAGAAATTGCGGCTGCCGGCATAGGCCTCATCGCCAAGCAGCAACCCTGCCCATTGGCGGTCGCTCATCGCACCGGTGCCACTGTCGGTCAGAAGGTCTATATAGACGTCCTCGCTCCTGAGCAGGAATGGATTGAGCCCCGCCTCGGCCAATGCCGCCTCGCGGTAGGCACGGTCGGTCATGCGGATCGGCTCGACCATCTTGATGCGGAAGGGTTCTGGAATGCGTTTGTTCATGGCATGCTCCATCGTTGCGGCCTGAAGCGCCGCGTTCGTTGCAGGAATCGTAGGTCGGGTCAGGCGGCGAAAGCCGCTCGATAGGCTCCGGGCGGCACGCCGACGCGCGCCTTGAAAATGCGAGTCAGATGCGCTTGGTCGCTGAAGCCCGTGACCATCGCCACTGACAGCGGATCGAGGCCGCTGCGCAGCATCGCCTTTGCCGCGTCGACACGGCGATTGACCAGGAAGGCATGCGGCGTCATCCCGGTCCTGCGGTGGAAGGCGCGGATCAGCCGCTGTCGCGACAGCCCAGCCTCCACGGCAAGGTCTTCCAGCGTCAGCCGCTCGGCAAAGCGCTCGGAAAGAAGCTCGACAATGCGGGCAACAGGCCCCTGCTCGCTCCCCGAGCGAGGGAAACGCACGCCAGCATGCACCGACAGGCAGTAGACATAGGCGGCGAGCAGCTTCTCCTCGGCTTCCATCGGCGTACACTTGTCCTCCCACAGGCGGTGCGCGGCGAAAAACACGGCAGCACCCCGCGGGTCATGCACGATCGGCTCGCGGAATGTCGGCGTTCCGGCCCGGTCAAGCGAGGTATTTTCGGAAGCGATTTCGCGCAGCAAAGCCGTCGACGGATAGCTGACGCGGTAGCTGAAACCGTCATTGGCCGGCGCGCCGTCATGCACCTCGAAAGGATTGTAGAGGGTGAGATCGCCGGCGCGGACGGCATGACTGCGCCCCCGGATGAAGATGGTGCCGGTGCCGCGCGACAGCGCGCCGACAACGAACGTGTCATGCGCATGCGGCTGGTAGCGATGGCGCGTGAAGGTTGCCGAGAGGCACTCGACCCCACCCACCGGCGCAGTGAAATAGGTCGCCTTCTCGTTCCGGCCCAACGCGTTCATGGCATGCTCCCTGCACTGCATGGTCAGAAATCTAGCATCCAAGGATGCCACCGGTATTGCACAAAGATATCACTGGTCGAATTTGTGAAAGCGCCGAAAAATCAGATGATAATTTTCCTTGGCTTGCCCTCCCGACATATGCATTCTGCGGCGCCTGCCGGCTGAGCGGCCAAGGAGTGAGGGAAGATCATGTCGCTGGAGCTTTTTGCCGCCTACACCGTCGCTTGCGTTGTTGTCATGCTGGTGCCCGGACCGACGGTGACGCTGATCATCGCCAACAGCATCCGCCATGGCGCGCGCGCCGGGCTCGCCAATGTCGCCGGCACCCAGGCCGGGCTTGCCGTGATGATCGCCATTGTCGGCATTGGCCTCAACACGCTGATCGCGGGCATGGGCCACTGGTTCGAATGGGTGCGCCTGGTCGGCGCCGCCTATCTCATCTGGATGGGCGTGCAGATGTTCCGCTCCAGGGGCACGCTGAACGCCGACGGCACGGCGAGGAAGCCGCGCGGCGGCTTCTTCCTGCAGGGCCTGTTGGTGGCGCTCAGCAATCCGAAGACGCTGGTGTTCTTCGGCGCCTTCTTCCCGCAGTTCATCGCCCCGCAGGGCAATTACACGCTGCAGATCGTCGTCATGGGCTTCACCGCCATGATCTTCGCCGCCGTCTCGGACTCGACCTATGCGCTCGCCGCCAGCCGCGCCGGACGCCTGCTCTCAGCCAGCCGCATCAAGCTGATGTCCAGGATCAGCGGCAGCTTTTTGGTCGGCGGCGGCCTGTGGCTGGCGTTTTCGAAGGCGAAGTAACAACCTCTTCTCTCGCCCCGCTTACGGGGAGAGGGTGGTCGCGCAGCGACCGGGTGAGGGGCAGCGCTGAGGGTGCAGACGAAGTATCTACGTTCGCGCCGCCCCTCATCCGCCTGCCGGCACCTTCTCCCCGGGAACGGAGAGAAGGAAACGTTTAAAGCCGCGCCAACCTCTCCGTCAGCAGCGCGAAAAAGGCGTCATGGTCGATGTCGCGCATCACCATGGCGTTCTTCGGCCGCTTGGTCACGCCCCACCAGTCGATCACGGTCATGCCCATGGTGAGCTCGGAAGCCGTTTCGATGGTAACGTTGCAGTTGCGGCCCTTGAACAGCTCCGGCTTCAACAGATAGGCGATGACGCACGGGTCGTGCAGCGGTCCGCCATCGGTGCCGTATTTCTCCTCGTCGAAGCGCTCGAAGAATTCCAGCATCTCGGCTGTCGCAGTGCCGACCCTGGTGCCGAGCTTGCGGATGGCTTGCGTGCGCTTGGCCGTGGTCAGCGCCTTGTGGGTGACGTCGAGCGGCATCATGACGATCGGAATGCCCGATTTGAACACCAGGTCGGCGGCCTGCGGGTCGACATAGATGTTGAACTCGGCGGTCGGGGTAACATTGCCGCCCTCGAAGAAACCGCCGCCCATCAGCACGATTTCCTTGATGCGCGGTGCGATCTTCGGTTCGCGGATCAGCGCCAGCGCGACATTGGTGAGCGGACCGAGGGCGCACAGCGTGATCGTGCCGGCCTCTTCCTTCATCAGCGTCTCGACGATGAAATCGACTGCATACTGGCCCTGCAGTTTCATCTTCGGATCGGGCAGTTGCGGGCCGTTGAGGCCGGTCTTGCCGTGCACTTCCTCGGCGGTGACGAGTTCGCGCGCCAGCGGGCGGATGGCGCCGGCATAGACCTTGATATCGGGCCGACCGGCCAGTTCGCAGATTTTTCTGGCGTTCTTTTCGGTCAATTTCAGCGGCACGTTGCCGGCAACAGCGGAGATGCCGACGATCTCCAGCTCGGCGCTGCCGAGCGCCAGCAATATGGCGACGGCATCATCCTGGCCGGGATCCGTGTCGATGATGATCTTGCGGGTCTGGGGCATTTCATTTCCTTATGCGGGGGAGTCTTTTTGGCGGGGGTGTTCGGCGGCTTGAACTTGGCCGCGGCGCGGACCATATCAAGACCATCGGGAAAAATGCCATCCGGGTTTTTCCAGTTTATGTCGCTCCAAAGAGGACAGTGTAACATGAGCCGAATGACGCCCTTCTCCAGCCCGCTTCTCCTGGGTTTCGATGCCATGGAAAAGACGCTGGAACGATTGGCGAAATCCGGTGACAGCTATCCTCCCTACAACATCGAGCGCCTCAGCGGTGCCGACGGCAAGGCCGAAAGGCTGCGCATTACGCTCGCTGTAGCGGGATTCGCCGAAAGCGATCTCGATGTCACCACGGAGGAAAACCAGTTGGTCGTGCGCGGCCGTCAGACCGACGACACCGAGCGCGAATTCCTCCACCGCGGCATCGCCGCGCGCCAGTTCCAGCGCTGTTTCGTGCTGGCCGACGGCATGCGGGTGATCGCAGCGGAACTGAAGAACGGCCTTTTGTCGATCGATCTCGATCGGCCTGATACCGAACGGCTGGTACGGAAAATAAATATATCGGTGAAAGACTGATCTTTACCGATGGCTCTCATGCGGGATGGCCTTGAGCGGCGTCCTCGCGCCAAGGAGGCTTTGAAATGACCAGAACTGACGAAACCATCACCATGACCAGCGGCGAATTCGCCCATCTCGGCGAAGGCTCGGTCGCTTACCTCCGCAAGGTCTCGAGCGACGAACTGCTGGGACGTTTCCCCAATCTCGGCGAAATCGCGCCCGGCATGGTCCTGTGGGCCTTGTTTGCCGCCAACGGCCAGCCGATCCTGCTTTCGGACGCCAAGGACCGGGCTTTGGCCGGCGCCATGGAAAACGACCTGACGACTGTCGCCATCCACTAGAACCATGATCCCGAAAAGTGGGAACTGGTTTTCGGGCAAGATCATGGTCGACCGATAGAAATAGGCGATTGTCAGGATCGGAAATGCAAAGGGCCGCCTTTGGCGGCCCCTGGAAGCTTAATCCATAAAACTTCAGGCTGCGTGCGAAGCCTGCGTGTCCGACAACAGCGCGTGGATGGCGACCGCATCGCGCGTGCCTCGGATCTTCGCCACCGTGTCGGCGTCGCGCAACACCCGGGCGATGCGCGACAGCGCCTTGAGGTGATCGGCGCCGGCGCCTTCCGGGGCCAGCAGCAAGAACACCAGATCGACCGGCTGGTCGTCCAGCGCCTCGAAATCGACCGGCGTCTCCAGCCGGGCAAAGACGCCTGCGATGCGATTGACCCCGGCGAGCTTGCCGTGCGGAATGGCGATGCCGTTGCCGACGCCGGTGGAACCCAGCCGTTCGCGCTGCAGGATGGTGTCAAACACTTCGCGCTCCGGAATCCCGGAAATCGCCGCCGCTCTCTCGGACAGCAATTGCAGAAGCTGCTTTTTGGAGTTCGCCTTCAACGCCGGCAAGATCGCCGGAACGTTGATAAGATCGCTCAGATCCATGCTTGAAAATCCCTTATTCGCCTGCCGTCGCCAGTCCTCGCCCCTCGCGCGGCTGGCTATTATCTCTGTGCGACCATTGTCGTCACGCCCGTGCGACCCATTCTCGTCACGCCTGTGCGACTTTGGTCGTGGACGGGTCGATCCAGCCGATATTTCCGTCCGGCCGACGATAGACGATGTTGAGGTGGTCGTTTCCGGCGTTGCGGAAGACGAAGACCGGGCTCTCCTTGGTGTCGAGCTCGATGACTGCCGACGCCACCGACATGGTCTGCAGCGTCATGGTTGATTCGGCGACAATGGCCGGGGCGAAATCCTCCGGAATCTCCTCGTCGTCGTCGGCCAGCGGCGCCATCACCGTATAGGCGATGTCGGTGATGTCGCCATTGCCATTGCCTGAATTGTGCGATTTCAGACGGCGCTTGTAGCGCCGAAGCCGGGTTTCGAGGCGATCCGCAGCCGCCTCGAAGGCAAGCGTCGGATCCTGTGCATCGCCTGTCGCCTGCAGCGAAGCGCCGGAATCCAGCCTGATCATGCAATCGGCCGAATAGCGCGACCCCGATTTGATGACGGTGACATGCCCTGAAAAACCGCGATCGAAATATTTACCGATCGCCTCGCCGACACGATCGGTGATGCGCGTACGAAACGCATCGCCGATATCCATGTGCTTTCCCGATATGCGCAGCTTCATCTGAAAACTGACCTTCCTTGCTCAGGCTTCAAACTGGGCAGAGTTTATACTCGTGATCCGTGCGCACAAGCTTTGCGGCGTCAACTCGCGCCGATTTTAGATCCGAACTTTCCGGTTGATCACAATCCGCCTTCTTGGCCGTCCCGTGGCCTTCATCGTGACGGACCATCCGCATGCGGGCCGCAAGCCCGTCTCATGCGGGCGGGCTTCTAGACACTTCATTGCAGCTTGTCAATGAAGGTCTGGAGTTGTGGAAATCCAGCCATAGCAAAAGCCCTGCCGGGCAAGCAGAACTAGCGCCCGGCGCTGGCCAGCGCGCGCTTTTCACGCCGCCGCTGCACCGATGAGGGAATATTCATGCCCTCGCGGTATTTGGCCACGGTGCGCCTGGCAATATCGACGCCGCTTTCCTTCAACATGTCGACGATGGCGTCATCGGATAGCACGTCGGCGGGCTTTTCCTCGTCGATCAGCTGCTTGATGCGGTCGCGCACCGCTTCCGAGGAATGCGCGTCGCCGCCGCCCGACGCCGCGATCGAGGCGGTGAAGAAATAGCGCAGCTCGAACACGCCGCGCGGCGTCAGCATGTATTTGTTGGCCGTCACCCGGCTGACGGTCGATTCGTGCATGCCGATGGCATCGGCCACCGTGCGCAGGTTGAGCGGCCTGAGGTGACGCACGCCATGAACGAGAAAAGCGTCCTGCTGGCGCACGATTTCCGACGCCACTTTCATGATTGTCTTGGCCCGCTGGTCGAGGCTGCGCGTCAGCCAATTGGCATTCTGCAGGCATTCGGCCAGGAAATCCTTCTCCGCCTGGTTCTTGGCCTGCGGCGAGACATGGGCGAAATAGATGTGGTCGACCAGAACCCGCGGCAGCGTCTCGGCATTGAGCTCGACCGTCCAACTGCCGTCATTGGCCGCGCGCACCTCGACATCGGCAACGATGGCGTCGCTGGTGCCGCCCGAAAACGCCGTGCCCGGGCGCGGGTCGAGCGCGCGGATTTCGGCCAGCATGTCGAGGAGATCCTCCTCGTCGACCCCGCAAAGCCGTTTCAGTGTCTGGAAATCGCGCCGCGCCAGGAGTTCTAGGTTGCCGACCAGCGTCTTCATCGCCGGATCGAGGCGATCGCGCACGGCAAGCTGCAGCGACAGGCATTCGGCAAGGTCGCGCGCAAACAGGCCGACCGGCTCGAATGTCTGGCAGACCACCAGCACCTTGGCCACCATGGCCTGATCGGCGCCCAGCCGTTTCGCGATCTCGACAGGGTCGGCGCGCAGATAACCGGCCTCGTCCAGGCCATCGGCCAGTTCGCCGGCAATCAGCCTTGCGACCGGATCGGCAAAGGCGAGCGCGATCTGCTCGCCGACATGCTGGCGCAGCGTGATTGCCGCGGCAGCCATGTCGCCGATGTCGAAGCCTTCGGACGAGCCGGACGAACCATTGCCCGTGGCGGACTTCCACTGCGCCGTCAGGTCGGGGCCGAGCCGCTCGCTGGTGCCGGGATCATCAGGAAACAGGTTTTCCAGTGAGCTGTCGAGCTTGTCCGAGATCGCTTCGGCGCTCCACACCGTCTCGCTCTCGAACCAGTCGCCATCGGCGGCAGGCTCAGGCGCGGTGTCGCCCTTCTGCACCTGGTCGCTTGCCGCATCTTCCTGGGGCTCGGCGCGCTCCAACAACGGATTGCGCTCGATCTCGTCGTCGATGAAGTGGTCGAGCTCGATATGGGTGAGTTGCAGCAGCCTGATCGACTGCATCAGCTGCGGCGTCATCACCAGTGACTGGGATTGTCGTAGCTGTAATTTCGCCGCCAGCGCCATGGTTCGGTTTCAAACGCCCTTCTGTACCCGGAAGCCTACACATCAGAAGCTGCCGGAAAATGAATTTTTCCGACCCTCCATAGAAACTGGCCCAGCTTTTGCTTGTCAAGGCGAATGGCGGCAAAAGGGCCCTACCGGCGCATTATCTCACGCAAAATCGGAGAAAAAGGCCGGCGGGGCGGCAAAAAGTAGCGTCAGGAAACAAATTTCACGCTCAGAGGGTGAAACCCTCACCGAGGTAAAGCCGCCGCACATCGGGGTTCGCCACCACTTCGTCGGCGCGACCATGCGTCAGCACCTGGCCGGCATGGATGATATAGGCGCGGTCGATGAGGCCGAGCGTTTCGCGCACATTGTGATCGGTGATGAGCACGCCGATGCCGCGCGCCGTCAGATGGCGCACAAGCTGCTGGATGTCGGCCACTGCAATCGGGTCGATGCCGGCGAAAGGCTCGTCTAGCAGCATGTAGGCCGGCCGCGTCGCCAGGGCGCGGGCGATTTCCAGGCGCCGCCGCTCGCCGCCGGATAGCGACATGGACGGCGACTTGCGCAGATGGCTGATATGGAATTCCTCGAGCAGTTCGTCGAGATTGCGCTCGCGCACCTTGCGGTCCTTCTCGACCACTTCGAGCACGGCGCGGATGTTCTGCTCGACATTGAGGCCACGGAAGATCGACGCTTCCTGCGGCAAATAGCCGATGCCGAGGCGGGCGCGGCGATACATCGGCATCGAGGTGACGTCGAAACCGTCGATCTCGATCGTGCCTTCGTCCACCGGCACAAGGCCGGTGACCATGTAGAAACAGGTGGTCTTGCCGGCGCCGTTCGGGCCGAGCAGCCCGACAGCCTCGCCGGCGCGCACACCGATGGTGACGCCGCTGACCACCTTGCGACCCTTGTAGCTCTTGGTCAGACCCTTGGCGATCAGGGTGCCCTTGAACTTCGTGGACTCGACGGTGACTGTGTCGGGTGTGGCAACTTTGCTGGCTGCCCGTCCCGGAAGACGGGTCAGCAGCGACGATACGCCGGCCATCAGTTCTTCGGCGCCTCGGATTTCGGCGGCGGCGTCATCGACATGATGACGCGCGGACACCCCTTGACCTCGGCCAGGCCGCTTTTCATCTGCACGGTGAGCTTGCAACCTTTGAGAATGTTGGGTCCCTGCGACAGCAAGACTTCCGCTCCGGCCAGGACAAGCACCTGCGTCTTCATGTCGAACGTGCCATTGTCGCCCGTGGCGACCTGGTCGTCGGACTTCATGTAAACCTTGTTGGTGACCACCAGATGGTCGATGTTGCCCGAACCGGTCATCGCCGACGCGCCGGCGGCCGCACCCTTGGCGGCATTGGGGTCCTTGACGTAGTAGACTTCCATTCTGCCGGCCTTGAGCAGCGTCGGCCCTTGCGTGACGGTGACATTGCCGCTGAACACCGCCATGCTTTCGGCCTGACGGACCTCGAGCTTGTCGCTTTCGATCTGGATCGGCTGGTCGCCGGACAATTTGAGGCCGGATTGGCTGGTGGCGCTGGATTGAGCCCAGGACGGCGCCATGCCCAGCAACAGCAAGGCTGAAGCGGCGACAAGCCGTGCCGAATTACTGGGACGCATTCGATTCTCCGCTCTTTGCCTCTGCCGCCTTCATAGTGGCCGGATCGATGTGGACGCTTACCTTGTTTTCGAAAACGACAACCTTGCCATTTTCCTCGACCGCCATCGAACCCGCCGTGATCCGGGAACCGTCACGGCTGACATCGACCGGATCACCTGTCTTCATAGAGCCTTTGCCCATGTCGAGGAAGACCGATTTGAACTTCGCCTCGACACCGTCGGTGGTGGTCACGGTGACATTGCTGGTCATGTCCATCGTGTTGGCGTTTCGGTTGTAGATGCCGCGCTTGGCCTCGACCGTTGCCACATTGTCGGCCGTCAGCGGCAGTTTGGCATGGATGCCTTCGAGTTCGATGATGTCCTGCTTGCCGACGTCCTGGATGGCGCGCAGTGCCGTCAGCGAATAGGGCAGCTTGCCCTTGGTGAAGCCGTTGAGCTTGGGATTGGCCATCACCAGCTTGCCATCGGAAAAGGCGGTGCCGTCGGCCTGTATCGAGATCGAGACCGGCGCTGCGAGATAGGAATAGACCGGAAAGGCAACCGCGATGCCAGCGGCAAGCAGCGGCACTGCAAACTTCAGCACGCGCACGCGGCGCGAATGGCGCTGGGCACGGTCGAAGGCGTCGCCGCGCGTGCTCGCTGGCGCCGTGGGCGCCAAGGCCGCATCGGCGTTGGTCGTTTCGTTCGATCGCGCTAGCATGACTGTCTTCTAATAAACCCTTGTCCGCCAAAACACCTGCTATAGGTGGGTTGCCGGCCCCCGCAAGCAAGCACAAGCGGAGGAAAACCGCAAAAATGTGACGGCCGTTGTTTTTGCAAACGGAAATCAGGCGACACAATTTCGGCACTTCATAGCAGAAACGGACGCGCCGCGTAATTATTTCCTGAAATGCTGGCGGCCGTGAAGGTCGCTTCGTCGCAGGCCCGTGAGGAAGAGGTAGCCGGGCGCGGATGCTTGCTTTAAAAGCATCGCTTCCCACCGACCATGAGGCAGACCATGGCACTGAGAGCCGACGACCTGATCGACCGCCGCCGCTTGCGGCGCAAGCTGACCTTCTGGCGCGGCGCGGCCATCGTCATCGTGGCGCTCGGGGTGGTTGCGCTTGCAAGCTGGTTTTATGGCGAAGACATCGGCGGTACTTCCGTCGACCACATCGCCAAGGTCAGGATCGAAGGCACCATCACCGAGGACGACGAACTGATCAAGCGGCTGGAGACCATCCGCACGTCCTCGCAGGTCAAGGGTGTCATCCTGGCCATCGATTCGCCCGGCGGGACCACGGTCGGCGGCGAATCGATCTACGAGGAAGTGCGCAAGCTCGCCGCCGACAAGCCGGTGGTGGCAGAGGTCGGCACGCTGGCAGCGTCGGCCGGCTACATGATCGCCAGCGCCAGCGACCATATCGTCGCTCGCAAGACCTCGATCGTCGGCTCGATCGGCGTGCTGATCCAGTATCCCGATCTCAGCGGCCTGATGGACAAGGTCGGCATCAAGCTCGAAGAGGTGAAATCATCGCCGCTGAAAGCCGCGCCCTCACCCTTCAAGCCGACCAATGACGACGAGCGCGCCATGGTCCGCAAGCTCATCCTCGACAGCTATGACTGGTTCGTCGGCATCGTCGCCGAGCGCCGCAAGATGACCCGCGAGCAGGCACTCGCCCTGGCCGACGGTTCGATCTTTACCGGCCGCCAGGGCCTTGCCAACGGTCTGATCGACGCTGTCGGCGGCGAAAGCGTGGCCATCGACTGGCTGGCGACCAAGGGCGTCGACGCAAAGCTCAAGGTGGTGGAATGGAAGGACACCGAACGGCGTGGCGGCTTCCTGTTCTCGAAAGCAATAGCGCGCAGCGTCGGTAGCGCGCTCGGCCTGTCGGATGCCGGCAGCGACGTTCTTCACGAAATCGGCGCGGATCGCTTGTTTCTTGACGGTCTCGTTTCCGTCTGGCACCCTTGATCTGCCGTTTGGGGCGAGTAAAAAAGCAAATAAAATCATCCTGATAATTTGACCGCAGCGCTTTCACGGGGACCTTTCTGATGATCAAATCCGAGCTTGTACAGATCATTGCCACGCGCAACCCGCATCTTTTCCTGCGCGACGTCGAAAACATCGTGGGGGCGATATTCGACGAGATCACCGATGCCCTTGCCGAAGGCAACCGGGTCGAGTTGCGTGGCTTCGGCGCTTTTTCTGTGAAAAATCGCCCTGCCCGGACCGGCCGCAACCCGCGCACCGGCGAATCCGTCGAGGTCGAGGAGAAGTGGGTGCCGTTCTTCAAGACCGGCAAGGAATTGCGTGAAAGGCTGAACGGCGGCAAATAAGCGCGGACTTGACGCGTCAGCCTTTCAAGGCTCTGCCTTCCCAGGGAATCTCCATGTTCAACCGCTTCATACTTATCGTGGTCTTCGTGCCGCTGGCCGTCATCCTGATTGCGCTGGCCGTCGCCAACCGCGAGCTGGTCGCCTTCACGCTTGACCCGTTCAACCCCGGCAACCCGAAGCTGACGCTGAACCTACCGCTGTTCATCTTCCTGTTCGTGGCACTGGCCATCGGCATGGTCATCGGCAGCCTGGCGACCTGGGTCAAGCAGGGCCGCTACCGCAAGCTGGCGCGCCAGCGCGGTGTCGAGGCCGAGAATTTGCGCCAGGCGGTCAGCCGTGTGCCGGCCGCGCCGCAAGGCTCTGCCCCAGGGACGGCGCTGCCGAAGCCAACGGCCTGAGCCAGCGCTTTTATCTTCGCGGAGTTTTGCATGCTGACCATTTCGGCCGACGCTGTCGACCAGGCGCTGACCTTTCCAGGGCTGGTCGAGACATTGCGCGCGGCCTTCCGCGACGGCGCCGTGCAGCCGGTCCGCCATCACCATGCGGTCGAGCGGCCCGACGGTGCGGCTTCCACGCTGCTTTTGATGCCGGCCTGGACCGACTTCAATGCCGCCGGCACATCGGCGGGCGGCCATATCGGCGTCAAGATCGTCACCGTATCGCCCGACAACAACGCCGTCGGCAAGCCGGCGGTGATGGGCCTCTACCTCCTGCTCAACGGCGCCACGGGCGAACCCGAGGCGCTGATCGATGGCCAGCGGCTGACACAGTGGCGCACCGCTTGCGCCTCGGCGCTGGCCGCCTCCTATCTCGCCCGCGAGGACGCCTCGCGGCTCCTGGTGGTCGGCGCCGGCGCGCTATCGCCGTTCCTGGCCAAGGCGCATTCGGCAGTGCGGCCGATCAAGACCATCCGCATCTGGAACCGCACGCCGGCCAATGCCGAAAAGGTCGCGGCTGATTTGCGCGGGGATGGTTTCAACGCCGAAGCCGCAAGCGATCTCGATGCCGAGCTTGCCGAAGCCGACATCGTCTCCTCGGCAACGATCACGACGACGCCACTGGTCAAAGGCGCATTGCTGAAAGCAGGCGCGCATGTCGATCTGGTCGGCGGCTTCACGCCGACCATGCGCGAAAGCGACGATGACGCGATCACACGTGCCCGCGTCTATGTCGACACCCGCGCCGGCGCCACCAAAGAGGCCGGCGATATCGTCCAGCCGCTCGCCTCCGGCGTGCTGAAGCCGGAGGCCATCGTCGCCGATCTGCATGAACTGGCACGCGGCGAAAAACGGGGCCGGCAAGGCCCCGATGAGATCACGCTGTTCAAATCGGTCGGCGCCGCGCTCGAGGATCTCGCCGCCGGGATTGCCGTCTACAACGCGCTCAAGCCGTAGCGTGTGCCGGCGCCACGGCACCAGCCTTGCGATCGAACTTCCGGATCGCTTCCGCGCTGACCGGGGTGAAGAAGTTCACCAGATTGCCATCGGGATCGCGCAGCAGCAGTGATCTGTTGCCCCATGGCATCGTCGTCGGCGCCTGCACGAAATCGCCGATGATTTCCTTCAGCCTGCTGTACTCCGCATCGACATCGCCGACACGAAACTCGATGATCGCGGAGCGATTGGCGGCCGGCTGCGCCACATCGGCCCCAAAAAGCGCCAGCGTGCGCGTGCTGCCGATTGCCAGTGTGCAGGAAGCGGTGGCCAGTTCCGCGAAATCCGGCGTGAACCAGGTCGCGGTCAGGCCGGTGATGGCCTCGTAGAAGGCCACCAGAGGTTTGATCTGCTCGGTAATGATGCGGATCGAGACGAAGTCCATACTATTTTCCTTTGAACAAGTGCGGCGGTTCAGACCACCATGGTATTGTTGTCGGACAAGCCTGCTGATGGCTTGGCGCCTCACGCCGCCTCGGCGATGTTGACGTCCATCGCCTGCGCGATCAGCAGGAAATCGTGCTGGCTGATCTCGAACAGGCCAAAGCGCAGCTGATAACCCCAGTTCGACTTGCCCTTGGTGAAATCAAGCTTATCGAGCAGCGGCTTGATCGGCGCTTCCGCCCCGTTCGACCAAGCAACGTCGCGCCGGAACGGCGTGAAGCCGCCGCCCATCTCGCCCTGATAAGGTTCGCCGTCGCGCACCGTGCCGATGGCGGTAAAGGCCTGCAGCCCGTCCTTCTCGCCGAGCACGGTGCTCGGCGAATAATAGACCACACCGTCGCCGGGCTTGATTCGGCGCAGCGGCGCCGCCTTGCCGTGGTTGACCTGCATGAAGCCGTCGGCGCGGCCGCGTCGAACATGTTGGGCGGAAGCCACAGCGATCCAATGGGCAGTCATCCCTGGGCTCCTTCGAACGGCCAATAGACACGCAGGCGATGATTGTCGGGATCGAGAGCAACGAAGGTGCGGCCGAAATCCAGATCAGTGGGCGCCTGCAGCATCTCGAGGCCGCGGCTCGCCCAATCCGCATGCGTGTCGTCCACCGCTGCCGCGTTTTCGACTGCCAGCACAAGTTCGCCGCCTCCGCCCGTCGCGGGGGCCGCCGGCTCCACGGTATGGCGCGACCAGAGGCCGAGCTTGAAGCCCTTGTCGAGAACGAACAGCACGAAGGTCGGCGACGTCTCCACCGGCTGGCGTGCGAGGAGCGCGCTGTAGAAGGCGCCGCTCCGCTCCGGGTTGTCGACATAGAGGATGACGAAATTGGGGGTGTGCATGTCTGCTCTCCAAGGGTTCGATGGGAAGAGCATAGACGGCGCTACTGTCAACTTCTGGCAGCAGCGATTTCAAAGCGTTTAAAAAATCACGCGTCGGTTTGGCGCTTCGACGCATCCATCATCGTCCGCCATTCCTTCAGCAGCACCTGCCGACGACGCGGATAGCGGATAGCGGTGGTGTTGAGATCGGACATGCGGTCGGCGCGAAAATGGCGGAAATCCTGCCGCGTCTCGCACCAGGCCGCCACCACCCGCGCCTTGTCGAAGAAGCCGAGCGCAAACGGCCAGACCAAGCGCTGGGACGCGGCGCCGCCGGCGTCACGATAGAGAAAGCCGAGTTTTCGCTCGTCGCGGATCGCCTGGCGCACAACGCCGAGGTCGATGCTTTCGACCAATTCGCTGCGTGGCCCGACCAAGAGCGCGGTGGCATCGAGATCCTCGCGCAAATCGTCCGGCAGGACGGCGGCGATCTTGGCCAGCGCATCGGTGGCTGCTTCAGACAGCCGCTTGTCCGGTTGTCTGGCAACCCAGCGCGATCCGAGCACAATGGCCTCGATCTCTTCGTCGGTGAACATCAGCGGCGGCAGCATGAAGCCGGGCTTCAGCACATAGCCCAGCCCCGCCTCGCCCTCGATCGGCGCGCCCTGCCCCTGCAGCGTGGCGATATCGCGGTAAAGCGTGCGGATCGAAACACCCATCTCGCCGGCAAGCGTGCGCCCGCTGACCGGCCGGCGATGTCGGCGCAGGGTCTGGATCAGGTCGAGCAGGCGTTCGGAACGGGACATGATCCCAGATTTGCCTGTTTCCTCAGGGGAGGTCCACCACCTCAGACATTCGGTATGCTGGACCATTTTGTTTGCGCAGCCGGTGACCCTATGTCAAAAGCGGCCTGCCGCCTCCGGAGACGCTCCTGCTTGAAGTCTTTTCGCGACAAACGCCGCGACAACCGTCCGCCCGCAAAGGGCAGGGCCGAACACGCGCGGCCGCGGCCGGACACAGTCCGATCGGAAGCCAAATCGCAGCGGAATGAGGCAAAACCGGACGACCGGTCTGATCCCAAGCCGGCGCCTCGCATCCTGGCGCGCCGCGATGGCGCCCTGCCCGCCGAACGCCTGCCGGTGATCCTGGAAGTGGCGCCCAATCAGGATTATGCGTTGCTCGACAGCGGCGCCGGCGAAAAACTCGAACAATACGGGCCCTACCGCATCGTGCGGCCGGAGGGTCAGGCGATCTGGCAAAGGGCCCTGCCGGCGAGGGACTGGGACCGCGCCGACGCCATCTTCACCGGCGACACCGACGAAGAAGGCATCGGCCGCTGGCGCTTTCCCAAAACGCCGCTCGGCGAGACCTGGCCGATGAAGCATGACAACATCGACTATCTCGGCCGCTTTACCTCGTTTCGCCATGTCGGCGTGTTCCCCGAACAGGCTTCGCACTGGGACCACATGGCAGGGCTGATCGCGGCGGCGAAGCGCCCGGTCAAGGTGCTGAACCTGTTCGGCTACACCGGGCTCGCCTCGCTTGTGGCGGCCCGCGCCGGCGCGGAGGTTACCCATGTCGACGCCTCAAAAAAGGCGATCGGCTGGGCGCGCGAAAACCAGGAAATGGCCGGCCTTGGCTCGAAGCCGATCCGCTGGATCGTCGATGACGCAGTGAAATTCGCCGAGCGCGAGGAGCGCCGCGGCAGCCGCTACGACATCATCCTGTTCGACCCGCCGGCGTATGGCCGCGGCCCCAAGGGCGAGGTCTGGCAATTGTTCGAGGATCTGCCTGGGCTGACCGACCTCTGTCGCGCGATCCTGACGCCGAAACCGCTGGCCGTGGTACTGACCGCCTATTCGATCCGCGCCTCCTTCTTCGCCATCCATGCCTTGATGCGCGACACCTTTGCCGGCATGGGCGGCACGGTTGAGTCAGGCGAACTGATCATCCGCGAGCAATCCGCTGGGCGGGCGCTGTCGACGTCGCTGTTTTCGCGCTGGGTGGCCTGAATGCCCGGGAGTTTTCAATGAATGAGCGGCACGCCGGCGCGCCGGGGCAGGTGAAGGAAGTCACCAGCCTCGCCAACCCGCTGATCAAGGACATCAAGGCACTGGCGCAGAAGAAATTCCGCGATCAGCAGAACGCCTTCATGGCCGAAGGGCTGAAGCTGGTGATCGACGCGCTCGACCTCGGCTGGTCGATCAGGACGCTGGTCTTCGCCAAGGCCGGGCGCGGCAACGCGGCCGTCGAGAAGGTGGCGGCGCGCACGGTTGCCGCCGGCGGCACGGTGCTCGAAGTGTCGGAAAAAGTGCTGGTCGCCATCACCCGCCGCGACAACCCGCAAATGGTGGTCGGCGTCTTCGCCCAGAAGATGCTGCCGCTGAAGGACATCCGCGCTCATGACGGTGACGTCTGGGTGGCTCTCGACCGGGTCCGCGATCCCGGCAATCTCGGCACTGTCATCCGCACTGTCGATGCCGTCGGCGCCAAGGGCGTTATCCTGGTCGGGGAAACCACCGACCCTTTTTCGGTCGAAACCGTGCGCGCCACCATGGGCTCGATCTTCGCGGTGCCGGTAACCAGGGCCCCGCCGGAAGCGTTCCTGGCCTGGCGAAACAGCTTTTCAGGCCTCGTCGTCGGCACCCATCTCAAGGGTGCGGTCGATTACCGCTTGGTCGATTTCTCCCGAGGCCCGGTGCTGCTGATGATGGGCAACGAGCAGCAGGGCCTGCCCGATAGTCTGGCCGAAAGCTGCGACCGGCTGCTCCGGATTCCGCAGGCCGGCCGCGCCGATTCGCTCAACCTGGCGGTCGCCACTGGCGTCATGCTGTTCGAGATCCGCCGCGGTGCCCTGAAGCTTGCCCCCGAGGATACCAAACCGTGAAATCATGGTCCCCCTACGTCCTGCTGGCCATCGTCGCCTTTGCGCTCGATCAGTGGATAAAATATCTGGTCGAGACCAGCCTCGCCTTTCAGGAGAAGATTGATCTGGTACCGTTCCTGGCGCTGTTTCGCACCTTCAACACCGGCATTGCCTTCTCGATGTTCGAGTCCTTCGGCGACACCGGCCTGGTGGTGATTGCGGTTCTCGTCGTCGCTTTCGTGCTATATCTCGCGACGCGTACGCCGCCCGGCCATGTGCTTGCCCGCATCGGCTTCGCGCTGATCGTCGGCGGCGCGCTCGGCAATCTCGTCGACCGCGCTACGTATGGCCACGTCATCGACTACATCCTGTTCCACACGCAGACTTGGTCCTTCGCCATCTTCAACCTCGCCGACGCCTGCATCTCGGTCGGCGCCGTGCTGGTCGTCTTCGACGAACTCATCGGCTGGCGGCGCGAGGCTAAGCCGCAAAGTCCCGACGCTTGAACGCCCGACTCTTTTGACCAATTGACCTCGCCGGACCGTCGCCGCACAGTCCGGCCAGTTTTGCCAGTCTTCGCAGCTGCTCGCCCGAGGAGAAAAAAGTGTCCGAGACGTTCAAAGCCATCCTCGTTTCGCGCGATGCCGAAAAGAAGCAATCGGTCGAGATCGTCGATTTCACCGAAGCCGATCTGATGGAAGGCGATGTCACCGTCACTGTCGAAGCGACGACGGTCAATTACAAGGATGGGCTCGCCATATCAGGCAAGGCGCCGGTGATCCGCCGCTGGCCGCTGGTGCCGGGCATCGATTTCGCCGGTACCGTTCTCTCGTCGTCGCATGCAGACTGGCGCAAGGGCGACAAGGTCATCCTCAACGGCTGGGGCGTCGGCGAGACGCATTTCGGCGCCTATGCCGGGCGCGCCCGCGTCAAGGGCGACTGGCTGGTGCCACTGCCCGACAGCATCAGCGCCCACAACGCAATGGCGGTCGGCACCGCTGGTTATACGGCCATGCTGAGCGTGATGGCGCTGGAGCGGCACGGCATCCTGCCGGATCGCGGCCCGGTGGTGGTGACGGGGGCAGCCGGCGGCGTCGGCTCGGTCGCGATCTCGATCCTGTCCAGCCTCGGCTACCACGTCATCGCCTCCACCGGCCGCAACGCCGAGAGCCCCTATCTGATCGACCTCGGTGCTGCCGAAGTGATTTCGCGCGAGGAACTCTCCCTGCCGGCCAAGCCGCTGGCCAAGGAGCGCTGGGCCGGCGGCATCGATGCCGTCGGCAGTCATACGCTGGCCAATGTGCTGTCGATGACTGCTTATGGCGGCGCGGTCGCCGCCTGCGGCCTGGCCGGCGGCATGGACCTGCCGTCGAGTGTCGCCCCGTTCATCCTGCGCGGTGTCTCGCTACTCGGCATCGATTCGGTGATGGCGCCCAAGGCCGTGCGACTGGAAGCATGGCGCCGCATCGGCACCGATCTCGACCTGGGAAAGCTCGCCAGCCTGTCGACGACCATCGGCTTCGACGGCATCATCGCCGCCGCCCACGACATCGTCGACGGCAAGACCAGGGGTCGCGTGGTCGTGGATATGTGAGACCCCGAAGCCACTGGAACGGCGGCAAAATGCATGACCGCTAAAATTCGAACGATCCGCCGCGCTTTTCCATAATCTATGTCTGGCAAGGATTTCTGCATGATCGCGGAGTCCGCCAGGAAAGAGAAGAGCCGTGCCGAGAGCGTCACCGGGCCGAGCCCGGCGACGCCCAAGCGGCTGCTTGTTGCCCCACCCCCGCTGGCGCCGGATTTTCCGCGCGCCACGCACGAGGGCCTGCTGTTCCTGACGGTCGTCGCCAGTGTCGCCCTGGCGGGCCTGTCCCACCTCAGCGGCGCGCCAATCTTCATCACGCTCGGCCTGCTGGCGATCGGGCTTGCCGGCGTCGCCATGCACCTGCGCAGCCGCCGCACCGCCCACCGCGCGACGGCCTTGCTCGACGAAACCGCCGCCCGCAGCCGCGCGGAGATCGAGACGCTGGCCGACCGCATGTGGGAAATGCAGGAGAGCGAGGAGCGCTTTCGGGGCTTGATCGATGCGCTCGGCGATCTCGTCGTCCACCGCGACCGCGACGGCCACATCGTCTATGCCAACAAGGTTTTCGCCGGCCTCGTCGGAACCGATCAGCGCGACCTTGCCGGCAGGACGCTGGCTGACCTGGGCATCGATGTCGGCATCGTTCCCGACGCCGCCTTTTCGGATCACGAATGCCTGAGTTCCACCGACGTCTCCATCCGCACCCCGAGCGGCCCGCGCTGGTTCTCTTGGATCGAACTGTCGGTGCGCGACAAGGACAGCGGCGCCGTTTCACACCGGGCGATTGCCCGCGACATCACCGCCCGCAAACGCGCCGAATCCTCTCTGATTACCGCGCGCGAGCGTGCCGAATACGCCAGCCAGGCCAAGTCGCGCTTCCTCGCCACCGTCAGCCATGAGATCCGCACGCCGATGAACGGCATCATGGGCATGGCCAAGCTTCTGGCCGACACCAACCTGTCGCCCGAGCAGCGCACCTATGTCGGCGCCGTCTCGACTTCGGCCAGCGCCCTTTTGGCGCTCATCGAAGACCTGCTCGATTATTCCAAGATCGAGGCCGGCCGCTTCGACCCGGAACCGCAGCCGACATCTTTGCGCGAGATTGCCGACAACATCATTGAACTGATGGCGGCGAGAGCCTTCGCCAAGAATATCGGCCTTGGCTGTCATGTCGAGCCCGACGTGCCGCAGATGATCATGGCCGATCCGGGAAGAGTCAGGCAGGTGCTGCTCAACCTGATCGGCAATGCGATCAAGTTCACCGACACCGGCGGCGTGCTGGTTTCGGTTGCACGGGCCCGCACCGAGACCAGCGACCGCATCTGCTTCACCATCGCCGACACCGGCCCTGGCCTGCGCGAAGAGGACATGGAGCGCATCTTCGAGGAATTCGAACAGTCTGACGGCACCTCGACCCGCACCCATGGCGGCGCCGGCCTCGGCCTTGCCATATCGAGACGACTGGTCACCGCCATGGGCGGCGCAATTTCGGTGTCGAGCCGGCTTGGCGAGGGATCGGAATTCGTCTTCGAGCTCCCGGCCACAGGGGCAACCGAAGCGCCGCAGAACCGGCAGAACATCCTCGCCGGCCGGCGCGCCGTGATCGTGTCGAAGAACGCCGTCGAGGCCGACGCCATCGCCCGCACCATCCGTGCCTATGGCGGCGCCGTCGATGTCGCCGCGACCGCTTCCCAGGCGGCGCCTCTTACCGAACATTGCGACGTGCTGTTGATCGATGCCGCCATGGAAGACAGCGACGGCAGGCTGCTCAAGCGCCTGCGCCAGAGCGGTTTTGCCGATTGCGAGGCGATCACGCTGATCGCGCCGACCGACCGCGGCATGCTTGGCGAATTCCGCGCCAGCGGCTACGCCACCTTCCTGGCAAGGCCGGTGCGCGGCGAAACGCTGCTGCGCGTGCTGCTGACCAGCTACGCTCCTGCTTTACCCCTGCCCAAAAAGCCGGAAAAAAGCGGCGCGTCGTCGCTTCGCGCCGCAGGCGCACGCCAGCATGGCCTGTCGGTGCTGATCGCCGAAGACAACGACATCAACGCCATGCTGGCCCGCGCCACGCTTTTGAAGGCAGGGCATCGCGTGAAGGTTGTCGGAAACGGCAAGGCGGCTGTCGAGGCAATCACCGAAGCCGGGCTGAAACACCGTTTCGACGTGGTGCTGATGGATCTGCACATGCCGGTGATGGACGGGCTGGACGCAATCGCCGCCATCCGCCGCCACGAGGAAGAAATGGCCGTGCCGCCGGTTCCGATCATGGTGCTTTCGGCCGACAGCCAGGAAAAGACGCGCCACACCGTGCTCGCGCATGGGGCCAGCGGCTTCGTCACCAAGCCGCTCGACCCCGAGGCTCTGGTCCATGCCGTCGAGGGCCAGGTGGCCGCCTGAGTCCGCCTCGGCATGCTCTCTGCCATCCCTTAAGGTAGCCGGTTGAGGGTTTTCGCCAGCCGACGAAGTATTGCCCGCAGCACCGTATCACGGTACTGTCACAATCCTGTTGCACCTACACCGTATCCCCGTGCCAAGAGGGATGGCTCGAAGGAGAATCACTCGTGCATACAGTTATGCCGGAATGTGACACTCGGCCCAACGCAGGCGGCGCTTTGCTCGCCGCGCGTAACGCCGATGCCGTCGCAACAGGCGCACCGCTGGGCCGGATCGGCAATCTCGAAGTGCGGCTTGCCCGCAACGAGGCCGAGATCGCTGCCGCACAGGAAGTGCGCTACCGGGTATTTTATGACGAGCTTGGCGCCAGGAAGGATCTGTTCCAGGCGCAGGACCGGCGCGACGCCGACCGTTTCGACCCGCTCTGCGACCATCTGCTGGTGCTGGACACCTCGATCTCAGGCCCCGAGCACCGCCGCATCGTCGGCACTTATCGCTTGCTGCGGCAAGAGATCGCCGCGACCGCCGGCGGCTTCTATTCCGAAGGCGAATTCGAGCTGACCAAGCTGATTGCCCGGCATCCCGGCCAGCGCTTCCTTGAGCTCGGCCGCTCTTGCGTCCTTAAGGAATACCGCTCCAAGCGCACCATCGAGGCGCTGTGGCAAGGCATCTGGGCCTACATCAAACACTATGAGATCGGCGTGATGACCGGCTGCGCCTCGTTCCACGGCACGGTGCCGGCGGCGCATGCCGAGGCGCTCACCTACCTTGCCCATCACTGCCGCACCAATTCGGCCTGGGATGTGCGGGCGGTCTCCGGACGCTATTGCTCGATGGATCTGATGCCGATCGAGGCGGTCAACGCCAAGGCGGCGATTGCGGCCATGCCGCCGCTGGTCAAGGGCTATCTGCGCGTCGGCGCCCGCATCGGCGACGGCTGCGTCATCGACCGCGAATTCTCCACCGTCGATGTGTTCGTGGTGATGCCGGTCAAGGAAATCGGCGCCCGCTACGTGAATTACTATGGCGGGGAAGCCCAGCGCTTTGCGGCGTAGCGAATAGCGAGAGAGCTACGCGGCGATCCGCGGAGTGCCCTATTCGCTACTCACTATTCGTTATTCGCTCTCTCACGGAATATCCTCCGGCCGCCGTCCCGGGCGGCTCTTGTAGGACGGAAACGTCCAGCCGAACTTGAGCGCGCCGCCGCGCACCAGGAAAGCCGCGACGAAACCGGCGATATCAGAGGCGAGCGGCGGCAGTCCGGCGAGGTCGCCAAGCGTGTAGAGGCCGGCACCCGCAAGCGCCGCGGTGACGTAGATTTCGGGCCTCAGCAGCACCGATGGCTCGCCCGCCAGCAGATCGCGCAGGATGCCGCCGAATGTGGCGGTCAGCACGCCCATAACAACCGATACGACCGGCGAGCCGGTGATCGCGAGCCCCTTGGCCGCGCCCATCACGGAAAAGGCTGCCAATCCGATGGCGTCGAGCCAGAGCAGCCATTTCCAGCGCGATTCGACGCGGTGGGCGATGAAGAAGACCAGCACCGCAACCACTGCGCAGATCAGCACATAGCCGGAGTTGGCAACCCAAAAGACGGGCAGGTTGAGGATGACGTCGCGAAGCGTGCCGCCGCCGATGCCGGTGACGCTGGCCAGGAACAGGAAGCCGATAATGTCGAGTTGCTTGCGCGAGGCAGCAAGTGCCCCGGTCGCGGCAAAGACAGCGACGCCGGCGTAGTCGAGGAGGTCGATCAGGTTCATGGGAGTAAGGGAGTAGGGCAGTAAGGGAGTAGGGAAATTATTGAATAACATGGAATCGTGCCATTGCACGGTTTCGCTTTTATCCCTACTCCCTTACTGCCCTACTCCCTTACTCCCCTAACTATGCGTCCTTCTCAGCCTGCTCATTCACCGGGCCCGGCTCGACCGGCGCCTCGGCGGCCGCGATCTTGGGGCCGCCCTTGGCGACGCCGACCATGGCTGGCCGCAGCACCCGCTCGCCGATCGAGTAGCCCGGCTGTACGACCTGGACCACGGTGTTGGCTGGCACGTCGGGATTGGGCACCTCGAACATCGCCTGGTGGAAATTCGGGTCGAACTTCTCGCCTTCCGGCTCGAGCTTCTTCACCCCATGCCGCTCCAGCGTCGACAGCATGGCGCGCTCGGTGATCTCGACACCGTCGATCAGCGCCTTGAAGCCGGCGTCGCCGGCTGCCTTGGCCTCGGCCGGGATGGCGTCCAGCGCACGGCGCAGATTGTCCGACACCGACAGCATGTCACGGGCGAAATTGGCCACCGCATAGGCGCGCGCATCGTGCACGTCGCGCGCTGTGCGGCGGCGCAGATTCTCCATCTCGGCCGCGACGCGCAGCGCGCGGTCCTTCAGTTCCTCGTTTTCCTTCAGCAGCCGCACCAGCGCTTCATAGTCGCCGTCGACGCCGCCTTGCGCACGCTCGGCCTCGGCCGTTTCGATATCCTCGGGCGCGCGTTCGTCTTTTGCCTGGTCGCTCATCGCCGTTTCCCGTCATTCGAATGGTTTGGATTTGCGCTCGATATCGAGGTTTGGCGGTCAAAAATCAAGGGGCAAGCGATGCTTGGAGCCGTTCGGAGGACTTTGGCACGGATCGCAAAGATCTCTCGAAATTAATTCAAATTTTACCGTGATCGCCGGCTTTGCTTGCCAATATCCCGCTATGGGGGAACCATTCCGTGGCCGGAGGAGTTTCGAAGCCAACACAGGATTTTTGGGACAATGACAGGCAACAGCGGCAACAGGAGCGAAGGACTCGCCGCCGATATCAGGCGCCAGTTCGGCACCGAGGCAACGAAGCGTTTCCTGCGCAGCTTGCCGGCATTCACCACCGAGGCCGACATTCCGGAGCATTTTCGGGACCTGCTCGACCGTCTGGACGGCATAGAAGCCAGCGTGGCGGGCGACCAACGCCGGCAATAGCGACGCAATCGCGCGACAATTATGCGCAGTAATTTTGCGTGAGCCGTGCCTTGCGGCAACGGCAAGCCAAACCTATGCTTCCTGATGAACATGATTTCCCCTGAGACGGCCGCCAACAGCAAGCGCGCCTGGTTGAAGATTCTGGCGCGCTACAAGAAGCCCGACCGGCGGCGTAGCACCCTCGAACTGGCCATCACGCTCATTCCTTTCGTCACGTTATGGGCGCTCTCTTCGGCCGCCTATTCCAACGGCCACTGGTGGGGCCTGATCCTCATCCTTCCCGCCGCCGGCTTCCTGGTGCGGATCTTCATGATCCAGCACGATTGCGGCCACGGCTCCTTCTTCGCCAACCGCACCGCCGACGACTGGATCGGCCGCGCGCTCGGCGTGCTGACGCTGACGCCCTATGATTGCTGGCGGCGCGCCCATGCGACGCATCATGCCAGCGCCGGCAATCTCGACGAGCGCGGCATGGGCGACATCAGGACGCTGACGGTTGCCGAATACCGGCAGTTGTCATGGCGCGGGCGCCTTGCCTATCGTCTTTACCGCCACCCACTGGTGATGTTCGGTCTCGGGCCGATCTGGCTGTTCATCTTCGAGCAGCGGCTGCCGATCGGCATGATGCGCGGCGGCCTGACGCCCTGGGTGTCGTCGATGACGACGAATCTCGCCATTGCGATTGCCGCGGCTCTGCTCATCTGGTGGATCGGCCCCGGCGCTTTCCTGGTTGTCCATCTGCCGATCGTTGTCCTCGCCGGTTCGGCCGGCATCTGGCTGTTCTACGTCCAGCACCAGTTCGAGGAGACGGAATGGGCGAAGGACGAAGAGTGGGAGTTCCAGCGTGCCGCGCTGCACGGCTCGTCCTATTACGACCTGCCGCCGGTGCTGAACTGGTTCACCGGCAATATCGGCGTCCACCACGTCCACCATCTCTCGGCCAAGGTGCCGGGCTACAGGCTGCAGGAAGTGCTCCGCGACTATCCGGAACTGCGCGGCATTGGCCGCGTCACGCTGCTCGACAGCCTGCGCTGCGTCAAGCTGGCGCTGTGGGACGAGAAAAGCCGCAAGCTGATCTCGTTTCGCGAAGCGCGCGCCACCGCCTGAAATCATCCACCGCGCCAGCGGCGCGGCGGTATTTTCCCCAGAAGCAGCTTAAGCAGCCTTGCGCTCGTCGCGCATCAGCGCCTTGCCGTCGCGGATCTCCGTGCCGAGCACCTTCAGGCATTCGCGCATGAAGGCGGCGAGGCCAGGCCAACCCTTGGCCGACACCAGATTGCCATCAACATGGGCGCCGGTCGGCGCGACATCGATGTAGATGCCTCCGGCCAACGTCACTTCCGGCTCGCAATATTGCAGCGCCGCGACTTCCCGGCCGCGCACCACGCCATCGACCGCGATCAGAATCTGCACGCCATGGCAGATGGTGAAGATCGGCTTGCCGGTCTCGTGGAAATGCCTGACCAGCGCCTGCACCCTTTTGTCGATGCGGATATATTCGGGTCCGCGCCCGCCGGCGGCGTAGACAGCATCGTATTGCGCCGGGTCGACCTCGGAAAACGTCTTGTTCAGGATGTAGTCGTGGCCGAGCTTTTCCGTATAGGTCTGGTGGCCTTCGAAATCGTGCAGCGAAGTCTTCAATATGTCGCCGGCCTTCTTGTCGGGGCAGACGACGTGCACCGTATGGCCAACCGCATGCATGGCCTGTTCAAATACGAAAATCTCGTACTCCTCGCTGAACTCGCCAACGAGCATCAATATCTTCTTGCCTGCCATGCCGGTTCCTCCCTTGCTGGCCAACATTTCGGATCGCGAAATAATGGCCTTATCCTAAGGGCAGGCTCGCGCCAGGGAAAGCCCAAATCGCACAATTGGTCTTACCAGATAAGACTTTTCCCTATCAGAATGCCGGCCTTCAAGACGCAGCCCAGTAGAAACATCAAACGTGGTCCGACCAATGACTTAAAGGTCAGGCGGCCCTGATCATGTCGGCCGCCTTTTCCGCGATCATGATGGTGGGCGCGTTGGTGTTGCCGCCGATCAAGGTCGGCATGACCGAGGCATCGACGACGCGCAACCCCTGCAGACCGCGCACCTTGAGCTCAGGATCGACCACGGCCATGGCATCGACGCCCATCTTGCAGGTGCCGACGGGGTGATAGATCGTGTCGGCGCGCGCCCTGATATGCCCCATCAACTCGGCGTCGCTGGTAACGCCGGCGGTATAGATTTCCTTGTCGCGGTATTTCGCCAGCGCCGGCGCCTCTAAAATGCCGCGCATCATCCTGACACCCCTAAGCAACAGAGCCCCATCACGTTCGTCCTCAAGAAAGCGTGGATCTATGCGCGGCGGCGCCAGCGGGTCCCGGCTCGACAGCCCGACCTCGCCGCGCGAATGCGGCCTGAGCACGCAGACATGGCAGGAGAAACCGTAGCCTATATGCAGCTTGCGGCCGTGATCGTCGACGATGGCGATGCAGAAATGCAGTTGCAGATCGGGCCGGTCGATCGCCGGATCGGATTTAAGGAAGGCGCCACCTTCGGCATAGGGCGTGGCGATCATGCCGCTGCCGTTCTTGCGCCAGCGCAGCATATGCCCAAGCAAAGCGGGCAGACCGCGCAAGCCGATACCCATCATGTCGGTATCTCTGGATTTCCACCCTAGAATGAAGTCGAGATGATCCTGCAGGTTCTTGCCGACGCCGGGCAATTCGTGGGCGACGGCAATCCCGTGCGCGGCAAGTTCATCCGCCGGCCCAATACCGGACAACAGCAGAAGCTGCGGCGAGCCGAAGGCGCCGCCGCAGACGATCACCTCGCGCCTGGCCGTGACCAC
This sequence comes from Mesorhizobium sp. ArgA1, assembly GCF_053714375.1. Lineage (NCBI taxonomy): Bacteria > Pseudomonadati > Pseudomonadota > Alphaproteobacteria > Hyphomicrobiales > Phyllobacteriaceae > Mesorhizobium > Mesorhizobium sp. ArgA1. The sequence continues at coordinate 966,954 of NZ_JBSKBQ010000001.1, forward strand.
GGCTTCGCTGTTGCCCTTGCGATAGCGCAGGCCGGTTGCGCGCTTGCCGTCCAGCACGATGCCGGTGGCCTGCGCACCGGTGATGATTGTGAGGTTCGGCCGGCTCATCGCCGGGTGCAGATAGGCGGCCGCCGCCGAACAGCGTTCGCCGTTGCGGCGCTCGCCCCAGAATTGCGTGACCTGATAGAGCCCCGCCCCTTCCTGCTCCGGCCCGTTGAAATCGTCGTTGCGGCGGATCTGGTTTTCACCGCAGGCCTCGACAAAGGCTCGGGCGATCGGGCGCGGCTCCTGCTGTTCGCCGACCCTGAGTGGCCCGTCGCCGCCATGCAGCGCATCCGCGCCGCGCTGGTTGCCTTCGGCCCGCCGGAAATAAGGCAGCACCTCATCCCACGACCAGCCCTCGCAGCCGAGACCGGCCCATTCATCGTAGTCGCCGCGATGCCCTCGCGTGTAAAGCATGGCGTTGATGGCGCTGGAGCCGCCGAGCGCCTTGCCGCGGGGCTGGTAGCCCTTGCGGCCGCCGAGACCTTGCTGCGGCACCGTCTGCAATCCCCAATTGTTGATCTTTGGCCGGCCCGGCAACAGCGCGATGACGCCTGCCGGCGCGCGGATGAGCAGGTTCCTGCCCTCGCCGCCGGCTTCGATCAGGCAGACGGTTTTCGAAGGATCTTCGGAGAGCCGTGCGGCAAGCGTGCAGCCGGCGGAGCCGCCGCCGGCGATGACATAGTCGAAGTCCATGTCTCCCTCCCTGGCCGGCGGATATTTCCGTCCGGACAGCCAAGAGAAGGCCTGATTTCAGCCGATGTAAAGGCGGGTGGAATTACCGCTGCGTCAGCTGTCGCGAACGCGCCGCCAGGAGTATTTCGGTCCCTTCGGCTCCGACGCTTCGGTCGGCTGGTAGTAGAGCCCCAGCCCGCCGATGCGGCCTTCCTCAAGCCGCTTCAGCAGCACCGGGTTCGAAATCTCGAATTCGTCGAAGCCGAGCCGCAGCATATGTGGTAGCTGGTCGACCAGCACCTGGCCCGTGGCGCGGACCGCGCCCTCGAAATGGTAGCGGCTGCGCAGCAACTCGCCCTTGGAAAACGAGCGGCCGTCGTTGAAGGCCGGAAAGGCAAGCGCCACCAGCGACAGCTGGTCGAGCAGGTCAGCGATCTTTTCCAGCTGGTCACCGGGCTGCAGCGCAACGCCAAGCCGCTCCTTGGCCGAACGCCGCACTTCAGCATCAAGGCCGAGAAATGCCTGCAGCGGCAGGATGAAGCGGCCATTGCCCGCCAGCGCCTCGGCGCTTTCGGCGTGGCTCCACTCGTCCTCGCGAAAACCCGTCTGGGTCCAGAGCCGGGTCTCCGGTGTCGTCGGTTCAGTCATCAGAAATTCCTAAAAATTCAAACAGGCTCAGGATGTGTTGAGATTCAGGTCAGGCCGAGTCGAAAATGGCTGATACCGAGAACCGGAGGGGAGCGTACTTGAAGTACGTGAGCACCGGAAGCGCAGGTAGCAGCCATTTGCAGACCGGCCTCACCTGAATATCAGCACATCCTAAAGGGAAGCGTCGGTCAGCGACTTCTCCAAGCCCGACAGATGGATGCCGCACTCGGTCTTGGCATGACCGGCCCAGCGGCCGCTGCGCGCATCCTCGCCGGGCTGCACCGGCTGCGTGCACGGAAAACAGCCGATCGACAGATAACCGTAGGCAACCAAGGGATTTTCGCGCAACGCATGCGCTCGCATATAGTCGGCCTGGTCGGATGTCGTCCAATGCGCCAGCGGGTTGATGCGCACGCGCGGGCCGACTGCCTCGAACACCGGCAGTGCCGCCCGCGTCGACGCCTGGAAACGCTTGCGGCCGGTGAACCAGGCGCGGAACGGTGCGACGCCACGCGCCAGCGGCTCGACCTTGCGTACGTCGCAGCAGGCATCGGTGTTGCTCTGGTGCAGGTTGCCGGTCGGGTCGATCCGCTCAAGCGCTGCTTCCTCGGGCTTGATCACCCTGACGTTGGTCAGCCCGAAATCGGCGACGAGCGCGTCGCGGTAGCCGAGCGTCTCCTCGAAATGCTTGCCGGTGTCGAGGAAGATGACCGGCAGCGTGCGGTCGACCTTGGCGATCATGTGCAACAGCACCGCCGAATCCGCGCCGAACGACGACACGGCGGCGATCTCGTCGTGAAACAATTCGCTCGCCGCACGTTCGATGATCTCGAGCGCGCTCAGATGGCCATACAGCGCATCGAAGCCCGCCGCTTTCGCGGCGATGCTGTCGTCGACGTCGACGATACGGTCAAGCGGCCTTGGTTTCGCCAGCATAGAGCGCCTCCTTGAACGGCGCGGGACCGACACGGCGGTAGGCGTCGATAAAACGTTCACTGGGATTGAGCCGAAGGCCGAGATAGGTGTCGACGATCTGCTCGATGGCATCGGTGATCTCTTCCGAGGAAAAGCCGCGACCGATGATTTCGCCGACCGACGTGTTCTCGTCGGCCGAGCCGCCGAGCGTCACCTGATAGAGCTCGGAGCCCTTCTTCTCGACGCCGAGAATGCCGATATGGCCGACATGGTGATGGCCGCAGGCATTGATGCAGCCGGAGATCTTCAGCTTCAGCTCACCGATCTCGCGCTGCCGCTCCAGCGAGGCGAAGCGAAGTGAGATCTCCTGGGCGATCGGGATCGAACGCGCGGTCGCCAGCGCGCAATAGTCGAGGCCGGGGCAGGAAATGATGTCGCTGATCAGATTGGAATTGGCTGTCGCCAGGCCGATGTCGACCAGCGCGTCATAGACCACCTTGAGATCGGCGCGCGCCACATGCGGCAGGATCAGGTTCTGCTCATGGCTGACGCGCAGCTCGTCGAAAGCGTATTTCTCGGCGATGTCGGCGACCGCTTCCATCTGGCTGTCGGTGGCGTCGCCCGGCACCTCGCCGATGCCCTTCAGCGAGATCGTCACTGCGGCATAGTCGGGATGGCGATGCGTCACAACGTTCTGGTCGAGCCAGTCCGAGAAGCTTTTGGAATCGAGCCGTGCGAGCTTGACCGCCGCGTCGCCTTCCGGCCGATCCACCAGCTGAGGCGGGGCGAAATAGGCATCGATGGCGCGGATGTCGGCGTCCGGCAGCTTCAGCTCGGCGTCCTTCAATTCCTGCCATTCGGCCTCGACCTGGCGGGTGATTTCCTCGACGCCGGTCTCATGCACCAAGATCTTGATGCGCGCCTTGTACTTGTTGTCGCGGCGACCATAGAGGTTGTAAACGCGCAGGATCGCCGTGCAGTAGGACAGAAGGTCGGCTTCCGGCAGGAAGTCGCGGATCTTCTTCGCCACCATCGGTGTGCGGCCCTGGCCACCGCCGACATAGACGGCAAAGCCGAGCTCGCCAGCTTCGTTCTTCTTCAGATGCAGGCCGATATCATGCGTCTGGATGGCGGCGCGGTCGCGCTCGGCCCCGGTCACCGCGATCTTGAATTTTCTGGGCAGGAACGAGAATTCCGGATGCACCGACGACCACTGCCGAAGGATCTCGGCGTATGGGCGCGGATCGGCGACTTCGTCGGCGGCGGCACCGGCGAAGTGATCGGCGGTGACGTTGCGGATGCAATTGCCGCTGGTCTGGATGGCGTGCATTTCCACACTGGCCAGATCGGCCAGGATCGCCGGAATGTCCGACAGCGCCGGCCAGTTGAACTGGATGTTCTGACGCGTGGTGAAATGGCCGTAGCCCTTGTCGTATTTGCGCGCGATGTGGCCGAGCATGCGAAGCTGCGCGGCGTTCAGCGTGCCATAGGGCACCGCGATGCGCAGCATATAGGCGTGCAGCTGCAGATAGACGCCGTTCATCAGCCGCAGCGGCCTGAACTGCTCTTCGGTGATTTCGCCGGACAGCCGGCGCTCGACCTGGTCGCTGAACTCGGCGACGCGGGCCTGGACAAAATCGTGGTCGAACTCATCGTAACGGTACATGCTTCGTCTTTCAGGGCGCGTCCGCCCGTTTTACTCAAAGTCCTGGCTATGCCGCCCGCTCGGCCTGCTTGCCCAGATCGTTGCGGATGGTCGGGCCCGCGGCGCGGATCTTTTCGCGCAGCCGCACCGGCTCGACGACGCCATCGACCACTTCGGCGTCGATCAGGTTGACGTCGACCACTTCATTATCGGCATAGGCCTTGGCGCCGATCGCTTCGAGCCGATCTTCGGCCGCCTTGTCGTGGGCGAGGTCGGCGTGGTCCACCGTCTCGGCCCAGCCGCCATCGGCGTACCAGACGGCGATGCCGTCGGTGAGGCGGTTTGCGGTCAGTATCTTCATTGTTCGACCTCTGCGGCGGCCGTATTGGCGACGCCCTCATGACTATACGCCGCGAGCGGCTCGGAACGTTCAAAGTTGGCGCCGGCGACCGCATCGCCGATGATGGTCATCACCGGGCCTGTCAGATCGGCGCGCGCTTCCAGCGACGGCAAATCGGCCAGCGTGCCGTGGAAGCGGCGGCGGTTCTGCAGGCTGGCATTCTCGACCACGGCGACCGCCGTATCGGGCGACAGGCCGGCCTCGATCAGCCGTCCCGCAACCTCGGCGGCGACCGAGCGCCCCATATAAACGGCGACGGTGGCGCCGGAAATGGCGAGCTTGGCCCAGTCCGGCAGCGAATTTCCTTTGAGATCATGGCCGGTGGTGAACACCATCGACGACGAGACGCCGCGCAGCGTCAGCGGCAGCTCGAAATCGGCGGCGGCGGCAAAGGCGGCGGTGACGCCAGGGACCACATCATAGGCGATGCCGGCATCGCGCAGTGCCGCCATCTCCTCGCCGGCGCGGCCAAACACCAGCGGGTCGCCCGACTTAAGCCGCACGACGCGCTTGCCCTGCCCGCCGAGATCGACCAGCAACGCGTTGATCTCGGCCTGGCTCTTGGTATGGCAGCCCTTGCGTTTTCCGACAGGCAGGCGTTCGGCGTCGCGGCGGCCCATGGCGACGATCGCCTCCGGCACCAGTGCGTCATAGACGATGACGTCGGCTTCCATCAAAAGCCGGTGCGCGCGCAGCGTCAAAAGATCCTCGGCGCCGGGGCCGGCGCCGACCAGGGCGATGTGGCCCGAAGCCGGTGCTTTCGACAGCAACAGATCGACGGCGGCGTCGTGCGCCTGCGAAAGCTCGCCGGCTTCGACGGCACGGGCCGGCGCGCCCTGGAAAAAACTCCCCCAAAACTGGCGGCGGGCATTGCCTTTCGGCAGCAGCTTTTCGGCTGCACCGCGGAACGAAGCGGCAAGCGTTGCCAGAGGCCCGAGCGACGGCGACAGCATGCGATCGATGCGGCTGCGCAGCATCTGCGCCAGCACCGGGCCGGCGCCCTCGGTGCCGATGGCAATGGCGACCGGCGCGCGGTTGACCAGCGCAGGGGTGAAGAAATCGCAGAGCTCCGGCCGGTCGACGGCGTTGACCGGGATACCCAGCCGGCGTGCATCCTCAGCCACGCGACGGTCCAGCGCCTCGTCGCCGCTGGCGGCAAACACCATGACCGCGCCTTCGAGATGCGCGGCATCGTAGGAAGCGGTGATATGTGTTGCGTCGGTCGCGGCAATGAGGGCCAGCAATTCGGCATCGGCAGCATCGGTGACGATGCGCAATGCCGCACTCGACTGATCGAGCAGCCGCGCCTTGGCCAGCGCCTCGGCGCCGCCGCCGACAATGACCACAGCTTCGCCTTCGACCCGCATGAAGACGGGGAACGCGTTGAGCTTGGGATTGACCTGCGGCATGACGAACAGATTCCGGTACAAGGCGGCAGTTTTACGCGCGGCGTGAAAAAGCTGAAGGAACCCACTCGCGCATCCCCACACGAGAGGCAATCGGTTTTCCGCAAGCCGAAATACGAAGAGAAAAATATTCCCCATCCGCACATAGGGCGGATTCAAGCTGCTGCCGCAGGCCTTGTTCTGCGGCTCTTTTATCCGGGAGCAATCCAGGCCGCAAAATTGTTTTTTCTAAATTCTACCAATTTAGTAGATTAAAGCCGCCACCACGGACGCCGCTGCGATAGCCGGCTCGATCGACCGAATATGGGCTCGACGCGAGCCCGGCGAACGGAGTGGAACGTTCTCGTTCCGCCGTGCGTTCTGATCCTGCCGACGCCGACGTCAGTCGGCTGGATTTGAAACCCTTCAAGCAGGAGCACGCGATGAGCAAAATCAACCTGAAACATGGCCTGTTGGTCATGGTGGCCGATGGCGAGAAAGCGCTGTTCCTGAAGAACGAAGGCGACAATCTCTATCCGAACCTGCAGCTCTTCCAGGAGATGAAGCAGGACAATCCGGCAACGCGCGAGCAAGGCAGCGACAGTCCCGGCCGTTACAATGACGGCCCGTCCGTGCATCGGAGCGCGGTCGAGGACACCGACTGGCACCGGCAGGGCAAGGAGCGCTTCGCGCAAGAGATTGCGGACCGGCTCTACAAGTTCGCTCATCACGGCATCTTTAGCGATATGGTGCTGATCGCGCCGCCGCTGGTGCTCGGAACGATGCGCAAGAAATTGCACAAGGAGGTTACCGACAAGGTGCAGGCCGAAATACCGAAGACATTGACCAACCGCCCGCTGATGGACATCGAGGCCATGCTTCAGGCGGCCTGAAAATAAACCGGGTGACCATCCGGTATCAGCTCTCAGGCGCGCGCAGGTTTTGCTGCGCCGCCTTTCGTTTTCAGGATCCCACCTTTTTCGAGGCCGGGCACATCGTTCTCAGGGCACGCGCCGCCAACCCCGGCATCAACGTCATCGCGCGCGCCCATTCCGACGCCGAGGTCGAACATCTGAAGGGTCTCGGCGCCGACACCGTCATCATGGGCGAACGCGAGATCGCCCGCGGCATCGTGGAAGAGGTGCTGGGGCAAAAGCCAATGCCACGACCCGATGCCGTTGAACCCTCTCCGGCCTGAGGCTGCCTAATCGAGCCGATACTGCGTGAGCGCCGCTGCAGCCGCAGAGGTATCGATCATGCCACGAAGGCAGAGCCGCCATACTGCGCGACGCTGGCGAGATACTTTGCCGGCGGCTTGCCAAGCGCTTTCTTGAACATGGTGATGAAGGCGGTGACGGAGCCATAGCCGAGATCGCCCGAGACCTGCTGCACGCTGGCGCCGGCAGCAAGTTCCCGTATGGCGACGATCAAATGCAGTTGCTGGCGCCAGCGGCCGAAGCTCAGTCCGGTCTCCTTCACAACGAGACGGGCGAGGCTGCTTTCGCTGAGCGCGACGCGACTGGCCCATTCCGCCAATGTGCTGCGATCGGCGGGATCTTGCGCCAATGCTTCGGCGATCCGTCGCAAGCGCGGCTCGGCGGAGATCGGCAGATGCAGCTGCTGGACCGGCATATCAGGCAGTTCGGCAAGCAGAACGCTTCCCAGGAAAGCGCACCTGTCATCGTCCGGTGCGCAGTCCGACAGCTCGATGATCAGCTCGCGCAACAGCGGTGAGATCGACAGCGTGCAGCACCGGTCCGGCAGATCGGCGGCTCCCGGCTCGATGTAGACGAAGAAAATCCGCGCATTGGCGGTGGCGATATTGCTGTGTTCCATGCCGCCGGGAATCCACACACCGCAATGCGGCGGCACCATCCATAGCCCGCTGGGGACGCGGCGTGTGACGCCACCGCCGAGCGCGAAGACGAGCTGTCCCTTGCGGTGCCAGTGGGCAGTCACTTCCGCCCTGGTTTCGGTAACGTCGACGCGCACCGCAATCGCCGGCGCGGGCACATCATCGACATCGAAATTGACCCAGGGATAGCGGAGAGGTTGTCTCACGATTGACCACTTTTAGCGACTATTCGCCATGATAGCTAAATTCATTGATCGAGGAAGCCGATAGGGTCCGGTTTTGTGGCTGGCATCCACAACCAGCAGGAAGGTTCTCCGTGCGCGCCCTCGTCATCTCTCCCGACAGCACCACCCGGCTCAGGCTCGCCGAGATCGACGAACCCCAGCCGCTCTCCAACGAGGCGCTTGTCCGCGTCCACGCAACGTCGCTGAATCGTGGCGAACTGCGCCTGCTCACCATACGCCCGGAAGGATGGATACCCGGCCAGGACGTGGTTGGGATTGTCGAACGGGCAGCTGCCGATGGCTCCGGGCCGGCCGTTGGCGCCCGGGTTGCCGCCTTGGTCGACGAGGCCGGATGGGCCGAACGTGTCGCCGTTCCGACCGACCGTCTCGCCGTCATCCCGGATGGGGTCAGCTTCGCCTCCGCCGCGACACTCCCGGTTGCGGGCACGACGGCGCTGCGGACGTTGCGCAATGGCGGCGACCTCGTCGGCCAGCAGGTCCTGATCACCGGCGCCAGCGGTGCGGTCGGTCGTTTCCAGATCCAGATCGCCCGCGAGCAAGGCGCCGCGGTGACCGCTATTGCCGCCGCCCGGCACAACGACGATCTTCGTCAGTTGGGAGCCGGGCAGGTCGTCGAGTCGATCGAGCGGGCTGAGGGGCCGTTTTCGCTGATCACCGAGTCGGTCGGCGGTGAAAGCCTCGCCCGCGCCATCGAACGCGTCGCACCGGGCGGCACCATCGTCATGTTCGGTTCAAGCAGCGGCGAACTGACGCCAATTGGCTTCAGACAGTTCGTTCCCAGCCACGAGGGTGCGCGGCTTCAGACCTTCGCTTACTACACATCAGGTGCAGGCATTGGCGCTGATATCGCCTCCCTGCTCGCTCTGGTCGCGGCTGGCCGGCTGGAAACCCGCGTGTCCCTGACCGTTCCGTGGACGGATATCGGCCAAGCGCTAGACGCCCTGCGGCAGCGCAGCTTCAGCGGCAAGGCCGTTCTCACCATCGCCGGATGAGCAGTCCTTGGCTTGACCCTCTAGACGTGCTGGCCGCCATTGATGTGGATTTCCGAGCCCGTCACGTAGGATGCCTGCTGCGAGCACAGGAAGAAGATGATGTCGGCGACCTCCGCGGTCGTGCCGAGCCTTCTCAGCGGGATCGTCTCGACGATCTTGTCGGTGCCCGGCGACAGGATCGCCGTGTCGATCTCGCCCGGCGCAATCGCGTTGACGCGGATGCCGTGCGGGCCGAAATCATGCGCCATCTCGCGCGTCAGCGAACCGAGCGCTGCCTTCGATGTCGCATAGGCGGTACCGGCGAAAGGATGCACGCGGGTGCCGGCGATCGAGGTGACGTTGACGATCGAGCCCTTGGCCGCCGCCAACTCCTTGAACAAACCACGCGCCAGCATGATCGGCGCAAAGAAATTGACCTGGAACACGTCGCGCCAGATATGCATCGGCGTGTCGATAGAATCCATCCGGCTGTTGCCGTCCTTGAGCTTGGGCGAGATGCCGGCATTGTTGACCAGCGCGTGCAGCTGCCCGCCATGTGCCTCCAACCGGTGACGTATCTCGGAAACGGCGATGCCGACATCCTCCTGGTCGGCAAGGTCGACCTTGATGTGGTCCTCCGGCCCGGCCGGCCACGGACAATCCTCGGCAAAGGCCTGGCGCGAGCAGGTGATGACGCGCCAGCCCTCACGCGAAAAGCGCTTCACCGTGGCATGGCCGATGCCCCGGCTGGCGCCGGTCAGCACGATTGTTTTTCTGGTGTCGGTCTCGGTCATGTCGCGGTCTCCGGCCGGAGATGTAGCCGAAGGTAACCTTGCTGGCGAGAGGCTACTTGTCGCTCACCCGCCGCCGAGAATATCCAGGATCGACGTCTTCCGCTTCTTGGTCGGGCCGCCGACGCTGCCGGGCGGTACCGGATGCTTGATCGAAGCTGTGGTGCCGCCGTCGCCGGGCATGTCGAAGCCGTCGGCATCGACGGTTTCGGCCGGGCGGCGGACAGCGCGGACCGGCGGCGCAGGAGCCTGGGCGGTCGCGGGAGCCGCCGCGGGACCCGCCGGAACTGATTGGCCGACCGACGCCGACGGGACCGGCGCCACTTGATTGTTGCCGGCGGAGGGTATGTCGTCGGGGACAATGGTGTCGGGCGGCGTCGATTTCCAGGTGCCGGGCAGCGGCCTGACCGGCACGCCTTCATGCGCGGCAACCATGAACTCGTGCCAGGCCTGTGCCGGTAGCGCGCCGCCGGTCACCTTCTTCATCGGCGTGCCGTCATCATTGCCGAACCACACGCCGGTGGTCAGATTGGCGGTGTAGCCGACGAACCAGGCGTCGCGCGAGTTCTGGCTGGTGCCGGTCTTGCCGGCCGACGGCCAGGCAAAGGCGGCTTTCTTGGCGGTACCGATCTCGACCGTGCCGGTCATCATCGAGTTCATCATGCCGACAATGTCCTGCTTGACGACGCGCGGCGCGCTGCCGCCATTATCGTCGAACAGGACCTTGCCTTCGGCCGTGGTGATGCGGCGGATGAAATGGATGTCGGGCTTGTAGCCGCCATTGGCGAACGGCACGTAAGCCGAAGTCAGCTCCAGCGGCGTCACCTCCGAGGTGCCGAGCGCGATCGAGGTGTTGGCCGTCAGATCCGACTGAATGCCCATGCGGTGCGCCGCCTCGACCACCGCGTCGGGGCCTACCTCCATGGTCAGCTGTGCGGCGACCGAATTGAGCGATTTCGCCAAAGCGGTCGCCAGTGTCACCTTGCCGAAGTACTTGCCGCCGTAGTTGTCCGGCGTCCACTTGCCGATCTTGATCGGCGCGTCGTTGCGCACGCTGTCGGGCGTGCGGCCGGCCTCGAGCGCGGCCATATAAACGAACGGCTTGAACGCCGAGCCCGGCTGGCGGCGCGCCTCGGAGGCACGGTCGAACTGGCTGGTCGAATAGTCGTAGCCGCCGACCATGGCGCGCACGGCACCCGAATTGTCGATCGACACCAGCGCGCCCTGGCTGACATTGAGCTTCTTGCCGCTGTCGTCGATCAGCCGGCGGATCGACTGTTCGGCGAGCTTCTGCAGGTTCAAATCGACGGTCGTGTCGACGACGATGTCGCTGCGCACGTCGCCGATCAGGTCGGGCAGTTCTTCCATGATGGTGTCGGCGACATAATTTTCCGAACCGGTCCAGTAGGACGGTGCGCGCGTCGCCGGCGCGCTCATCGCCGAGGCCAGTTCCTTGGCGCTGATCTTCCCTTCATCGCGCATGGCGGCCAGCACCAGCTGCGAGCGCTGTTCCGCGGCCTTCGGGTCGCGCGCCGGCGACAGCCGTGATGGCGCTTTCAACAGGCCGGCGAGAAGGGCCGCCTCCGACAGCGTGACATCGCGCGCGCTCTTGCCGAAATAGCGGCGCGAGGCCGCCTCAACGCCATAGGCGCCGGAGCCGAAATAGACCCGGTTGAGGTACATTTCGAGGATCTGGTCCTTGGTATGCTTGTGCTCCAGCCACAGCGACAGCAGCACTTCCTGCACCTTGCGCTCCAGCGTTCGGTCAGGCTTCAGGAACAGGTTCTTGGCCAGCTGCTGGGTCAGCGTCGAGCCGCCCTGCGAGAAATGCCCGCCCAGCACATTGGTCACCATGGCGCGCGACAGGCCGATCGGATCGATGCCAAAATGCGAATAGAAGCGGCGATCCTCGATGGCGATGACGGCTTCGGGAATGTAGGGCGACATTTCGTGCAGGCCGACCGCCTCGCCGCCGCTCATGCCTCTGTTGGCGAGCAGCTGCCCGTCGACCGAAACGATCTTGATGTTTGGGGCGCGGTCGGGGATCGACCAGGTCGTGGCCGCCGGCATCTTGGCGCCGTAGTAGACGACAATGCCGGCCACCGCGATGCCGCCCCAGATGAAGAGCACGAAGCACCAGTAGAACATTCGGGCCAGCACACCGAACAGGCCGCGCCGGCCTTTGCCGCGCCGGCCGCGCGAGGATGATTTTGCCTTGGAGCTTTTGCGCGCCCTGGAGGTTTTGCGATTGCCCGGCACGACGCGATCCTCCTCGTTCACCGAAAAACCGGCCGGAGATTTCGCCTTTGGCGATCCCTCGAAGCTGGGTTCGATGCGACTGTCTCTGCGGTTCGCCATGCGTTGCGCTGTCTTCCCGGTGCCAATGGCGCTCGGGTTGAAGGGTAGATGCGGCGGTTTAAGGGCGCGTTAAAGCAGGGTTTATGCACCCTTTTGAAATTTCCTAAGAATTTCTAAATTCGCTACCGCCCACTGTTTCCGGCAAGGCGCTTCCGCGCGGCCCGTCTTCCACAGAAGGCAGGGGCCTGGGCAAACCCGCAATATTTCAATTCTGCTGGATCGAAATGCCCTTGTCGTCGATCTTGAGTTCGACGCCCTTAGGCTTGGTCTGCTCGTGATAGACATAGATGCCGAGGGCGATGACCACGACCACGAGCGCGCCAATGACGAGATAGAGGGTGTTCTGTTTCATGGCGCGCTCCGTTTGGAGCAATTCCAGGAAAAGCGCCTAGCGCTTCCGCCCAAGGAATTGCGTGAAATAGGAAAGTCCGAGCGTCACGCTCGCTTCAGCACCTTGACCAGCACCAGCAGGATGACGGCGCCGATGGTGGCGTTGATGATGGCAGCCAGAATGCCGCCGCCGATGGCGAAGCCGAGTCTTGGGAACAACCAGCCGGCGATGAAGGCGCCGATGATGCCGACGACGATGTTGCCGATCAGGCCAAAGCCGAAGCCCGAGACGATGAGGCCGGCAAGCCAGCCGGCAATGGCGCCGATGATGATGAAGATGAGAAGGCTTTCGATGCCCATGACGCGTTCCTCCAGGATGAGAGGCAGCAGCGGAGCGGAAGGCCCCGAATCGGCCTCGTTATCAACGGCTTGAGGCTATGCGAAAGCGGCTCACCCCGCCAGCGCGCTCATTGGTCGTCGTCATCATCGCTGGAGGCAGGCCGCCAGCTGGTCGGGTCGACCTTCTTCTGGGTATCGCTGTCGGTGTAGACCCACCAGGCGCCGTCGCGGTACTGCCCTACGGATTCGCTGACGACACCGGTGCCGTCCTTCCACAGGACAGTGACCTTGGACCCGTCCGTCGGGGCGGTCGCTATCGGCTTTCGGTCTGCCATGTCATCCCCTCATCGTGCAATTCCAGGAAAAGTGTGCAGCGGTTTTTCGTCCGGAATTGCGCAGAACAATTTGAGTCGACAGAAACGCCACGTGGCGTGTCTGGTTCCAAACGGGTCACGAGGACGGCTCAGCTATGGGCAAAAATATCCTCTTCGTCCCAGCCCATCAGATCGAGCTTTGCACGCGTCGGCAGGAAGCGGAAGCAGGCGTCGGCCTCCTTGGTCCTTCCGTCCCGCGCCAACCGCCCCGCCAGCACATCGCGCAGACGGTGCAGGTAGAGTACGTCGGAAGCGGCATATTCGAGTTGTTCGGGCGACAGGGTCTCGGCCGCCCAGTCCGACGATTGCTGCGCCTTCGACAGGCCGACGCCGAGAAGCTCGAAGCAGATGTCCTTCAACCCGTGGCGGTCGGTATAGGTGCGGGTCAGCCGCGAGGCGATCTTGGTGCAGAACACCGGCTCCGGCATGACGCCGAAGGCGTTGTAGAGCACCGCGAGGTCGAAACGGCCGTAATGGAACAGTTTGGTTATGCCGCGACTCCTGAGCAGGCTGACCAGGTTCGGTGCCTTCTTCTGGCCGGGCGCGATCTGGATCACGTCGGCGGAGCCGTCGCCTGGCGAGATCTGCACTACGCAGAGCCGGTCGCGATGCGGGTTCAGCCCCAGCGTCTCGGTGTCGATCGCCACTGCATCGACATTGTAGCGGGACAGGTCGGGCAGATCGTTTTTATGGAAGCGGATATCGCTCATCATTTTCTCCGGATCGCGGTTTACGGCCGTCCTCGCCGCGATCCGCTGAAAAATCAACCAGAAACTGGTTTTCCGTCGCTCAGCGCGTCAGCGCATCGAGAATCCTCGCCCAGGAGCGCTGCCCCTTGTGGAAGGAGGTCAGTTCGTATTTCTCGTTGGGCGAGTGGATGCGGTCGTCGTCAAGCCCGAACCCGACCAGCAGCGATTCCATGCCGAGATAGGTCTGGAAGTCGCCAACGACGGGAATGGAGCCACCGCTGCCTGTGGTCACTGCGGCCTTCGGCCATTCATCCGACAGCGCAGTCTTGGCCTTGGCCAGGAACGGCGAGTCGTAGGAAAGCTGGATCGCCGGCGAACCGCCATGCGGGTGGAACTCGACCGAACAGTCCGCGGGAATGCGTTCCGTGACGAATTTCTGGAACGCGGCGCGGATCTTTTCGGGATTCTGCTTGTGGACGAGACGGAAGGAGATTTTCGCAGACGCCTCCGCGGCGATCACCGTCTTGAAGCCCTTGCCGGTATAGCCGCCGATGATACCGTTGAACTCGGCCGTCGGCCGCGCCCAGGTCAGCTCCAGTACAGAGCGGCCCTTTTCGCCCGACGGGATCGCCAGACCTATAGGCCCGAGGAAGGTCTCGGCGGTCTCGCCCAGCGTCTCCCATGATTTCAGGATCTGCGACGGCGTCTCCTCGACCCCGTCGTAGAAGCCGGGAATGGTGATGTGGCCGTTCTCGTCATGGATGTCGGCCAGGATTTTCGCCAGGATGCGGATCGGGTTGGCGGCAGCACCGCCATAAAGGCCCGAATGCAGGTCGCGATCGGCCGCCTTCACGGTGATCTCCTCGCCCACCATTCCGCGCAAGGAGACGCAGATCGAGGGCGTCTCGCGGTCCCACATGCCGGTATCGCAGACCAGCGCGAAATCGGCCTTCAGTTCTTCGGCATTGGCCTTCAGGAACGGTATCAGCGACGGCGAGCCGGATTCCTCCTCGCCCTCGAACAGGATGGTGATGCGGCAGGGCAGATTGCCATGCACCTGTTTCCAGGCACGGCAGGCCTCGACGAAGGTCATCAGCTGTCCCTTGTCGTCGGCCGAACCGCGGCCGGTGATCACCTTGTGGTCGGGCTCAATCTCCTTGACGGCCGGCGCGAACGGGTCGCTTTCCCAAAGCTCGATCGGGTCGACCGGCTGCACGTCGTAATGGCCGTAAAACAGCACATGCGGCGACCCGGCTGGCCCTTCATGATGCGCCACCACCATCGGGTGTCCTGGCGTGTCGCGCACCGAGGCATCGAAGCCGATCAGCTTGAGCTCCGCCACCAGCCACTCCGCGGCTTTGCGGCAGTCGGCGGCGTAGTCGGAATCGGTCGAGATCGACTTGATGCGGAGCAGACCGAACAGGCGCTCCAGGCTCTGGTCGAGATTTGCGTCGAGACGGTCGAGCACAGGGGAAATCGTGGACATTATTGCGAGCCTTTCTTTTCGGTGCCGGGACCGTAAAGGCAGCGCACCAAAACGAAAAGCCCGCGATCACTGCATCGGCCGGAAAATCGAATTCGATTTTCCGAAAAGCTCGATGCAGCAGATTCAAAGTTTTAGAGCGTCCTTTGTGCGTCCAATAGGACGCACGGCGCTCTAATGGACCACGCAATTGTTTGCTGAAAGGCAAAAAAGAGCCGCCGTGGTGGAGGGGGAAACCACGGCGGCCTTTTACTCGAAACGATGCGGCAGCCCGGAGAGGGGGGATAGGCTGCCGCAATTGTCCGGGATAGGCGGGGGACGGGCCTTGCTCCGGACTCGGCGAAAACTGCCGATGACCTGTATTTGTGTCTTCGAACGTGGCGTTTCAAGGGCAAGAAAATTACACTTTTGTAACATGGCTGTGAGCGCCCGGGCATCCGGCGGCTTTGAGGCAGGCTCTGTCAGGATGTCGCCGCAACCCTGTTGGAAGTCCGCCTTTACCAATGGACCGCGAAGCTTGGCCGCGCTATCCCTGCCGGCATGAAAAAAGGCGATCATCTCTTCCTTATCGACGGCTCCGGCTACATCTTTCGTGCCTACCACGCGCTGCCGCCACTGACCCGCAAATCCGATGGCCTGCCGGTCGGCGCCGTGTCCGGCTTCTGCAACATGCTGTGGAAGCTGATGCAGGATGCCCGCAACACCGATGTAGGCATTGTGCCGACGCATTTCGCGGTCATTTTCGACTATTCGTCAAAAACCTTCCGCAATGAGCTCTACCCGGACTACAAGGCCAACCGCAATGCGCCGCCCGAAGACCTGATCCCGCAATTCGGCCTGATCCGGCAGGCAACCATCGCCTTCAACCTGCCCTGCATCGAGATGGAAGGGTTCGAGGCCGACGATCTCATCGCCACTTATTGCAAGCTGGCCTGCGAGGCCGGCGGCGACACCACCATCATCTCCTCCGACAAGGATCTGATGCAACTGGTCGGCCCCACGGTCGGCATGTACGACCCGATGAAGGACCGCCAGATCGGCATCCCCGAGGTGATCGAAAAATGGGGCGTGCCGCCCGAAAAGATGATCGACCTGCAGGCACTGACCGGCGACTCCGTCGACAATGTGCCCGGCGTGCCCGGCATCGGACCGAAGACGGCGGCGCAATTGCTGGAACAGTTCGGCGATCTCGACGGGCTGCTGGCGCGCGCCGGCGAGATCAAACAGGACAAAAGACGTGAATCCATCATCGCCAATGCCGACAAGGCTCGGATATCGCGCCAGCTGGTGACGCTAAAGAACGACGTGCCGGTCACCGATGGGCTCGAGGATTTCGTACTGCACGCGCCGGACGGGCCGAAGCTGATCGGCTTCCTCAAGACCATGGAATTCACCTCGCTGACCCGCCGCGTGGCCGAGGCGACCAGCACCGAGGCCGGCGACGTCCAGGCCGTCGCTGTAACTGTCGAGCGCGCCGACACCGCGCACGGTCCCGATGTCGGGTCTGGCGCACCGGCCGTAGAGCGAGGCCCGGCAGCTTCTGGAACGGACGAAACCGCAGCCGGCGCGGGGGCGGCCAAGGCCGGCGATACGCCTTCTTTGCTTTCAGCGCTTCGTCTCGAAGCGGCGTCCTCCGCCAAAATCGATCCCGGCGCCTATGTCGCGATCCGCGACACGGCAACCCTCAAGAGCTGGCTGGCCCAGGCGAAGGAAACCGGCATTGTCGCTTTCGACACCGAGACCACATCGTCCGATCCGATGCTTGCCGACCTCATCGGCTTCTCCCTGGCGATTGGACCCGGCCGCGCCGCCTATGTACCGCTGGCCCACAAGAGCGGCGCCGGCGACCTGCTCGGCGGCGGCACACTCGAAAACCAGATCCCGGTTCGCGAGGCGCTGGCGCTGCTGAAACCCTTGCTGGAGGACAAATCGGTCCTCAAGATCGCCCAGGACGCCAAATATGACATCGTCGTCATGAGCCGTCACGGCATCGATATCGCGCCCTTCGACGACACCATGCTGATCTCCTACGTGCTCGACGCCGGCACCGGCCACCACACTTTGTCGTCTCTTGCCGACAAATGGCTTGGCCACGCCACGATCCCGCTCAAGGAGCTCGCCGGTTCGGGAAGGAGCTCCATCGGCTTCGAACAGGTCGATATCGAGAGAGCAACCACCTACGCCGCCGGCCATGCCGATGTGGCGTTCAGGCTATGGCAGGTGCTGAAGCCGCGACTGGCTGCCAAGGGACTGGTCTCGGTCTATGAGCGGCTGGAGCGTCCGCTGGTGCCGGTGCTGGCACGGATGGAACAGCGCGGCATCTCGGTCGACCGCCAGATCCTGTCGCGGCTCTCGGGCGAGCTGGCGCAAGGCGCGGCGCGGCTGGAAGAGGAAATCTACGGCCTCGTCGGCGAGCGCATCAACATCGGTTCGCCAAAGCAGCTCGGCGACATCCTGTTCGGCCGCATGGGTTTGCCCGGCGGTTCCAAGACCAAGACCGGGCAATGGTCGACCTCGGCGCAGCTTCTGGAAGACCTCGCCGCCGAAGGCCACGAACTGCCACGCAAGATCGTCGACTGGCGTCAGCTGACCAAGCTGAAATCGACCTATACCGACGCCCTGCCCGGCTTCATCCACCCCGACACCAAGCGCGTGCACACCTCCTACGCGCTCGCCGCAACCACGACGGGCCGGTTGTCCTCCTCCGATCCCAATTTGCAGAACATCCCGGTGCGCACCGCCGAGGGACGCAAGATCAGGACCGCCTTCATCGCCGACAAGGGCCAGAAACTGATCTCGGCCGACTACAGCCAGATCGAATTGCGCGTGCTTGCCCATGTCGCCGAGATTCCGCAGCTGACGCAGGCTTTTGCCGACGGCGCCGACATCCACGCCATCACCGCTTCGGAAATGTTTTCCGTGCCTGTCGAGGGCATGCCTTCGGAAGTGCGCCGCCGCGCCAAGGCGATCAATTTCGGCATCATCTACGGTATTTCCGCCTTTGGCCTCGCCAACCAGCTGTCGATCCCGCGCGAGGAGGCTGGCGCCTACATCAAGAAGTATTTCGAGCGTTTCCCCGGCATCCGCGACTATATCGAGGCGACCAAGGCCTATGCGCGCGAGCATGGCTTCGTCGAAACCATCTTCGGCCGCCGCATCCACTATCCGGAGATCCGGTCGTCAAACCCGTCGATCCGCGCCTTCAACGAGCGCGCCTCGATCAACGCCAGGCTGCAAGGCACCGCCGCCGACATCATCCGCCGCGCCATGGTGCATATGGACGAGGCGCTGGAGAAGGCTGGCCTCTCGGCCCGCATGCTCTTGCAGGTGCATGACGAACTGATCTTCGAGACGGTGGAAGCGGAAGTCGAGGCGACGATCCCCGTGGTGCGCCGCGTCATGGAGAACGCGCCCATGCCGGCAATTTCGATGTCGGTGCCGCTGCATGTCGATGCACGGGCGGCGAACAACTGGGATGAGGCGCATTAGCGCCCAGCCCTTGCGGCGTCCCGCCGTAGGGACGTCGAGATTCAGGTCAGGCCGAGTCGAAAATGGCTGATGCCGAGAACCGGAGCGGAGCGTACTTTTCGTACGTGAGCACCGGAAGCGCAGGTATCGGCCATTTGCAGGCCGGCCTCACCTGAATATCGGCGTACCTAAGCAGCCTCAGCCCGACACTTGGCACACACGCCTCGAAACTCGATCACCGCCTTCTTGGCGGCAAACCCCGTCGATCGAACCCACTCATCGAGCCGGTGATCGACATCGTGATCCGACATCTCCGTCACCTGCCCGCATGTATCGCAGATGGCAAAGGCGGTCATCGAATGGCTGTGGTCGTGCGGCTCGGCGCAGGCGACGAAGGAGTTGAGGCTTTCGAGCCGGTGCACGAAGCCTGACTTCACCAGACTGTCGAGCGCCCGGTAGACCTGCAGCGGCGCGCGAAAACCGCGCTCACGCAACTGGTCGAGCAGCGTATAGGCGCTGAGAGGTCCGCTGGCGGCCTCGAGCTTCTCGAGCACGCTCAGCTGATTCTTCGTCAGCACATCCCTTGCCGCCATGATCCTGTTTTCCGATCGTTCAGAGCATGATGCCGAAAAGTGTGAAGCGGTTTTCGGACGACATCATGCTCTATCTCTTCACTTGGAGCCGTCACATTATTTCTGCCATGCGACGGTCTCAATTCCCTTGAGATAGCGATGAAACGGGCTTTTTGCCAATGTTTCCGTTATCGCCATCGACGTCATCACCGCTACCGCTGGTTGACGGCACCGACCACATTCAAAATACTGACAAAATTCACGACGAAAGGTGCCGCACTTGCAAATTCGATCGGGCTTGGGGAAGCAATCATGATCAGATTGACACGACGCACGCTGCTCGTCGGCACGTCGGCGCTGGCTGCTGCCGGCATGGTGCCGTTTCAAGTTCGCGCCGCCTCGCGCACCTACCATGCGCTGCTGGTCGCCTGCACCGATTATCCCAACCTGCCGCAGAAGAACTGGCTGATCGGGCCGAAGAACGACGCCGGTCTGGTCCGCGACTATCTCCTGAAGAACACGCCGGAGCCGGTAAAATTTGCTCCCGAGAACGTTACCTTGCTTGCCACGGAAGTCGAAGGCGCCAATGGCCCGCCGACCCATGCGGCGATCAAGGCAGCCCTTGCCGATCTCGCCGCCAAGGTCCAGCGCGACGATTTCGTCTATCTGCATCTGTCCGGTCATGGCGCCCAGCAGCCGCAGGCCAAGGGCGGCGACGAGACCGACGGCCTCGACGAGATCTTTCTGCCGAACAACATTGAAAAATGGGTCGACCGCGAAAAGGGCGTGCCCAACGCACTCGTCGACAATGAGGTCGGCGCGGCGCTCGACGCCATACGCGACAAGGGCGCCTTTGTATGGGTCGTGTTCGACTGCTGCCATTCCGGCACCGCAACGCGCGCCGCGGAAGTCGATGACGAACTGGAGCGCAAGGTCGAGTTCGCCGATCTCGTCGGCGGTGATGATGCGGCGAGAGCAGCGGCCGTGAAGGCCTATGACGACATTTCGGCAAGCGCATCGCGCGGTTTCGACGAGAATGGCGCGCGCAAGCCGGCCTTCAACCTGACGCCGACCGGCGCCGAGCCGATCGCCAGGGGCAAGCTGGTTGCTTTCTATGCCGCGCAGACGATCGAGACGACGCCCGAAATGCCGCTGCCCAAGGGCACGCCCGACGCGCCGCGCTTCGGCCTGTTCACCTTCACCATGCTGTCGAAGCTGGCCGAGAACCCCAACGTCACCTATCGCCAGCTCGGTCAGGCCGTGCTGCAGCAATATTCGGCCGACGGCCGCACAAGGCCGACGCCTTTGTTCGAGGGCGAGCTCGACGCCCGCGTGTTCGGCACCGACAAGACCGACGCGGTCATGCAATGGCCGATTGCCGTCAAGGACGGCGACGTAGCGATCGGCGCCGGTCTGCTGCAAGGCCTCACCCCCGGCAGCAAGCTCGCCATTCTGCCTTCGGCGCTGTCGAAGCTCTCCGACGCGGTGGGCTACCTCGAAGTACAATCGGCAAGGAACCTGGAGAGCAACCTCAAGCCGGTCGAATTCGACGGCAAGCCGGCGCTTGCGCCGACGGCCGTGCCTGCCGGCGCGTATGCGCGCGTCGCCGAACTCGCCGTCGACTACAAGCTGCTGGTGGCAAAGCCGGCGCGAACCCCGGGCCTCGAAAAGGAGACCGAACTGGTCAATTCGGTTCTCGATGAACTGGCGGCGAAGCCGAATTCCGGCTTCCACATCGCGTTGGTCGAGCCCGGCAAGAGCGCCGATCTGCGGCTCGCCGTGTTGCGCGAAAGATCCATTGCCGGCGCTGCCGCCGACGCCACCGACGAACCGGCGCTGTGGTTCCTGCCGGCGTCCGGCGACATCAGCCTGAAGGACGGCAGCAAGCCGCCGCGCATCGTCATCCATCAGGATGGTCGCGACAAGCTCGCCGAAAATACGGCCAAGAACCTGACAACCATCTTCCGCGCCACGGGCCTGTCGCGGCTCGCCGCCGCTTCCGACTACCGGCCGGACGAGGTCAGCGTCCAGTTTCTGATCAAGCGCCAGGACAGAGATGCGACGGAGCCGATCGAACCCTCGACCGTGCCGCGCGTGTCGCCGGGCGATCAGGTGCATATTGCTGCCAGGAACGAGTCCGACGAGTTTGTCGACATCAACGTGCTCTATATCGGCAGCGACTACTCGATCACCCACATCGTCTCCGAACGGCTGGCGCCAATCAACCAGCAGGCCGACCAGGGCCTGAAGGAAGGTCTGCTCGCCTTCACCGACACCAGCTTCGGCATGGAGCGCATGATTGCCGTGCTGACCGAGGCGCCGCCGCAGAGCGAAAAAGAGGATCTGAGCTTTCTCGCCCAGGAAGGCGTCCGCGCCGTGACGCGGGCAGCATCGGGAACACCCGGCTTCTCCGACATGCTGGCCGACATCGGCATGGCGCCGGCGACGCGCTCGGTGATGCGGCTTGCCGACAAGAGCGGTCCGAAGGGCGCGGTGATGGTCTTCCCGATGGAAACGGTGCCGCGCGCCTGAACATGCTTTGTCGGCTCTTGCGCTACCGGCATGATATGGTGAAACATTTCCCGGCTCGCGGCGCCTCGATGTGCTGCGGGACGCAACAGATGGGGACTTCAGTGACTATCCTCGTGCTTTCCTGGCGTGCAGCGACTGCCGGCCTTGCAGCCGGCCTGTTGCTGGTTGCCAGTGCCTCGGCGGACGAAAACTGCGGCCTGTGTGCCAAGCAGATCGTCACCAATTCCGAGCTCGCCAACTGCTTTCTCGACCAGTACGACCAGATCGCCAAGACCGGCGGCACGGCCGTCGTCGTCGATCTCTCCAGTTGCGCCTCGCGCGGCGTAGTCGAGCCCTTGCCGTCACCGAACAAGGCGGCTGCCGAGCCGGACGTACAGTTCATGATTTCGCGCACGCAGCTCGATTGTCTGAAAAAGAAGCTGGAGGCGCCCGGCATCGTGCTCGATCCCTCCGCCACCATCCAACTGGACAGCTGCGGATGAAAAAGCCGGGGGGCACTGCAACACAAAAATCGCCGGCCGCATCGCTGCCGGTTCCAGCACCGGCACCGGCCAAGAAGCCGGAGAGCTTGCCCGAGACCACCGAAGGCTTTCCGTGGCCGAGCAGTCACGAGATCAAGAAGGAATCGAACCCCTTCACCGATCGCGACTGGCGCATGCTCGCCTACGCCTGGTCGGGCCTCGCCGTGCGCCTGGCGATCATCTTCACCCTCGGCTTCTCGGTCCTTCAGTTTCTGGCAAACCAGGAACAGAAGCGCGTCGAGCAGACCATGTCGCTGGTCGAGCTCTGGGAAAGCAGGGATTTTCAGCAGGCGCAACGCGCGCTCAAGGAGCGGCTGGCGGCGCTCAACGCCAAATACGACAATCTGCTCAGCGCCACGCCATCGCCGACCGAGGAGCAGGTGTTTCGGCAACGCATCGGCATCGAGGCGATGACGGCCGGCGGCGGGACTATGTCTGTCGCCGATTTCAACGACAATTTCGACCGCATCGTCTATTTTCTCAACCGGCTCTCCATCTGCGTCGACGGCAAGCTCTGTTCGCGCGATGTCGCCGATGCCTATTTCCGCGACTATGCCGTGTCATTCTGGAGCTACTTTGCCGGCTACATAGAAAAGGAACGCAGGACCGGTTCCGCGAATTATGCCCGGGCGATCGAGAACTATGTGCGCCACGGCTCGCCGCCGCCCACTGAATCCAAATAGCGGCGCACAAGATGCCGGGCAGCTCTCTCCCCTTGCGTGCTTTCCGGTGGCTGATCCTGCTCGGTCTTGTGGCGCTGGCGTCGACCGCGTATGCCGAAGACCTCGATTTCCATCTCGATCTCAACACCGGCGGTCACAGCGCCAGGGTTTCCGACCTTGCCTTCACGCCGGACGGTCAGGAACTGGTCTCGGCGTCTGACGACAAGACCATCCGCATCTGGGACTGGCAGAGCGTCGTCACGCTGCGCACCATTCGCGGTTATCTCGGCAACGGCAATGACGGCAAGATCTTTGCGATCGCCGTGTCGCCGGATGGCAAGACCATCGCGGCCGGCGGCTATTTCGGCGCCGGCATCGGCGACAAGCCGCCTTATGGCGATATCAGGCTGTTCGATTTCGCCACCGGCAAGATCAAGGCCGTGCTCAAGGGCGCCGACTACGCAGTCTATGATGTCGCCTTCTCGCCGGACGGTAACATGCTGGCCGCCGGCGGTGGCGATGGCTTCGTTTATCTCTGGCGGGTGGATGACAAATCCGCCTCGGGCTGGATGCTGGCCGAAAAACTCGATGCCGATTCCTGGCGTGTCGAAAAGCTTAGCTTTGCCGCCGCGGGAACCCGGCTGGCAGCGACGACGACCGACAATGGCATAAGGCTCTGGGACGTCGCAAAGTCGGAGGAAATTCCGTTGCCCGCCGAGGCCGAACCGCTGCGGGACGTCAGCGTCGCCGCACTTGCTGTCTCGCTGGACGGGAACCTCTTCGCCACCGGCAGCAAGGATGGCGACGTCCAGCTCTGGCAGGCCAGCGACGGCAAGTTCGTCCGCGCCATGCCAAAGCAGGACTTCCAGATCGGCGCGCTGAGCTTCGCTGCGGGTTCGCGGCTTGTCGCATCCTGCAGCTATCGCTGCGCCGACAAGCACCGCACGGTGGTCTGGAATACCGACAGCGGTGAGCAGGTGCTCGACTATAGCGGCCATGACGGCACGGTCTTTGCCAGCGCCAGCAATGCCGGCGGTTCGCTGGTGGCGACCGCCGGCGGCAGCCGCAATGCCATCCAGGTCTGGAACCCCGCGACGGGCGAGCGCAAGGGGCTGCTGCAAGGGGTTGGCGAACCGGTGACGGCGGTCGGCTTCGACGCGGCGAGTAATTCCGTCGCCTGGGGCAACGCCAACCCCTGCCCCGAACGCGTGTCCTGTCCTGAACTCCAGGGAACGCTGGACAAGACGCTGGCACTGCCGACGGCCAACCGGTTCTTCGAGGGTCCGGAGCCCTTGGCGCAACAGAGCGCCTTTGCCCGCGCCGTGCTGGCCGACAGTCGGTGGTCGCTTCGCGCTGTTCCCGGCGGTAAGGACGGCCTGGAGAATGCCGTGCTGGAAATATCGAACAGCGGCAAGGTGGTGCACAGCATCGAGAATGCCGCCACCAATGGTTTCGTCCATTCCGCCTATACACTGATCGGCAACGGCCTTGGCCTGATCACCGGCGGCAGTGACGGGACGCTGCTGGAGTACAAAACCGCGACCGCCGAGGTGTCAGGCGAATTCACCGGCCACACCGGCGAAATCAACGCTATTGCCGCCTCCGGGACGGAAGGACTGCTGGTCACCGGCAGCGCCGACCAGACCTTGCGGCTGTGGAATTTGAAGACGCACAAACTGATCGTGTCGATGTTCTTTGCCGGCTCGGAATGGATCGTCTGGATGCCGCAGGGTTACTATTATTCCTCCGCCGACGGCGACAAGTTGATCGGCTGGCAGGTCAATCAGGGCCGCGATCATGAGGGGCGCTTCATCAGCGCCGGTCAGCTGAAGAAATATCTCTGGAGTCCGGAAATGGTGCGCCGCGCCATCATCCTGCGCAGCGCCGAACAGGCGGTGCAGGAGATGCGCCCGGGCGTCGACCGCGAGCTGGAAAAGCTGCTTGAGCGCAAGCCGCCG
Organism: Mesorhizobium sp. ArgA1; assembly: GCF_053714375.1. NCBI lineage: Bacteria > Pseudomonadati > Pseudomonadota > Alphaproteobacteria > Hyphomicrobiales > Phyllobacteriaceae > Mesorhizobium > Mesorhizobium sp. ArgA1. Next base: position 991,812 of record NZ_JBSKBQ010000001.1, read on the forward strand.
GAATTCGGCATCAAGCTTGCCGCCGACCAAAGCAATGTCCGCGAAGGCTATGTCGCCGTCGAGATTACTGGCGCGCAGGAAGCCGGCGCCGATGTCTCCGGCTTTTCGATCCTGTCGAACAGCCGCAATGTCGGCGATGTCAGCGCACGCTCGGTCGATGGCGGCAAGAGCACCATCGTCGAAGTGCCGGTCGAGAATGGCGAAAACACCATCCGCATCACCGGCACCAACGAATTCGGCTACCTGACCGAGCGCAGCGTCACAGCCCTGGCCAGGAAATCCGAGAAGCAAGCCAACAAGGGCAAGCTTTATGTCGCCGTGATCGGCGTCGATAAATATCCTTTCCTGACCGATGCCTGCGCCGGCCGCGCCTGCGATCTGCGCTACCCCGTCGACGACGCGACGGAGTTCCTCAAGGTGATCTCGCAGAAATCGGCACCCTTGTTCTCGTCGATGGAAACGCTGGTGCTGGTGAACCGCGAAGCGCTGGATGAGGCGCCCGATTCCGGCAAGGACGTCTTCAAGGTCGCCAGCGCCGACAGCATCCTGGAACCGGACTCCGACACGATCGACGACCAGCTCGCCGACTTCCTCGACAAGCCCGGCGAGAACGATACCACCATCATCTTCGTCGCCGGCCACGGCATCAACATCGACGAGGACTATTATTTCATCCCGACCGATGGCCGCAAACAGGACGCCGACCGCTGGAAGCGCTCCTCGCTGGTCGACTGGGGCGACATCCAGAAATCTGTCGAGCGCGCCAAGGGCATGCGTTTCATGCTGCTCGACACCTGCCATGCCGCCAACGCCTTCAACCCGCGCCTGGAAAAGGACGCGCAGGACGCCCGCATCGTCGTGTTCTCGGCCACCGCCGCCAACAACACCGCCGCCGAACTGCCCGAGCTCGGCCATGGCGTCTTCACCTATTCGATCCTCGAAGGCCTACGCGGCCGGGCCAAGACATCGGATGGCGGCGTGACGCTGTTCGGCCTCGCCGACTATATCTCGCGCGAAGTGCTGCGGCTGACCGCTTCCAAGCAGAAGCCGTTCTATTATGTCGGCGGTGTCGAAAACATTGTTTTGGCTGAGCCGTGAGAGTGAACCGTCGGCGCCCAGGCACCCCCCTCTGGGCTCGAACTTGGCTGTCAGTCGCAGCAGCATTGTTCACCTTCATCTTAACGCTCCCCGCCCTCGCCGCCCCCATCCCCTGCCCGCCAGGCAACGCAGACTTCCCACCCTTCTATGACAACCCCGCCCTCTTCACCGACGCCATCACAGCCGTCGCCAAAATCGAGCCCTCCAACCAGCGGCTGACCGGCATCACCGTGCCGCACCATCTGCTGGTCGCCGATCTCGTCGCGCTCGGTTTCCACGCCGCATCCGGCTTCCACTACAAGCGCATCGTCATCCTGTCGCCGGACCATTTTCACAAGACGCAAAAACTCTTCGCCACCACGACGCGCGGCTTCGGGACGGTGCTTGGCCCGGTCTTGGCCGACGCGGCAGCCGTGCGGCTTCTGGAGAAGAACAGCGACATGGTCGAAGACTCCTGCCTGTTCGCCAAGGAGCATGGCGTGCAGGCCATGCTGCCCTTCCTGCATCATTATTTTCCCGAAGCTGAAATTGTGCCGGTGGCAATGTCGGTCAAGGCCAGACGTGACGACTGGGACCGGTTGGCTGAGGCCCTGAAGGTGATCGTCGACAAGGAAACGCTGATCGTCGAATCCACCGACTTCTCGCACTATCTGCCGCAGCATGACGCAAGGCGTTTCGATCAGCAGACGCTGAACATGCTCGCTGCCGGTTCGCTCGACGGCATCGCGGCGCTGCACCAGCCGGATCACGCCGATTCCGTCGGTGCGCTCTACATTCAGACCAGGCTGCAGCGCGAACTGTTTGGTGCTGCGCCGCTGGTCGTCGCCAACGAGAATTCGCAGGCGCATTCGAGCGACTATGTCGAGCGAACCACCAGCTACGTCGTGGCACTGTTCGCGGCCTTCGGCCCCGGTTTCAACAACCCGATCCGGCCCGACGACAAGCTCTATTATTTCGCCGGCGATGTGAATTTCGGCCGCGCCATGAAGAAGATCCTGGTCCGCGACGGCGTTGCCGAGAAGATCGTCGACAGCGTGCTTGCTTTGACCCGCTCCCGGCCGCTGATCGTCAACCTCGAAGGCGTCATCCTGCCCAACGTTCCAGAAGCAATCGACGATATGACGCTGGCCATGCCCGCCGATCTCGCCATCGGCATGCTCAGGAAATTGCATGTCGCCGCCGTCAGTCTTGCCAACAACCATGCCTACGACCTCGGCCTGTCAGGTTACGCCGAGACGCTGAGCGCGCTCGATGGGGCCGGTATCGCCCATTTCGGCCAGAGCGAGACGCTGGCGCTAGCCGACCTCGACCTTGTCGGGCTGACCGACATCGACACCAATGGCTCCAGGAACACCGACCTTTTGGCGCCTGTCTTGCTCGACAGGCTACTGCATGACAATGCCGAGCGGCCGGTGATTGCCTTTGTCCATTGGGGGCGCGAATACAAGACGGAGCCATCGCCGCGCGAAGAGATGCTGGCCGACCAGATGCGGCTGCGCGGCGTGTCAGCCATCGTCGGTGGGCACCCGCATGTGTCGAGCGAAGCAATCCTTCCGCTCGCCGGCGGCGATGTGGCGGAGATCTATTCGCTCGGCAATTTCCTGTTCGACCAGAAGGCCGAGCGATCGTCCGGATCCATGCTGGAACTCAGGGTGTTCAGTCAGGGCACGATCTTTGCTAGGCTGATCCCGCTGCCCAACTATTTCGAGATGGGCTCGAAATAGAGCAATTCCGGGGAGCGGCGGATCAACACCCCTGCAGATCTTCCGGCAGATAGCACACCGCCGGCTTGGTCCTGGTCTCGAACAGGGACTGCTTCGGCCGGAAATAGAAGAAGGTCGCCGGCTTGCTCTCGCGTGTGCTGCCGTCGGCGAAATGGGCGGCGATGCTGAAGCGATGGACGGACGACATAGACGACCACATCTTCAGCCGCGCCGTGTAGGCGCTGAGGTTCTTGTTGCCGCGCACCGGCATGGCGATGCTGTAATCGGTCTTGCCGATCGGAAATTCGATGTTCTGGTAGCGTAGGGCTTCGGGCGAGGCACCGCCGCCATCGCCGCATTCGGCGAGCGATTCGGGAACCTCGATGCTGACCAGCGAGACGACGACGCGAAACGGCTCGCTCTGCTGGTAAACAGCGCCCTGATCGTCGGCCCAGGAATAATCGAGCTTGCCGATCCCGGTCACGCTCATCTTCTCGACACTGCCGCTGATGTAATCGGCGACGTCGCCGAATTTGACCTTGTTGGCGACCTGGGCGCGGCAGACGTCGAGCGCGTCCCTCGATGGGCACGTAAAGCGCTCGGTCTCGAGTGTGGTCGTGTCGACGCCGGCCTCGGCCAGCACATTCTTGACCGACACATCGACGCCGTCGCCGAAAGTGCCGATGTCTTTTGTAAACATGCGGCTCGGCTCGCCGGTCGCGTTGTCTTCCTCGTCGGTCCTGGTGAACTGGATCGACATCGTCATGTCTTTGACGTCGCCCCAGCCATTGTTGACGATCGAGAAGTCGGGGCGGAACCCGACGCAGCCATAATGCTCGCTGATCGACAGCATCGGCTTGCGGTAGGCTTCGCTGGAGGCAACCTTCATTTCCAGGCTGTCGAGTTTGACCCGGGTCTGATCGGTGGTCTTGAGGTCGACTTCGGCGAAGGCCGACGCCGTCTCCCAGTCCATGCCGTCATAGACATTGCCGGGGCCGAGCTGTCCGGTGCCGTTCCAGGCGTCATTGTATTGGTCTGACACCGGATAGATCGCGATGTCCTCGTCGCGCACCAGGTGCTGGTACTGCATGTCGGCCTGCTGCGTCATGCGCTGGTCGACGGCAATGCCGATCTCAACCTTGTCCGCGGCCCCGCTGCCGGTCTGCGCCTTGAGCAGCCCGCCCACCCTGGCATCGGCCAGCACATCAGGGCGCGCGCCACCCATCTCCTTGCCCATCGCCCATTGCGACCAGTAGACGGTACCGCCCGGCAGCCGGGTGCGCCCCTTGCCGTTCTTCAGCCCATCGGCAAACGGGCCGACGAATATTTCGCCCGTTTTCGTCTCCAGCCGGCCGCTACCATTCGGCACGCCGGCGCTAAATTCCCCCTCATAGCGATTGCCGTCGGCGTCGACGTGGATGGCGTGGCCGTCGAGCTGGCCGGCGACCCAATGCCCGTCGAGTATCTCGCCTGAACGCAGTTCCAGCCGGCCCTGCCCATCGGGCCGGCCATTCCTGATCTCGCCGAAATAGCTGGAATAGATGGTCTTGGGGTCATAGCTCGCAGAGCCGCGTACCCGCCAGACCAGCCTGCCCTTGCCGTTGACGATGCCGTCGGCGGCAACCGTCCGGTCCGGAGACTGGCCGGCGGCCGGCTCCCAGACGAAGTCGAGACCGAGTTCCGGATGGAAATCCCAGACCCGGACGTTCTTGCGCAGCACCGAGCGCGTCTGGCTCTGGTAGAGGATTTGCACCCGCTCGGCCCAGGCGCCAGGTGAGGCGCGACCTTGATCGGCCGCCGCCGGAAACCATGTCAGCGCGGCCAGCATGGATGCAGCCGCAATTGCTTTGACCCCGAAGATCACCCCTGCCCGCGCCATCGTTCCCAACCCCTTGGATCGCCTAGCGTAAGCGCCACCGTAAAACTGTGCAAGGGAGTGATTTCGATACAAAAAACCGGCGGCGGGAACGTCCCGCCGCCGGTCTGGCATTGCCAGTCTTCGTCGCTGTTTGCCGGCGAAAAGATCAGGTGGCTTTATTTGTACAGGCTGTTGATCCACTCCACATTGGCGGCGTTCAGGCGCACGGCCGTGTTGGCATTCGGGCTTTCGGCCACGTTGACGCCGGTGACAACCCGCTGCTTGGCGCCATTGTCATAGGCGTAGACCGAGCTGCCGCTCGACCCCGGATAGGTATCGCAGTCGTACTGGAAATACTCCGCGCCGATATTTTCGGCGTGCACTTCGCAGGTCGCCTTCCACATCGTGCCCATCGGCTTGTCGCCGGGATACCCGACGATATTGGCGGTGAAATCGCCGAGATTCTCATAGTTGGCATAACCCAGCCAGCCGAGATTTGTGCCGACATCCTGCTTCAGCGTGATAATGCCGAGGTCCCACGGAATGACCGAGCCGTAGTAACCCTGATAATTGTCGATGAAGCCCTGCAGGATATAGACGCTCTCATAGCTGAAAGCGCCAAACGGTGCATCGTCGGCCGTGTTGCCGTTGAGCGACGGCACGAAAATGACGTCGTCGAGCCAGGCCTTGTCTTCGTTGCTGTAGAGGCAATGCGCGGCGGTGAGCACCGTGCGCGGACCGATCAAGGTCCCCGAACAGCTGCCATAGCCGCTCTTGGCTTTGCCTTCGATATACCCGATCGCGGTGAACGGGTAGGTCTTGGTGTTCTTGATCTGCTCGCGGTCGTCGGCCCCGAATACCTGGCGGCCGGCTTCGTCGCCGCCCGTCAGCCCGGTCTTGTCGGCGGCCGGTGCGTTGGCAGGCGCATTCAGTTCCTTGATGACAAGGTCCTTCAGCGTCTCGTCGGCATCGATCTTGATGTCCTTGCCATCGGCGGAACGCCCGACGATGCCATAGGATTTGACCGCCGACCCCTCGTCGGTCAGCGGCGCTGCCCGGCTGGCTTCGTCTTCGGTCAGTTTCGGCGGCGCGATCGGCTTCGCCCGGCCCGGCTGGTAGTCGCCCGTGCCAAGATCGCGCATGCTTTCGCCGTTGCCGGCATTCGCGGAACCCGGATCGGCGGCGAAGGCAGGCATCGCCCACAGTGCGGTGGATAGCAATGCGGACGCAATGATAGTGCTTGTCAGTTTCGTCATGGTGAGACTCTCCCAAAAGTCAGCAAGGAGTGGATCAAAATACAGAAATATTGTCGAGATCGTGGTGGTGTTAAAAAATCAGTTTGGTTACCCGCCCGTATCGGATCATCGTTCCGGGCGGCCTCGTTAAAGCCCTCCGCCAAACGCACCCGCGTCGATATACTGCCTAAAATAATTCAACATTGGCAATGACAAATCACTTCCACGTAGCCCGTGGGGGGCTATAGGGTTTGGTGGGCTTGGCCCGATACGGCACGATTAGCAAAAGTGGTATTTCGGTTTTATGACCGTTTACGCGCCGTCCAATCTGGCGCGGGCTGCGGTCGGCGTGCCGGTTCCGCTTCGGCCGATTGTGCGTGGTTGCGGCACGGCTCGGCAATTTTCATCTCAGGAGGTTTCAAGGTGAACATTTTCCATCGGTTCAGGCCGCTCGCCGCTGCATCGCTGTTGGGCATCACGGCCGCTTTTCCCGCCGTCAACGCGCTGCAGGCGGCCGACGCCGCCGTCAGGCCGGAAGCGGCGGTCTCGCCGATGCAACGCGTTGCCGAAGCCAGGGACAAGGCCAGGGCCGAGAACCCCGACGGTGCCGACCGCGTCTATGGCGGCAAGGAAGCCGACAAGGGCGCCTATCCCTTCCAGGTGGCGCTGCTGACCACCGCCCGGCTGGACCCCAGCCCGGCCTCGCAGCCGAATGCGCAATTTTGCGGCGGCAGCCTGATTGCACCGCAATGGGTGCTGACGGCGGCCCACTGCCTCAACGACAAGGGCCGGCCGATATCGCCCGACACGGTGACGGTGCTGACCGGCGCCACCGACCTCACCGAAGGCAAGCGCTACAAGGTGGTCGAGGTCATCGTCAACGAGGGCTATAGCGAACAGAGGCTGGACAATGATCTCGGGCTGCTCCGGCTGGCGGAGCCCGCTGATGCGCCGGTTATCAAGATCACCAATGAGCCGACACCCGACAGTGGCAAGACCACGGTCATCGGCTGGGGCAAGATGCAGGATGGCGCCTTCCCGACCGCGCTGATGGTCGCCGATCTCGATCTCGAGCCCAGTGCTGCCTGCAACAGCGGCATCAAGTCGATCTACGCGCATGACCTCAAGGCGGCGCTCAGCGATCTCTCACACCGCATGCGCTATTCGGAAAAGGGCATCGATGCCGCCGCCAATGCGATTGCCGCCGATATGTCCGATCCGCTGACCAAGAACATGATCTGCGCCGGCACTGACAGCGGCGAACGCGACGCCTGCAACGGCGACAGCGGCGGGCCGCTGTTCATGACCGGCGCCGACGGTCCGGTGCAGGTCGGCGTTGTCAGCTGGGGTGAAGGTCCGTCCGACGGCACCGCCGCCTGCGGCCACAAGAACGCCTATGGCATCTATACGCGGCTGGCCAACTACACCGGCTGGATCGAGGAGAAGATGAAGACCCCGGCTCCGGCCGCCGCGGCTGCGCCCAAGGCTGGTCTCGGCACAGCCAAGAAGCCCTGAGGCGAGAGCGGTTCATCGTCTCATGAAAATGTAAAACGGCGGGATTCTCCCGCCGTTTTCGTTCGTATCGTTTGCCGGCTGTCTTACTTCCTCGGCGGCCCTTTGCGCTCCGCCGAAGCCGCCCACAGATTGATGTCGGATTCGCGCGCGTAAGTGTCGATCTCGGCGAGCTCGGCGTCGCTGAACTCGAGCACCTTGAGCGCACCGACGCAGTCCTCCACCTGTTCCGGCCGGCTGGCGCCGATCAGCGCCGAGGTAACCCGGCCCTTGCGCAGCACCCAGGCCAGCGCCATCTGCGCCAGCGTCTGGCCACGCTTGCCGGCGATCGTGTTCAACGCCTGGATGTTGGCGATAGTCTTGTCGTTGATGAATGCGGGCCGCAGCGACTTGCCTTGGGAAGCGCGGCTGCCCTCGGGAATGCCGCCGAGATATTTGTCCGTCAGCATGCCTTGCGCCAAAGGCGAGAACACGATCGAGCCGACGCCGAGCCCTTCGAGCGTATCGAGCAGCCCGTCCTCCTCGACCCAGCGGTTGAGCATCGAATAGCTCGGCTGATGGATGATGCAGGGCGTGCCGAGCTGCTTCAATATGTCGGCCGCCTCGCGCGTGCGCTGCGAATTGTAGGACGAGATGCCGGCATAAAGCGCCTTGCCCGAACGCACCGCATGGTCGAGCGCTCCCATCGTTTCTTCCAGCGGCGTATCGGGGTCGAAGCGGTGCGAATAGAAGATGTCGACATAGTCGAGCCCCATCCGCTTCAGGCTCTGGTCGAGGCTGGCCAGAACATATTTGCGGCTGCCCCATTCGCCGTAAGGACCGGCCCACATCTCGTAGCCGGCCTTGGTCGAGATGATCAGCTCGTCGCGATAACCGGCGAGATCGGTGCGCAATATCTCGCCGAACGCCGTCTCGGCCGAGCCGGGCGGCGGACCGTAATTGTTGGCCAGGTCGAAATGGGTGATGCCGAGATCGAAGGCCTTGCGCGCAATCGCCTGCTTGGTCTTGTGCGGCGTGTCGTTGCCGAAATTGTGCCACAGGCCAAGCGAGATCGCCGGTAGCTTCAGGCCGGATCGCCCGCACCTGTTGTAGAGCATCTTCTCATAGCGGTTTTCAGCCGGCTGCCAGCGCATGGGGACATATCCTGGATTGAATGGGTGTCGGCGCGAGCGCGCCGACACCCTTCTACCTCATTTCTTCTTCGCCAACAGCCCTTTTGCGTCCTTGACGCCGAGTGCAGCCGGCCGCTCGCAACTGGTCTGCATGGCGACGAACTTGCCGGTCTCGCCCGACCGCAACAGCCCGGTCATGACGTCGACGGCATGCAGCGCCAGCTCCATCGAGCAGCGATGCGGCCTTCCCTCGGCGATCGCCAGCGCCATGTCGGCAAGTCCGGCGGTGCGGTAGTTGGCCATCATGCCCTGGCCGTGCATTTCGTTGGGCACGCCGAACGGATGCTTCCATTTCGGCAGTTTCTTCACCGGCTTGGCCGCCTCGGTGATGCGCACGTCGCCGCCGAAGAAATTCGGATCCGGCACATACACCGTACCCGCCTCGCCATAGAGTTCCATCGGCGCATGGCCATGGCTCCAGACGTCCCAGCTGGTGTTGAGCGTGATCACCGCACCGTTTTCGAATTCCAATAGGCCGTGGATGGTGGTTGGGGTGTTGACCGGGATTTTTTCGCCGGCGCGCGGCTTCGATGAAATAGTCCGCTCCTTGGCCGGCGTTGTCGCAAAGGCCGCGACCTGTTTCACCGGCCCGATCAATTGGATCAGATTGGTGATGTAGTAGGGTCCGATGTCGAGCACCGGCCCGGCGCCCGGCTGGAAGAAAAAGTCCGGATTGGGATGCCAGTGCTCCATGCCGTGGCCCATGACATGGCAGGTGCCGCTGGTGATCTTGCCGAGCGCGCCGGTGTCGATGAGATTGCGCACCAGCTGGTGCGCGCCGCCGAGGAAGGTGTCGGGGGCCGAGCCGATGCGCAGACCCTTCTTCTCGGCGCGGCTCTTCAGGTCGAGCCCTTCCTTGACTGACAGCACGAACGGCTTTTCCGAATAAACGTGCTTGCCGGCATCGAGGATCTGCTTCGACACCTCGTAATGCACCGCCGGAATGGTCAGGTTGACGATGATGTCGATCTCGTCGTCCTTGAGCAGTTCCTCGACGGTCTCGGCGCGCAGCTTGAATTCCTTCGCCCGCGCTCTTGCCGCGTCCATGTTGATGTCGGCGCAGGCACGCATCTCGATGCCGCGAAACAGCGGCGCCAGCGAGAAATACGCCTTCGAGATGTTGCCGCAGCCGATGACGCCGATACCCAGTTTCTTTGCCATGATGATTGTTCCTAGTAAGCCTTGACGGACGCGAGCGAGCGGCTGGCGAAGCGCTCGATGTCGTTGGGGTTGTCCTGTTCCATGACGTAATATTTGGCCGCACTCTTGGCGCGCAGCGTCTTGATGAGGCCGGCCCAGTCGATGGTGCCGTGGCCGACATCGGCCCAGCCGTCCTCGTCGAGGCCCTCGCCCGGTTTGGCCATATCCTTGACATGGACGGCGCTGATGCGCTTGCCGTGCTTTTCGATCCACGGCAACGGATCGACGCCGCCACGGATCACCCAGGCGACGTCCATCTCCCACCCGATGTCAGGGGCGGCCGACAGGATATGATCCTGTGGCACCGAGCCGTCGGCGAGCTTCTTGAACTCGAAATCATGGTTGTGCCAGGCAAAGCCGTAACCGGCCTTCTTCGCCGTTTCGCCGACCTTGGCTAGACGCTCGCCGAAGCCGCGCCAGCCGGCCGCATCCGCAGGCCGCTGCTCGGCCACGAGATAGGGACAGATGACCAGCGTGATGCCAAGCGCATCGGCTGTCTTGCGCACGCCGTCGAAATCATTCTCCAGCGCGTCGATCGAGAAATGCCCGGTCGGCATCGCAAGCCCGTTCCTGTCGAGTTCGGCGCGGAACGCCTTGGGGTCGTCATAGACGCCGCCAAAGCCTTCGACTTCCTTGTAGCCGACCTTGCCCAGCATTTTCAGGATGCCGTCCCAAGGCAGGAAATTGCGGGCGCTGTAGAGTTGGAATGACCAGTTCATCGTCTCTGTCCGTTTCTTGGGTGGTGGGTCTTGGGGATCGTTCTTGGGGGGATCGTTCTTGGGGGATGTGATTGGGATGATTGTCGAAAGTTACAGGCGGTTGCCGATGGCGGCATCGAACAGCGAAGCGCGCGCCGGATCGAAACCGAACTGGACCGGGTCGCCGCTATTCAGCGTCCTTTCCGCCTCGACGCGGAACGAAAGGTTGCGGCCGCCGAGCTTGGTCCATACCAGCGTGTCGGAACCCATCGGCTCGACGATCTCGACCGAACCGGTGGCGGAAAACGGCATCGACTTTGCCGCGTCACCGAAGGCGATGTGTTCAGGCCGAATCCCGAGCACGCAAGCTCCGGTCGGACGCTGCTTACCGTCAAAGGCATAGCGCTCGAGCGGCACCGAAACACCGTCGGTCTTGAACGTCGGACCGGCCTCCAGTTCCCCTTCGAGGAAATTCATCGCCGGCGAGCCGAGAAAGCCGGCGACGAAGCGGTTGACCGGGCGGTTGTAGATCGTCTGCGGGGCGTCGAGCTGCTGGATGACGCCGCCGCGCATGACGGCGATGCGATCGGCCAGTGTCATCGCCTCGATCTGGTCGTGGGTGACATAGATCATGGTGTTTTGCAGCTTGCGGTGCAGGAGCTTGATCTCGACACGCAGTTCGGAGCGCAGCTTGGCATCGAGATTGGACAGCGGCTCGTCGAACAGGAAGACGTCGACATCGCGCACCAGCGCTCGCCCGATCGCCACGCGCTGGCGCTGGCCGCCGGACAGGGCCGCGGGCTTGCGCTGCAGCAGCGGCTCGATCTGGAGGATTTCGGCGGCGCGCGCGATGCGCTTGGCGATCTCTACCCTGGGCACGCCGGCAACGCGCAGGCCGAAGGACAGGTTCTTCTCCACCGTCATCTGCGGATAGAGCGCGTAGGATTGGAACACCATGCCGATGCCGCGGTCCTTGGGCTCTTCCCAGGTGACGTTCTTGCCCTTGATGAAGATGCGACCGTCGGAAATGTCGAGCAGGCCCGCGATGCAGTTGAGCAAGGTCGACTTGCCGCAGCCCGAGGGACCGAGCAGCACGATGAACTCGCCCTCGGCAACATCGAGGTTGAGCGTCTGCAGCACCGATACAGAGCCGAAATTCAGCGACAGATCCTGGATCGAAACGCTTGTGCCGTTGGCTGCCGTCATCGCCATCACCCTTTCACCGCGCCGGCGGCGATGCCGCGCACGAAAAGCTTGCCGGAAATGAAGTAGACGATGAGTGGCACAAGGCCGGTCAGGATGGTGGCGGCCATGTTGACGTTGTACTCCTTCACGCCTTGCACCGAATTGACGATGTTGTTGAGCTGCACCGTCATCGGATAGGTGTCGGGGCGGGTGTAGACGACGCCGAACAGGAAGTCGTTCCAGATGCCGGTCACCTGCAGGATGATGGCGACGACGAAGATCGGCAGTGACATCGGCGCCATGATGCGCAGGAAGATGCCCCAGAATCCGGCGCCGTCGACGCGCGCCGCCCGGAACAGTTCTTCCGGCATCGAGGCAAAATAATTGCGGAACAGCAGCGTCAGGATCGGCATGCCGAAGATCGAATGCACGATCACCAGCCCACTGAGGCTGCCATAGAGGCCGATCTCGCGCAGGATGATGACGATCGGATAGATCATCACCTGGTAGGGAATGAAGGCGCCGACGATCAGGATGACGAAGAATGTGTCGGCCCCCTTGAAACGCCAGTTGGCGAGCGCATAGCCGTTGACCGAGGCAATCGCGATCGACAGCAGCACCGAGGGGACGGTGATGCGCACCGAATTCCAGAAGCCGCGCGAAAGCCCGTCGCAATTGAGGCCGGTGCAGGCCGTCGCCCACGCCTTGACCCACGGCTCGAAAGTGATTTCGAGCGGTGGCGCAAAGATATTGCCGAGCCGTATCTCGGGCATGCCCTTGAGCGAGGTGACGACCATCACGTAGAGCGGCAGCAGATAATAGACCGCCATCACGATGAGGGTGCCATAGAGGAAGATGTTGCGGCGCGACAAGACATGCCGCGGCTTCGGCCCGCGCGGCCCCAGGGCTTCGCGCTCGGCGGCACCCGCGCCGGCGGGCAAGGAGACGGCCGGATCAGCCACGCTTCCTGCCTCCGAATTCGAGGTAGGCCCACGGAACGATGACGATCACCACCGAGAGCAGCATCATGGTCGAGGCGGCGAAGCCCTGGCCGAGGTTCTGGGCGAAGAACATGTAGTCGTAGACGTATTTTGCCGGCACTTCGGAGGCGATGCCGGGGCCGCCGCTGGTCTGGGCGACGACAAGGTCGTAGACCTTGACGATGCCCGAGGCGATGATGACCAGCGTGGTGATGAAGACCGGCCGCATCATCGGGATGACGATGAACAGATAGGTCTTCCACATCGGAATCCCGTCCACCCGCGCCGCCTTCCAGATGTCCTCGTCGATGCCGCGCAGGCCGGCCAGCATCAGGCACATGATGAGCCCTGTGCCTTGCCACAGTGCCGCGATCGATATGCCGTAGATGACGATGCTTGAGTTATAGAGCGGGTCGAAGCTGAAGCTCGTCCAGCCGAGATCCTGCACCACACGCTGGATGCCGAAATCGGGATTGAGCAGCCACTGCCAGACCAGACCGGTGACAATGAAGGAAAGCGCGAACGGATAGAGGAAGATGGTGCGGAACGTGTCCTCGAAGCGGATCTTCTGGTCGAGCAGTGCCGCAAGCAGGAAGCCGATGACCAGCGAAAACACCAGCGAGATCGCGCCGTAGATCAACAGGTTCTCGATCGAGATCAGCCAGCGCGGTGTCGACCACAGCCGGTAGTACTGATCGAGTCCAACAAAATTCAGCCGCGGCAACAGCTTCGAATTGGTGAAAGAATAGAGCACCGTCCACAACGTGCCGCCAACGAAGACCACCGACGCGGTGAGGATCATCGGGATCGAGGCGACCTTCGCATTGAGGTTGCGGAACAGCGGGTTGGGGCGTTCGCTCTTGCTCATCTCGTCAGCCGGGTGGGTAAGGGCGGGAGGGTCCCGGCCCTGCTTGTGGCAAGGCCGGGACCGGGGAGGATTGGCTCAGGCGTTAGTCGGCCGAAGCGATAAGGTCGGCGAAGCGCTTCTGCGCCTCTTCGACCGTCATGTCCGGCTTAGCGAAGAATTCGGAGAAGAGATCCTCCTTCTGCTTCTGGCTGTCCTGCGACATCAACTGGTCGGTCCAGGGCATGACGCTGCCCTTGGCCAGGATGTCGAGGCCCTTCTTCATGCAGTCATTCGCCGCCTGCAGGTCGACGTCGCCGCGCACCGGCAGCGAGCCCTTCTTCAGGTTGAAGGCAACCTGCGTCTTGGGATCGAGCAGCGTTTCGGCCAGCACTTCCTGCGCCTTGGACTTGTCGGCGTCCTTCAGCAGCGGGAAGTAGAAAGCATCGCCGCCGGTGGCAATCACCTCGTTCAGCCCGAGGCCCGGAAGGCAGGTATAGTCCTTGCCGGCGGTCTGGCCGGCGACCTGGAATTCGCCCTGTGCCCAGTCGCCCATGATCTGGCCACCGGCCTTGCCGGTAATGACGAGATTGGTTGCCTGATTCCAGTCCTGCACATTGGTGTTCTTCGCCATCTTGCGCGCATCGTCCGCGGCCTTGAACACCTTGGCGACCTCGGGCCCGGCGGCGAATTTCGCGTCCTTGTCCTTGTAGACCTTGAGGAAGGTATCGGTGCCGCCGACAGCCGCGAGCAGCACGTCGAAGGCGCCGGAGGCCTGCCAGGGCTGCCCACCGACGGCGAGCGGGATGATGCCTGCCTTCTCCAGCGCAGGGGCGGCCGCCACATATTCATTCCAGTTCTTCGGCACCGGCACGCCGGCCTTTTCGAAGGCCGCGTTCGACAGCCACAGCCACTGCCAGGAGTGGATGTTGACCGGCACGCAGTAGATCTTGCCGTCGATGGTGCAGCTGTCGAGCAGGCTCTTCGGCCGCACGATTTCCGTCCACTTGCCCTTGGTCGCGACATCGGTGAGGTCGCGCATCAGGCCGGCCTGCACCAGCTCTTCCGCCTGCCGGCCGTGGTTGAACTGGGTGGCGCCCATCGGATCGCCGCCGGTGATACGGCTGATCATGATCGGCCGCGCCGTACCACCGGACCCGGCGATGGCGCCATCAACCCAGTGATTGCCCGTGGCATCGAACGCCTTGGCGAGTTCCGCAACCGCCGCCGCCTCGCCGCCGGACGTCCACCAATGGGTGACTTCCAGGTCGGTCGCGGCTGCCGGGCCAGCAAACTGCAGCGCGGCCGTCGCGGCAGCAAAGGCAGCGGTCAAAAGTTTATAGCGCATTTCGGTTCCTCCCAGAATCTGAAACGTTACAGATTTTCGATACGGCAATTGTGCGGTGCGCGCAACCCCCGGCGCCAGATGATCTGATATTTTTTCGAGACGCGAACAAATTCCTTGCGCATAAACCGGCAAATCCATCACAAAATCGGCTGCTGCGCTGCAAAATCATGCTGCAGTGCAAGAAATCCGCCACAGGTCCGTTTTCTCGCGCGGCTTCGGCCGGGACCGAAAACCCTGCAGGAACCACGAATGGGGCGGTCTGCGGTGGCAATATTGGCAATCTGTAACGTTTCAGTATATTCATGTCTGGCGAGCGAAGAACCGTGCCACATCGTCATCGAAGCGATTGTCGGCCGGTCCTGCGGCTGCTATGCGCCTGATGGGGCGGGACGAATGGACAGAGACCAGACGGACAAGGACGACGAAGCGTCGGCGCATGAGCGGCCGACGCTGAAGACGCTTGCCTTCATGACCGGGCTCGGCGTCACCACCGTCTCGCGTGCGCTCAAGGATGCACCCGAGATCGGCGCCGAGACCAGGCGGCGGGTCCAGCTCGTCGCCAGGCAGATCGGCTACCGGCCGAACCGCGCCGGCGTGCGCCTCAGAACCGGCAAGACCAATGTCATCAGCCTCGTGCTCAACACCGAGCGCGAGATCATGAGCTTTGTCTCCGACATCATCTACGGCGTCTCGGAGGTCATTGCCGACACGCCCTATCACCTGATCGTCACGCCCTATTCGCGCTCGCAGGATCCGCTTGATCCGGTGAAGTACCTCGTCGAGTCCGGCTCGGCCGACGGCGTCATCATTTCGCGCACGCAGCCCAATGACCCACGCGCCCGCTACATGCTGGAGCGCGGCATTCCCTTTGCAACGCATGGCCGCACCGATATGGGGCTGGTGCACCCCTATCATGACTTCGACAACTACGCCTTCGCCGCCGAGGCGGTGCGCCATCTGGCCGGCATCGGTCGGCGCCGGCTGGCGCTGGTGACACCGCCTGTGGGGCTCACCTATTACGGCCACACGGTGAACGGCTTTGCCGATGCGCTGGGCGAGGTCGACGCCAGCGAAGTGCCGTTCAACACCGTTTCAATCGACCAGTCGATCGACCAGATCAGGACGCGGACCGCGCAGCTGATGCGCCGCGACGTCCGGCCGGACGGTTTCGTCAGCAGCGCCGCCGCGGCAACGCTGGCCATCGTTGCCGGCATCGAGGATGCCGGCCTGAAACTCGGCCGCGACGTCGACGTCGTGTCCAAACAGTCGTCGGAGCTGCTGCATTTGTTCCGCCGGGAGTTGCTGATCGTCAACGAAGACTTCCGCCTGGCAGGCACCGAGCTTGCCCGCGCCGTGCTGGGCTGGATAGGCGGCGCGGCACCCGGCTCTTTGCAGACTGTGGTCAAGCCGGGCGACGTCGTCGCCTACCGCGGTTAGCCAAGCCTAACCCGCCGCACCGCTGCCCCATGGGCCGTGGAACGCGCCCTGCTCGCCAATGCGCTCGAAGCCATGCGCACCGAAAAAGTCACGCTGCGCCTGGACATGCATAAAAACAAAGACCTAAAGCGGCATGAATCCGTTTCGACGCGGCGCGCTTTAGTCTGCCATGCCCTTGCGGCTCAAGTGGAGTTCGAAGCCTGCCGCTCCCGGATCGCCCAGTTCGGCAAGAAGCCGCATGCTTGGGATCAGGTAGTCGCCGCCATTCTGCCGCCGATAAGGAATGGGCGCCGTGGTCGCAAGCGTCCGCATCCTCTCGCGCAGTCGTTCGGCGATGGGTTCGAAGCCGGCTTCGTCGAAACGGTCGGCACTGTAGATCACGAACGGCGGAAGCACGTCGTAACCCGGATAATAAAGGATCCCGTGATTGATCGGGAACAGCAGGTCGTCAATCGGCCCGTTGACGCCACGCAAAGAATAATGCTCCTCCCAACCGCCGGCCGTGACGATCAGCATTGCTCGCTTACCCGCGAGTGTGCCCTCGCCGTATCGGTCACCCCATCGCTTGTCGCTATGTTCGCCGACGCCATAGGCGAAGCCGTAGGCAAAAACCCGGTCGACCCAGCCCTTCAGGATCGCCGGCATGGTAAACCACCAGAGCGGAAACTGCAGGATCAGCGCATCGGCCCAAAGCAGCTTCTCGATCTCGGTTTTGACATCTTCAGTCAGCGCATTGGCCTCGAACGCCTTTTTTGAGGCCACTACCGGAACGAGCCGCGCGTCCGGCGACACGCCGGGGAAGTCTGCGCGGTCGACCTCCGATTTCCAACCATCGGCATAAAGGTCGGACACCCTCACCTCGTGGCCTTGGGCCTGGAGTTCCTTAACCGCTACGTCACGGAGCGCACCGTTCAGCGAGCGCATCTCGGGATGGGCGAAGACAAGCAGCACTTTCATGATTCAGCGATCCTTTATTGGAAGATGTTGACCCTGAGATAGCCAATGGCCGCACGATCCGCTATATATTGATAATGAATAACATTGTGCCGATTAATGGATAGATCGGACATCACTCTGGAGCGCATGCGCACCTTCGTGCGTGTCGCCGAACGGGGCAGCTTTTCAGCGGTCGCGCGCGAACTTGGGATTGGTCAGTCGACAGTCACCCGGCATTTGCGTGAACTGGAGGAGGCCATTGGCGTGGCTTTGCTCAGCAGGACCACCCGCCGTGTCACGATGACCGATGAGGGCAGCCGTTACTATGCCGACAGCGTCCAGATCCTGCGCCTTGTCGAACAGGCGAGCGACGAGGCACGCGGCACGCGCGGAGCGCCCGCGGGCACGATCCGGCTCTCCTGTACCGCGGCTATCGGAGTGCTGCATGTCAGCCAGCTGATCTTCGCGTTTCAGGACCGCTATCGCGACATCGGGGTCGATTTCAGCCTCACCGACGAGCGCGTCGACCTTGTCACAGAAGGCATCGACATCGCGCTTCGTCTGGGTCCGCTCGCAGACAGTTCCATGAAGTTACGGGCGCTCGGCCAGTCCCGACGTCTGCTGGTGGCGGCGCCGGGCTATCTGGCTGAGCGGGGCAGGCCTGCAGGTCCTCGAGACCTGGCCGGTCACGAGGGCATCCGGATGTCAAACATCGCTGGCAGCGACACGCTTGTCCTGCAAGGACCGGATGGCGAGCGCCATGCCGTGCCGTTTGCAGGGCGTCTTCGGGTCGACCACGGACTTGCCGCGCGCGAAGCCCTGCTCGCCGGACGCGGCATCGCGCCTGCCCATCAATGGCTTGTCGGCGATCTCCTGGCGTCCGGCCGGCTTGAGGCGATCCTGCCTGACTATACGCTGCCCTCGGTCCCGCTGAGCATGCTGATTGTCCCCGAGCGCGCCGGCATTGCCCGGGTCCGGCTGCTGGTCGATTTTCTCGCCCAGCAGATCAGCGGCATCCCCGGGATCGGGAAGCCGCGTGTTGAGCGGTGAGTATTTCCGGTCCAGCCGGCAAGCAATGCCGGCTGGACCATGAGCATGATCTAGCCAGCCGCGCCGCTGCCCCATGGTCCATGGAAGGCGCCCTGCTCGCCGATGCGTTCGAAGCCATGCGCGCCGAAAAAGTCACGCTGCGCCTGGATCAGGTTCGAGGTGCCGCGGCCCTGGCGGTAGCTGTCGAAATAGGCGAGCGCCGAGGCCAGTGCCGGCACCGGCGAGCCGGCCTCCGATGCCTTGGCGACGATGCGCCGGAGCGACGGATGCGCCTCCTGCATCATGGCGATGAAGGCCGGCGCCATCAGAAGGTTGGTGGCAGCGCCGCCGGAGCCGAAGGCTTCCGCCATGGTGTCCAGCATCTGCGAGCGGATGATGCAGCCGGCGCGCCAGATCTTGGCGATTGTCGGCATCGGCAGGTTCCAGTTGAACTCCTTCGAGGCGCCGCTCATCACCGCGAAACCTTGCGCATAGGCGGCGATCTTGCCGGCGAGCAGCGCCAGCTCCAGGTCTTTCAGAAGTGTCGCCTTGTCGCCGGAAATCTTGGTCACGCCGATATTGCCATAGGCCTTTTCTGCCGCCTGGCGCTCGTCCTTGATCGAGGACAGCACGCGCGCCGCAACCGCCGCCTCGATCGCTGTCGCCGGAATACCAAGCTGCTGCGCCTCGATGACAGACCATTTGCCGGTGCCCTTCTGGCCGGCGCGGTCGAGGATGATGTCGACCACCGGCTTGCCGGTTTTTGCATCGTCGGCGGCCAGAACCTTGGCGGTGATCTCGATCAAATACGAATCGAGCCGGCCCTTGTTCCAGTTTTCAAAGACGGTGCCGATCTCCTTCGGCCCCATGCCGAGGCCGTCGCGCAGGATGCCGTAGATCTCGGCGATCATCTGCATGTCGGCATATTCGATGCCGTTGTGGATGGTTTTCACGAAATGCCCGGCGCCGTCGGTGCCGAGCCAGGCAGCGCACGGTTCGTCCTTGAATTTGGCCGAGATCGCCGTCAGCACACTTTCGACGCGCTTCCAGGACTCTTCGGTGCCGCCGACCATGATCGACGGGCCGTGGCGTGCACCTTCCTCGCCGCCGGACACGCCCATGCCGATGAAGGTCAGGCCCGAGCCGGACAGCTCGGAAAAGCGCCGCATGGTGTCGCGGAAATTGGCGTTGCCGGCATCGATGACGATGTCGTTGGCCGACAGCACGCCGCGCAGCGCTTGGATCTGCTCATCGACCGGCTTGCCGGCCAGCACCATGATGATGATCGGCCGCGGCGGCCGGATGGCGTCGGCGAGTTCCTCCAGGCTGTAGCATGGGACAACCATGTCCCTCAGCGATCCGGCGCTTTCAAGAAAGGCGTCGGTGCGTGCCTTGGTGCGGTTGAAGACGGCGATGCGATGCCCGTGCTCGGCAATGTTGAGCGCCAGGTTGGAGCCCATCGTGCCAAGGCCGATCAGGCCGATTTCGGCTTTTTCCATCGTTTCTTCCCTGTTTTCGGATCTTTTGTTGAGGCGCGTTTTGCGGGGATGCCCGTTCTGCGGCGATGATTGACGGGCCTTTCGCGCCGCGTCAACCGCTTCGCTGAATTGTGACGACCCGTGTTGCGTGAGACTTGAGGTCGAGCCGAGTCAGGAAGTGTCCGTTGGGAGGCCAGGTGACGCCTTGCCGATTGAACATACGGCGTTACGTTGGACATATGGCAGTCAAACGGATGGACAATGTAGGAATCGTCGTCGAGAACCTCGAAGAGACGATTGCCTTCTTTCGCGAGCTCGGCCTCGAGCTCGAAGGGCGGGCGACGATCGAAGGCGAATGGGCCGGACGTGTCACCGGACTGGTCGATCAGCGCGTCGAGATTGCCATGATGCGCACGCCGGACGGCCACAGCCGGCTTGAGCTCTCCCGTTTCCTCACCCCGCCTGTCGTCGCGGATCACCGCAACGCCCCGGTCAACGCTCTGGGCTACCTCCGCGCCATGTTTACCGTGGACGACATCGACGACACCCTTGAAAGGCTCCGCAAGCGGGGCGCGCAGCTCGTAGGCGAAGTCGTCCGTTACCAAGACGTGTATCGGCTCTGCTACATCCGTGGGCCTGAGGGGCATCTCATCGGGTTAGCCCAGGAACTCCGCTAACGCGTTGGGAGCTCGGCGCGGCTTCCCGGGAGCCAGGTTACGTTCCGGCGTTAGGTACTATACTCTTACCAGGGGCGAGGAATGCAGCTCTCCGGGCGGTACGTGGCCAGGACTGCGTCCATGGCTTTGCTGTATTCGGAAAAGTCTGGAATGAGCCCCAATTTTTTGGCCTGGGCGACGCATCTGTCGCCGGCAGCCGGGGAATTTGCCTGAGACAGGCAATCTTTCAACTTTGTCATTAAAACCTGAGGGGGAGGCCTGATTGAGCTATAACTGATCGAGCCTGAACGAATGGATACAACCGTGACATCGCCCTTGTTCCATCGAGCAGGGTCAAAGATGTAGTGAAGATTGGGCTTGCCAGGATGTTTTGACGCTGTCGCACCATAGATCGTCATGACAAGCACATTGGCAAATGATCGATCTCCAGGATCAACGTTCATATCCGAATCCGAAGCAGGCATCTCGAGCCTTGACCCAAGCTCTGAAAGGGCTTCGCCATCGCCTTCTCGCGCCAAGGGCCAAAGCACCGCCCACTGCTTTTTACATTGGTTTTTGAAGTAGGAATCTGCGGCAAACTTCAGACGCTCCTCACGGCTCAGACTTGGCTGCGTCAAGCTTGATTTACCTGTGAGATCGCATCCGCAGACAACCGAGAAGACCAGAAGACCGCAACACACTTTGACTATAGACCGGGTTGATACAACCATCTGTGGCACCGTCCCGATCCCGAACATCTCAAAGCATTAGTAACACCAATGAACTGCACAAGGCGACCCGCAACTTGTGCGGAAAACGAAAACATAGCCATCACTCAGCGCGAATATCGATCGGCGCCTCTATCTTCACTACCTCGAAATCCGAAACCAGAATATCGAGCCGCGCCGTCCAGCGGCCGGGAACCGGGATGACGAGATTGTCGACGCGCCATGTTCCGTCGCCGGGCTTGGTCGCCGGACGCTTTATCGGCTCGATGCCGGAATCGGGCTTGGACAGCACCAGCGTCACCTCCTTGGCGTCGAGCGGTCCGAAATCGCCGTCCATGATGACGATGGAGGCGGCAACTGGGCCGGTATGGCCGGGCGTGATATCGATATCGGCCATCGCCTTCAGTGTGTGGATATGGATCGACGCCGGCTGTGCCGCAGCGATGGCCAGCGCCCGTGGCGGCGGCGTGAAGCGCCAGCCCGCGGCAACGC
Source organism: Mesorhizobium sp. ArgA1 (assembly GCF_053714375.1). Lineage (NCBI taxonomy): Bacteria > Pseudomonadati > Pseudomonadota > Alphaproteobacteria > Hyphomicrobiales > Phyllobacteriaceae > Mesorhizobium > Mesorhizobium sp. ArgA1. The sequence goes on from NZ_JBSKBQ010000001.1 coordinate 1,013,401, forward strand.
CGAAGATCAGGAGCACGATCAGCATTTCGACCGAGATCGAACGGGTGAGCCGGCGCCGCACTTCCGTCGCGCCTGCCTCGGCGGAGGCGGTGAGCCGCCAGCGATTGACCGCCGCCAAGGTGAACAGAAACACCAGCAGCGCCAGCTTGATTACCAGCAGCCGGCCATAGGCGGTGTCGACCAGTGCCGCCGGTGCCTGCACCTGGATGATGGCGAGCACGACGCCGGCGGCGGCAAGCACTGCCACCACAGGCAGGATCGCGCGTGAAAATCGCCGCAGGAACACACCGGCCTCTGCCGATTGGCTCTTCAGCGCCAGGCCGAGCGGCAGCAGCGCTCCGGCCCAGAAGGCGATGCCGGTGCCGTGCAGGAACACCATCGGCCGCGTCAACCATTGCGGCTCGGCCGCACTGGCATGGCCGCTGGCGGCAAGAGCTACGCCCACACCGGCCAGTCCGGCGAGCGCCAGCGGCTTGGCGCCGGCGCGCGGCCCGGCGAGCGACAGCAAGCCAAGCCCGAGCGCTACCAGCCCGATCATCACCGTCCAACCAAAGCTGGTGGCGAGGCCGGTGCGCCAGATCAGCGGTTGCGCCAGCCGGGCGAGCGGCGCACCCAGCGCATCCAATCCCTGGAAACCAAGCGACAAGGGTGCCGCGACAAGGCCGCACAGGATGGCGGCAATGACGAAGCGCTGACCCCAGCGCACGCCTTGCGCCAGCCAGGTCAGCGCGAAGGCGCCGCCGACACCGAGGAAAAGGCCGATGTAGAGAAGAAGCTTGGCGATCCATATTGCCGACCGCAGATCCAGGTCGACGGCCTCCGCCACCGCCGGCGCCGCACTTGGGGCGCCGACGGAAAACAGCACGGAGCCGCCGACCGGATGGCCGTCGGCGGAAATCACGCGCCAGCTCAGCACATGTGTGCCCGGCCCGAGCGTTTGCGGATTGTCGATCGCGACCGTCTGGTCGTTGAGCCGGAACGAGGTCAGAGCAACAGGCGAGCCGTCGGGCCGCACCAAGGTCAGCACCAGCGGCGACACCGGCTCGCTGAAGGTCAGCGAAAACTGCGTCGGCGCCTGCTCCAGCACCGCCCCGTCGGCCGGCTCGGCCTTGATCAGCGCCGCATGGGCAAGGGCCTGGTTTGGCGTAGCGAGGACGGCAAGCAGCAGGATCGCAACCAGCAGGCCGAGGCACCTGCCGACTGTCCGCCCTATCCGCTGGAAACAGGCCACGCTCATGCCATCCACCAAACAGCGGCGCGCCGCTTCGAAGCAGCGCGCCACCAATGCATCACTTCTTGGGCAGCAGGTTGAGGCCGGGCGCCGGATCTTCCAGCGCATCCTCATCCTGACCAGCCGCCGGAATCTCTATCCAACGCGTAGTGGCGCCATCGCATTCCTGCACCACCGGAAAATAGAGTTTTTGACCGGCCGGCAGATCGGGGGCCAGCGTGCCGCGGAAGACAAACTCGTCATAAAATTCGTCAGGCAGGCTGCCGCCGCTCCAGTCGACCTCCTTCACGCCCGACGTCACCGCCTCGCCATAGAGCTGGTAGGACTTCTCGTATTTGCCCTTCTTGACCTGCAGCGTCCAGCCCGGCTTCGGCATCGGCTTCACCGCGATGACCCCTTCCGGTATCTGCACTCGCACGGCAGTCGTCGCCTTACCGTCGCAGCCATGCGGCACGCGCAGCACGGCCTTGTAGGTCGAGCCGACGGGCGCCTCCTGGGTTTCGAGCGTGATATGGGCGAAGGCGGCACTTGTCCCCAGGACGAGACATGCAGCGGCCGACAAAAGATACTTGTTCATGATGGTCCCTCTCGAAAAATCGCTTGGCAACAATTGGTCAGTCGTTGTCTTCCTGGGGCGGTGCGCTGCCGATGGCTTGCACGGCGAACTCGACGTTCACCGTTCCGGCCTTCTCGAAAGTGAGCGTGGCGGCAAACATCTGGCCCTCCTTGGGCGGCTGCTTCATATCCATGAACATGATGTGGTAGGCGCCGGGACCCAGCGTGACCTTGCCGCCCGCCGGGATTTCAAGGCCGCCCTCGACCGGGCGCATGGTCATGACGCCATCCTTCACCCCCATTTCATGCAGTTCGGCTTTTGCCGAGATATCGGAGGAAATCGACAGCAGCCGGTCCGGCGCGCTGCCCTTGTTGACGATGGTGAAGTAGCCGCCGGCGACCTTGGCGCCCGCCGGCGTGGCGCGCGACCAGGGATGCTCGATCTCGATGTCGCCGGCCTTGAATTCATGCGCAAGGACGGAATGGGCGCCGACGAACAACAAGGCGAAGGCGAAGACGGCGCCGCCAAGACGGCGCTCGAGTGTGCGGAGGAAATGCGTGCAGCGCGACGCGGTGGCACGAAGAAAACGGGACATGGCTAGGCTCCATGGATGTGAGGTCGCGCCGTTGCCGGTCGCAAACGATGTCGATCATTGGATGATTGTCGCTCGCGCAAGTTACGCGAGGCAGTTTTCAGACGGTAAGCGGCGGCGCGCGTGGATTGGCCGGAGAACGCTCGCGTGTGAAGTCCAGATGCCTGGCTACCGGAACGACAAAGGCGACCGATTCAAAGGACAGGCTGACCGGCCCTATGCCGACACCCGGTGGCGGCGCATAGGCAGCTGACACCATGCTGCAGCCAGGCATGCAGCATGCCGGCATATGCTGTGGGTGCGGATCGCCACCGGGACGCTTGACCGCCCCCTCATGGGTGCAGATGACATTGCCGAAGGCATCGAGTTGCGAGGCGCCCGGCGCCGCGCCGAAAGCGAACGCGCCGAGCGTCGACTGGAGCAGCAACACACAGGCCGCGACAAACGCGGCCGTCATGCTCCATCTCTTACGCCGGATGTTCAAAGACCTGCCTCTTCACGCAGCAACGGCAAATACCTAGCACGCGACTCGCAGCCGGAAAATCGCCAAATCATCGCTGCGGCAACGCGGCGCGTTCAATGCATGTCGCCCAAAAGCATGCCCTCGGGCTCGACCCGGGGGTGCGCAACGGTCTTGGGATAACGACTTGCATAGGCAAGACGCCTGGGCGCGTCGCGCGCTCAGGCAACGATGCGGCCGCCGATCTCCGGGATGGAGGTCAGCAGCGTGTGGCGCGCCGACTTCAGATGCTTGCGGCAGGCGACATCGACCTTGCCGAGATCGCGCGATTTCAGCGCCGCGATATAGGCGAGATGCTCGCCGACCGCGACTTCGTTGCGCTCGCGCTCCTGCGCCTTGTTCCACTGGTAGTGGTAGTGGAAGATCATGGCGATGACGTCATAGAAATCGACGATGAAGCGGTTGTGCGAGGCGCGGTGGATCAACCGGTGAAAACGCTCGTCGAGCTCGGAGAATTCGTTGAAGCGAGTGGCGATCTCGCTGGCCAGAAGCCGGTGCTCGTCCTCCAGCCGGTCGAGGTCGGCCCAGACCGGACTGTCCTGCGGCAAGGCGGCAAAGGCTGCCGCCGAGCGTATCTCGAACATTTCGCGGATTTCGGTCAGTTCCAGCGCAAAGGCTCGCGTAAAGCCCTTCAGGACCCAGTGGCTGTTGCGCCGTTTCTCGATCAGGCCGAAGCGGGAGAACCGGATCAGGAATTCGCGCACGCTGGTGGTGCCGACGCCGATCTCGCGCGCCAGCTCGAGCTCATTGATCTGCATGCCGGCCTCGGCGCCGCCGGCGAGCAGCCTGCGCATGAACGAGCGCTCGATGATCTGGGCCAGCGTGTCGGTTTCCTCCTCGGGGAAGAAATCATCCGGCTTCGGCGCCCTGAGCACTGTCTTGCTGCGTTTGTTCCACGCTATCAGCCCGGTCTCTTCCATGCGCGCCAGGATGGTGCGCACCGTGGTGCGGCTGACGCCGAGCATAGTGCCAAGCTCCGGTTCCGACGGCAGGCTCTGCGTTTCATCGAGCAGCCGCAGACCTCTGTTATAGGCGTCCTTGTAAACGTTGTTGCTCTTCGACATCCCTGCCCCGTTGCGCGCCGGCGCTTGCTGTGGCTGGCTTGAAGCGCGATATCACCATGTCCTCGCGCCTGACCCAGCAAAGCAAAACGCTGTGCGTGTCAGACGCGGCTTCCTACAACCCACGCGTCCATCGGATGCATGGTCTCTCCCCCTGAAAAAACAATTGACGCAAAAATGTTTTTTCCCGATAAAAGACATTATATGTAAACAGACGCGTGTCAATCCGCGCATCCCCCAGGAACAGACCCAGGAAACTGCCCGTGAACGCCTCGAACAGCATTCTTCTGTCCCCCGCCGACAATGTCGCGGTCGCCAATGGCCGCATCGAGATCGGCACCGCGCTTCCCGGCGGCGCCGTTGCCACGGCCTTGATCGAGCCCGGCCACAAGGTGGCGATCAAGCCTATCGCCGCCGGCGAGGCGGTGGTCAAGTATGCCCAGGCCATCGGCCGCGCCACGATAGACATCGCGCCCGGCGACCACGTCCATTCGCACAATCTGGTTTTCGAGAGCGGCCGCCTGCCGGTGGTGCCGCCAAGCGAGGCCGAACACGCGACGGAAGCCGACCGTATCAGAACCTTCATGGGCTATCGCCGCGCCGACGGCCGTGCCGGCACCCGCAACTTCATCGGCATCATAGCCAGCGTCAATTGCTCGGCTACCGTCTGCCACGCCATTGCCGATGAGGCCAATCGTGTGCTGTTGCCGAAATATCCGGGGATCGACGGCTTCGTGCCGATCGTCCACGGCCAGGGCTGCGGCATGAGCGGCACCGGTGACGGCATGATGGTGCTGCACCGCACGCTCGCTGGCTATACCCGCCATCCGAACTTCGGCGGCGTGCTGATGGTCGGCCTCGGCTGCGAGGTCAACCAGCTTACCCTTTACGGCCAGAAGGGTGCTGCGGCCGGAAAACGCCATTTCAACATCCAGGACGCCGGCGGGTCGCGCAAATCGGTGGAAAAGGCGATGGGCGTGCTGGCGGAAATCGCCGAGGAAGTCGGTACATTGCAGCGTGAGCCGATCCCGGTCAGCGAGATCGTCGTCGGTCTGCAATGCGGTGGCTCCGACGGTATGTCGGGCATCACGGCCAATCCGGCGCTGGGTGCGGCAGTCGACATCCTGGCCGGCGTTGGCGGCATCGGCATCCTGTCCGAAACCACGGAGATTTATGGCGCCGAGCATCTGCTCGCCTATCGCGCGGCGACGCCTGAAATCGCCGCCAAGCTCGACGGCTATATCAAATGGTGGGAAGAGCATGTCGCCAAGCATGGCGCGTCGATCGACAACAACCCTTCGCCCGGCAACAAGCGCGGCGGCCTGACCACCATTCTGGAAAAGTCGCTGGGCGCGGTCGCCAAGGGCGGCCAGACGCCTCTCAACGGCGTCTTCGGCTATGCCGAGAAGGTCACCGGCAGCGGCCTGGTGTTCATGGACACGCCAGGCTACGACCCCGTCTCGGCGACTGGCCAGGTGGCCGGCGGCGCCAATATCATCGTCTTCACCACCGGCCGCGGCTCCTGCTTCGGCTGCCGGCCGACGCCCTCGATCAAGGTCGCCACCAACTCGACCATGTATCACCAGATGGAAGAGGACATGGACGTCAATTGCGGCGTCATCGCTTCGGGTGAAAAGACCATCGCCGGCATGGGCCGCGAGCTCTTCGAGCTGATCGTCGAGACGGCGTCGGGCCGCAAGACCAAGAGCGAGGCGTTCGGCTACGGCGACAACGAATTCGTGCCGTGGCACCTCGGCGCCACGCTGTAAACACCGAAAAAACATGGGCCGCAAAAGACAGCCCGCAGAGCAATTCCAGTAAAAGTGTAATCGGTTTTCCGTCCGGAATTGCGTCAAAACAGTCCGCCGTTGAAATGGCGAAATGCATTGGGGAGGCTTCGGATGAACAAACGCCGCATCGGCACGACTGCGCTCGAGGTCACCGAGATAAGTTTTGGCGGTGCGGCGATCGGCGGTCTCTACCGGGCCTGCCCGCGCGAGGCGGCGATGGAAACGCTGCAGACCGCCTGGGAGGCCGGCCTGCGCTATTTCGACACCGCGCCCTTCTATGGCTTTGGCCTGTCGGAACGTCGGACCGGCGATTTCCTGCGCTACAAGCCGCGGGATTCCTATGTCTTGTCGACCAAGGTCGGACGGCTGTTCCGTCCCGTGCCGGAAGACCAGGTTCCCGATCACTCCTATGTCGACCCGCTGCCTTTCGCGCTCGACTACGACTATTCCTATGACGGTATCATGAGCTCGGTCGAGTTCTCCTACGCGCGGCTCGGGCTAAACCGGATAGACATCCTGTTTGTCCACGACATCGGCGCCTATACGCACGGCGTCGAGAAGACGAAGCTGCACTTTCGCCAGCTGATGGATGGCGGCCTGAAGGCACTGGAAGAGCTGAAATCGTCCGGCGTCATTTCCGCCTACGGGCTCGGCGTCAACGAGGTGCAAATCTGCCTCGACGTTCTGCGCGAAGCGCCGCTCGACTGCATCCTGCTCGCCAGCCGTTATTCGCTGCTCGACCGCTCGGCCGAGGCCGAGCTGCTGCCGCTTTGCCGTGAGCGCCAGACCTCGCTGATCATCGGCGGCGTCTTCAACTCCGGCATCCTGGCGACCGGGCCGGTGCATGGCGCCCATTTCGACTATGCGCCGGCGACGCAGGACATACTCGAGCGTGTCGGCGCGATGGAGAAAATCGCTGATGAGGGCGGCTATCCGCTGGCGGCGGCGGCGTTGCAGTTTCCACTGCACGAACCTGTCGTGGCCAGCGTGCTGACCGGAACGGCCAAAGCCGCCAATCTGACACGCAATCTCGACCTGTTCGACATCAAGGTGCCGCAAACGGAATTCGCCCGCTACGCTCCCTACACCATCGTGCAGGAGCTCGGCTGACGAAAAGCCACGATCACGCGATTCTCAAGAAAGAATGAACATTCCATATTGACTGAGTTGTGGAATTAATATTCCATGACGGTGATGGAGGATCGGGAGCGCCGGAACGTGCCACAGAGGATCGGTAAGGAGACTTTCTTCGCCGCTGAGCCATGTGCAGGCCGATGTGAAACACCGCTTGCGTCGGCTGGGTCGATGCACTATCAAAAAGCGGCAACTGTTTTTTATTGATAAAGTTCCGTTTGGGCCACGCCTATCCGAATGGAGCTTCCGTAACCTTCACCGGGCGATCTAGGGAGGATTCCTAATGAAATTCGTGACCAGCATTCTCAACCGCCGCTCACTTGTCGCGCTTGCAGCCGCCTCGATGCTTGCCGGCGCGCTGCACACGGCGCCGGCTTCGGCGGCGGATGTGACCATTCCGATCATCGTCAAGGACACCACGTCCTTCTATTGGCAGATCGTCCTGGCCGGCGCCCGCAAGGCCGGCAAGGATCTCGGCGTCAATGTGCCGGAGCTCGGCGCCCAGGCTGAAACCGACGTCAACGGCCAGATCTCGATCCTCGAGAACGCCGTCGCCGGCAACCCGGCCGCCGTCGTCATTGCGCCGACCGAAGCCAAGGCGCTCGGCAAGCCGATCGACGAGGCCGCGGCCAAGGTCAAGGTCATCGGCATCGACTCCGGCGCCGACTCCAAAGCCTTCACCTCGTTCCTGACCACCGACAACGTGCAGGGCGGCCGCGTCGCAGCTGACGGTCTCGCCGCCGCGATCGGCGCCGCCAACGGCGGCAAGGTCGAGGGCAAGGTTGCGCTGATCACCGCGCTTCCCGGCGCCGGCTCGCTCGAACAGCGCGCGCAGGGCTTCAAGGAACAGCTCAAGGCCAAATATCCCGGCCTCGAACTGATCGCCGACAAATACGCCGACGGCCAGGCTACCACCGGCCTCAACATCGCGACCGACCTGATCACTGCCAATCCTGACCTGAAGGGCATCTTCGCGTCAAACCTGATCATGGCGCAGGGCGTTGGCCAGGCGATCGCCGAGAACAACCTTGCCGGCAAGGTCGCGCTGATCGGTTTCGACAGCGACGAGAAGCTGATCAAGTTCCTCAATGACGGCGTCATCTCCGGCCTCGTCGTCCAGGATCCCTACCGGATGGGCTATGACGGCATCAAGACCGCGCTCGCGGCGTCCAAGGGTGAGAACGTCGAGGCCAATGTCGACACCGGCGCCAATCTGGTTACCAAGGACAATATGAAGGATCCGAAGATCGACGCGCTGCTCAACCCGAAGCTCAACTAAGCAGCTCGACAAGTATCGTTTCCGGGGCTTCGCGGCCCCGGAAACATCCCTCACCGGCCCCATAGAGGCCGGCCGAATGCCTTGACGATGCCCCGCATCGCTGCGTGCCCAACCGCAAGACCAATCTGGGAGGATTGTCATGACGTCGACGGCGCAGGAACTGCACCCGGCCCCAACGCTGGAACCCGGCAGGACGATCCTCGAACTGCATGGGCTGGAAAAGCGCTATCCCGGCACGCATGCGCTGAAGCCGGTGCACCTTGCTTTCAAGGCCGGTGAGATCCACGCTATCGTCGGCGAGAACGGCGCCGGAAAATCGACCCTCATCAAGCTTCTGACCGGCGTCATGCCGCGCACCTCCGGCGATGTCATCTGGGAGGGCAAGCCGGCAGCGCTCGCTACGCCACATGAGGCGATGGCGCTCGGTATCAATGCCGTGCACCAGGAAGTGGTGCTCTGCCGCCACCTCACCGTCGCCGCCAACATGTTCCTCGGCGAGGAGAATTCGCGCTTCGGCATCCTGCAGCAGCGCGCCATGGTCAGGGAAGCGCAGGAGATCATCGACGGCCTCGGCTTCGATCTGCCGGCGCATGTCATGCTGGGTGACCTCACCATCGGTCAGCAGCAGCTGATCGCCGCCGCCCGCGCCACCGTTCGCGGCACAAAATTCCTGATCTTCGACGAGCCGACCGCCTACCTCACCCGCAAGGAGGCCGACCAGCTGTTCACGCTGATCCGCCGGCTTAAGGGAGAAGGCGTCACCATCATCTATATCAGCCATCGCATGGAAGAGGTCTTCGAGCTCGCCGACCGCGTCTCCGTGCTGCGCGACGGCACGCTGGTAGGCACCCGCAACATTGCCGAGACCAACGACGCCGAGCTGGTCAAGCTGATGATCAACCGCTCGATCGAGCAGGTCTACCACAAGGAGCATTTTTCCCCGGGCGCTGCGATCGTCGAGACGAGGAACCTGTCGGGCAAAGGCTTCGAGAATGTCTCCATGACTGTGCGCGCGGGCGAGATCGTCGGGCTCTACGGCCTGATCGGTGCCGGCCGCAGCGAGTTCGTCACCACGCTCTATGGCCGCCACAAGAAGTCGGCCGGCGAGGTCCTGTGGCAAGGCAAGCCGGTCCACATCAATTCCGAGCATGACGCGATAAAACTCGGCATGGCGCTGGCGCCGGAAAGCCGCCGCGACCAGGGCTTGTGCCTGAACCTGCCGGTCGGGATGAACCTCAATCTGCCGATCTACAAACGCATCTCCAGCAACCTGTTGATCTCCGGCGCGAAGGAGAAGGCCGAGGCTGACCGCCAGATCGCCGACCTCAGGATCAAGACGCCGACGCGTCATGCGCTGGCGTCCAGCCTGTCGGGCGGCAACCAGCAGAAGATCGTCATCGGCAAATGGCTGGCGCACGGCGCCAAGCTGTTCATCTTCGACGAGCCGACGGTCGGCGTCGATGTCGGCACCAAGGCCGAGATCTACCGTCTGTTCGGCGCGCTGCTGTCGAAGGGCGCCGGCATCATCCTGATCTCGTCCTATCTGCCGGAAGTCTATGAACTGGCCGACACGCTGCACGTGTTCCGGCGCGGCAAGCTTGTCGCCACGCACGGCTTCCGCACCGCCGACCACGAGGAAATTCTCACACAGGCGCTCGCCGAGAAACAAGAAAAGCTGGGAGGACAGACATGAGCACCGAAGCAGCCGCTGTCGAAAGACCGAAACGCAATTACAACGCCTTGTTCGGACTGACGCTGCTGGCGCTGCTGGTTCTGCTATGGGTTGTCCTGTCGCTGGCGACGTCAAGCTTCGCCTCAGCCAACAACATCTCAAACCTTTTGCGTCAGGGTTCGATGATCGCCATTTTGGCTGTCGGCCAGACCTTCGTCATCATCACCGGCGGCATCGATCTGTCTGTCGGCGCGGTGGTCGGCTTCGCCACCGTCATCGCCGCGATGTTGATCAATGCCGGCGTCCCGGTCTTCCTCGCCGTTCTGCTCACCCTGCTGGTCGGCGTCGCCATCGGCCTGTTCCACGGCTTCGGCATCGTCAAGATGGGCCTGCCGCCCTTCATCATCACGCTGGCGACGCTGACCTCGCTGCGCGGTATTGGCCTGTTGATGACCAACGGCAACTCGATCTCGATCAACAACGACCCATTCCAGGAGTTCTCGCGCAACTCCTTCCTCGGCGTCCCCAACCTGTTCTGGATGGTGATCCTGGTCGGCATCCCGGCCTACATCTTCCTGCATCACAGCCGCTGGGGCCGCTATCTCTTTTCGGTCGGCTCCAATGCCGAGGCCTCGCGCCTGTCCGGCGTCAACGTCCAGCGCACGATCTTCATGGCCTACACCCTGTCGGGCCTGTGCGCGGCATTCGTCGGCGTGCTGCTCGCCTCGCGCATCGGCATCGGCAACCCGACCCAGGCCGAGGGCTGGGAGCTGCAGGCGATCGCTTCGTCAGTGATCGGCGGCACCTCGCTGTTCGGCGCCGTCGGCTCGGTGCACGGACCGCTGCTCGGCGCCTTCATCCTCGCCACCATCAACAACGGCGCCAACCTGCTCAACGTCAACGCCTTCTGGCAGCGCATCATCACCGGCGTGCTGATCATCGTCATCGTCTACTTCGACGGCCTGCGCCGTCGCGGCAAATAATCCTCCCTGACTGCGCCGGTCCGCTCGACGGACCGGCGCCCTTTTGAACACTGGAATTGCTGAATGAAAGCCGTTATCTGCCGCTCGCCCGGCGATCTTGTCCTGGAAGATCGCGCCGCACCCGGCGCGCCGCCTGCGGGTTGGGCGCTGGTCGCGGTCAGCCATGTCGGCATATGCGGCACGGACTACCACATCTTCGAGGGCAAGCACCCGTTCCTCGCCTACCCCCGCATCATGGGCCACGAGGTGTCGGGCACCGTCGTCGAGGCCGGCGAAGGCGTTGATCTGGCCATCGGTGAACCGGTCGTCATCAACCCCTATCTCGCGTGCGGCAAATGCATCGCCTGCCGGCACGGCAAGCCCAATTGCTGCGTCAAGATCGAGGTGCTCGGCGTCCATCGTGACGGCGCCATGGCCGAGCAAATTCTTGTCCCGGCACAAAATCTCTATCCGACCAACGGCCTGTCGTTGGCGGACGCCGCCGCTGTCGAATTCCTCGCCATCGGCGCGCATGCCGTTCGCCGCGCCCGCGCCGAACCGGACGCCCGCACGCTGGTGATCGGCGCCGGCCCGATCGGGCTCGGCACGGCCATCTTCGCCGGTATCGCCGGGCTCGACGTCAGCCTGCTCGACATGAGCAGCGAGCGGCTGAGTTTTGCTCAAGCCGAACTCGGATTCGCCATCCTCGATGTTTCGAAAAAAAACGCCGCTGAGTTGGTTCGCGAGGCAACCGGCGGCGAGGGTTTCGACGTCGTCTTCGACGCCACCGGAAACACCGCCTCGGTGCAGTCCGCCTTTGCCCACGTCGCGCATGGCGGCACGCTGGTGTTGGTCAGCGTCGTCAAGGACGACATCGTCTTTTCCGATCCGGAATTCCACAAGCGCGAGATGACGCTGGTCGGCAGCCGCAACGCGCTGAGCGCCGACTTCGACCATGTCGCCGCCTCGATCCGCAACGGTGCCGTGCCTCTGGCCAAACTCGTCACCCATCGCACCACGCTCGCCGGCACGCCGCGCGATCTGGCTCGCTGGGCGCATGAGAAATCCGGCCTGATCAAGGCGGTGATCGAGGTGGGATAGCTTACCGTCTCGAGCCCTTGGTCACAGTGCCGACAGCTTCAACTCCACCCGCTCGGCCGGAAACCGCGTTTCGGCAAACTGGATCGGCTGACCGTCCGGCGTGACATTGACAGCGGTGGCGACCAGCACGATGGCGCCCGGCTGCAGATCGAGATCGGCGAGGTCGGCGGCATCGGCGTGGCGCGCGGACAGAACAGTCGACTGCCGGAGATAATCGTCGATGCCGAAGCGCTTGAGCGAAGCGGTGATGGATCCTGTCTCGGCCATCGCCTTCTCGATGCCGGCGAAACGCTTTGCTTCGTACCAGCTGGCAGCGCGCGACACCGGCCGTCCATCGGCTTCGCCGCGCGTCTCCAGCCGGATCACCTCGATGCCCCTGGCAAGGCCAAGCCCCTCGGCGACGCGCTGGCTGGCCGGCTCGACCACTGATGTAAGCAGCACGATATGCCGTTCCGACGTCTGTCCTTGCAGGCCCGTCGAAAACCGCGTCCGCGCGCCGATCGGATAGGACAGCCGTTTGCGCGACAGCACAAATGTGCCGCGTCCCTGTTCGGCTCGAAGCACGCCGTCCTGCACCAAGGCTGATATGGCGCTGCGCACCGTGTGACGATTGACGCCGTAGCGTTCGGCCAACGCCACCTCCGGCGGCAGCACGGCATTCTCGGCAAAGTCGCCAGCGGCAATCGAATGCAGGATCTGGTCGGCGATCTGCCGCCACAGCGAGACCCCGCTGCGCCGTTCAATACTGCTCACCATCTTATGCCCGGCCATTCTTGCCCCCGATCACGCCCTGTCATTCACCCGTCATGGACACGGGTTAGATAATAGGTATAATTTGTATAGTTGTCTATATCACTAGACAAATTTTGCATAGTCAGGGAGTTGCTGCATGCGAGGACAGGAAGCGCGCGACCGGGCCGAGCGCAAAGCCGTCATGGCGACGCTGGCGCAGGCCAGCGGCGGCGATATCGCCCGGCTCTGGAACGAGGCCGGCCTGACCTCGGAAGCCGAGCTTCTGCGCGGACCGGAAACCGGCCTGGTCACCGTGCGCGGCCGCATCGGCGGTGGCGGCGCGCCCTTCAATGTCGGCGAGGCGACGGTCACCCGCGCCACCGTGCGGCTGCCGAGCGGGCAGGTCGGCCACAGCTACATGCTCGGCCGCGACCGGAAGAAGGCGAAGCTGGCGGCGATCGTCGACGCGCTCTGGCAGGACCCTGCGCAGCGCCAGACGGTCGAGACCGCCCTGGTCGCGCCGCTGCGGGCGGCCCAGACCGAGGCGCGCGAAAAACGCCGCGCCGAGACGGCGGCTACGAAAGTGGATTTCTTCACCATGGTGCGCGGAGAAGACTGATGGATATCGCAGCCCAATCGATCGACGGCGGTTTCGCCGATCCTGTGTTCAACGCCCAGACCGTCTTCCGCGCGGTCATGGACGCCATGGCGCGACCGGGCAGCGTGCAGCCTTTGCCGGCCTTCACCCTGCCGCCGGCGCCGCTGTCGGCGACCGCCGGCGCCATCGCGCTGGCGCTGTGCGACAACGATACCCCACTCTGGCTCGACCCTGCTCTGCAGGGGTCCGCGGCGGTGAAATCCTGGCTTGGCTTCCACACCGGCGCGCCGCTCGCCAACACGCCAGCCGATGCGCATTTCGCTGTGATCGCCAACCCTGCGGAGATGGCAGCCCTCGACGGTTTCTCGCAGGGCACGCAGGACTATCCCGATCGCTCGACGACATTGATCCTGCGGGTCAGCGACCTCACCTCCGGCGCCCCGCTGCTGCTCGAAGGTCCCGGCATCGAAACCAGCGCGACCATCGCGCCGGCGCAGATGCCGCGGCATTTCGTCGAACAGTGGAAGCAGAACATCGGGCGCTTTCCGCGCGGCGTCGACATCATTCTGGCAGCGCCCGACGGCGTCGCCTGCCTGCCGCGAACGACGCGCATCAAGACGATGGAGGCGTAAAAATGTATGTCGCGGTAAAAGGCGGTGAGGCCGCTATCGCCAATGCCCACAGCCTGCTCGCTGACCGCCGGCGCGGCGACCGTTCGGTCCCGGCACTGCGCCTCGACCAGATCGTCGAGCAGTTGGCGCTCGGCGTCGACCGGGTGATGAGCGAAGGCTCGCTCTATGATCGCGAGTTGGCCGCACTCGCCATCGTCCAGGCGCGCGGCGACATGATCGAGGCGATCTTTCTGGTGCGTGCCTACCGCACCACGTTGCCGCGCTTCGGCTACGGCAATCCCATCGACACCGGCGCCATGCTGGTCGAGCGGCGCGTGTCGGCAACCTACAAGGACCTGCCCGGTGGCCAGTTGCTTGGGCCCACCTTCGACTACACGCACCGGCTGCTCGACCCCGAGCTTGCCGCCGGCGCCGAAGTCGCCGAACCTTTGCAACGCGCCGGCGAGGCGGAGGCGATGCCGCGTGTCTCGGCGATCCTCGCCCGCGAAGGCTTGATCGAGCCGGATGGAGAGATGCCTGGGGATCATGTCCCCGGCGACATCACCCGCGAGCCACTGGAATTTCCGATGGCGCGCGACATCCGGCTGCAGGCGCTGTCACGTGGCGACGAAGGGTTCCTGCTGGCGCTCGGCTATTCCACCCAGCGCGGCTATGCCCGCAACCACCCCTTTGTCGGCGAGGTCCGTATCGGCGAGGTCGAGTTGGAGCTCGACGTGCCGGAGCTGCCTTTCGCCGTGCCGCTCGGCAGCGTTCGCGTCACCGAATGCCAGATGGTCAACCAGTTCAAGGGTTCGGCCAAGGCGCCGCCGCAATTCACCCGCGGCTATGGCCTGGTCTTCGGCCAGAGCGAGCGCAAGGCGATGGCCATGGCGCTCTGCGACCGCGCGTTGCGGGCAACCGAACTCGGCGAGGATGTCGTGGCCGCCGCGCAGGACGAGGAATTTGTCATCTCACACTCCGACAATGTCCAGGCGACCGGCTTCGTCGAACATTTGAAACTGCCGCACTATGTCGACTTCCAGGCCGAGCTCGATTTGGTGCGCCGCATGCGCGCCGAATACGAGGCGCGGGAAAATGCGGATAGGGCGGCCGAGGACAAGCGGGAGGCGGCGGAATGATTTCAGCCGTCTCCGCTGCCACCATGACCAGCGCTGTGGTGGCCATTCAGCGCCTCGTTCCACTCTTTGCTGCCAGTGATAGCCTCACCACTCGCGCTTTCCTTTGGCGCGGGGAGAAACATCTTCCGCAGCGCGAAGGCCGCAACTGCGGCGAACACCAGCAACAGCACGCCAACATGCATCCAACCGGTCGAGTCCATCAGGGTCTTCTCCCGCGTCCTGGATGCCAAATCCATACCACAGAGCGGACGTGATCGCCATGACCGACATCGCCACCTACAACTTCGCCTATCTCGACGAGCAGACCAAAAGGATGATCCGCCGGGCGATCCTGAAGGGCATCGCCATCCCCGGCTATCAGGTGCCGTTCGCGTCGCGCGAAATGCCGATGCCCTATGGCTGGGGCACCGGCGGCGTGCAGGTCACCGCCTCGATCATCGGCCCTGACGATGTGCTGAAGGTCATCGACCAGGGCGCCGACGACACCACCAATGCGGTCTCGATCCGCGCCTTCTTCAAAAAGGTCGCCAATGTCGCCGTCACCACCGACACGGCGACCGCCACGATCATCCAGACCCGCCACCGCATCCCCGAGCATCCGCTCAGCGCCGGCCAGGTGCTGGTCTATCAGGTGCCGATCCCCGAGCCGCTGCGCTTCCTCGAACCGCGCGAGACCGAGACGCGCAAGATGCATGCGCTGGAGGAATATGGCCTCATGCATGTGAAGCTCTACGAGGATATCGCCAAACACGGCCGCATCGCCACCACCTATGCCTATCCGGTCAAGGTCGAGGGCCGCTATGTCATGGACCCGTCGCCGACGCCGAAGTTCGACAATCCCAAGATGCACCGCTCGCCGGCCTTGCAATTGTTCGGCGCCGGTCGCGAAAAGCGCATCTATGCCGTGCCGCCCTTCACCGATGTCGTCAGCCTCGACTTCGAGGATCATCCGTTCGAGGTCCAGACCTTCGACCAGCCCTGCGCGCTGTGCGCGGCCGAGAATGTCTATCTCGACGAGGTCATCCTCGACGACCATGGCGGCCACATGTTCGTCTGCTCCGACACCGATCATTGCGAGAAGCGGCGCGCTGACGGCCATCGCGGCCATCTTGCCCCGGAAATCTCGGAAACCCATTCTACCCCGGAAAAATTGGAGCCGGCGCAATGACCGACGAACCGCTGCTGCGCGTCTCGGCGCTGTCCAAATTCTACGGCTCGCGCGTCGGCTGCGAGAACGTTACCTTCGATCTTTGGCCAGGCGAAGTCCTGGCTGTCGTCGGCGAGTCCGGCTCGGGCAAGACGACGCTGCTCAACTGCCTGTCGACACGGATGTTGCCTTCCTCCGGCACCGCCAGCTACCGCATGCGCGACGGCCAGTTCCGCGAGCTCTACCGCATGAGCGAGGCCGAGCGCCGCTTCCTGATGCGCACCGACTGGGGGTTCGTCCACCAGAACCCGGCCGACGGCCTGCGCATGACGGTATCGGCCGGCGCCAATGTCGGCGAGCGGCTGATGGCGGTCGGCGATCGCCATTATGGAAAAATCCGCGCCACCGCCGTCGACTGGCTGTCGCGCGTCGAGATCGACGAGGACCGCATCGACGACGAGCCGCGCGCCTTTTCCGGCGGCATGCGCCAGCGCCTGCAGATCGCCCGCAACCTGGTGACCGGGCCGAGGCTGGTGTTCATGGACGAGCCGACCGGCGGCCTCGACGTCTCTGTGCAGGCGCGCCTGCTCGATCTGCTGCGCGGACTGGTCACCGATCTCGGCCTCGCCGCCATCGTCGTCACCCATGACCTCGCGGTGGCCAGGCTTCTGTCGCAGCGCATGATGGTGATGAAGGACGGCCGCGTCGTTGAAAGCGGTCTCACCGACCGCGTACTCGACGATCCGCGCGCGCCTTACACGCAGCTTCTCGTTTCTTCCATTCTACAGGTGTGACCATGCCGACGCCCCTCGTTGTTTCCGACGTCGCCAAGAGCTTCACCATGCATCTGCGCGACGGCATTAAGTTGCCTGTCGTCGCCGGTGTCTCCTTCTCGATCAAGGCGGGCGAATGCACCGTGCTCGGCGGCCCGTCCGGCGCCGGTAAGAGCTCGATCCTCAAGATGCTCTACGGCAATTATGCCGTCGACGAGGGCCAGATCATCGTCCAGCACAAGGACAGCCTGATCGATCTCGCCAACGCCAGTCCGCGCACGGTGCTTGCCGTGCGCCGGCAAACGATCGGCTATGTCAGCCAGTTCCTGCGCACCGTGCCGCGCGTTTCGGCCCTCGATGTCGTCGCCGAACCATTGGTCGAGCGCGGCGCGGAACGCGAGGCAGCCAGAGCCAAGGCACGCGCCTTGCTGGCGCAGCTCAACCTGCCGGAAAAACTCTGGGCGCTGCCGCCGGCGACCTTCTCCGGCGGCGAGCAGCAGCGCGTCAACATCGCGCGCGGCTTCATCACCGAGCACCCGATCCTGCTG
The DNA here is from genome assembly GCF_053714375.1 of Mesorhizobium sp. ArgA1. NCBI lineage: Bacteria > Pseudomonadati > Pseudomonadota > Alphaproteobacteria > Hyphomicrobiales > Phyllobacteriaceae > Mesorhizobium > Mesorhizobium sp. ArgA1. Next base: position 1,030,847 of record NZ_JBSKBQ010000001.1, read on the forward strand.
CTCGACGAGCCGACCGCATCGCTCGATGCCACCAACCGCGACGTGGTGATCGAACTCATCGCCACCAAGAAGGCGGCTGATGTCGCCCTGCTCGGCATCTTCCATGACCACGATGTGCGCGAGGCGGTTGCCGACCGCATCATCGACGTCACCGCTTTCGCTCCGGGAAAAATCGCGGCATGACGAGAAAACTGTCGGAAACGCCGCTGATCCATCCGACGGCGGAGGTCGAGAATTCGACGCTCGGCCGCTGGACCGAGATCGCCGACCGCAGCCGGGTCTCGGAGAGCATTCTCGGCGACTATTCCTACATGATGCAGGATTGCGCCGTCTGGTGCGCAACCATCGGCAAGTTCTCCAACATCGCAGCCGCCGTGCGCATCAACGCCACCAACCACCCGACATGGCGGCCGACGCTTCATCACTTCACCTATCGCGCCTCCGACTATTGGGACGACGCCGAGCACGAGAGCGAATTCTTCGCCCAGCGCCGCGCCAGGCGCGTCGCCATCGGCCATGACACCTGGCTCGGCCACGGCTCGACCATCCTGCCCGGCGTCACCGTCGGCGACGGCGCCGCGGTCGGCGCCGGCGCGGTCGTGTCGAAGGATGTCGCGCCCTACACCATCGTCGGCGGCGTGCCGGCAAAACCGATCCGCGAGCGCTTCGACCGCCGCACCGCCGAGCGCTACCAGGCGCTCGCCTGGTGGGATTGGGACCACGCCCGCCTGCGCGCCGCGCTCGACGATTTCCGCGAGCTCGAGGCGGAAGCCTTCCTGGACAAGTACGGCGCGTAGCCCATCACATTGTCGTCATAAGACCAGCCCGATTCACATCTCTGACACAGGAGTCGGACAGGAGGCGGTGTTCCCTTTGGAGATCGCAATGCCCCAAACTATCAGACCCTCGCTCGCCGGCTATTTCGAAGGAACCAACCCCAAACCACCGGTGCATCTCGGCACCCGCTACGACACGTCAGGCAATTTCCTGCCCGAACCCGGCAACACGGTCGTCAGCCATCTCGTGAACGGCTCACCGTCCGAAGCGGTGGTCATCGAGGTGCGCGAGCGCATGCTTGCCATGCCCGACGCCGATCGCCTCGCCTTCACGCCCATATCCAGCCTGCACATGACGCTGTTCCAAGGCATCATCGAATATCGCCGCCGCCTGCCCTACTGGCCGCAGGACGTGCCGCTCGACACCAGCATCGAGGACATGACCAACCTCTATCTGGAACGCTTGAAAGGCTTCGAGGGCCTCGCCCCGTTCAACATAAAAGTGATAGAGGTCGTGCCGACCGGTCTCACCGTTGCCGGTGCGACCGATGACGATGTGCGCGCCATGAGCGCATGGCGCGACGCGCTGTCGGTGCCGTTCGGCTATCGCCATCCCGATCACGACAGCTATGCCTTCCACATCACCTTTGCCTACCAGATCCGCCGTCTTGCCGACGACAGGGCGGCCGCATGGCAGGATCTGTTCGAAGACTGTCTCGCTCGGTTCTCCCGGCAGGCCCCGGTGATCGAACTCAAGGCCCCGGCATTCTGCAGCTTCAGGGACATGAAGCATTTCGAGGAGCTGCTGGTGCTGGGCTGACCATTGCGCACCAGTCACCCGTCGCCTACGGGCCTGTGGGTGGTAACAAAACTGACATCAATCCGACACCGCAGGTTCATGCGGCTGCGCTAGCGAGGGTTAACGGACCTTCAAACTGCGACTGGACTGGAAGCTACGCCATGTCAGCAACCCTCGAAATCCGCGGCGTCTCCCGCCGATTTGGCAAGAACACCGCCGTCAGCGCCATCGACCTGTCGATTCCGCAGGGTCAGATGGTCGGAATCATCGGCCGTTCCGGCGCCGGCAAATCCACCCTTCTTCGCATGATCAACCGTCTCATCGACCCCAGCCAGGGGTCGATTTTTTTTGACGGCGCCGAGGTTTCCCGGCTGCGCGGCTCGCCGCTTCGGCGCTGGCAGCGCGACTGCGCCATGATCTTCCAGCAGTTCAATCTTGTGCCGCGCCTCGATGTGCTGACCAATGTTCTGCTCGGTCGGCTCAATCATCGCTCGACCTTCTCCAACCTGCTTGGCATGTTTACCCGCGCCGAATGCGCCGAAGCGATCGCAGCGCTTGAACGTCTCGACATTGCCCGCACCGCATTGCAGCCGGCCGGCACGCTGTCCGGCGGCCAGCAGCAGCGCGTCGCCATTGCCCGCGCCATGATGCAGCAGCCCAAGGTGCTGCTCGCCGACGAGCCGATCGCTTCGCTCGACCCGCTCAACGCCAAGGTGGTGATGGACTCTTTGCAGGACATCAATCTGCGCGAAGGCATCACCGTCGTCACCAATCTGCACACGCTGGACACCGCCCGCACCTATTGCAACCGTATCATCGGCATGGCGGCCGGCAAGATCGTCTTCGACGGCCCGCCGGAAGCACTCAACCGCGAAGCCGTACGCCAGGTCTATGGCGCCGACGCCAATGGCGCCGAGATCTCCGAGGCCATCACCTCAACCAGCATCGCTTACAAGCAAAAGATCGAAGCATCCGCCAGCCCGCTCGAACCCGCATTCCCGGGTTACTGAGCGGCTGGGATCGCCGGCCCGCGTCAAGGGCATCTGTCAAAATCAAGAACGCTGCCGGCGCGGGGCCGGAATCTACAGGAGAGATAAAATGTTCAGGAAGATGGTTTTCAGCGCCGTTTCGGTGCTCGCCATGGCCACCAGTGCCGCTCATGCGGCCGACATGAAGGAATTCCGCGTCGGCATCCTCGGCGGCGAGAACGAGACCGACCGCCTGCGCAACTACCAGTGCCTGGCCGACCATCTGAAGACCGAATTCGGCTTCGAAAAAGTGTCGTTGTTCCCGGCCGCCGACTATGACGGCGTCATCCAGGGCTTGCTCGGCGGCACGCTCGACTTCGCCGAACTCGGCGCTTCCGGTTATGCCAGCGTTTACATCAAGGATCCGAAGGCGGTCACCCCGATCCTCACCACCCAGCAGACCGACGGCGCCACCGGCTATTATTCGATCGGCCTGGCGCTGAAATCCTCCGGCATCACCGACATCAAGTCGGCCAAGGGCAAGAAGCTCGGCTACGCCGATCCGGATTCGACCTCGGGCTACCTGATCCCTCTGACCCAGATCCCGAAAGACACCGGCGCTTCGAATGAAACCTTCTTCGCCTCGACCCAGTTCAATGGCGGCCATGAGAACAACGTGCTTGCCGTCCGCGATGGCAAGGTCGACGTGGCCGTCGACGATTCCTCGGGCATCGGCGACTTCAAGAACGGCTACACCTCCGGCACCTTCCACAAGGAAGTTGCCAAGGGCGCCGTCGACCCCAACGACTTCGTCGAAGTCTGGCGCTCGGGCCTGATCCCGAACGGCCCGCTGGTCGTTCGCACCGCGCTCGGCGACGAGATGACCGCCAAGCTCACCGCCTTCTTCACCGACCTGCCGAAGAAGGACAAGGCCTGCTTCGAGGGCGTCGAAGGCGGCGACTTCACCGGCTACGTTCCGGTCAAGCCGGACTTCTACAGCGTCATCGTCGAAGCCCGCAAAGCTGCTATCGGCGGCTGACGGCAAAATCGAAAAGGGCGGCGTTGCCAAGCGCCGCCCTTTTTGCATGTCCACGATCATGACCATCTCAGCCACAGTCCGCTCTGACACGACCTTGCAGGTAGCCAGTGCCTGGCGCCGCCAGCTCTCGTTGCGGCGGCTTTACACCCTCCTCGGCATCGCCCTGCTGCTGGCCGCGACGCTTTCCAGCATGTGGTTCGCCGACGAGGCCAATGCCGGTCACTTCTTCGACCGGCTGCCGCATATTCTCGATTTCCTGAGCTGGCTGATCCCCAAGGACTGGAACGATGTCTGGCGGGCGCTGTTCGACATCGCCTCGCCCAATGACAAGGGTACGCAGGAATACAACTTCCCGCTCGGCCGCGTCTATGTCTGGGGCAGCTTCTACATCCCCGAATATTTCGAGCTGATGCTGACCACTGTGAACGTGGCGCTGGTCTCGACCTTCATCGGCTTCATTTTTGCCGTGCCGTTCTCCTTCATCGCCGCACGCAATTTGACGCCGCATCCGGCGTTGCGCCTCGTCGTCAAGCGCTTCATGGAATTGCTGCGCGCCTTTCCGGAGATCGTCATTGCCGGCCTGTTCGCGGCCATCGTTTCGACCGGTCCGATCGCCGCCATCATTGCCATCGGCCTGCATTCGATCGGCGCGCTCGGCAAGCTGTTCTACGAGATCAACGAGAACATCGACATGCGCGCCGAGGAAGGCCTGAGGGCCGTCGGCGCCAACTGGTTCGAGCGGGTGCGCTTTGCCGACCTGCCGCAGGTACTGCCCAATTTCATGTCCTACACACTGCTGCGCGTCGAGATCAATGTGCGCGCGTCGACCATCATCGGCGCCGTCGGCGGCGGCGGCATCGGCGAGGAATTGAAGCTATCGATCTCGCGGGGTTTCGGCGCCAAGACGCTGGCGCTGGTGCTGCTGCTGTTCACGACGATCTTCATCGTCGACCAGTTCTCCGCCTGGCTGCGCCGCAAGCTTGTCGGCGAGCAGGCTTTTCTGATGAGCGCCTAATCATGGCAACGATGACCGCCGAGCAAATATCGTCCATCGAGGAGCGCTATCCCCAGGTGTTCCCGCGGCCGGCCTACAAGCGCTTTGGGCCGCTGTTCCTGTTCGCCGGGATCGTGCTCTACCTCGGCTACGCCTTGTGGTTCTTCAACCTGCCGCAGGTGATGAGGGACTCGCATTGGGAGCGCTTGCCGCTCTTCCTGTCGCAGTGGATCAGCTACGACCTGCAGCCCGAATTCCGCCTCGACCAGCCCGAGATCACGCCGAAATATCCGCGCTTCTCAGCACTCGGCGACAATCCCAATCCCGACTGGGTCGTCAAGAATGCGGACGGCACATTCACCGTCCTGATCGACGGTCCGGCCAAGTCCGTCACCTTCGACAAGACCAGGGCGACGATCACGGCCTTTGGCGAGACCGTGCCGGTCGCGCTGACCAGCGGCAAGCCGGTGATTTCGGGCCCGGTGCCCGGCTGGATCACCGCGCATGATGACGAGATCGTCGCCAAAATGGGCTTCGTCGGCGAGGTGCGCGTCACCGTCGACCGCGTCAAGGTTCGCAGGCGTTTCCTCGGCTGGGCGAATTTCGTTTTCGACACGCGCTCGCCCTTCTTCGGCAAATCGGCCGGTGAAGTGATCTCGCTGATCTGGTCCGGACCGGAACTGAAGCCCGGCACCTCGAACCTCGCGCTGGCCGGCGACAACATCTGGAACAATGCGCAGTGGCAGCACGGCGATGTCTGGACGAAACTCTTGCAGACCATCGTCATGGCGTTTCTCGGCACGCTGCTCGGCGGCGTCGTCGCCTTCCCGCTCGCCTTCTTCGCCGCCCGCAACATCACACCGAGCGGATTGCTCGGCCAGGTGCTCAAGCGCTTCTTCGACTTCATGCGCTCGGTCGACATGCTGATCTGGGCGCTGTTCTTCACCCGCGCCTTCGGCCCGGGGCCGCTGGCCGGCAGCGCCGCGATCTTCTTCACCGAGATCGGCACGCTCGGCAAAACCTATTCGGAAAGCCTGGAGAACATCGACGACAAGCCGCGCGAGGGCATCAAGTCGACCGGCGCCAACGGCTTGCTGGTGCAGCGCTATGGCGTGATGCCGGAAGTGATCCCGGTCTTCATCAGCCAGACGCTCTACCAGTGGGAATCCAACACCAGAGGCGCCACCATCATCGGCGCCGTCGGCGCCGGCGGCATCGGCCTGAAACTCTGGGAAGCGATGCGCACCAACTCCAACTGGGCCAACGTCTTCTACATGGTGCTTTTGACGCTGCTTGTGGTGTTCATCTTCGACAACATCTCGAATTTCCTACGCCGCAGGTTGAGCCGCACGATCCATGATTACAACAGGATCCAGGCCGAGCAGGGGTAGCTGGAGTAGGCTGCGCTTGGCGTCGGTCCACCGCGGCTTCGTCATCCACGGGCGAAGCAAGGAGCGAAGCGACGCAGCGCAGACCCGAGGATCCATTCCGTTACCTGAGCCGTAGAACGCAACGGTACAGAATTCTGCATCGCTGCGGCGCTCGAACGTCACGGAATGGATCCTCGGGTCTCCGCGTCCGCTTCGCTCCCGCTCCGCCCGTGGATGACGAAGTGAACGGCTAAGCCGCCTTCTTCCACCCATCCCGGATATGCCTGTACCCCTCCCGATAAACCGCCTCGGGCGTCTCGGCAAAATCCCGCCACACCTTGGTCGCCGCCGCCAAATCCCTGAGCGAACGCCCGAACGCCTCGATAGTCAGCCAGTCGTCGTAGCCGCTCTTGCGGATGGCGGAGAATGTCTCTTTCCACGGAATGTTGCCGCGCCCAGGCACGCCGCGATCATTCTCGGAAATGTGGACATGCACGACATTCCGGCGGTGCTTGGTATAGGCACCGATCGGGTCGGCCTCCTCGATATTGGCGTGGAAAGTGTCGTACATCGCCTTGATGTGCGGCCGGTCGATGGCGTCGACGTGCTCGGAGAGGTCGGCCATCGTGTTGAGCAAATAACATTCGAAGCGGTTGAGCGCCTCCAACCCGATGGTGACACCTCGCTTGCCGGCATGGTCGCCAATCGCGCGTTGCGAGGCGACCGAGCGCTTCTTCTCGGCCGCCGTCGGCCCGCTGCCGGAAAATGCGCCAAGCGTCGAATGCAGCGGCCCGCTTAGCCTGTCGGCACCGAGCGCCACGCTGCAGTCGATCGCCCATTTCATATAGCCTATGCCGGCCTTGCGGATTACGGCATCCGGAGAGATCAAATTCATCGCCGGATCGCCCATTGCTGTGACAGCCGTGCGCTCCAGACCGATGCGGTCGAGCAACTCGCCGAGCCTCTTGTAGTCGTCAGGCACACCGGCAAAGACTGGGATCTCGACGCCGTCGAAGCCCGTCGCCTTGATGTCGCGCAGCAGCGCCTCGTGCTTCTTCGAGACGCTGGTCGTCCACAAGAACATGCACATGCCGATTTTCATCGACACCCCTCCCCATTTGACGGCGCGCCGGCTGTTGCCGCCGGCTTTGCGCCATGCCCCTTATCCGGCCGCTTCGCCGTCGTTGACCGGCGGCGCGGTTAAAGTTTCGTCCACGCCCCATTCTTCTTCGACGACTTCACGCAGGCTTCGATGAACGCCATGCCTTCGACGCCGTCCTCGATGGTCGGAAACACGACCTCCTTGCCCGGCTGGCCACCCTTCTTGCGGGCCGCACGGATCGCCCGCGCCGCTTCCTGGTAGATGTTGGCGAAGCCTTCGAGATAGCCTTCCGGATGTCCCGACGGCACGCGGCTGACGCGTCCGGCGACCGGCAGCGCGCCGGCGCCGTTGCGCGTGAGCAGCTGCTTGGGCTGGCCGAACGGCGTGTACCAGAGATAGTTCGGATCGGCCTGCACCCATTCCAGCCCACCCTTGGAACCATAGATGCGCAGCTTCAGCCCGTTCTCATGGCCGGGCGCCACCTGGCTAGCCCAGATCAAGCCCTTGGCCGGATGCGTCTTGCCGACCGGCTTGAAGCGCAGCATCACGTTGACATTGTCGTCGAGCTGTCGCCCCGGCACGAAGGCATCGAGATCGGCCGACAGGGAATCGAGTTCCAGTCCCGAGACGAAGCGCGCCAGATTGTAGGCATGCGTGCCGATATCGCCGAGCGCACCGCCGGCGCCCGCCTGTTTCGGATCGGAGCGCCACGCCGCCTGCTTCTGGCCAGTGGCGGCAAGGTCTTCGGTCAGCCAGTCCTGCGGGTACTCCGACTGCACGATGCGGATGTCGCCAAGCTGCCCCTTGGCCACCATCTCGCGCGCCTGCCGGATCATCGGATAGGCAGTGTAATTGTGCGTCAGCACGAACACCTTGCCGGTCTTCTCGACGATCGCCGCGAGTTTCTTCGCCTCGGCCAAAGTCGTCGCCAGCGGCTTGTCGCAGATGACATGAATGCCGGCCTCGAGAAAGGCCTTGGCCGCCGGCACATGCACATTGTTGGGCGTTACGATGGCGACTGCCTCGATGCCGTCGGGACGTTTCGCCTCGGCCTTGGCCATCTCGGCATAGGAGGCATAGGAGCGCGCCGGATCGAGACCGAGTTCGGCGGCGGAAGCCTTGGCACGCTCGGGATTGGCCGACAGCGCGCCAGCCACCAGAACGAAGTCATTGTCCATGCGCGCCGCGATCCGGTGCACCGCGCCGATGAAGGCGCCCTGACCGCCACCAACCATGCCATAGCGGATCGGGCCGCCTCCTGCTTCCGACTTCGATGCGCCGACCATTTTTCTCTCCTCGTAGTTTGCCTCCCCTCGAGGGGAGGTCGATCCGCGCAGCGGATCGGGTGGGGTCGCCGGACGTGGAGCTCGGCTTGAACCGACCCCACTCGGCCCGTCGGGCCACCCTCCCCTCGAGGGGAGGGAAATCGCGCTAGATTCCCATCATCGCGCGCAGCAGCTTCTTGTCCGTCGTGCCACTGGCAAAATCATCGAAGGCCCTCTCCGTCACCCGGATGATGTGGTGCTGGATGAAAGGCGCGCCTTCGGCCGCGCCGTCCTCGGGATGCTTGAGGCAGCATTCCCACTCCAGCACCGCCCAGGAATCGTAATCGTACTGGGTGAGCTTGGAGAAGATGCCGCCGAAATCCACCTGACCGTCGCCCAGCGAACGGAAACGGCCGGCGCGGTTGGTCCAGCTCTGGTAGCCGGAATAGACGCCTTGCCGCCCTGTCGGGTTGAACTCGGCGTCCTTGACATGGAACGCCTTGATCCGCTCGTGGTAGATGTCGATGAATTCGAGATAGTCCAGCTGCTGCAGCAGGAAATGCGACGGGTCGTAGTTGATGTTGCAGCGCTTGTGGCCGCCGACCGCCTCGAGGAACATCTCGAAGGTCGCGCCGTCGAACACATCCTCCGAGGGATGGATTTCGTAGCCGACATCGACGCCATTGTCCTCATAGACATCGAGGATCGGCTTCCAGCGTTTGCCGAGTTCGCCGAAGGCCTCCTCGATCAACCCGGCCGGCCGCTGCGGGAAGGGATAGAGGTAAGGAAAAGCCAGCGAGCCGGTGAACGACACCGAAGCATTGAGCCCGAGATTGCGCGATGCCTTGGCGCCGAACTTCATCTGTTCGACCGCCCATTTCTGCCGTGCCTTCGGATCGTTGTGCACCGAAGGCGGCGCGAAGCCATCCATTTGCGCGTCATAGGCGGGATGCACCGCCACCAATTGCCCCTGCAGATGCGTCGACAGTTCTGTGATCTCGACACCGGCGTCGGCGCAAATTCCCTTGACCTCGTCGCAATAGGCCTTGGAAGACGCCGCCTTCTGAAGATCGAACAGGCGTGCGTCCCAGGTCGGGATCTGCACGCCCTTGTAGCCGAGGCCGGCCGCCCATTTGGTGATCGAGGCCAGCGAATTGAACGGCGCGGCATCGCCTGCGAACTGCGCCAGAAACAGCCCCGGACCCTTCATTGTCGACGGCATCGGCATCCTCCCAATTCATTTTCCAGGGACCAAGCATAGCGCCTGATGAAAGCAGGGCCAGCCTCTTTGGTCTTTTGTGATGTGCATTCTCGTTTTGCCATTCTGGTATTACCAAATACCGAAAATGGGTCAAGCCATTTGACTCGCGAGCGCAGCAGCCGACACACCCCAAAATTGGGAATATATGCAAGCATAATCAACACAGTAAATGGTTGCGGCGTTCGCACGTCGGCAGTTCTTGCCGCGCGAAGAAAATTGCTGTAGACCTCCATTCAGGCCCAATTGGTCGAACCAGTTTGCGTAAAAATGCTGGAGCGCCTTGGGGAGGAACCATGAGACGCGCTTCGACGAGGCGCATCGCAGGCGAACTGGCACAGACGAATTCTGGGAAGGATAGACCATGCATCTTTCGACGCACAACTGGATGCGCGCGGAACCGTTGGAGGTGACGCTGAAGCGCATCAAGAAATTCGGCTACGAGTCGATCGAGATTTCTGGCGAGCCCCAGCAGTACAAGACCAAGGAGACCCGCGCGCTGCTGAAGGAACACGGCATACGCTGCTGGGGTTCGGTGACGCTGATGCTGGGCGAACGCAACCTTGCTGCCAAGGACCAGGGCCAGCGCGAACGCTCGGTACAGTATGTGAAGGATGTGCTGACCATGGTCAGCGAACTTGACGGCGAGATCATCACGTTGGTGCCGGCGACCGTCGGCAAGGTGGTGCCGGACGGTACCGAGGAAGAGGAGTGGAAGTGGGTGGTCGACGCCACTCGCGAGTGCTTCACCCACGCCAGGAAGGTCGGCGTCAAGATCGCGGTCGAGCCCCTCAACCGCTTCGAGACCTATCTGTTCAACCGCGGCGCCCAGGCGCTGGCTCTGGCCGATGCGGTGAGCCCCGAATGCGGCGTCTGCCTCGACGCCTACCACATCCACATGGAAGAATTTAACGTCCATGACGCCATCCGCCAGGTCGGCAAGCGCCTGTTCGATTTCCACGTCGCCGACAACAACCGTTTTGCCGCCGGCCTCGGCCAGATCGATTGGCCGCGGATCGTGCAGACGCTGAGGGAAGTCGGCTATGACGGCGCGCTGACCAACGAGTTCGTCGCGCCCGTCGACCGCACGCCGGCAGCACCCTATCCGGACATGGTCGAGCGCCACCCGGTCGACATCTCGCCCGAACAGCTGAAGTTCATCCAGGATCACGGCTCCAGCGTGCTGACGGAGAAATTCTACACCGACCAGATGCGCATCACCGCCGAAACGCTGCTGCCGCTGATCAAGTAGCCGATCCGATTTGGAATGCGCCCTTCCGCCTATCGGCGGCGGGGCCGGGGATGACTATGCGCGTCAGAAATGTCCAGGCCTGGTGGGTCCGCATACCGATCGAAGCCGCGAAGCAGCATCGCAGCGACTTCGGTCAGGTGACGACGTTCGACGCCGCCATCCTGCGCATCGAGACCGATGACGGGCTGGTCGGCTGGGGCGAAGGCAAGAACGCCGCCGGCAGCGCCGGTAGCTATGGCGCGCTGGTCCACATGCTGAACCATGAGGTGGGGCCGCAGCTGATCGGCCGTGACCCGGCCGATATCGGCATCATCTGGGAGATGCTGTACAACGGCGTGCGCCACGAGACCGCCGCCCATGCCGGCCACGCCATGCCGCAACTGGCACGGCGCGGCATGAGCGTAGCGGCGATCAGTGCCGTCGACATCGCGCTCTGGGATATTTTGGGCAAGTCGCTGGGGCAGCCTGTGTGGCGGCTCATCGGCGGCCGCAAGCTCGACCGCATGCAGGCCTACGCCTCCGGCGGCTGGGCCGCCGCCGACGCCATCGGCGAACAGCTGAAATCCTACATCGCCAAGGGCGGCTTCAAGGCGCTGAAGATGCGCGTCGGCGCCATGGACGGCGCCCCGCACATTTCCGCCGCCCGCGTCCGTGCCGCGCGGCAGGCGCTCGGCCCCGATGTCGAGTTGATGGTCGACGCGCACGGCACCTATACGGTGGCCGAGGCCAAGCGCTTCATCAGCCTGGCCGGCGATCTCGATCTCGCCTGGTTCGAAGAGCCGGTCATCGCCGACGACAAGGCCGGTATGGCCGAGGTGCGCGCCTCGGGCTCGATCCCGATCGCCACCGGCGAAAGCGAAGCGACGCGCTACGCCTTCCGCGATCTCGCCGTGCTCAAATCCGCCGATATCTTCCAGCCCGATCCGGCTTTCTGCGGCGGCATCAGCGAAGCCATGAAGATCGGTACCATCGCCAGCGCCTTCAACCTTCGCTTTGCACCGCATCTGTGGGCCGGCGCGCCGTGCTTCTTCGCCGGCCTGCATGTGTGTGCCGCTTCGCCGGCCAGCTTCACCGTCGAATATTCGCTCGGCGCCAACCCGATGATCCACGATCTTATCGAAGAGACTGTCGAAGCAAAGGACGGTATGATAGCGATCCCTGAAAAGCCGGGTCTGGGATTCACCATTTCGGAGCGGTTCCTGGAGGCGCACGCGCTACGCGGTTGACGATGAAAGAAAAGAACCTTCTCGCCGAACTCGCCGCCTATCTGTTCTCCCATTCGGACAACGAGACGGGCCGCACGCCCTCGGAGCGCGAACTGGCCGAGCATTTCAGCGTCAGCCGCGGCCAGATCCGCGAGGCGCTGGCCATTCTCGAAGCCATGCGCATCGTCGAACGTCGGGCCAAATCCGGCATCTATGTCGACACCCGGCAGGCCAGTGTCGAGGCGCTGGCGCTGTTCGCACGCGCCGGCCTGCCGCTCGATCCGGTGCAAATCTACGAGACCGTGGAGCTGCGCAAAATCCACGAGATCAAGGCCGCCGAACTTGCCTGTTCGCGCGCCACTGAGGAGAATTTCGAGCGCCTGCGTGAGATCCTGAAAGCGTCGGAGGAGCGCATCTCCGCCGGCGAAGGGCTCGCCAAGGAGGACCGCGAATTCCACCTCGAAATCGTGCGGGCGACCAAGAACGGCGTCTTCCACAACATCTGCAGCGTCTATTATCTGATGGGCGAGCAGCGGCTGCCGATCTACTTCAACGATCCCGAGCGTTCAGTGCGCTCGCATGCCGAGCACATCCAGATCTACGAGGCGCTGCTGCGCCGCGACGGCAACCTCGCCCAGGCGCTGATGAGCGCCCATCTGCAAGGCGCGGAAAGCTACTGGAAGGGGATCATCGAGGGCCGCGGTGTGGAGCAGACAAGCGCCACGCTTGAAAAGGTCTGAGCATTCCGGAAAAGTGTGAAACGGTTTCCTTGGGAATGTAGTGCTTTCCCTTGGGAACTGCGCCTTAAAGGAACAGGAACCCGATGCCCAAAATCCTGACGACGCACACGCTGCATCCGCGTGCTTCCGCCATGCTGGCGGGTGCCGGCGAACTGGTCGTCGCCTCGGCGCTCGATGCCGCCACGCTGACCAGCGAGGCGAAGAACGCGGACGTCATCATTGTGCGAGCGCCACTGCCGCCGGCGCTGTTCGAAAACGCGACCAAACTTCGGGCAGCAGTGCGCCACGGCGCCGGCCTCGACATGGTGCCGATGGAGGCCGCGGCCGCGGCCGGCGTGCTGGTGGCCAACGTGCCGGCAGTCAATGCGCGCTCGGTTGCCGAATATGTGATGTTTGCGGCCCTCGCATTGCTTCGCCGCTTCCGCTCGGTCGACCGCGACCTGCGCGCCAGGGGCTGGAATGCCGGCCGCGACCACGCCAGCCATGCCAGCGAGCTTGCCGGCAAGACGATCGGCATCATCGGTTTCGGCTCTATAGGTCAGGCGGTCGCCCACATCGCCGCACACGGCTTCGGTCTCAACGTGGTGGCGACGACGCGCAGCATGCAGCCGGCGCCCGACAGGATCGGCTTCCTGTCGATCGACGCGCTGGTCGAACAGAGCGATATCATCGTTCTCTGCTGCCCGCTGACACCGGAGACGCGCGGCCTGATCAACCGCGAACGCATTGCCAGCATGAAGCCCGACGCGCTTTTGATTAACATTTCGCGCGGGCCGGTGATCGATGACGACCCGCTGATCGAGGCCTTGCGCAAGGACCGCATCGGCGGCGCCGCGCTCGATGTCTTTGCCACGCAGCCGCTGCTGCCGGGACACCCGTATTTCAGCTTCGACAATGTCATCGTCACCCCGCATATGGCTGGCATTACCGAGCAGTCGATGATGCGCATGGGTGTCGGTGCCGCTGGCGAGACCTTGCTGGTGCTGGCCAACCGGCTACCGGTCAATTTGCGCAACCCCGATGTGGTCGAGCACTACCGCAGGCGGTTTCCCGCCGACTGAGGTTTCCCCAAGCTGCCTCAATTTTCCCGGATTTGACACCGACCTTCGCTGCATGGGCAGAAACGTCGCAAGAATTCTTGTTCTGGTTGTCGGCGTCTGCGCGGCATTGGCTGAGGCTCTGGCCGATGGGCAAGGCAGCTACGTGCCCTGCGACAATGGCCTGCGTTGCGTGATGGCGCCCTGCCCGTCCACCAGCGCGCTCGACCTTGCCACTGGCAAGGTCGTCAAGGGCGTGTGGGTCGACACTGACGGCCTGCCGCAGCAGGACAAGGCGCTCGAGCTCTCCGACAAGCTCTATGCCGGCAAGCTCGTTGTCACGGGTACGATCGAAAACCGGCAGCACAGCTTCGGCGGCAAGCAGTACAGCCTGCCGACATTGGTAGCGACCGGTATCTTGCGCACCGCCAAGGACAGCGAACGCAAGCACTGTTCGTCGCGCTGAGACCTGACGCCGGTCAGCGGCCAAGCAGTCCTTCGACTTCAGCCGCGATGCGCAGCAGATGATGGTCATGGCCATGCTTGGCGACCAGCATCAGTCCGGCCGGCAGCGTCATACCAGGCATCGGCACAGAGATGGCGCAGAGGTCGAATTGGTTGGCGACCTGGGTGTTGCGCAACAGCAAGCCTTCCGTCTTGTCGCGCAGCGACTCATTGCCGGCCATGGCGGTAATGGATGGCGCAATCATCGGCACGGTCGGCAAGGCCAGCACATCGATCACCTCCAGACGCTGCGCCATGGCAGCGGCAAGTTCGCCGCGACGACGGATCGTCCTGATGTAGACAGAAGCGGGCACCACCAGCGCGCGCGACAATGGCCCGGCCACATGCGGATCGACCGGCACGGACGCGCCGGTGGACAGCCATTCGGCATGCACCTCCGCGCCTTCTATCGATGCGATGGTGCCGCGCTTCGTTGCCGTGCGCATCCCCGCGATGAGATCGTCTATCGATAGATCGGCGACGCGCGCGCCGGCCTGTTCGATCTTGCCGATACACGCCTCGAAGGCGCTGGCGACCTCGGCCTGTGTCTCGCTGAACAGCACGCCCCGCGGAACGCCGACGCGCAGAGCGGCAAGTGAGACCGGCTGAACGGCAACCGGCTCCTCTCCCGCCATGACTGCATCGGCGATGGCGCATTCGGCAACACTGCGGGCAAGCGGGCCGATCGAATCGAGCGTCATCGACAGCGGGAAGGCGCCGGTCAGCGGCACGCGCCGTGCCGTCGACTTGAAGCCGACGACGCCGTTGAGCGATGCCGGGATCCGCACCGAGCCGCCGGTGTCGGAGCCGATGGCGATGTCGCACGTGCCCTCGCCCACGGCGACGCCGGCGCCCGAGGACGAGCCGCCGGGGATCAGGTTGGCATCAGATGCGTTTCCGGGCGTGCCAAAATGCTGATTGTCGCCGATGGCGGTGAAGGCGAATTCGGTCATGTTAGTCTTGCCGATAATGACAGCGCCGGCCTGCCGCAGACGGTTGACGATGGCCGCGTCGACTACCGCAGGCGTGGCGCTTCTCAGCATCAGCGACCCGGCGGTGGTCGGCTCGCCGGCGACATCGAACAGGTCCTTGATCGATACGATAGTGCCGTCGAGCGGCCCATGCGACACGCCGGCCCGTTTGCGTGCATCGCTGGCATCGGCGGCGGCGCGCGCCGCTTCGGCGTAGAGCTTTGTATAGACCTTCTCGTCCGCTGCACGATTGGCAAGACGTGACAGGATGATTTCAAGACGATCGCGGATTGATTGCATGTCGATGTCGGACTCCGCCAAGGTAGAGCGTCTTTAAAGCAGTTCCAGGAGAAGCGTGTTGCGGTTTTCCCCTGGGAAACTGCGCGGCCTTAAGGGCAGCGGAAGGGATAACCCGGCAAGCGTGCCTTTGCACCTGCCAACCACAGGAAGATGTTGATGCTGTACAAAGGCAGTTGCCACTGCGGAAAGGTGGCGTTCGAGGTCGAGGGCGAGCTCGGCATGGCGGTGCGCTGCAACTGCTCGATCTGCCGGCGCAAGGGTGCGCTGTTGTGGGCCGTTCCGCATGCGAGCTTCAAGCTTGTCGCCTGGGGCGACGACCTCGGCCGCTACACCTTCGGCAAGGCTTCGATGGCGCATCGTTTCTGCCGAACCTGCGGGATCCATCCGTTTGCGGAAGATGTCACACAGGGCTCCGAGCGGACGGCCTACATCAACATCAACTGTCTCGACGGCATCGATCCAACCGCCATCGAGGTCTTCGACTTCGATGGTCGCTCGGCCTGAAGCTTGTACGTCACCGCTACAAACGCTACAGCCCGAAAACCATTACGGTTCTCGGGCTGTCGCTTTAACGGGTGATGCCTGTGCGGCCGCGATCCGGAGTGTGCAGGAGAGCTTAGCTGGCGTGCCGCAAGCTCACACCGCTGCCCTTGTCGAACAGCACGACCTTGTCCGCATTCCAGGCGAAGCGAACCGACTGCTCGATCGCCACATCGGTCCGCGCCGGCACAGTGGCGCGCAGCGTCGTGTCGCCGACCCTGAGCGTCAGATCTTTTCGACGCCATGGTTCTCGACATCATGGACGCGTGCCTCGACCGGCGCGCCGCTCTCGAGATAGACATCCTCGGGACGGATGCCGAAGACGAGCGGGCGCCCCTCCGCCGCCGCGCCTGTCTTGGTAAGCGGCAGCTCGAAATTCATTGGCGCCATCACCGCGCGGTCGTTGACCAGCCTGCCGTCGATGAGGTTCATCGGCGGCGAGCCGACGAAGCTCGCCACATAAGTGTCGCGCGGATTGTTGTAGATCTCGTGCGGGGTACCGGTCTGGACGATCCGGCCATGGTTCAACACGCCGACCTTGTCTCCCATCGACATCGCCTCGATCTGGTCGCGGGTGACGAACAGGAAGGTGGCGCCAAGCTGTATCTGCAGGTTCTTCAGTTCCGTGCGCAGCGCCTCGCGCAATTTGGCGTCGAGCGCCGACAGCGGCTCGTCCATCAGGAACACGCGCGGCTTGCGCACGATGGCGCGGCCGATCGAGACACGCTGCATCTCGCCACCTGACAGACGGTCGGTCTTGCGGTCAAGCAGATGCTCGATCCGCAATGTCTTGGCGGCCCGCGCAACGCGGTCCTTGATCTCGGCATCGGGTCCTCCGGTCAAGCCGGAGGATGACGGCGTGAGAGTTGAGAGGGCGACGCACACCGACCGGCGCGGACCGGCGCGAGCGCGACCTGCCGGATAGCGTCAGCTGCTGATCATCGCGCTGTCTTGTTGAGAGCGGTGACGACCAGCGCGAGAATCACCGCCGCGGCGGCGATTTCCCACACGAAAGCCTGCTTGTAGAAAGGCGGCGTGGCGAGCTGCGCCTTGCCGGCGAGAGTGTTGGGGTCCGGTGGATTGAGGAAGAAGACGCCGTAGAGATGCGCCGCCGTGATCGAAACCAGCAGCGCAATGCAGAAGACCAGCGCCACGACCAGCGCTACGGTCACCACACTGCGCACCTTGACGCCCGGCTGGGCCAACGGCAGCAGGTTGTTGATGAGTCCGGCAAGCACCACGAGACCACTGCCGACCGCGTACAGGCCGATGGAAAAGGGTTGGAAGATCAGCACCAGCGCCATGACGCCGAGGCCAATGATGAAGACCTCGAGGCAGAGCGCGCCGGCGCGGCTCATGCCGGAAGAACTGTCGCTCATGACCGCACCGCCTTTCCGGCGCCATCGAAGACATGGGTTTGCCTGGGATCGGGGCGTAGATTCAGCGCCTCGCCGACCTTGACCCGCTGGCTTCTCGTCACCACGACGCGGATGTCGGCACCTGCCGCCGTGCGGGCATGAATAAGGGTTTCGGCGCCCATGGGCTCGATGAGCTCGGCCCGGGCGGAGATGGTGCCACGGTCCCCCGTATCGGTCGCGGTGAAGGCGCGGGGGCGGACACCGATCGTCACCTTGCCGGGTTGCAGGCGCGCGACCGCCGCGTCCGTGCGGATCGCCAGACTAATGCCGGCCACGGTCATGTCCGCCGTGCCATCGGCGAAGGTCTTGAGGTCGGCCTCGAGAAGATTCATCTGCGGCGTGCCGATGAAGCTCGCCACGAAAGCATTGGCGGGCTTGGCAAATACCTCGTGCGGTGAGCCGACTTGCTCGATCAGGCCGTCCTTCATGATGGCGATGCGGTTGGCCATGGTGAGCGCTTCGAGCTGGTCATGGGTCACGATCACGGTCGCTTTGGAGAGGCCCTGGAGCACTTCCTTGATCTGGCCACGCATGGTCTGGCGCAGTTCGACATCGAGACGCGACAAGGGTTCGTCGAAGAGGAAGCAATTGGGGTCGCGGACGATGGCACGGGCCATGGCGGCGCGCTGCTTTTCGCCCTCGGATATCTGGTTCGGCAGCCGGTCGAGAACGTGCTCCAAGTGGAGGATGGCGGCGACGCGGTTGACGCGGGCAGTCCGCTCAGTCCCGGAAATACCGTCATGATAGAGCGGGAAGGCGATGTTCTCGGCGACCGATGCCGACGGGTAGAGCGCGTAGAACTGGAACACCATGGCGATGTCGCGCTTCGACGGCGGCAGGTTGTTCATCACCTTGCCGGCGACGACGACCTCGCCGTCAGTGACGCTTTCCAGCCCGGCGATGACGCGCAAGGTCGTCGTCTTGCCACAGCCGGACGGGCCGAGAAGGCAGACGACCTCACCGGCGGCTACCGACAGGTCAACGTCCTTGACCGCGGTGAAGGAGCCGAAGCGCTTGGTGACTTTGCGGAGTTCGATGGTTGACATCTCAGCGCTTCACCGTGCCGAAGGTAACACCGCGCAACAGATGGTTTTGCAAGAAGAAGGTGACCAGGAAGACTGGGACGAGGAACAGGGTTTCGATGGCGGCAAGCAAAGTCCAGTCGGTGCCGCGTCCACCCGACGACACGGCCTGGTTCATGGCGACCGGGACCGTCCTCGTGTCGGGCCCCGAGAGCAACAGGGCGAAGAGGAACTCGTTCCAGGTGAGGATCAGGCCGAACACGAACGTGGCGGCGAGCCCGGCAATGACCTGGGGCAGGCAAATCTTGAAGAACACCCGCATTCCGGACGATCCGTCGATGCGGGCGGCATCCTCGACGTCTGGCGACAATTCATCGAAGAAGCTCTTCATCATCCAGATGGTGAAGGCCAGGTTGAAGGCGGTGTAGAGCATGATGATGCCGAGATACGAGCCCGACAGGCCTACTACGCGGAACATCAGGATCACCGGAATGATCACCACAATCGCCGGCAGCATGCGCGTGGTCAGGATGATGAACAGGTAGGTGTCATTGCCTTTCAGCGGATAGCGCGAGAAGCCGAAGGCCGCCAGGGTGCCGATGACCAGCGCCAGCAGCACCGACGCCGAGGCGATGAAGATCGAGTTGAAGAAATAACGGTCGAATCCTGTCGCTTCCGGGGCACCGTCCGGCGTCATCGAGCGGGAAAAGACGGACCCAAAATTTTCGAGCGTAGGCTTGAACACAAAATGGTCCGGAATCAAGCCGAACAGCGACGTGGGCGACAGCGTCGGAGGCACCAGGAGCGCGTCGCCCTGCGGTTTGAAGGCGGTGAATATGATGAACAGCACCGGCAGAAAATAGATAAAGGCGACGACGGCCACGGCGAGCGTCCGCCCCCAGCCGGCCTCGTCTACTCCGCTGGCCCTGCGGAAGCCGAGCTTTCCCAATATCGATTCGGTCACGGGTTAGGCTCCCTGCGTACGGCGATTTGCGAGGTACAGGTAGAGGTTGGTGAGAACGATCACCATAAACAGCATCAGATAGGAGATCGCCGCGCCCTCACTCGTCTTGTTCTGCTCGTTGGCGATGCGGATCAAGTGATAGGAGATCGTCAATGTGTCGTTGCCGCCCTTGGTGAGGAGGATGACGAGATCCGCCAGCTTGAATGCCTCGATGGTGCGGAAGAGAAGGGCCAACATCAGAAGGCCGCGGATGTAGGGGAAGGTGATCATCCAGAATTGCCGCCACCTGGAAATACGGTCGATGGCAGCGGCCTCGTAAAGGTATTTCGGCACCGAGACGAGGCCCGCCAGCACAAGGAGCATGACGAAGGGCGACCACATCCATGCGTCGGCGAAAACGATTCCCGCCACGGCACCGACTTTGTTGCTCATCAGGATGAACTGGTTGCCGGAGATGGAATTGATGACGTAGCTGAGAATCCCGAATGTCGGGTCATAGTAGTAGGTGAAGAACACGCCAGAGGCGACAACCGAAAGCATCATCGGTGTCAGCACCAGGATCAACAAATACTTGCGCAGCGGAAATTGCTTGGCGAACAGGATGGCCAGCAGAAAGCCGACGATCATCTGCGCGGAGACGGTGAACACGACGAACATGGCGGTATTGATCAGCGCGCCCCAAGTCGCGTGAGCAGCGAGATCGTTGGTAAGGATCCGGACGTAGTTCCCGAGTCCGACGAAGCGGATCGTCTGCTGGTTTGCCTGGTAGGCGAAGAACGAAAGGCCCAGCGACCACAGCAGGGGGAAGATATTCATCACAAACAGAACGGCGATTGCCGGAGCGACCAGCAAGGCGCCGAAGTAGTGGCGGCGATACGCGTTGACGGTAAATGCGGCCGCGACCAACGCCGCCGTGGCGCCCACCACCCAGAAGGAGACAGCCGCCGGCAAGCCCGCCATTGATATGGCCGACACGACGACAGCGACAGCGATGGCGAGTTTCCAGTTGTGGGCAACAACCGTGGTAAGGCGTGGTGTCAGCAGCGTGCTTGAAACAGCGGTCATGGGAGTCCGAAATATGGAGCGCCTGACGTGGCAATGACGGGAAGCGGCTTTTGCCGCTCCCCGCAGCTATGTCGGAAGGTTACTGGATAAGGCCATCGTTCTTCAGGAGGTCCTCCTGGAACTTGGCGATGTTATCCAGGGTGGTCTTGGCGTCCTGCTTGCCAGTGATGGCTAGGTCGTACTGGTCCTGCTGCTGGGTGAGCAATTCGAAGAACTGCGGCACGTGCCACATGTCCTTCTGCCAGTCGAGCGAGTTCGCCCAGGCGCGGTCCCACGGACGATAGGTCACATACTTCGGATCGCTGTAGACCGACTTGATCGCGGACTGGCCGCCGCCCGCGGCGAACTGGTGCTGGATATCAGGCGAGAGCCACCACTTCACGAAGCCCACCGCTTCCTTGATTTGTTCAGGCGTCGTCCAGGTGGTGAGAACGAAAGGCTGTCCGCCGATCTGTGACGTACGATTCACCTTGCCGTCGGGGCCGCGCAGGCCTGGCGCCAATCCGAACACCAGCTTGTCGGCAACCTTCGACGTCTTGGGATCCAGCGAGGCTTCGCCGAGACCGATCCAGTCGATGTTCATGGCCACCTTGCCTTCACGGAACAACTGGTCCGAGACGAAGATGTCCATGGTGCCGGTCTTGACCACCGGCGGCATGAACTTCAGCAATTTGAGGAAATGCTCCATGCCCTCGATGGACTTCGGGGAGTTTACGACGCCTTCGGCATGTCCGGTCGGGGCCTTGGTTTCATCCCAGATGCCGCCGCCATGCTGCCAGACGAACGAGTGGACCGAGCTCGTCGAGAAGTCGTAGCCTTTGCCTGCCTGATAGGCGATGCCGTAGAAATCGTCATCCAGCACCTGGCCGGCGAGCTTGTCGCCCTTCTTGCGCTGGAAGAATTCGCCAACATGCTCGAACGTGTTCCAGTCCATGGCGTCGATTTCTTCGCCGGTGCAGGGCAGCTTCTCATTGTACTTCGCCTTGAAGGCGGCCTGCTCGTCGTCGTTGCAGAGCACGTCCTTGCGGCCATAGGTGACCAGCACGTCCGGGAACTGCGGGAAGCCGTAGTAGTTCGGCGTGCTGTTGGGATAGGTCGAGTAGGCGTTGAGCACGGCGGGATGCATCGACTCCATCGTCGCCTTGAGCTCCGGGTCGGCATCGATGAGATCGTTGATCTTGCGGAAGTAGCCGCCTTCGACGAAGGCGCCCAGCCATTGCGAGTCCGACACGATGAAGTTGTACTTCTTTTCACCCGAGGTCAACGAGGCGTTGACGCGGGTGTAGAAATCCGGCCACGGAATGAAGTCGACATCGAGCTTCACGGTATTGCCAGACTTGGGCTTGTACTGCTCGTCGAAGAACTTCTTCATAATGCGGGTCGGGGGCCAATCCGGCACCGCCATCGTCAACGTCACTTCTTCGGCAGAGGCATAGGTCACGCCTCCCACCAGTAGCGTGGCAGCGAAGCTTGCGGCTGTCGCTAGCCTTTTCACTTTGGTCATCGCCGTCATTCGCGTTTCCTCCCTTGGTTAACCGTATTGCTTCTCGCCGTTCGCGTCAGGTCATTGCCTGGCCGCTCGCGGCGCGGAAGACGTGGATTTTCCTGTTATCGATGGCGATCGATGCCGAATCGCCGGTCCTGATGCTGGCGGCGATCGCTTCCGGCAGCACCATGCGCAACATCTCGCCGCCGGCCACGACGGAGACGATCGTGATGTCGCCGAGCGGTTCGACCAGATGCACCTTCGAGGCAACCCCGGCTTCGCCCTTGGCGGCGAGCCGAATGTCGCTCGGGCGAATGCCGATCAGCGCGGCCTCGCCGGCATCGGCAGCCTTTGGCGCCGTCGCCGGAACGAGAGTCCCGAGCGGCGTGTCGAAAGACCTGGTGTCGGCGCGCACCGAGGCCGTGAACAGATTCATGTGCGGCGAGCCGATCTTGCTGGCGACATAGGTATGGATCGGCTGCTCGTAAAGCTCGTCCGGCGTGCCGATCTGGACGATGCCGCCATCGCGCATGACGGCGATCACCTCGCCCATCGAGAGAGCCTCGAGCTCGTCGGGCGTGGCATAGATCACGGTCATGCCGAACTGGCGGTGCAGCCGCTTCAGCTCGGCGCGCGTCTCGTGCCGAAGCTTGGCGTCGAGATTGGTGAGCGGCTCATCGAGGAGAAGAATCTTTGGCCGGCGGATCAGGGAGCGGCCGAGCGCGACGCGCTGCTGCTCTCCGCCGGACAGGGTTGCCGGCTTGGCCTTCAGGCGGTGTGTCAGCTTCAGAATCTCGGCGGTCTCTTTCACCCGCTTGTCGATCTCGGCGCGCGCGGCTTTCTCCTCGCGCAGCGGATAGGCGAGATTGTCATAGACCGTGAGGTGGGGGTAAAGCGCGAAAGACTGGAAGACCATCGAGATGCCGCGGCCGGCGATCGGCGCATGGGTCATGTCGCGGCCGCCGATCTCAAGCGTGCCGGAGTCGGCCTGGACGAGGCCGGCGATAGTGCGCAGCGTCGTCGTCTTGCCAACCGAGCTCGGCCCGAAGAGTACGAAGAAGCGGCCTTCGTCGACGGCGAAGCTCAGGTCGTTGATGGCGCGCACGGATCCATAGGCCTTGCTGAGCCCATCGAGGCGCAGCGCAATCCCCTTGCCGGCACTGTCGCGAGGCGACGTCTGCATCACGATGCGCCACCTCGTGCGGACGGAACACGCGCCATCCGTATGATCCTCCTCGCCCTGCCGAAATGGACTGCGGCTGTCATTCCCGATCCGCCTTTTCTTTCCTAATCTGGTATTACCAATTTAAGATGCCCGTCAAGCGCTTTCTTGAAATTCGCCGTCAGCAAAATAAGCTGAAAACGTCCGCTATATGTTCGTATTTCCTTCATTTTTGGCAGTTCTCCACCTTCATCCCGTTCGCAAAACGCCAATCCCCAAAATTACTGAAATCTCCGACCTTCAAATCTGGTCGAACCAGATTGGCGCTATTTTGCCACTGCCGCCGGCCGAACCACATCCGCTTTTGTCATCGATTCCGCCACCGCGGCGCGCACCAAGGCGGCCGCTGCCCATTGCGAGACCGACCGCATTCCACGGCTGTCGAGCCCCCATATATCCTTAAGCACGATCAGCAGTTCGACGCCGAACATCATCGACAGCGCCTGCGCCAGGCGCTTGAATTCGCGCGGCGGCAGCTGCCCCTTGAGCGGCGCAATGGCATCCTTCAACAGCTGGACGCGATGGCCTCGGGTGAACTGCGGCTCGCCTCCCAGCGTGCCCGCCTGGCGCTGCGCCCACTGGTCGAGCGACAGTTTCAGCGCTGCCTTGAAGGTTGCCTCGAAAGCTTCGATGCGCGGCATGGCGGTGTCGAACAGTTCGGCGACGCGCCGCTGTGGATCTTGCGAGGCCGATTGCCAGGTCAGGATGGGACCGAGCCCCTCGTCAACCACTGCCTGCACCAGGGCTGCCTGGCTCGGGAAATAGCGATAGGCGGTGGCGCGCGACACTTCAGCCGCTTCCGCGACTTCGCTCACTGACGGATTGACGCCCGCCTGCATCAGCCGCGTCGCCGTCTCCAGCATCAGCCGTTTTGTGCGGGCACGTGGGCCGCGTTCGGCAGCCTCCTTGGCGTCGTCGTTCACTGCGGCTTGTTGACGTGAGACATTCATATCAATACGATACGCGCGTCTCAAAAAATTGCAATGGCCTTCGCGGCCAGACCCAGCTCACACCGAAGACGGGGAAACGCGATGAAGCGCATCTATGTGGTAGGCACCGCCGACACCAAGGGCGAGGAGCTTGCCTTCCTGGCCGATGCGATTGCCGCTACCGGCAGTTCGGTTGCCCGCGTCGACATCGGCACGCGCGGCGCCACCGTGCCGGTCGATATTCCAGCCGGCGAGGTCGCGGCACATCATCCCGGCGGAGCCGGCAGCGTGCTCGGCATCGACGATCGCGGCGCGGCGGTGGCCGGCATGGGCGCCGCCTTCAGCAACTTCATCCAGTCGCGCGACGACGTCGCCGGCGTGATCGGCATTGGCGGTGGCGGTGGCACCTCCATCGTCACCTCAGGCATGCGCGCACTGCCGCTTGGGCTGCCCAAGATCATGGTCTCGACGCTCGCCTCCGGCGACACAGCGCCCTATGTCGACGTCTCCGATATCATCATGATGCCGTCGGTGACCGACATGGCGGGACTGAACAGGCTCTCCCGCACGGTGCTCCACAATGCCGCGCAGGCCATCGCCGGCATGGCCGCAAAGCCGGCGCCAGCCGCAACCGGCAAACCGGCGCTCGGGCTGACCATGTTCGGCGTCACCACCCCTTGCGTGACGGCCATCGCCGACCAGCTGCGGGCAAACTACGACTGCATGGTTTTCCACGCCACCGGCACAGGCGGCCGCTCGATGGAGAAGCTCGCCGACAGTGGCCTGCTCGCCGGGATCATCGACATCACCACGACGGAGGTCTGCGACCTTCTGTTCGGCGGCGTGCTGCCGGCGACGGAGGATCGCTTCGGCGCCATTGCCCGCACTGGCCTGCCCTATATCGGCTCGGTCGGCGCGCTCGACATGGTCAATTTCTGGGCGCCACCGACCATTCCGGAAAAATATCGCGGCCGTCTGTTCTACGAGCACAATCCCAACGTCACGCTGATGCGCACAACGGCGGACGAATGCCGCAGCATCGGCGAATGGATCGGCGGGAGGCTTTCCCGCTGCGAGGGACCGATCCATTTCCTGATCCCCGAAAGAGGCGTCTCGGCGCTCGACATCGAAGGCGGCGCCTTCTTCGACCCGCAAGCCGACGCCGTGCTGTTCGACGCCATCGAGCGCACCATCAAGCCGAACGCCACGCGCCGCGTCACGCGGCTGCCGCTGCACATTAACGATCCCGAATTTGCCAGGGCCGCAACGGCGGCTTTCCTCGACATCGCCAGACAGTGAGAGACCAATGCCCGCCATACCGCGCAAGGACATATTGAAGAAGTTCAAGGCGATGATCGCCGACGGCGTGCCGATCGTCGGCGGTGGCGCCGGCACTGGCCTCTCGGCCAAGGCCGAGGAAGCCGGCGGCATCGACCTGATCATCATCTACAATTCCGGCCGCTACCGCATGGCCGGCCGCGGCTCGGCCGCCGGCCTGCTCGCCTATGGCAATGCCAATGAGATCGTCAAGGAGATGGCCTATGAGGTGCTGCCGGTGGTGAAGAAGACGCCGGTGCTGGCCGGCGTCAACGGCACCGATCCCTTTGTCATCATGCCGCTGCTTCTCAGCGAACTGAAGACGATGGGCTTTTCCGGCGTCCAGAATTTTCCCACCATCGGCCTGTTCGACGGCAGCATGCGTCAGAGTTTCGAAGAGACCGGCATGGGCTTCGGCCTCGAGGTCGACATGATCGCCGAGGCGCACAAGCTCGACCTTTTGACCACGCCCTACGTCTTCAACCCGGACGAGGCTCGCGCCATGGCACGAGCCGGCGCCGACATCATCGTCGCTCACATGGGGGTGACGACGGGCGGCTCGATCGGCGCGACGTCAGCCAAGTCGCTCGACGACTGCGTGATCCAGATCGACGCCATCGCCAACGCCGCGCGCTCGGTGCGCAAGGATGTCATCCTGCTTTGCCATGGCGGTCCGATCTCGATGCCGGATGACGCCCGCTACATACTCGACCGCTGCAAGGGCCTGCATGGCTTCTATGGCGCAAGCTCGATGGAACGGCTGCCGGCCGAAGCCGCAATCGCCAGGCAGACGGCTGATTTCAAGGCCGTCACGCTGCACGACCAGAAGAAAAAGAAGGGATAAGAGACCATGGCCGACAAGAGCAAAGTGTTCGTCTATCCGAAGGACGTCAGCGCCTTCGGCTTCGACTGGGGCAAACTGGCGTTGACAGTGGCGCCTGAAGTGAACGGTGCGACCCGTTTTTCCGGCGGCGTCGTCGACCTGCCCTCAGGCAAGGGCCACACCCGTCACAATCATCCCGGTGCCGAAGAGATCATCTTCGTCATCTCGGGCCATGGCGAGCAGATGGTCGAGGACGAGAACGGCAATCCGGTGGTGGCGAAGGTCGGGCCGGGATGCACCGTCTATGTCCCGGAGAGCCGGTTTCACTCGACGCTGAACACAGGTGACGGGCCGATGCAGCTCTTTGTCGTTTATTCACCGGCTGGGCCGGAGCTGGTGCTGCGCGAGCTGCCGGATTTCAGGCTGATCCCGGCGGGGAAGTGATCAGCTCACTATTTTTCTCCGTCAGCGCTGCCCCTCATCTGCCTGCCGGCATCTTCTCCCCGTTGAACGGGGAGAAGGGAGCAGCGTCGATGACAGCCTCTTTCTCCCCGTCACTATACGGGGAGAAATGTCCGGCAGGACAATGAGGGGCAGCGCCAGCGTTCGACGTTAAAGCCCGCCCCTGTTCCACCCCCGCGCCCGATCCCCAAACATCGCATACCCCGTGTCCGTCACCGTCAGCGTATCCTCCAGCTTGATGAACCCCCGCGTCGGGTGAAGCATTGTTGTCTCTACCGACAACACCATGTTCTTCTCCAGTGGTTTCGCCGCATAAGTGCCTTCGTACGTGACCGGATGGTTGGTCATCAGGAACGGCGCTTCGTGCGTGATCAGCCCCATGCCGTGGGCGAAGAAATCCGTGTAGGGCGCAACCTTGGATTTCTTCAGCACGCCCTCCGCATGCGAGATCATGTCGCCGCCGATGGTGCCCGCCTTCACCTTGGAGAACGCTGCCTGCTGCACCGCCTCGACCTCGGCCAGCAGATCTTCCAGTTCGGCATCGGGTTCGCCCAGAATGCCCATGCGGCAGAGGTCGCCGATATAGCCGTGATAGTTGCCGCCGGAATCGATCGACAGCACCTCGCCCTTTTTCCACGCCTGCGGTGACGCCGCGCGGTTGTGGCTCGAGCCCAGTGTCAGCAGGCAATATTCGAAATGCGCGCCGCGATTGGTTTCCTCGCGCCTGAGATGCTCGATGATCTCGATCTTGGTCGTGCCCTCGCGCGCCCACTGGATGGTCGCCAGCATGGAATCGGTGATCAGTTCGGAGGCGATGCGCAGCTGTTCCAACTCCGCGTCTGTCTTGATGGCGCGCATGTTTTCCAACATGCCCGTCGCATCAACGAGCTTGGCGTCGGGCAGCGCCTTGCGGATCATCGCATAGGCATCGGACGGCAGGAAGGCCGGCTCGATGCCGATGCGCGCGCCGGCCTTGCCGATCTTCCCGATATGCTCGACTGCAAGATTGGCGGCGTCGAGCGTGCCCCAGCAGGCGGCATGCAGGGTCGGCGTCCAGAACGGATTGTTCTGATGCTCGGCGCCCTCCATCCGGTTGCCGATATAGGCAGCATGCTCCGGCCCGCCCTTTTCATAGACGACGACAGGCAGATAGCGGCTGTGGCCGATCGCATCCATGGCGGCAAAGAAGATGAATTTGTAGCCGCCGAGCAGATATTGCGTGTTGTGCTTGGACGTTGCGAGCAGCACATCGATACCGGCCTCTTCCATCAGCCGGTCGACCCTCGCCTGGTCGAACGGGATATTGCTGACGGCACTCTTGCCCGGGGCAATGTTCATTGTTCTCTCCCTGAATTCTCCGGCTGGGTGGACTGTCGCGGCCGCGATCCCTTTGCCTTTGGCTAAAGCTGCCTCATTTTACTCAATCTGGTCCAGCCAGAAATGGATGAATCGGTATCAAGCGCCCACAGGTGAAACGTGATTTAGCACGCTCGGCTCAAAACTGGTCCTACCACACAGGGGCATAAAGCTGCTTTTCCTAAAACTGGTCCAGCGGACGAAAATTTCAAAGCCAAGCAAGGATGCGCCAATTCCGTCTCTGGCGAAACCCTTGGCAAGGGCCATAATCGCCGCAAGGATGCTGGCGGGGCCGCCGGCATCAAGGGGCGCGCCCTCCGGGTCGCGGAGAGGACGGAGTTCGATCATGTCAGATTTCACGATTTCCAGACGCACGCTGCTTGGTGGGTCCGCCCTGCTGCTGGCCTCCACCGCCATGCCGGCGATAGGTTGGACGCAGACGCCAAAGAAGGGCGGCCGCTTGGTGGTCGCCGCTGATTCAGAACCGCGCAACCTTAACCCGGCAATCGTCGCCTCCAACGGCGTCTTCTTCATCTCCAGTAAGATCGTCGAAACGTTGGCCGAAGCCTCTTTCGACGGCAAGGATGGATTGGAGCCGCGCCTTGCGCTCTCCTGGGAAGGTGCCGCCGATGGGCTCTCAGTGACGTTCAAACTGCGCGACGGCGTCAAATGGCATGACGGCAAGCCGTTCACCTCGGCCGACGTCGCCTTCTCGGCGCTGCAGATCTGGAAGCCGCTGCAGAATCTCGGCCGCACCGTGTTCAAGGATCTGGCCAGCGTCGACACCCCTGACGATCTCACCGCTGTGTTCAAGTTCGCCAAGCCGACGCCGTTCCAGCTGATCCGCAACGCCTTGCCGGCGCTGTCGAGCGTGGTGCCGAAGCACGTCTACGAGGTCGGCAAGATCGAGGATAACCCGGCCAACAATGCACCGATCGGCACCGGCCCGTTCAAGTTCGGCGAGTACAAGGCCGGTCAGTATTACAAGCTGACCAGGAATGCCGACTACTGGGGCAAGGACGAGCCCTACCTCGACGAGATCATCTACCAGGTGCTGCCCGACCGCACGTCCGCTGCGGCCGCGCTCGAGGCCGAAGAGATCCAGCTCGCCGCCTTCTCCGCCGTGCCGCTGGCCGACCTCGACCGCATCTCCAAGGTTCCGGGCCTCAAGGTCATCTCCAAGGGCTATGAGGGGCTCACCTATCAGCTCGTCATCGAGATCAACCATCGCCGCAAGGAACTGGCCGATGTGAAGGTGCGTCAGGCGATCGCGCATGCCATCGACAAGGATTTCGTCGTCAAGACGGTGTTCCTCGGCTATGCCGCCACCGCCACCGGCCCGGTGCCGAAGAACGACCCGCAATTCTACACCGCCGATGTGCCGACCTATGCTTTCGATATCGACAAGGCCAACGCCCTGCTCGACGAGGCCGGCTACGCCAGGAAGGATGACGGCAAGCGCTTCGCGCTGAAACTCCTGCCGGCGCCCTATTTCAACGAGACCAAACAGTTCGGCGATTATCTGCGCCAGGCGCTGGCCGCCATCGGCATCGACGCCGAGATCGTCAACAACGACTCGGCCGCGCACATCAAGGCCGTCTACACCGACCACGCCTTCGACCTCGCCGTTGGCCCGCCGGTGTTCCGCGGCGACCCGGCGATCTCGACCACCATCCTGGTGCAGAGCGGCATTCCCGACGGCGTGCCGTTCTCCAACCAGGGCGGCTACAAGAACGAGGCGCTCGACGCGCTGATAGCCAAGGCATCGGAGACGCTCGACACCACGGCACGCACCGATCTCTACAAGCAGTTCCAGAAGGAGGTGGCCGCCGACTTGCCACTGATCAACGTCGCCGAATGGAGCTTCATCAGCGTTTCGCGCGATACGTTGGGGAACATCGCCAACAACCCACGCTGGGCGGTGTCGAACTGGGCGGACACGTATCTGGCAGGCTAAGCGCGATCCACACGGGATGCTTGCGCATCATTTGAGCGAATGCTCATCATCAGGGATGAGAGTTCCTTCGTGCCCCCCTCTGTCCTGCCGGACATCTCCCCCACGAGGGGGGAGATCAGCTGTCATCACGGCCTTCGCCCGCCGGTGTTGCCGCAGCGAGCGCGGCGTGGGAACTGCCAATCTCCCCCCGTGTGGGGGAGATGTCCGGCAGGACAGAGGGGGGCGCCGTAGAGCGCAACTTCAAATGCCTGCGCGCGCTCCCTTTTCCCCATGACCCGCGCCCTCACCCTCATCCGCCGCCGTCTCGTTGGCAGCGTCTTCGTGCTGCTGATTGTCATCATCGGCACGTTCCTTTTGCTCGAAGCCGCTCCCGGCGACGCGGTCGATGCCTACATCGTCTCGACCGGCGGCGACGCCGGCATGATCGAATTGCTGCGCCATCGCTGGGGTCTCGACCAGTCGGAACTGACACGGCTCGCCAACTATCTCTGGGCGCTGCTGCATCTAGACCTCGGCCAATCCGTCACCTTCTCGCGGCCGATCCGTGACTTGATCCTGGAGCGCCTCCCCACCACGCTGCTCCTCATGGTCAGCGCCACCGCGCTCTCCTTCGGCTTGGGCTCGGCGCTCGGCATCTATGCCTGCGCCAAACCTGGCAGTCTGCGCGACCGCTTCCTGTCCATCGGCTCGCTGGCGCTTTATGCCGTGCCTGGCTTCTGGCTCGGCCTGGTGTTGATCGTCGTCTTTGCCGTCGACCTGCGCTGGCTGCCGATCGGCGGCATCGAGAGTCTGGCCTCGGACAAGATTGGGCTTGCCCGCGCCGCCGACATCGCCGTCCATCTCGTGCTGCCGGTTTCCGCCCTCGGCTTTATCCATCTAGCGCTCTATCTGCGCATGATGCGCGCCGGCATGGCCGAGGCCTGGCGCCAGGATTTTGTGCTGGCCGCCCGTGCAAGGGGGTTGTCGGACCCCCGCATCGTGCTTGCCCATGTCGCCCGCAATGCGCTCTTGCCGCTGGTCACCATGCTCGGCCTGCAATCGGCGCAGATGCTGGGCGGCAGCGTCGTCATCGAGAGCGTCTTTGCCGTGCCCGGGCTCGGCCGGCTGGCGCAGGAGGCGGTGGCCGCGCGCGACACGCCGCTGCTGCTCGGCATCATCCTCACCAGCGCTGTGCTGGTCATCGCCATCAACCTTGCCGTCGACATCGCCTACGCCTTCCTCGACCCGCGCGTCGGCGCCAGCGAGGCCAGCGCGTGAAACCGCTCAATCGGTACCTGCGCAGGCCGGAAGCGGTCGCCGGCGCGATCATCCTGGCGCTGCTTTTTGCCATGGCGCTGTTTGCATCGCTGCTTTTCCCCGGCGATCCGCAGGCCATTGCGGGCCCCGCACTGCTGCCGCCGTTTCAGGACTGGTCGCTGCCGCTCGGCACCGACCGGCTCGGCCGCGATGTGCTGGCCGAGTTGTTCCACGGCGCCCGTACCTCCCTGGCGGTCGGTCTGGCGGCAGCGGCCGCCGCGCTCTTCATCGGCGCGGTCGTCGGCACGCTAGCCGGCTTTGCCGGTGGCCTCATCGATGAGGTGCTGATGCGCATCACCGATGCCTTCCAGACCGTCCCCAGCTTTCTTCTGGCGCTGGCCTTCGTCAGCGTCGTCGGCCCGTCGCTCGGCATCGTCGTCGCGGCAATCGCGCTCGGCGCCTGGACCGGACCGGCACGTGTAGCGCGCGCCGAAGTTCTGTCGATCCGCGAGCGCGACTATGTCGCCGGTGCCCGTGTCATCGGCATGCATCCGCTCGAAATCGCTTTCCGCGAGGTGCTGCCCAACGCCTTGCCGCCGGTGCTGGCGCTGTCCTCGGTGATCGTCGCCGCCGCGATCCTCACCGAAGCAGCACTGTCCTTCCTCGGCCTCGGCGACCCCAACCGCGTCACCTGGGGCGGCATGATTGCCGAAGGCCGAACTGTGCTGCGCACCGCGCCCTTCCTGTCGATTGTCCCGGGCGTAGCCCTCGTATTGACCGTGCTCGGCGTCTACCTCGCCGGCGAAGGTGTGGTCGAGACGACGGCTGTGCGAAGGAGCCTGTCGTGACCGCACTGGCTTCGATCCACGATCTCTCGGTGCGCTATATCAGCGATGGCAGCAAGGTGACGGCGCTGAACGGCATCAGTCTTGATGTCCTTGCCGGCGAACGGCTGGCGGTCATCGGCGAAAGCGGTTCAGGCAAGAGCACGCTGGCGCTGGCGATTGCGGGGTTGTTGCCGGGGTCTTCTCGTATCGGCGGACGCATCGATTGGTCGGTGGCACAATTTCGACAGTTGAGTTCAGCCACACCCCCCTCTGTCCTTCCGGACATCTCCCCCGCAAGGAGGGAGATCGGCAGTTCCACCGTCGGCTCTTTTCCTCCCACTGTGGCCATTGGCGAAGGCAGAAGTGAGAGAATAATCTCCCTCCTTGCGGGGGAGATGGCCGGCAGGCCAGAGGGGGGTGTGCAGGAACGCCAACCTGCATTCATCCCCCTCCCCGGCCGCGACATCGGCTACGTCTTCCAGGACCCTTCCGCCAGCCTCGACCCCGTGATGACGATCGGCAAACAAATCGCCGAAGTCGCCCACACTCATCTCGGCGTCGACTGGCCGCAGGCTTATGCCAAGGCAAAGCAGTTGCTCGCACGCGTCCGCCTGCCTGACCCGGGCTCGGCCATGCGCGCCTTTCCGCATCAGCTCTCCGGTGGCCAGAAGCAGCGCGTGGCGATCGCTGCTGCGATCGCGGCTGGCCCAAGGCTGCTGATCGCCGACGAGGCGACCAGCGCGCTCGACACCATCGTGCAAGCCGAGATCGTCAGCCTCATTCGGCAACTGGTGGCAGAGGACGGCATGACGCTGCTGTTCATCAGCCACGACATCGCGCTTGCCGCAGAGCTCGCCGAACGCATCGCCGTGTTCCGGCACGGCGAGTTGATCGAGATCGGCCCGACGGAGCAGATCATCAATGCCCCGCGCCAAGCCTATACGCGGACGCTGCTCGACGCTCATATCGGCCTCGACGCCGAACTGCTGCTGCGGCAGGCGCCGGCATGAGTGTGCTCACCGTCTCCGACCTCACCAAGCGCTACCGCCGCGGCGGCACGGCCATCGCCGCCGTCGACGGCGTCTCCTTCACCATTGAACCCGGCGAAACGCTGGCGCTGGCCGGGCCTTCCGGCAGCGGCAAGTCGACAATCGCGCGGCTGGTGCTCAGGCTTATCGAGCCCGATGCCGGAACCATACAATTCGAAGGCGATGACTTCCTTGCCTTGAAGGGTGCGGCCCTGCGCGCCCGGCGCGCGCGGCTGCAAATAGTGTTCCAGGATCCGCTCGCCGCCTTCAATCCACGCGCCACCGTGGCGCGCGTGCTAGACGATCCCTTGCGCATCCATGCCATCGCCTCTCGCGCCGAGCGCCCCGCCCGCATTGCCGCCTTGCTCGAACGCGTGGGGCTCTCCACCGATCTCGCGCCGCGCGCCATCCACGAAATATCCGGCGGCCAGCGCCAGCGCGTGGCGATCGCCCGCGCCATCGCAACGAAACCGTCGCTGATCGTGCTCGACGAAGCGGTGTCGGCGCTCGACGTTTCGGTGCGCGGACAGATTCTTGAGCTGCTGCTCGACCTGCAAGCCAGGGAACGGATCGCCTATCTCTTCATTTCGCATGATCTCGGCGTTGTCAGAGCCATCGCCCACCGCGTCGTCCTTCTCGACGCCGGGCGGATTGCCGAGAGCGGCAACGCCCGCGCCGTCATCGACGCACCGCAATCGGCGATCGGCAAGGCGCTGGTGGCGGCGGCACCAAGATTGAACAGAAGCCACAGGCAGGTACCATGACCGATCCCGAAGCGGCCAGAGCTGAAAAACTCTCGCGAGAACTCGATTCCGCCTTCCGCAACCGCGCCGATCTCTACCGCCTGTTGCTCGATGAACTGACCAGCGAGCTGGGCGCGGACAAAGCCGAGGCGATCATGGTCCGCACCATCGAACAGCGCGGCAAGGAGGTGGCGGCGACCGCCTTTGCCCGCTTCGGGCCTAACGACGCGCCGGCCATTGGTGAAGCATTCCTGGCCGTCAGCCCGGACGGCGGCCTGATGTATCCGACCGATGTCGAGCGCGGCCCGGACCACATCGCCTTCAAGGTGAAACGCTGCCCGCTGAAGGATGCCTGGGTCGAGGCCGGTGTCGGTGACGAGAAACTTGCCACGCTCTGCCGCATCGCCGGCGCTTTCGACCGCGGCCTGTTCGAGGCGACGGGCGTGCGCTTCGACAACGTCACCTGGTCGCCGGGCCACGGCCCGGGATGCTGCCACATCGCGCTGACCAACCGGGATGCTGCCGGATAGGTAGCTGCGCCCCCCAATCAATCGGCGGGAAACACATGCAGCTCCGTGCCCGCCTGTTTGGTAGCAGTGCGCAGGTCGGCCTTGGGTTCGCTGTCGGTGACGATATCGGCAATGTCGTCAAGTCCGCAGATGCGTTCCAGGCTGGAGCGGCCGAACTTGTCGTGGGTCACAACCAGCACCGTCGACAGGGAACGCGATATCATCGCACGCTTGACTGCCGCGGCGCCCGAGATCATGTCGCTCGGACCGTCTGCACTTAACCCCGAGGCACCGATGATGGCGACGTCGGCATTGTAGCGGCGCACGAACTCGACCGTGTCTTCGCCCAGCACGCTACCTTCCCGGCTGTCATAGGTTCCGGGGCAGAGCAGCACGCGGAAGGTCGGATTGGCGCCAGCCACCGAGGCCACGCCGGTGGAATTGGTGATAATGGTCAGGTCGCGCTTCAGCTGCGAAAGGTTGCGCGCCACCTCATAGGTGGTCGAGCCGCCATCGAT
Source organism: Mesorhizobium sp. ArgA1 (assembly GCF_053714375.1). Lineage (NCBI taxonomy): Bacteria > Pseudomonadati > Pseudomonadota > Alphaproteobacteria > Hyphomicrobiales > Phyllobacteriaceae > Mesorhizobium > Mesorhizobium sp. ArgA1. The sequence goes on from NZ_JBSKBQ010000001.1 coordinate 1,065,849, forward strand.
CATCACGATCTGGCCTTTCTCGATCAGGCCTGCGGCGCCGCGGCCGATGCGGGCGCGCTCCTCGACCAGGGTCAGGCCGCGCTCGGAGATTACCGGTTCGGACGTCACCAGCGAGATCGTTGCACCGCCATAAGTGCGGTTGATCAGCCCGGCATCGCCCAGCTCGATGAGATCGCGGCGGATGGTCTCGCCGGCAACGCCGATGCGGCGCGCAAGCTTGGATATGCGAATGGACGCCGACCGGCGCACTTCCGAAAGGATAAGCGCGTGCCGCTCCTTCTTCGTCAGTCGGCCATGATCCATGATTATTCCATTCCCTTTGCAGCAATCAACGCGTCGGCAAGCTCGGCAAATCCGTGCGCGCCGCGCCCGCTTGTGACGAAGGCAGGAGATGCCGGAAGTTCGCCGGCGAAGTCCAGCACATTAGCGACGCCGACGCTGTTGGGGAAGAAGCCGAACATTGGTGCGTCGTTTGGACTATCGCCGACGAAGACAATGCTGTCCTTGTCGTGGTCAATATCTATACCGAAACAGTCGCGCAAGAATAGCCGGCTTGTCGACAGTTTGTCGTATGTGCCGAACCAGCCATTGACATGGATGGACGAGATTTTCGCCGTCGCACCGAAGCGTTGGAAGATACCGACGATCTTCAGCACTTCGGTTTTGGGCAGCGGTGCGACGTCCTCGCAGAAATCGATCGCAAGGTCGGCCTCGCGATAGGTCTGGTCGGCAGCGACCGCCGCACCCGGAATTTCCGCGAGCACGGCGCGTTCGATCTCGCGCAAACGCGCCGCGTCGGCCTGCCGTTCGGCAGCGCTTCTGGCGTAGTGGCGGACCATCCGCTTGGCAACGTCGTCGTAGCGAAAATAAAAGGCGCCGTTCTCACCGATCACGCCGTCCACCGGCCATTGCCGGGCGATCAGGTCGCACCAGCCGGCAGGCCGGCCGGTAACCGGCGCGACGATGAACCCGGCCTGCTTCAGCCGTTCCAGCGCCGCATAGGCCTTTGCCGGCAGCCGCCCCTTGTCGGTCAAGGTGTCGTCGATGTCGGTCAGTACGACGGCGATCCCGCGACGATCCAGGCCGGTGAAGTCGGCGAGCGGACGCAGCACTCGCTCAGGCTCCCGCCGCGACCGTTTCGAGCGAGGCGGCCGCGACGTCGAGCATCGTGAACCTGTCGCGGATCAGCCGCGCATTGGCTACCGCTTCATCGTAGAAGGCGGCGGGTATGGCGACCTCCTGCGGCGTGGTTGGCGCGCCGGCGGCACGCAGTGCTGCCGCGATCTCGCGCGCCGGACGGGCCACGCGGGAAAGCCTTTCGCGATACGAACGCCATTGCTCGGCCAGCATGGTGTTGATGGCGGTCGCCCGCTCATTGTCGAGCAGCTTGGGCTTGAACGCTGCCCAGCAGGAGCGTCCGAGGGTTTCGCCAAAGATCTCGATGAAACGGTCCGGCGTATCGGAGGACGGCGCAAGCTGCAGTTCCGGCAATGCCAACACCCGCTCCTGCAGCCGCGCCATCGTCAACGTCGTCACCGCTATGTGTTCGCCGTGATGCGCATCGGGCAGTCCCTGGCCGCGCATATCGATGTAGTGGGCGATCAGATGTTCGCCCTGGCTGGCCGGATAGGAGCCACCGCACAAAGTCATGCCGAGCCCCGACATGACCAGCGTGCGGACCAGCACTTCCATTGCCGCGAGGTCGCCGGTCCTGAGTTCGCCGGCCTTGGCGATGAGCGCCTTCTCATCCTCGGCCAGAAGCATGAACGGCGCCTGCCTGTAGGGCGTACCGAGCAAAAGATGCGCCATCAGCCAGTCGGTCTGCGCGGTCGGCCGCGCCATCGAATCGCCGAAGCCGGCTGCGATCAGTCGGTGCGGCGCCCGTGCCATCACGTCGAGGTCGAGGAACACCCCGACCGGCAGGCTCGCCGTCAGCGATTTCTTCAGGCCGTCCTCGGTGATCGCCGCCGACACCGAGGTGTAGCCGTTCATCGACGGCGCTGTGCCGAACACCACATAGGGTTTTTGGGTCAGGTGCGCGGCATATTTGGTGATGTCGTTGATCGAACCCGATCCGACCGCGACCAGTCCGCTGGCATTCTTCGTGCGGGCGATCACCGATCGCACGGCGTCCATGTCTGGATGCGGACGGCGCGGCAGGATGATCTTGTCGACATCGCTGGAGCCGCGCAGCGCGATTGACACCCTCTCGCCCAGCGCCAGGCGGGTGTCGGGATCCATCACCACCGCAAGCTTGCGACCGAGGGGCAGCAGCTTGACCAGCGCATCGGCCTCGTCACCAAGACCGCGGCCGATGACGATGGTCTTCAGCGGCACTGATAGCGCTCCCTCGTCATCCGGGTCGGGCAGGGTGCCGGCAATGAGGCTATCGAGCATTTCCTTGGACATCGGGATGTCGTCCAATCAGTCGCTATGAAGCGGGGTCAGGGCATCGAACAGGGTCCGATACCGGCGGTAACTTCTGTCGTAGGCGGCCATGGCCGAAGGATTTGGGTCGATCGTCTCGATGCCGCCGCCCAACCTTTCGGCCGCCTGCTGCACCGAGGACACAAGGCCGATGGCGGTGGCGGCAAGGATTGCCGCGCCGATCGGCGAGGCATCGGCGGCACTTGCTATCTCGACCGGCCTGCCGCTGACATCGGCACGGATTTGCGCCCACACCGGGCTGCGGGCACCGCCGCCGGAAAGCCTGATGCGCCCGGTGGCGATGCCAAGCTGGTCCAGTCGGTCGATCACGTCGCGCATGCCGAAGGCACAGCCTTCCAGCACTGAGCGGGCGCAGGCCGCTTTGCCGTGGAAGGATGTCAGCCCGTAGAAAGCACCACGCGCCTCGGCAATCCAGCGCGGCGCCATGGCGCCGGACAGTGCCGGCAGGAACAGCAGATCGTCGCTGCCGGCAACGACCGTCGCCGCCAACTCCGACATCGCCGCCGGCGAATCGACGCCGAAGGTAGACTGGAACCAGGTCACTGCGCCGCCCGAAAGCCATCCGGGGTTGGAGACGAAATAGCGGTCACAAAGAAAACCATGCGTCTCGACCAGGCCGCCGGGATCGAGGCTAAGTGTGTCAGACACCGCACCGACCACTTCTGCCGTGCCGAGATTGCAGGCAACGATACCGGGCACGACAACGCCGGCGCCGATGGCGGCGGAAAAATCATCGCCCGTGCCGACTGCCAGCGGCGTGCCCACAGGCAGGCCTGTCAGTTCGGCGCCGGCCGCGGTCAAGGCGCCGGCGGCCGCCGATGCATCGTCGATGCCCGGCAGCTTATCCGCATCGATGTCGAAGGCCGCCAGCAGATCGCCGGCATAGTTGCGCTCGTTCAGCCCATAGAGCATGGTGGTCGAGGCAAGTGCGTGGTCGATGACGGCACGACCGCACAACGCAGCGACCACGAACGAAACCGGCTGGTGCCAGAGCGCCACGCGACGCGCTTCGGGCAGGTTGCGCGCTGCCCAGCGGATTTTCGCCGCCACATGGGTGGCGTCGAGGACGAGACCGGTGCGCTCGCGGATGAAACCTGGATCTATGCCGGCGATCTCTCCCGACGCCCGCCGATCCATCCAGATGATGCAAGGCGCCAGGGCCTGGCCGCTGCCGTCGACCGCGACGCAGCCGTCGAGCTGGCCGGCAATGGCAATGCCCTTGATGTCGGACGGTGCAAGCCCAGCCTTGTCGAGTGCGCCGGCAATAGCCGGCTTGAGCGCCGCCAGCCACAGCGCCGGATTCTGTTCGGCCCAACCCGGAGCCGGGAAGGCCGGCTGATAAAGCACAGCGGCCTCGCCACGCAGCCGCAATTCGTCATCGACGACGATCGCCTTCAGGCTTTGTGTGCCCAGATCGATGCCGATGACTGGCATTAGACACGCTCGCAATCCGCGAGGACATCCCGCAGCTGCGAGAGGATAGAACCTTTCGTCGGCGAATAGGAACCGTCGAAAACCGCTGTGCCAATGGTAAAAGCGTTGGCGCCGGCCTGCTTGATTGCCTTGATCCGATCGGCCGAGGCTACAGCGCCGGCGACGATCAGATGCCGCGACGGCCCAAGCCCGCGCCGGGCGGCGCGAACCAGTTCGGCCGGGTCGGCCTCGGTGGCGCGATAGGCGAGGATGTCGCATCCCGCACAACCCTTTTCGGCGAAGGCGCGGCAGTCGGCCTCGACATCTCCCGGGGAGCCGCCGAGCTTGGTCGGATGGCCGACCGGCCGGCCCGGAAAAGGGTAGTATTCGGTATCGCTCCCTTCCAGCAGAGCCATGATCTCGTCGACCTGGGTGCCGCCGAGCAGCCGCTGGATGCCGAGATCTCTGGCGATGCGCGCCGAATTGAGGCAGGCCTCCGCTGTCGTCGAGACAACTTCCATGTAAGTGGTGGCGCCTGTCCGGCGAATGGCGCCGGCGAGCTTGCTCAATACATCCGGCGCCACGCCGATGTCCTTGAAGCCGACATGCTTCAGGCCGACCGGCTCGATCAGCTCGACCAGGTCGAGACAGTCCTCGACCGTACGATCGTTACGCGTCAGCATGAAGATGAAGTCCATCCGAAAGGTCCCTCGCCTGGTCGGGAAAGCCGGTTTACTGCCGGTCTGTTAACATCTCCCAACCATTTGTTGCAAGGTGCCACATTTTAATTTGCAGTACCACACATTTTATGACAGAACGGGCGCCGGCCCGCCAGGCACGACTTCTAGGGAGAGGGAAGAATGCTCAAGCCGCTGAGACGTGGGAGTACCGCATCCGGACTGCTCGTCGTCGCCGCCCTTATGTGGCAAATCACACAGGCTGCTGCGTGGGACCTGAAGGAGGCGTCGAAGCCCTACAGCGGCCAGACCATCCGCATGGTCGGCGAGGCGCTGCCGCCGCTCGAAGCGCTGAAGAAGATGGCGCCAGAGTTTGAAAAGCAGACCGGCATCCATGTCGAAGTCGAGATGTACGAGCATTCGGAAGCCGTCAACAAGGTGCAGCTCGATCTCAATTCGCACCGCGGCCGTTACGACGTCATCATCCAGCCGCACCGCGAACTCGGCAAGTTCGCCACCAACAACCATCTGATCGAAATCGCCAAGATGATGGCCGACCCGGCTTTGCGCGATCCGACCTTCGAGCCGGAAAAGCAGCTCTACCAGACTGCCTGGCACGAGATCTCCTGGTATGACGGCAAGGAGTACGGCTTCCCCTTCACCGTGCTCAACATGTTCATGTGGTACCGCTCGGACCTGCTCGCCGATCCCAAGGAGCAGGCCGGCTTCAAGGCGAAGTATGGCTACGACCTGACGCCCGCCAAGGACTGGAAGCAGTATCGCGACATCGCCGAATGGTTCTATCGCCCCGACCAGGGCTTTTACGGCACCGCCCTGCAGGGCAAGCGCCACGAGGCGCTGTGGTATGAGTGGCTCAACTTCCTCTATTCCTTCGGCGGCGACGTGCTCGACGTGAAGAGCGGCTCAGCCTGCGGCCCGGTCATCGTCAACAGCCCCAAGGCCGTCGCCTCGCTCGAATATTACAAAAGCCTGCTGCAGTTCTCGCCGCCGGACAGCCTCAACTATTTCTGGGACGACGTCATGGCGCTGATGCAGCAGGCCAAGGTCGCCGAGCTGATCATGTGGAACGACGCCACCTATGCCGTGTCGGTCGACACCACCGCCTCCACCGTCGTCGGCAAGGTCGGCTTCGACCTCGTGCCGCAAGGCGAAGGCGGCAAGATCGGCCAGGTCGAGGGTTGGACCTATCTGATCCCGGTCTATTCGAAGAACCAGCAGGCCGCCTTCCTCTTCGTCCAGTGGATGATGGGTTATGACCGCCAGCTTGAGCAGCATCTCAATGGCGGCGCTTCCGGCCGGCCCGATGTCTATGCTTCGGCGGAGGTGCAGAAGCTGCCCTATGCCAAGGCTTCGATGGAGGCCAACGAGCATGCAGTGCCGAAGGCGACACTGCCGCAATCGGCCGAGATGACCGACATATTGGTGCGCGAGCTGTCGTCCTACCTCGCCGGCGAGAAGGAAGCGCAGGCTGCCCTCGACACCGCCGCCACCGACATCTCAACATTGCTCGGTTCTTGCGCACCCATGACCTATCCGGCACGATAGGTCTCGAATGTCGCGCAGAGGCTACCCGCAAGAAGCGGGTAGCCATTCTTGTCCGCAGGAAATGCCCGTGACGAACCGCACTCCATCGCCGCGCGGAATGCCGCTTCTCGACCGTGGGGTGGGACCGCTGCTGATGCTGCCGGCGACGCTGCTTGTCGTCGTCTTCCTGGTCGGCCCGTTCTACTACATGGTCTATACCGCGTTGACCGACCTCAGCTTTGCCGATGCCAGCCATTCCGGCGCGTTTGTCGGCTTCGACAATTTCCGCAAGCTGACGCGCAACGATCCGTTCTTCTGGGCGTCGTTCCTGCTGACGCTGAAATTCGTCCTCATCGCCGTGGGCCTCGAATTCCTGCTCGGCTTCGCGCTGGCCTTCATGATCTTCCGCTTCGTCGCCAGCCAGCGGCTTTTGACCACGCTGCTGCTCATCCCGATGATGATTGCGCCGGTCGCCGTCGGGCTGATCTGGCGCCTGCTTTTGCAGGGCGATTTCGGCATGCTCAGCTTCTACATGCGCAAGGTCGGCCTGCTGGCGCAGAACGCGGCGGTGCTTTCGGCACCCGACCTCGTTTTTCCGACCATCGTCGCCATTGACGTCTGGCAGTGGACGCCTTTCGTCACCCTGATCATGCTGGCCGGCATGATGAGCCTGCCGCGCGCGCCGTTCGAGGCGGCGATGATGGACGGCGCAAAACCGTTCCAGATTTTTCGCGACGTCATGCTGCCGCTGCTGCGGCCGGTCATCGCGCTGGTGCTGCTCTTGCGCGGCATCGACGCCTTCAAGGAATTCGACAAGGTGTTTTTGATGACCGGCGGCGGCCCGGGAACGCTGACCGAGCTGGTCTCGATCTATGCCTACCGCGTCAACTTCCGCAACTGGGACCTCGGCTACGGCGCCGCGGTCGCCTTCATGATCTATCTCGTCGTGCTGATCCTGTGCTCGGTCTTCTACAAGGCCGTCTACTGGTCGAGCCGCAAGCCGGCGGCGGCGTTTTGAGGGCGCGGCGATGATCGACCAGTCCACCAATCGCGCCTGGAAAAGCCTTGCCTGGGCCGTGCTGCTCGTCGCCGTCGTGGTCGCCTTGACGCCTTACGTCTGGATGGTGCTGGCCTCGTTCAAGAACCGCGTCGACCTGTTGTCGTCGGTGCCGAAATGGAGCTTCGCGCCGACGCTCGCCAACTATCCGGCCGTCTTCATCGACAAGGAATACTGGCCGCTGGCGATCAATTCGGTGCTGATTTCGGTGTCGTCGACGGTACTTTGCATCCTCATCGGTGCGCCGGCAGCCTATGGCTTCGCCCGCTCTGATTTTCCCGGCAAGGAAGACCTGTTCTTCTTCTTTCTGACGACGCGCATGGCGCCACCGATCTCGATCGCCGTGCCGCTGTTCCTGTTCTTCACCTCGCTTGGCCTGATCGACACCATCTATGCCGTGGTGATCGCCCACACCTCCTTCAACCTGTCGCTCGTCGTCTGGATGATGCGCGGCTTCTTTGCCGAAATCCCCAGGGAGATCGACGAGGCGGCGATGATGGACGGCCGCTCGCGGCTCGGCGCCTTCTTCTTCGTTGTCGCACCGCTGGCCGCGCCCGGCATCGGCGCGACGGCGGTGCTCTGCTTCATCCTGTCGTGGAACGAGTTCCTCTATGCCTTCATCCTCGTCGCCTTCGATGGGCGCCCGCTGACCGTCGGCATACCCGGGCTGGTGACGCCGCATGGCACGCTGTGGGGACAGGTCGCGGCGGTCGCCATCGTGGCGACGCTGCCGATCGTGCTTTTCACTTTCCTTGTCCAGAAACAGCTCGTCCGCGGCCTGACCTTCGGCGCGGTCAAGGGTTGAAGGGATCTTGCATGGCAATTGTTTTCGACGGCGTCACCAAGGCCTTCCCAGACGGGACGGTGGCGCTGCAGGCGCTCGACCTCGCTTTCGAGCCCGGCGAATTCCTCGTGCTGCTCGGCCCTTCGGGCTCCGGCAAGACCACAGCCTGCCGGCTGCTTGCCGGCCTTGAACGTCCGACCGCCGGCCGTATCATGGTCGAAGGCCGCGATGTCACCGACCTGCCGCCGCGCCTGCGCGGCATGGGCATGGTGTTCCAGAACTACGCGCTCTACAGCCACAAGAGCGTCTACGAGAACATCGCCTATCCCTTGCGCATCCGAAAAATGCCGGCCGCCGAGCTCGACCGCTGCGTGCGCGCCATGGCCGAGCTTCTCGAAATTACCCGCTATCTCGATCGCCGTCCTTCGCAACTGTCGGGCGGCCAGGCGCAGCGTGTCGCAGTGGCCCGCGCTCTGGTCTGGCAGCCGAGCCTCTGCCTGATGGACGAGCCGCTGTCCAACCTCGACGCCTTGCTGCGGCTCCACATGCGCACCGAGCTGAAGCGCCTGCATCGAGAGTTGAAAAAAACCTTCGTCTTCGTCACCCACGACCAGGAGGAAGCGATGACGCTGGCAACACGGGTAGCCGTGCTGCGCGAAGGCGCGCTGATCCAATATGACGATCCGCGCGAGATCTACCGGCGGCCGGCCAACCGCTTCATCGCCGAGTTCATCGGCCGTCCGGCAATGAACACGTTCGACGGCGATGTCCGCAACGGCGTCTTCCATGCCAGCGGCTTTACCTGCCCGCTGCGGGGTCGGCCGGACGGTCCCATCGTGCTCGGCATCCGCCCTGAACAGATCCAGCTCGTCGACTCCTCCGCAAGCGACGCGATCCTATTTGCCGTCGACGTCGTCGAACCGGTCGAGCCCGACGTGCTGATCTTCGCCAAGAGCGAGGCAAATGCGTTGATCGTCAGGACAGTGAATGACGATCGCGCCTACCACCCTGGCCAACCGCTGCATCTGCGCTTTCCGCCGGCAGCGCTGCACACCTTCGATGCGGTGTCGGGAGCGCGGCTGCCGTGAGCACGCTGCTCGCTCTGGCGCCGTTGGCCGCCGCCGCTCTGGTCTGGCGGCTGTTCTACAGCTTCAACCGATCGAGGCGCTGGTTCTCGACCGGCGAGCTCATTTTCTGGGACGCCATCGCTCTGGTCATCCTGCAGCTTGTCTGGTTGATCTGGTTTTAGGAACATGCTCCGGAGAGTAGGCGTCCAGCCCGATCAAGACGGCTGTCGGTAACGATGATCGCTTAAGCGGTTTGTAGAGCGAGCCACGTTCCACTGAGTTGGATGGTTGCACCGGCCCGAACCATCCTCGGCTTCAGTCGACACCGAACCGGTTGCCGAGCCACTCCATCTGCCGGCGCTCCTGGTAGCCTTGTCCGCCTTCATGGTTGTTGAATTCGTATTCTACGATGGTCTTTTCCCCCGAGTAGGCATTGAACGCCCCATAAACTGTGGAAGGGGGACAGACTTCGTCCATCAGGGCCACCGAAAACAGCGCCGCCGCCTTGGACTGCCGGGCGAAGTTGACGCAGTCGAAATAGGAGAGCGTTTCAAAGACTTTCGCCTTCTTCTCGCGATGCTGCGCCAGGAAACGGACGATCTCCAAATAGGGATCGCGCAAGGCAGTCCCCAAAGCGCGCGGAAAGTCGCAAAGAAACGGCACGTCGGCCATTACGGCCTTGACGCGCGGATCGATTCCGCCGACGGCGAGCGAGATGCCGCCGCCCTGACTGTCGCCGCAAACCGCGATGCGCTCGGGGTCGATGAAGTCCAGCCCTAGGAGAGCATCTATCGCCCTCACAGCATCGGTGAACACGCGCCGGTAATAGTAGTCATTCTTGTCCAGGACGCCACGCGTCATAAAGCCGGGAAACGAAGAGGTCGAGCCGACCGGATCGGCAGTCTCTCCTACGCTGTAGTCGCTTCCCTGCCCGCGTGTATCCATTCGAAAATAAGCAAATCCTGACGCCGCCCAGTGCAGTTGCTCATGTGCCAAGCCGCGCCCGCCGCCATAGCCGAGATACTGCACGACGAGGGGGAGCCGCCCCTCATGACGCGTCGGCAGGATCAGCCATCCTTTGATCGGGTGACCACCAAATCCCGGAAACGTGACATCGAAAGCCTGGACCGACTTCAGTGTCGTCTGCGCCGGTACGATGTCGACCTTGCCGCCGGCCTGGCGGGCCTCGGCGATGGTCGAGGCCCAGAACTGGGCAAAGTCACCTGGCGTGGCCACTTTGCTGACATAGGCGCCCAGTTCAGGCTGGATCAGATCTTGGAATGGCATTTGTTCCTCACAGTCGAATTAGAAGCAAAGTTGGCGATGTATCGCTCCGCACGCGAGCGTGGATGTACGCGTTACCGGTCCAACAGACGACCGCATCCCCGCCATTCTTCCGCGCACGGTCATAAGAGGCGCCGCCAAAAAATGGGCCAAGGCCCCCAACCATTTGCCGTTTAGCTGCCAGTCTTGATCTGGGTCCAGAGACGGGTGAGGACGCGCTGCTCCTTCGACCCGTACGAAGAAATCGTGAAAAGCTTCTTGAGCGTTTCCTGCGTCAGATAAACTGAAGGGTTCTTCCACACTGCTTCGTCGATGAATTTCTGCGAGGCGAGATTGCCGTTGGCGGTTTGGACATAGTTGGTTGACTTGGCAATGACTTCCGGCCGCATCAGGTAGTTGATGAAGGCGTGCGCCTCATCGACATGCCTGGCGTCGGCAGGGATAGCCAGATTGTCGAACCACATATAGGTGCCTTCCCTGGGGATCAGGTATTCGACCTTGACCCCGTTGTTGGCTTCCTTGGCGCGGTTCTTGGCCTGCAGCACGTCACCCGACCAGCCGATGCTGATGCATTTATCGCCATTCGCCAGGTCGTTGATGTAGGCAGAGGAGTTGAAGGTGCGGACATAGGGCCGGATTTTCGTGTAGATGTCACTGCCGGCTTCGAGATCCTCTTTCTTTTTGCTGTCGCCGTCCTTGCCGAGATAGTTCATGGCAATGGCCATAGTCTCCTCCGGCGCATCGACGATATTGATACCGCAGTCCTTCAGTTTGGCCGCATTCTCGGGCTTGAAGAGCACATCCCAGCTGTCGATCGGCATGTCGCCGAGTGCAGCCTTCACCTTGTCGACATTATAGCCGATGCCGGTGGTGCCCCACATGTAGTTGACGGCATATTCGTTGCCCGGATCATACTTGGCCAGGCGCGCCATAACCTCGGGCCACATGTTCTTCAGATTCGGCAGCTTGGACTTGTCGAGCTTCTGGAACACGCCGGCCTGAATCTGCCTGGCCAGAAAAGGTCCGGTTGTAACCACCACGTCATAGCCGGAACCGCCGGCAAGCAGCTTGGTCTCAAGAATTTCATTGGAATCGAAGGTGTCGTAGACGACCTTGATACCGGTTTCCTTGGTGAAATCATCAAGGATGGAACTGTCGATATAGTCCGACCAGTTGTAGACGTTGACCACCTTGTCCTGCGCCAGCGAAACGCCGGCTGAAAAGCATGCAGCCACCATCGTCACAGCCAGTCGAAATAGCTGTTTCTTCATGTTCGTTCTCCTGTTGGTCCGGCTTGCCATTTGCAGGCAGGCCGATGTTCCCTTCTCTGCGGAAGCAGTGCTGGTCTTCCGATCGTTCCCGATTTTCTGGGGGCGCGCCTGACATGCTTTGGCCCAGGCGAGCCCTGGCAGAGGTCATTGCAGTCCGCTCAAACTGTCGTCAAAAGCCGTGACGAACATATCGGCCTCTTTTCGCGACCAGATCAGCGGTGGGCGTAACTTGAGGGTGTTCGGTGTGCCTTTCCCTGTCAGGATGTTGCGCGCGAGCAAGGCTTCGACAAGCTGGTCTGTTTGCATCGCCGCCGGTTCCTTTGTGAGACGATCCGTCACCAGTTCAACGCCGGTCATCATCCCAAGACCGCGTACGTCGCCGATGATGGGATGCCGGTGCGCCAGACGCCCAAGCTCCCGGCGCAAATAGTCTCCTGTGGCGGCGCCGCGCTCGATCAGGTCTTCCCGCTCGATGACGTCCAGGACTGCCATGCCCGCCGCGCATGCGACGGTGTTGCCGCCGAATGTGCTGAACAACAGTGGATAGGTGCCGTCGAGGAACCGCTTCATAAGTGTCGAACCGAGGATGACGACGCCGAGCGGGTGGCCATTTCCGACCGGCTTGCCCATCGTTATGAAGTCGACGTTGTCGTCCTCGAGCCCGTTTGCCCTGAACCCCCAAAAGGTTCCCATGCGGCCACAACCGGCCTGCACCTCGTCCGCAATGACGAATCCGCCCGCCGATCGGACCTTTTCCGCAACGAGGTTGAAATAGTTTTCAGGCGCCCGCAGCACACCGCTCGAACATAGGGCGGTGTCGACCATGAATGCCGCCGGCCTGTGGCCTCTTTCGCGCAGGGTGGCTATCGCCCTGTCTGCGTCGGCGGCATACTTCTTTGCCGCCTGCGGGTCGTCGGCGAAAGGCCCCCTATACATGTCCGGGGCCATCAGGGTTTCAATCCGTTTGGGATGCTCGTCAGCGGGAAGGTGACGCCAGCTCTCATTGGAGAGCGCCGTCGTCATCTCGGTGCAGCCATGGTAGGCCTGGTCAATAATCAAACCGCCATCGTGCCTGCTGAGCGACATGGCTATCTGCATCGCCAGGTCGTTGGCTTCGCTCCCCGAGTTGACGAAGATGCAGGTGTCGAGGTGATCAGGCAGGTCGGCCGTCAGGCGCGCTGCGTACTCGACCGCCACGTCGCACATATACCGCGTATTGGTGTTCAACGCGCTGGCCTGGCGGTAGATCGCTTTCGCCACGTGCGGATGACAATGACCGATCTGAGGGACGTTGTTGTAGACATCCAGGTAAGCGGTGCCATCGGCGGCATACATCCATGCGCCGTGAGCGCGGGTGATGTGCAGTGGCTTGTTGTAGAAATGCCAAATCGGTCCCAGGTGAGCTTCGCGCTCATGCCTGAGCACGTCATAGTCATATGCGAGATGCTCGCCATCGTTGCTCGTGGCGCCATACACCGGAAACCGGCATGCCTGACGAAGCCGGCGGGCCGCCTGTGCGCGACCTTGACGGCTCAGCAACTCCATCATCCGAGGGTAGTGGCTGGCGTTGTCGATATGCGGGATGCCGGATTCATCGGTGGCTTCTCTCGCTTCCACGATGACAGTGGCCATGGCGAGGCGCAGGAGCAGCGCATCGAAAAGGAGATCGATCTCATTTTCTTCAAGCGGGTATGTCGAATCGAAACCAGATGTCACGTCGCAAAGGTAGGCGATCGGATCGTCATCGGATTTCGAGAATGTCTCGCAAGCCGTCACAATGTCCGCGACAATGGAATTGTGGCCCATATCGCCAAAATCGATGATGCCCACCGGCGATGTGCTGTCGTTGGGATCGACCAGGATATTGCCGCCATGTGAATCCTGATGCACGACCTGGCGACGCGTCTTCGACAATTGGGGAAGGGTAAAGCACTCGGCACGCTCGAAGATTTCCTCGCACAATTGCCGAAGCCTGGCGTCCGAGATCTTTGCGATCTGCGGGCGCAAGGCCAGGGCACGTGAAATGTCCCAGAGGTGCACATTGCTGCCCGCGTAAGGATGAAAAAAATCGCGCAGCGCATGGGCAAGCTGTCCAACCATCACGCCGATGTTGAACCGAGTGGCGGCGGAAAAGGCTTCCTCAACCTGCTCCATGACCTTCCCCGGAAGGAAAGTAAGCACACGCATCATGTGCCGGCAGCCGTGCTCGTCCTCGATCCATTCATACGGGGCGCCAGCGAGGGAGGGAACTACGCGAGGCACCGGAAGGGCCGGATCGCGCTCGCAGATATGCTTCAGGGCTTTGACCTGCATATCCACGACGCCTTCGGGTTCGCCTTTATTCGATATCTTGACGACGACGTCGCGGCCATCGGTGCCCTCGATCCGCCACGACAGATCGCGCTCGGAAACCAGTTGCGTGTACGTCCCGTCGATCCCATACCGGGTTGCCACGAGGCGCCTTGTCGCTTCCGGCGAAAAATTAGGAAGGTTGCGAAGCAGCAGAGCGTCCGTGCTCATTCCATACCTTAAGGCCAAATATCGATACCCGACGCGGCGACGACGTCGCAGCTGCACGTTTGGCAGGGAAGTCCGCAGGTGGCATTTTTGCGCTGCGCATCGCCAGCCGTAGGAGAGGCTAGACCTCTATCGACGTGGCAAGAATATCATTCAGAGAACGGATACATTGGTTTTTACAAATGCATCGGGTGCGCCCTGATGATCGCGTCGCGGACATAGGCGACATTGGCAGCCTGCTCGCCTGTTCGCGTGGCGACCTCGATGTCGGCGGAATAAGCCTCGTCGGCTATGGGAAGTCGGCGAAGACGCCCCTGCTGTTCGAACACGCGGGCAAAATGTATCGGCAGGACCCCGAGGTAGGCGCTCGACAAGACCATCAGAAGCTGCGCCTCAATATCAAAGGCTACCCGGTTCGGGGCGGTGTCGAAGCGGTGACGCCTAATCCCGTACCAATATCCTCTCTCTACCCATGGATGGCCGTAGCATTCCTCACTCGTAATCGTCTCGTCATTTCGGCAAAACAAAGGATGCGCCGAACCGCAAAATACCGCGTGCTCCTCTCGGTAGATGATCTGGTATTGCACGCTCGCGACTTTGATGTCGGAGCCGCCTATCCCAATGTCTATTTCGTTTTCCGCCACGGCCTTCGTTATGTCGTTGGGGCACATGATCTTGAGATCAAGCTCGATTTCCGGCGCAGCTTTGGAAAGCTCGGCAATAGCGTCGGCGAGCCGGAAACTTGGGTCGGTCGTTAAGCAGTCGACAATGCCGACGCCGACCTTTCCCGCCAAAGCGCTTCTAACCCGCGAGAGCCGGGCCGAACCGGAGTCCAGCATCCCGGTGATTTCCGTACAGATTTCGTAAACCCGACGCCCTTCATCCGTCAGCGAAAACCCGCGACGGCCCCGTTCACACAACTTCACGCCAAGCCGCTGTTCAAGCGCGGTCAGATGATTGGAGACTGTGGGTTGGCTCAGCGACAGTTCCATCTGCGCTGCGGACATGCCGCCATTGCGGACCACGCTTTCAAAGACACGAAAGAGATGGAGATCGGAGCCCGATATCTTCATGGGGGCAGATTGCACCAAATACGCCGGATGGCAATTGAGGCTGCCGACCGTGATTTGACCTGCTGGGAACCAAGCCGCGTGCCTTTGAAGCGGTCGAGATCGCCCACCTTCCTCCCTACTTCGTCATTGTCGGGTATTGACGCTCCAGCCAAATCCGGATTTGATGATACGTGGATACAAAAATACTTTCCGGGGGTGCCAAAGTGCCAGCAGCCTTCAGCGTCGACACACGCATGTCCGCTACTGCAGAAGAGGAGGCGTACGGGCATCTTCAGCGGGCGCTTCGCCTGGGTCGTTACAAACCGGGTGAACGGCTAATCCCCGAAGAGATTGCCGCCGAGATCGGTATGAGCCGCATGCCTGTGCGGGAAGCCTTTCGGCGCCTGGCTTCCGACGGCCTGGTGGTCCTGCGCCCCAATCGGGGATGTGTCGTCGCTGGCCTCACGGTTGATGAGCTTTACGAGATCTTCGAGATACGTTCGGTTCTGGAAGGACTCGCCGTCAGGCTGGCGATGCCACGGATCGACGAGGAGGAGCTCGAAGAGTTCGAGCGCCTGCTCGATCGCATGGAACGCGCAGGCCAGACCGGCAGCAGCGACTGGGTGGCCCGCCATCAGGAATTCCATGGCCGAATCTGTGCGCTTAGCGGAAGGCCCAAGCTCATCCACCAGATCTCGGCGCTGCACGTGGTGATAGAGCCATACATGCGGATTTGGTTCGATGACGCTCACAAACCGCATTCTGCGCGCGAGGAGCATGCCGCCGTGATCGCGGCCTTGCGTTCAGGCGACCAACTTCACGCGGAAAGGGTGATGCAGGAACATATTCTCGGCACGGCACCGCTGTTGGCCGAGTTCGTGAGTCCCAGCCGGTGACGAAAGCCGGCCGGGCAGGAATGGCCTCGAGCCGGCAATGCGGCCGGGCGTGGGAGCAGTTCAATCAGCCTATCAAAAAAAGGGGAACCAAATGAAATTCAATCGTTTGGCCGCAGTTGCGGCCGCACTCAGCATGTTCGGCTTCATGCACACAGCGTTGGCCGAGGACGCGCCCAAGTCCATAACCATCGCCACGGAGGGCGCCTACGCTCCGTGGAACTTCACCAACGCCGACGGCAAGCTCGACGGACTGGAGATCGATCTCGCCAACAATCTTTGCGAGCGGATGAAGGTCAAATGCACCATCATCGCTCAGGATTGGGACGGTCTTATTCCTTCGCTGAAGGTCGGCAAGTTCGATGTGATCATGGCCGGCATGTTCATCACACCGAAGCGCCTCGAGACCATCGACTTCACCCAGCCTTATGCGATCGACCCCGGTGGTTTCGCAGCCGCCAAGGATAGCGACCTGGGGAAGCTCGGCGCTTCGACCGAGAAATTCAAACTGGACGATGAGGCTGCTTCCAAGGCCGCGATCGAAAAGTTGAAGCCATTGCTGAAGGGCAAAGTGGTCGGCGTCCAGGCGGCCACAGCCATGCTCGAATTCGTCAAGAAATACTTCGGCGACACGGTGGAGATCCGCGAGTACAAGACGACTGAGCAGCATGATCTCGATCTGGCCGCGGGCCGCATCGATGCGATATTCGCTCAGAAGACGGCGCTCGCCGCGACGCTCGCAAAACCCGAATTCGCGGGCTTCACGGTAGCGGGGCCGGGCTTTGTCGGCGGCCTGTTCGGCGCCGGAACCGGTGCGGGCCTGAGGAAGGAAGACACCAAGCTCAAGCAGATGCTTAACGACGCGATCAGCGCCGCGATCGCCGACGGCACCATCAAGAGCATCTCGGAAAAATGGGTGAAAACGGACGTGACGCCGGTCAAGTAGCCACTTGGGACTTGTTCGGCCGGTCGGGTCGGCCGATCGGCCGGACACCCCTGATCAATCAGGTTTCACATGACCGATGCACTCCATATCCTGTCCCTGGGCAAGGGCGGCTGGGGCGGCGCGCTGCTCTTGGCAGCAGGCGTGACGTTTGCGCTGTCGGCCGTCGGCTTCCTGCTCGGCGCCCTCTTCGGCGCAATGGCTGCGGGTGGCCGGCTTTCCACGAGGGCAATACCGTCATGGGTCGCCAAGGCCTATGGCACGGTTTTCAGGGGCGTGCCCGATCTGTTGACGATCTACCTGCTTTACTATGGCGGTAGCATCGCCTTGACCGAGATCGGAAAATTCTTCGGGAGCGCCGGCTTCGTCGGGCTCCCGACATTTGCGACCGGCGTCCTGGCAATCGGCATCATTTCGGGCGCCTATCAAGCCGAGGTCTATCGCGGAGCATATCTCGCCGTCGATTCCGGCCAGTTCGAGGCTTGCAAGGCTTTGGGCCTGTCCCGGTTCCAATCGCTACGCCTCGTCATCATTCCACAATTGATGCGGCACGCCCTGCCGGGGCTCGGAAATGTCTGGCAACTCGTGCTCAAGGATTCAGCCTTGATCTCCGTGATCGGTCTCGTGGAATTGATGCGGCAATCTCAGATCGGCGCAGGATCGATGAGGGAGCCCTTCGTCTTTTACCTGGCCGCTGCGGCGCTGTATTTCCTCATCGCCGCGGTGACCGGATCGGTCTTCCGCTACGGCGAGGCACGAGCGTGGCGAGGCATGGTCCACGCATGATCGACCTGCATTTCTTTGGCGAGATCATTCCAACCCTTCTCTCCGGCTTGCCGCTGACCTTGCAGCTTGCGGGGCTGTCGATCGCAATGGGCTTTGCCTTGGCCCTGTTGCTCGCACTGGCGCAGCAGGGAAACCATCGGATGCTGGTCTGGCCCATACGCTCCTTCGTTGCCGTCTTTCGCGGCACGCCATTGCTCGTCCAGATATTCCTCATCTATTACGGCCTCGGCCAGTTCCGCCCTACACTTCAGGCAGTTGGGCTCTGGTGGCTGTTTCGCGAGCCCTATTGGTGCGCCATCATCGCGCTCAGTCTCAATACCGCGGCCTATGGCAGTGAAATCCTGCGGGGTGCGATACAGGGTGTGCCGCGTGGCCTTGTCGAGGCGGCCTCTGCCTTAGGCATGAGACGGCTCCAGACCCTGCGCCTCCTCGTTCTGCCTTTGGCGCTGCGCCAAGCCATTCCAAGCTACAGTAACGAGATCATCCTCATGGTGAAGGGTACGTCGCTCGCATCGATCGTCACCCTGATGGAAGTGACGGGCATCGCCCAGGGGCTGATTTCTCAGACCTATCGCGCGGTGGAAGTTTTCGTGGCTGCCGGCGCGATTTACCTCAGCATCAATTTCACGATCATCTCGGCCCTGAATGCCCTGGAGACCTGGCTGACGCCCTATCGGGTCCGTGCATGAAACATGACCGGCGCATAATCAGGAGAATTGATATGGGCTGCGCCGACAAGCCGAAACGATCTGCTGCCGTGTTGTATTACGCGATGGTGGAAATGTCGCATCCATCAGACCAAGGGATACAAAGACAGAATGCGTGATTTCCAGTTTCCCGGCCGCTCGCCGGTTCGTGCCACCGAAGCGGTCGCCGCGACTTCGCACCCGGTGTCGACGCTTGCGGCGATCGAGATGCTGCGCGCCGGCGGCAATGCCATGGACGCGGCAATCTGCGCCGCCGCCGTGCAGGGCGTGGTTGAGCCGCAATCGACCGGCATCGGCGGCGATTGTTTCGTGCTCTATTGCCCGGCGGGACAAGGTGAGGTGCTGGCCTTCAACGGCTCAGGCCGCGCGCCGGCGGCCGCGACCGTCGACTGGTACCTGGATAAGGGTTTCAGCGAGCTTCCAAAAGAGGGGCCGCACGCGGTGACGGTGCCGGGCGCCATCGATGCCTGGTGCCGGCTGCTGCAGGACCATGGCAGCAAGGACCTCGCCGAGGTGCTGGCGCCGGCCATTCATTATGCCGAGAACGGCTATGTCGTGCATGACCGCGTCGCCTTCGACTGGGCCGAACCGGAGACCGACCTTTCCGCCGACGAACACGCCGCGCGCATTTTCCTGCCCGGCGGCAAGGCGCCCAGGGCCGGCGACGTCCACCGCCAGCCGGAACTCGCCGCCACTTTGCGCATCATTGCCAAACAGGGCCGTGCCGGCTTCTATGAAGGCACGGTTGCCGACGATATGGTGCGCCGGCTCAAGGAATTGGGCGGTCTGCATAGCCAAGAGGATTTCGCGGCGACCGAGGGCGACTATGTGGCGCCGGTCAGCACCTCTTACGGCGGCTACGACATCCACCAGATGCCGCCGAACAACCAGGGGCTGACGGCACTTCTGATGCTGAATGTGCTGTCGGGATTCAAGCTCGGCGGGCTCGACCCCAATGGCGCCGAGCGGCTGCATCTCGAGATCGAGGCCGGGCGGCTGGCCTACCAGGACCGCGACCGTTTTGTGGGCGACCAGGACCAGGTCCCGGCGCCGGTCAAGCAGCTCTTGTCCGCCGCCTATGCCGACCGGCTGCGCGCCGAGATCGACCCCGCGCGGGCGATGACGCATCTGCCGAAGCTGGACCTGCCGGGCAGCGACACGGTGTACATCACCGTGGTCGATCGCGACCGCAACGCGGTCTCCTTCATCAACTCGACCTATTATTCGTTCGGCAGCGGCGTGGTCAGCCCGAAGACCGGCGTGGTGCTGCAGAACCGCGGCTCAAGCTTCCGGCTCGATCCCGGGCATCCCAATGCGATCGCACCCGGCAAGCGGCCGATGCACACGATCATGCCCGGAATGGCGACCCGGAATGGCCGCGTGGTTATGCCGTTCGGCGTCATGGGCGGCGGCTACCAGCCTTTCGGCCATGTGCATCTTTTGACCAACATGATCGACTTCGGCATGGATCCACAGCAGGCGCTGGATGCGCCGCGTGTGTTCTACAATGACGGCATGGTGGAAGCTGAGCGCAACGTGCCCGCCGGGGCCATCGCCGGCCTGCGCAGGCGCGGCCATGCCATTACCGAGCCGCACCATCCGCTCGGCGGCGGCCAGGTCGTATTGATCGACTGGGACAAGGGAACGCTGACTGGCGCCTCCGATCCCCGCAAGGACGGAATGGCGCTTGGCTACTGAGCGGATCCACGCGGCAAGGCCAGCCGCTTGCCGGACTCCGGCGCCGCCATAAGTGCCGAGCCCGAATCGTCCGCTGGACTTTCACCAGCACTCGTTTGAAACATAGCCGGTGACCATGACCCAAAATCACCCAGATCTTCGTCGCAGGCGCCGATGATGCCGCGGCGATCCTGGCGCCCGACAAGGCCGCGCTGACATCCGCGGATCACGCAACAACATCGTTCGTTTGCTGCAGGCAAAATCCGACTACCAGACCTTTCTTGCCCGCGCATCATAGCGCGGTGCAAAACCTCTCCATCGTCTCGCCGCAGCCTCAGTGCTTGATGCGGTCGCGCATCGCGTACCACAACATGCCCAGCACATAGAGCGGACCGCGCAGCGCCGTGCCGCCGGGGAACGGCAGCGGCATCAGTGTCGAGAACAGGTCGAGCCGCGCGGCATCGCCGGTGATGGCTTCAGCCAAGAGCTTGCCCGAGAGCGTCGACAGGATGACACCCTTGCCGGAATAGCCATGCGCGAAATAGACCTCGCCATAGTGCCCGACATGCGGCAGCCGCGACGTCGTCACCGACACCAGCCCACCCCAGGCATGGTCGATGCGGCAGCCTTTCAGCTGCGGGAAGGTGGCTTCCATATGCGGCCGCACGAAGCCGGCAATGTCGGTTGGCGGCGATGGCGTGTAGCGCTCGCCGCCACCGAACAGAAGCCGTCCGTCCGCCGACATGCGGTAGTAGTTGACGACGAAGCGCGTATCGGACACCGCGACATTGGCCGGGATGACATTGCGCTTGCCCTCCAGCTTCTCGGTGGCGACGATGTAGTTTCCGACCGGCATGATGCGGCTGTTGACGCGCGGCTCCAGTCCGTGCAGCAACGCGTCGCCCGCCAGCACGACATGTTTGGCGCTGACCGACCCCCTTGCTGTCGAGACCCGGATCGACGGTTCCCGCTCCAGTTTCACCGCCACGGAATTTTCGTGGATGATGACACCGGCGGCAGTCGCGGCACGGGCAAGCCCGAGCGTGTAGTTCAGCGGATGCATGTGGCCGCCGAGCGGTTCATACATGGCGCCGAGATAGGGCGTGTCGACCTTGGCTCGAGCGTCGGCCGCAGACAGGATCTCGACGTCGCGGAACTTCATCGCGCTGTCGAGGCATTTGGCCTCTTCTTCCAGGTCCTTGAGATCGGAGCCGTTGACCGCGCCGACCAGATGGCCGGTCAGCCTCAGGTCGCAATCGATGGCATGGCGCTCGATGATATCGAGCACCAGGCCACGCGCCTCGAAGGCGAGGTCGAACAGCGCCTTCGCCCGCTCCGGCCCGAAAGCCTTGACCAAGCCCTTGGCGCCTTTGCGTAAGCCCGGGATCATCTGCCCGCCATTGCGGCCTGACGCGCCCCAGCCGATCTTGCCGCCTTCAAGCAGCACCACCTTCAGGCCGCGCCCAGCGGCATGAAGGGCGGCGGACAGGCCGGTGCAGCCGCCGCCGACCACCACCAGGTCGGCGTCGACATCTCCCACCAGCGCCGGATGGTCCGGCGCCGGATTGGCGGTGGCGACATAGTAGGATTTGCCGATATCGAGACCGGAATTGAAACCTGTTGGACTGGAGGCCATGATCACACCTTCAGCAACAGGTGGTCGCGTTCCCAGCTCGTCACAACGCTCTGGAACAGATCAAGCTCGACGCTCTTGACGCGCAGATAGGTCTGGAAGAAATCCTCGCCGAGCAGCGCCCGCACCGGCTCGCAGGCGGTGAAGCGGTCGAGCGCCTCCTCCATGGTTTTCGGCAGCGTGCTTTTGATCTTGTAGGCATTGCCCGATGCCTCGGCCGAGCGCGCGAGCTTCTGCTCGACGCCGAGATAGCCGGCAAGCAGAGAGCCGGCGAGCGCCAGATAGGGGTTGCTATCGGCGCCAGGCAGACGGTTTTCCACCCGCCTTGCGGCGCGCCCACCGGCCGGCACGCGCAACCCGCAGGAGCGGTTGTCATGCGACCATTCGATATTGGCCGGCGCGCTGTGGTTTGGCCGGATACGGCGGAACGAGTTCACATTCGGTGCAAACAGCGGCATGATCTCGGGCACGTACGTCTGCAGGCCGCCGATGAAGTGGCCGAACATTTCGGTGTCGGCATCGTCGGCGCTGGCAAACAGCGCCGCACCCGTCTTCTCGTCGACCACAGACATGTGCAAGTGCATCGAGCTGCCGGCCTGTGTCGCATGCGGCTTGGCCATGAACGTGGCATGCATGCCGCATTGCTGCGCGGCCTGGCGCGTCAGCCGCTTGAACAGCAGCACCTGATCGGCAAGCTGCACCGCATCGCCATGGAGCAGGTTGATCTCCAACTGCCCCGGTCCGGATTCATGGATCAGCGTGTCGAGCGGCAGCCCGGCTGCCGCGGCATACTCATAGATGCGCCGGATGGCCGGCTCGTATTCCTCGAGCGCAACCATGTCATAGGGATGCTGCGAACCCTCAGCGCGGCCATTGCCGCCCACCGGCGCGGTCAGCGGTTGATCGGGATTGGGATTGTGCGCGGTCAGGTAGAATTCCACCTCCGGCGCCACCACCGCGCGCCAGCCGCGCTGCCGATAGAGATCGAGCACGGCACGCAGGACATGGCGCGGCGAGGCCATCCACGGGCCGTCGCTATCCATGTGGAAGGCGTCGGCGAAGACGTAGGCTTTGCCGGCGCCGCCGCCTGGCGCCAGGCAGAGCGTCGAGACATCGGGCACCATGCGCATGTCCGGGTCCTGATAGGCAAAGCCTTCGTCGATCGAGCCGGAATAGCGGCCGTCGATGCTGACCAGGAAAGCGCTACTCGGCAGGAACAGTGCGCGGTCTTCCAGCGCCTTGAGGAATTTCGCCGTCGGCAGCGCCTTGCCGCGCAGCACGCCGTTCATATCCGGCACCAGGCATTCTACTTCGTTGATGCCGTGCCGGGCGAGCCAGCTCTTGGGGTCGATGCCGTTGAAGGTTGTCGCGGTATCCGTATTTTTGTCCATTTCGTTCACGTACCTATGAGAGAGAGTATGGCTTGCGCGGCCACATCCGTTCCAGGGCTCAGCGCCATCCGGGCTGCATTCTCCCTGAGGCGGGCGCGCATCACATCGTCGGCCAGCAGGCCGAGAATGGCTCTCTCCAATCCCCCTTCGGTCCAGGCGTCGCGGCCGATATGGTCGCCGACGCCCGTCTCTCCCGCGCGTTGCGCATTGTCGTGACCGTCCCAGCAATAGGGCATGATCAGCGACGGCACGCCGAAGCGCAGCGCCTCGCAAAAGCTGTTGTTTCCGCCGTGGTGAATGAACAGGTCCGACTTCGCCACCACCGAAGGCTGCGGAAACCAGGCGTCGAGATAGACATTGTCCGGCACTGCACGATAGGCGTCGCGCAAGCCGCCGGCATTGACGATGAAGCGCGCCGGCAGCCGGTCGAAGACAGCAAGCATGCGCTCGATCAGCCCGACATCCATGGCGCCGAGGCTGCCGAAGCTGACATAGACCAGCGGCCCACCATTGCGCGGAAACACCGGCACCTCGAAGGGTCCTTCCGAACGCACGCAGCCTTCGAGATAAACGAAACGCTTGGGGTCGAGCGGCTCGACGCGCTCGCGCCGCACGATCGCCGGCGTTAGAAGCAGGTTGAGCTCGGGCGACGTTTCGAGGAACAGGCCCTTCGGCAGCGGCGCCAGGCCGGCATCCGCGCGAAAACGGTTGAAGCGGTCATGCGCGGGCGCCGCAGCCGAGAGATAGCGCGCCTCGAACGCAGCGCGTTGCGGGTCGTCGGCAGCCATTCCGGAAAGATAGGGCGGCACATTGGCGTCGGGCAGCTCGGTCTCGGCGCAGGAGACGACACGCACCCATGGACAGCCGGCCGCGGCGATCGCCGGGAACATGATGACATTGTCGAGCACCACCGCATCCGGCTTCAGCCTCGCCAGCAATTGCCGTAGCGGCGCTTCTGCGTTGACAGCAGTATCGACGATCGCCTGCCAGGTCGGCGCGACGTAGGTTTCGAGCTGGTCGATCGGGCTCAGCCGGAAATGCGGCAAATGCCGGCGCACGAAGGCCTGCCAATAGCTCTGGCGCTCGCTGTCGCTCAACGGCTCGTCGGTCGGCAGCTGGTATTCCTGGAAACCATAGCCGGCAAAGACGCCAGAGAAACCGGCATGGCAGATGAAGACGGGGCGAGCGCCCCGGGCACGCAATGCCTGCGCGATACCAACGCAATTCAACGCGGCCCCGAAACTGGCTTCGGGAAACAGCGCGATGGTCGGGCTGGCTTTACGCGTCAATTATTCCTCTTCAGTCCGGTTCAGTCCGGTCGGCTGATCATGCCGAACAGTGCGGGGGCCCCGCGGCTGGCTGCTTGCGGTCGCTGGTTGCGGGAGAGCCGCAGATGGATGCGAAGCAGATCGGCAGCCACCTCATACTGCCGGTTTTCAAGATGGTCGAGTATATTCAGATGTTCCAGCAGCGATTGCCGCAGGCGAAAGACATTGACACCGGTATAAATGCCGGGCAGCCGGCGCAGGCGGAGATGATCGGCCAGCGCGTCGGACACAAAGCGGTTGGCGCAACCCTCGGCGATCATGCCGTGGAAATCCATATCCAGCCGTTGGAACTCGCGCGTGTCGAAGCTTGCGTCTGGCAGTACCGATAGCGATTCCATGCCCTGGCGCAACGCGGCAGCCCGCGCGCCGTCCAGCCGGAAGCCGGGCGCCAGGATCGCCGCGGGCTCCAACAGCAAGCGGAATTCATAGCTTTCGCCTTGCGCCTCCGGATCGTCGGGCGCACGGCGGAAAAGCCAGGACTGGCCGGGCGCTCGGTCGAGCAGATTCTCATCGGTCAGTTTGTTAAGTGCTTTTAGTACCGTCTTTCGCTCGGCATCGTACCGCCGCATCAGCCCCGCGACGGTCACCGTCGGGTCCAGCCGACGCGCCGAGCGGTCGCGCAGGATGGCTTCGGCAAGTTCGTCTTCCTCAGCGCTTGGAAGCTCGGCCGCGATGGCCGGCTGCGCGGCAAGGTCGACCGCCAAATAATAACCGGAATCGGCCTCCCAGCGCACGACACCCTGACCGGCAAGCAGCCTGAGTGCCGCCCGCACTGGTGTACGCGAGACATTGCAGAGAGAGGCAATCTGCTGCTCGGGCAGGCGGGCGCCGGGCTCGAAACCGCGCTGGCGCGCCACATCGAGGATGCGCTGCGCCAGATCGAGATGGTTGGTGCGAGGTCGTCGGGCTGCGGCTTGCATGACAATTCTCGATTGCGAATGTGACCGCATGGTTTGGCCGATCCCCGGTGTAAGGGCAATCGGCCGGATTCTTCGGTCGGTTTACAAATTATGGATTGACGTACTTTTTTCTGCAATAGTACTGTCATCACTATCGGCGAGAAAAGACCGAGGGAACAGGATCGAGGCAACGGCGCGGATCGCCGGCTTGGTCCAGCGAATGAATTCGACGATCAACCCGAATGGGAGTCTGCCATGACCGCTACCAGCCTGCGGCGCCGTGCGCTCAAAATATCTTCAATCGCTCTCGGCCTCGCCCTGACGCTATCGGCGCAGGCGATGGCCGCCGACCTCGTCATTTCCAACTGGGACGGTTACATGGCGCCCGACGCCATGGCCGCCTTCAAGACCGCCACCGGCGTCTCCGGCGAGGTGGTGGTGCACGCCACCAATGAAGAGATCATGGGCAAGCTGATTGCCGCTGGTGGCAAGGGCTATGACGTGGTGTTCGTCTCCTCGCCCTTCGCCGAGGTGCTGAACAAGCTTGGCCTGACCGAGCCGGTCGACCATGCCAAGATCCCCAACCTTGCCAACCTCTACCCCGAAGCGACCAAACTGCCGCATGATGTCGGCAACACCTTCTCCGTCCCCTACACCTGGGGCACAACGGGTCTCTGCTACCGCTCGGATCTGGTCAAGACGGCGCCCACCAGCTGGAGCGACCTGCTCGCGCCTTCCGACGAGTTGAAGGGCAAGACCACCATGCTGGCGACCGACCGCTGGCTATTGGCCGCCGGGCAGCTCGACAAGGGCTATTCCGTCAACGAGACCGACACGGCCAAGATGGCCGAGGTCAAGGACCTCTTGATCTCGGCCAAGAAGACCCTGCTGGCCTATGACGACACCACCTTCTATTCCAAGCTGGTTTCCGGCGAGGCGCTTATGGTGCAGGCCTGGGACGGCTGGTGCAATTACGGCATCGCCGACAAGCCCGAGATCAAATATGTCATCCCCAAGGAAGGTTCGGACCTCTGGGTCGACACGATGGTGGTGATGAAGGCTTCCGAGCACAAGGACGACGCCTTCAAGTTCATCAACTTCATGCTCGACGCCAAGAACCACGCCTGGGCGGCGCAGAACATCGATTATAAAGTGCCGAACAAGCCGGCGATGGAAAGCCTGCCTGCCGATTTCCTGGCCAAATTCCCAAATATGGCGATGCCGGTGGCCGACCTCGTCAAGTTCGAACAGCTGCGTGACGTCGGAGAGGCCCAGCGCGACTATTCCAAGATCGTCAGCGAGATCAAGGCCGCACAGTAAGCGGCGCAGACATCGCGGCCAGCGGCGCTTCTGTCGCCGGCCTTGAGCGGTACCTGAAGAATTGTCCCAGACCCGACTTCGCTCCTCCCTGTTGATGGCCCCCGCGCTGGTCTGGCTGACCGCGCTGATGGTGGTGCCATGCGCATTGGTGCTGGCGCTCGCCTTCTTCCGGCGCGGCATCTATGGCGGCATCGACTACACCTTCACTCTGGAGAATTTCGGGCTGGTCTTCGACCCGCTCTATGCCGGCATCTTCCTCAAGTCGGCGCGCATCGCCGGCACGGCGACCATGATAGCGGTGGTGATCGGCTATGCCGCCGCCTATGCCATCGCGGCCGCCCCGCGCCGCTGGCAGCCAATTTTCCTGTTCTTCGCCGTGCTGCCATTCTGGTCCAACTATCTGATCCGCACCTATGCCTGGATCGTGCTGCTCAACCGCGAGGGCCTGATCACCCAGTTGCTACGCTGGTTTGGCTACACCGGCGAGCCGCCGTCGATGCTCTACACCGAAGGCGCCGTCATCGCCGGCTTGGTCTATAATTATCTGCCCTTCGTCATCCTCGCCTGCTACGCGCCGTTGTCGCGGCTCAACCCGGAACTCGCCGAAGCCTCGCGCGATCTTGGCGCTTCGGCCGCCACCACCTTCCGCCGTGTCATCCTGCCGCTGACGGTGCCTGGCATCGCCGCCGGCGCGGTTTTCGTCTTCGTGCTGTCAATCGGCAATTTCGTCACCCCGGCGCTGCTCGGCGGCGGCCGCTTCCAGATGATCGGCAATCTCGTCTACGACCAGTTCCTGACCGCCAATGACTGGCCGTTCGGCGCAGCCTTGGCCATGGCGCTGATCGCCATCATGCTCCTGGTGCTGATGGCGCAGGCGCTTGCCGCCGACCGCGCCGCGGGGCGTGCGGCAGAGGCGTACGGAGGCGCGGATGGCTGAGCGCTCCCCGGCCACGCGGCGCACGCTCTGGGTCGTGCTGAGCCTCGTCTTCGCCTTCCTCTACATCCCGATCGCCGTGCTGGTGGCGCTATCCTTTAACGAAGGCGGACTGCCGACGGCATGGTCGGGCTTTTCGTTGAAATGGTACGCCTCGCTGGCCAACAATTCCGCCATCCTCTCAGCCGCGCTGAACACGCTGATCGTGGCACTGGTCTCGACCGCAATCGCCACCTTGCTCGGCACGCTGCTGGCCATCGGCGTCGAGATGCGCCGGCAGTATGGCAAAGGTCTCGAGGCACTGATTTTCGCG
Source organism: Mesorhizobium sp. ArgA1 (assembly GCF_053714375.1). Lineage (NCBI taxonomy): Bacteria > Pseudomonadati > Pseudomonadota > Alphaproteobacteria > Hyphomicrobiales > Phyllobacteriaceae > Mesorhizobium > Mesorhizobium sp. ArgA1. The sequence continues at coordinate 1,093,788 of NZ_JBSKBQ010000001.1, forward strand.
CCGATGATCATCCCCGACATCGTGCTGGCCATCGCGCTGCTGTCGTTCTTTTCCATGCTTAACCTCACCATGGGTCTGCACACCATCATCCTCGCCCATGTCGTCTTCAACCTCGCTTTCGTCTGTTCGGTGGTGCGTGCAAGGCTGAAGAGTTTCGACTGGTCGATCGTCGAGGCGTCCGCCGATCTCGGCGCCTCCGCGATCACCACTTTCCGGCGTGTGACCTTGCCGGTCATCTTGCCGGCGGTGATTGCCGGCGCACTGCTTGCCTTCACGCTCTCGGTCGACGAGTTCATCATCGCCTTCTTCACCGCCGGCGCCGGCCGCGCCTCGACCACTCTGCCGATGCAGATCTACGCCATGATCCGCTTCGGCATCACGCCGGAGATCAACGCGCTGGCAACCATCGTCATGGCTGTAAGCATCACCGCGCTCACCCTGTCGCAGCGGCTCAACCGTGGGATCATCGGCCAATGAGCGAGCCGCGCACGCTGTTGGCCATCGACAATGTGTCGAAGAATTTCGGCCGCGTCACCGCCATCGACGGCATCTCGCTCGACATCAGGGAGAACGAGTTCTTCGCCCTGCTCGGCCCCTCCGGCTGCGGCAAGACCACGCTCTTGCGTATGCTGGCCGGCTTCGAGACGCCCACGGACGGGCGCATCCTTCTGGACGGCCGCGATATCGCGAGAACCCCGCCCAACAAGCGGCCGGTCAATCTGATGTTCCAGTCCTACGCGCTGTTTCCGCATATGAGCGTGCGCGCCAATGTCTCCTATGGCCTCGAAATGGAGCGCTTGCCGACGGCTGAGATACGCTCCCGCGTCGACGCGATCCTGGCGACCACCGAACTCGTCCCCTTCGCCGACCGCAAGCCGGAGCAATTGTCGGGCGGCCAGAAGCAGCGCGTCGCGCTCGCCAGGGCTTTGGTCAAGCGGCCTCGCCTGCTGCTGCTCGACGAACCGCTCGGCGCGCTCGACAAGAAGCTGCGCGGCGCCATGCAGCTGGAGCTTAAGCGGCTGCAGCACGAAGTCGGCATCACCTTCGTCATCGTCACCCACGATCAGGAGGAATCGCTGGTCATGGCCGATCGCATGGCGGTGCTGAGGGACGGCAGACTGCTGCAATGCGACACGCCGCACGCGATCTACGAACATCCCGCCGACCGTTTCGTTGCCGACTTCATTGGGGTGATGAATTTCGTGGCCGGTAAAGCGACAGCCGATGGCGTGGTCGCCGCGAACGGTGTGCGTGTTACCGGCAAGGTTCCCGCCACGCTCACGTCAGGCGCATCCGCAGTTGCCTCGGTGCGGCCCGAACGCCTCCGACTGTTCCCGGAGGCTCGGACTGCCAACCGCACCACCGGCACGGTCGAGGCACTGGCCTATCACGGGCTCGACCTGCAACTGCATGTCCGCACGCCGTTGTCGCCAAAACCCTTCCTGGTGCGTGTCACTGCCGACGCCGCCGACCGCCGGCCGGTCTCCTCGGGTGACCAGGTCGAACTCGGTTGGGATGCCGCCGATGTCAGAATTTTTGAGGAATGAGAGGAGAAGCCTGATGGCGCAGAAGACGATCGCGTTTTTTCCGGAAGCGGCCTACGGCCCGGCGCTCAATTCCGTCGGCATCGCGCAAGCCGTCGAGGCACGCGGCCACAAGGCTGTGTTCCTGTCCGACCCCGGCTTCGTCGATGTCTACAAGGGCTACGGCTTCGAGGCGCATCCGGTGAACCTGTCGGAACCGATGCCGCCCGAGCAGATGGCGAAATTCTGGGAGGATTTCATCAACGGCCACATCCCGAACTTCCGCAAATCGCCCTACGACCAGGTCGACAACTATGTGAAGGATTGCTGGACGGCGATCGTCGACAGCGTAAAGTGGGCGCAGAAGGATCTGCCGCGCGTTCTGGCCGCCATCAAGCCGGACGTGATCTGCGTCGACAACGTCATCCTGTTCCCGGCGATCAAGCAGTTCGGCAAGCCTTGGGTGCGCGTCATCTCCTGCTCGGAAAACGAGATCGAGGATGAGGACATCCCGCCGCATCTGTCGGGCTGCGGCGAGAACGACCATGTCGGCCACCAGCGCTACCGCGATCACTTCAACGCGGTGATCAAGCCGATCCATGACGACTTCAACGCTTTCCTCACTGCCAACAATGAGGCGCCCTACCCGATCGGCCAGTTCTTCGAGGCCTCGCCCTATCTCAACCTGCTGCTCTACCCCGAAGCAGCGAAGTTCAAGCGCCGCAATCCACTCGACCCGGCAAAGTTCCAATACCTCGAAGGCTGCGTGCGGCAGGAGAAACCCTACACAGTACCGACCTTTGTCGAGAACAATGACGGGCCGCTGCTCTATGTCTCCTTCGGCAGCCTCGGCGCCGGCGATGTCGATTTGTTGAAGCGCATCATCGCGACGTTGGGCAAGACCCGCTACCGCGCGCTGGTTAATGTCGGTGGCTACAAGGATCAGTACACGGATGTGCCCGGCAACGTCATTGTCGAGAGCTGGTTCCCGCAGCCTTCGGTGATCCCGCAGGTCGATGCGGTGATCCACCATGGCGGCAACAACTCGTTCACCGAGTGCCTCTATTTCGGCAAGCCGGCCATCATAATGCCCTATGTCTGGGACGGCCACGACAACGCCACCCGGGTCCAGGAAACCGGCCACGGCTTCGGCATGCCGCGCTATGACTGGAGCGATGCCCAGTTGATCAGCCGGATCGAGACCTGCCTGACCGACCCGACGATGAAGGCCAAGCTGGCCAAAACCTCGGCGCAGATGCAGGCGCAGAACGGTCCGGAGAAGGCGGCCGGGCTGCTGGAGGCGCTGCTGTGACCTCCTCCGCACCGCACCTCTACCGGGCCTCCACCCGCACCGACCTCGTCGACTGGGGCGCCCAGCCTGACGCGCTGGACGGCGCGTCGCATTCGACGGGCAAGCTCGTTCACAAGGGGCCGAACAACCAGCCGGAATCCGGCATCTGGGTGTGCACCCCGGGCGGCTGGCGCCTCTCGATCCCGCGCGATGAATTGTGCCATTTCGTCGCCGGCCGCGCGACCTACCGGTCGGATGTCGGCGAAGTGATAGAAGTCTCCGCCGGGACCGTGGTCATGTTCCCTGCCGGCTGGACGGGCGAATGCACGGTCCACGAGACCCTGCGCAACGTCTACATGCTGGCCTGACATCGCTGAACAGGGAGCACCACATGCCGACACCGCACTGGCCAAAGGCTTCGACCGTGGAGCTGGAGGATTGGGGCGCGGGCTCCAACACCATATCGGGGTCTCCGCGTGCCTCGGGCAAAATCCTGTCGCAGAATCCCGACGGTTCCAGCGAATGCGGCCTGTGGTCGTGCACACCGGGCAGCCGCAAAGTTACCTTTGCCGCCGACGAATTCTGCCATTTCCTGTCGGGCCACGGGACCTATGTCCACGAGAGTGGCGAACACATCCCGGTCGAGGCCGGCACGCTGGTGTTCTTCCCCGCCGGCTGGACCGGCACCTCCATCATCACGCAAACGCTGACCAAGGCATTCATGTGCCGCTGAGCTCCAAGGAAATCGCTATGACCACGCCCATCATGCAATCCCCGCTTGCCATCACCGACCTCGTCGACTGGGGCGTCATCCCGACCATGATCGAGGGGCAATCCCACACCTCGGGCAAGTTGCTCTACAAGGGACCGGAAGGCCGCTCCGAATGCGGCCTGTGGGTCTGCACCCCCGGCAAATGGCATTGCCACGTGACCCGCGACGAGTTCTGCCACTTCCTCGAAGGGCGCTGCACCTATGTCCATGAATCCGGCGAGGTCATTGAGATCGAGCCAGACACGGCGGCATTCTTTCCGCAGGACTGGAAAGGCGTCTGCACCGTCCATGAGACGATCAAGAAGGTCTACATGATCCGCTGAGCCTTTCCGATAATTCTACCCTGCCGGACACCTGACGCGGCTTTCTGCGCTTCCGGTGCTCACGGACCCAAATGTCCGCTGCGCTCCGGTTCTCGAAAGCCACGCCATCTGCCTCGGCAGGGCGAATTCTCAAAAAGGCTCCATACGTGGAGGAGGACGAAAATGCATTTCTCCGCCGACCGGCCGACCCTCTTCGTCAACCCTGACTACCGGCCGATGACCGGCCCGGCAAAACCGGTGATCGATCCGGCGACGCTGGAAACCGTCGGCGCAAGCGCTTCAGCCAGCGATGGCGAGATCGACGCCGCGCTGACCGCCGCGACCACGGCGCAAGGCGCCTGGAAGAAGCTCGACGCCAAGAGCCGGGCCAAACACCTGCATGCGGTCGCCAACGCCATCGAGGCGGCCGACTTCACCCGCTGCGCCGAGCTGATGGTGCGCGAGATGGGAAAACCCTATCCCGAAGCGATCGGCGAGATCGCCAATTGTGCGCCGATCTTCCGCTACTATGCCGAGATGGCGCGTGACGATGCCGGCAAGATCGCCGGCACGACGCAGGCCGGCTCGTTCCAATATGCGCGCTACGAGCCCTACGGCGTCTCCGTCCACATCATGCCCTACAACTTCCCGATCCTGTTGATGTGCTGGACCGTTGCGGCATCGCTTGCCGCTGGCAATGCCTGCATCATAAAGCCGGCCGAGGCGACGACGCTATCGACGCTCGACTACATGAGCGTGTTCCGCTCGCTGCCCGAAGGCATGGTGTCTTGCCTGCCGGGCGGAGCGGCGACAGCGCAGACGCTGATCGCGTCCGACCGCACTCACGCCGTTGCTTTCACCGGCTCGGTCGCCGCCGGCAAGGCGGTGGCCGTCGCCTGCGCCGAACGCATGAAGCCCTGCGTCATCGAGGCTGGCGGCAGCGATCCACTGATCATCAGCCAGCACGCCCCGCTGGACGTGGCGGCAACCGGCAGTGTCACCGCTGCCTTCCACCTCACCGGCCAGGTCTGCACTTCGGCCGAGCGCTTCTTTGTCGTGGACTCGGTGCATGATCGCTTCGTCGAGCTGTTCGCCGAGAAGACGCGAGCTCTGCGCATCGGCAATGGCATGGACAAGACCGAAATCGGCCCGCTGGTCAGCGAGGCCGCCCGGGCGAAAGTGATGCGGCTGGTCGACGATGCCATTCGCAACGGCGCCAAGGCAGTCACCGGCGGCCGTATCCCGCCAGCGCACAACACCGGCTGGTTCTACGAGCCGACGATCCTGACTGGCGTCACCCCCGACATGGCGATCGTGCGCGAAGAGTGTTTTGGGCCGGTTGCCGCGATCTGCCGTGCCAAGGATTTCGACGAGGCGATCCGGCTTGCCAATGACAGTCCGTTCGGGCTCGGCGCCTCGGTGTTCACCACCGACCTCGCCGAGGCGCACGAGGCGGCCGAGCGGCTCGAAGCCGGCATGGTCTGGGTCAACAACCCGCTGATCGACAATGACGCCCTGCCCTTTGGCGGCTGGAAGGCCTCAGGCCTTGGCCGCGAGCTCGGCCGCCAGGGGCTCGACGCCTTCCGCCGCTCCAAGATGGTGATCATCGACCACAAGCCGGCGATCCAGGCCTGGTGGTACCCCTACCCCGACAGCTGGTTCCGGGAAACCGGCGGCCGCAAGCACGTATGAGATGATCTGTCAGGGCTTTGCGTCAGCCGATGCCATGCCGCTCGCTCGCCTTGAATTGCCTGCCTTGCCAGCCAATGCCGCCGCCTTGACGCGTCCTCGCTTAGCCCAAGGGGTCGATGACCGCGATCGCATCGATTTCTATCAGGTAGCCAGGAGACATCACAGCTATCCCGACCACCACGTTTGCTGGCTTGTGATCCCCGAACAGCTCGATCTGGGCCTGTTCGATGATCGGCACGTGTTCGTCGCGTCTGTAATCGACGATGTAAATTGTGATCTTGCAGACTTGCTCAGGCCGAGCGCCGGCGGCAGCAAGCGCACGGCCAAGGTTTCCGAACGACAGGCGCGCCTGGGCGGCGAAATCACCATGGCCAACGAGCTTGCCGTGTATGTCTTCCGGCTGCTGGCCTGAGACGAACACCAGCTTGCTTCCTGTCGCGACGACGACCTGGCTGTACATTTCCGGAACCGGCAGATCGTCGGGATTTATGCATTCGAGCGGCATTGAATAGGTCTCCTGCTATGACTGACTGGCTGCTTCGCGCAGATCAAAATACGGGGGTCTATTTGTGGAGCTACGACATTGTCGCCGGCGCGGGCGCTCCGTCACGACCTCACTTATACCACCGCAAGCGTCCGCATTTGAGCACCGCGGCGACTGATCCGCTCCGGGCTAGTCGGGGCTCCAAGGGTTAAAGTCAGGCTGCCATACGCTCCGCGTCGAGCATGGCGTAGTATCTTCGGCCTCGGCAGGTGGAATGTTTCCGAAAGGCTCGAGCAGGCGGCAATGCAGGTTAAAACCGCCGGCGGCGGCTGCGCGATACAAAAAAGGCCCGCACGAGGCGGGCTTTTTGATGTTGGTTGCGGGGACAGGATTTGAACCTGTGACCTTCAGGTTATGAGCCTGACGAGCTACCGGGCTGCTCCACCCCGCGTCACCTCCGGGCAAGCTCTTGCTTGTCCCGTCTGGGCAAACGCTTGCTTGCCGAATTCAGCAAGGAATTTCTTGCTGGATATGTTTTTGCCACCAAATGAAAGGGCCGCTTTCGCGGCCCGTGTTCCCGTTGGCGGGCCTCATGCATGTCGCCCAAAAGTGCTTAGCGGTTTTGGGATAACGACATGCACCACAAAAATCGTAGAGAGAAGATTTCGCTTCATGCGGGATCGTTTGATCCTTGATGTAAGCAACGTGCGTTTGGCAGACCTGGCAGCGACCTACTCTCCCGCGTCTTGAGACGAAGTACCATCAGCGCTGGAGCGTTTCACGGCCGAGTTCGGAATGGGATCGGGTGCAGCCGCTCCGCCATAACCACCAGGTCGGCAAAACGCACGTTATTCGAGAAGCTGTTTTTGTGCCAAGGCGACGCCTTTGCGGTTGGCTTTCGGGCATAGCCCGCAAGCGCGACTGCGCGTCGCCGGTTTTCCGGCGCCCTCGCGGAGCGTCCGGCCGAAGGCCGATACGACGCGTGAGCGCTGGTCAGATCATCGTGGCGACAATCTTTGGATTGCGCCGAGATGAGCATAAGGAATGAGAACGATCAAGCCGATCGAACTATTAGTACCGGTAAGCTTCAAGCGTTGCCGCTCTTCCACACCCGGCCTATCAACGTGGTCGTCTTCCACGGTTCTCAGGGAATACTCGTTTTAAGGTGGGTTTCCCGCTTAGATGCCTTCAGCGGTTATCCCGTCCGGATATAGCTACCCTGCTATGCGGCTGGCGCCACAACAGGTCCACCAGAGATCCGTCCATCCCGGTCCTCTCGTACTAGGGACAGATCCTTTCAATATTCCTACACCCACGGCAGATAGGGACCGAACTGTCTCACGACGTTCTGAACCCAACTCACGTACCGCTTTAAATGGCGAACAGCCATACCCTTGGGACCTGCTCCAGCCCCAGGATGCGATGAGTCGACATCGAGGTGCCAAACAACCCCGTCGATATGGACTCTTGGGGGTCATCAGCCTGTTATCCCCGGCGTACCTTTTATCCGTTGAGCGATGGCCCTTCCACGCGGGACCACCGGATCACTATGACCGACTTTCGTCTCTGCTCGACTTGTCAGTCTCGCAGTCAGGCAGGCTTATGCCATTGCACTCAGCGAACGATTTCCGACCGTTCTGAGCCCACCATCGCGCGCCTCCGTTACTCTTTAGGAGGCGACCGCCCCAGTCAAACTACCCACCATACATTGTCCCGGACCCGGATAACGGGCCGCGGTTAGACATCCATAGTAATAAGGGTGGTATTTCAAGGGTGGCTCCACCTGAGCTGGCGCCCAGGTTTCAAAGCCTACCACCTATCCTACACATGCCACTACGAATGCCAATGTAAAGCTATAGTAAAGGTGCACGGGGTCTTTCCGTCTAACCGCAGGAACCCCGCATCTTCACGGGGAATTCAATTTCACTGAGTCTATGCTGGAGACAGCGGGGAAGTCGTTACGCCATTCGTGCAGGTCGGAACTTACCCGACAAGGAATTTCGCTACCTTAGGACCGTTATAGTTACGGCCGCCGTTTACTGGGGCTTCGATTCAGAGCTTGCACCCCTCCTCTTAACCTTCCAGCACCGGGCAGGCGTCAGACCCTATACGTCGTCTTGCGACTTCGCAGAGCCCTGTGTTTTTGATAAACAGTCGCTACCCCCTGGTCTGTGCCACCCTCCTCTACTTGCGTAGAAAAGGGTCACGCTTCTTCCGAAGTTACGCGTGCAATTTGCCGAGTTCCTTCAGCATAGTTCTCTCAAGCGCCTTGGTATACTCTACCTGACCACCAGTGTCGGTTTCGGGTACGGTTTATAAGGAGGAGCTATTTCCTGGAACCGCTCCGCTGCCCGTTCAATCCGATAAGATTGGACAACTTGTGCGATCCGTCACTACCTCCAAGCCCACGAATATTAACGTGGTTCCCATCGACTACGCGTTTCCGCCTCGTCTTAGGGGCCGGCTAACCCTGCTCAGATTAGCTTTAAGCAGGAACCCTTGGTCTTTCGGCGGGGGAGTCTCTCACTCCCCTTACGTTACTCATGTCAGCATTCGCACTTCTGATACCTCCACCACCCCTCACGGGTATGGCTTCATCAGCTTACAGAACGCTCCGCTACCGCTTGGCCCTTGCGGACCAAACCCTAA